>CAWJZZ010000009.1:0-221363 GCA_963847475.1 uncultured Actinomycetes bacterium | reverse complement strand
GTGCACAAGTTCGATTCTTGTCGGGGGCATTGCTACCGCGGCGCCCACCCCGGGAAGAACTGCCGAATGGGTGACGACAGCCACCTCGGCTTCGCGTAGAACCTCTCGGGTGAAGGCCGGCAGCGTGCTTCTCGCGACGGCCGCCGTCGCGGCTCTCATCACGACCGGCGCCGGAGGTGCCACGTCCGGCACGCCGCCGCTCCCAGCCCACTGGCCTGCGACCCTGCAGCTCGGCATGGCGGACTCGCCAGGCGGCGCGCGCGCGCTGCGGCGAGCTGCGCTGTTGGGGTTCCGGTACCAGTACCTCGCGGGCGGGGCGAACACCGGCTCGGGATGGTCGACGTGGAACCCGAACGGGTCGTTCGTAACTCGCTCGACACCGAGTCGTGGGCCGTCGGGATCATCCCTGTCTACAGCTACTACCAGCTCCTCCAATCGAAGCCGGTGGAGCCGGGCGGCGAGGACGCCGTCGACCTTGCGCACCTCGACGACCCGACCACGATGGCTGCGTATTGGGCCGACGTGCGCCTCTTCTTCCGGCGGGCGAACGGCAGGAAGCCCGTCGTACTCCACGTCGAGCCGGATCTCTGGGGCTACATCGAGCAGGCCGCTCGGAACGACAACGCCGCGACGGTCTCTGCGGTCGTGCCGGGGAACCTGCCTCAGACGGCGGCGGGATTCGCCCAGGAGTTCGTCCGCCTCCGCGATGCCCTCGCGCCGAACGTGATCCTCGCCTACCACATGAGCGGCTGGGGGACGAAGCACGACATCGTCTACGAGAAGCCCCCGGCTGCGACGGTCGGGGCGTACGCGGCACACTCGGCCACGTTCTACCGGTCGCTCGGCGCGCAGTTCGACGTCTCCTTCGAGGACTTCTCCGACCGGGACGCCGGCTACTACCAGAACGTCGAGCACAACCCGAGGACGTGGTTCAAACCGGCCGACTTCGCGCGCCATCTGCTCTACGCCTCGACGTTCGTGCGCCTGGCCGGGATCCGGATGGTGGCGTGGCAGATACCGCTCGGGAACACCGTGATGCGGGCGGAGAACAACACGAACGACCACTACCAGGACAACCGCGTCCAGTGGCTGCTCGGACCGAACTCGCAAGCCCACCTGCGCGCATACGTGAGCGCCGGCTTCGTCGGCTTCCTCTTCGGCCGCGGCGCCGACGGCAACACATGCGCCTGCGACTTGGCGAACGACGGCGTAACGAATCCGGCACCGATCGACGGCAACACAACCCGATCGATCTCGGCCGACGACGACGGCGGCTACTTCAAACAGCAAGCGCGCAGGTACTACAAGGCACAGCCACTCATGCTCCCGGGCTGACGCACTCGTGGCGCCTCGGGGTTCCTAATCGCTGTCTTCTTGCCTCGCCGCATGCCGCGGCGACTTGAAGCGGATCTCGACAGCCGTCAGGCGTGAAGACGTTCGCACAGCCGAGAATCTCGATTCTCGGCACACTGTCACAGGCACCGCGCGTCGACGTCGTTACGTCTCCTGACTCATGACGACGTCGAGCGTCGGCCACGGCGGCCCGGTACGCAGTGCGCGGAGTAGCGCTCGACCAGCTCTTGCGCCACTCGGAAATTGGTCGTCGGTATCCCAGCGCCACGCCGCGACCATCGCCAAGACCAGGCGTCGGCTCTCGTGGATCAGTTCGGGATCCGCTGCAGAGTAGGCCTCGCAGACGGCCTCCGGGACGTGTGCGAGATCGAACTCGACTGGCCCGCGGCAGCACGTTTCGAAATCGATGAACAACAAACCTGCCGCAGTGCTCAGGACGTTTCCTGGGTGTGGTTCACCGTGCAGCAATTGCTCGCGTGTGGATCGCTGGCGGATCCTGCTGCCGCAGCTCCGCAGCGTCTCGAGCAGAAGCTCGCGGTCGGTGTCTTCGAGCCGTGGCGTTCGGTCATGGCTTCTGAGTAGCCGCTGGGCTTCGCTCACGCGGTCGCTGAAGTGCGGCGCAACGACGTCGAGCTGCGTCATACCCGCATGCAGCCCCTCAAGGGCCCTCGCGTAGCTCGCTGCCGAAGGATCGATACCTGGCTGTTCGTAGTGCCGCCACAGCGTGAAGGCGAACCCATCTCGCTCAAAGATGCGTGGTTCGACACGCGTGTCGAGGCTCGCAACCGGGCTTCCGATCTCGGTGAGCCCCCGTGCGATCTCGATCTCAAACTGGAACGCCTCTTGGCCCGAGAACGCCACCCGGGCGAAGACATCGCAAGGGAGTAGCCGCAGGCCGAGCTTGTTCGAGTTGCCAACGATCCTCGCCTCACCCACGACAAGCCCGAGTTCCGAGCTAAGCGCTGTCGTCGCGATAATCGCACGTTCCACTTCGGTCGCATGCATCGCGTCATTCTTGTCTGCGCGCCCAACTTCGCGGGGCTGGTCTCAGTCGCCTTCGGCGGGCATCCAACCGCCATCCGCGCTCCGCTGCTCAGGCGTCATTGCGGAACACTGGCCCAGGCGATGCGACCGCCCCGACGCCCTATCGGTCATGCCAGTCCTCGATTCGTCGGTGCATCGCGGGACAGGTGCACCGGGCGCACTCGACTAGACTCGACTGATGTCCGCCTCACCGGCCGCAGGTACGCCTGAGAGCGGCGGGCCGCCGGACGGACAGGGCTCGCGCCACATCTACGTCATCTTTTCCGGCCTCGTGCTGGTGATGCTGCTTGCGGCACTGGACAGCACGATCGTCTCGACTGCCCTCCCGACGATCGTGGGAGAGCTGGGAGGGTTCGACCACATCAGCTGGGTCGTGACGGCGTACCTGCTCGCGCAGACGATCGTGACGCCGCTGTACGGGAAGCTCGGCGATCTGTACGGCCGCAAGATCGTGCTCCAGGTCGGGTTGGTGGTGTTCCTGATCGGCTCGATCCTCTGCGGGATCGCGCAGAACCTGCCCGAGCTGATCGCGTTCCGGGCGGTGCAGGGGCTCGGGGGCGGCGGTCTGATGGTGTCGGCACAGGCGACGATCGGAGACGTGGTCCCGCCGCGCGACCGTGGGCGCTACCAGGGCATCTTCGGCGCGGTCTTCGGCCTCTCCAGCGTCGCGGGCCCGCTGATCGGCGGCTTCTTCACGACCCATCTCTCGTGGCGCTGGATCTTCTTCATCAACATCCCGCTCGGGATCGCGGCGTTCGTCGTTCTCGCGCTGACGCTGCCGTCGGTCGCCGAGCGCGTGCACCACGCGATCGACTACCTCGGCACCGGCCTGCTGGCCGCCGGCCTGAGTGCGATCGTGCTCCTGACCACGCTCGGGGGCAACACCTACGCCTGGGGATCGGCGCAGATCGTCGGGCTCGGGGTGATCGGCGCCGTCTCGCTCGTCGGCTTCGTGATCGCCGAGAGACGCGCCCCCGAGCCGGTGCTGCCGCTGGGGCTCTTCCGCAACAGCGTCTTCACGACGACGAGCCTCGTCGGGCTGATCATCGGGTTCGCGCTGTTCGGCTCGATCACCTACCTGCCGCTCTTCCTCCAGGTCGTGAACGGTGCCAGCCCAACCGCATCTGGGCTCCAGCTGCTGCCCGTGATGGGAGGCTTGCTGATCGCCTCGATCGGATCGGGCCAGCTGATCACGCGCACCGGCCGCTACAAGGTCTTCCCGATCGTCGGCACCGCGGTGACCGTGATCGGGCTCTACCTGCTCTCGCTGATGGACGCCGACACGAGCGTCGCGACCGCCTCGCTGTACATGTTCGTGCTCGGCCTCGGTCTCGGCCTCGTCATGCAGGTGCTCGTGCTCGCGGTCCAGAACGCCGTCCCCTACAGCGAGCTCGGTGTCGCGACCTCGGGCGCGACCCTGTTCCGCTCGATCGGGGGCTCCTTCGGCGCATCCGTGCTCGGGGCGATCTTCGCGAGCCAGTTGACCCACAACCTGACGCAGGCGTTCCCGGGACAGACGAACCCCGGCGGCGGCCACATCGACCCCTCCGCGCTCGCGCAGCTTCCCCCGGCCGTCCACGACGCCTACGTCCAGGCGTTCACCGACTCGCTCAACGTCGTCTTCCTCGTCGCGGCAGCGATCGGCGTTGCGGCGTTCGCGCTCACCTGGTTCATCAAGGAGCTGCCGCTGCGCGACACGGTCGCGACCGCGAGCGTCGGAGAGGCGTTCGCGGTTCCGAAGGACACCGATCCGCTCGCCGAGCTCGCCCGCGAGCTCAGCATCCTCACGCGCCGCGAGCAGGCAAACCGCATCCTCGAACGCCTCGCCGCACGGGCCGAGGTGGACCTGGAACCGGCCGAGATCTGGCTGCTCGGACGCTTCAACCGCGACCCCGGCCTCGACGTGCACGCGCTCGCCGACGCCTACGCGATCGACCCGCTCCGGCTCGACAACGCACAGCGCGCACTCGTCGACGCCGGTCTGATCGAGGGCGGCGGCACGCTCACCGCGAATGGCAAGCAGACACTCGACACGCTCATCAGCTGCGGACGCGACCGGCTCGACGAGCTCTCCGACGGCTGGCAGCCGGAGCAGCACCCGGAACTACGCGAGCTGATCCAGGGCCTCGCTCGCCAGTTCATCGACACCCCCGTAGCTCCGGGGACGCCCCACGCCGTCAACCCCGCAACGGAACTAGCGGAGGGCATGAGTCCGGTCGTATCACCGAGGGTCCCATCAACGTGCTCGTCAACAATCGTCCAAGTCGGGACTCGAGCCAACTGCGCCTCGGCTCGCAGCTGCGCGTCCGCGTTGCCCGCCAGACGCACCGCGGCGTCGCCGCCGGCTCACGTAGCCGCAGGGAGCGCACGCCCTGGGACATCCGCACCGCCGCCTCGAAACATGCGGGCGGACTCGTCCACACTCCGTGGTCTTGATCGACACGTAACCCGCGACGCTGCCTTCGGGCGTCATTCCGGAACACTGGCGCAATCCACTGCGTCCTAGATTGCACCCTGGGCGTCGGGTGAGAACTCTGATTGCTCTGAGCCCACGAGTACGCACCCTTTACGCTGCTGTTGCGCTTTCGGCACGACGTTTCCTAAACCGCGTGCACAAGTTCGATTCTTGTCGGGGGCATCTGGGTTCGCTGGCGTGCCGTGAGCCGCGGCTGCCGTGGTCAAGCCGGATGTGCGACGAACCGAAGCAGGGTTGGCCCGGCGCTACGCAGCGGGGGCATCCTAGTCTCGCTTCCAGGTTCGGAACTGAGCGACGATCTCTTCCCGCAGCGCGGGCGACAGCGACTCCTCGCGCGGGACCATGCCGGTCTGCCTAATCGTCTCGCGCATCTGGTCGACGTAGGTGCCACAACCGGCGCAGTAGGAGAGGTGTCGCTCGAACCGCTGCCGCTCGTCGGGCTGCAGCGCATCGTCGAGGTAGTTGGTGACGACCTCGATCATCTCCTGGCAGCTGAACTCGTTGTTCACGGGGACTCCGTGGTCAAGTAACGCTCCAGCGCAGCACGGACCTTCGAGCGCGCGCGGTGCAGAAGCACTCTCTGGTTAGTCTCGCTGAGCTCGAGAACGCTACACACCTCAGCGGAGTCCCAACCTTCGACGTCGCGCAGCGAGATCACGATCCGCTGGCCGTCGGGGAGGCCCGCGATCGTGTCGGCGATCAGCTTGCGTGTCTCGGCGGAGAGGAGAGCGCTGTCCGGATCGGCCGACCAGGGCATCGGGAACGAGACCCAGCGGCATGGATGCCGCTCGTGGGGGCCTTGAAAGCGGTCGGGTGGAAGGGCCGGCTCGTGCTCCGCTGCCTCGCGTGCAAGCCCGAGTGACGAGAAGGGCACGGCGCGTGCCTCGCGAACCGCGTGAGTTCGGGCGATGTTGGCCACGATCCGGAGCAGCCACGTCCGTAGGGACGACCGGCCTTCGAACCGATCGAGGCCGCGGAGCGCGCCGAGCCACGCCTCCTGCACGACTTCGTCGGCGACCGCGCTCGTGCGGACGAACGTCAGCGCGACCCTGCGCATCGCGGCGCCGTAGGCGTCGACGAGAGCGCTGAACGCGTCCTCGTCACCGCAGCGGAGGGCGGCGAGGAGCGCGGTCTCGCTGCTCAAGGTCTCGGGACCGTGCATCCGCCCAAAAATTACATGCTCGCGAAAGGCGTAACGCGACGGCCGCATCGCGTGACGGTACGAGGGACGGCAAACGAACCCGCAACGAGAACCGATGAGCCTCGCCGCCAGGATCACTACAGCGGACGACTTCTCGGCGCCAGATGGGGAGGAGCCACGAGAGCGCATCGTCAAATAGCGATTTGCCGATACGTAACCTCGCAATCAGCGGCGGCCTCTAGGCGATGAGCGGCCGCGTCTCACGTTTCGTCGCTCGTTGGCGCACCGGGCTCTCTCGCCCCGTGCTCATCCTTCAAGCGGGAAACGCCCTGAACTACTTCGGTTACGGGCTCGTTCTTCCCTTTGAGATCATCTATCTGCACCAGACACGTGGCTTTTCAACGACGACTGCCGGACTGGTTCTGGCGGCGACCATGGCGACGTCCGCAATCGTCACCCCGCCGACCGGAGCGCTGCTCGACCGATACTCCGCCAAAGCGCTCGTGGTCGCAGGAAGCTTGGCGAGCGCCCTTGGCTACGCCGGCTTCGCATTCGTAGACCGGCCCTGGCAGGCCTTTGCCTGCGCGATTGTCGGGGGAGCCGGGCTGGGCGCCGCAGGGACGGCCAACCGAACATTGGTCATCAGGTTGGTCACGCAGGAGCAGCGAGCGGCCGCGTTCGCGCTCAACCGCGTCGCCGGCAACTTCGGTATTGGCGCCGGCGCGACCGTCGCCGGATTCATCGTCGCAGCCGCACCGCAGCTCAGCACGTTCCAACTTCTCTATTTCTTTGACGCCGTCACCTCCGCCGGACTCGCGCTGATCGTGCTCGCTGCCGTACCGAGCCCGCGAGCCGAGATCGCCACAGCGACAGACGCCAACGGAACCGGCTTTCGCGCCGTCGCTCGAGATCGGATCTTCCTCACTGTGATCGCAGCCAACATCGTGCTCGTCGTCGTCGGCCACACCTTCTTCTCGAACATCCTGCCACCCTTTGCAAAGGCACACACACCAGTCGGTCCCGCCGAGATCGGGATCATCATCCTGGTCAACACCTCCTTCATCGTCATCGCGCAGATCCCGGCGGTGCGCGTCGTGGCACGGATGCGACGCACACACGCTTTCGCGGCGACAAGCGTGCTCTTTGCGGTAGGCCTGCTCGCAGTGTTGCCGGCGACGCTCGTCCACTCGGCGCTCGCTGCGACCAGTATCCTCGCCGGCGTTGCGATCGTCTTGGCATGCGGCGAGATCGCGCACATTCTCGTTCTCGGGCCGCTGGTCGCGGACATGGCTCCAGCCCATCTGCTCGGCCGCTACCTCTCTCTCTACAGTCTGACCTTCACCGCGTCCCTGGCCCTCGGCCCGGCGATTGGCGGCGTTCTCCTGCAGACCAACCCAGACGCCATCTGGTGGGGTGGCGCGCTTGCCGCGCTGCTGGCCGGAGCCGTCCTGCTCGGACTCGGCGACCGCATTCCCGACCCGCTCCATGAAGCACCGTCACGTCTTGCAGCGGCGCCGGAGGCCGCATGAGTCCTCAGTCGGCCACTCAGCGGAGCAAGTTCCAGGGCATCAGGCCGTGTGCGAGCCACTCCGCGAGCGGATCGTGTCGCCTCGCGCGGTGGAGCCAGAAGGAGTCGGCCTGTTCGAAACAGCGAAAAGGAGGACGCGGTGGGTTCGTATCAGATGGTTGACGTGAGTCAGGTGGAGGCGCGGAACGGGATCTTTCGTGCGTTGACGGATCAGCTCGGCGTCGCCGGTTTTCGGATCAACCAGCTCGAGCTGGAAGCGGGCGCAGAGGGGCGTGAGCACGATCACATTGGGAACGATCAGGAGGAGGTGTACGCGGTGGTCGCGGGCGACGGCGTATTGCGGACAGGCGGAGAAGAGATTCCGCTGCGCGCCGGGCACTTTGTTTATCTCCCGCCGGATGTGCGCCGACAGATGGTGGCAGGCGACCAGGGGATGACGTGGATCGGAATCGGATCGGCCACCGACTAGACGACAAGCGGTTAGGCGAACGACCACGCGGCTCGACCTTGGACGGTGAACCGTTCAGCGACGCCGACTCGGCTAGGACGTCCCCACCGGTTACGCGAGACGTTCCGGCGTATTCGCTCACAATCTCAGCGGCGAAAAGGAGATCCGATGGAGAACTATGACATCCGCTACGACGACAAGTACGGCCAGCTAACGCACATCGACCTGGCCGCCGAAGGCGCCGCGCACGACCCATGGTTCAACCAGACGCTCACGACCGTGAACGACTGTGTAGTCCGTCTCGCGGTAATCGACGGTCGGCTTGTCGATTGGCACAAGCATGAGCACGAGGATGAGTTCTTTCTCGTGCTAGAGGGCAGGCTTGAGCTCGAGGTAGAGGGGCGCGAGCCGCTCGTGCTCGGCCCCCGTCACGGGGTGACGATCCCGCGCGGCATCGTGCACCGTCCTCATGCCCTGGGCCGCACCGTCGTGCTGATGGTGGAGCCAGCGACAGTGGTACCGACCGGGAACGACTGACGGACGATGGGCAAGTCCGCGGTGCGCTCCCGTTCGATGAACGGCAACGAGGCTAGGCGTCCGGCAGCTTCAGGTGCGTTGACGTCTGCACAAGTTCAATTCTTGTCGGGGGCATTGACACAGGCCGCGGCTGGTTGGTAGAGCCATTTCGGCTTCACCAGGCCAGCCGCGACGTCGTGTGTGAGGACCTCGACCTCAGGTGATCGTGAAGACGCCTTTCATCCCTGCAGCGGCGTGCCCGGGAACCGTGCACTTGTACGGGTAAGAACCCTTGCGCAGGAACACGACCCGTAGCGTCGCGGTCTGACCGTGCGAGAGCATCTTCGTCTTGCGACCGCTGATCTCGAAATCGTGCGACAGCTTGCCGACGTTCGTGACCTTGAAGATCACGGCGCCGCGCTTGGCGGTCTTCTTGCTCAAGACGAACTTGAACTCGCTCGCACTCACCTTCACCTGCGCGACCAACGCTGCCGACGACGCGGCGCGCGACTGAGCAGGAACGCTGCTCGCCTGCGCAGACGCCCCTGCCGAGAGCGCCACCGCCGTAAGTACACCGACCATCACCCTTTTCATCGCTGTTTCCTTTCGCTCAGAGGTCTGCCTGCGCAGTTCGAGCAGGAAGGCGACCGGATGATCGTCTGCCCGACCGTCCGAGAATCTACCTTCGGCGGCCAGCTCCAGGAGATGCTGTCAGCTCGGCGTGTTGGGCGGCGTTACGCGGTGCACGACCGAGACGACCTCCTCGGGCCGGATCCAGTCGTTCGTCAGCTCGATGCCGCCGGCCCGGTCGACTGCGTCGAGCATCGGCTTCGCCCACAGGTGCTCGAAGAGCACGAGGACGGCGCTCATGTTGTTCGGCAGCGCCTGGGTTACGCGGAAGACGTCATCCTCGTCGAACAGGTGCCCGTCGGCGAGCTCGGCCGCGCCGGCCATCGAGCCCTTCTCGATCCCTGCCGGTCCGGCGGCCGCGTAGCCGGCGAGGGCGCCGATGTACGACCCGAACGAGACCGCCTCCTGCCAGTCGAGATCGGTGGCGGTCGTCACCATCACGCCACCGAGCTCGTCCTTGCGCACGAGCAGCAGATCGACGATGCGCACGACGCCCGCCATCTTCAGCCTCTGGAGCTCCGGCAAGATCTCGCCTTTGAACTGGTTGCCGGGAAACGCGAGGGTCGTCATCTGGATCGGGCCCATCGACTCCACGGGCTGATGGGACGCTAGATCCTGACTCGAGTCATCACCCTCCGACTCGTCGGCGTGGTGTTCGATATCTCCCATTGCAGCCGAAACCCTAGATGATTGATTCCGAAGTCACGGCCGGCAGTGACACTGCCGCGTAGCTGTCGGAGTGTTGGTGACAGTCGTCACGTCGGTGCTACGTTGGCGACAGTTACGGGTAGTCGCGGCCGACGCAATGCGAGCGCCAGACGGCTTCTTCTCGTGGGTGTGTCGCAACTTCCGAGGAGGCCGGATGATTCACTCGTGCAATGAGTTCGCCGTCGAGTCACCAGGAGCGTGAGCGCGACCACCCTGCGTAAGACGCAGGCTGCGCCGTCGATCGATGCACAGCCGAAGGAGTCGCTGCAAGTGTTCCTCTCGGAGATCGGCAGGTTCGAGCTGCTGACCGCGGCGGACGAGGTGCGGCTTTCGAAGCGCGTCGAGGGCGGCGACCGGGAGGCGATGCGCGAGCTCGTCGAGACGAATCTCCGCCTGGTCGTGTCGATCGCCAAGCGCTACCAGCATCAGGGCCTACCGCTCCTGGATCTGATCCAGGAGGGAACGATCGGACTCGTTCGGGCCGCGGAGAAGTTCGACTGGCGAAGAGGTTTCAAGTTCTCGACCTACGCGACCTGGTGGATCCGCCAGGCGGTCGAGCGCGGTATCGCCAACAAGGCGCGCACGATCCGGGTCCCGGTTCACGTGGTGGAACAGTTGAACCGGATCGCACGCCGCGAGCGCGAGCTTCGTGCCGAGCTGGGTCGCGAGCCATCGGACGGCGAGATCGCGCTCGACCTGGAGATGAGCGTGCGCGAGGTCACGTCGATCCGGCGCGCCTCGCAAACACCGATCTCGCTCGCCCGTCCCGTCGGCGAGAACGCGGACGCAGAGTTCGGCGATCTCATCCCCGACGAGAACGCGCTGGCACCGGAGGATGCAGCCGACACGAGCCAGCGCGAGGCGCAACTCCACCGCGTCATGGAGACCCTCGACGAGCGCGCGCGGCACGTGCTCGAAATGCGCTTCGGCTTGGCGGGACACGATCCTCAGTCCCTGGAACAGATCGCGGAGGTCTTCCATCTGACACGGGAGCGAATCCGACAGATCGAAGCTCAGAGCCTGAAGCGCCTCGCCAGGCTGGACGACGCTCAAGGGCTGCGCGCCTGAGTCGGGCGGCGCGACGCTCGTCGGCTACTCAGCCGAGTGCCAGGCCCGCCAGTTCTATCTGCGCTTGATCTCCACGAGAGAATCCGCCGGCAGCACCGTCTGACGGATGAGGCCGCCCGCCGACGTCGCGCTCACCCTGTAACCGCCGTCCTCCTGCCGTTTCGTGGCAAGGATTGTCCACTCGCGCTCGACGATGAAGTCGCCTGCTCGTAGCTCGCTGGCCTGGACGACCTGGCTTGGGCCGCGGCCCTGAGTCGCGGTCATTGGTCGAGCCTATGCGAACGATGCAGGCAACAGGCGACACGACGGGTCGTGTTACCGGACCTCGAGCAGGACGCGCCGCGTGGTCGTTCGCGTCGGCTTCCCCTTCGCCCGTGTCGTCACCGTCAGCACTGCGTGCAGCGACCGGTGCTTCGCGAGCAGCGCACGACCCTTCGCATTCAGCTCGATCGTCGCGAGCTTGGACGCGAATGGCTTCAGCGAGAACGACGCCTTGCCGATCAGCGTGCCCCTTGCGGCGTGCTGCGTGACGCGTGCCGATGCGAGCGAGCTGCCCGAAACCGTGAGCACTTCGTCGGCACTCACCGGGAACGGATTCTGGTTCACAAGGTCGGTGGGGATGCCGCCCGAGCCGGTTTCGGTGATCGTGCTCGGGCCGAGCACCGACGCCGGCTGGTAGCTCGATCCACCGGACGACGCCTCGAACAGCGAGTCGCCCGAGTAGCGCGCGGTGACCGGAGGGGGCTCACCCTGTACCAGGTTCGCCGACGGCAGATACGAGACCGTGCAGCTCGCGATTCCAGGAGAGCCCGGTGTCCCTGCGAGGGAGCAGGAGGACCCGACCGTTCCACTCGCCGCGGAGAACGTGACGGTGCCCGAGGGCGGCGTCGACCTCCCGATGCCGGCGTCTGCGACCTGAGCGGTGCACGTCGAGCCCGGGCCGTTGACGACGATCGTGCAGACGACCGCGGTGAACGTCGGCTTCTTCGCCCGCGGCTGGCCGCGCCGCCACCGCCGCCTTCGGTGATCACGTACTCGGTCTTCGGCGCGATCACATACCCGATGCACGCCCCGGCTGCATTGATCGCCACCCAGGGATGGGTGACCCACGTCTGCTGGACGTAGCTCGCGCCGGCGCCGAGCGTCTTGTAGAGCACGCGCTTGCCGGTGTAGTCCAGCCAGTAGATCTTCACGGCGCCCGAGGTCTTGTTCACGAAGCGGATGTTCGTGCGCACCGTGCCCTCGAGCGACTTCGTCTGCGTGATCGCGCAGGCGTTCGCGGTGGTCGCGCCGCTCGTCGGGGCTGCCACCGACGGTTCGCTGATCGTGCCCGCCGCGACTGCGAGCGCGCAGACGGACGGGAGCCAGATGCCTCGCCGCAGAGAAGGCATCGAACGAGTATCCCACGGACCTCGCCCGCCGTCGAGCCCGCCCACTGCAAGGGCGGATCGTCTACCTGACGAGCAGGGCGGCGCCGATCGCGCCGCCGTCATCGCCCAGCTCTGCAGGTAGAACCGGCGGGTCACGCGTCGGGTTGAAGATGTGCGGGCGCATCTTGTCGCGGATGCGTTCGGCCGCGCTCGCGCCGAAGCGGGTCCCGAGGCCACCGCCCAGGACGATGCCATCGATGTCGAGGAGGTTCACGACCGAGGCACTGGCGGCGGCGATGGCGTCGTAGGCGTCGTCGATGAGCTCGTGCGCGAGACGGTCATCCTCCCTGAGGGCCCGTTCCCACACGCCGCTCGTCAGGCGATCCCGGTTCGCCTTGCGCATCAGGTCGAACAGCTTCGTGCGTTGTCCGCGTTCGTGGAGGTGGCGCGCGCGAGCCTCCATCGCCGCTCTGCCCGCGTACGCCTCGGCGCAGCCACGGCGGCCGCAAGGACAGATACGCCCACCGAGCTTCACGACGGTGTGCCCCAGCTCGCCGGCGGCCCCGTTGCCTGCCCATCGCCGACCAGCGAGCACGACCGACCCGCCGAGGCCGGTCCCCCACCAGACGGCGAGAAACGATGGGAGGCTCGCGGCCGGCGCCGAGCTCGAGTTCCGCGGCCGCGGCGACCGCGACGTCGTTTGCCACCCGCACACGGGTCCCCATCCGCCGAGCCAGTTCGTCGGCGAAGGGGTACGGATCGGCCCAGCCGCCCGCCAGATTCGAGTTGAATCCGACCGTGCCGGCGGCGGTGTCGACAGCGCCCGGGGATCCGACTCCGACTCCTGTCAGCTGATCGACGCGGACGGCTGCGGCGTCGGCGGCGTCCGCAACGGCTCGAGCAATCGCATCGACGACCGCCGCCGCGCCGCCCTCGGTCGGTGTCGGCCGGCGCATGCGGCCGAGGACCTCGCGCTCCCGCTCGACTATCAGGACATCGATCTTCGTTCCGCCCAGGTCGACCCCGGCGCGCATCGATCCGAGCCTAAGGACCCGGCAGCGGCTGAGGAACGGGAGGCGGTGCCGGGAACGCCGCCCAGCCCTCGCTAGGCGAGGTTGGCGAGACCGCTCGAGGCGACGCCGCCGTCCGAGAGCGTGAAGACGCTGTCCCCGACGACGACCGACCGCGTGATCGTCGGCGAGACGGTTCCGGTCGGGTGCGCGATCCGGCCGACGAGCTCGATGCCATGAGCACGCCCGACGCGATAGCCGACCGCGCGCTGATCGAACGGAACGACGACGAGCCCGTCGCGCGGCCAGAACAGGAACGCGTGCGTGATCCGACTCCGCCTCTGACCAGCCCGGCCCGAGCGTCGCGTGCGCGATGCGCGCCGGGTGTCGGAGATCCGAGACATCGAACAGGGAGAGTTGTGTCCCGGGCGGTCGGCCCTGGTCGTTGACGTCCTGGCCGATCCCGAGAAGGAGATCGGACGCGATCGGATGGAGGTACGCCGAGTAGCCGGGCAGCTCGAGCTCGCCGAGCACGCGCGGGCGAGCCGGGTCGGCAAGGTCGACGGTGTAGAGCGGGTCGACCCGCTTGAACGTGACGACGTACGCCGCCGGGCCGACGAAGCGAACCGCGTAGACGCGCTGACCAATGCCGAGGTTTCCGACCTGCCGAGCTGCGTGAGAGCGCCCGCATCGACGCGCAAGGTGGTCAGCGACGACGTCGTCGAGTCGCTCGAGTCGAACCAGGCCGGCGCATCTGTGCTGACGACGCGCAGCACCCCGCGGACTCGGACAACGACCACTGGTCGAGCAGGGAGCCCGTCACCTCGCCGCTGCCGCGGTAGCGCGTGCGGGTCGGGCTCGAGATGTCGAAGCGGTGGATGTCAGTGGTGACGCCAGGCTTCGCCTCGGTCGGCGTCTCGGTTGTCGGTCTGTCGGCCCAGCGTTCGGTCGCGAGGTAGAGATTGTCGGGCGAGGCGTAGACGATCCGCGCGTCGGTCATGACGCGACCGCGTCGAGGGGAACGAGGCCCTTGGCGAGGTCGACGGTGAGCACCGTCATCATGCCGAGCCCGGAGAAGCTCCTCGGACGATCAACGTTCCGGCACTGGACGAGCGGCCGGGCGGCGAGCGCCGGCCTGCCCGCGCGCTTGATCCTGATACGTCGGGAGCCACGACTTGACCCGCGACGCCTGGACGACGGTTCGGTTGTGATCGCGCGCAGTCGCGAGCGCAGCGTCGGTCGAGTCGGTCGGCTGCTCGAACGGCAACACGCCGGCACCTGAGAGGAGACAACGATGCGCGCGGTCGTGCCGACGAGCCGCGCGTCGACGTACGCGCCGTCCAGCGTGAGCGTCCGCACGAGCCGCAACGCCTTCGGATTCGAGACGTCGATCTCCGAGAGCACCGACGTCGCCGGGAAGTACGGCATCGCGATCGCCGGCGACGCGGGACGAGGCGTCAGCCAATACCCGCCCCGTGAGAGAACGAGCAGACGATCGCCCACCAGCAGGAGCTCGTGGCTCCACCCGCCGTCGAGCGCCAGCGAGTCGAGCACGTGCGGCCGCGCCTCGCGCACGTCGACCGCCTTCGAGCCGGCCCCCGGCGACGGCGAACAGCGTCGAACCGTTCGTCTTGACGAGATCCGGCTCGTCGACGCCCTGCTCCTGGACGTTCGTGCCCGAGTAGTCGACGCCCTCGGTCGGGCCGGCGTCGGCCGCTCGTGCGCCGGCGGTGGGAGCAGCCACGCTGGGCGAGTAGGGCACCGCGCGAGGTGGCGCCGATGCCCCACGGGCCGACGAGCGGCAACGCCTGGGACTTGACGTAGCCGAGCAGTGCGCCGCAGGAGCCGAACGGCACCAGCCGCGGATTGGCGCGAGCCGCCGCGCGCACGTGATCGGGCGCCGTGTGAGCAGTCGTCCCACCTGCACCCGCGACAGCCAGCACGACTGTGGTGGCAACGAGCGCCGCGCGCCTCGTAAGCCTCATAGGGACGTTATACGCCGCGGAGCGGCGCCTTACACCTCGTGGTGACACGCGAAAACAGTGCGCAGACTCGCTGGGGCAAAGCCCGACCAAGGTCCGGTGCGCCCGGCGTGGCCTCCGATCACGCTCCGCAGGTGATTCGGAGCATCGTCCTGATCGTCCTGCTCGCAGTCGCCGCCGGCCAGGTGGAGGTCTCCCGCGCAAGCACCAGGCCGCCCGCCTCGCTCACGGCAGACCTCGCCGAGTGGAGCATCGTGCCGTCGACGGGGGTCGTCCGGGCCGGCCTGGTCCGGATCACCGCTCGGAACGGCGGGCTCGCCGAGCACCAGCTCGTGCTCGTGCGGACGAGCCGCTTCGAACAGGTACTGCCGCTCGACGGCGACCACGCGGCCGGCCGCCCGGTGACGTCACCACTCGTCGTGCAGCCGGGGCGATCCCGATCGATCGTGGCGCGACTGCGGCCTGGTACCTACCTGCTGATCGACAACCTGCCATGGCACTACTGGCGCGGCACCTCGGCTGCAATCGTCGTTCGCTGATCGTCGGAGCTACGCCCGGCCCCGCGCGACCCGCTCACGAGCGTAGACGACAACCGCACAGAAGGCGACGGAGAGAATCCCGCCGGCGAGACCGATCGCGATCTCGAAGTCGGCGACGTTCCAGACCCAGCCACCGTTGACCGCGATGAAGTCCGGGACACCCTGTGTCCAAAGGAAGGGCGAGATGCCGTTCGCGAGGATCCCGGCGACGAGCAACGCACAGCCGATCCACACACCCCACTGCCGGCCGAGACCTCGCCTCGCCGCGACACGCGCGAGCACGAAGCCGACCGCGATCGCGATCAGCGACATCAGCAGACGAAGTGGGAACTGGCTCGGACTGGTGTTGAAGATGAGCACCTTCGCGTGCGAGACCGCCCACTGCTTGCTTAGCAGATCGGTCACGAACGCACCCACGAAGACCAGAGTGGTGATGCGCAACGTCACGGAATCAGTCTGCTGACGCTCCGAGACGCCGTTCCATCACACGCCGGCCAAGCTCGGCGAGCACGACGACGAACAGCGAGATCGTGATCACCACGACCGCGACGGCGATCACCTGCGGCAGCTGGTTGGGGAAGCGAAGGGCTGAATAGAGGTAGATCGGGAACGTCACGCGGGTGCCGACGACGAACGATGCAACCGCGTACTCGTCGAACGACGTGGTGAAGGCAATCAAGAACGCCGCCACGACCGCGGGCAGGATCAGCGGGAGCGTGATCGCCCAGAACGTCCGCACCCGTCCCGCCCCGAGGTCGAACGCGGCCTCCTCGAGCGAGACGTCGACCTGCTGGAGTCGCGGCATCACGACGAGCATCGCGTACGGGAGGGTAATGACGATGTGCCCGATCACCACGGTGAGGATCGAGCGCGGGATGCCGAGCGTGTGGAAGAGCAGGAGCAGCGAGATCCCGAAGACGAGATAGGGGATCACGAGCGGGCTCAAGAGCAAGGCGGAGACCGAGGCTTTCGCTCTGAAGCTACGGCGGACGAGGGCGATCGATGCCAGCACTCCGAGCAGCACGGCTCCGATGCTCGAGAGCACCGCGATGATCGCGCTCGTCTGCAGCGCGCCCCTCAGGTCGGAGTTGCCGAGAAACGCGCGGTACCAGTGCAGTGTGAATCCAGTCAGCGGAAACGACGGCACTTCGGACGTGTTGAACGAGAAGATGACGAGGATCAGGATCGGCGCGTAGAGAAAGATGATCACGAGCGCGAAGAACATCCGGAGGACGCGCGAGCCGTTCTTCGAGAGTGCGACGTCCATCAGCGATCGGTCCTCAGGAAGCGTCCGAAGACCAGCGTCAGAACGGTGACGACGCCGAGCAGGAAGATCGCGAGCACCGAGCCTGTCTCCCAGTCGGGAAAGCCGGTTCCGAACAGGTCGACGATCTGGTTGCCGTACATGTAGCCGGTCGTTCCGCCGACGAGCGAAGGTGTCACGAATTCGCCCAGCGTCGGAATGAAGACGAACAGAAACGCGGCGAAGACGCCGGGCGCGGATAGCGGCAACGTGACGCGTCGAAACGCCTGAAGGCGGCTCGCGCCGAGGTCACTGGCGGCCTCGAGCAGGCCGTGGTCGAGACTTTCGAGCGAGACGAAGATCGGTAGAGCGACGAACGGGAGCCAGATGTAGCCAAGTACGAGCATCACGGCGAACCTGCTGTAGAGCAGCTGCGAGAAGGGATGGCCCGGTGACCGGAGACCGGTCCAGAAGAGAAAGGTGTTGATCACGCCCTCATCGCCGAGGATCACCTTCCAGGCGAGCACGCGAAGCAGGTAGCTCGTCAGGAACGGCGCGATCAGCAGCAGCAGGAGGACGTATTTCCGCTTCGTGCCCGAGAACGCCAGGTAGTACGCGAGCGGATAGGCGAGCACGACGATCGCCGCCGAGACGATCAACGACATCTCCGCCGACTTCCAGAAGAGCCGAAGGTAGACCGGGTCGTGGAAGAAGCCCCGCCAGCCCGCAAGCGTGAAGCCGTGCGGGCCCGGGAACAGCGAGTAGAGGTCGACGCTGTAGGCGCCGACGATCGCGATCGGGACGACGAAGAAGACGACGAGCCACGAGAGCGGCAGGCCGAGCAGTCCCGGCGTCGTCAGGTCGGGACGCCCGCGGCGCCGACGAACGGGCGCCGGCGGGCGGCCGGCGTCGGTGTCGAGAGCCATCGCTGGCTCAGCAGACATTCGTCAGGAAGCCTTCACCTCTTGCCACGTCTTCGCGTAGACGGCACGACGTGGAATGTCGCGGTCGAGGTGGGCGTTCGGCTCGGTGACCGCCTTTGGATTCGTGATCTGCAGCGCCTTCAGCAGGTCGCTCGAAGCGGGACGCGCCTGCAGGTTCGCGTGCCCGTAGCCGTAGTTGTCCTCCAGCCATTTGGCGGACGCGGTCGAGCTCCACGCATCGACATAGGCGTGCGCGAGCTTGGGCCGGGGCGTGCCCTTCAGGAGCATCATCATTCCGACCCACGCGATCGGCTTCTCCTTCGGATGCATGTAGACGACGGGCAGCTTCTTCTTCTTCATCTGCACCCAGTCGTTGGGCCAGGCGTAGGCGATCCAGAGATCCCCCGACCCGAACGCTTCCCAGAGATTCGTCTCTGACGACCAGATCATGCGAACGAGCCGCTTCTTCGAGACGAGCAGCTTCTGCGACTCCTTGAGCTCGGAGTCGGACTGGTTCCACGGATCTTTCATGCCGAGATACAGACCCGCCACCACGAGCATCCCCAGATCGTCGAACCAGGCGATCTTTCCCTTGTACCGATCGTCGAACAGCAGTCCCCACGAGCGCGCCTTCGGCGTCACCTTGTCGGTTCGATAGAGGATGGCGTCGAAGCCCCAGTCCTCGGGGATGCCGTACTGCTTGCCGTCGTACTGACCAGCCTTGACCATGAACGGGTTCAGGTGCTTGAAGTTCGGGATCAACGATGTGTCCCACGGCTCGACGAGCCCACTGGTCGCGAAGTACTTGCACCCACCCCACGTACGGGCGAAAGATGTCCGGCTTCAGTCCCGCATGCAGCTTCGCCAGCGCATCGGACTCGTTGGTCATGTAGGTGAACTGGGGCTTGTTGGCCGCGTGCGCCTTGGCGTACTGGGCGAACATCGTCTGGCCGCCGTCGTTGCCGTAGCCGGCCCAGTCGAGCACCTGCAGCCGACCGCTCTCGGCCGTCAGCCGATCGAACGCCGCTCGCGCCACTCCGGTGCGGGACCCGAGCAGGCTCGCTCCTCCGGCCGCCGCCGCCAGCTTGAAGAGATCCTCACGCTTCAAGCGCCGCTCCATCTCTTCCCGCTCGTCGCTCATGTTCCGTCCTCTCCTTCGTTCGAAGCCTGTATGGGTCGTCTCCTAGCTAGTAGCTCGGCGGGCTGATGATCCACATCACCTCCGCGACACTGTCGCCGGCGTTGGCAACGCGATGAGGAGTCGAGCTGAGGTAGTCGATGCTGTCCCCCTGCTCGAGTTCGAACAGCCGCTCGCCGAGTTGCAACTGGATTCGCCCGGACAACACGACCACCAGTTCCTCGGAGTCGCCATGTGTGTACGGCTCGTCGCCCGTCGAGCCGCCCGGGACGAACTCGGCGGTGAACACCTCGAGGTTCTCGAGCGGACGCGGCGTGAGCAGGTACTTGCGGGCGCGGTTGCCAAAGCCGAGCGTCGGTCTCTGCTCGCGCCGCAGCACGCGCGGATCCGAGCGCGCTGTGTGCGCTTCGAACAGATCGGCAACCTGCACGCCGAGCGCTGCAGCGATGCGCGTCAGCGACGCGACGCTCGGGCTCGCTTTTCCACGCTCGACCTGGCTCAGGAAGCTCTCGCTCAAACCCGCCCGGTCGGCAACGGTCTTGAGCGTCGCGCGACGCAGGTGGCGAATCGCCCGCAGCCTCGCGCCGACGTCGACCTCGGCAGTCGCAGCCGCGGGCAGAACACTTGCAATCGCCTTGGGTGCTGTCAAAGAAATCTGAAGCGACACTAACCCGTCGCTGCAGGCGAGGCAACCGCCCTAGCTCGCCCGTGCGGTGCCGTCGCGGCCCGGCTTACGCCCAGCGACGAAAGACGACGGCAGTGTTGTGCCCGCCGAACCCGAACGAGTTCGACACTGCGACCTCTACCTGCTCGCGGCGTGGGCTGTTCGCGATGTAGTCGAGGTCGCATTCCGGATCCTCGACCTCGTAGTTGATCGTCGGCGGCAGGACGCCGTGCTCGAGGGCGAGCACTGTGAAGACGGCCTCCACCGCCCCCGCGGCGCCGAGAGTGTGCCCCGTCGCCCCCTTCGTGGAGGAGACCGGCGTCCGCCTCGCCCGCTCCTCACCGAGGGCGCGCTTCAGAACGCGCGTCTCCCCGGCGTCGCCGAGTGGAGTCGAGGTCCCGTGCGCGTTGACGTAACCGATCTCCTCGGCCTCGACGCCCGCATCCGCGAACGCCATCCGCAGTGCCCGGGCCGGATTGTCTCCGGTCGGATCGATGTCGGAGACGTGGTTGGCGTCAGACGAAATGCCGTAACCGACGACCTCGGCGTAGATGTGCGCACCGCGCTCGATCGCGTGCTCCAACTCCTCGAGCACGAGCACTGCGGCACCCTCGGCCATCACGAAGCCGTCCCGCGTTCCGTCGAAGGGCCGCGACGCACGCGCGGGCTCGTCGTTTCGCTTCGAGAGCGCACGCATCGCCCCGAAACCGGCCATCGCGACCGACGTGATCGGCGCCTCGGTGCCGCCGCAGAACATCACGTCGGCACGACCGAGACGGATCGCGTCCCGCGCATCGCCGATCGCCATGTTCGACGCCGCGCAGGCGGTCGCTTCCGCCAGCAGAGGCCCGGTCGTTCCTAGCTCGATCGAGACCCAGCCGGCAGGCAGATTGGGGAGCGTCTGCACGATCGAGAACGGGCTGACGCGGTCGGCTCCACTCGCGGCGACTTGCAGCACACACTCTTCGAACGATGCGACGCCGCCCATCGCGCTCGCGACCGCAACGCCGACCCGGTCGGGGCGCTTGGCGACCTCCAGACCCGAATCGAGCTCGGCCTGCCGCGCTGCAGCAATGACGAGATGCGCACAGCGATCCATCCGGCGCGCGGTCTTACGGTCGACATAGTCCCCGATCTCGAGTCCTTTCACCTCGCACGCGAAGCGCGTCGAATGACCGCCGGCGTCGAAACGCGTGATCTCGGCGGCACCGCTGCTGCCCGCGAGCAGTGCGTCCCACGACTCGCGGACGGAGTTGCCGATCGGGCTCACCATTCCGAGGCCGCTGACGACGACCCTCCTCGAAGCAACTGACATCGAAAGCAGATTACGCCGCGCCGCGTCGCTCGCGGAGACGGGCGGGTAGGCGCGCATCCCTCGATCGAGCCATCTTGATCCGCTGAAGGGGTGACGAAAACTTGCGAACGTCGCCCCCAGTGACGTCGCCCAATGTCCCGCTCACGCCGCCTCAGTGCAGCCGCCGTGGCCGTGTTGGCCGCAGTGGCTCTCCCCGGATGGTTCCAGGCCACGCCCGGCACGGCGTCGTCGCTGCCGCGCGTCTCGGTGATCTCGGACTCGATCCTGACCTCGATCACGTGGAGCTCCGACGGCTCGCTGGCGACGCTGTCGAACGGGCTCGACCTGCAGATCGACGCAGGCGTCTGCCGGCGGCTGAACGGCCAGAGCTGCGAGTTCAACGGGGCGTACGTGCCGACCACCCTCAGCGTGATCAACAGCTGGATCACGCAGCTCGGCCCGATCGTCGTGATCGTCGACGGCTACAACGACATCCCGACTCAATTCGCCGGCGACGTCGAGCTCACGCTCAACACCCTGCGCGATCACGGCGTGCAGCACGTGCTCTGGGTGAACCTCCACAACATCAATCCGGAGTACGCCGCGAAGAACGCCGTCCTGGCAGCGGCCGCCCAGCATCATCCCGAGCTCCGCGTGCTCGACTGGAACAGCTACGCCTCGCCGCACCCCGATTGGTTCCAGACGGATTGGATCCACCTCCGCCAAGCGGGCGGAGACGCGATCGCTGCCTGGCTGCACCAGGCGATCGCCGACACGCTCGCGCCGCCACCGCCTCCGCCTCCCGCCCAGCCAGTCACACCTCTGATCGTGCCGAAGCAGCGAATGGTCGTACGCGTCGGCGTCCGGTTCGAGCATCGGCTGCGGGCCGGCGGCGGAACGGCGCCGTTCCGCTGGCGGACGACGAACGCCTCGCTGCACCGCGCCGGGCTTCACTTGCTGGCGAGCGGCGAGCTGACCGGACGGCCGCGGCATGCGAGCACGTTCTCCGTGCCTCTGCAGGTGACCGACGCCAAGGGCTCGCGGGCGAACATGACCCTCGTCCTGGCCGCCAAGTCGCCGCGGCGAGCTCGCTGAATCAGTCCTTGATCAGCAGCGTCGCGCGACCCGCGACCCGCGTGCCGTAGCGGTCGGTCGCTTGCAGCGCGACCTCGGCCCGGCCTACCCGGCGTGGCTCGCCAGTGATGCGGCCGTCGCTCAGCAGATGGAGCCCGCGAGGCAGCGGCCCCGAAGTGAGCCGCCAGCTGTAAGGCGCGTTTCCACCGGCGGCTGCGAGGCGCGCGGCGTACGGCCGGTCGACATGGGCCACCGGGAGCTCGGTGGTCGCGATCGAGAGAGCGGGCGCGAGCGCCTCTTTGATCGAGGCGTTCAAGAACGTCGCCATCCCGACCGCACCGTCGTACACGAGATGAACCCCGTCCCCCTGGAACCACGAGTAGTGATCGTGAGACGTGCGCTCCCAGTCGAGGATCGTCAGCTGTGGGTGGCGAGCGGCGGCCGCGTCGAGTGTCTGGTTCATGCCGATGTACTGCTGCTGCCACTCACGCAGGTTGACCCAGAGGATCCGGGTGACGCCTGCCGCGAGTAGCGCATCGACGGAGTCCTCGACGCGCTTTGCGAACTCGGCGGGAGGGTCGTTGTAGCCCGCCTCGATCAGAACCGTCTTCCCGAGCCCGGGCCCCAGTGAGTTCACGACGTCGAGCAACGTCGGGACGGTGCGACCCTCGAACGGGCAGCTGACGCCTTCGAGCGTTCGACAGACGCCGATGTCCAGCTGCAGGTCGAGCCCTTGCTCGAAGATCGCGAGCGGCGTCGCGTTCCACTCGACCGCCGTCAGCACCGAGTCGCCGATCACGGTCACCCGCGGCTGATCCGCCGCCGCCGACGAACCGATCAGCGCAAGCCCGGCCACCACCGCCGCCGCAAACGACGAGATCCACCCCATTCCCTGTTCAACCGTACTCCTGCACCGGCTTTCCGTGCCTGGTCGAAGGACCTGCGGACGGGGTCCCAATCGGCTAGACGGCAAGCGACCGCTCCGAGGTCTCTAGTACCACTTGCCGCGCGCAAACCCCCCGAAGCCGGCGAGCCCGATCAAGGCGACGATCAGACCGATCCAGAAGCTCCAGACGAAGATCAGGAGGATCCCGACGATCACGATGATCCCCCCGAGGGTGATGCCTCCGTAGCGACGTTCCATGCGACTGCCTCCTTGTGTGCGCTTGGCCTGCGAGCATCTCCGTTCAGGAGGTTCCCGACACCAACCGCCGGGCGCCGACGGCACATTCCAACTCAGGCGCCGTAACATCGACGCTATGCCAGACGCCTCACCAGCTACGCCTCGGGTCACCTACGTCGGGCACGCAACGGTGCTGGTCCAGCTGGACGGGGTGCGCCTGTTGACCGACCCCGTGCTCCGGCGGCACGTCCTGCACCTGCGCCGAACCGGTGTCGCAGCGCCCGAGGCGCTGCTCGACCTCGACGGCGTGCTGATTTCGCACGCTCACTGGGACCACCTCGACCTACGCTCGCTGCGGCAACTGCCGCGAGACGCTCGCCTTGTCGTGCCGCGCGGCGTGGGTCGACTCTTGCGTCGCAAACGCTTCACCGATGTGGTCGAGCTCGGCGTCGGGGAGGCGACGGAGATCGGCGGGGTGGCGGTGACCGCCACGCACGCCGAGCACGACGCGGGGCGAGGGCCGCTCGGCCCGCGCACACCGGCGCTCGGCTACCTCGTCACGGGATCGAAACGCATCTACTTCGCCGGCGATACGGATCTGTTTCCCGGGATGGCGTCACTCGCGCCCGTCGATCTCGCGCTCCTACCGGTCTCCGGCTGGGGGCCAAGACTGCCCGCCGGCCATCTCACTCCGCGCCGCGCCGCCGAAGCGCTGCGCCTGCTCGAACCACGGGAGGCCGTGCCGATCCACTGGGGGACCTACTCGGTCCGCACCGGCCGCCGCGCCAGCGACGCCGAGGCGCGTGCGCCCGCGGAGGAGTTCGCACGCTTCGCGTCGGAGCTGGCACCGGGCGTCGGGATCCGCGTGCTGGCGCCGGGCGAGTCGCTGACGCTCGGCTGACCGGGCCGACGGCGACCGTCGCCGTGCTCTAACGTTGCCCTCCCGTCTCCTCGCTGATGGACACCCACTCCACGCCATACGGCGACCAGCCGAGCTGGACGCCGGAGCGCCCGCGCATCCGGCCGTTGCGCCTCGTCGTCACGTGGTTCATCTCGGCGTCGGCGCTGCTGATCGCGGCGGCGATCGTTCCGCACGTCGCCGTGAAGGGCTTCCTGGGTGCGGTCGCCGCAGCTGCGCTGATCGCGCTGCTGAATGCGGTGCTGCCACCGATCGTCGCAGCGTTGCGGCTGCCGTTCGCGCTCGTCACCGGCTTCCTGTTGGTGCTGCTGCTCGACGCGACGATGCTGGTGGTCGCCTCACACATCGCGCCCAATGCGATCCAGGCCGACTCGTTCTGGTGGGCGCTCCTCGCCGCGCTCCTCGCGTCGGCCGTGACACTCGTGCTCGACGTCATCTTCGGCACGAACGACGACGACACCTACTCGCTCCGCGTCGTGCAGCGGATCGCGCGTCGTTCGGGTGACCAAGTGCGAACCGATGTGCCTGGGATCATCTTCTCGAGATCGACGGTCTGGCCCTCCCCGTGCTGCGCCGGGCGATGCGGGACGGCAACGCCCCTGTGATGGCGAAGTGGGTCCAGGACAAATCTCACTCGCTCGTTGAATGGGAGACGGACTTCTCGTCACAGACCGGGGCCAGCCAGGCCGGGATCCTGCTGGGCTCGAACGAGGACATCTCGGCCTTCCGCTGGGTCGAGAAGGAGCGCGGAATCATGATGGTCTGCTCGGCCCCGGCGGACTGCACCGAGATCGAGCGGCGCCACGCGACCGGGCAGGGCCTGCTCGCGAACGGTGGCGCGAGTCGCGGCAACCTCCTCTCGGGCGAAGCCGACCACGTGATCCTGACCGTCAGCCGCATCCAGGCCGAGCGTGGAGCGAACCCGGGCTACCGGGCGTTCCTCGCGAACGGGTTCAACGTGACGCGGGTGCTCGCGCTGCTGACCTGGGAGGTGATCCTCGAGTTGCTTGCCGCGCTCCGCGCGATCCGCCGCGACGTCAGGCCGCGCGGGCACCGCGGCGGCGTCTATCCGCTCCTGCGGGCGGTCATGTGCGTGTTCGTGCGAGACCTGCTCGTGTACGGCGTCCTGTCGGACATGATGAAGGGCCGGCCCGCCGTGTACGCCACGTTCTCGAGCTACGACGAGGTCGCACATCACTCGGGCCTCGAGCGCGCCGACACACTCGAGGCGCTGAGAAAGCTCGACGAGCAGTTCGGGCGGATCGAGCGCGCCCGCCGCTACGCCGCGAGGCCCTACGAGATCGTCGTGCTCTCGGACCACGGCCAGACACAAGGTGCGACCTTCAAGCAGCGAAACGGCATCGCGCTCGGTGATCTCGTCGAGAGCGCCCTCGCCCGCGGGACCGTCACCCAGGTCTCGGACGGCGACGAGCAACAGAAGATGGTCGGCCATGCGCTCGGCGAAGCGACCGGCCGCCCGCAGAAGCGGGCGAAGAACGACGTCTCCGACCGGCAAGTCGTCGTCCTCGGCTCCGGCAATCTCGGCCTCGTCTACCTGATGGAGGAGAAGCGCCGACTGACACTCGAGGAGATCGACGAGCGGCACCCTGCGCTGCTGCCCGCGCTACGAGAGCACCCGGACATCGGCTTCCTGCTCGTCCGGTCGGCCGAACATGGCGCCGTCGTGCTTGGGCCCCGCGGCACGCGGTACCTGGCTGACGATCGCGTCGTGGGCGAGGACCCGTTGACGCCGTTCTCGCCGACCGCGGCCCAGCACCTGCGACGCACGGACGGCTTCGAGCACGTCGCGGACATCATGGTCAACAGCTACTACAACCCGCAGCTCGAAGAGGGTTGCGCGTTCGAAGAGCTGATCTCGTTCCACGGCGGCATGGGCGGACCCGCAGACGCGCGCATTCATCCTCCACCCGACCGAGCTACCCGCACCAGCCGAGCCGATCATCGGAGCCGCCAGCGGTGCACACGCTGCTGTCCGGCTGGCGCCGGTTCCTCGAAGGCGGCGAGGCCGAGCGGCGAGCAAGTCCAGCCACCGACACCGTCTAGGGTGGGCTGATGAGCGAACCCGCTCTAGGTGTTGTCGCGGCGCCGCTCGTCGGCCAGTCGCGCACCCGCAGATTCGTGGGGATCGCCGCTTGGATCGCCGGCGTCGTCGTCGTCGTCGGGATCCTGCAACTGGCCGGAGTCGACGTGATCGGGTGGTTCAAGAACCTCTGGGACCAGATCAAGGCGGTCCCGGTCAAGTACATCGTCGCGGGCCTGATCTTCCAGGGCGCGCAGACCGTTCTGGCCGGCGTGTCGTACTACGGGATCCTCGCCGCCGCCTATCCGAAGCAGGTCGTCGCGAGGCAGATCGTCACCGCCTACGCCGTCGGCGTCGCGATGAACAACTTCCTCCCGGCCAACATCGGCACCTTCGTGACGCTGTTGATGTTCGTCGCACTCATCCCGGCGTGCACGCTCGGCGGCTCGATCGCGGCGTACCTCGTACAGAAGATCTTCTTCACGATCGCCGGCACCTTCGTCTACCTCTATCTCTTCCTGTCCGTGCCGGGGTCGTTCGACGTGAACCTCGGCAACATCTCGGAGCATCCGGGCTGGACGATCGTGATCGTCGTCGGCGGCGGTTTCCTGATCGTCCTCGTCGGGCGGATCTTCTGGCGGCAGGTCAAGAAGCTGTGGGAGCAGGCCCGCGCGGGTGGCGTCATCCTCAGCCAGCCGAAGCGGTACATGTCGCGGGTCTTCCTGCCGTCCTTCCTCTCCTACGTGGCCAAGTTCGCGGTGATCGGCATCTTTCTCGCCGCGTTCGCGATCCCGGTGACCTTCGAGTCGATCACGTGGATCGTAGGCTCGGGGTCGCTGGCGAACGTCGCGTCATTCACCCCGGGTCGGTCGGCGTGACCCAGGCGACGAACGCGCTGGCGCTGGACGTGCTGCTGCAACGTGCCGAAGAACACCGCGGTCGCGTACTCCACGGCGCAACAGCTGATCACGACCGCGTGGAACGTCCTCTTCGCGACGGTGCTCGTGATCTGGGTCTTCGGCTGGTCGGGCGGGAAGACGCTCGTCGGGAGCTCCTACGTCGGGGCCAAGGAGCAGGTCGCCGAACGTCGGGAAGAGCGAAAGCGGAAGAAGGCCGAGAAGAAGGCCGAGAAGAAGGCGGAGAAGCAGGCGGCCGACGACGATTCCGAAAGCGCCGTATAGTCGCTGCAATGAGCGCCGCCGGAAAGGGAGCCGCGGCACCTGCAGGACGGGGCCGGATCATCGCTGCCGAAGTCCTCGTCGTCCTCGCATCCCTGACCGCCATCGTCGGCCTCTTCGGGGTCTACGTCCGCTATCAGGTCTTCGATGCGGCGACGTTCAAAGGGACGTCGGCGGATCTGATCGCCGACGACACGATTCGCCAACAGGTCGCAACGACGCTCGTCGACCAGTTGTACGGCAACGTCGACATCGCAGCCGCGCTGCGCCAGGACCTGCCGGCGGGACAACAGCGGCTTGCAGGTCCCTCTTCTGCGGGGCTGCGCGAGCTCGCAAACCGCGCAGCGGTGCGACTACTTGCGCGGCCACGCGTGCAGGCCGCCTGGGTCGAGGCCGTCTCGGCCGCACAGGGTCGGCTGCTCCGCCTGCTCGACGACCGCAGCACGGTGATCAAGACCGACAACGGTGTGGTGGTGCTCGACCTCCAACCGCTCGTCGTCCAGCTCGGCGATCAGATCGCGATCGTGAACAACATCTCGGGGAGGCTCCCGCCGGGAGCACCCGGATCACGATCATGAAGGCGGATCAGCTGGAGACCGCGCAGAAGATCACGCACCTCTTGAAGGTCGTCGGCAGCTTCTTCTGGCTCGTGCCGCTGCTGCTGATCGCCGCCGCGATCTGGCTCGCGCGCGGTCGGCGACGGCGGATCCTCCGCCAAAGCGCGATCGGGGCGCTGATCGCAGGGTTCCTGGTGCTCGTGATCCGGAAGCTCGCCGGCTCGTACGTGACGTCGCATCTCGTGGCGTCCGAGTCGCTCCGACCTGCCGTCCGGAACGCGTGGGAGATCGTCACCCAACTCCTCGCCGACGGCGCGTGGACCTTGATTTTCGTCGCAGCCATTGCGCTGGTGGGCGTCTGGCTTGCCGGAGAGACCAAGAGCGGTCGTGCGGCGCGACGGAAGCTCGCCGAGCCACTCGCGCGGGCCGAGATTGCCTTCGGCGCGGTCGTCGGCTTCGTGGTCTTGCTCGTCTGGTGGGGGCCGACCCGCAGGCCCACCGCTGGTACCTCGTGCTCGCTGCGACGGTGATTCTCGCAGTGGGCGTCGAGGCGCTCAGGCGCCAGAGCGCCAGAGAGGTCGCCGCGAACGGCGACTCCTCAGCGCTGCCGCCTCCTAGCTAGAGCCGAGGCTCTTGCACGAGTCGGCGGACTTGAACGCCGAAGCGAGCGAGCCGCCCGCGTCCTTCAGGGACGTGATCGCGGTGCCGGTGCTGTCGGCGAGGGTCTTGAGCTGCGGCACGAGCGCTACGAGCGTCGCCGTGATCTCGGCGAAGGAAGCATCGGCTTTGATCTTGTCGGCCGCAGCCTGCGCGGCCGTGACGGACGCGCTCGCGTCTGTGGCGAGTTGGTCGAGCTGCTGCTTCGCCGCGCGCCCCGCCTCGGTGTCCGGTGGTGGAACCGCCGCGATATCGGTGGCGAGTTGCTTGGTCGCCGTCCGCGCGTCGCTGACCTTCGACTGAACGGCGCTCTGCGAGACGTCGCCGTTGAAGCTGGTGGCGATGCTCTTGATCTGCGTCTCCCAGCTGCCGACCGCCTTGCACACATTGTTGGCGTACGCCTCGTTCGCCTTCTTGTCGGAGCTTCCGCCGCAGCCTGCCGCGGCCAGCGTGACCACGGCCAGAAGCAGCGCGGCTCCGCCTATCGGTGTAGTGATGCGTCCGTGTCCGACCATCGTCGCCACAGGATAGAGGCTCGGCGTCGAGACGGCCCGAGCGCCGCGCTCAACCCAGGTGAGCTGCGGCACGGCCGCGCTCGGGCCGCGCCTCGATCAAGCCTTCGGCGGCGACGCTCTGCGCCACCAGTTCGCGCGCCTGGTAGATGCGCCACTTGACCGTCGCGAGCGTCGCATCGGTGATGTCGGCGATCTCGTCGTAGGTGAATCCGGAAATATCGCGGAGCAGCAGGCTCATCCGCAGGTCGAGCGGGAGCCTCTCGACGGCACGCCAGATGGCATCGATAGTCGCAGACTGCTCGGGGAGGGGGTCGGCGGCGCGCAGGGTGTCGTACTCGAGCTCGTCGGCAGGGGGCGACGCTCGCGACTGCGGAACTCGTCGACGACACGGTTCTTCGCAACCTGGAAAAGCCAGGTCGTGAACTTCGAGCGGAACGAGAAGCGCGGCAGCTTCTGGTAGACGCGCATGAACACGTCCTGGGTCAGATCCTCGGCGAGCGCCCGATCGCCGACAGACCGCAGGATGTAGTTGAAGATGGACGTCTGGAACTCGGACACGATCGCCTCGAACGCGGCCTTGTCACCGCGCTGCGCACGTCTGACGACCTCGTCCGAGATGACGGGTGGTGCCATCTAGCAATGAGCGTGCCGAGACCCGGCCGGCCCGGCATGACGCAGACGCGTCAATCATCAGTCCCGAACAAATCGGCGAAGACCGGAATGGCCAAGCGACCGCGAAACAGGGAGAATCCCCTCATGGTTCCGGACGCGCCCGCCGGCGAAGACCCCGCGACGTCGACCGACGACGCCGTCGTGGGCGTCGTCGTGTCGGGCGCGCGGCTGGCGTTCGTTCCGGTGCGGGTCGTGGCGCGAGCGCCGCTGATCGGATCGTTTCTCCGCCGACGCACCGGCGCGCTTCAACGCACAGGAGCCGTCGCTCGCCGCGAAGCGACCGAGCGCGCTCTCAGTGCGACCCGATCCGCACTGTCAGGCCCGGAGGTGCGGGCGATCATCGACGAGACCCTGGCGGGCCCACTCCCGGAAGCCGTCGTGCGCAGCGCCGTCGAGCATCACCTCGCCGAACGCATCGCGAGCAGCCTCGACGAGCAGGCGATGGAGGAAGCGATCCAGCGCGTGATCGAGAGTCCCGCCTTCGGTCTCGCCCTCGAACGAGCGCTCGGGAGCCCTCAGGTGCGCACCGCTCTCACCCGTCAGAGCCGGAGCTTCGCGGAAGAAGTGGCGGCGACCGCACACAACCGTCTGGTCGCCCTCGACGGCCGCTCCGGCCGTGCCGCCGCCGGCAACGAGGCCGGTGCCGCAAGCCGCAGCACGGCCTTCGCCGTCGACCTCGTCCTCGGGCAACTGCTCTTCCTGATCGGCGCGGGCCTGGTCGCGATCGTGCTTTCGATCACCGGCCCGCTGCGTCCCGACTGGCTCGCGTACACACTCGCCGGCCTGGGTTGGACGGCGGCTTTCGCGGTCTACTTCGTCTCGTTCTGGGCTCTGATCGGGCAGACGCCGGGGATGCGCCTCGTCGGGCTACGGGTGGCCGGCCCCGGCGGCAATGCACCGGGCGTCGGCCGTGCTGCCGTCCGCTTCGCCGCTTTGATCGTCGCGATCATCCCGTTCTTCCTCGGCCTCGTTCCGATTCTGTTCGATGCTCGCCGCCGCGGCCTCCACGATTTCGTCGCCGGCACGACCGTCCAGTACGCGACGCCGTCCGAGCCGACGACGAGCTAGAAGGGCGGCCTTCAGAGGGCCGGTCGAATTGACCCAGACGGCTCATGCGGGCGACGCCGTTCGCGGGAATGCTGGGCCGCATGGACGACGAGTCCCGGCTCGAGAACGTGATTCGCTTCGAGCTCCCCTCGATCGAGCACGTCACGCGTCTGCAGTGGCAGCTCGCGAGATCCCGAACCGCGTGGTCGGCGAAATCCGCGGACGCCTGGTTCGTTCAGGCCGAGTTTCGCCGGCCGGAGGACCTTGCCCGACTCCTGCGCGACGTCGAGGCCTGGGTGGCCGCGCGGCGACTCGGTGCGATCCGCTACCACCTCGACGGTCGGGCCTACATCCTCCACGCGGGTGAGGTCGCATGGTCCGAATGGTCTGCGGTGGAACCGAGCTCGGCGCCCATCGTGGGTCACAGATTCGATCAGCAGAGCCTCGAGTCGTAGGTCGAGAGCGCTGTCGCGGCCTGCGGGCGGCGGCCTGCGGGCGCGCCGCCCGCAGGCAGACGAGGCGCGGGCTCATCGAGGGAGGAAGCCCACGCACTCGCCGCGACAGCAAGGGGGCATCGTGCTCATGAACGACCGGCGCGGCCTGACCCAAACGGGTCAAACGGCACGGTCTGTCGATCGGTGCGGTCTAGACGCTACGCAGTCTGTGCAGCGCGAACGCGTCGATGATGTCCCCGATCCCGCGCGCGAGCGCGAGCGCCCCGACCCAGATGACGAGGAGCAGCGCGCTGCGGCCGAAGTAGCCGGCCGCCCAGAAACCGAGCAGCAACTCGGCGACGCCGACGGCGAGCAGGAGCCAGTGGAAGCCGCCGGGATCCCGCAGCGCGACCGCAAGCGCGATCCGCAACGCGCCGGCAAAGATGAAGTAGAAGCTCATCACACCGGCGAGCGCCGCGAACGTGTTCCCGGGATGCACGAACGCCACGATTCCGATCACGACGAACGCGAGCGCGAGCACCCCGTGGGCAAGCCTCCACCAGCCGTGTGACGTGAAGATCCCGACCAGCTCGGTCGCGGCCGCGGCGAGCATGACGATCCCGAACAGGATCGAGATCGACGACACGGTCGTGTAGTCGAACCGGAACACGATCACCGAGAGCAGCAACCAGCAGCCGCCGGTGATCAGCTTCAGCCACCAGAAACTCGCGAGCTCTGCGACCTCCGCGCTCTCCGGCGGAGCCATCGGCCTGCTCGATGTCGCCATGGCGCGACTCTAGCGCGCCGGCCGGGTGGTGGGCGCTCCTCACCCTCCCAAGGTGGTCGGCCGCTCGGGCGCCTGACACACTCCGTTGTGACCGTGCCACTCGAACTGTTCCTACTCGCGCTCGCCTCGGCGGTATGGCCGATCCTGCTCGCAGTCGTCCTGGTGGCGCTGCAGAGCGAGCAGCCCGCGCGCCTCCTCGCGTGCTTCCTGGCCGGAGGCTTGCTGACCTGCGTGGTCGTCGGAATGGCGATCGTCACGCTCCTCGAGGACACGGACGCGGTGCGCGGCTCGCGGCCGCCCGCCAATCCGATCCTCTATCTCGGCGGTGGAGTCGCTGCGCTCATCGCAGCGACTCTGGTTGCGCGACGGCCGCCGCACGAGCAGCACGAGTCCAGCAACAAGCCTTCGCTGGCGACCCGCCTGCTCCGGCGCGGTGCGCTGCTCGCCTTCGTCGCGGGCGTCGTCCTGAACATCGCCCCCGGGATCTTCCCGTTCGTGGCGCTCAAGGACATCGCCCAGCTCGGCCACCCGGCAGCCGTCGACCTCCTGATCGTGTTCTCGTTCTACATCGTGATGTTCGCGTTCATCGAGGTGCCGCTAGTCGGCTATGCATTCGCACCGGAGAAAACGGCGCGCCTGACCGCCGAGTTCAACGACTGGCTGAAAGCCCACTCGAGGAAACTGGGGGTGATCGTCCTGTACGCCGCCGGCGTGCTGTTGATCGCGCGCGGCATCGTCGCGCTGCTGCGCTGACCTGACGCGTCGCTCAGACCAGGCCGTCGTTGCGCGCGAGAGCGATCGCGGCCAGCCGTGACCTCACACCGAGTCGCTGCAAGATGTGCCGCACGTGGTTTCGCACAGTCTCGCGGCTGAGCACGAGCTCCTCGGCGATCTCAGCTGTCGAGGCACCCTCGGAGAGCCGCCCGAGGATCTGCTGCTGTCTCGGCGTCAGTCGATCGTCGACCTTCGGCGCCGGCCGCTCGCCCGACACGGGTCGCAGGAGACCGAACATCCCGATCGCGTGGTGTTGATCGCCGATCGGCACCGAGCTGATCTCGACGCGTTTCGTCTCGCCTGCAACCAGAACGTCGACCGAGTAGTCGCCGATCCGCCGCTCGCGGATGTTCTGCTCGAACGTCGCACGCGCGCGGCTCACCGCATCCGGTGCGACCAACGATGTGAACAACCGGCCGACCGCATCTCCTGCCAGCTGCTTGGCCGCGTCGTTCAGCCAGCGAATCCGCCCTGTCTCATCGATGATGTAGGCGGGTACGCCGATCTCCTTCAGGGCGGGCGGCAGCTGCGCCGCATACTCCTCGGGCATCAGCGGCTCACCTTCGCGGCGGCGTCTGCGCGGCATCAGCGAGAGCCTAGCTTTCGGATCGCTTGGCTCTCGAGACGGGTGAACGACGGTGGTCGCGGCTGCGCTCCTCGCGCAGCCGCGACCACCGATTCGTCAGCCGGCAGTGATCGAGCCGTAGAGCCCGTGCTTCTCGCCCGACGGACCGGACAGGAAGTACAGGGCGTTGACCGGCCCGGCTGCCGAGCCGTTGCCGAACGCGATCGCCCAGAGACCGTCGATCGCAATCGGCGTGCCGTCGGCGTGCCGCAGCTGGCCCTTGTAGACCCACTTGTTGCCGCGCTGCGTGTAGGCGCTGATCCGGCCGTTGCCGAAGTTGCCGACGAGCAGGTCACCGCCGAACACGCTGAAATCGGCGGGCGCCATCGCGAGGCCCCACGGAGCGTTCAACGGCGCGTTCTTCTTGCCACTGTTGACGACGCTCGCGACGAGCTGGCCGTCGGGTGTGAACTCGTCGACGTAGGCCTGCCCCGGGACCGGGACGTCATCCTTCTTCGCCGAGTCCTGCTTGGCATACGTCACGAAGATGTTGCCGCCGATCGCCTGGATCCCGAACGGTGCGAAACCCTTGGCGACCTTCGGGTCCTTGAAGCCACCAGGTGTCGTGACCAACTGGAACGACGCGTCGAAGACATCGACCCGCCCGTTGTGAAAGTCGGTCGCGTAGAGCCGGTCGCTGGCTGTCGCGAGCCCCTTGTAGACAGCGCCGACACTCGACCGATCGGCCCCGACGACTGCAACGGTGCCATTCACTGCCGGCGTCCAGCCGAGAATCGCTCCGCCTTCGGTTGCGAAGAGGAAGCGCGCCGCACCGCTCTTGCCGTTCTGGCTGACGGCGAAGTCAGCAGCGTTGCCGTTGAACACCGTTCCCGTAGGTGCGCCGGGGACGGAGACCGTGAGCGCAGCCTTCACCCCCGCGCCGCTGTAGAGCGTCGAGGTGTTCGACCCGTTGTTCGCCGCCCACCAGGGCGTCGTCGGCCCGGCACTCAGGCCCCAACCGTTGACGAGCGACGCATCATTGGCGGCAGCCGGCGTCGCGCTGCTGTCGGAGACGAGTGCGTGCAGTGAGTAGATGTCGGCGGCCTGGCGGCCCTGGGCCGCCGCCGCGACAATGGCAGTGACAACCGCAACGGCGAGCAACGCCGCTGTCGTGACGCGTGTGCGTGACATACCTGTTCCCCCTGTTGAAATCGACTGACGCAGCAAGTACGCGGCGAGCGGCCGGTCGGTTTCCCGACGACACCGGTTGCTACGGCAGGCCGAGCAGGACGTACGCGGTGACCGCGTCGTCCTTGCCCTTGACCGTCAACTCGCGCCCGGCTTCGACGATCGTTCCGTCGGGCAGTTGCTCGTAGGTCTCCTCGCCGATCAAAACGCCACCCGGAGGCGCAAGGCTCTCCAGCCTCGAACCCGTGTTCACGGCGTCGCCAACTGCGGGGTATGCGACATGTCCGCGTCCACCGACCTCGCGCACGAGCGCTTCGCCACTGTTCACGCCGACGCGCATGCGCGGCCAACCAGGGTGCTGATCGGCCAGGACGCCGAGGCGATCCTGCAGGGCCAGCGCGGCGCGGGCGGCGCGCAGCGCATGGTCCGGCTGGTCGCCGCGGTTGTTGAAGGACGCCATCACGCCGTCGCCGATGAACTTCTCCACCTCGCCGCCGTACTCGTGCGTGATCAACGGCGCAGCGATTCCCCAGTATGCGCCGAGCACCTCTGCAACCTCGCTCGGAGTCGAGCGTTCGGTGAACGCGGTGAACCCGACGAGATCCGCGAAGAGCACGCTGATGTCCTGGCGGCGCTCGCGGGTCGTCGACAGATAGAGATCGCGGAAGCGCTCCTCGCTCCATTCGCGTCGGGCGGCAAGGCCGATGGTCAGAAACGCGGTGACGATCAGACCGTGCCATTCCCACCAGCTCGCGTGCCACTTCCGCTCTCCGGTGACCGCGACCCCGATCATCGCCTCGGCCAGCAGCAGGAAGCACGCGATCACCGCCGCCGGCAGCAGCTTGCGATCGTGCCGGAAGATCCCCCAGTAGCGCAGTGCGCTGAGGGCGTACATGGCAGTGCCGACGACCGCCAGCGAGGTGAGGAACGTTCCGGTCGCAGCCTCGCTGCTCGGATCTCGTAACGGCGGCAGATCCAGGATCGTCCAGATGAACCAGCTGCCCATCGCCAGCAGAACCGCGGCGTGCAGAGCGGTGCGGTACTGGATCAGGGACGGTCCGAACCATGGACGAACGTCGACGAAGGCAGAAGCGACGGCGAAGATCGCGCTCACCAGCAGCCCGACCGGAATCGCGACCTGGAAGCCTGCGTGCTCGTTCGTGAAGAGCACGCCGGCCGTTCCGAGCGCATGGAGCCCGAGGAAGCCGCCGGTCGCCATGAAGGCCAGCGACAGCAGCAGCACCCGTGCGTCGCCGCGCCGCTTGGCGGCCTCACCTGCCGTGTAACCGAGGACGAACGCGAACCCGCCGACGATCCCGAACACGATGAAGTGGGCGCGGTAGTTCTCGAAATGCGGATCGAGCTGCTTGCGCAGGAGCAGAGAGACGAGCCCGACCAGCGGCAACGCGAACGCGAGGCACCAGACGGCGAGGACCGCGGCCGAACGCCTGCTCTGCTTGTCACCCATCCCTGCTGAACGTAGGTCAGCGCCCTGGTCGACGAATCGGGGACGAGGACGATTCGCCGTCGTCCTCGAGAACGATCTTGGCCGACTAGATCGCCGTGCTGACTGCGACCACGGGGCGATCGGCCAGCTGGCGCAGCGCCTCGGCGGCGGGGTGTCCGAAGTAGAAGCCCTGCGCGCTGTGACAACCGAGGCCACGCACGATCTCGTGCTGGGCCGTCGTCTCGATCCCCTCGGCGACCAGGTTGAGACCGAGAGCGTTGCCGAGGTCGACGATCCCCTTCAACAGGACGAGATCGGCGGTTCCCGAGTCGATCGTGCCCGTGAAGCTCCGGTCGATCTTCACGATGTCGACGGGGAATCGCTGCAGGTACGAGAGCGAGGCGTAGCCGGTCCCGAAGTCGTCGAGCGCCAGCGAGATGCCGCTCGCCTTGAGTGCGGCGAGCCGTTGCTCCGTGTGCTGACCCGACGCGAGCAGGACGCTCTCGGTCAGCTCGAGGGTGAGGCAGTGCGGTGGGAAGCCGGCGTCGCTCAGCGCTTCCTCGACGTGGCTGACGAAGTCCGGATGCTGAAGCTGCCGCGCGGAGACGTTGACCGCCATCCCGATCTCGCGCCCAATGTCTCTCTGCAACATCGCCCCATAGCGGCAGGCCTCCGCGAGCACCCACTTGCCGAGCGGGACGATCAGTCCAGACTCCTCGGCGAGGGGGATGAACTCGAGCGGCGCGATCACTCCCTCGGTCGGATGACGCCAGCGGAGCAGCGCCTCGTAGCCGTCGATCTCGTACGCCTCGAGGTTGATCACCGGTTGGTAGTCGAGCGTGAACTGACCGGACTCGACCGCCTCGCGGAGCTCGATCACTCGCCGCGAACGCTGGACCGCGGCGACATCCAGATCGGGCTCGAAGAACGCGTAGCCGACATCCTGCTGGCGCTTCGCCCGGTACATCGCGGCGTCTGCCTCCTGCAGCATCACCGCCGTCTCGCTGCCGACGGAAATGCCGATGCTCGCCGTGATCGAGAACTGCCGGCGATCGAGCTCGATCGGAGCGCGGATCACCTCGAGCAGACGCTCGACCACCTGTACGACTTCGGCCGGCTCGGAGATCGAGGGAATGACGATCGCGAACTCGTCTCCGCCGACGCGCGCGGCGCAGTCGCCTGCGCGCAACGTGCCTTGCAGCCGCTCACCGAGCGTCGCAAGGACGAGGTCGCCGACGTCGTGCCCCCAGCGGTCGTTGACGTTCTTGAAGTCGTTGAAGTCGACGAAGAGCAGTGCGGTCTGCTGCGTCGGCTCCTTCCTGATCGAGACGATGTGCTGGAACTGCTCGTGGAAGAACGCGCGATTGGCGAGACCGGTCAATGCGTCGTAGAGCGCCAGCTGCCGCAACTGCGCCTGCGCCTCGCGCTCCGCTGTGATGTCGAGCAGGTACCCCTGTAGGTAGAGCGGCCGGCCGTCGTCGTCGACGACGATCACACCCTCGTCCCGGACCCAGACGACGCGCCCTTCTCGGTTGATCAGCCTGTACTCGAGGCTCAGTGGGTCGTGTGTCCGGTGCGTCTGCGCGTGCGCAGCCAGCACACGCTCGCGATCGTCCGGATGGAGCATGCGGACGAAGAGGTCGCCCTCGGCCAGCCATTCGGCGGGTGTGTACCCGAGCAGAGATTCGACCTGCGGGCTCGTGAAGATGTTCGAGCTTGCCTCGTCGAGCGCGTCGACGTAGACGACGAGCGGCAACTGCTCGACGAGCGTCTTGTATCGCCGAGCGACGTCGTCGTAGCCGACCGGGTCGACCGACGCCGACGAAGCGCTACCGCAGCACTCGTCCACAGCGGTTGGATCGACAACGCGGGTCGGCTGGCCCTCCCCCACACGAGGGATCACGTCCTCGGGGCCATTTTTGGCTCAACGCTGCGAGAACCACGCCTCGTCACAAAACCCTTACCGCATCGACACGACCGGGTCCGTACTGTGTTGATGAACGCAACCAAAGAGGGAGTGCCCATGTCAGGGCAGGCAGACGAACAGGCGCAGCAGCATTTGCTGTTGCTGGTCGAGTCGGCACAACGGGCCGGCCGTTCAGAGAGCGAGATCGACGAGTTGGTCGACGAGGCTCTCAGGACCGACAGCGAACTCGACCGCGCCGCGTAGAGCGCGCTCAGCCAGGCCGGCCGTGAGGTAGCTGACGGACCGAGCGCGACGTGAGGGGAAGCAACGCCACCACGGTGTAGCTGAGCGCTGCAATCGTCGCGATCCGAAAGCCGCCGTAGGCCGCGGCGAGTGGCCCCACGGCGAGCTGTCCGATCGGGATCGCGATATACGAGAGCAGATCGTCGTAGGACGCGACGCGCGACAGGACGGGCCCAGGAACGTGTTCCTGGAGTGAGGTCTCCCAACTGATCGCGGACAGCGAGGTGCCGAGCCCGGCGACGAAGGCGCTCACGATCAGCCACGGCACACCCAGTTGGACACCGAGGACGAGCAGCGGCAGCGCGCCGAGTGCGCCGCCGAACTGACCGACTCGAAGCAGGTGCCGGACGACGACGCGGTACATGAGCGCACTCATCACGAGCAGACCGACCCCGCGGATGCTGAGCACGAATCCCCAGGTTGCCTCGCTGCTCGTCTGCTTGGTCAGCTCGGGGCCGAGAATCTGCCAGCTACCTGTCTGCACCAGGTTCATCAGGCACGACGAAATCGTGACGATCCAGACCCAGCGGATGCTGCGAAATGCGCGCCAGCCGGCGCGGATGTCCTTGAACAGCGCGGCCTCGCGGCGGACCGGCAACGCCGTCGCGAGCTGTAGGCGCGTGAAGCAACCGGCGGCCACGAGGAATGTGACCGCGTCGATCGCAACCGCGGCACCGCTGCCCGCCGTAACGACCAGCACGCCCGAGACGCTCGGCCCGAGGATCCTGGTCCCGTTTCGTGCGGAGCCGAGCAGCGAGTTGGCCTGCCGGAGCTGGTCGGGCGCAACCAACTGAGGAACGACGCCTCGCAGGGCGGGCGTCGAGAACGCCGCCAGCACGCCGTTCAGGAACTCCAGGCCGGCAACGGCACCGAGGCTGTAGTGCCCGGTCAGCAAGACGGCCGCGACGGCCCCCTGGGTGAGCCCGGCGCCGAGGTTTGCGGCCACCAGCACCGTCCTGCGTGAGAACCGGTCGGCGACCGCCCCGCCGATCAGCAGGAACGCGAGCAGCGGGATCATGCGCGAGGCCAGCACGACGCCGAGGTCGCTGGTGCTGCCGGACGCGTCGAGCACTGCGAACGCCAGGGCGACCGGCACCATCGCGCTGCCGAAGAGCGAGACGAGCTGGCCGGAGAAGAACCAGCGGAAGTCCGCGTGTCTCAGGGGCGAGGGAAGGCGCACGTCTGGCTTGGATCCGCGTCAGGCCGTCCCTGCCGCCGTCCCCCGGAGCCTAAACGGACCCGGCGCGCGTCCGTTCAAGTGAATCCGCGCCGCCGCCGATACGCCTTGGGTGACGATCGCCGAATCCGTTCCGGCGCCGTGGGCGGGAACCTCTCCGGCCGAGATCGTCGCCGCCGCAGGCGCCGACGATCTGTTCGTGCTGCGGCGCGTCGGCGGCGACCGGTTCGCCCATCTCGGCGGCGCGGGCCGCGGTGCGGGCTGGGCGGGGATCGTCGAGATCCCCGAGGAGGAGCTGCTCGGGCGGACATCGGGCGAAACCGTGACGCGGTCCGAGTCGCCGGAGCCGACGCATGTCTTTGGCCCCTACTACGCACGGACGGCGGTCGTCGTGCGCATCAACCATGACGTCGTGGTCGTGTTCGGCGGCGCAGAGGTCGCCGGCCCGAACGATGAGCTCACGGAACTCGCCCGCTTCGTCGCCGACGGACTCGTGGAGGTCGCGCCTGCGAAACGGCTGGCCGACGAGCTCGAGGTCCTGACGGCGCTGCAGGCGTTCTTGCAGGCCCCGCCCGAGACTCTCGCCGACGCGCTCCAGCGGCTCGCCGAGCATGCAACCCGCGCGCTTTCGTGTGAGGTCGGCGTCGCGTACCTGGCCGAACGGCAGATGATTGCGACATGCGACCTCCGTGGCGGCGACGTGCTCGACCGCAGCGAGCTGCTCACCGCCGTTTCCGAGCTCGCCGAGCGCGGCGAGTTCCCGAAGTGCGTTCAGCGCAACAGCATCGACGATCTGCCGAAGCCGTTCTCGGCCGCGAACGGCGTGGTCGCGTACTACCTACTCGAGCTGAAACTGCCGACTCCCGGCTTCCTGCTCCTGCTGCACACGACGGCGAGCGCCCCGCGCGGGTTCACGCTGCTCTGCCAATCGCTCGGCGCACAGCTCGTCGAAGCTGCAGAGCCGCTGCTGGCTGCGGCTGCGATGCGCGACCGCATGCGGGCCGACCTCGATCGCGCTCAGTCCGACGCGCGCCAGGATCGCCTCACGGGCCTGTCGAACCGGCTCGCGTGGGACGAGGCGATCGCATCGGCAACACCCTGTGACGAGACCCCGACCGCCGTCGTGATGATCGACGGCAGCGGACTGAAGACGATCAACGACACCTACGGCCACCAGGTCGGCGACGAATTGCTCTGCGCGATCGCGACGGCACTCGGCTCCTGCGTCCGCGAGGGCGACGTTGTCGCGCGGCTCGGCGGGGACGAGTTCGGTCTGCTGCTCACCGATGCCGACGAAACGCTGGCCGGCACGATCGTCGAGCGGATCGAGGCGACGATCGCCGCAACGCGGTTGTCCAACGGCCTCGGCATCTGCATCGCAATCGGCCACGCATGTGACCGAGCCGGCGAGCTCGAATCGACGCAGCGGCTCGCCGACGCCCGCATGCTCGATGCGAAGCGCGCGCGGCGCGCCTCCGACGACTGCACCTAGGCGGCGATCGTTAGGGTCGAGGCGATGGAGTATCGCCCGCTCGGCCGCACCGGCGTCAAGGTCAGCCCGCTGTGCCTCGGCGCGATGATGTTCGGAGCGTGGGGAAACCCCGATCACGACGAATCCGTCAGGATCATTCACCGAGCACTCGACGCCGGCATCAACTTCATCGACACGGCCGACGTCTACTCGCGCGGCGAATCGGAGGAGATCGTCGGCAAGGCGCTCAAGGGCCGCCGCGACCAGATCGTGCTCGCGACCAAGGTGCACGGAGCGATGGGCGACGGCCCGAACGAGCGCGGCAACTCGCGCCGCTGGATCATCCAGGAGTGCGAGGCCAGCCTTCGCCGTCTTGGCACCGACTGGATCGACCTCTACCAGGTCCATCGATTCGACGACGACACCGACCACGACGAGACACTCGGCGCGCTCACGGATCTCGTTCGGGCCGGCAAGGTCCGCTACATCGGCTCGTCCACCTACCCGGCGAGCGAGATCGTGACGGCGCAATGGGTCGCCGAACGGCAGAGTTATGCACGGTTCGTCTGCGAGCAGCCGCCGTACTCGCTACTCGTTCGCGGCGTCGAGTCCGAGGTGCTGCCGCTGTGCGAGCGACACGGCATGGCTGTGATTCCATGGAGCCCGCTCGCGGGCGGCTGGCTGAGCGGCCGCTGGCGCAAGGGCCAGGCGCAGCCGGAGAGCACGCGGTCCGGGCGGATCCCGCAGCGCTACGACCTGTCGCTGCCCGAGAACCAGCGGAAGCTAGATGCCGCCGAGGCCTTCGCCGAGCTCGCCGAGAGTCGCCGACATCTCCTTGATCCACCTTGCGCTCGCGTTCGTGCTCCAGCATCCCGCCGTGACCGCTCCGATCATCGGCCCGCGCACCCTGGAGCAGCTCGAGAGCCAGCTCGGCGCCACCGAGGTCCAGCTCGACTCCGCTCTCCTCGACCGCATCGACGAGATCGTCCCGCCAGGGACGACGTTCACGCGGGCAGACGCCGGCTGGACTCCACCGGCTGTCGCGAACGCATCACGCCGTCGCCGGTCGAGCTGAGCGATGTCCTCCGTTCGCGATCTGCTCGAGCAATTGCGCGTCAAGCCCGGCTCGGCGCCGCAACTCGACCACCGCGATCCGGGCGCACGCGTCGGGGCCGCGGACAAGAAGGAAGGGATCGAGCGCATCGCCCACCTCGTGGAACGGCTTGGCGAGCTTCACAACCGGCTCTACGCCGAGTCCACCCGATCAGTGCTCCTCGTCCTGCAGGGCACCGATGCGTCGGGCAAGGACGGGACGATCCGGACGGTGTTCACCGGCGTCAACCCGCAGGGCTGCCGCGTCCAGTCGTTCAAGGTGCCGACGGTCACCGAGCTGGCGCACGACTACCTCTGGCGCATCCACAGCGCCTGCCCCGCCCGCGGCGAGATCGTGATCTTCAATCGATCGCACTACGAGGACGTGATCGCGGTCCGCGTGCGCAAGCTGGCGGACAAGAGCGTCTGGCACCGGCGCTACGAGCACATCCGTTCCTTCGAGAAGCTGCTGACGGACGAGGGAACCGCGGTGGTCAAGGTGTTCTTGCACCTGTCACGCGACGAGCAGCGCGTCCGACTCCAGGACCGCCTCGACGACCCGGAGAAGCGGTGGAAGTTTCGTGCCGGCGACCTCGACGATCGCGCGCGCTGGGACGAGTTCGCTCAGGCATACGAGGACGCGCTGCACATGACGTCGACCGACTACGCCCCGTGGTATGTCGTCCCGGCCGACCACAACTGGTCACGCAACCTCGCAGTGGCCGAGATCCTCGTCAGCACGCTCGAGCAGATGGACCCGAAGCTCCCGGAGCCGGATCCCGGGATCACGGCGACGACGATCGTCTGAGGTGGCGGTGCTACGCAGCCTGTTCGACGGGCAGCCGAACCGTGATCTTCGTGCCGAGCGGCCCCGTGTCGATCAACCAGGCGTCCGCTAGCGCATCGACGATCTCGAGACCGCGGCCGCCTTCGCGCCGGCGGGTGCGCAGCTTGCGCATGCTCAACCGTTTGCCGCCGTTCTGCACGCGGAGCTCGGCCCAGTCCGGAAAGAGCTTGGCCTCCATCCGGATCTCCTCACGGTCTGAGCCGTAGAGCACGGCGTTCTTGACGAGCTCGCTCGCCACGAGTCGCAGGTAGAAGCCGAAGCGCGTACCACCGTCGGCACCGAGCAGGTCGTCGATCGCCCGCCGCGCGAGCGCGGGCGCTCCTGGAGTCGGCTCGAAGCGGACGCGGGCGACGCGCGTCGCTTTCGGAATCACGGCGAGGTCGTGAGCGGCACGCGCGCGGGCGCCGCGCCGGAGCTGCGCAAGGACGCGCCGCAGGGTCACGATCTGGTCGGAGTCGTACAAGCGCTGCCCGTGGTCGCCGCGGTGAGGCACGACGAGTCGATACCGGCGCTCCCAGGTCCGCAGTGTGCTGGGCGTCACGCCCAGCTCGCGTGCGACCGCTCCGATCTCCTGGAGGTCGGCCGTCATCCCGGTTCAGTCTTTCGGCCCATCAGGCTGTCATGCACCATTGCGCGGATTCTCAATCCGCGCAACCTCGCCCGCCTCGCCGAATTTCTCGACCACGTCGTAGGCGTCCGTCGACGCCTCGAGCCGCTCGCACGACGGATCCAGGTGACCCGGGACGACGATGAAGGCCGTTGGACTGCTCCGGACCCGCTCATAAACGGCGAACGCGACCGTGATTCGCTCGGTGCACTCCTCGCGGGCGCACTCGCAGACGACCTCGAACGCCTCGGCGCGCCGCTCCTGACCGGCAGCACGATCCTCGAGCCGCTCGTTGACCTCGCGAAACCAGGCCTCGTTCGCGCCCTTCCGGCTCTCGCGCGTCACCCGCGGAACCCTACTGCGCGGCGCCCGGTAGGGTGCGCAGCCATGACGGTCTGGGGCACCGTGTGAGACGGGTCTTCAGTCGCTCCGACCAGGGACCGCGGGCGGACTCGATCGACGTCCTCCTCTACCAAGGGCTGACGTCGTTCCGGCGCCGGATGATCGCAGGTGCGGCCGTCGCGGTGCTGCTCCTGGCCGCGATCTCGATCGCGCTCGCGTGGCGCCAGTACGAGGACGCCCGCACACGCGCGCTGAACGATCTTCAGGCACGGGTCGCCGCCGTCAGCGCGATCGTCGACACCTCGTTCGCCGGCCAGATCGGCACGCTGAACGCGATGGCAAAGGCGCCATCGGTCGTGAATCACCAGGCGGCGCCGATGCGGGACTACTTCTCACGCGTCAACCCACGCACCACACCCGAGTTCTCGGGCGGCGTCGGTTGGATCGACCGCAAGGGCGTCGTGCGCGCGAGCAGCAATCCAGGCGCTGCCACCAACCTGTCCGAGCGCCTGTACTTCCGGCGCGTCCTGGCGACCGGCCGGCCGTACGTCAGCGCCGGGCTGATCGGCAAGCGGCTCAATCAGCCGATCGTCGTGATCGCAGTCCCGACTCACGGCCGTCGGGGAGGGATCACGGGCGTGCTGGTCGGCAGCATCCTTCTGAAGACGGTCGCCGAGAGCAAGCAGGCGATCGACCTCGGCTACGGCGACCTCCAGATCATCGACCGGAACGGCCACCTGCTGCTCTCGGGCCTGCGCCCGGTCCCCAATCAGGCTCTGCTCACGCGGATCAGACGGGCAGGGACCGGCAGCGGCGTGCTGCCGGATACGACCGGCATCGACCGGGAAGGCAACGAGGTCGTCGCATTCGCAACGTCCTCGCTGCCCGGCTGGGTGACGCTGATCGACCGCCCACGGTCGACCGTCTTCGCAGCAGCACGCAAGTCGCTCATCCTCGAACTCGCCTCGATGGCCGCCGGGGTGCTGCTGATCCTGCTGACCCTGATGTTCGTCGTCAGGCGGACTCGTCGCGAGGCGGCGGTCCAGAACCAGCGCGCCCGGGCGTGGAGCGGGCTGACGCGGGCGCTCGGCTCGGCCGCAACGCCGGCCGAAGTCGCGGAGGCGCTCGTCCTCTCGCTGGCGGCAGCGTTTACGGACGCTGCGGCCGTGGTCGCCTTCCAGCGCCCGGACGGCATCCAGATCAGAGCGGAATCGGCGCTGCGCCAGGCGCGACGGCTGATCCAGAGCACGTCGACCCTGGAGAAGATCGCGCCGCTCGGGCAGGCGGGGCCGAGCACCGTGCTGATCGAACGCGAACCGGACCTGAAGGAAGCCCACGTCTTCAGCACCAGACGGCTGAACGCGATCCACAGCCTCCCGATCCCCGGTCCAGGATGGAGAGACGGCCGGCACGATCTCGCTGCTGACCGCGCGACGAGCGGCTAGCAGCAAGCGAGTGGGACCTGTTGGGCTCGTTCGCTGACCAAGCGGCGCATGCGCTCGAGCGCGCCCGCCTCTTCGCCCACGAGCACGAACTGGCGTCACGGCTCCAGCGCAGCCTGCTCCCCGACCGCCTGCCGGCCGCCGAGGGCGTGCAGCTCGCCGGCCACTACCTCGCCGGTGGGGACGCCGTGGAGGTCGGCGGCGACTGGTACGACGCCGTTCGGCGAGCCGACGGGATCATCCAACTGTGCGTCGGCGACGTGAGCGGAAAAGGCATCGGCGCGGCGACCGTGATGGGGCGGCAGCGGAACGTCTTCCACGTCTACGCACACGACCACGTATCCCCGGCCGAGATCATCCGCCGGATGCTGCGACACGCAGGTGAGGAAGAGATGATCACGCTGACTTGCGTCAGCCTCGATCCATACACCGGCGAGCTCGTGTATTCGTGCGCGGGGCACCCACCGCCACTGGTCGTCGACCGACGCTCGGGCCAGGTGACGAGGCTCGACCGTGCCAGCGCCCCTCCGATCGGCGTCGCCGAGCCGGGCGACATCGTCGAGGCGCGCCTCCTGCCGGCCGCGGGCTCGGTCCTCGCGATGTACACGGACGGATTGATCGAGCGACGCGGCCAGAACATCGACGAGGGGATCGACCTGCTCGGACGGGTGATCGCGAACGGCGTCGATACCTCGTCGGACCGGATCGTCCGGAACGTCAGCGAGGTGATCGGCGCACCGGACGACGACGTCGCCCTGTTGCTGACGACGATGGACGGCGCACAGACGACGTTCGAGGTCGAGATCCCGGCCGAGCCGTCCGCGTTGCCGGAGCTCCGCCGGCGTCTCCGCGCGTGGCTGGCGGGACGCGATTGCAGTGCTGCGGAAGCTGCTGACCTCGTGCTCGCGGTGAGCGAAGCCTGCAACAACGCGATCGAGCATGCCTACCGGGACCGAGAAGGGACGATCGCCTTGCGCGTCGAGGTGGACGGAGCGAGCGTTCGCGCGGTGGTCGAGGATCAGGGGAGCTGGCAGGAGCCGTCCAGGAGCGACGAGCGCGGCCGTGGCATCACCTTGATGCGACACCTGATGAGCTCGGCCGAGATCGAGCCCGCAGCGAACGGCACGCGGGTCACGCTCGTGCTGCAGCTGGCCGTGGCGCGGAAGGCCAGGCAGCCTGCCGTTCCGGCGGCGCCCTGAGAAGGCCGGGATCGTCTGCTAGCCTCGCGCCTCCGCAACTGTTGTTCAAACCGACGACCGACATCCTGACCGAACCCCTCTTCGAACTGCACTCCTCGCAAGCCGGCGAAACGCTGGTCGTCGCGGTGACCGGCGAGATCGACATGGCGACCGCACCGGATCTCGGGCAGGCGCTCGACGCGGGCGGCCTGGAGGCTTCGGTGCGACGCGTGGTCGTCGACCTCTCGAACGCCGCCTTCCTCGACTCGTCCGCCCTGAACGCGCTCGTCAACGCCCAGCGGGCGCTCGCGGAGCGCGAGATCGCCTTTCGGGTGGTCAGCCCGAGCGATGAGACCGTGCGACGGGTGTTCGAGATCACGCAGCTCACGGGGCCGCTCGGCCTCGTCGAGTCGCTCGGCGACGCACTCGCCTGACCAGGACGGCTAGCCGCTTTCCTGCTCGTGGTCGGCGAGCCACGCCTTCGCGACGCGTTTCTGCGCCCGCGTCAACCACGCGTCGATCACGAGCTCCTCGAGCTCGCCGCGGTCGAGCCGTGCGAGGTCCGGGATCCGGACCAGGACGGCGGCGTAACCGTTCCAGTGCGGGGTCGTGAAGAAGACGCCACGCGGATCGGCCAGCAGGAGCTCCTTGACCTCCAGGTCCTCGACCCGGAGGACGAACACGTCCTCGAGCCGGGCGCCGGTCTGATCAACTGCGTCCGGGCGTGGACTGCGGTGGAAGCAGAACATCTTGCCGTGGACGAGGTACGTCGGCCGTCCGTCCTCGGACACTGCCTTGGTCGCCTTGGGCATCGCGAGGGCGAACTCGTCGACGTCTCGCATCGTCGCCATGTGGCGAACTCTGCCTGCTCGTGCCCGAACGGGTGATCTTCGTCGGGGCACTCGAAAGGGGGAAGAGAAGTCACGCGATCCCGCACAGGCTCCTCTCTGCTTCCCCCTGAATCGCGGCCTCGACAGAGAAGGGATGTGCGGAGGTAATGGCGTCGCTGACCTTTGGTTTGCTCGGTCCTGTGCGGCGGCGCTGTGCGCTCGCCGTGACGGCGGCCACCCTCTTCGCATGCGGAGCGGCCGCGACCGCGACGGCGGGACTCGGCGGGCTGCTCTCCCCGGTGCTGCCGCCGTGCTCGGGCGCGGCGCTGTCACAACCATTCTTGCCCTGGTCGGACTCGGCGAACTACAGCCTGGTCGGAAACGGCGGCTTCGAGAGCGGCGCAGCGGGCTGGACACTCGCCGGCGTGGCCGCCGCAGCCGCCGGCAACGAGAGCTTCGACGTACGCAGCGCCACTGATGGCCGCTCACTGACACTGCCTGCGGGTTCGTCCGCGACCTCGCCGGCAACGTGTGTCGGAACGCTGTCGCCGACCCTGCGGTTCTTCGCCCGCAACACCGGCGCGGCGGGCTCGGCGCTCCGGGTCGACGTGCTCTACACCGACGCACTCGGTCTCCGGTGGGCGGTGCCGATTGCGACACTCGCCGGCTCGACGGACTGGGCCCCGAGCCCGGCGACGCTGATCCTCGCGAACGTGACGGCACTCCCCTTGCTGAGCGGCGGAGCGGCGCAGGTGTCCTTCCGGTTCGTGCCACTGGGCGCCGCCGGTGCCTGGCAGATCGACGACGTCTACGTCGACCCGTACAAGGGCTCGTAGCCGTACCTGGCCCGATGACGGTCGGCGAGCCTCCCCTCACCGGTTGGAGAAGCTTCCGCTGGGTCGGACAGCACCCGGCTGCCGAACACCATCGCGCCGTCGAGATCGACGAGACGACGGAGCGGTACATGACCGCGTCCCGCGCCCGCCGCCGTGCACGGATGACGGTTCGCGACCGGCTCGTCACCGGCGCGCTCGCCTGCGCGTTCCTCCTGACGGCGACCGTGATCGCGGTCGTCGTCGACAGCGCTCGGACACCGAGTGCAATCACGGTCGCGCTGCTCGTACTCGCCTACGCCTACGCGTCGCGCGTCGATGTCGAGTTGGGCGCCGGTTCCGCCGTGCCTACGGGTCTCGTCCTGATCCCGATGCTCTTCCTGCTGCCGCTCGACCAGGTACCGCTCTGGGTCGCCACCGGTTACGTGCTCGGAGCGCTGCCCGACTACCTGAGCGGGCGCGAGCACCCGGAACGGGCGTCGATCCTGCTCGCGGGTTGCTGGCATGCCGTCGGGCCGACTCTGGTGCTCGCGGTCGCGGGGGAAGGCCCGCCGCGCCTGGCAAGTGTGCGCCTGTACCTGACGGCGCTGCTCGCCCAGCTTGCGTTCGACGCGGTCAGCGCGATCATCCGCGATCGACTCGTCCACGGCATCGGTTACCGCGAGATCCTCGGTTACCTCTCGAACGCGTACCTGATCGACCTCTGCCTCGCCCCCGTCGGGCTCGCCTTCGCGATCGCGGTCGTCGCCCGGCCGGCCGGCATCCTGCTGCTGTTCCCGCTCCTCTTTCTGATGCAGAGCTTCGCGCGCGAACGCATGGCGCGCATCGACCAGGCGCTCGAGCTCGGCTCCGCCTACGCGGGTACGGGCCGGCTCGCCGAGATGTACCACGAGCTGCTGGCCGCCGAGTCGCTCGACGCGACGCTCGAGCGAATCTCGAACGCGCTCGCGGATCTGATCGCCGTCGACGGGATGCAGATCGTCGAGCGCAGCGGGGCCGAAGCGCGCACGCTGCTCGCGCGCGGTCGGCTGGACGGCGAACGGTGGGTCGAGCGGAGCGCGCAAACCGAGGGCGACTCCGAGTCGGCGACGTCCCTCACGCTCACCGTCTTCCCCGCCGCGGACGTCTCGCTCGACAAGAACCAGTTGCAGCTCGTCGGCTGGTTCGCCGACGCAGCTGCGGTCGCGCTCGCGGGCGCCCGGCTCAAAGAGCGGCTGATCCACCAGGCGCGGACCGACTCGCTCACTGGACTGATCAACCATGGAACCTTCCAGGAGCAGCTGCGGTCGAATTTGGAGCTCGGCCGTGCGCAGGCGCAGCCCCTGACGCTCGTGATGCTGGACATCGACGACTTCAAGCGCATCAACGACGTCAACGGGCACGGCGTCGGCGACGACGTGCTGACGATGGTCGCGCAGACGCTGGTCTCGGTCGCCGGCCCCGACACGCATGTCTGCCGGGTGGGCGGCGAGGAGTTCACCGTGATCATGCCGCGCTCGGACAGCGGCGAGGCGCTCGAGCTGGCGGAACGAATCAGAACCGCAGTCGCCGGCCGGCGGATCGGAGCTCTGGGACGCGTTACCGTCTCGATCGGTGTCGCGGAGGCCCCGAAGCATGCCCGCAGCGCCCGCGAGCTCGTCGCGCGTGCGGACGACGCGATGATGATCGCCAAGGCCCGCGGCAAGGACCGCGCCGTCGTCTACGACGCCACGCGGCGCGACGACGAGGTTGGCGTGCAGCGCGAACGACGGCGGCGTTCGCTCGCGCATCTGCGCATGCTGCAGAGCCTGACCGGCAAGTTGAACCGTCTGAACGACGTGCACGAGATCGGCGAGGCGATCGTCTCGGAGCTCCGGACACTCATCGACTACCACAGCTGCCGCGTCTACATCGCGAAGGGAAATCTCCTCGCGCCGATCGCCCGTTACGGCGAGCTCGCCTACGCGCAGGAGTCGTTCGAGGCCCTCGTCGTCGAGGTCGGCGAGGGCATCGCCGGCACGGCCGCGGCCGAGGCTCGCTCCCTGTTGATCCCCGACACCGACCGTTGTGCATTCGCGGTCCAGGTCCCGGGAAGCGACGACGTGGCCGAGTCGGTGGTCGCTGTCCCGCTCATCTACGAGCAGGAGGTCACCGGTGTCGTGGTCGTCTCGAAGCTCGGCCTCGACCAGTTCGACCAGGACGACGTCAGGCTGCTCGAGGTGCTCGCCGGACACGCGTCGGTCGCGATCGAGAACGCCCGGCTCTATCAGGAGATGAGCCAGGAAGCGGCCGGCCTCGAGCTGGCGTTCGTCTCGACCGTCGAGGCGCTCGCGAACGCCCTCGAGGCGACGGACGCGCTCACCTCGTCACACGCGCGGGCGGTCAAGGACCTTGCCCTGTCGATCGGCCGCGAGCTCGAGCTCGACCCGGCCAGGCTGAAGCTCCTCGAGCTGGCGGCGCTCCTCCACGACATCGGCAAGATCGGGATCCCCAGTCAGATCCTCACGAAGCCCTCAGCCCTGACGGACGAGGAGCGCCGCCTCGTCGAGCAGCATCCCCAGATCGGCGAGCGGATCCTCCAGCCGATCGAGCGGCTGGCCGGGGTGCGGCCGATCGTGCGCCACTGTCACGAACGCTGGGACGGGGCCGGGTATCCCGACCGCCTCGCCGGCAACGACATCCCGCTCGAAGCCCGCATCATCTTCGTCGCCGACAGCTACCACGCGATGACCAACGACCGTCCCTACGCCGCTGCGGTCACGCCCGAGGTCGCGCGCCGCCATCTGCGCGCCGAGTCGGGGAAGCAGTTCGACCCGACGATCGTCGAGGCGTTTCTCGGCCTCGATCGTGAAGGCGCCGACGAGGAATCCGACGTCGCCGCACTGGCGACGAACGTCTAGGAGCGTTCGATCTGGCTGCCGCCGACGATCGCGTCGCGGCCGTCGGGGTACCGCACCCACGCCTTGTGGGTCCCGTCGTAGTCCGGCCCGAAGAGGATCAGCGTCGCCTGCTCACCACGCACACGGCACGCTTCGGTGCCCTCGGCGTCGAGGCCTCTCCAGATGCGGATGAAGGGGTTTTGCTCCCACTCCTCGCCGATGGTCGTCGGCAGCGTGTGGCCAGGATGAATCCGGGTTTCGGGCGGCAGCGTCATCAGCCGCTGCATGATCGAGTGGTGCTGGTCGGCGTAGCCGGTTGGGCCTCCGCCGCCGGTGCCGCCGACGGTGCCCTTGAAGAGGCAGTCGGCCGTCAGGCAGTCGCTGCCGTCCACGAGCAGCGCCAGGTGACCCGGGCAGTGCCCCGGAGTCGCGATCGCCTGGATCTCGAGCATCCCGGAGCGCACGACGTCGCCGTCGCCGATGATCTCGTCGATCGGAACGCCGGCGTCGGCCGTCTCCTGACTGCCGACGGTCGGAACACGAAAGCGCCTGGCTAAACCGGCGACGTCGACAACATGGTCTCCGTGCTGATGCGTGACCAGCACGTGGGTGATCGCCAGACCGCGTGCGGCGACCTGCTCGAGCAGCGGGCCTTCCATGCCATTCGAATCGACCAGCACGCCGTGCCCGCCGTCCTCGTCGGCCACGAGATAGGCGTTCGACGTCCAGCTCGGATGCTCGACTCGCTCGACGATCATGGCCCGGATCCTACGGCTGCCCCACCTCCGCTCGTAAAATGAACCGATGGAACGCAAGCTCGCGACCGTACTCTTTGTCGATCTCGTCGATTCGACGTCGTTGCTCGGCGTCAACGATCCGGAGGTCGTGCGCCGCCGCGTCAGCCGCTATTTCGCGCAGGTGGCCGAGCAGATCGAGCTGCACGGGGGCACCGTCGAGAAGTTCGCGGGCGACGCCGTGATGGCGGCGTTCGGTGTCCCGCAGGCGCACGAGGACGATGCCGAGCGCGCCGTCCGGGCAGCGTTTGCCGTGCTCGATGCCGTCTGCGACCTGGACCTCGACGTACGGATCGGGATCGAATCCGGTGAGCTCGTGGTCGAGGATGTCGCCTCGACATTCGCCACCGGCGAGGCCGTCAACGTCGCGGCGCGCCTGCAGCAGTCCGGCGATCCCGGGACGATCACCCTCGGCCCCGGCGCCCGCCGGCTGACGATCGACTCGGTCGAGGTCGAGGATGTCGGCTCGGTCGAGATCCGACCCGGCGAACAGGTGTGGTCGTGGCGCGCGGTGGGCGTTCTCGACGGCCACAAGCGCCGCCCACGGGCACGATTCGTCGGCCGCGAGCAGGAGCTCGAGCTGTTGCACAACTCCTACGACCGGAGCGTGCGCGACCGCCGCGCGACGCTCGTAACCGTCTTCGGAGACCCGGGTGTCGGCAAGTCGCGGCTGATCGGAGAATTCACCGCAGGCGTCGAGCGGGCGACCGTGCTGACCGGGCGAGCGCTCCCGTACGGCGAAGGCGTCGCCTTCTGGCCGATCGCGTCGATGGTGAAGGCCTCGGCAGGCATCACCGATAGCGACCCGGCCGCGGAAGCGTTCGAGAAGCTTCGCGTCTGCTGCGAGAGCGAGGCGGTCGCCGACCTCCTCGGTGTCGCGCTCGGAGTGCTCGGCGCCGCCGAGGACATCACGGCCGGCACCGAAACGGGTTGGGCCGCCCTCCGGTGGGCCGAGCAGCTGGCCGAAACGCAGCCGCTCGTACTCGTGTTCGAGGACGTGCAATGGGCGGACGAGCGGATGCTGGACGTGATCGAGCATCTGGCACGCTCGCTACGCGACGTTCCGGCGCTGATCGTGTGCGCGACGAGGTTCGAGCTGCTCGAGGATCGCCCCTCGTGGGGCGGCGGCAACCCGCGAGCCTCGGCGATCGAGCTCGCTCCGCTGTCCGAACACGAGAGCGCTGCCCTGGCCGACGAACTGCTGCCGAACGACGAGCCGGCCGCCCAACGGGCCTTGATGCTCGAGCGGGCCGAAGGCAACCCCCTGTTCCTCGAGGAAACGGCACGCATGCTGCTCGAGGCGGACGGTGACGGCGTCCCGAACGGGATCCCCGACAGCGTCCAGGCCCTGATCGGCGCGCGAATCGACCTGCTGCCGCCGCACCAGAAGCGGCTGCTCCAGCACGCTGCCGTGATCGGCCGCGTCTTCTGGCGCGGCGCGCTCGAGCGGCTCGCGCCGGAGCTCGCGACCGACGCGCTCTTCGAGGTGCTGCTCGATCGTGACTTCATCGGCGAGGTCGAGCGCTCCGCGATCCCGGGTGACCACGCGTACCAGTTCTCGCACGTGTTGATCCGGGATGTCGCGTACGCGGGTATGACGAAGGCCGAGCGGGCCGAGAACCACGAGCGCTTCGCGGAGTGGATCGAAGAACGCGTCGCGGACGATCTGGTCGAGGTTCGCGCCCACCACCTCGACCGTGCCGCAGCCCTCGTCGCCGAGCTCGACGGCGCCGTGCCGCCAGAGCTCGCCGCCCGGGCGGCCGCGGCGCTCGAGCAAGCCGGGGTGTTCGCGGACCGCCGCGATTCGTTCGCCAATGCCAGGCGGCTCTTCCGGCGGGCGCTGGAGCTTGAACCGAGCCCTGTCCGTCGCTACCTCGCCGCCGACGCCGCCCGCGGCCTGAACGAGTTCGCCACGGTCGCCGCCGAGATGGAGCAGGTGCGCGTCGAGGCGCATGCGACAGGCGACGCAGCGCTCGAAGGCCAAGCCTTGACGGCGCTCGCCGAGGTCGCGATGTCGCGCGACGGCGACCCCGCCGCGGCGACGCGGCTGGCCGGAGAAGGGCTGGCGCTGCTGCCCGAGCATGAGATCGATGCGCGCACCGACGCGCTACGCAGGCTGGCCACCGCGGCCTGGTGGCCAGGTGACCTGCGCCAGGCCGAGACCTATACCCGCGAGGCGATCGCCCTTGCGGAGGGAGCCGGCCGGCGCGACCTCTGGGTGCGCGGCATGACCACCCTGCAGTGGCTGCTCGAGCTCAGGCTCGAGCTCGACGCCGCCGAGGCGGCGCTCGGGGCGACGCTCGAGCACCCGGCCGAAAGCGTGTTGGAGCGCGCCCGCGCGCGGCAAGCCCTGGGATCGCTGCGGCGGATCCAGGGCCGGCTGGTCGAAGCGCGCACCGAGCTCGACGGCGCCAGGCAGCTGTACCTCGACGCCGGCGCCGCCGGCGACGCCGCGTGGTCCGGAGTGATCCTCGGCTGGATCGACCTCGTGGAAGGTGACGCACCGAGCGCAGAGCGAGCCTTCCGCGAAGCCGTCCGCGTCTTTGCGGCGAACGAGGATCACGGCCACCTGTGCGAAGCGCAGCGCGCGCTCGCGGAGGCGCTGCTCGAAGCCGGGCAGATCGAGGAAGCCGACCGGCATGCCCAGGCGGCACACGCGCTGGTGAGCCCCCACGACCTGACGTCGCGAGCCTCGACGAAGACGACGCTCGGCCGGGTGCGGGCGGCCCAGGGACGAGAGCTCGATGCGGAGCAGTTGCTGCGCGAGTCGTTCGCCCTGCTCGCGGACACCGACTACAAGCTGCTCGAGGTCGCCGCCCGGGTCGCCCTGACCCGGTTCCTGAGGGCCACCGGCCGCGACGGTGAGGCTGCCGAGCTCGAAGCCTGCCTGCCCGAGCCGCTGCCTGGCTGGCTCGGCTGCGAAGACGCCCTCAGCGCTGCGCCGGTCTCGACCGCCTAGCGAAACGCGTAGATGAGCAGCGCGATCGCGGTCGCTGCGGCGATCGCGACCACGACCGCGTTGACGATCAGAGCGATCCGCAGCGAACGCTCGCGCGCCGGAGCGGTGGCAGGGTCGCCCTCGACTGGATCACCCGAGACGGCGCGCCCGAGCGCCGTCACGATGAACTGGTTGAGGCTGACACCCTCGGCGTCGGACCGGGAAGCCAGCTCTGCGTGCAGCGCCTTCGGCATGCGCAGCAGCAGTCGGCCGCTGTGTGAAGGTTCAGGCTCCTGGGCTCGCTGGGCGTTCGAGCGCATCCCCGCCGAGCGTAGCGGTTCGTTCCCCGGCGGACAACGCGTCGTTGCGGCCAACGCGCCGGCGCATCTTCACGAGCGCACCCGAGAGCAGGCGCGAGACGTGCGCCTGGGAGAGCCCGAGTGACTCCGCGACCTCGGCCTGGGTGCGCTCGAGGAAGAACCGCTCCAGCACGATCCGCCGTTCACGCGCGTCGAGCGCCCCGGCCGCACGCGCGACCAGGGCCCGGTCGAGACACTGCTCTTCGACGGGCGCCGAGCGGTCGGGCGCGGTGTCATCGAGCTCCAGCGGGCGCCTGGCCGAATCGGCGACCACTCGCACCGAGGGTGGGAGCTGTGCCCTCGCCGAGTCGCCCTGGAGCGAACGCGGGACTCGCACCGGTGAGCTGCGGTCGCGCAAATGCCGCCGGACCTCACCTTCCACGCAGCGGAGCACGTAGGTGGGGAACTCGGCCGGGCGCGACGGATCGCGCCGGTCGACCGCCTGCACCACCGCCAGCGCGGCCACTTGCCGCAAGTCGTCCTGACGCTCCGCGGTCGAGGCAAAGCGGCGGGCGACGGCGCGCGCGAGCGGTAGGTAGCGCTCGACCAGCAGCCTGCGCTCCAGCTTCGTCGTCTCCCGTTCGACGAGCATCGCTGCATGCTACGTGTTTGCTCTCGCAATTGCCAGAAACATTTTCACGAATCGTGTATCACGGGCGGGTCGGATGGGTATGTACATCGTCGGGAGAGATGAAGTACAGCTGCTGCGTCCGTCGTACTGCCTGTGTTGCCACGCTTGCGGCCGCGTTCGTCGGAGCGACCGGGCAGGCCGCGCGGGCGGACGACGGCACGCCGCAGCTGCCCGACCCAGCCGCGATCGTCGCCGCAGCGACAGATGCGGTGCCGACAGCCCCTGATCCCTCCGGAAACACCGTAGTACCAGTCGTTTCCGACCCGATACCACCGGCGGTACCAGCGGCCGATACACCCACGGCCGATCCCGCGCCACCGCCGGCGCCCGCGGGCGACTCACAGGCAGCGTCCAGCAAGCCTGTCAGCGACCCCGTGACCAACCCCCCGGCCGACCTCCCGACGAGCGGCTCGCAAGGCGGTAATACCACACGTGATAATTCGAATGGTATTACCAATGATTCACAACCACCAACCGTTCCTTCTTCCTCACAGACCTTGATCTGGAACTGGTACTGGAACTGCGACGGCGAGGCGAGCACACCTGACCCCCCGCCGACGCCCGACCCGACCGCAGGCGCGGTCACGATCATCTGGAACTGGCATTGGAACTGCCCCGACGCGCCGCCACCCGTGGCGTCGGCGACGGGGACGACCGTCTGCGTCGGCTGCAACATCGCGATCTCCGTTCGCGTCGGCAGCCCCGGCGACTCGGCTGGTGTGACGCAGACCACGGGCACTGACGCGAGCTCGATCGCGACCAACGTCGCGACGGCGGCGCAGGCGGCGGTGCAGGTTCTTCCCGAGGCTGCGCCGCAGCAGCCTGCTGTGCCGCCGCCTGCGCTGCCGCAGCCCGTCTTGTCGCAGCCCGTAGCGCCGCAGCCCGCTGCGCCGATGCCGCCGGTTGCACCGGCCGCGCCGGTATCACCGGCGGTATCGGTGCTCGCGCCGTTCCTGCCGCCGCTCGACCTCGGCGCAGACGAGACACCCCGGCACGGCGCTCCCGACTTCGCGGCCGATTCGGCGGCGCCGCAGCGCGAGAGCGCCACCGTCCAGGTCCGGGCGCTCTTCCGGCAGGCGCCGACGGCCACAGCCGCAGTCGCAATCGTCAAGACGGTTCCGGTGAGCTCGCGCCACTGGCAGGCAGCGCGCCACGCAGGGCGCCGGCAGCCGGTCGCAGGTGCGCGCGCGCCCGTGCCGTTCCCACCGGCGCCGCCACGCACACCCGCCCCCGTGTCGTTCGCGCCGTCGCTGACGGAGACACACGACACGGGCGCGTTCACGACTTTCGCCCTGGGCGCAGGTGCGCTCGGCGCGTTCCTCCTTGTCCTCCTCGGCTACCTCGCGCCCGGACTCCAGACCGTGCGCTCGCTGCCGGGAAGCGCTCATCCGGATCCGCCTGGGTGACGCTCCTCCAGCCATCAGAGCAACCCGGCTGCGGCGCCGCCGCAGCCCCAACCTCTGCTCAGGAGGAGCAATGCGTAAATTCATCTTCGCGCTCGTGGTCGCCGTGGCCGCGTGCCTGGCAGCAGCTGCTGCGGCTGCCGCCGACCCGGGACCGATCCAGGTCTCCGGCCAGTCGGCGGGAACGTCGCAACAGGCAGCTGCAGCCTCGAGCGCGACGCAAGTCGATCCAAGTAACAAGAACATCTCGATCCGGGTGCTCAGCCCCGGCAACGACGGCGCTGTCTCGCAGTCGAACAACGCCGCCTCGTCTGCCGCGCGCGGGCAACCTGGGTTCGACCAGCCAGTCGGCCAACCAGGCCGCAGGCGGAAGCGGCATCCAGTCCTCGCAGCAGGCTGCGGGAACGGATCAGGTCGCCGCGGCGCTCTCAGCCGCAGCGCAGTACGACCCGTCGAACAAGAACGTCGCGATCCGGGTTCTCAGCCCCGGCAACGACGGCTCTGTGACGCAGTCGAACAACGCCGCTTCACGTGCAGACGCGGGCAACGCCGCGTCGACGACGCAGTCGGGCTCTCAGAGCCAGGCCGGGTCGTCCTGCGGCTGCGACGGCGGCTCGACACCGATCCAGACGTCCGACCAGTCGGCGTCGACGGATCAAACGGCAGCCGCACTCTCGGCCGCGAAGCAGATCGATCCGTCGAACACGAACGTCTCGATCCGCGTGCTCAGCCCCGGTGACGGTGGCTCGGTGTCGCAGTCGAACAACGCTGCCTCGTCGGCCGACGCCGGCAACCGTGCTGCGACGACGCAAAACGCGTCACAGTCGCAGGCAGGCGGTTGCGGCTGCGGCGGCGATGCCATCCAGCAGGCGAATCAGCAGGCGGAGACCGGGCAAGGCGCCCTGGCAGCATCAGCGGCGATCCAGGCCGATCCGTCGAACGTCGACTCGCCGGTTCGGGTGCTGAGCCCGGGCTCGGACGGCAGCGTCCGCCAGTCGAACAACGCTGATTCGTCGGCGCACGCCGGCAACAGCGCAGCAACGACGCAGAACGCCAACCAGTCCCAGAGCGGCGAGTCCTGCCGCTGTGGTGACGGGCTCGGCATTCAGGCGCTCGGCCAGAAGAGCGAGACCGAGCAGTCGTCGGCCGCACTGTCGGCCGCACTGCAGCTCTTCGGCGACGACCACTCGCGCTGCGGGTGCGGTGGCTCGTCGGGCAACAACGCCTCGCCGGTTCGGGTCTGGAGCCCGGGCTCGGACGGCAGCGTCGATCAGTCCAACAACGCCGATTCCTCGGCGATCGCCGGCAATCGCGCGGCGACGACGCAGAACGGCACCCAGAGTGAGTCCGGTTCGGGGATCCAGGTGCTCGGCCAGCAGGCAGAGACGGCGCAGGACGCCCTCGCAGCCTCCCTGGCAGCGCAGTTCGATCCGTCGAACACCGCCTCGCCGGTTCGGGTCTGGAGCCCGGGCGGCAGCGGTTCTGTGACTCAGTCGAACCGCGCAGCCTCCTCGGCAGCAGCCGGTAACGATGCCTCGACGCGCCAGGACGGCCGTCAGAGCATCTCCGGCAAGTCGTGCGGCTGTGCGCAGCTTCCGATCCAGGTGGCAGGTCAGTGGGCGGGCACGGCGCAGCTTGCGCCGGCGTTCTCGGCCGCTGCCCAGGTGCGTCCGTCGAACGACGCGGGCGGCACCTCTGTCTGGAGCCCCGGCACCGCCGGTCAGCTGGCCCAGTCGAACTGGGACGGCTCCCGCGGCGACGCCGTGAACGGCAACCGCTCGGCTCAGGGTGTGAGCCAGGCGGCGTAACTCGATCAGACGGCGGGAGGGGCGGTCGGCCGGCCGCCCCTCCACCGTTGCCAGGGAAGGGCACGGGTATTACGCTGACGAGGCAAGGGCAGAGAACATCGAGGGGGGAGGTCGCGATGAGCGACCCAGATCCGGTGAGCGTGCACCTGCGGCGCCTTCTGCCGCTGATCGCGGTTGCGGGGCTCCTTGCGCCCGCAGCGGCCCACGCAGCGACCCCAACGCCGGACGTGCCACCTGCCGGCGCGACGCTGGCACCCGATCCGGCCCCGCACCGCACACCGGCCCGGCAACCCGTCAAGCAGCCGGTTCGCGCCCCGTTGATCGTCGCGCCGCGACTGTCCGTGGCCACCTCGAGCGTGGCGGCTCCCGCCGCCACACCTCGGCAGGCGCCGCGCAAGCACCGGGAGCGGGCACCCGTCAAGCATCGGGAGCGCCAGATCCCGATCGTCGACGTGGCTCCGTCGTTCATCGACCTTCACCCGGGTCTCGGCGCGATTCCCACGCTGCCGCGCGATGACTCGAAGCTCGTCCTCGCCGCCGCCGCGCTGCTCGCCGCTGCCGCGGCAGCGGGGACGGGGACGATGCTCACGCTGACCGCGCGAGGGCGGCCGTGAGGCTGGCAGCAGCGCTCGCGGTCGCGTGTGCGCTCGCGGTCGTTCCGAGGGCAGGCGCCGAGCAGCGCCAGTTAGACGATCGTCAGCGGCGTCAGCGGCGACAACGGCTGGTACCGGTCCGACGGTCAAGGTACAGATCACGCTCGAGCGGCTCGGCGACCTGCCCCACCAGTGCGGTGATCACGTTCAACACGAGCAGCGACAGCTTCCAGACTGCACCGACAGCGGTCAGCCGCTCGGACCACTTCAGTTCAACATCGATGCCCAGGCGCCGAGCGTGACGGGTGCGACGGTCGATCGTGCTCCCGACAAGAACGGTTGGTACACGCACCCGATGACCGTCACGTTCCAGGGCACGGACGGCGGCTCAGGACTGGCGTCCTGTAACTCCGCGACGTACTCGGGCCCGGATAGCGGCTCGGGTAGCGCGAGCGGCACGTGTCGCGACAAGGCCGGCAATGTCAGCGCCGCAGCGTCGTTCGCGCTCAAATACGACGCGACGCCGCCGACCGTCACCGCTGCGCCCGAGCGAGCCCCGACGAAAGCCGGTTGGTACAACCACCCAGTCACGGTCGCGTTCTCGGGCACCGACGCGACCTCGGGGATCGACTCGTGCACCGGCCAGCCGTGCGCTACGCGGGCCCGGACACGGACGCCGGCACCGTCAACGGCACCTGCACCGACCAGGCCGGCAACCAGGGCTCGGCCGGCTTCCAGCTGGAGTACGACTCGACGCCACCGCGGATCTCGGGTGTCGCCACCTCCGTGACGGGCGGCGATGTCACCGTCAAGTGGCAGCGCGCGGGCGGCACGACCTCGACGGTGCTGCGTGCGCCGGGTCGCGGCCACGAGAAGGTGAGTGTCGTCTATCGCGGCCCCGCGCTCAGTTATCGGGACACGAGCGTCAAGGAGGGCGTCGTCTACCACTACACGGTGGCGAGCACGGATGCCGCCGGCAACGACGCACGAGTCAAGATCGCGACTTCTCTGCGACAGCCGACGACGACGCCCGCGCCGGGAACGGTCCTGCGGGCCGGTGCCGCGCTGACCTGGTTGGCGGCGCCAGGCGCGAGCTACTACAACGTGCAGCTGTTCCGGAACGGCCACAAGGTGCTGACCGCGTGGCCGGTGACCGCGCGATTCCGGCTCCCTCGCACCTGGATGTTCTCGGGGCATCACGAGCAGCTCGCGCCGGGGACGTACAAGTGGTACGTCTGGCCGGGTCACGGTGCCCGCGCCGCGGCGCGCTACGGACGCCTGCTCGGCGGCAGCACGTTCCGCGTGCGGTAGCCGGCTTGCCCCTCCGCAACCGGGTGACGCCGTTCTCCGAGCTGATCGCCGACCCGGCGCGCGGGCTCGTCTACGGCAACCGCGGCTGCCTGCACGACACTGCCGGCCAGATCCGCCGCCGGTACAACGGCAAGCGCTGGATCGCCTGCCGGCTCGAGTTTCGGGGCTGGCTCCGCCGGCCGCTCCTGCAGCCCGGGCGCTTCACGGAGCTGTTCTTCCTCGACGAGGCGACAGCGCTCGCCGCCGGGCATCGTCCGTGCGCGCTCTGCCGCCGCGAGGACTACGTCCGCTTCTGCGCCGCCTGGAACGAGATCCACCCGGCGGCGCGCGGCGCCGACGAGATCGACGCCCAGCTGCACGCCGAGCGCGTCGCCCCGGGCACGCGAACACAGCTCCACACGACGGCCCGGCTCGGCGAGCTACCCGACGGTGCGTTCGTGGTGCAGGGCGGCGACCCGTGGGTCGTCTCCGCCGGCCGGCTGCTCCGGTGGACGCCCGCGGGTTACGCGGAGCGGCAGCGGCGGCGCCCGGTCGCCGCGGTGCTGATCACGCCGCCCTCGCTCGTCGCCGTGCTCGCGAGCGGCTGGCGCCCCGAAAACGTCCCGTTTCTCCATCCTTCCAGTCTTGACACGGGCGCTCTGAATGGACAAAGTCGAGCCCATGGCTGACGTCGCGAAGATCCTCGCCGACAAGGGCGGAGAGGTGATCCGGATCGGCGGCGACGAGACGGTCTTCGAGGCGGTGAAGGCAATGGTCGACGCCAACGTCGGCGCGATTCTGGTCACCGGGGCCAACCCCGACCGGATCGAGGGCATCTTCACCGAGCGTGACTACCTGAGGCGGATCGCGGTCGAGGGACGCACTTCCCGCGACACACTCGTGCGTGACGTGATGACGACACCGGTGATCGTCGTCGGACCTGAGACGACGGTCGAGGAAGCGATGGCGTTGATGACCGACCGTCGCATCCGCCACGCGCCGGTGATCGAGGGCGAGCGGCTCGTCGGCATGCTGTCGATCGGCGACCTCGTGCGTGTGCAGTCGCAGGAGCAGAGCTTCAAGCTCCGCTACCTGACCGAGTACATCAGCGCGCGCTGATCGATCCCAGCAGTCCGTGCACGCGCAGCTCGGTGACTCCACGCCAGTCGTGTGGACCGGAAGCGAAGAAGAGCGTGTCGCGCGGCCCGGCGCCGCCGCCGTTGCCGAAGCCGATACCCCAAAGACCGTTGACGACGATCGGCTTCGACCCGGTGCCGCTCAACACCCCGTCACGCTCCCAGGCGTCGCCGGTCCGGCGATAGGCGTTGATGCGCCCGTCGCCGAAGTTGCCGACGAGCAAGTCGCCGCCGAAACGCCCGAAGTCGCTCGGCGCACGCGCCAGGCCCCACGGTGCGTTCAGCGCGTCCATGCTCGCGACCCTGGCGACCAGACGGCCGTCCAGGTCGAACTCGTCGACGTAGCCGCCGGTCGGCGCATCATTGCCGTTGACCGGCGCGCGCCCGACATACGTGACGAAGAGGTGGCCGTCGATCGCCTGCACGCCGAACGGTGCGTACCACGAGGGGATCTTCGTGTCCTCGAACGCGTGGGCGCGACGGATCCGCCGCCAGGCGCTGTCGTAGACGTCGACCCGAGCGTTGTGGAAGTCGGTTGCGAACACCCGGTTGCCCGCGAGCGCGACACCGCGGAACACGGCTGCCTCGGCGCCCTCGTCGACCACGACCTCGGCACGCGTCGACCAGCCTGCCGGGACGGTCGGCGTCCACGCCCGCAACTTCCCGTCCTCGCAGGCATAGATGAAGCGCGCGGGATCGGAGGTGTGCCCTGCACTGACGCGGAAGCCCTTGCCACCGTAGTAAGCGACGCCGGTAGGACCGCCGTCGACGGTCACGGTCAGCAGTTGCTTGCGTCCCGCGCCGGAGTACAAAGTGCTCGACCCCCGCGCCTCGTTGGACGTCCACCAGGGGCCGGTCGGGCTCGCTGCGATCCCCCACGCGTTGACCAGTGCGGCGTCCACGTTCCGAGCGTGGCCCGGCCGGTCGGCGACGAGCCTCGAGACCGCGTATTCGCTCGGCGTGGACCTGCCCACGCCGAGCGCGGCGCTGGCGGCAAAGACGACCAGCACGAGCGTGATCGCAACAGCGACCCGCATCGGCTCAGCTCCGAAGCGGCGCCGTCGACTCGCGGACGACCAGTTGGGTCGCCAGCTCGACGCGCAGTGCGTCAACCCGCTGTCCGTCGATCAGGCGAATCAGCAAGGAGACGCCCATGCGCCCGAGCTCGGCGAGCGGCTGGCGAACGGACGTCAGCCGCGGAGTGACGATCACCGCCTGCTCGGTGTCGTCGAAGCCGACGACCGACAGATCATCCGGGACCTTCAGTCCTCGCTCGCGCGCGGCGTGCAGCGCGCCGATCGCGACGTTGTCGTTGAAGCCGAAGATCGCCGTCGGTGGGTCGGGGAGCGAAAGCAGCTCTCGCGCCGCGGCCGTACCCCGTGGGATCCGCCAGTCGGAGTAGACGACCAAGTCCGGGTCGAGCAGGATCCCGGCACCGGCGAGCGCTGCCCGGAAGCCGGCGAGGCGCTCCTCGGTCGCATACCAGCCGGGCGTTCCGGCGATCGCCCCGATACGCCGGTGACCGAGCGCGAGCAGGTGCTCGGTCGCCTGCTTCGCACCCGACGCGTGCATCGCGGCGACGCAGGCGATGCCCTCCGGCGGCGGCTCCCGCGGATCGACCACGACGAACGGGAAGCCTTGCCGCTGGAGCATCAACAGCTCCTCGGCGGATTCCTCCGGCAGCATCAAGATCGCGCCGTCGGTGGTGCCTCGCATCAGCCGCTCGAGGAGCGACACCTCGCGATCGTGCTCGTGCAACGTCGGGGCGAGGACGATGCGCATGTCGCTCTCGTAGAGCGCCTCGGCCGCGCCGCTCAGCATCGGCCCGAAGTAGGCGTCCGCGACGAGCGGCAGCGTCAGGCCGATCATGCCGGTGCGACCGCTCGAGAGCCCGCGGGCGCCGCGGTTCGTCGAGAAGCCCTGCTCGCGGACGACCTGGAGCACGGTCTCGCGCGTCTCACGCGCCACGTCGGGCCGGTCGTTGAGCACCCGCGAGACGGTCGCGATCGAGACGCCGGCGAGGTCGGCGATGTCGCGGATCGTGGCGCGGCCGCGGAATGGCTGGTCGGGACGGACGTCGGTTTGGGCCATCGGTTCCGTCATTCAATCATCCGGAAGCGTTTCCGGCAATTCCCGGCAACATTTTCCAAGCTAGGAGCGCAGATCGCCCGTTTTGGCTTGACAGAGGTGGGCAAAACGTGTTAACCGTTACCGGAAATTTCCGGAACACCATCGTCGCACGCCCTCATGCGCCCTCCGGGGCAGGAAAGGAAGGCAATGTCACGTCACTCCCGCACTGCCCGCCGTAGCGGCGCCGCCGTACTCGGCATCGGTGCACTTTCCATGGTCGCGGCACTCGTCATCGTCGCGCTCGCGGCCGCCAAATCCGGCTCGACGTCGCAGACCGCGGCGCCACTCACGACGAATGCGAGAGCGCATTCGTGCCTCGTGATGGTCGGCTCGGGCGACCCCGCATTCACCAAGAACTTCAACCCGTATACCGGGAACGGGCTGCCGAGCGGGCAGTTCGTGCGCGGCGCGGTCTACGAAGGTCTGACCGTCTCACCCGAGGGTGGCAAGCCGACGCTGCCATGGCTCGCCCGCACGTGGGCGTGGTCGAACGGCAACAAGACACTCACGCTGAATCTCGCCAAGGGCGTCAAGTGGTCCGACGGGAAGCCGCTGACATCGGTCGACGTGGTCTACAGCCTCACGGCCGGAAGGCAGAACAAGGTGATGGACCTGATCGGCCTGACGCGGCCGGACACCAACATCGCCTCTGTGAAGGCGCACGGCGCGTACCAGGTGCTCATCAACCTGAAGACGCCCGACTCGCAGTTCATCGCGGCGACGCTCAACGCGCAGTACGTGATCCCTCGCCACATCTGGTCGAAGGTCGCGGATCCCGCAACGTTCACCAACCCGAACCCGGTTGGCTCGGGCCCGTTCACCAAGGTGACTCGGTTCACGTCGCAGGACTACGTGCTGAGCAAGAACCCTGGCTACTGGCAGGCCGGCAAGCCGCTGGTCAAGTGCCTCGAGTACATCCAGGCTGCGTCGAACGATGCGTCGCTCGCCCTGATCCAGAGTGGACAGGCCGACTGGTCGCACAACTTCGTCCCGAACGTCGCGCAGGCGTACGAGGCGAAGGACAAGGCGCACTTCCATTCCTTCTACGCGACGACCGCCTACCCCGTCTCACTCGTCTTCGACAACACGCAGTACCCGTACAGCCTGGTCGCCTTCCGCCACGCACTGTCGCTGGCGATCGACCGCAACACGGTCTCGAAGCTCGGTGAGTACGGCTACGCCCCGCCGGCCGACGCAGTCGGCCTGAACGGCCTGTTCCCGCAGTGGGTGACGGACGCGAGCGTCAAGGCGCAGGCGAAGGCGCTCTCGACGTACAGCCCGACGGCGGCGAAGAAGCTGCTGACGGACAACGGCTTCACCTACAAGGGCAACAACCTGATCGACCCGAAGGGCAACCCGGTGTCGCTCGACATCCACGTGATCTCGGGCTGGTCGGACTGGGTCGCGTCCAACCAGATCATCACGAAGAACCTGCAGAGCATCGGCATCGACTCGAACGTGAAGCTCGAGCCGGACTGGAACTCCTGGTTCCCGAACGCGTTCGCAACGAAGAACCCGACGCTGCTCTGGCAGACCGGTTCGCAGGCGTCGCCGTACGGCTACTTCAACGCAAACCTGTCGGCGAACTCGGTGATCCCGCCCGGCCAGGACGCCTCGGCGACCGGGAACTGGTCGCACACCTCCGATGCACAGGCCACGTCACTGCTCAACAAGTGGAAGGTCACTCTCGATCCCAAGCAGCAGCAGACGATCGCGACGCAGCTCGAGAAGATCTTCCTCAACAACATGCCGATCGTGCCCCTGTTCGTCGGGCCGCGGTGGTCGACATACAGCACGAGGTACTTCCACTGCTTCAACTCGCCGAAGAACTTCTACGGCGACCCGATCTTCAGCACCTATCCGGACAACCTCCTCTCGTTCACCCGGATCTGCCCCGGCGGCAAGGCCGGCGCGTAAGAGCAAGGCCCAGTGGCGCCGGGCGGGGCATCGTGCCCCGCCCGGCGCAATACTCGGTCTGATCGCGTATGCGCTGGTTCCTTCGTCGAGTCGTCTTCTATGTGTTCGCCGTGTGGGTCGCCCTCACGCTGAACTTCCTGCTCCCGCGGCTGATGCCGGGCGACCCGATCGGTGGCGTCCTCCAGCGACTGTCACCGGCGCAAATCGCCGCCAACCCGGGAATCGTCCAGACCTACCAGGCGCTGCTCGGCGGCGGCAAGGGGACGATCTGGCACGACTACGTCGTCTACCTGCACCGGCTCGTTCACCTCAACTTCGGCATCTCGACGTCCAACTACCCCGCCCCTGTCTCCGAGGTGATCGGGCGAACCCTTCCCTACTCGATCGCCCTCGTCGGCGTCGCCTTCCTGCTCGCGTTCGTGATCGGCACCACCGTCGGGATGGTCGCCGCATGGCGGCGTGGCGGCGGCTTCGACACGTTCGTCGTTCCCTCGCTGATGGCGTTGGGTGCATTTCCCGCGTTCTTCACAGCGCTCCTCGGCGTCTACTTCCTGGGGCTCAAGCTCCAGTGGTTCCCGATTCAGCACGCCTACGACAGCGGCCTCGTCCCCGGTTTCAACTGGGCGTTCCTGAGCAGCGCAGTCCGGCACGCTGAGCTGCCGCTGCTGATCATCGTCGCTGCCTTCACCGGTGGCTGGGTGCTGAACATGCGGGCCGTGATGATCACGACGATCAGCGAGGACTACGTCGCGATGGCTCGCGCCAAAGGCCTGCGTGACCGGCGGGTGATGACCCGCTACGCGGGGCGCAACGCAATCCTGCCGCCGCTGAACGGCTTCGCGGCCCAGTTCGCGGGCGCTGTCGGCGGACTCGTCTTCATCGAATACGTGTTCAGCTATCCGGGCGCAGGGTTGACGCTGCAGCAAGCGGCGCTCGGCAATGACTACCCGCTGACCCAGGGGCTGCTGCTGGTCTTCTCGCTGTGCGTGATCGCAGCGAACTTCATCATGGACCTCCTCAACTTCCTCCTCGATCCGCGCGTGCGCACCTCGTAGCCGTGTCGCAGCTGCAACCAGCGCTCACCGAGCACGACGCGATCGTCCCACTCTCCGTCGCCGCGCCGCCGAGTCGCGGACGATTGCACCTGCCCGGCTGGCTGAGGCTCCTCCTCAGCAACCCGAAGTCCCGGTTCGGCCTGACGCTGGTCGGCTTCGTCGTCCTCGTCGCGCTGATCGCGCCGTGGATCTCCGTTTCGAACCCGACCGACTTCAACATCCTCGCAACCCGCCAGGCGCCTTCGTGGCACCACCTGTTCGGGACGACCGACCAGGGCAGCGACATCTTCTCGCAGGTCGTGCTCGGCGCCCGACGCTCCCTGATCCTGGGTCTTGGCGCTGCGCTGCTCGCGACCACGCTGGCGACCGTCCTCGGTGTCGTCGGCGCCTATTCGGGCGGGGTCGTCGACGAGGTGATCAACTTCTTGACCAACATCTTCCTCGTCATCCCGACGATCCCGCTGCTGATCGTCGTCTCGGGCTACCTCAAGGCCCGCGGCATGGGGACGATGATCCTCGTCCTCGGCTTGAGCCTCTGGGCGTTCGAGGCGCGCATCCTCCGCGGGCAGGCACTGTCGTTGAAGAGCCGCGACTTCGTTCAGGCAGCGAAGGTCGCCGGCGAATCGACCTGGCGAATCGTCTTCGGCGAGTTGATCCCGAACATGATCAGCCGCATCGCCGCCGCGTTCGTGCTCGTGTTCTACATCGCGCTGCTCGTCGATGCCGGGCTCGAGTTCCTCGGGCTCGGAGACAACTCGCACGTCAGCTGGGGGATGATCCTCTACTGGGCGCAGACCAACTCGGCCGTCTTGCAGGGCGAGTGGTGGCCGTTCCTGTTCCCGGGACTCGCGCTGGTGATCACCGTGGTCGGGCTCGTCTTCCTGCTCGCAGGGATCGACGAGCTGAGCGATCCGCGGCTCCGCAAGGTCCGGAAGGCGAAGTGACGGCCATCGTCGGCGAACCTCGGCCCGATCTCGAGAGCGCAGGCGAGACGCTCGTCGAGCTCCGCAACCTGTCGGTGGCCTATGGCGACGTACGGGTCGTCGACGGGATCGATCTGACGATCGGGACGAGCGAGATCCTCGGACTCGCCGGCGAGTCCGGTTGCGGCAAGAGCACCGTCGCGAACGCCGTTATGCAGATTCTCAGGCCGCCTGCTCGCGTCGTCGACGGCGCAGTTCTCTTCCGAGGTGAAGACCTGACGCTTCTCAACGCCGAGCAGCTCCGCCGCTTCCGTTGGCGAAACGTCTCGATGGTCTTCCAGAGCGCGATGAACGCCTTGAACCCGGTGATGCGCGTCGGCGACCAGTTCGTCGACATGATGCGCGCGCACGAGCACGTCTCCAAGCACGACGCGCTCGCACAAGCCGGCCAGCTGCTCGACCTCGTCGGCATCGACGCTCGCCGCCTGCGCTCGTACCCCCATGAGCTGTCCGGCGGGATGCGCCAGCGCGTGATCATCGCGATGGCGCTCGCGCTCCGACCCGAGCTGATCATCCTCGACGAGCCGACGACGGCACTCGACGTCGTCGTGCAACGCGAGATCCTCCAGCAGGTCGGGGATCTGCAGCGCGAGTTCGGCTTCGCGGTGCTCTTCATCACGCACGATCTCTCGCTCCTGTTCGAGTTCGCCCACCGAATCGCGATCATGTATGCGGGCGAGATCGTCGAGCAGACGTCGGCGGACGCGCTGCACCGAGAGCCGCTGCACCCGTACACACAGGGCCTGATGCACTCGTTCCCGCCGCTCCACGGGCCGCTCGAGCGGATGACCGGCATTCCCGGTTCGCCGCCCGACGCCGCCAGCCCGCCGGCCGGCTGCCGCTTCCACACGCGCTGTTCGCACTGCGTGCCGGGCGACGCGGCTCTCTATGCGCGGCAGACCACGGAGCGGCCGCGGCTCCACGAAGCCGAGCCGGCCCACTTCGTCGCGTGCCATCTCGTGGAGGAACGGCAATGAGCACCACGACCGCCGCTCCGGTCGAGGTACGCGGCCTCACGAAGCACTTCCCCGCCGGCAACGGGCTGATCCGTCGAGGACGTGTGCACGCGGTCGACGACGTCAGCTTCGCGCTGCGCCCGGGAACGATCACGGCGCTGGTCGGCGAGAGCGGGAGCGGCAAGAGCACCGTGGCGCGCCTGATCGCACGCCTGTTCGAGCCGACGGCCGGGCACGTGCTCTTCGAGGGCGCCGACGCGGCGAACGACTCTCGCCGGCGAGACCTCCTGCGCTACCGCTCGAACGTCCAGATGATCTTCCAGGATCCGTTCGGTTCGCTGAACCCCGTCAAGACCGTGCGCTACCACCTGGCTCGGCCGCTCAAGATCCACGGGCGCGCGACGCGGGACACGATCGACGGTCGCGTCAACGAGCTGCTCGAGACGGTCGGGCTCGTTCCGGCCGAGCAGTATGCGGCGAAATACCCGCACGAGCTCTCCGGCGGGCAGCGCCAGCGCGTTGCGATCGCGCGTGCGCTGGCGGTCGAGCCGACGGTGCTGATCGCGGATGAGCCGACGTCGATGCTCGACGTCTCGATCCGGATCGGGATCCTGAACCTGATGCTCGACCTGAAGGAGCGCGAGCGCCTCGCCTTCCTCTATGTCACGCACGATCTCGCGAGCGCGCGCTACGTCGCCGACACCGTGCTCGTGATGTACGCCGGCCAGATCGTCGAGCAAGGCCCCTCCGAGCAGGTGCTGCAGGAACCGCTCCACCCGTACACACGGCTGCTGCTCGCATCGGTGCCCGATCCGGCGGTAGCGCGTGCACCGATCGTCATTCGCAAGGGCCTTGCGTCTGCGGCGGTCGACCCGCCGGAAGGTTGCCGCTTCGTCGGCCGCTGCCCGCTCAAGGTCGCCGTCTGCACGTCGGTCACGCCGGCCCTTGTCGCGGCGCGCCCGGCCCAGAGCGCCCGCTGCCATGTCACCGCCCCCGCCCCAGCCATCCGAGAGGAACTCGATGCCAGACCAACTACATAGAACGCTCCCGTCCGACTTCGTCTGGGGCACGGCGACCGCGTCGTACCAGATCGAAGGGGCGACCAACGAGGACGGGCGCGGCGAGAGCGTCTGGGACCGATTCGCAGCGACACCGGGCAAGGTGCGGAACGGCGACACCGGCGCCGTGGCGTGTGACTTCTACCACCGCTACAGCGACGACATCGCGCTGCTGGGCGAGCTCGGCGTCGACGCGTTTCGGTTCTCGATCGCCTGGCCGCGCGTCATCCCGACGGGGCGAGGTGCGGTCAACGAAGCGGGGCTCGACTTCTACGACCGCCTGGTCGACGAGCTGCTCGGCAACGGGATCGCACCGTACGTGACCCTCTTCCACTGGGACACGCCGCAGCCGCTCGAGGACGCGGGCGGCTGGCCCGCCAGAGCCACGGTCGACGCCTTCGCAGAGTACGTCGAGGCGGTCGCGGAACGGCTTGGCGACCGAGTCGAGCGCTGGATCACGCACAACGAGCCGTGGGTGGTCTCCTGGGTCGGGCACGGTTGGGGCCATCACGCACCGGGACGCACCTCGGACGCGGATGCGCTCGCGACAGCACATCACCTGCTGCTCTCCCACGGACGCGCCGTCGAGATCCTGCGGCGTGCGTCACCCGCGTCACAGGTCGGGATCACTCTCAACCTCGACAATCCCTATCCGGCGAGCCTGTCGGAGGAGGATGCGCAGGCCGTGCGCTGGGTCGATGGGCTGCACAACCGCTGGTTTCTCGACCCGATCTTCAAGGGCTCGTACCCCGAGGACATGCTTGAGGCCTGGGCGGCAATCCTGCCGGAGATGCACGACGGCGACCTCGAGACGATCGCCGCGCCGATCGACTTCCTCGGCGTCAACAACTACACCTCGCCGCTCGTCGCCGCCGACGAGAACGGCGGGCGCTCTCGCATCGTTCGCCGCAGCGACGTCGACCGCACGGACATGGGCTGGGAGGTCGTCCCGGAAGGACTGCACGACCTGCTCGTCCGGCTCCATCGTGACTACTCGCCGCCGGCGATCTACGTGACCGAGAACGGGGCCGCGTTCCCCGACGTGCGCGGACACGACGGATCCGTGCACGACCCCGAGCGTGAGTCGTACCTCCAGGTCTACATCGATGCTGCGGCCCGTGCGATCGCCGACGGTGTGCCGCTCCGAGGCTACTTCGCGTGGTCGCTGCTCGACAACTTCGAGTGGGCGTGGGGCTACTGGAAGCGCTTCGGTCTCATCTACGTCGACTACGCGACGCTCGAGCGGGTGCCGAAGGGCAGCTTCTACTGGTACCGCGACTTCATCGCCGCGCAACGCGCAACGGCAACCGGCTCGGAGGCCGCGGCGTAGGCGAGCGCGCGCCTACTCGGGGCGTTCGTCGCCCGGCCGCATGCGGTAGACGATCCGACCGCGTCCGAGGTCGTACGCGCTGAGTTCGATGCGCACACGATCACCCGGGTTCATGCGAATCCGGAAGCGGCGCATCTTGCCTGCCGTGTAGCCGAGCGTCTCGTGACCGTTGTCGAGCTGGATCCGGAACATGCCGTTCCGGAGCGCCTCGACGATCTCGCCGGTCATCTCGACCTTCTCTTCTTTCTGAGCGATGACGAGCTCCTTTGGTAGCTGGTGGTCGGCGGTGGCGGGCCGTGCCCGCCACCGCCTGATGCCGGACTAGCCGACGACCGAGACGTTCGCAGCCTGAGGGCCTTTGTCGCCCTCCTGTGCCTCGTACTCGACCTTCGCGCCTTCGTCGAGCGACTTGTAGCCGCTCCCCTGAATCGCGCTGAAATGGACGAAGAGGTCCTTACCGCCCTCGTCGGGCGTGATGAAGCCGTACCCCTTCTCCGAGTTGAACCACTTGACGGTTCCGGTTGCCATGTTTTCCTTCACCTCCTTGCCAACTTCTGTGAACGGACAAGAAGGTGACCCGCACCATCCAGACTCGCTCAAGTTCTCGGGCGTGAGTGTAGCTTCCACCGAGATGGAAGCGCGAGTCAAGCCGGCTCTCCGGGGCGTGTTCCATGAGGTGGGCTTCTTCATCGTCCTCCTGCTCGCAGTGCCGCTGGTCGTCACGGCCGAGTCGGGCAAGGCCCGGCTCGCTGCGATCGTCTTCTCGGCCTGCCTCGCCGCGTGCTTCGGGGCGAGCGCGCTCTACCACCGGCCGACCTGGACGCCCATCGTCCGCTCCTGGCTCGCCCGGCTCGATCACGCCGGCATCTACCTGCTGATCGCGGGCACCTACACCCCCTTCGGCCTGCTCGTGCTCTCGAAGGGCTGGGCGATCCCCGTGCTGGCGATCGTCTACACGGGCGCACTCGCTGCGATCCTGATGAAGCTGTTCTGGGTCAAGTCGCCGAAGATCCTGTCGGCCTTCATCGGCCTCACCCTCGGCTGGATCGGCGTCGTCGCGATCAACCAGTTGGCGAAGGTCGGCGCCACCGGCCTGACGCTGGTTCTCGTCGGCGGCCTGCTCTACACCGTCGGCGGAATCATCTACGCCCTCAAGCGTCCCGACCCGCGACCCGCGGTGCTCGGCTACCACGAGCTCTTCCATCTCTGCACGATCGCGGCCGCGGGCTGCCAGTACGTCGCGATCGCGTTCTTCGTGCTCCCGCGCGGCTCGTAGCAGCGGCTCTACTGATGGTTCGTCGTGACGGGCGGCCAATGAGGCGAGATGTCCGGATCCCCCAGGTCGCCGTACGGCGTGCAGAGGGGTGGTCTCAGCAACAGCTGGCGATCGGCCTGCAGCAACTCGTCGACCCGCCGGTTCAGCGGCACGGCTGACCGCCAGCGGAGCCGCAGCGACCGTCCGAGCGCGACCAGGGCGCGAGGCGGCAGCGCCTGGCGTGAACGGACGACGAAGTAGCCGCCTGCAACCTCCTGCGCGGTTGCACCGGGCAGCTTCGTGAACGCCCGACGTGCCGCAGCCTGCTCGGCCGGCGCAGCCGCGTAGAAGAGCCAGAGCCCGCGCTTCGGCGTGTTGCGGCGCACGAACCCGACGGCACGCTCGCAGGAGTCGTCGTCGACGTATTCGAGCGACGGCACGCGCAGCGCGAGGTACCGGTCGAGCAGGTTGGCCGGATGGCCGTAGTCGAAGGATGAGAACGCGACACCACTCGTCCCCGTCGAGCCGAACAGGACGGTGCCCGCAGGCTCGTGGCGCACCGCCGCGGTGACGGCGTCGAGCCGGATGTCGCGCTGCCCGTCCCGGCGGTTCGCATCGAAGCGAAGCTCGATCGCGACCAGCCCGGCGACGAGCATCGCGAGTGCGAGCAGCCGCCATGCGCCTGCCCAGCGAGCCGCGCCGAGACAGCCCGCGACGACGAGCGTCAGGAACGCCGGCGTGGCCGGGATCATGTAGCGGTCGAAGAACAGGGCCGAGTCGCCGTTCGCAGGCACGACGGAGAAGAAAAGGACGGGCACCGCGACGGTCAGGGCGCAGAACGCGAGCGCCCGACTGCGGCGGGCGACGATCAGCGTCGCCACGCCGAGCAATGCGAACGCGGTGAAGTAGTTGAGGTCGTGCCGGCCGGGCGCGACGAAATGGAGTGCGTCCTCCCACACCGGCCTACCCGTGAAGGTGCGGCTGCCAGGCTTGCCGCTGCCCACGGCGTACCGATCGTTGAGGACGTGCAGCGTGCGTAGGTAGTACGGCCCGAAGGTGAGCACGAGAGCGACCGCGCCGGGCCATGCCTCGCGGAGGACCGAGCGCGGCGGCCGCGGCACGTACACAGCAGCCGCGGCGAAGGCGGTGATCGCGTAGAGCGGCGCGGTCGGATGCACGAACACCGAGAGCCCGAGCGCGGCTCCAGCCGCGATCCACCAGCGCCGACTGCCTTCGCGGCCCGCCTTGAGCGCCAGCACCGTGCCCCACTGCAGCCAGGCGAAGAGCATCGTGTGCGGCCGGCCGAACGTCGTGTACAGGATCGGGATCGGCGCGACCGCCGTCAGGAGCACGACGCCAGCTGCCCCTCGCTCCCCGATCAACTCGCGGGCGATCAGCGCTACCGCCGGCAACGCGAGGCACGCGAACACGATCGACGGGAAGCGCAGCGATTCGAGTCCCGGCCACCAACCCTGCAGGAAGTGCTCGAGCCAGAAGTGGAGCGGGCCGCCGCCGCGCTTGGTCGAGACGATGTGGAAGATGTTGCCGAACGAGAAGTCCGCGATCCGCAGCGTCAGCTCCTCGTCGACGTTCAGCGGCGACCACCAGACCGTCTGGAGCGAGACGGCGACGAGCAGTACGGCGGCCGCAACCGTCGCACCTGGCAGCAGGAGCCTCTTCGCGCTAGTCAGGGTGCGTGGCTTCGAGCGCCTGCATCTCGGGAGTCGCCGGCGCAGCGCGGTACGGATGCTCGTCGGCTACCTGCGTCTCGTGGTAGACGCTCTCCGCGTTGACTTCCCAGATGTCGTGGTGGTCGCCGTCGAGCAGGTTGTCGACCGCGCGCATGGCCGTCAGCATCGAGTGGTCCGAGTTGTTGTAGCGGTGCAGGCCGTTGCGCCCGACCTGCTGCAGATTCTCGATCCCGTCGAGCCACGTGCGGATCACGGCGACGCGCTTGGCGTAATCGGCGTCGTAGATTGGGTACGCCTTCGGCACGCGCACGGCATAGCCGCGCTCGACGCTCGCGCGCGAGGCCAGGCCCAGCTTCTCGAGCTCGCTCGCGGCGAGCTCGACGAGATCGTCGTCGCTCATGGTCCAGAGATCGTCGCCGGCGAAGCAGAAGTACTCGAGCCCGACGCAGGCCTTGCTGGGATCCGGGACCATCCACGGCGACCAGGAGCGAAAGTTCTGGATCCGCCCGACCCGCACCGAGGGCTCGTGGATGTAGATCCAGTTGTCCGGGAACAGATCCTCACCGTCGACCACGAGTGCGACGCTGATGAAGTCGCGGTAGCGAAGCCCGACCGCTGCCTCGCGCACGAGCTCCGGCGCGCGCGGCGACGCCATCAGCACCGTCTCGCGCAGCGGCAGCGACGAGATCACGTGATCGGGCAGTGCGTAGAGCTCGTCGCCTGCCGCCACCTCGACGACGCGCCCGCCGGCGAGCTCGATGCGCGACACGGGCGAATTGAGCAGCACCTCGCCCCCCTCGGCCTCGATCGCGCTCGTCATCGCGTCCCACATCTGCCCCGGCCCGAACCGGGGATAGTTGAACTCCGAGATGAGACTCTTGACCTTGTTGCCCTCGTTGCCGAAGAAGGCAGCCTTCGCTGCTGAGAAGAACGACAGGCCGCGGATCCGCTGCGCCGCCCACTCGGCGCGGATCTCACTCGTCGGCACTCCCCAGACCTTCTCGTTGTAGCTCTTGAAGAAGAGCTCGAACAGCCGACGCCCGAAACGGTTCGTGACCCAGTCCTCGAGCGACTCGTCGACCTTGTTGCGCCGAGCCGCCGCTCGCAGGTACGACGCCATGCACCGTGTCAGCTCGACGGGCCCAAGCTTGCGGATCACGTCGGAGCCGCGGAGTGGATAGTCGAGGTAGCGGTTGTTCCAGAAGATCCGCGACATGCGCGGACGCCGCAGGAACTCGTCGCCGAGGATCTCGTGCCAGAGCAGGTCGACCTCGGTCGACTTCGTGAAGAACCGGTGGCCGCCGAGATCGAAGCGGTAGCCGTCGATCTCGACGGTCTTGGCGAGACCCCCGACCTGATCGTCCGCCTCGAGGACGACCACGTTCCGCCCGGCCCTGCCGAGCAGGTAGCCCGCGGTCAGACCGGCTGGGCCGCCACCGAGCACGAGCGTTGTCTGGGGGTTGTCCGTGTCCATCGAGGTCCACGTGATCAGGAGACCGCCCGCGGACGCATTACCCTAGCCAACTCGGCGATAGACGAACGCCTGCACCGGCTTGAAGTAGTTGCGGTCGACCGCGATCTCGTTCGTGACGAAGTGGTGCTCGAGGCGGACCCGCCGGTCCTGCTGGAGCAAGGCTGACCACTGCAGGGAGCGCCGCCAGACGAGGCGCGTCCACGGCGCCTTCCAGGCCCGGTAGTCGCGGAAGACGGGCTCGACGACGACGAACTCACGGCCTCGCGGGACCGACTCGATCAGCGGGTCGAGAGTCGCGCCCGGGTTCGCGGCTTTCAGCCGCGAGACCGCGTCACGCCAGTCGAAGACCTGCGGATCCGCGACCGGCCCCAGCGTCGTCGCCCAGCGGAGGCCGCCGCCGAGGTAGTAGCGCAGCACGGGCACCTGCTCCGGGTGGGTCGAGACGACGAGCTCCCCAGGCTGCAGCGACGGCGCGAGCTGGGCCGCGATCTGCTTGGCGTTCTCCTTCTCGTTCCGGACGCCGAAGCCCCACCAGAGAAAGAGCACCGCGATCAGCGCGATCGCGCCGACGCGCCCCGCCCGCGTGACGATCGCGGCGGCAAGCAGGACCGCCGGACCGAGGATCACGGCGAAGTAGCGCGTCGTCCAAGCCGGTGAGATCTGCGACGACAGCCACGCGATCAGGACCGTGCCACCGACGAGCACCGCGAGCAGCCGCTCGATCCGGTCGCGTGAGTACGAGAACCCGACGCCGGCCGCGACGATGAACGCGATGAACGGCGCGTCGCCGCCCAGCACGGCTCCGGCGGCCGTGAACAGCTCGTGGAAGCTCGGCCGTGTCGACCAGGGCGCACCGGTGTGCTTCGCCTGCGAGAGCAGCGTCGGCACCCACGGGAGGTAGAGCAGCGCGACGCCGGCCGCGACGAGCGCGAACAGCCGCAGGTGCTCCCGCACGTAGAGGACGGTTGTGATCGCCAGCGCCAGGCAGAAGAAGAGCGCCCAGTTGTGGCCGTACACCATCAGCGCGAGCGTCGGCACGAGCAGCACCGCCCACCCGCGTCGCCCGCGCACGATCCCGTTCACGTACGCGAGCACCGCCACGAGCGACAGGAACGCCTCGAAGGCGTACATGCGCGTCTCCTGCGCGTAGTAGGTGAGGTACGGCGTCGCCGCGACGAGCAGGGCGCAGACGAAGCCGGTTCGCCGGTCGAAGATGCTGCGCCCGGCGAAGTACGCCACGGGAATCGAGGCGAGCGAGAAAACGAGCGACAGGGTGTGCGTCGCCGCTTCGCCGTCGCCGAAGACGCGGATCCAGAGCCCGAGCAGCATGTAGTAGGCCGGCGGCGAGCCATCCTGGCGGAGCAGATGCGGGATCGACGTCCAGTGGTGGTGGGCGACGCCGACCGAGATCCCCTCGTCGATCCAAAAGCCGGCGTGGAGCTGCGTCGCTCGCAGCAGCAGCGACAGCACGATCAGCCCGACGACCGCTACCACGGCGGTCACGCGCTCAGGCACCTTCGCTGCGAGCGGCGGCCTGCGCGTGGGATCGACGGTCGCCAAACCGCGAGGAACCTAGCAGCGGCGGGCTATTCGGGCTGCGCGACAGGCCTGGTGGCCAGGCTCGCGACCACCCGGCGACCGCCGGCCGTATAGACGAGATCGACGGTGTCGTTCCGGCGATAGGTCCCAGCAACGCCGAGAAAGATCGACAGCCAGCGCCAAAAGCCAAGACGCCCCTCCTGTCGCAGCTCCCGCCCGAAGACGAGCGTACGGCCGACCTGGGTGAAGTCGACCCCCGGCTGCTGCTCGACCCCGTTCACGAAGACCCCGAACGGGGCGCCGACGCCGTCCGGCAGGTCGACCTGACTCCGTGCTTCCACCGGCTATACGATGCCAGCCGCGTGCGCAGGACCGCGTTTGCCACACTCGCCACAACCCTCGTCGCGCTCGCGACGACGAGTGTCGCGTACGCAGGCAACTCGGGTTTCCTGCCGGCGAACGCTCATTCTCCGAACGCACACCGGATCAACGACACGTTCATCGTCGTCGCGATCTTCACCGGCTGCATCTTCCTGCTCGTCGAGGGCGTGCTGATCGCGTTCATGATCAAGTACCGCCGCGGCAAGCGCCCACGCTCGGCGGAGGGTCTGCAAATCCATGGCTCGACGCGCCTCGAGATCATCTGGACGGTGATCCCGGTGGTGATCCTCGCCGCGATCGGCTCGTTCGTCTTCTACGAGCTGCCGGGGATCGCCGACGCACCGAAAGCGGCGGCAGCGGACCAGACGACGATCACGGTCGAGGGCCATCAGTTCTACTGGCTCTTCCGCTACCCGAACGGCGCGATCTCGATCGACCGCATGATCGCGCCGGCCGACCAGGTGGTGCACGAGGAGATCAAGGGGCTCGACTACGACGTCAACCACTCATGGTGGGTGCCCGACCTCGGCGGCAAGTACGACGCCATCCCGGGCACGACGAATCACACCTGGTTCAAGGCGCCGGCCGGAACGTACGTTGCGCGCTGCGCCGAGCTCTGCGGCATCCAGCATGCGCTGATGGACGGCACCGTCGAGGTCGTCCCACGATCGACGTACGACGAATTCATCAGCAAGCGAGCCGCCAACGCCGCCGGCCCGGTGCTCGGCAAGGAAGAGTGGACCGGCGTCTGCCAGAAGTGCCACCGCCTCGATCATGCATACATCGGCCCGGCACTCGGCGGCAACCCGCTGCTCGCCGATCGCAAGGGCCTGGCGGTCTTGTTGCGAACCGGCCAGGGCCAGATGCCGGCAGTCGGCAGGAACTGGACCCCTGCGCAGATCGACGCGTTGATCGCGTGGACGAAGCAATACGCGAAGCCGGGTGCGAAGTAGTGGCCGTCAACGTCGAGGCCACGCGCCCGTATCGCCACGACTGGCGTCGCGGCAAGGTGGCGTCGTGGCTGACGACCGTCGACCACAAGCGGATCGGGATTCTCTACATCTGCACCTCCCTCGTCTTCTTCGCGCTCGGCGGCGTGCTGGCGCTGCTGATCCGCATCCAGCTCGCGACACCGGACGAGTCGTTCCTGACGAAGAACTCCTACAACCAGGTGGTGACGATCCACGGCACGACGATGATCTTCCTCGTCATCATCCCGATCCTCGCCGGCTTCGGGAACTTCCTGGTGCCGCTGCAGATCGGCGCCCGGGACATGGCCTTCCCACGTCTGAATGCGCTCTCCTACTGGCTCTTCCTGCTGGGCGGGATCGTCCTGTTCGCGAGCTTCTTCGCCAAGGGCGGCGCGGCCGCGAGCGGCTGGACCGCGTACACGCCGCTCTCGACCCTGCACTCGCCCGGGAACGGCCAGGACTTCTGGATCCTCGGCCTGCACATCCTCTCGATCGCATCGCTCGCCGGCGCGATCAACTTCGTCGTGACCATCCACAACATGCGCACCCCGGGCATGTCGTGGATGCGCATCCCGCTCTTCTGCTGGGCGATGGTCACGTACGGCTGGATGCTCGTGATCGTCCTGCCGGTGCTATCGGCGGGACTGACGCTGATGCTGCTCGATCGTCAGGTCGGGACGCACTTCTTCGATCCCGCTCACGGCGGCAGCCCGATCCTCTATCAGCACGTCTTCTGGTTCTTCGGCCACCCCGAGGTCTACATCATGATCCTGCCGGCGATGGGGATCATCTCCGAGGTGCTGCCGGTCTTCGCGCGCAAGCCGATCTTCGGCTACAAGGCGGTCGCAATCTCGACGGTCGGGATCGCGTTCTATTCGATGCTCGTCTGGGCGCACCACATGTTCGCCGTCGGACTCCCGGTCGGGCTCGACATCTTTTTCATGGTCAGCTCGATGGTGATCGCGATCCCGACCGGTGTGAAGATCTTCAACTGGCTCGCGACACTCTGGCGCGGCAGCATCTCGTTCGACACGCCGATGCTGTGGGCCCTCGGGTTCATCGCAGTCTTCACGATCGGCGGGCTGTCGGGCATCTTCCTCGCGGTGTTCCCGGTCGACTGGCAGGTGACCGACACGTACTTCGTCGTCGCGCATCTGCACTACGTCCTGTTCGGCGGCTCGATCTTCGGGATCTTCGCCGGCCTCTACTACTGGTGGCCGAAAATGTTCGGCCGGCTGCTCGACGAGCGGCTCGGCAAGTGGCATTTCTGGCTGGTGCTGTTCGGCTTCAACCTCACGTTCATGCCGCAGCACTTCCTCGGTCTGCTCGGCATGCCCCGGCGCGTCTACACGTACCACCAGGGCGGCCTCTGGGAGGCGTACAACATGGCGTCGAGCATCGGCTCCGCCGTGATGGCGATCGGGATGCTCGTGTTTCTCGCGAACGTCATCAAGACGACGCGGACAGGCCCGAGGGCCGGCAACGATCCGTGGGTCGCCGATACGCTCGAGTGGTATGCGACCTCCCCGCCCCCGGCGTGGAACTTCGACCAGGTTCCGTACGTGACGAGCGCGCGCCCGCTGCGAGATCTGCGCCGTAGGCTGTCCGAGACGAGGGGCTTCTGATGGGTACCTGGGCCCGGCTGACTGCGGTGGCGGCGGTTGCCGGTACCGGCCTGGCGGTCGTCTCCGGCGCCGCCGGCTGGGACACTGCGCACCGGGTGCTCGCAGCCGTCGCGCTGCCGCCGCTCGCCGCGCTCGCGGCGACGGCCTGGGTCAGCGCCCGTCGGCTGCTGCCGAGCACACTGACGGCCCTCGTCCTCTTCGGGCTCGCGGCATTGCTGACCGGCCCGACGCTGCACCTGACATTCGCGACGCTCGCGTTCGCGGCGACGGTGCTCGCTGCCTCCTTCACCTTCCGCGGCCCCGTCGTCCAGGGTCCACTCCGCGACTACGTCACGTTGACGAAGCCGCGCATCATGTCGCTGCTCCTGCTCACCGGTGCGGCCGGTGTGTTCGTGGGTGCAGGCGGCGTGCCCTCGTGGGACGTCTTCGCTGCGACGATGGTCGGGCTGGCGCTCGCCTGTGGCGGCGCGTCGGCGCTCAATCACTACCTCGACCGTGACATCGACCAGGTGATGGGCGAGCGCACCGCGGGTCGTCCGGTCGCGTCGGGTCGCGTGCCGCCAGACCGTGCGCTCGAATTCGGGCTGGCGCTCTCAGCAGCCTCGTTCGTGCTCCTCGAGTCACTCGTCAACCTGCCGACCGCGCTGCTCGCGCTGTCCGGGAACCTCTTCTACGTGCTCGTCTACACGCGCTGGCTGAAGCGCTCGACGGCGCAGAACATCGTGATCGGCGGAGCGGCCGGTGCCGTGCCACCACTCGTCGGCTACGCGAGCGCGACGGGTCATCTCGGCTGGGCGGCGTTCGTGATGTTCGTGATCGTCTTCCTATGGACGCCGCCGCACTTCTGGGCACTCGCGCTGATGATCAAGGAGCACTACGCGAGGGCGGGAGTGCCGATGCTGCCGGTGACGCGCGGCGAGCGGGAGACGGCTCGGCAGATCTTGCTCTACACGGCACTCCTGGTGGTCGCGACGCTGGCGCCCGTCGGGCTCGGAGTCTTCGGTCTCGTCTACGGCGTCGCCGCGCTCGTCCTTGGCGCCGTGTTCACCTGGTACGCACTCGAGCTGCGGCGGACGATGGAGCGCACCGCTGCGGTCCGCCTCTTCCACTACTCCCTCCTGTACCTCGCACTCCTCTTCGTCGCCATGGCGCTGGACGTGACCGTCTAGATGAGCGAACCCGAGCTCCTGGTCGACGAGGCGGCCGCGGCACGCGAGCTGGCGCGCAAGAACATGGTTTGGGCCTGGGCGCTGTTCGCGCTCTTCTGCGCGCTCTTCGGCGGCACCGTGCTGGTCGCGGCGGCCTACCTCTGGCTCGATTGACCGCGAGGGCGCCGCGGCTCGGCGCCGGCCCCCAGCGGACGCCGAGCCGCTCGTAGACTCCTTCGCTCGTGGACGGAATCTGGATTACCGAACTCGACGCCGCGGCGGGCCGGCGACTGGCCGTCAAGGATCTGTTCGACACCGCAGGCGTGCGGACGACGTACGGCTCGGCCGTCTTCTCGGACTACGTGCCCGTGGCGACCGCGCAAGCGGTGCAGCTGCTCGAAGCGGCAGGCTGGAGCTCGGCGGGGAAGGCGAACCTGCACGAGTTCGCGTACGGCGTCACCTCGCAGAACCTGCACTACGGCGTCGTGCCGAACCCCGCGTTTCCGGGCCGGACGGCCGGCGGCTCGAGCGGCGGCTCCGCTGCTGCAATCGCCGGCGGGCTCGCCGAAGGCGCGCTCGGCACCGACACCGGCGGCTCGATCCGGATTCCGGCTGCCTGCTGCGGCGTGACCGGCTTCAAGCCGAGCTTCGGCCTCGTCTCCGTCGACGGGGTCTTCCCGCTCGCGCCGAGCTTCGACCACGCGGGCCCGCTGGCACGCGACGTCGCCGGCTGCGTGGAGCTGATGCGCGCGCTTGCGCCGTCCACGACGCTGCCGGCGCTCTCCAATCTGCGCGTCGGCGTCACGTGGGCCGACCGGTGCGAGCCGCTCGTCCGCGCGCGAGTGCTGGAGGCGGCCGCCATCTTCGGAGAGATCACCGTGGTCGAGTTCCCGGTCGCCGAGACCGTCGTCCCCGTCTTCATGCGAGAGGTCGCCGACGTCCACCGGGAGCTCTACGCCGAGCACGGTGACCTCTACGGCGAGAACATCAGGGGCAAGATCGAGCGCTGCCTTGCGCTCGAAGACCCGGCGGTCGAGGCCGCGACCGGCGAGCGTGTGGCGCTCGCGCGACGCGCGGACGAGGTGCTCGACGGCTTCGATCTCTTGCTCGCGCCGACACTGGCGTTCGTCGCGCCGACGGCCGACGTGGTCGAGCCGGAGGTGCGGGGCGAGTTCACGCGCTTCACCTTTCCCTTCAATGCGCTCGGCTGGCCGGCGCTCGCGCTGCCGGCGGGCGCGGCAGAGGATGGCCTGCCTGCGTCCGTGCAGCTCGTCGGCAGGCACGGGGCCGACGGTCTCGTCCTGGCTGCCGGGCTTGCGCTCGAAGCGGCGTTGTGAACGGCGACCTTCGTTTCGCCCACGAGCTCGCGGACCTCGCGGACGCGATCACGCTCGGTCGTTTCGGCGCGCGCGACCTGCGGGTCGAGACGAAACCCGACCTGACGCCCGTCTCGGAGGCAGACCGCGGGGCAGAGCAGGCGATCCGCGAACACGTCGCGGCGTCGCAGCGCGGCGAGGGAGTTCTGGGCGAGGAGTTCGGGGACGACGGCGGCGATGCGAAGTGGATCGTCGATCCGATCGACGGCACGACGAGCTACGTGCGCGGCGTGCCGGTCTGGGCGACGCTGCTGGCACTCGAGCGTGAGGGGTGGTCGTGCTCGGCCTTGCGTCGGCGCCTGCACTCGGCCGCCGCTGGTGGGCGGTGCGCGGCGGCGGAGCGTTCGTCGACGGCGAGCAGTGTCGCGTCTCCGCGGTGTCGCGGATCGAGGACGCCGCAGTCTCGACGACCTCGGCGCGACGCATGCCGGACGGCTGGCGAACGCTCGTGCAGCGCGCGTGGTCGAACCGCGGCCTGGGCGACTTCTGGCAGCACTGCCTGGTTGCCGAGGGCGCACTCGACGTCGCGACCGACGGCCCCTACCTGCAGGTGTGGGACTACGCCCCGGTGCGGATCATCGTCGAGGAGGCCGGCGGGCGCTGCTCGACCTTCGACGGCAGCGAAGCGACGCCGGGCGGGACCTTCGTCTCGACCAACGGCCTGCTCCACGACGAGGTCGTCGCGCTGCTCGGGACCGCGGACCGCTGAGTCTGACTCGAGTCAGACTCGTGTCTGACGAGAGCGGTAGCGCGGATCGGTTTCTTCGACGACCGCCTGGAGCACGCGGCGCGCCTGTTCCGGACGTGTACCGAACAGACGCAGCAACTCGCCCTCGTCGACGAGTGCATCCGGCGGCGTAAGTCCGATTGCGGCGCCGTAGTTCGCCCAGGGCCACTGTTCGGGCGCCTCGCACATGTTCGCCCTCGGAGCGTTGAGCGCCACGTAGCGAATCGTCTCGAAGAGGTGGTCGTCCGTCTCGACGATCGAGTCGAAGAATCGCCGCTGCCAGAGAGCGCCGCGCCGGCCATGGCGGCGATTGTAAGACCGTGCATAGATGCTGTTCAGCCGCTGGAACCCTGTGCTCAGCGTCAGCTTTCGCAGCTTGAGGATGAGGTGGTAGTGCGTGGTCATCAGCGAGTAGCCCAGGACGCACCAATCGCTCCGTAGAGCCTGATCCGCGAGCAACGACAGAAACGACCAGCGATCCGAGTCATCGCGGAAGAGTTTCGCGCCATCGACCGCCTTGCCATTGACGTGATAGATCGAGCCGACCTGTTGAATGCGCGGAGGAGCCATTCGTCGAGGATGCCCGCCGACGCGATTGGCGTCGAGTGCGTGGCGCACGAAGTTGCACTTCCTTCACGCACTCGTACGTCTTCCGTGTGTCAGACACGTGTCTGACACGAGTCAGACTCAGCGAGTCGCGTTGCGAAGCCGCGCTCAGATGCCGGCTGCGGCCAGCGCCGCCTGCTCGTAGACGCGGTTGCGCGTGAAGTTGTCGAGCTCGTCGGAGAGCACGTCGCTGGGGTTCGGCGGCGCTCCGGGCGGGAACTCCGCCGGCTTTCCGTCGAGGTCGATGCCCTCGAGCCGTTCGCGCTCGTCGACCACGAGCTCGACGTCGTGCTGGAGGCGGGAGCGGAGCCAACCCGCCAGCAGATAGCCCTGCGCGCGCGTGCCGTGGACACGCAGCTGCCGCACGTCGGCGATCGCAGGCCACAACGACGCGAGCAAGGTGCGCCAGCGGTCCGTCCGCGCCCAGGCGATGTCCGACACGGCGCAGTGCTCGAAGAGGGCTGCCAGCTGCGTGTACGCACCGGGCAGGTGGTCCCACTCGGTCGAGTCGACCACCAAGCGGTCGATGATCCCGACCAGCTGCTCGAGCTCGGTCGACCCGAACGGCGGCTCACCACGCCAACGGCAGAACACCGGCAGGTCCGAGATCAGGAGCGGGAGCGCGATCGAAGCCGGCGCGGCTGCGCGTGCGCCGCGCAGCACGAGCTCGATCACCTCGCCGCAGACGGCGCGATCGCCCACGGGGTAACACCTGATCGAAAGCTCGGCGTCGATTCCGTCGGCGTCGTCGGGCCGAGGGACGAGCAGGAGCGTGCGCGACGGATGCCTCTCGGCCATCCCCATCAGCGTCTGCTCGGCGGCCACTTGCCAGCGGGGCGGCACCCACGCGATGTGCGTCATCACCGACGTCCGCAGGTTGGGCTGCGACCCTTCGGGCGACGTCGCGTCGCGCAGACGCGCAAGCTCCCGCTCGATCTCGGCGATCGAGACGTCCTCGCCCGTCCAGCTGTCCTCGATCAGTGCCTGCGCCACGATCGCCCGTCGCGGTGGAGGAGCTCGTCTGAACCGACCGGCCCCCAGGTGCCGGCCGCGTAGTTCGGGAACGCCGGGCGATCCCGCTGCCAAAAGCCGATGATCGCGTCGACGAGCGCCCACTGCTCCTCAATCTCGTCGGAACGGGTGAACAGCGTCGCGTCGCCGAGCATCGCGTCGAGGATCAGCCGCTCGTATGCATCGGGCAGGCCCTCGCGGAACGCGCCCCCGTAAAGGAAGTCCATGTGCACTGTCCGGATCGTCATGCCCTGGCCCGGCACCTTCGCGCCGATCGCCAGCGAGATGCCCTCGTTCGGCTGCACGTGGATGAGCAGCACGTTCGGGCGCAGTCCCTCGGCCGCGCCTTCTTCGAACGGAGGATGCGGAGCACGCTTGAACTGGATCGCAATCGTCGTCTCGCGACGCGCGAGCCGCTTGCCCATCCGCACGTAGAACGGCGTGTCCGCCCACCGCCAGTTGTCGACGAACAGCTTCGCTGCGACGAACGTCTCGGTGGTCGAGCCGGGAGCGACACCCTCTTCGTCGCGATAGCCCTGAACCTCGAGACCCTCGACGAACCCGGGGCCGTACTGGCCGCGCACGACGTGCTTCGGGCCGGGAGTGTGGATCGACTTCAGCACCTTGACCTTCTCGTTGCGCACCGAGTCGGCGTAGAAGTCGATCGGCGGCTCCATCGCCGTGATCGCGACGAGCTGCAATAGGTGGTTCTGGAAGATGTCGCGAATCGCGCCGGCCTGCTCGTAGTAGCCTGCGCGGCCCTCGATCCCGATCGACTCCGCGACCGTGATCTGGACATGGTCGATGAACTGGCGGTTCCAGATCGGCTCGAAGATGCCGTTCGCGAACCGGAGCGCCAGCATGTTCTGCACGGTCTCCTTGCCGAGGTAGTGGTCGATCCGGAAGACCTCGGCCTCGGAGTAGTGCTCCTGGATCTGCGCGTTTAGGGCGCGGGCCGACGCGACGTCGTGTCCGAACGGCTTCTCGATGATCAGCCTGATCCAGCCCTCGGTCGCCCGCCGCTCGGCGATCTCTGCGACGAGCGTGCCGATCGCGCTCGGAGGGACGGCGAAGTAGTAGACGCGGTTGCCCTGCGTCCCATGCTCCGAGTCCAGGGAGGTGAGCGTGTCGCGGAGCGCGTCCTCGGCCTTCTCGTCGGCGAAGTCGAGCGTCACGTACTTCATGCCGACGGCGAGCCGCTGCCACGCCTCTTCGTCGTAGGGATCGCGCGCGTGCTCCTGCACCGCCTGCTTCATCCGAGCCTTGAAGTCGTCGTCGCTCTCGTCGGTACGCGCGGCGCCGACGATCGCGAACCGATCCGGCAGCAACCGCCGTACGGCGAGCGCGTAGAGCGCCGGCATCAACTTCTTCGACGTGAGATCACCGGACGCGCCGAAGATGACCAGGATGCACGGGTCCGGGCGCCGACGGACGCGCAGCCCTTCGACCAGCGGGTTGTGTTCGGCCGTCTCGGTCACGAGACCTGCTCGGGCTGGACAGCATGCCCGCCGAACTGGTTGCGCAGCGCCGCATTGACCTTCGCAGCGAACGACTCGTCCTCCCGCGACGCGAACCGTGCGAAGAGTGCCGCGGTGATCACCGGCACGGGCACGTCCTCGGCGATCGCCTCGGCGATCGTCCAGCGGCCTTCGCCCGAGTCCTCGACGTAGCCGCGGATCGCCTCGAGGTGCCCGCCTTCCTGCTCGAACGCCGCGTACAGCAGCTCGAGCAGCCACGAACGAACGACCGACCCGTAGCGCCAGATGCCGGCGATCTCATGCAGGTCGAGGTCGAACTCCGAGCCGCGCATCACGTCGAATCCTTCGGCGTACGCCTGCATCAGGCCGTACTCGATCCCGTTGTGGACCATCTTGGTGAAATGGCCGGCGCCCGAAGGACCGACGTGGGCGTAGCCATCGGTGGGCGCGAGGTCTCGGAAGACCGGCTCGACCTGTGCGACGGCGTCGTCATCGCCGCCGACCATCAGGCAGTAGCCGTTCGCGAGGCCCCAGACGCCGCCGGAGACGCCGGCGTCGACGAACCTGAGTCCCTTCGCCTTCGCCTCCGCGTAGCGGCGCTGGGAGTCGTGGAAGTTCGAGTTGCCGCCGTCCACGATCACGTCCCCGGGAGCGCCGGCGACCAGCAGCGTCTGGAAAGTGTCCTCGGTGATCTTGCCGGCCGGGACCATCATCCAGAACGAGCGCGGCCCGTCGAGTTGGCCGGCGAGCTCCTCAAGCGTCTTCGCAGTCGACTCGACCTGCGGGTCGTAGGTCTTCACGTCGTGGCCGCGCTCGGCGAGCCGCTTCGTCATGTTGCCGCCCATGCGGCCGAGGCCGATCATCCCGAGCTGCATCTCTAGAGATCCTCCATTCGGATACGCGCGACCCGGCGGCCGCGCTCCTGCAGCGATGCGAAGTCACCCGCAGCCTGCGCGCGGATCAGCTTCGCGAAGCCGAACGGCTGCTCGGGGATCGCAAGCTCGTCGCCGGGATCGTCAACGACCTGCAGGAACAGGCCCGTCGCAGGACCGCCCTTGTGCAACTGGCCCGTCGAGTGCAGGTAGCGGGGCCCGAAGCCGTGCGTGACGACGCAGCCCGTCGCCTGACGCGCTTGCTCCGCAAGCGCAGCCAGTTGCGCGGCTGCAGCAGGAGTGGGATCGACGAACGCCAGAATCGCCACGTAGTTCCCTGGCTCTGCGAGGGCGAAGAGCTCCTCGGCCGAGCCCGCCGGTTCGACGCGCGGTTCCTCCCCCGAGGAGAGGATCTGCTTCGTCTTGTCCTTCGCCGCCTGGACGTCCGGCTGGTCGAACGGGTTGATGCCGAGGATCGAGCCGGCGACAGCGGTCGCGAACTCCCAGCGGAAGAACTCCTGACCGAGCTCGTACGGGCCGGTGACGCGCACCTCCTGCGCCTGTCGATCGGGGCCGTCGGGTGACTCGCCAGGCGCCGGGATCAAGCCCTTGCCGAGCTTCCCGGTCGACTCGGCGAGCAGCTGCTCGACCCAGAGGCCGAAGTCGCCGGGGTTCGGCGCGACACAGATCTTGTCGCGGCCGTCACGCCACCCTTCGCCGAGCGCCCGCCCGAGCTCCAGCCCAGGGTTCCCGTCGGCCAGCCGGCACGCGTCGGCCATCTCGATCACACGCTCGAGCAGCCGTGTCAGGTCGACACCCATCAGCGCGGCGGGCACGAGGCCGAACGGCGACAGCGCCGAGTAGCGGCCCCCGATCGTCGGCTCACCGGGAAAGACAGCGCGGAAGTCGCGCTTCCGTGCGAGCTCTTCGAGTGCGGAACCTGGATCGGTGATCGCAACCCAGCGGTCCCCGCGCGGGCTTCGCTCCCAGAAGTAGTCGGTGTGTGAGCGCGTCTCCAGGGTCGAGCCGGATTTCGATGCGGAGACGAACAGCGTTCGCTCGAGATCGAGTTGCGCTTCGAGGGCGCGGATCGCGCGCGGGTGCGTCGTGTCGAGGACGTGGAACGTCTCGGCGCCGAACGTCTGCTTGAACACTTCGGGCGCGAGCGACGAGCCGCCCATCCCGAGCAGGACGACCGTATCGATCTCACCGACGAGCGCGTCCGCGAACTGGAGCAGGAGGTCGATGTCCTCCTGCATCCGCCACGGCTCGTCGAGCCAACCGAGCCACTGTGCCTCGTCCGCCCCCGTCCAGAGCGTGGGATCGCGCGACCAGATTCGCTCGACGATCTCGCTCACGCCGCGGCCAGGGCGCTGCGCTTGACGCCGATGCTCTCGACGATCTGCTCGAACGAGTCGATGAACTTCTGCACACCCTCCGCTTCGAGCGTCGCCGTCACGGCGGCGTAGTCGACGCCGGCAGCTGCGAGCTGCACGAGCAGGGCCTCGGCTTCGGGAACGCCCTCGAGCACCGTGTCGCCTTTCACCTCGCCGTGGTCCTGGAACGCCTCGATCGTCTCGAGCGGCATCGTGTTCACCGTCTCCGGCCCGATCAGGTCCTCGACGTACATCACGTCGCGGTAGGCGGGGTTCTTCGTCGAGGTCGACGCCCAGAGGCAACGCTGCCTGTGTGCGCCTTTGCTCTCGAGGTACTCCCACCGAGCGCCGGAGAACGCCTCGAGGTAGTGCTGGTACGCGAGCTTGGCGTTCGCAATCGCGAGCTTGCCGGCGAGCTCGGGATGGCCGACCGCCTCCAGTTGCTTGTCGGCCTCGGAGTCGACACGCGAGACGAAAAACGACGCGACCGAGGCGACCTTCGACGGGTCGCCCCCATGGGCGATCAGCCGCTCGAGCCCGCGGAGGTACGCCTCGACGACAGCCTTGTACCGCGCCAGGGAGAAGATCAGCGTGATGTTGATCGAGGTGCCGTGCGCGATCGAGTCCTCGATCGCCGGCAGCCCCGGCTCGGTCGCCGGGATCTTCACGTAGAGATTCGGCCGCTCGACCTCCTTGGCGATCCGCTGGACCTGCTCGAACGTCTTCTCCGTGTCGTACGCGATCCCCGGCTCGACCTCCATCGAGACGTATCCGTCGATGCCTCCGGAAGCGTCGTAGGCCGGCTTCAGCACGTCGCACGCATCGCGAATGTCCTGCAGGGCGAGCGAGAAGAAGATCTCCGTCGCGTCGTCCGTCGTGCCGAGCAACTGCTTCAGGTCGTCGTCGTAGGCGTCGCCGGTGGAGAGCGCCTTCTGGAAGATCGTCGGGTTCGACGTGACGCCGACGACGGCGTCCTCGTCCATCATCCGCTTCAGCTCGCCCGTGTGGACGAGGTCGCGCGAGAGCGTGTCGAACCACACCGACTGCCCACGTGCCGAAAGCTCATGGAGCCGTGACTTGGCCATCCTTCATCTCCCTTTCCATCTCGGCGACCTTCTGCAGGCGTTCGACGTAGCGCTCGCCGCCGTCGAAAGTCGCGCCTAGAAACGCCTCGACGAGCTCGCGCGCCAGCGACGGCCCGACGACCTCCGAGCCGAGGCAGAGCACGTTCATGTCGTCATGCTCGACGCCCTGATGGGCGCTGTACGTGTCGTGGCAGATCGCGGCGCGGATACCGGCCAGCTTGCAGGCTGCGACCGCCGCACCGACGCCGGAGCCGCAGACGAGCACGGCGCGCTCGGCCTGCCCGCGCTGAATCGCCCCGCCGACCTCGCGCGCCTTGTCGGGATAGTCGATCCGCACTGCGTCGGTATCGGTGCCGAAGTCGACCACCTCGTGCCCGGCCAGCGACTCGAGCACCGCACCGCGAAGGTGAACCCCGCGATGGTCGAAGGCAACGGCGACCTTCACAGAACCTCGACCCGGGCGATCTTGCCTTCGTCGAACGTGAAGCGGATCGGCAGCACGCGGCCGTCCGCGCGAACCCGCGCGATCGCGTGGCCGTCGTGGCGCTCCTCGATCGCCTCGAGTTGCAGCTCGGGCAGCTCGCCCTCGAGCATGAACCCGGGCGAGACGAGCGAGAAGAACTGCTTGATGCAGTCCGCCTGACGCGCCATCACGCGACCCGTTCGAGCAGAGCGGCTGCGCGAGCGACGACGTTGTCGAGGTTGTAACCGAACTCGGCGAGCACCGTGCCGCCGGGCGCGGATGCTCCGAAGCGCTCGATCGAGATCGAGTCGCCCCGGTCGCCGACCCACTGCTTCCAGCCGAGCGCAACGCCCGGCTCGATCGACAGGCGCGCGGTCACGTCGGGGGGCAGTACGTCGTCGCGGTACTCATCCGACTGCTCCGCGAACAGCTCCCAGCACGGCATCGAGACGACGCGGACAGCGGTTCCTTCCTCGGCGAGCCGGCGGCCGGCATCGAGCGCGAGACCGACCTCGGCGCCGGTGGCGATCAAGATCAGGTCGGACGAGGAGGACGACTCCCAGAGCGTGTAGGCCCCACGCTCGAGCCCGGAGGCCGGGGCGAGCTCGCTGCGGTCGAGGGTGGGCACCTTCTGCCGGGAGAGGGAGAGCGCCACCGGCCCGTCGCGCCGCTCGAGCGCGATCCGCCAGGCCGCCTCTGTCTCGGTCGCGTCGGCCGGCCGGATGAACCAGAGGTGCGGGATCGCCCGCAGGGCGGCGTAGGTCTCGACCGGTTGGTGGGTCGGGCCGTCCTCACCGAGGCCGACCGAGTCATGCGTCCACACCCAGACGACCGGCAGCTCCATCAGCGCCGAGAGCCGGACCGCCGGGCGCATGTAGTCACTGAAGATCAGGAAGGTCGACCCGTACGGCTTGACGCAGCCGCCGTGCGCCGCGATCCCGTTGACGATCGAGCCCATCGCGTGCTCTCGGATCCCGAACGGGAAGTTGCGCCCGGCCCAGCCGGCGGAGAAAAGGCCGCCGCCGACGAATTCGGTGTAGGTCGACTCGACGAGGTCGGCGGCGCCGCCGATCATCGTCGGCACGGCCGCCTTGAACGCCTGCATGACCGTCTTCCCGGCAGCGCGCGTCGCGAGCTCCTCGCCGGCTGCGAACTCCGGCGCCTCCCACTCACCGACCCGTCCGGCCCACGCGGCGTCCCAACGCTCGCGCTCCTCCGGGAATGCGTCCGACCACGCGTCGAGCGTCGCCTGCCAGTCGCGCTCGAGCTCCGCGCCGCGCTCGGCCTGGTTCATGTGCGCGGCCACCTCGGACGGAATCACGAACTGCTGGTCGGGATCCCAGCCGAGCGCGCGCTTCGTCGCTGCCACCTCTTCGACGCCGAGCGGGCTGCCGTGCGCGCCGGCGGTGTCGACGGCATCGGGAGCGCCGTAGCCGATGTGCGAGCGCACGATGATCATCGACGGGCGCTCCACCTCGCCTTGAGCGCTCGCGATCGCCGCACGCAGCGCGTCGAGATCGTTTACATCGGCGACCGACTGAACCTGCCAGCCAAGTGCCTCGAACCGCTTCGCCCGATCCTCGGTGAAGGAGATCGCGGTCGTCCCGTCGATCGTGATGTGGTTGTCGTCGTAGAAGTAGATGAGCTTGCCGAGCCCGTTCGTGCCGGCGATCGAGCCGGCCTCGTACGACAACCCCTCCATCAGATCGCCGTCCGAGCAGATCACGTACACACGGTGATCGACGGGCTCGTGATGGGGTCGGTTGAAGGTGCCGGCGAGGAACCGTTCGGCGATCGCCATCCCGACACCGTTCGCGAAGCCCTGGCCGAGCGGGCCGGTCGTGATCTCGACTCCGTCGGTGTGCCCGCGCTCGGGGTGCCCCGGCGTCCTCGATCCCCACTGGCGGAACTGCTTCAGATCGTCGAGCGACAGGTCGTAGCCCGTCAAGTGCAGCGCCGAGTACTGGAGGACACACGCGTGGCCTGCGCTGAGGATGAACCGGTCGCGGTTCTGCCAGTGCGAGTTCGCGGGGTTGTGCCGCAGCGTCTCGGTGTACAACAGGTACGCGAGCGGGGCGAGCGCCATGGCGGTGCCCGGATGACCCGCATTCGCCTTCTGCACCGCGTCCATGGACAGCGTGCGGATGGTGTCGATGGAAAGCTGTTCGATCTCCGAGTTGGCCACGCAGTCCACTCCTCGTCAGTCGCTTCCCGCGAGCGTAACGACTATCGAACGGTGGCCGCGCCGGCTCGGATCTCGTCCTTCAGAGCCTGTTCCGCCTCCTCGTCCTGACCTGTGAGCGCGGCCGCCAGCACGGCCGAACCGCGCGTGAACCGGTAGACCGCCGAACCCTCGGCGAAGTCGCCTTCGAGCGAGGTGGAATCGTGGCCCTGCGCGTCGCCGAAGTACTTGAAGCTCCGGCCGAACTCCTCCGAGAAGAACGCCGAGACGATGTCGTAGCGGTCGTCGGTCCCCGCCAGGATTCGTCCGAGCGTCGTCCCGTGGTAGGCGGCATTCGACCAGTGCTCGATCCGCCGTGACCGTCCGAAGACCGGGTCGTAGAACTCGGCGACGTCGCCGATTGCGTAGACGCCGGGCCTGGCGGTGGCGAACCGCTCGTCGACGACGATTCCGCTCCGCACCTCGAGCCCGGCGTCCCTCGCGAGCTCGACGTTGGGGACGACCCCGATGCCGGCGACTGTCAGCTCGGCCTCGGGAATCTCGGACGTGGCGAGCCGCAGGTCGACCCCGCGCTCGCGGTACAGGGCTTCCAGGGCCTCGGAGAGGGGCGGCGCCTGCAGCGAGGCAAACAGCATCTCGTCACGCACGATCTGCGTCACGTGCACACCGAGGTGGGTGAGCGACGCGGTGATCTCACACCCGATGAAGTTGCCGCCGATCACGACCGCCCGCTCGGCGCTCGCAGCCCGTTCACGGAGCGCGAGCGAGTCGTCGAGCGTGCGGAACGTCCTCGCACCCGGCAGTTCACGTGGCCGCGCGCCGGTCGCGATCACGACAGCGTCTGCCGACACGTCCTCGAGCGAGCCGATCGTCTCGCCGAGCCGGAGGTCGACGTCTTGCTCGGCGTACCACTCGACGGGGTGAGCGAGCGCGTCCGGCGCCTCCGCTTCCCCGCGGAGGATCCGCTTCGAGAGCGGCGGCCGGTGGTACGGGCCGTGCGGGTCACCCGACCAGATCGTGATCTCGTCTTCCCCGCCCGCCTCCCGGTAGCCCTCGACCAGCTTTGCCGCGGCGAGGCCGCCGCCGACGATCCCGATCATCTCGCTCTCCTTGGGTCGCGTTTCGCTCGTCAGTGTCGCATCGGGCTACCGTGCGCCGCATGGCTGTGCTGATCGCATCCTCGCTCCGGAAGGAGCTCTCCGGCGACGTGCTCTTCGACGGCGTCTCGTTCAAGGTCGAACGTCGCGACCGGCTCGCCCTCGCGGGGCCGAACGGCGCGGGCAAGACCACCCTGTTGCGTGCGCTCGCCGGGGAGATCTCGCTCGAAGGCGGCGAGCTGGCCTGGGAGAAGGGGACCCGGATCGCCCTACACGACCAGCGACCGCCATCGGAGGACGAGCGTCCGCTCCGCGACTACGTCCTGCAGGGCACCGCCGACCTCGCGGCCGTCGAGCTGGAGCTGCGCACCCTGGAGCAGGCAATGACCGACGGCGACCATGCCGCAGCGACGCTCCGCCGTTACGCGTCGGCTCAGGCACGCCTCGAGCATGCGGGCGGATACGACTGGCGCGACCGCGCCGCAGCGGTGGTGCGCGGGCTCGGCTTCACCGACGCCGACCTCGACCGCCCGTTGCGCACCTTCTCGGGCGGAGAGCTCACCCGTGCGTCGCTCGCACGCGCACTCGCGTCGCAGCCGGACATCCTGCTGCTCGACGAGCCGACGAACCACCTCGACATCGAATCCCTCGAATGGCTCGAGGGCATGTTGAAGACGATCGATGCCGCGGTCATCCTCGTCGCGCACGATCGCTGGTTCCTCGAGGCGGTCACGACCGCCGTCCTCGAGCTGGACAACGGGCGCTCGACCTACTTTCCGGGTGCCTGGCATGTCTGGCGCCGCGAGCAGACAGCGCGCGCCCTTCATCAGGCAAAGACGGCGGCACGCCAGGCCGAGCAGCTCGCGCGCCTCGAGCGCTTCGTCGAGCGCTTCCGGGCGAAGGCGAGCAAGGCGAAGCAGGCCAAGTCGAAGGCCAAGCAGATCAAGCGGCTCGAGTCGCAGCGCGTCGAGACGCCCGACAGCCACCGCCGTACGCTCGGTTTCGAGTTCCTGAAGCCCGCCCGGTCGGGTCGGGACGTTCTCGTCGTCGAAGGGCTCGCAGTCCAGGCAGGCGACAAGCCGCTGCTCGCAGGGGCAGAGTTCGCCCTCGAGCGCGGCGAGCACGTGGCGCTCGTCGGTCCGAACGGCTCCGGCAAGACCACGCTGCTCGAAACGCTGCTCGGGCGGCGCCAACCGGCAGCGGGACGGGTCCGTACAGGCCACGGCGTCGAGCCCGCGTATTTCTCGCAGCACGAGGCGGAACTCGACGAGCGGGGCTCCGTGCTCGATGCGGCGATGAGCGGCACCGGGCTGAAGCGTCCCGAGGCGCAGAAGCTGCTCGGCCGCTTCCTGTTCTCAGGCTGGGACGAGCATGAGAAGCCCGTCGCCGCCCTCTCCGGCGGCGAGCGGCGCCGGTTGGCGCTCGCGATCGTGGTCGCGTCGGGTGCGAACCTGCTCGTCCTCGACGAGCCGACGAACCATCTCGACCTCGAGTCGCGGGAGTCGCTCGAAGCGGCGCTCGAGGCGTTTCCGGGCACCGTCTTGCTCGTCTCCCATGACCGGGCGCTGCTCGACGCCGTCGCGAGCCGGCTGCTGGCGGTCGAAGAGGGGCGCATCGTCTCCTACCCCGGCGGCTGGGCCGACTACGCCCGCGCCCAGGACGCCGAAGCCGCACCGACACCTGCGCCGCCGGCTCCGAAGCGCGAGAAGCCGAAGCGCCCGCCGAAGCCGAAGGCAACGCCGATCGAGCTCGTCGAGGCCGAGGTCGCCCGCGCGGAGGCGCGTGTCGCCGACCTCGAGCGGCGGCTCGCCGACGACTGGCACGACCCGGCGCTGGTGGCCGCCCACCGCGACGCCCGCGAGGACCTCGCCGGGCTGATCAGTCGCTGGGAAGCGCTGTTCGAAGCGAGCGGATCGACGACTCGGTGATCGGGTCGAGGACGAGGATCGCCTCGTCGGCGCCCGCCTGAGCGAGCCCTGCGAGCTCGCTGCGGAGCTCGGCCGAGGCCACCGGCGGCACGGTCGGCCGGGCGGCCCGTTCACCCGCGCCGCCGTCGACCGAGACGAGCAGGCACGCGCTCCGCTGCACCTCGCCGGGATCGCGACCTGCGCGCTCGCAGGCCTCATCGAGCGCATGGTTGAGTGCAGCGAAGCCGTCGGCGCGGTTGCCGAAGGGCTCGAACCACGTGTTCCACCAGTCGACGTACGGGAGCGTCGCAGCGAGCAGGCGCGGCCCGGCGCCGCCGACCATCAGCGGCGGCGTGCGTGCCGGTGCGGGCAGCAGCACCGCATCGTCGATGCCGCCGAACTCCCCGTCGAAGCTCACCCGCTCGCCTGCGAGCAGGCGGCGAATCTGCTCGAACGCCTCCGTGAAGCGCGCCACCCGCCGGTCGAAGGGCAGCCCGAACGCGCGGAACTCGGTCTCGTTCCAGCCGGAGCCGAGCGCCACCCGCAAGCGCCCGCGACTCAGCTCGTCCACCGCCGCGGCGGCGCGGGCGAGCAAGGCCGGCGGCCGAAAGGCGGTGCAGGCGACGAGCGGGCCGAGCTCGACCCGTCGTCGTCACAGCAGCGATCGCGGCCAGCACCGACCAGCAGTCCCACGGGCCGCGCTCTGGACGGCCGTCGCCCCGGTAGAGCAGGTGGTCGCCGACCCAGACCGAGTCGAAACCCGTCTCCTCCGCGGCGACCACGAGCGCCCGCAGCTCGGGCCAGCGCACGACACGCTCGACCTCGGGCAGCTGAACGCCGATCTTCACGCCCAGAACGCTTCGAACGCGGGCGGATCGCTGGGGATCGCGGTGATCGCCTGCCAGACACCGTTCCGATGGTCGATCAGCAGCACCTGGTCGATGTCGAGCTTGCGACCGAGCCGCTCCCCTCGCGCCCGATAGACGGCGACGGCGTGCTCGTCGTCGGCGAGTGCCCATTTGAGCTCGCTCAGATACGTCCCGCCGGTCAGTCGGCGAGTCTCGCGGAAGAGCTCGAAGATCCGGCTCCGTCCCTCGTAGCGCTGCGCGACCGGGACGGTCCCGTTGACCACCCAGACGGCGTCGTCGGCGATCACCTCGAAGAGCGCACGCGGATCGCCGCCTACGAACGCGTCGAACACACGGCGGATGCCGGCGAGGGCCTCAGCGTTCAAGCGGCGCCAGGGTCAGCCCGTAGCCCTCGAGCTGCGAGTGGTAGAGCTCGGCCAACTCGCGATGGCCGGACCAGACCATTGCCTGGCCGCTCGAGTGAATGCGGTTTGCGAGCGCCATCCCGCGGTCGTAGTCGACCCCGGGGATCGTCTGGGCGAGTGCGAACGCGACACCCTCGAACGTGTTGTGGTCGTCGTTCAGGACGATCACACGCCAGGCGTCGCCGGTTCCGGAACCGGCTCCGCGACGCGTGCGCTCCCTCGGAGGCGTGAAGGTGCTCATGAGGGGTCGAGGGTATCGATCACGGCCTCCGCGATCACCTTCAGCGGACGGCCCGACACCTGGCTCGCCTTGCGGAGACGGGCGAACGCGTCGTCCTCCGACAGGCCCTCCTTCGCCATCAGCAGCCCCTTCGCGCGCTCGATCGCCTTGCGCGCGGCAAGGGCCTCGCCGAGCGACTCGGCCTCCTCCCGGAAGGCGGAGAGCTCGCGATGGCGAGCCTGCGCAGTCGTGATCGCCGGCACGAGGTCCTGCTCGCGGAACGGCTTCACCAGATAGCCGAAGACGCCGGCCTCGACCGCGCGCGCGACCAGTTCGTCCTGGCCGTACGCGGTCAGCATGACGATGGGGATCGGCCGCTCGGCGAGGATCGTTTTCGCCGCCTCGATCCCGTCGAGACGCGGCATCCGGACGTCGAGGATCGCGAGGTCGGGCTCGTGCTCGCGCGCGAGGGCGACCGCTTCCTCGCCGTCACGTGCCTCCGCGACGACCTCGTGTCCCGCCCCCTCCAGCAGGGCGCGCAGGTCGAGCCGGATGATCGTCTCGTCTTCCGCGATCAAGATGCGCACGGCTAATAGACTCGCACGATGCTGCAAATCGACGAAGAGGCGCTGGACGCATTCAGGGAGCTCGGCTCGATCCGCATCGCGGGCGTCGAGACGGACGGTGAGATCGAGCTGGAGATCGAGGAGGCCGCCGCGCCGGCCGACGACGACGACCAGATCGTCGAGCGCGACGGTGTCCGGATCTTCCTGAACCGCGTCGCCGCGACCGCCCTCGACGACCAGGTGATCGGCGTCGAGACGCACGACGACCACTTCCACTTCACCTTCGAAGACCAGCCCGAGTAACCGGAGCTCAGCCCGCGAGCAGGTTGCGCAGACGGATGCCGCTGAACTCCAGGCTCGAGGCGGCCACGCGTTCCCACAACGTCCCGAGCTCGGGAACGATGCGCAACTCGATGCCGGCCGTCGCGTGGCGTTCGAGCAGGTCGGTGATCGGCGTCACCGCGACCGGCTCGACCGCCTCGCGCGAGACCCAGTAGCCCGCGGCTCGCGGATAGGGCACGAACGGTTCAGGCGGGAGTTCGTACGCGAAGATCGTCGCCGTCCGAACGCGCTCGAGCCAATCGGACTGGATCGCGTGCACGCGACGCTGACGGTCGCCGGTCAAGAAGCGCTCGACGTCGGCCGCGAGCGTCGAGTCGACTGCCCAGAACGTGCCCCGAGGGCAATCGCGCGGGAACCAGTACGCCCGGCACGTGGTCGTCGTCGATCGCCCAGACGAGCGGTTGCGGCGAGTCGTGCTCGGGCCGTGCCCGCGGCTCGAACCGCGGGATCGCCCCGTCCTCGCTCACGTGCCACAGCGCCACTCCTCGGAGGCTAGCCCGCGACGAACTCCTCTTTGCTGACGAGCGTCTGGGCGAGCATCCACGGCGTGCCATCCGGGTCGAAGAACGTCGAGAGCCGCACCATCTTCGGGATCTCGTGCCAGTCCTCGACCTTCACGTCCTGCGCGCGCAGCGCGGCGATCGCCGCGTCGATGTCGCGAACGCCGAACGTCGGGGTGATGTTGCCCTGGGCGACCGTCTCCGTCTGGCCGAGCCCGATGTTGAAGCCGAAGGGCGTCGACAGCTCACACCAGCCGTACTCCTTCAGCTCGTAGACGAGCTCGAAGCCGAGCACATCGCGATACCAGGCGAGCGACGCGTCGTAGTCGCTGACACCCACCGAGATGACGCAGTTCTCCGGGTTGTAGTCGATCGTCATGTCCGCACCTCCTGTCGTCCGTCGAGCGTGTTTTTATACTACGTACTGTTTCATGTCAACACTCGATCTGATCGCGCTCTTTCATCACCGCTGGGCCGCTCCGGCGCTGGCGCTGCTGATGGAGCGTGGTGGCGCACGGTTCGTCGAGCTGCAGCGGCGCCTGGGCGTCGGACGCGAGTCGCTGACCCGCGCGCTCGACGCGCTCGGCACACAGGGCCTCGTCCGGCGCGACACCGGCTACGGCCACCCGCTCCGGCCCGAGTACCTGCTGACCGGGAAGGGCAAGCGCGCAGCAGCTCTCTCGACTCGTGTGCTGGCGGCGGGCGACCCCGACGTGTTGCTGCGCAAGTGGTCGGTGCCGATCCTCGCCGAGTTGGGTGAGAGCCGTCGCTTCTCGGAGCTGCGGGCAGCGCTGGGCGAGATCACACCGCGCGCGCTCGCACTGGCGTTGCGCGAGCTCGAGGCTGCACGCCTCGTCCGCCGCGAGGTTCTGCCGACGCGCCCGCCGTCGACCGTCTACCGCACCACCGCCCGCGGCCGGCGCGTGCACGACGCGCTCTAGCGAGGGAAGACGACCTCCGCTCGGGTGCCACCATGCGAGCGCAGGTCGAGCGTGCCGCGAAGCTCGTCACGGACGAGCGCCCGCACGATCGACAGCCCCGTGCCCGACACGTCGCTCGCCCCGACGCCTGCCCCGTCATCGGCGATCGAGAGCAGGACGTCGTCGTCCCGGGTGGTGAGCCCGACCTCGATCCGGTCGCCCCCGTGCTCGAGCGCGTTCTGGAGCAGCTCGGAGAAGACGAGCGCCAGCGCGGTTGCACGCGCACCGGGGAGGTTGACCGGCTCGAGTGACGAGGTGACCTGCTTGCCGCCTCCGACACCCTGAACGAGCATTGCACGCAGGCGGTCGATCAGAGCGGCCAGGTCGACGTCCTCGTCGCGCCGCTCGGTGAGCACCTCGTGCACCGCGGCAATCGCGAGGATCCGGTTGACGGAGTGCTCGAGCGCCTCGCGTGGATCGATGTCGTCGGTCGAGCGCGCTTGCAGGCGAAGGAGCGACGCCACGGTCTGGAGGTTGTTCTTCACCCGGTGGTGGATCTCCTGAGCCAGCACGCCGCGCATCACCGCGCGCCCGTGCTCGAGCGCGACCGCGGCGTGCGTCGCGATCGACGCCAGCAGCTCACCGTCGGCCGATGTGAACGGCGTGTCGCGATCGGCGACCAGCTCTCCGATCTGCCGCCCACGCCAGCGGAGCGGCTGGCGCATCGCATAGACGCCCGGGACGCCCTCGGGCCAGGCGATCCGGCCGTCGTCGAGCACCAGCGCGGCGCCGGTGGCGGAGAGTGCATCCATCGTCGTCGAGACGATCGCCTCGAGCGACTCCTCGAGATAGAGCGAGTTGGAGACCGCCTCGGAGATCCGCGCGAGTGCCTCCAACTCGTGTACCCGGCGCTGGGCCTCGGCATAGAGCTTCGCGTGCTCGATCGACTGTGCGACCTGCGCTGCGATCGCCAGCAGCAGCTCGACCTCCTCGTCGACAAAGGCACGTGGTCGCTGTGTCCGCACGTTGAGCGCGCCCTCGAGTGTCCCGTCGCGCGTGAGGATCGGGACGGCGAGGATCGACTCGTACTGATCCTCGGGCAGATTCGGGAAGTTCTTGAACCGCGGGTCGAGGTGTGCTTGAGACTCGATCATCACCGGCGCCCGGGCGGCGGCCGCGGTACCGGTGATCCCCTCGCCGGGCCGCATCCGTGGCCGGCGCGTCAGCTCCTCGACATGCGAGCCGTGGGTGGCCCGCAGCACGAGCTCGTTCGTGCGCTCGTCGTAGAGGTAGACGAAACATGCGTCCGCTTCGAGCGCAGAGGCGACATTTGTCGCAACCTGCGACAGGACTTCCTGGAGGTCGAGCGTCGAGTTGACGGCCTCGATCGTCTCGGTCAGGAGCTTCAGATGCCGGTCGCGTGTTTCCATCCGCGGGGAAGGGTACGTTCGGGGCGTGAGCACCTATGACTGGCTCCTGATGCTCCACGTGACCGGCGCATTCCTCCTGCTGGGCGGTGCTGCCACCGCGGGGATCCTCAACGCGAGCGCCTGGCATGCCGAGCGTCCGAGCGAGATCGTCCTCCTGCTGCGCCTGATCTCGCGAGCCGCCCTGCCGGCGATCGGGCTCGGCTCCGCACTGACGCTGCTGATCGGCCTGTGGCTGGTGCATCACGCCGGCTATTCGTACGGCACCTTCTGGGTGTGGGCGGCGATCGTCCTCTGGGCGGTCGCAAGCGCCCTCGGCGGGCGGAGCGGCAAGTACCAGGCGAGGACGCAGGCCGAAGCCGAGCGCCTGGCAGCCGACGGAGACACGCTGACGCCGGAGCTTCGCGCCCTGGTCCGCGATCCCGTCGGCAACGCCCTGGCCTACGGGTCCGGGCTCACGTTCGTGCTGGTCCTCGTCCTGATGATCTGGAAGCCCGGCCAATGATCGGCGCCGTCCGGCCGAACGCCTGGGATTTGCCGCTGTTCCTGCACGTGCTCGGCGCGACGCTGCTCTTCGGCGCGACCTTCGCGACCGCCGTGCTGTCGCTCGCGGCCTGGCGCCGGCCCGCCGTCCCGATGCTTGCGCGCTCGACGTTCTGGACGCTGCTGATCGTCTCGATCCCTGCCTGGGTGCTGATGCGCGGGGGCGCAGCGTGGATCTACTCCAAGGAGGGGTTCAGCGGCGACAACGACCCGACCTGGATCGGCGTCGGGTTCGCGGTGGCCGAGCCCGGCCTGCTCGTGCTGTTGCTCTCGCTCGGCTTTGCGTTCTGGTGGCGGCGGTCCGGCAAGCCGGTCGCCGGGCGGGTCGTCGCCGGGCTGTCGTCGCTCTACGCGGTGCTGCTGGCGATCGCCTGGCTCGCGATGTCCGGGAAGTGGGGCTGAGCCTCGTTACAAAAGCTTTACCGCAGCAGAGGGAGAATCCTCGCAAACGGTGAATAGGTTCAGCGCAATGAGTGCTCTGGCCATCGACCTCCGGCGCACAACCGGCTTCCTCGTCGCAGATGCTCGGGGTCGCCTGGTCGGACGAGTCGAGTGCCCGATGTACGGCACCTCGCCCGAGACACCCGATGCACTCTCCGTTCGCTCCGGCTGGCTCGCCCGCCGCCGCCGCATCGTTCCGGCCGACTCGATCGAGCAGATCGACGACGGCTCGAAGGTGATCGGCCTGCGCGTCGACCGCGAGTCGATCCGCACATTCCTTTAGCCGCGCTGTAACACGCCGTGGCTCCCGCCGGTCTGATGCGTCGATGACCGACGACGCCGACCCCCGGCCCTACGGTCGCCGCGCGTTCCTCGCCCTACTGGCGGGTGGTGCCTCGTCGTTCCTGTGGGCGCCGGCCGCAAGCCGGGTGCTGTCCCCACTGACGTCCGGCGCATCGCAGCTCGTGGGAAACCTGTTCCCGGTCGGCGGATGGCGGATCTACACCATCTCGGGATCGATGCCGCTCTTCGACCCGAAGTCGTGGCGACTCGAGATCGGCGGGCTCGTACGCCGACCGACCAGCATCAGCTACGAGCAGCTGCTCGCGCTCCCACGCACGAGCCAGGTGTCGACGTTCCACTGCGTCACGGGCTGGACGGTCAAGAACGTCCGCTGGTCCAGGAGTCCGCGTTTCGGCACCTTCTCGATCTGGTCGACCCTCTCCCCGACCGCGAAGGCGATCCGTTTCGTGTCGGCGGAAGAGCCCTACAACGACTCGCTCACGCTGGAGCAGGCTCTCCTGCCGGACGTGTTGCTTGCGATCGAGCTGGACGGTCAGCCACTCTCGCGTCCCCACGGCGCGCCTGCGCGAGTCGTGATCCCGGAGATGTACGGGTACAAGGGCGTCAAGTGGCTGAACCGGGTCGAGTTGCTCCCTCGTCAGCCGACGGGTTACTGGGAAGGACTCGGCTACGACCAGAACGCGTGGGTCGGGCGGTCGAATGGCTACAGCTGACCGGCGCCGTCTACAACGCTTCACGCGCACGGAGCGAGCGGTGCACTGGGTGCACGCGCTCGCGTTCCTGATCCTGTTCGGCAGCGGTCTCTGCCTCTATCTGCCGAGCCTCGCCGAGGCAGTGGGACGCCGGCCGCTCCTGAAGACGATCCACGTCTACACCGCGATTGCCTGGCTGGCTGCGCTGGTCGTCGTGGTGGTCGTCGGCGATAGGCGTAGCCTGCGCTCGACGCTGCACGAGATCGACACGTTCGACCGGGACGACCGCGCGTGGCTGCGCCGTCGGGGCGCAGCCCCGCAGGGCCGTCTCAACGCCGGCCAGAAGCTGAATGCGATCGTCACAGCCGCCTTCGCGATCCTGTTCGGTGTCACCGGCCTGTTGCTCTGGTACGGCGAGCGCGACACGCGCTTTCGCTTCGCACAGACGATCCTGATCCATGACTGGCTGATGTACGCCTCGTTCTTCCTCTTCCTCGGCCACCTCTACCTGAGCCTGATCCACCCGAGGACGCGCCACGCCTTGAACGGCATCACGCGCGGGTGGGTCGATGCGGATTGGGCGCGTGTCCATCACGCGAAATGGGCGGCGAAGGTAGGAAGGACCTGCCGTGATCCCGACCGGCTAAAGAACGGTCAGGTAACGGTCGAGCTCCCACTGCGTCAGCTGCACGCGGTACTCGTCCCACTCCTTGCGCTTCAGCTTGACGTAGTTGTCGAAGATGTGATCGCCGAAGGCGCGGCGCAGCAGGTCGGACTGCGCGAACTCGTCGATCGCCTCGCCGAGCGTCTCCGGCAGGGAGACGATGCCGCGCTCGCGGCGCTCCTCGGCGGTCAGGTGGTAGAGGTTCGAGTCCATCGGCGCCTCGAGCTCGTACCCCCGCTCGATCCCCTCGAGCCCTGCGTGCAGCAGCGCAGCGAACGTGAGGTACGGGTTGCAGGCCGGGTCGGGACAGCGGATCTCGGCGCGCGTTGCCTGCTCCGAGCCTGGCTTGTAGAGCGGGATCCGGATCAGGGCGGAGCGATTGCGCTGCGACCAGGCGACGTAGACGGGCGCCTCGAAGCCCGGCACGAGCCGCTTGTACGAGTTGACCCACTGCGCGAACACCGGCGCCAGCTCGCGCGCGTGGCGAAGCAAGCCCGGCGATGAACTGCTTGCCCACCACCGACAGGTTGTGGTCGTCCGAGCCGTCGAAGAACTGGTTGCGGCCGTCGGTGAACAGCGACATGTGCGTGTGCATCCCGGAGCCGTTCTCGCCGAACAGCGGCTTCGGCATGAACGTCGCGTAGACGCCGTGCTTCGCGGCGACCTCCTTGACGATCAACCGGTAGGTGATCGTCTGGTCGGCCATGTCGAGCGCGGACGCGTAGCGCATGTCGATCTCGTGCTGCGACGGGGCGACCTCGTGGTGGTGGTACTCGATCCCGATGCCGACCGACTCGAGCGCCTTGATCGTCTCGTTGCGCAGCTCGGTCGCGGCGTCCAGCGCCGTCATCGCGAAATAGCCGCCCTCGTCGAGCGTCTCCGTGCCCTTGTTGTCCCTGAAGAGGAAGTACTCGAGCTCCGGCCCGATGTTGAACGTGTCGAAGCCCAGCGAGCGCATCCGGTCGAGCGCGAGTCGCAGCACGTAACGGGGATCGCCCTCATACGGAACGCCGTCCGGCTTGACGATGTCGCAGATCATGCGTCCGACCTTCGCCTCGCCTTCGCGCGCCGGCATGATCCGGAACGAGGTCGGATCGGGGATGGCGACCATGTCCGACTCCTCGATCGCGTTGAACCCGGTGATCGACGAGCCGTCGAAGCCCATTCCGTCGTCCAGTGCGCCGGCGATCTCGGACGGCGTGATCGCGAAGCTCTTCAGGTGCCCTTCGATGTCGGTGAACCAGAAGAGGACGTACTCGACCCCCTCCTGCTCGATCTGCTTGAGAACGGCCTTGCGGGCCGCAGGGTCGGATGTCGCCCGGTCCTTGCTCTCGATCATCGCCACGGTTACGTGCTCCTCTCTATCCGCTCCGGCGCCGGCCAAGCCGGTGCCTGCGCTATCGGGCGGCTCCGTCAAGCCTACGCCGCGGGAAAAATGAAAAAGACCCCAGGAGCCCCGCAGACGGAGCGCCTGAGGCCTCGTCGCCTCAAAACCGGGCTGAGCGTATCAGCCCGGCCGGAGCGGGCCGGAGAGATGAACCCACTCGAACAGGCGCTCGTACCCGAACTGCTCGTTGACCCGGCGCATCGCGGCGTTGGCGAGGTCGTTCTGGGTACGGAGGTAGCGCACGCCGGCCTGCTCGCGCCGCGACGATCTGCGCGTGCTTCAGCGCCTTCGCGATGCCCCGTCCGCGCGCTCGCCGCGCGACACCGGTCATCGAGTGCTGGCACGTGTCGTCTGTGAACCTGGAGACGACGCCGAACGCGACGACGACGCCGTCCTCGAGCGCGACGAGCGAGAGCTCACGCGACGTCAGCGGCCCGAAGTGCCGCGCCTGCCACGTCTCGAAATCGCCGGTGATCAGCGGCGTCCCCGACGGGATGTCCGCGTCGGCCTCGAGCGCGACCGCGTAGGCGCCTCGCTCGAGCTCCGGTGAGGCAACGACGATCTCGATCCCCTCCGGCGGCTCGACCTCGATCGTCGCCGTCGACACGTCGAGCACGACGTCCTGCATGCGGCCGATCTCCACGAAAGCCGCAGGCGCCGTAGTAGCCGAAGGAGTCGGGATCGTCGTCGCGCACGACCGCGTAGAAGCGCGTCTTTCGCGAGCGTGCGCGCGTGCTCGGCCGCGCGCTCGTGCAAGCGCCGTCCCGACGCCGTGGCGCCGGTGCTCCGCGACGACCCGCAGCGTCAGGTAGGCGAACTCGCCGTCGGGTGCGCCGCCGAACTTCGCCGTCGACGCCGCGCCCGACCGGCTCGCCCTCGCCGATACGCGAGCAGGTCGAGGTGGTCCGGCCGCTTGCGATCCTCGACGACGACCTCGCGCGGCATCGGCGTCTCAGGATGGACGCGGGTGCGCACCGCGACGTAGGTGTCGATGTCCGCCTCGGTCTCGACCGGCCGAACGTCGATCACGGCAGCGGCCCCTGCATCGTCAGGACCCGGGAGCGGTTCTCGTAACCGAGGCTCGCGTTCAACGCCTGCATGCCCTCGTTGCCCTTCTGCGTCCACGTGACGAGCTCGACCACGCCGGCCTTCGCCGCCCAGTGCAGTTGCGTCAACTTGAGCGCACGCGCGATCCCTCGCCGCCGGCGGTCGCGACGGACGACCGTCAGGCCGTGCTCGGCGCTCGCCGAGCCGTTGCCGTGCTCCATCAAGCCGGCGTAGCCGACGATCTCGCCGCCCTCGAACGCGACGAACGACCCCTCCGGGCGCGTCGCTTCCTCGCGCAGCCAGGTGGCGAAGGGGTAGGTGACGGCGCCGGGAAGCGGCAGGTCCTCGTAGCCCTGGCAGGCAACCGGCCAGGCGGCCTCGAGGAGCTCCTCGCGACGGCCGGCCAGCGACACCAACACGAGGCCGTCCGGGACCGCCGGCTCGGGCTCGTCGCCGATCAGCCGCACCTGCTCGAGCTGGTAGTCGACCTCCTCGAGCCCGTAGGAGCGGGCGAACGCCAGCGCGCCGTCGTCACCGACGTCGACGAAGCCGTTGATGCCGTCGCAGCCGAGGGCCCGCCCCTGCTCGGTCAGCGCGCGGACGAGCTCGTGCCCCACGCCCCGGCGCCGATGCTCCGGCAGCACGCGTGCGGCGACGAAGACGCGCCCGCCGAAATGCGACGGGGCGGCGATCCCGCAGCCGGCGAGCCGGCCCTCGCGCTCGGCGAGCAGCAACAGCCGACCAGGCTCGTCCGTCGCGACGAGCTGCTCCGCGGTGACGGGCTCGTTCGGGACGACGCGGCTCTTCAGCGCCGCCCAGGCCTCGAGGTCGGCCGGCGTCGTGACGACTCGCAGCTCGATCATCCCGACCTCTTCAGCTTGCCGTGCTGCTTCGCGTAGCGCTCGCCCGCGCGGAACACGAGCAGGCCGACGGGGATCGAGACCACGCCGATCACGAGCAGCGGCCAGACGTCGTCCCAGCTCAGGCCGGCACCGTTCAGGACCGAGTTGCGGATGCCACGGAGCGCATAGGTGGCCGGCGAGATCTTCGAGATCCACTGCATCCACTCCGGCAGGACGCTGACGGGGTAGTAGACGCCCGAGACGACGAGCATCAAGCCCTGCGCGACGAAGCCGAGCTGGGTTCCCTTCTCCGGCGAGATCAGCGGCAGGACGGCGGTCATCATCCCGACGCCGATGAACGACACCGACGCGATTGCGAGCAGCGCGACCGAAGCCGAGTAGTTCGCGTTCGGGAGACTGATGCCGATGAACGCGACGACGGCCACGAAGATGAGTGCCGCGCGGACGAGCCCGTACAGCACGGCATAGAAGCCCATGCCGATCAGGTGCACCGGCCGTGAGACGGGCGCCATGAACGTGTACTCGATCGTTCCCTCCCAGCGCTCCCACGCAACGGTCTCGGTGACGATCTCGAAGATGATCCCGAGGTACGCCCAGATCACAGCGCCCACCAGCAGCTTCGTCGCCAGATCGTTCTGTGCCTCCGGCGACAGGTCGACGCCGCGCGAGATGAACACGATCGTCAGCGTGTTCGCGATCGTCCAGAGCAGGAACGCGATGTCCCAGAGCAGGTAACGCCTGGTCAGGTAGAGGTTGCGCTCGACGACGCCGTAGAGCCCGATCAGCTCGCCGCGGATCACGCGCCTGCGTGTGTAGGTGGCTTCCGGCGGTGCGAATCCCGGCTCCAGTACCGGCAAAGGGGGCACCTCCGCGCGTTGTGAGCCTCCGCCAAATCTCCGGCTCATGCGAACACCTCTCTTTCTTCGTCCTCCTCGGTCTGCTCGTCCTCGTACGTCCGGCCGGTGGCGGCGAAGAACGCCTCCTCGAGCGTCCCGACGCCGTACCGCTCCTTGACCGCCTCGACCGGCTCCAGGAAGAGGAGCGCGCCGCGGTCGAGCAGGCCGATCCGGTCGGCCAGTTCCTCGGCCTCGTTCATGTCGTGGGTGCAGAGCAGGATCGTCGAGTCGTGACGCTCGCGGATCTCGCGGATGAAGGTCTGGACCTCCTGCTTCGACCGTGGGTCGAGGCCCGTCGTCGGCTCGTCGAGCAGAAGCAGGACCGGCGAGGTCAGCAGGGCGCGCGCAAGCGCCACCTTCTGCTGCATCCCGCGCGACAGGTTCTCCATCGCCTCGCCGCGGCGCGCCGACGGGAAACCGACTCGCTCCAGGATCACCGGGATCTTCGTGTGGGTCTCGCGCGGCCCCATGCCGTAGAACCGAGCCGCGTAGGCAAGGTTCTCGGCAGCGCTCATCTTCTTGAAGAAGCTCGCCTCGACCGAGACACGGTTGACGAGTCGTCGCACCGACCGTGGATCCTTGAAGACGTCATGGCCGAAGATCTCGGCGGTGCCGCCGTCCGCGAGCAGCAGGGTCGAGAGCAGCCGGACCAGCGTCGACTTGCCCGAGCCGTTCTGCCCGAGGATCGCGACACATTCGCCGCGTTGCATCGTGAAGCTGACGTTGTCGAGCGCGGTCCGACGCCGACGGCCGAGGCCCTTTCGGCGTGTGAAGACCTTGGTCAGATCACGTACTGATACCGCACTACCGACAACCACACCATGCTCCTTGGGATTGTGAGAGAAGAGACCGAACGAAGACGCACCTCGACCGCGGTCAGCGGCGAGGTGTCACGTTTTCGTTGGCAATCCCAAACACGGTCTGGCCAGGATACGCGAACAACTCCCCTGGAGCGCAAACTCCCGGCCGATCCTGACGTCCTACCGACGGATGGCACGGGGACTCGCCGTCATCGCGCTCGCACTGTACTCGCTCCGAGCGCACTGGGCGACCCGAAAACGGTCAAGCCGGACCGCCCGGCGATCAACCGGCTGCTCGACGAGTTCGTTCCGGCGGTGGTCGAGCAGAAGGACCTGAAACGTGGCTGGCAGCTCGTCGGCGGCGTCTCGCGCGCGGTCACCTACCGCCAGTGGCTCTCGGGCAACACGTCCGTCCAGACGCTACCCGGCCAAGGGAACGCGCTTCCACGGCTGGCTCGTCAACTACTCGTATCCCGGAGACATCGGCTTCGACCTCCTGCTGCAGTCCAGGGACCCGAAACAGGGCGCCTGGTCGTTCCGCGCGGAGGCGCAGAAGCTCGGGGGCCGGTGGAAGATCACCTCGTGGTATCCGGTCGCCGAGTTCGCCCCGCCCGGGCAGGCGGGGCGGGTGAATGGCCCGGCAGACCTGGGCGCCGGAGCCGCCGCCTCCGCCGCCGCGGGCGAGAGCCGCCTACCGCCGTGGGTGCTCGCGACCCCGGTCGCAGTCATCGGCGCGTTGGTGCTCGGTGCGGTCGGATTCGCCACCGTCCGCTGGCAACGACGCCGGCGGCGGGTTCGAGCGATCGAGCAGCTACTCGCCTCGGATCGCTGACGCGCGCGCGACCTCGATCGCCGCCACCGCCTCGGCGCGATTGCCGAACCCTCGAGTCTCGGTCTTCTTGTCCTCGAGATCCTTGTACACCTGGAAGAAGTGCTCGATCTCGTTGCGGAGCTCGGCCGGCACGTCGTGGATGTCGGAGATGCGCATCCAGGCCGGATCCTTGAGCGGGACACAGATGATCTTCTCGTCGGGGCCTTTCTCGTCGGTCATGTGGAACATGCCCACGGCACGCACGCGGATCCGGCAGCCGGGGAACGTCGGCTCGCCGACGAGGACGAGCGCGTCGAGCGGGTCTCCGTCCTCCCCGAGTGTCCCCTCGATGTAGCCGTAGTCGGCCGGATAGCTCATCGACGTGAAGAGGCGCCGGTCGAGCACGATCCCGGCGAGCTCCTCGTCCCATTCGTACTTGTTCCTCGACCCCGATGGGATCTCGACGAACACGACACCGTCGCTCATAGCCCGCTCCGGCGCCGGCCAAGCCGGCACCTGCGCTCCTGGGCAGCTCCGTCGAGCCTACGCTGCATGTTCACTCCGCTCCATGGCGTAACACTACGGCTATGAGCCACGAGCACGGACACGATCACGGTGTTTCCGCCGAGACGGAGATCCGCCCGCTCGCCTACGCCCTGGCGCTGATCGTCGGGTTCATGGTCGCCGAGGTCGCGCTCGCGGTCGTCGCGCACTCGCTGGCGCTCCTCTCCGACGCCGCCCACATGCTGGTCGACGCCGCCGCGCTCGGCATGAGCGTCTGGGCCGCACGTCTCGCGCGACGCCCGGCCGGAGGGCGGATGACGTTCGGGTTCCGGCGGGCCGAGATCCTCGCCGCGCAGGCCAACGGCGCGACGCTCCTGCTGCTCGGCGCGCTGATCGTCGTCGAGTCGCTGCGCCGCCTCGAGTCGCCTCCCGACGTACGCGGCGGCCTCGTCTTCGCGACGGCGTGCGTCGGCGCGGGCGTCAACGTCCTGGCGCTCTGGCAGGTGGCGCGCGCGAACCGGCGCAGCCTGAACGTCGAGGGCAGCTTCCGGCATCTGCTGACCGACCTCTACGCGTTCGTCGGCACCGCCATCGCCGGGCTGATCGTCTGGACGACCGGCTTCGAGCGAGCCGACCCGATCGCCTCGCTCGCCGTTGCCGTCTCGATGCTCGTGACGGGCTGGTCGCTGCTCCGCCGGAGCGGCCGCATCCTGCTCGAAGCGGCGCCCGAAGGCGTCTCGCCGGACGAGGTGCTCGCACGCGATCAGGGCCCACCGCGGGCGTCACCGACGTGCACGACCTGCACGTCTGGGAGATCTCATCCGGATTCCCGGCCCTCTCCGCCCATGTCCTCGTCGAACGCGGCGAGGACTGCCACCGGATCCGGCGTGAGCTCGAGGCGCTCCTGCACGACCGCTTCGCCCTCGAGCACACGACACTGCAGGTCGAGCACACGTCCGACCGGCTGCTCGAGATCCGGCCCTTGCGGGACAGCAGACCCGACGGCTAACGTACGTCCGGCTGGGCGCCGACGACGGCGCCGGCAGAGGCATTGGGGCCTCACCACTCCTGGAGTGGTGGGGCCTTTTTTCATGGTCCGAACGGAAAGGGGCGACGATGATCGACGACGCGAGGCACTACATCGGCACCGAGGCTGCGCCCTCGGAGACACTCGAGTGGGCCGCCGAGACGCAGGCCCAGATGGTCGACCTCAAGTTCTGCGACCTGCTCGGCCAGTGGCAGCACATGACCCTGCCGCTGCGCGCCTTCGGCGAAGAGGCATTCGACGAAGGTCTTGGCTTCGACGGCTCCTCGATCCGCGGCTGGCAGGGCATCTCCGAGAGCGACATGCTGCTGATGCCGCAGGCGGAGACCGCGACGCTCGACCCGTTCACGGCCGAGCCGACGCTCTCCGTGATCTGCGAGGTCGTCGACCCAGTCACCGGCTTGCCCTACGCGCGTGACCCACGCCGGATCGCGAAGAACGCCGAGGCCTATCTGCGCTCGACCGGCATCGCCGACACCGCGTACGTCGGGCCCGAGTGCGAGTTCTTCGTCTTCGACTCGGTCGCTTACGACCTCGACACGAACCGCGCCCACTACGAGGTCGATTCGTCCGAAGGGCACTGGAACTCCGGCAAACCGGGGCTCGGCTACACGGTGCGCCCGAAGGAGGGGTACTTCCCGCCGGCGCCGCACGACACGCTCGCACGACCTGCGCACCGAGATGGTGCTCACCCTCGAGCGGCTCGGCATTCCCTGCGAGTTCCATCACCACGAGGTGGCGTCGGGCGGACAGTGCGAGATCGACCTGCGGTTCCAGACGCTTGACCCGGATGGCCGATCAGGTCCTCGCCTACAAGTACGTCGTCAAGAACGTCGCCCGTCGACACGGCAAGACGGCGACGTTCATGCCGAAGCCGATCTTCGGCGACAACGGCTCGGGCATGCACTGCCACCAGTCCCTCTGGAAGGAGGGAACGCCGCTGATGGCGGACCGCTCGGGCTACGCCGGGCTCTCGCAGCTCGCGCGCGGCTACATCGGCGGGCTGCTCGCGCACGCACCGGCGCTGCTCGCGTTCTGCGCGCCGACCACGAACTCGTACCGGCGGCTCGTGCCGGGCTACGAGGCGCCGGTCAACCTCGTCTATTCGATGCGGAACCGGTCTGCCTGCATCCGGATCCCGATGTACTCGGACTCGCCGAAGGCGAAGCGCATCGAGTTCCGCTGCCCGGACGCGTCGGCGAACCCGTACCTCGCATTCGCGGCGATGCTGATGGCCGGCCTCGACGGGATCAAGCGTGGCCTCGACGCCGGCGAACCTGCCGACTACGACCTGTTCGAGGAGGACCGCGGAGTCACCCAGGTGCCCGGCTCGCTCGCAGAGTCGCTCGACGCACTCGAGGCCGACCACGAGTTCCTGCTGGCTGGTGACGTGTTCGGCGAGGAGCTGATCAGAACCTGGATCGACTGGAAGCGCGAGCACGAAGTCGACGTCGTCCGGCTCCGCCCGCATCCGGCGGAGTTCTCCCTCTACTACGACTGCTGATGGGCGCGGACGGCAACCCGTTTGCTAGCGTTGGTGCTCGATGCGCGCAGCTGAGACGGCCGCCATGCACCACTGCTTTACGGCGATTCTCGTCTCGCTCAACCACGCCCGCTAGCCGGCGCTTTCGTCCCTCCCGCCGCCGCCGGCTAGCTGAAGAAGTCTCGCGGGACACCCCGTTTCGAGCGAAAGGACGGCTGACATGGCCGACTCAGTGAGTGACCCGACACCGCTCTGGTGCACCTGCGACAAGCCGTTGCCCGTGCACCTGGCCGACCGCAAGGGCGCCGCCCGCAGCGTGTGTGCACGCTGCGAACGGCCCTTGCGCCTGACACTCCGACTCGCCGTCTAGGGCTAGCGGATCGTGAACGTGACCGTGACGTCTGCCGTCACATCGGCCGTCCCCGGCTCGATGGGCGTCGACGCATCCTTCGCAGCGAGCGCCACCGGGCGGGCAAAAACAGGCTGCCCGGCGGCGCTCTGCTCGACGACGGTCGAGACGGGCCCGACGCCGAACCCTCCCGCGTCCGCGAGCGCGAGCGCCTTGGCGCGCGCATCCTGAACTGCCTTCTTCAAGGCGTCGCGGTACAACGCGTCCTGATCCGAGAGCGTCAACGAGGGTCCGTCGACGGTGTTGGCGCCTGCCCCGACGGCCGCGTCGACTAGTGCGCCCGCATCCGCGATCTTGGCCTTCGCCGAGACGGTGTTCTGCGCTGTGTAGCCGGTGACCTTGCCCTGCGGGTCGGTGGTCGGATAGAGCGAGACCTCCTGGGTCTGGATCTCGTCGCCGCTCGCGGCCTTCAGAGCCGCGATCACGGCGTTCATCTTGGTCGCGTTCGCCGACAGCGCGGCTGCGGCGGTTGCACCGTCGGTACGGACGCCGGCCGATACGGTCGCCTCGTCGGGGACGGCAGTGATCACACCGTGGCCGTTGGTCGTCACGGTGTCGGTCTGGGTGCTGTCGCCGTGGGCCGGCTCTGGACGGGCGACGCCGGCGAACGCGGCGACGCCGACGAGCACGGCGACGGCGAGCGGAAGAAGCAGGATTCGTCTCATACCTGTCCTACGCCGCCGACCTGCTTTGCTGTCACGCATGCGCTACCAGTTCGTCGATTGCCGCTGGTCGCTCGACGACCCCGACCTCGGCCGACGGCTCTACCTGGAGTCCCACATCCCCGGTGCGGCGTTCATCGACGTCGAGCGCGACCTCTCGGCACCCGCCGGGCCGGGCGGCCGCCACCCGCTCCCGTCGGGTGAGCAGTTCGCGGCAGCGGCGTCGAGGTGTGGGATCGAGGCCGGCGTGTTCGTGGTCGCCTACGGCTCTCCCGGCGGCGCCGAGCGGCTCTGGTGGCTCCTCCGGCATTTCGGACACGACGACTGCGCCGTGATCGACCTCGCCGAGTGGCGCGGCCCGCTCAGGAGCGGGAAGGAGGAGATCGCACCGACGACCTTCGTGCCGACCGAGCGCAGCGACGACACGGTCGGGCGCGAGGCGCTGGCGGCCAACCTCGACCAACTCGTGGTCGTCGACGCGCGGTTTCCGGTCCGCTGGCGTGGTGAGGCGAATCCGATCGACCGCGTCCCGGGCCGGATCCCCGGCGCACTGAACGCGCCGTGGGATGCACCGCTGCCGGAGCTGCCGGACGGAGAGCTCGTCGCTTACTGCGGCTCGGGCGTCACGGCCTGCGTCGTCCTCCATCGTCTCCACCTCGCGGGCCGCGACGGCCTGCTCTACCCGGGCTCGTGGTCCGAGTGGGAGCAGCACCCCGAGCTGCCGGTGGAGCGCTCCTAGGCTGCGGTCGCGGTCGCGGTGCGCGAGCCGGTGTACGGCGCCAGATAGCGCTCCCAGCGTGCAGGGATCTTCGGCGTCGCGAGCCTGATGAAGAGCACGGGCGCCGGCGGCCGTGGGCGCGCCGGCAGGACCATGTGGATCTCGTGCGGCAGCCGGTTGCCCTTGCGGAGGTTGCACGGCGCGCACGATGTGACGACGTTCTCCCAGCTCGAGTCGCCACCGCGCGAGCGGGGGATCACGTGGTCGAGGGTCAACCGGCCGCCCGTGTGCCCGCAGTACACGCACCGCCAGCCGTCACGCGCGAACAAGGCGCGGCGGGAGATCTTCCGCTGCACCATCCGGGGCACGCGCACGTAGTGCACGAGCCGGATGACGTGGGGCCATCGATAGGTGTCGGTGGCCGAGCGAAGTGGTCGATCGAGCTCCTCGACGACCTCGGCCTTGCCCTTGTAGACCAGCACGTGCGCGCGGCGGAGCGAGCACACGTTGAGCGGCTCGTAACTCGCGTTGAGAACGAGTACCTGCCTCACCTCCGCTGAACTGTACCCAGAGGGAGGGTTAGCGACCCATCGCGCGCTCTACTGCTTCCTGTTCCTCGGGCGAGAGGGCGACGGATGCGCGGCCGCGCTCGAGCTCCTTCATGTAGATCCGCGCGTAATCCCGGCCCTGGATCGCCGTCAGGACGAGGCCGGTACGGCCTGAGTCGAGCAGCGCCAGCGACGCCGATTGGTGGCCGCCGGTGTCCTCGTACGCGTCGTAGCGCACGATCGCGGTGTTCGTGACCGTTGCATCGACCCGCCGGTCGACGCGCGCGAGCCCGGCGGCCACCTCGTCGACTGCACGGTGCAGGTCGTCGATCCTTCCCTGGAGCGAGACCGCGAAGTCGACGAGGTCCTTGCGCCCACCTCCGAGCAGCGCCCGCTGCGCGTCGCGAACCCGACGGACCCGGATCCACGCCCACCAGGCGAGGGCGAGGCCGATCACGCCGACCGCAGCGCCGGCGATCGCGACGACGAGTGCTGCTACTGCGGTGTCGTGCACCTCGCCGAGGTTAGATCAACCGGTCAACCGAGCGAGAAGATGACCGGGAAGCGACGCCTTGTTGTTCGACGGGTCCTTCTCACCAGGAACCGTCGAGACGTCGACGTTGACCGTCGTCTTCTGGGCGAACGGCACCTGCCCGAGATCGCCGATCGTGACGGACTTGGTCTGGCCCGGGTTGATCAGGGCGAGCGTCTTCGTCCTGACGATCGCGCCCTGCGGCTTCTGGATCGTCACCGTCACCTTGATCCCGACCTCCTGCGAATCGCCGGAGTCCTGGATCGCGACGACGAACGCGAGACCGGTCGTGGCGACGACGGTGTTGGTCGTCGTCTCCGACAGCGTCTGGCCACCCGGAAGCGTCTTGACGTCGACGATGTTCGTGCCGTGGACCCCGCTCGGCGTGCCGCCGGCGCTGGTGCCGCGGAGGCGGGTCAGGAGCAGCGACATCGAGCGTTCCGTCGTCAGGTCGCGGTTCGCGACGAAGTTCGAGTCGGGCACCACGATCCCACTGATCCCTTCGTCCTCGAGCGCGGTGCGCGTCGGCTCCTTGAAGAGGTCGTCCCAGACGACGTCGCTCGCGAGCAGGCGGTCACCTTGCTCGGCCAGGACGGTCGCCTCGCCAGCGGTCTTCGAACCGGGATTCGCCGCGAACGTGTCCGCGAGGCCCTGTACGCCGCTGACGCGCAGCTGGAGTGCCTCGACGAGCCGCTCGTTCTGGTCGCGCAGGAACCCGGGCGCGTTGAGCTTCTGGGCGGCCGCGACGTTCTGCCGCTCCTGCTCGGCGATGCTGTCCAGCTTCGTCGAAAGCGCATCCGCCTTGATGCCGGGGGTGATCAGCGCGTTGGCGACGGCGGTGCCGTCGTCCTCCGAGCTGCGGGCGATCGTGTCGACGCTGTCCAGATAGTGCTTCGCCCGGTCGTGCTTGGACGTCGACGCGCACGACTGCAGCAAGAGCCCGAAGAAGACCAGCAGCGCGACGACGATCGCGAGCAGCGCGAGCAGCCGCAGGACCGGTGTGAACCCGTGTGGTGGGCCCGAAGCCGACCCGCCGGTGCCGGTGCCTTTGCCGCCGCGGCGCGGCAGGCGGCCACGACTGCTCTGCGACTCGGTGGTGGCGGGCTCGTCCTCGAAGAAATCGAACTGGATGTCGTCGTCGCGCGGTTCCATCCAGGGCGAATGTACCGTGATAGGCGGTCGGAGAAGGGTTTGCCCCCTCCGAGCAGTAACTCCCGAGGGTGTCCTCGACGGCGCAAGCGCACGAGCTCTTCCTCGGCAGGTACCGACCGATCCGGCCGCTCGGCTCCGGCGGGATGGGCCACGTCTGGCTGGCCCGGGACGAAGGGAGCGGGCTCGACGTCGCGCTGAAGATCGTGCCCCGTGAAGGCAAGTCGGGTCACCGGGCGGAGCGAGAGGCGCGCGCAGCAGCCTCGCTGCGCCACCCACGCTGTCAGCGGATCATCGCGCTCGCTCGCGATCCGGCACACGTGTACATCGCCTACGAGTACATCCCTGGCCGCACGCTGCGCGAGGCAATCCGCAGCGGAGCGCTCGACGACGCAGGGGCCGTCGAGGTCGCTGCACAGATCGCCGAAGCCCTGGCGCACGCGCACGGCCGGGGGATCGTGCACCGCGACGTGAAGCCGTCGAACGTGCTGCTCGCCGAGGCGGGCGGGATCGACGTGCGGCTGCTCGACTTCGGACTGGCGCAGATGGCCGAGTTCGACACGCTGACCGGCCTCGGCGACATCCCGGGCACGCTCGCGTACATCTCGCCTGAGCGCCTGCACGGCGAGACCGCCACCCCCGCCGCGGACATCTGGGCGGTCGGTGTGCTGCTCTGGGAGGCCCTCGCCGGCGAGCATCCGTTCTGGGGCGGCGACCTGACGGAGACGTCCCGGCGCATCCAGCAGGGTGCACCGCCGCTCGAGTCGCTCCGTCCCGACCTGTCTCGGCACGTGCTCGACACGGTCGCAAGCGCCCTGGGCGCGAGCCCGCAGCGACGGCCCACGGCCGCTTCGCTCGCCGAGGAGCTTCGCTCGTTGCCGAAGCGCCGCCGCCAGAAGAAGCACCAAGCCGCCGCGGCAGCCGCGGACGAAGCGCGAGCTCCTGAGCGAGCGGCTGCTTCCCGGGGCCCTGACGGGGCTCGCGGCAGGCTGGGTCTCGGCGACGCTGCCGTTCTATCCGCAGAACTGGCCCGCGGCCCTCGCCGTCCTCGGGGTCGCCGTCGGCGCGGCTGCGCCTCGGGCGGGTCTCCTGTTCGCGCTCACAGTGGCGTTCTTCCCGCTCGCGAACATCTCGCTCGGTCTCGCGGCGGTCTACGCAGTGCTCGCGGCCGGCTGGACCATCCTCAACTGGCGCGACGCTCGAACCGGTCTCCTGCCGGCGCTCGGGCCGCTGCTCGCGCCCCTCGCCGCCCTCACGCTCGTCCCGATCGCCGCGCAGCTCGCCCGCGGACGGGCGCGCCGGGGGCTGCTCGCTGCAACGGCGATCCTGCTGGCGGCGGTGGTCGCGGGCCTGCGGCGCGCACCGCTTCCCTTCGACGGACAGACACCACCCCTCGGTGTCGGGATCACCGGCTCCGACCGCCCGAGCGCCGTCGCACACACACTCGCAGCCCAGCTCGGCGCCCATCCGGCACTGGTCGCCGAAGCCCTGGTCCTGGCGGTCGCAGCAGCCGCCATCCCTCACGTTCGCAGGCAGGGCCCGTGGGCGGCAGCGGGGTTTGCGCCGCTGCTGCTCGCTGCCACGGCCCTGCTCGCACCGAGCGCCGCCGTGCTGCCGTTTGTGATCGGCGCGTGGCTGACCGGGGCGGCGCTGGCCGTCGAACCGAGACCGTAGACTTCCCTCTTCCGGGGAACTCTCCGGACGCCGCCATGTCCGTGCTCCGCGCCATCGAATCGAAGCTCGAGTCGCTCTTCGAGGGCGTGTTCGGCCGTGCCTTCCGCACGAACGTGCAACCGGTGGAGCTCGCCCGGAAGCTCGTCAAGGAGATGGACGACCATCGCAACGTCTCGGTCTCGCGCGTCTACGTGCCGAACGAATACACCGTCTTCCTCTCGCCCGGCGACCGCGAGCAGTTCTCGAGCTACGAGAAACAGCTCTGCGCCGAGCTGTCCGACTACCTCGCCGAGCACGCGCGGCGCGAGAACTACGCCCTGCTGACCTCGCCCCAGGTGCAGCTCGACACCGACGACGACCTCGATGTGGGCGTCTTCGGGATCGCGACGCGCCTCGTCCAGACGTCCGGCGGACAGGCCGTCGCGGCCGAGACCGGGCACACGATGATCTACAAGCCGACCCCGGCGCCCGTGCCACAGCCGACCGAGGCAGCGCCACCGGTGGTACCCGAGGTCCGCGAAGTCGCCGTGCTGCGCTGGAACGGCGAGCGCCACGAGATCGACCAGGGTCGCGTCGTCCTCGGGCGGTCGAAGGAGGCCGACCTCCAGGTAGTCGACCCGAACGTCTCGCGCCGGCACGCCGAGCTGCGACAGGAGGGTGCGGCCTTCTGGCTGATCGACCTCGACTCCACGAACGGCGTCGAGGTCCGGGGCAAGCGGATCAAGCGCCTGAAGCTCGAGGACGGAACCCGGTTCACGATCGGCTCCACCGAGATCGCCTTCTCGCGGGAGACCGCATGAGCCGTCTGCAACGAGTGGAGGTGCCGGGCCCGCCGGCGCCGGAGCGCGCATGACGCTGGCTTCGGCCCAGGTGGAGAGCACGCTCCTCCTGCTCAAGATCGCGTTTCTGGTCCTCCTCTACCTCTTCATCTGGCGGATCGTGCGCTCGGCCGCGCGTGACCTCCGCGTGCCGCAGGAGTCGATGATCCTCGGCCCGCAGCAGGCAGCGGCCGCCGGCCTCGTGCCCCAGCCGGTGACACGCGCGCTCGGCCGACTGGTCGTGCTTTCAAGCCCGGCGCTGAGCGAAGGCGATGTCGTCTCATTCGATGCGCATCCTCTGACCGTGGGACGCGCCGGCAACAACGACGTCGCGCTGCCGGAGGACGAGTTCGCCTCCGGACGCCATGCGCGCTTCGAGCCGCGTCGGGACGGCGTCTACGTCGAGGACATCGGCTCGACGAACGGCACGTTCGTGAACGGCATCCGCCTGACGCGCGACCGGCGGCTGACGCCCGGCGACGTCGTGCGGGTCGGCGAAACCGATCTGAGGTTCGAGCCGTGAGCAGTAGAGCTCTGCAGATCGGTCAGAAGGAGGTCCGCACCGACCCGGGCCGCAAACGGCACCACAATGAGGATTCGTACGTCTTCCAGCCGCCGCTCTTCGCGATTGCGGACGGGATGGGCGGCGCGCGCGCCGGCGAGGTCGCCTCGGCGCTCGCCGCCGACGCGTTGAACGAGGCGCGCGGAGACAGCGGCGGCGAGCACATCGTCGTGCAGCTGATCCAGGAAGCGAACCGCCGCGTCCACGAGCGCGCGTCGACCGACGCCGAGACCTCCGGCATGGGTACGACGATCACTGTCGCCCGCGTCGAGGACGACGGCAGCGTCACGTTCGGTCACGTGGGCGACTCGCGTGCCTACCTGCTGCGCGCCAACAACCTCGAGCAACTGACCGACGATCACTCGCTCGTCGCCGAACTGGTCAGGCGCGGCGAGCTGTCCGCCGAGGCCGCGGAGGTGCACCCGCAGCGGTCGGTGATCACCCGCGCACTCGGCACCGACCCGGACGTCGACGTCGACGCGTTCTCGGTGGTCGGCGAGGCGGGCGACGTGTACCTGATCTGCTCCGACGGGCTCTCGGACATGGTCGACGGGCCGACGATCGAGGCGATCCTGCGAGAGCACCGTGCGAATCTCGAGGAGGCAGCGCGCTCGCTGGTGCTCGCTGCCAACCGCGCGGGCGGTGACGACAACATCACGGCTGTCCTGTTCGAGCTGGTCGAAGGCCCGCCCGCGCCGGTCGAGCCGGACGAACGGACACGCGAGTACGTGTCGGAGCCCGACGAGGAGGACACCCTTCACCCGGAGGACGCGGTCGCTCCGCCGCCGGCCGGCGCATCGCAGACCGAGGAAACGTCAGCCCCGCAGGCAGGGCTCGGCAGACGGCTCCTGGCGCTCACCGTGATCGTGGCGCTGATCGTCGTCATCGTCGTGCTGGTCTGGTGGGGGCTCGCGCGCTGACAACGCTTTCCCTCCGCAACCGCGAGCTGCTCTACCTGATCGGCGTCGGCGTCCTGACCGGGCTCGGTTTCGCCTCCGTCTACATCGCCCGGCAGTCCCTCGTCAGCTGGGGGTCGCTCAGCTACGCGCTCTTCTTCTTCGGTCTCTACCTCGCGGCACACATCGTCGCGCGGCTGACGGTTCCGAACGCCGACCCCTACCTGCTCCCGATTGCCGGCCTGCTCACCGCCGTCGGCGTGACCGAGATCTACCGCCTCGGCGCCGACGACGCGTTCAAGCAGGGCCTCTGGATCGTGATCGGCGTGGCGCTGTTCGCGGTCGCGCTCCTCGGCCTACGCCGCGATTACCGGGTGCTCGAGCACTACAAGTATCTCTTCGGGATCGGGGCGATCGCGCTGCTCTTCCTCCCACGTGTCCCGCACATCGGCACGACCGTCAACGGTGCGCGGCTCTGGGTTCATGTCGGTGCGTTTCGCTTCCAGCCGGGCGAGTTCTCGAAGATCTTCCTGATCGTCTTCCTCGCCGCCTACCTGCGGGAGAAGCGCGAGGTGCTCGCGCAGGCGCGCCTCAAGGATGTCGGTCCTCTGCTCGTGATCTGGGGCGCCTGCATGCTGGTGCTCGTCTCGTCGAACGACCTCGGCTCGGGGCTCCTCTACTTCGGGATCTTCCTCGCGATGCTCTACATCGCAACCGCACGCCTCTCGTTCGTGCTCGTCGGGATCGGGCTCTTCCTCGTCGGCGGCTGGGCAGCCTACGAGCGGATACCGCACGTCCACGAACGCGTCACGATCTGGCTCCACCCGTGGACGACATCGCGGGTCTACTGCCCGACGACCGGCGGGCTGGCGCTGCGGCAGGACTGCGAGAGCTACCAGCTCGTCAAGTCGCTCTACTCGATCGGCAACGGCGGCTTCGGTGGCGCGGGGCTCGGCAAGGGAACCTTCACGACGACCGATGGGCATGCGCTGATCCCGTACGTGAACAGTGACTTCATCTACTCGGCGCTGGCGCAGGAGCTCGGCCTGATCGGAGCCGCGGCGCTGCTGCTCGTCTACATGCTGTTCGTCGCGCGCGGCATGAAGGTGGCGCTGCAGGCGGACGACGGCTTCTCGAAGCTGCTGGCCGCCGGCCTGACCTTCGGCTTCGCTTTGCAGACGTTCATCATCGTCGGCGGCGTCCTGCGCCTGATCCCGCTGACCGGCATCACGCTGCCGTTCGTCTCGTACGGCGGCTCGTCGGTGGTCGCGAACTTCCTGTTGCTCGCCGGCCTGTTGCTCGTCTCCCACCGCGCCAACTCCGTATGACCGCGCCCGCATGAACCAGCAGATCTCACGCATCGCGATCGTCTCACTGCTGTTGCTCGCCTCGCTGATCGCGGCGACGACGTACTGGCAGGTGTGGGCCGCGCCCGGCCTCTCCGCGCGGCAGGACAACGCGATCCAACGCGTGGCGCAGTTCGAGATCAAGCGGGGCCTGATCTACGCCGGGGACGGCAAGACGGTACTCGCACGGAACGTCGCCAAGAAGTCCGGCAGCTCGACTCTCTACTTCCGGGTGTACCCCACCAACGGCTTCGCGTCGCAGACCGTCGGCTACTCGACACAGGGCCGCGCGCGCGCCGGACTCGAGCGCTCGCAGAACGCGTACCTGACCGCAGCGAACGCAAACCTCGGGACGATCTGGGACAAGATCACCGACAAGCTGAAGGGCACGACCGTCCGTGGCAACAACATCGAGTTGCACCTGAAGCCGGGCGCGCAGAAGCTGGCCGAGTCGTTGCTCCGCGGCAAGTGCGGAGCTGCCGTGGTGCTGAACCCGAAGACGGGTGCCGTCTACGTGATGGCGTCGTCGCCCACGTACAACCCGAACCGCATCGAGTCGGCGAACGGCTACGCGAGCATCATCCATGCCCCCGCCGCCTGCCCCGGCTCGTCGGCCGCCCTGCTGAACCGCGCCACCCAGGGGCTCTACTCGCCCGGGTCGACCTTCAAGACGGTCACGGCGGCCGCTGCACTCGACTCCGGCAAGTACACGGCCGACTCCAGATTCTTCGACCCGGGCTACTGCGAGCTGTACGGCCAGAAGGTCTACAACGCCGGCAACCCCGACCAGAACGGGCCGGAGCAGTACGGAAACGTGACCCTCGTCCAGGCGTTCCAGCACTCGATCAACGCAGTCTTCTGCAACATCGGCAAGACGCTCGGCGCCAAGCGAGTACTCGACGAGGCGAAGCAGTTCGGGTTCTACTCGAAGCCGCCGCTCGAGCTTCCGTCGAACGAGATCGCCGCGAGCGGGCTCTACAACCTGAAGAAGCACGCTCTGTACGACAACGCTGCGATCGTCGATCCGGGGCGGCTCGCGTTCGGCCAGGAGCACCTGCTCGTCACACCGCTGCAGATGGCGATGGTCGCCGGAGCCGTCGCGAACGGCGGCGTGGTGATGGAGCCGCACGTGATCAAGAAGATCACCTCGCCGAACGGCAACGTCGTCGTCAGAGTGAAGCCGAAGGTGTTGCGCCGGGCGATGAAGCCGGCGACCGCGGCCGTCCTGAATCAGATGATGCAGGCGGTCGTACAGTCGGGAACCGGGACGGCGGCGGCGATCCCCGGCGTCAAGGTCGCCGGCAAGACGGGAACTGCCGAAACCGGCCAGAATCGCGTCTATACGGCATGGTTCATCTTCTTCGCCCCCGCCGACAATCCGCAGATCGCAGGCGCCGTGGTGCTGGAGCACCAGCTGAACGGCTTCGGGGGCTCGGTGTCCGCCCCGATCGCGAAACAGCTGATGGAGGCGATGCTGCCAGCAGCGTCGAAGTAGACCGGCACTCATCATGACCACCTCCGACACCCTGATCGACCGCATCTTCGACACGCGCTACGTGATCAAGCGCAAGCTCGGCTCAGGTGGAATGGCCGACGTCTACCTGGCCGAGGACCAGGAGCTCGGGCGGCAGGTCGCGCTCAAGCTGCTCGACGATCGCCACGCCTCCGACGAGCAGTTCGTCGAGCGTTTCCGGCGCGAAGCGCAGAGCGCCGCCGGGCTCAACCACCCCAACATCGTCTCGATCTTCGACCGGGGGCGCGCCGAGGGCACCTACTACATCGCGATGGAGTACCTCGATGGGCGCACGCTCAAGGAGCTACTCGTCCGTAACGGACCGACGCCGATCCCGATCGCGATCGACTACGCGCGACAGATCCTGAGTGCGCTGTCGTTCGCGCACCGGAACGGGATCGTCCACCGCGACATCAAGCCGCACAACATCGTCGTCGGCGGAGACGGGCGCCTCAAGGTGACGGACTTCGGGATCGCCCGGTCGGGTGCGTCCCAGATGACCGAGGTCGGCTCGATCGTGGGCACGGCCCAGTACCTCTCGCCGGAGCAGGCACGGGGCGCGCCCGTCGATCCTCGCTCCGACCTCTACTCGCTGGGCGTCGTGCTCTACGAGATGCTCACCGGCGCCGTCCCGTTCACCGGCGACACGCCGGTCGAGATCGCGATGAAGCACCTCTCGCAGGTACCGACACCGCCGTCGGAGCTGCGCCCCGACGTCCCGCACGACCTCGACGCGGTGGTCACGCGCGCCCTTGCGAAGGACCCCGACCAGCGCTACGGCTCGGCCGAGGAGATGGACGCCGACCTCGCGCGCGTCGCGCGCGGCGTCGCGGTCTCGCGCGAGACCGAGGACGCGATGACGCAGGTGCTCGCGGGTGCCGGGATCACGACGGCGGCGACCATGGTCACGCGGCCGCGCGGTGTCGCACCCCCGGCACCACCGGTCTATCGGGCGCCGGGGCAGTACTACGAGGAACCGCCGCGCGGCCGTTCGGTGTGGCCGTGGCTGATCGCGCTCGGGCTGATCATCGCCGGCGGGATCGGCGGCTGGCTCCTCTACAACAAGATCCAGGATCAGCTGAACCAGAACAAGCCGGTCGCCGTGCCCGATGTGCGGCTGCTGGCGCGCTCGCTCGCTGTCGCGAAGATCCAGGAGGCAGGCCTTGTGCCGCGTGTCTTCACCGCCCCGAGCGACACCGTGCCCGAGGGCCAGGTCTCGGACGAGAACCCGGCAGGCGGCTCCAAGGTCGGCAAGGGCTCGACCGTGACGCTGACCGTCTCGAGCGGCGTGCCCCAGGTTCAGGTGCCGAGCGTCGTCGGCCAGGACGTCAACCAGGCGGTGGCGACACTGGCGCAGCTCGGCCTCGATCCGAACATCGTCCGCCAATACTCGACCGCGCAGCCAGACACGGTGACGGCGCAGCAGCCACATGCCGGAGACCGCGTCCCGAAGGGGACCAAGGTGCGGATCAACGTCTCGCGCGGCGCGAAGCCCGTGCAGGTGCCGGACGTGACGGGCGAGCCGTTCGCGAACGCGAGATCGGCGCTCCAGGGCCAGGGATTCACGGTTTCGCGGGTCGACATCCAGTCCGACCAGGCGCAGGGCGTCGTCGTCGCCTCCGATCCGCCGGCGGGCAGCAGCGTCGCCAAGGGCGCGAGGATCACGCTGTCCGTCTCCAAGGGCCCGGCGACGACCCAGATCCCGGACGTCACCGGCCAGAGCCAGGCCGATGCGACGTCGATCCTGCAAGGCGCCGGTCTCAACGTCGCGGTGATCACCGACCCGGTCACCGACCCGAGCCAGGACGGGATCGTGCTCTCGACCGACCCGGCGGCGGGCGCCGACGCGAAGGCAGGGGAGATCGTGACGATTCACGTCGGGCAGCTGTCCGGCTCACCCGGCGGCGACGGCACGACCACGACGCTGACGACGCCGTGAGCCGCCGTGTCGCCGTGATCCTGGGCGGCCGGTCGAGCGAGCACCCGATCTCGGTCGCGTCGGCGGCGAGCGTGATCGCGGCGCTCGAAGACGCGGGCAACGACGTCGTCGCCGTCGAGATCGACCGCGAGGGCCGCTGGGCGCTCGAGCCCCGCCCAAGTAACACTCTGTTACAAGCACCAGGCGCGGACCTCGCGCGGCTACCTGGCCGCGAGGTGGCGACCACCCTGAGCGATGTCGACGTCGTCTTTCCGGTCCTGCACGGGCCGTTCGGCGAGGACGGGACGGTGCAGGGTCTGCTCGAGCTCGCCGGGGTGCCCTACGTCGGTGCGGGCGTGCTCGCCTCGGCGCTCTGCATGGACAAGGACGTCTTCAAGTCGGTGCTTCGCGACCACGAGATTCCGGTGACCGAGAACATCACTCTGCGACTCGGCGACGAGCCCCGGAACCCGTTCGGCTACCCGTGCTTCGTCAAGCCGGCACGGCTCGGGTCGAGCGTCGGGATCACGAAGGCCCACGACGAGGCCGAGCTCCGGGTCGGCGTGCAGCTCGCGTTCGAGCACGACGAGAAAGTGCTCGTCGAGCAATTCGTCGACGGGACCGAGATCGAGGTCGGCGTGCTTGGCAACCGCGAGCCGGTCGCGTCGCTGCCGGGCGAGATCGTCGTCACACACAACGAGTGGTACGACTTCGAAGCCAAGTACGACGAGGGAGAGATGGACCTGATCGTCCCGGCACGGGTCAGCGAGGCGCAGATCGAACGGGCGCAGGAGCTCGCCGTGCGCGCGTTCATCGCCACCGACTGCGAAGGCATGGCGCGCGCGGATCTGTTCGTGCGCGCCGACGGCGAGGTGCTGGTCAACGAGCTGAACACGATCCCCGGGTTCACGTCCACGAGCGTTTACGCCCGGCTCTTCACCGAGTCCGGTCTGCCGTACGGCGAGTTGCTCGACCGGCTCGCCGAGCTCGCGGTCGAGCGGTTCGACCGGCGCGGCCGCCTGCGCTATTGACGCTCCGCCGGTTCTGGAATCCGTGGCGGCTGGTCGTCGTCCGCCACCCGTCGCTCGAAGCCGACGACCGCGCCGCGTTCGACGAGCTGCTCGCTCGCACGCCGGCCGGCGCGCTCATCGACTATCGCCTGTCGCAGCCGAAATGGTGGTTTCTGCACCATCAGATCGAACGCGGGTTCCTCGTGCACGGTTCGAACGAGTCGGCGATCGCGGAGTTCCGCACGCGCGCCAACCTCGACGCGCACCAGCAGCCGATCGAGGCGGTGTTCGCGTCAGACGACGCGATCTGGCCGATGTATTTCGCAGTCGTCAACCGCCCCGTCGCGCAGAGCTACATCAACTGGTGCGAGCACGTCGGCGGTACGTCGCGGTACATCTTCTCGATCGGGTCCGACCCCGGCGACGAGCGCTCGTGGACGACCGGCACGATCTACCTGCTGCCGCGTGCGACCTTCCGCGCTACGCCGTCGAGCCGCGAGCTCGTGAGCGAGGTCCCGGTGCGACCCCGAGCGCGGCTGACCATCGAACCCGACGACTTTCCGCTGCGCAGCAGCACCCGCGGCCACAGGCGCGGTGAGTCCGTCCGGAGCGTCTCGCTCCGGCACGCGCTCAGGTTGCGGTGACCTCGTTGACCCGAGCGTCGATGAAGCCCGTGCCGAGCCGCGTGATCCAGAGCTCGTAGTAGCGAAACGGGCCACCGGAGACGGTGAAGCGCGTCGCCCCGGCCACGGTCTGCGAGGCGGACACGTCCTGGGTGAACGAGCTTGGCGAGTTGCCGCCCTTGATCACCGCAACGAACCCCGGGGTCGACGTCGTGATCCGTACGTCGTGCAGAGCGACCGTGCGGCCCGGGTCGAGCACGAGCCCGACGCCGGGCTTGCCGGCCAGGCTGGGCGCGTCGTCGTAGTGCTCGGTCTTCCAGAAGGTCTGTGCGTTGCCGTCGGTGGCGTAGTGCGCGAGCTCGTCGTGCTCGCCACCCGTCCCGTACGGGTCGTACGCCGTGGTCGCGATCAGGTGGATCGGCGCGCCGCCCGTCGTCGCACCGCTGCCGCCGCCCGGTGAGTGGCCCGTCAGGACGAGGGCCGCGACGACTGCGCCGATCGCCAGCAGCGCGACGATCGCCGCGAGCACCGGCCACGGCGACGGCCCACTTCGGTGCCGGCGAGGGCCCGGGAGCGGCGCGATGATCTGCGTCCCTTCCTCGTCGGGCCGGAGCTCGCGCAAGCAGCCCTCGAGCTCGGCACAGAACGCGGCCATCGTCGGCCAGCGGTCGTCGGGATCCTTCGCCATCGCCACCTGTAGGGCGGCATCGACCCGTGCCGGCACATCCGGGCGTTCGACCAGGACCGACGGGGGCGGCTCGTTGATGTGGCGCATCGCAACCGCGACGAAGTTCTCACCCGGAAACGGCACCTTGCTGGTCAGAAGCTCGTAGAGCACGACCCCGAGCGAGTAGATGTCCGAGTGCTCGTCGACCCGCCGGCCTTGCGCCTGCTCGGGCGCGATGTAGTCGGACGTGCCGAGCACCGTCCCGGTCTGCGTCATGCCGTGTTGCACGTCGAGCGAGCGGGCGATCCCGAAGTCGGTCACCTTCGCGGCGCCGTCTCCGTTCAGGAGCACGTTCTGCGGCTTGACGTCCCGGTGGACGAGACCCTGGCCGTGCGCGAACGAGAGTGCCTGCGCGATCTGGATCACCAGCTCGAGCGCAGTTGCGACCGGCAGAGGCCCCTCGCGCTCGAGCAACCGCTTCAGGTTCTCCCCGTCGACGTACTCGAAGACGATGAACTGCCGGCCCTCGTGCTCCCCGCGGTCGATCACGGCGACGATGTTCGGATGCGACAGCGTGGCGACGGCCCGCGCCTCGCGGCGGAACCGTTCGACCTGCGCCTCGTCGGAGCCGTAGTGCTCGTGGAGCACCTTCAGCGCGACCTTGCGGTCCAGCAACCGGTCGTGCGCCCGGTAGACGCTCGACATTCCCCCGGTCCCGACGAGCTCCTCGAGCTCGTAACGGCCTGAAAGCACCTGGCCGACCATCCGCCGGTGAGGGTACTCCCTCCGCGGAGGAGCTACAGCGCGGCCACGAGCGCGTCTTCCCAGACGTGGAGCGCCTCGTCGAGCTCCGCATCCGAGATCACGAGCGGCACGAGCACACGGATGCAATTGCCCGCGACGCCTGCCTTCAGAAGCAGCAGGCCGCGCGACAACGCCTCCGCGACGACGCGGGAGGCAAGCTCGGTCGCCGGCTCCGAGTCGCCTTCGACCAACTCGATCGCGAGCATCGCACCGAGGCCGCGCACGTCCCCGATCTGCGGCCAGCGCTGCTGCCAGCCTTCCATCCGGGCGCGCATCGTCTCGCCGATCGCAGCCGACCGGGCGACGAGCCCTTCCTCCTCGATCACATCCAGCACCGCGACGGCCGCAGCCTGCGCCACCGGGTTGCCGACGTACGTCCCGCCGACGCCGCCGGGAACCGGCGCGTCCATGATCGCGGCCTTGCCGAGCACACCCGACAGCGGCAGCCCCATCGCGATCGACTTGGCGACGGTGATCAGATCGGGCTCGACGCCGAAGTGCTCGATCGCGAAGAACTTGCCGGTGCGTGCGAAGCCGCTCTGCACCTCGTCGCAGACGAGCACGATGCCGTGCTCGTCACAGATCTGGCGGAGGCCGTGGACGAACTCGGGCGCCGCCGGGATGAAACCGCCTTCCCCCTGCACCGGCTCGAAGACGATCGCTGCGACATCCTCGGCGGCGACCAGCGTCGAGAAGGCACGCCGGAGCGCTGCGAGCGCCTGCTCCGGTGTCGGGCCGCGGAACGGGTTCGGGAACGGCACGCGGTAGACCTCGGGCGCGAACGGGCCGAGACCGGCCTTGTAGGGATGCGTCTTCGAGGTGAGGGCGAGCGACAGGTAGGTGCGACCGTGGAACGCGCCTTCGAAGCCGATCACCGCGTGACGGCCTGTGTACGCGCGCGCAAACTTGACGGCGTTCTCGACCGCTTCGGTGCCGGCGTTGAAGAACGCTGCCTTGGCCGGCCCGGTGAAGGGGGCGAGGCGAAGGAGCCGCTCGGACAGCGTCGCGTAGACCTCGTAGGGCACGACGGTGTAGTCCGTGTGCGAGAACCGCTCCAGCTGCTCGATCGCCGCGGCGACCACGTGCGGATGCGCATGCCCCACGTTCAGGCAGCCGACACCGCCTGCGAAGTCGATGAAGACATTGCCGTCGACGTCGGTGATCGTGGCGCCGCGCGCCTCGGCGGCAACCAGCGGGAACGTGATCTGGAGTGGCGCGGCGACGCTCGCGTCGAGCCGCGCGAGCACCTCGCGCGAGCGCGGGCCTGGCACCTCGGTTCTCAGCTCGATCGTGCGGGTCGCAGCCATCAGCAGCGAGCCTAGCGCACCGGCTGGCGGGTCTGCATACCTGAATATCTTTCAACCAGGGATCCGTGAGATCTACGGATCGAGATCCGGGATCCGGCCATTGCGGTTCGGGCTGGTTCCGCAATACACTCCCGCGCGACAGGGTGCCTGCCCCCAGCCGGCCCGACTGATTCCGAGCATGGAAGGGTTGTAGATGCAGAATTCGCTCAAGCGCATGTGGGCGCTGATCGGCGTCGTCTCAGCGATCGCCGCAGTTGCCGCCACGTCGGCGGTGGCGTCCCACAAGGCGGGGCCGACAATCGTGATCTGGACCGATCAGGATCGCGCGGCCGCCGTCACCAAGGTCGCGAACGACTGGGCCGCCTCCAGCGGCGCGACCATCAAGGTCGTGACCAAGAACTTCGGCGACATCCGCGACAACCTCGGCACCGTCGCTGCCGCGGACGCTCCGGACGTGATCACCGCCGCGCACGACTGGACCGGCCAGCTGGCAGCAAACGGCCTGGTCGAGCCGATCTTCCTCTCAAGCGCGACGCGGACGAGCTTCCCGACGTACACCCTGAACGCCTTCTCGTACGGGACGGCGATCAAGAAGCTGTACGGCGTGCCGACATCGGTCGAGAACATCGGCCTCGTCGTCAACACGAAGCTCGCGAAGGTGCCGACGACGTTCTCGCAGCTCGAGAGCGAGGCGCTGAAGGTCAAGAAGGCGAAGCACCAGACGTTCGGCATCGCCGTCCAGCAGGGCTCAGGTGGAGACGCGTACCACATGTACCCGTTCTTCTCGGGCCTCGGCGGCTACATCTTCGGCACCAACAAGGCCGGCAACCTCGACCCGTCGGACATCGGCGTGGCCAACCCGGCCTTCCTCAAGAACGCCAGTCTCGTCGACAAGTGGAACAAGGAAGGCCTGATCAGCTCCAAGGTCGACGGCGCGGCGGCTCAGAACGCGTTCCTCAAGGGACAGACGGCGTTCTGGATCACGGGCCCGTGGAATGCCGACACGCTCAAGAAGAGCGGCCTGGCGTTCAAGGTCATCCAGATGCCCGCGATCGTGAAGGCGTCCGTTCCGTTCCTGGGCGTGCAGGGCTTCATGGTCACGAAGTTCGCCACTGTCCACGGCGTCGATTCGGCCGCCAAGGACCTCGTCACGAACTTCATGGCGACCCCGTCGGCCCAGACGCAGCTCGCTGCGGCGAACGGTCGCCCCCCGGCGAACGCCAAGGCGAGGTCGGGCGACCCGGTCCTCGCGCAGTTCTCGTTGGCGTCGAAGGGCGGCGTCCCGATGCCGAACATCCCGCAGATGAACTCGGTCTGGAGCGATCTCGGCCAGGCATGGGTTCGCTCGACGAAGGGCAGCGGCTCGATGACCGCGGCCAAGTCGTTCAAGGCCGCGGCACGCAGCATCGCCGCGAAAATCGGTTAGTTCGCAGCACCGGCGGGCGCCTTCGGGCGCCCGCCGTCTCCTCCCACCGCCACCGTGAGCACGAACGTCGCCCCGACTCCCGCGAACCTCCCGGCGCCCTTCAAGCCGGGAGTGATCCCTCGCGCGATCGCGGCATTCTCGGGGCTCCCCGGGCTGATCATCAAGGTCGTCCTGCTCGCGGTCGTGAACGCACTCGCGATCTGGGCCGCGTACGTCCTGGCCTCGCGGCACCACTGGGTCGCGCTGCCGCTCCTGATCGCCGCGACCGCGGCGATCGACGTGGTCTACCTGCTGCCCAGACGGTGGACGCTGCCGCTGAAGTTCCTGATCCCGGGCACCGTCTTCCTGCTCGCCTTCCAGGTCGTGCCGATCATCTACACGATCGAGATCGCGTTCTCGAACTACTCGACGGGCCACGTGATCAGCAAGGCGGCCGCGATCGACGCGATCAAGATCAACTCGCTCCAACCTCCGGAGAACGGGAAGCAGTATGAGATCGCCCCCGCGCGCGACGACTCGGGCAAGCTCGTCCTGATCCTCCACGACGACGCGTCCGGAGCCGTCTTCGTCGGCACCAAGAAGGGCCTGACGCCGCTCGAGAAGCAAGACGTGACGCTGTCGGACACGGGCCAGCCGACGTCGGCCAAGGGCTACAAGCTGATCAAGGGAGCCGAGCTCTTCACCCTCGACACCGAGCTCCAGGCGCTCCGGATCCCGACTCATGGAGACGCCGCGATCCAGGCCCAAGGCGTCGCCCAGGCGGTCGAGCTCCAGCCGACGCTGCGGTACGACGCGGCGAAGAACGAGTTCGTCCGCATCAGCGACGGTGTCGTCTTCAAGGACGACGGTCGCGGGTCGTTCGTCTCGGCAGCGAACGCCAAGGACGAGCTGGAGCCCGGCTGGAAGACCTTCATCGGCTTCCACAACTTCGGGAAACTCGCGAACGATCCGCTGTACCGGACGCCGTTCCTGAAGATCTTCGTCTGGACCTTCGCCTACGCGACGATCGTCGTGCTCGGTGCGTTCGCGCTCGGTCTCTTCCTGGCGATCACGCTCGACAAGCACTCGCTTCGCTTTCAGCGCTTCTACCGCTCGGCGATCATCATCCCCTGGGCGATCCCAGGGTTTCTCGGCCTGCTGGTCTGGGCCGGCCTGTTGAACGACGACTTCGGGATCATCAACCATCTCTTCCACATCCACGTGCCGTGGCTGTTCGACGCGAACTGGGCGCGCCTCTCGGTGATCATGGTCAGCATCTGGTTGACCACGCCGTACTTCTTCCTCGTCTCACTCGGCGCGCTGCAGTCGATTCCGCAAGAGCTGACCGAGGCAGCCCGGGTCGACGGCGGCGGGGCGTGGGCGATCTTCAGGCGCGTGACGCTGCCGCTCCTGCTCGTCGCCGTGGCGCCGCTGATGATCGCCTCGTTCGCGTTCAACTTCAACAACTTCGGCAACATCTACTTCCTCACCCAGGGTGGGCCCTACACGGGTGACTCCTCGGTTGCAGGGTCGACCGACATCCTGATCACGTACACCTACAAGCTCGCGATCGCGACCGGCAAGGGGCAGGACTTCGCCCTCGCAAGCGCGGTGGCGATCATCATCTTCTTCATCGTGGCCGCCATCTCGGGCACGCTCTTCTACCGCTCGAAGTCTCTGGAGAACCTGGCATGACGACCGGCGAAGCCGAAGTCGGCCAGAACCTCGCCCAGGTCGGCGCCCAGAGCGGGACGCGCATCCGCAAGCCGCGGCGGCCGACGCTCCGGGGCAACTGGTGGCGGCATCTGGTCGCGCTGATCGCGGTCGCGGTCGCGCTCTTCCCGGTCGTCTTCATCGTCTCGTCGGCGTTCAACCGCGACAACACGCTCTCGGGCGCACAGATCATCCCGACGCACGTCACCCTGCACAACTTCGGGAACCTGCTGCACAACAACGTGTCGACGAGCGGCGGTGGCAAGGCCGACGCCCCATACGTCAAATGGGTGATCAACTCGATGATCGTCGCCGGGGTGACCGCGTTCTTCTCGACGATGCTCGGTGCGCTCGCCGCGTACGCGTTCAGCCGCTTCCGGTTCAAAGGCCGACGGATGGGGATGGTCGCCCTGCTCTTGATCCAGATGTTCCCGCAGATCGTCGCCGTGGCGGCCATCTACCTGCTGATGCTGAACGTCGGCGGGATCTTCCGTCCGCTCTCGCTGAACTCGCTGCTGGCCGTGATCGTCGTCTACCTCGGCGGCGCGATGGGCGTTCAGACGTGGCTGATGAAGGGCTTCTTCGACACGATCCCGAAGGAGCTCGACGAGTCCGCACGCGTCGACGGCGCCACTGCGTCCCAGATCTTCTGGGGCGTGATCCTTCCGCTCGCCGCGCCTGTACTCGTGGTCGTCGCGCTGATCTCCTTCGTCTTCACGCTGAACGAATTCGTGATCGCGTCGGCGCTGCTGCAGACGAATGACCACTTCACGTTGCCGGTCGGCATGCAAGGCTTCATCAGCCAGCAGTACGGCCAGCGCTGGGGGCCGTTCGCCGCGGGCTCGCTGATGGCGATGATCCCGGTGGTCCTGTTGTTCCTGTTCCTGCAGCGGTGGATCGTCAGTGGACTGACCGCCGGTAGCGTCAAGGGATGAGCCTCGCGCCGGCTCGCTCGCTCGGACAGATGATGTTCGAGCCGCACCACGACGGCAGCGAGCTGCACGTGCTCGAGCGGCCGGAGGGGCTCGGGGGCGACGCGACCGTCCGGCTGCGCACTGCACGCGGCGCCGCCGACCGGGTGCTCCTGCGCTACTCCCGGGACGGTGAGCCGCGGACGATCGAGGCGCTGGTCGACGAGGAGACGGACGACGAGACGTGGTGGCGTGCGACGTTCCCGGTCGCCAACCCTGCGACGCGCTATCGCTGGCTGCTCACCGGCGGCGACACCGGCTACGGCTGGCTGACCGGGAACGGACTCTCGAAGCACGAGCTTCCGTCGGGTGACGATTTCGTCCTGTCGGTGGGCAGCTGGCCCGACTGGCACCTCTCCTCGGTCGTCTACGAGATCTTCCCCGATCGTTTCGCGACCTCGGGAGCGACGCGCACGCCGCCCGACTGGGCGATCCCGAGGGCCTGGAACGAGCGGCCGACCGGCCGCGGCCCGGCAACGCCGTACGAATGGTACGGCGGCGACCTGGCCGGGATCGAACAACGGCTCGACCACATCGAGTCGCTCGGAGCGAACGCCGTCTACCTGACGCCGATCTTCCCGGCGGGGTCGACCCACCGGTACGACGCGAGCAGCTTCGCGCACGTCGATCCGCTCCTCGGCGGCGACGAGGCGCTTGCGTCGCTTGCGCGCGCTGCCGACGCTCGCGGAATCCGGCTGGTCGGTGATCTGACGTTGAACCACACGGGCCGCGGCCATGAATGGTTCAAAGCCGCGCAGGCCGATCCCCGCGCCCGGGAGCACGGCTTCTACTACTTCGACGAGTCGGTCCCGAACGGTTACGCCTCATGGCTCGGCGTGCCCTCGCTCCCGACGCTCGACTGGCGCAGCGACGAGCTGCGCCGCCGCATGGCCGACGTCGTCGGGCACTGGCTCTCGGCCGGGCTCACCGGCTGGCGCATCGACGTCGCGAACATGACCGGGCGCTACAAGGCGATCGACCTCAACCACGACGTCGCCCGCTGGACCCGCTCGCTGGCCGACGGCGCGCTCGTCCTCGCCGAGCACGGGCACGACTTCAGGCCCGATCTCGATGGCACCGGCTGGCACGGCGCGATGAACTACGCAGGCTTCCTGAAGCCGACCTGGTGGTGGCTCCGCGACGGCACGCTGGAGACCGACGTCTTCTCGGCAGCGCCGGCGCCCAGATACGACGGCGCCGAACTGGTCGCCGTGATGCGGCGCTTCCGCACCGGCGTGCCGTGGGAAGCCGTCGTCCACTCCTGGACGCTGCTCGACTCCCACGACACCGCACGCTTCGCCACCGTCGTCGGGCGGTCGCGCGAGCTGCACCGGGTCGGCGTCGGGCTGATGATGACGACCCCCGGCGTGCCGATGATCTTCGCCGGCGACGAGGTCGGGCTCGAGGGTGCGTGGGGCGAGGATGGACGTCGCACGATGCCGTGGGACGACGCCACGGGCTGGGATCAAAGCCTGCTCGTCGCCTACCGCTCGCTCGCGACACTCCGACGATCGTCCGACGCGCTTGCGCGCGGCGGGATCCGCTACGTGCATGTGTCCGACGACGCGGTCGCCTATCTGCGCGAGACGCGAGACGAGCGATTGCTCTGTCTCGCCGCGCGCGCGTCACACGAGGCGATCTCGACGCCGTTCGCGAACCTCGAAACACTCTATGGGGACGACGCGCGCGACGGCGTCCTTCCCGCTGACGGCCCTTCGTTCCACGTCTGGAGGATCCACTGACATGGCTGACGTTGCCTTCGAAGCAGTCGACAAGGTCTACGACAACGGCGTCCAGGCCGTCTTCGATCTGACACTCGAAGCTCACGACGGCGAGTTCCTGGTGCTCGTCGGCCCATCGGGTTGCGGCAAGACGACCGCGCTGCGCATGGTCGCCGGCCTCGAGGACATCTCGGGCGGAACCGTCAAGATCGGCGGTCGCATCGTGAACGACGTGTCGTCGAAGGAACGCGACATCGCGATGGTCTTCCAGAACTACGCGCTGTATCCGCACCTCAGTGTCGCCGAGAACATCGCGTTCGGCCTGCGGCTGCGCAAGACCGACAAGAAGGTCATCAACGAGCGGGTCGCCTGGGCCGCGAAGATGCTCGATCTGGTGCCGTACCTGGAGCGCAGGCCCAAGGAGCTCTCAGGCGGCCAGCGGCAGCGCGTTGCGATGGGCCGGGCGATCGTGCGCCAGCCGCAGGTGTTCCTGATGGACGAGCCGCTCTCCAACCTCGATGCCAAGTTGCGTGTGCAGATGCGGGCGGACATCGCCAAGCTGCAGCGCGAGCTCGGCGTGACGACGATGTACGTGACGCACGACCAGGTCGAAGCGATGACGATGGGCGACCGCGTCGCAGTGATGAGCAAGGGGAGGCTGCAGCAGGTCGACGCGCCGCAACGGCTGTACGACCGGCCGGAGAACCTTTTCGTTGCGGGCTTCATCGGCACGCCGCCGATGAACCTCCTCGAGGGCACCGTCTCCGTCAACGGGGGAGTCACCGTCTCGCTCGGCGGCAATACGCTGCCGATCGCCGACGAGGCGCTCAGCCAGTATCCCCGGCTGCGCGAGTACGATGGACGCCCGGTGATCGTCGGCCTGCGCGCAGGCGACCTTCATCCCGGCCAGGGCCACGACGGGCTCCCGACGATCACCGCTCGCGTCGAGCTCGTCGAGTCGTTGGGTGGCGAGTCGATGGCCTACTTCAAGGTCGATGCGCGCCATATCCGCAGCGAAGCGAGCGCTGTCGACGAGTCGCTGACGGCCGGCGCCGACGACCAGGACAGCGTCGTCGGCTCGCGACCCAATCTCGTTGCGTCGTTCCCGCCGCACGTCCAGCTTCGACTCGGGGACAACGCCGCGATCGCCGTCGACACCCGCGGGCTTCATTTCTTCGACGAAGCCTCGGGTGCTCCGCTTCGCTAGTTGCGCGATCGCGGCTGTCGCCGCGATTGCGCTTGTGGGTTCGGCAGGCGGTGCAGGCGTCGCCCCGCCGATCGCGGCGCTGTCGCAGTTGCCGACGCAGAGCTCACTCGCCTCACAACGCATCTACTTCGTGATGCCCGACCGCTACGCGAACGGCTCAACGGCCAACGACCAGGGCGGGATCACCGGGCCGCGCGTGAAAACCGGCTTCGACCCGAGCGACCCGGCCTACTACCACGGCGGTGACCTCGCGGGGCTGTCCGCGAATCTGCAGCGGATCAAGGACCTCGGCTTCACCGCACTGTGGGTGACGCCGGTCGTCAAGCAGGACCCGGTCGAGAACGGCAGCGCCGCCTACCACGGGTACTGGGGTCTCGACTTCACGACGGTCGACCCACACCTCGGCACCGATCAGGACTTCGCGGCGCTCGTCGCGAAGGCGCACGGCCTCGGACTGAAGGTGTACCTCGACGTGGTCGTCAATCACACTGCGGACATTGTGCAGCTGACCGGCACGTCGTACACCGACGCGCCGTACCGCACCTGCCACGGCAGGGCCTTCAACCCGGCGCGTTACGTCAACGGGCCCTTCCCGTGTCTGAAGGCGACGACGATGCCGAGGGTGCCGTTCGTCCTGCCGGGCGATCGCCACGCGAAGAAGCCCGCCTGGCTGAACGACCCGCTGAACTACCACGACCGCGGCAACATCGACTTCGGCTCCTGCAGTCAAGCGTGCTTCGAGCAGGGTGACTTCTTCGGGCTCGACGACCTCTTCACGGAGAAGCCGAACGTCCGGAACGGACTCGCGCAGATCTATGGGTCGTGGATCACGAGGTTCAAGGTCGACGGCTTTCGCGTCGACACCGCGAAGCACGTCGATGCCGCCTTCTTCCGGCTGTGGGTGCCGAAGGTACGCGCCGCGGCGCGCGCCGCAGGCATCCAGGACTTCCCCATCTTCGGCGAGGTGACGCTGAACGATGCCGTCGACCTGTCGGCGTTCGTCCGCGATCGCGGCCTGCCGCAGGTCCTCGACTTCCCGTTCCAGCAGGTGGCATCCGCCTACGCTGCCGGCGCATCCGGGGCGCGCGGCGTCGCCGACCGGCTCACCGACGACGACTACTTCCGGACGCCGAACGGCGTCGACCCGGCATTCACGACGTTTCTCGGCAACCACGACATGGGCCGTGCCGCCGAGCAGATCCTGACGCAGGCGCCCGGGCTGGCCGGCAACGCCCTGACCCAGCACGTGCTGCTCGGCTACAGCCTGCTGTACCTCCTGCGCGGCGCGCCCGCGGTGCTGTACGGCGACGAGGTCGGCATGGTCGGCTCCGGCGGCGACCAGCAGGCCCGCCAGGACATGTTCCCGACGCAGGTCGGCGACTGGCAGACGCAGCAGCGAGTCGGCTCCGGCCCGATCGGCAAAGGCTCGTCGCTCGGGATCATCGACAACCCGATCGAAACGGAGTTGCGGACGCTGTCCGACCTCCGCGACGCCCACCCGGAGCTGGCCACCGGAGCAAGTGTCGTGCGCTACGCGAAGAACGCCGTGCTCGTCGTCTCGCGGATCGACCTCGCAACCGGCAAGGAGGCGATCGTCGGCTTCAACAACGGCACGACGACGGCGACCGTGAGCGTCCCGATCGCCTCGTCGGCTGCGAAGCTGACGCTGACGATCCCGGCGGTTTCGGCTCGCGTGGTCTTTCCTGCCGCGATCCCGAAGGCGCCGCCCGCGAAGCCGAAGCTCGGCGGTGGTAGCGACGACCTGACCTCCTACTACCGCCTCTCGGCGAGCGTCGCGGGCGGGCCGGTGAGCGTGTGGTTCGCGATCCGGCGCGCGGGGGGAGCCTGGCAGCGGGTTGCCGCCGACGACTCCGCCCCGTATCGCGCCTTCCTCGAGCCAGGCCGGTTCCGCAAGCGCGAGCGCATCCAGGCAGTCGCGGTCGCGCGCGGCACCAACGGCTCGGTCGCGGCCTCGGCAGTCGGGAGCTTCGTCCCGAATCCCTAAGGCTCTAGACCTCCGGCTGCTCCGGCGTCTGCGGCCCGAGACGCTCGATCACGTCGCGGACGTTCGCCAGCTCCTGCTCCAGCTGGGCCTGGTAGGCCTGTAGGCGCTCGACCCAGACGTCACGGCTCGGGAAGCCCCGGTGTCCGAAGCGGCGGCCGCGGCCGTGGTGCTCGTGGTGGTGTCCTCCACACATATACGCTCACCTCCTCTCTTCATCACTTGACACTATTATCAGATGATAACTGTTAACGGGAAGCAGCTATTCCCGCAGTGAGCCGCAGCGAGCTCGGCGAGCTCCGGACGGCGCTTCGCCAGGTGCTGCGGCGCCTCTGGCGGCGCCGGCCGCCGGCGGAGCTGCTCGAGCTCGTCTCGGGCGAGCCGCAGCTCGGCCGCCGGCATATGGCCGTGCTCGCCCACGTCGGCGCCGAGGGCGAGCAGACGGTCAGCGAGATCGCCGCTGCGCTGGGGCTCTCGTTGCCCGCAGCGAGCAAGCTGACCACGGAGCTCGAGTTGCACCGGCTCGTGCAGCGCGGCGAGGATCCAGCCGACCGGCGCCGCACGATCGTGGTGCTCGAGCCGCAGACGGCCGCGCAGGTGCACGGCTGGCTCGCGCACCGCGACCGGCCGCTCGAGCGCGCCCTCGCGACACTGACCGCCGACGAGCGCGCCGCGCTCCTGAAGGGACTGCGCGCGCTCGGCGACGCGCTGATGGAAGAATCAGACCATGGTTCTCTCCGACCGCACCATCGAGCGGCTCATCGGCGAAGGCCGCATCGGGATCGACCCGTATGACGCCGCGCTGCTGCAGCCCTCGAGCGTCGACGTACGCGTCGACCGCTACTTCCGGGTCTTCCACAACGCGCGCTATCCGTACATCGACGTCAAGCTGCCGCAGGAGGAGCTGACCGAAGAGGTCGCGATCGACGACGACCGGCCGTTCATCCTCCACCCGGGGGAGTTCGTGCTCGGCTCGACGCTCGAGCGCGTGACCTTGCCCGACGACCTCGTGGCGAGGCTCGAGGGAAAGAGCTCGCTCGGTCGGCTCGGGCTGCTCATCCACTCGACCGCCGGCTTCATCGATCCCGGCTGGGACGGTCATGTGACGCTCGAGCTGTCGAACGTCGCCAACCTGCCGATCACGATCTACCACTCGATGAAGATCGGCCAGATCTCGTTCATGCAGCTGAGCGAGCCGACCTCCAAGCCGTACGGGACGACGTCGCTCGGCTCGAAGTACCAGGGCCAGCGCGGCCCGACGCCGTCCCGCTACTGGCAGAACTTCGAGTCATGAAGATCCTCGTCACCGGCGGCACGGGGTTCGTCGGGCCGAGCATCGTGCAGGCGTTCCGCGCCGCCGGCCGCGAGGTTCGCGTGCTGGCGCGAGACCCGCGCGCGCGGCGCAGCTCACCGCGACGGGCGTCGAGGTGGTCGCCGGCGACGTGACCGACCCGGCGAGCCTGCAGGCGGCCGCCGACGGCTGCACGCACGTCGTGCACCTCGTCGCGATCATCAAGGGCCGTCCTGCCGACTTCGAGCGTGTGATGACGGTGGGGACACAGAACGTCGTCGCCGCCGCGAAGTCCGCGGGCCTCGAGCGCTTCGTGCTGATGAGCGCGCTCGGGACGAGCGATCCGCCGGCGGTGCCCTACTACGCTGCCAAGCTCGCCGAGGAGCGCGAGGTGAAAGCGTCCGGGCTCGAGTACACGATCTTCCGCCCGAGCTTCATCTTCGGGCCCGGCGGCGGCGCCCTCGCGACCTTCATGCGCCAGGTGAGGCTCTCGCCGGTCGTGACGGTGATCGGCTCGGGGAAGCAACGGTCGCAGCCGATCTGGCGCGACGATGTCGCCGAGTACTTCGCGCGCGCGATCGCCGACCCGCACGCAGCGAACCGCGTCTTCGAGCTGGGCGGGCCTGACACCGTCAGCTGGGATGAGCTCTACCAGGCGATCGCGGCCGCACTCGGCAAGCGGCGGACGCTCCTCCACATCCCGGCCGGCTTCGCGCGAACCGGCGCCCGGCTGACCGAGCGCCTGCCGGGGGCTCCACTGAGCTCCGACCAGGTGACGATGATCGAGGGTGCGGATAACGTCGTCTCGAACTCCGATGCCGTCGACACCTTCCCGTTCCCGCTCGTCCCGCTCGCAGAGCAGCTCCGCCGCGCCACCTGAACGTCGGCTCTCGCTGCTGTTGCTGCTCGTCGCGGCTCATCAGCGGATGACGCAGCTCGTCGAGCAGGAACTCGCGGCCGACGGCGTCTCGGCCGACGGCTACGCGATGCTCAGCCTGATCGGCGTCCGCAGCCTGTGCGGCTGACGGAACTGGCGAACGACCTCGGCTTGCCTCTCACCACGGCGTCCGATGTCGTGCGGCGCCTCGAGACACGCCGCTACGTCCGCCGCCACGAGAACCCCGCGGACGCGCGCTCATGGCTGTTCGAGCTCTCGCCGGCGGGCGCGCGCGAATGGAAGCGCGGCTTCGGCGCACTGCAGCGGATCAACGCGCGGCTCGAGCGGGAGCTCGGCAGCGATGCCACTGTCCGCGAGGCGCTGATCTCGCTCGACTCGGCGTTTGCCGCTGCGTTAACCGACGTTTAATACGGATCCGGACTGTTTGCTCCGGTTTCGGACTATCGTTCCGGAACCATGCGCATCGTCGGCTTGACAGCGGTGGCAGCGGCCTGCGCGTTGGTCGCAGCGGCGAGTGCGAACACGTTGGTGGTGCTCGCCAAGATCAAGGTCGCGGCTGGAGCCGCGCCGTGCGCAGCCGCGACAGGAGGCGGCTCCGTCTGGGTCAGCGAATACGGCGCGCCGTTTCTGCTCAAGATCAACCCGCACACGAACAAGGTCGTCAAGAAGGTCGGGATCGGCGCCGGCTCGTGCGGGCTCGGTTACGGCGCCGGGTCGCTCTGGATCGAGGATACGAGCTCGAGCACGGTCAGCCGCGTCGTCGCACGGACCGGCAGGCGGGTCGCCGCTGTCAAGGTCGGCTTGCAGCCATACGATGCGACGTTCGCCTACGGCTCGGCGTGGGCCACGTCCTACGGCGGTGGCGATGTCGAGCGAATCGATCCCGTACGCAACAAGGTGGTTCGGCGCTACCCACTGCCGCTGGCGACCGGGCTGGTCGGCGCTTTCGACTCGATCTGGGCCGCCGGGCAGGCCGGCGTCGTCCGCATCGACCCCGCCACCGACCGGATCGTCGCCAGGATCCCGATCGAAGGCGGAGCAGGCTGGACGGCGGCATCAAGCGACGCGGTCTGGGTCACGACGACGACCGGTCTCGCGCGCATCGACCCGGAGACGAACGCCGTCACTGCCGCGATTCCCCTCGGCACGGCGGCGCTCGGCGACCCCGCCGTCGTCGCGGGCAAGGTCTGGGTTCCGAAGATCCGAGCCAACGCGATCGCCGTGATCGACCCAGCGACGAACCAGGTCGTTTCGACCGTGAAGGCAGGGGCCGGTCCCTTCGTCGTCACGGAGATCGCCGGTGAGGCGTGGATTCCCAGTTGGAAGGGCCGCGATATCTGGCGGATCAAGCCCTAGCCGAGCGCGGCGAGCATCGCCCTGGCGACGACGTCGTCGACCGCAGGCGGCACCGGCTGCGGCCCCGGGCGGAACTGATCCGGGTCGCGGGCCAGCTCCCGAAGCGAATGCGCCTGGAGCGCGAAGCCGAGATCCATCACCTGGATCTGGTTGCCGGTGGCTGCGGTCAGGTTCAACATCTCGCCGCGACCGAGCAGGCGCACGCCGCCGTGCTGGGACACCTGGTCGGTGAGTCTCGTGCCAGGTCCGAGCGCCGCCAGGTCGATCTCCGAGAAGTGGCCCGCGTTTGCGAGCAATACGCCGTCACGCATCAGCGCGAGCTCGCCTGCGCCGATCACGCCGGTGGTGCCGGTGACCGTGATCACGACATCGGCCTCCGGCAGCGCGCTTCGCAGGTTGCGAACTCGCATGCCGTCGAACGCCGCCTCGAGTGCCTTGACCGGGTCGCGCTCGACGACGACCACCGAGGCGCCGTCGGCTCGGAGCGCCCGCGCGACGCCGCGCCCACACGCGCCGTAGCCGATCACGCAGAACGTCGTCGCCGCGACGAGGAGGTTCGTGGCGCGCATGAACCCTTCGACGACCGTCGGCCCGACCCCGTAGGTGTTCTCGATCAGGCGCTTCAACGGGGAGTCGTCGATCACGATCACCGGGAAGGGGACACGCGCCGCGAGCTCCGCCTTGAGCCGGTTCGCGCCGGACGTGGTCTCCTCGGTGGCGGCGGTGACGGGTAAGCCGCGCTCGACCGTCCCGGCGATCAGATCGGCCCCGTTGTCGAGCAGCAGATCCGGGCCCCACGCGAGGATCCGCTCGATGTGCGCCGCGTGCGCTGACTGGTCGTCGGCGTTCGAGGCCCACATGGTGACGCCGTCGAGCCCGGCGAGGTAGCCCGCCGTGCCGTCGTCGGTCGTCGCGGGGCTGCCGGTGAGCGCGAGCTCGCAGCCACCGGCGAGCAGCACCTCGACCAGCACCGCCGTCTTCGGCTCGACGTGCAGGCACATGCCGAGCCGGCGGCCGTCGAGCGGCCGCTCCGCGGCGTACTCCTGCCGCAGCGCGGCGAGCAGCGGCATGTTCGCGCGAGTCCACGCGACCCGGTCGGCGCCCTCGGTCATCCAGGCGATTAAAGACGAAGGGCTCCCGCGCGCGCGGGAGCCCTTCCATCCGGTGACCAGCTTGGATTTCGTAGAGGCGCTTCCGGCCGATTACGGCGGCGCGTTAACGCGAGTCCCCCACGCTGGCTAGGCGATTCCCCGTCAGGTTCCGGGGACACACCTCTACGAGCTGGTACCTCCACTGCCCGTACTGGAAATCTCCAACGCCGGACCACCTCCTTTCCGCGGTTGAAGAAAACATTAGCGGATCAGGTTGACGGACGGCGTTCGGCCTCGACGGCCGCGCGGACGAAGCAGCGCGCGAGGTGATCGTTGACCACACCGCACGCCTGCATGGCCGCATAGGCGGTGGTCGGGCCGACGAATCGGAAGCCGGCGCGGCGGAGCGCCTTCGACAGCGCGACCGATTCCGGCGTGGTCGCGAGCCAGTCGGCGGCCGAGCGGGGCGCCCGGTGCCGGGACGGCCGCTGCGCCCAGAAGAGCTGTTCCAGCGGCGTGCCGGCTTCCCGGAGCGCCACGGTCGCCCGCGCATTCGCGATCGTCGCCTCGATCTTGCCGCGGTGCCGGACGATCGCGGCGTCGGCCAGTAGCCGCTTGACGTCCCGCTCGCCGAATCTCGAGACGGCATCCGGGTCGAAGCCGGCGAACGCGGCGCGAAAGCCCTCCCGCTTGCGGAGGATGGTCAGCCACGACAGGCCCGACTGGAAACCCTCCAGGCAGAGCCGCTCGTAGATGCCCCGCTCGGTCGTGACCGGACGCCCCCACTCGTCGTCGTGGTAGGCGAGGTAGAGCGGGTCGGTCGTCGGCCAGCAGCGTTCTATGTCTCGACGACCTCGACCTTGACCATGCCGTCCTCGACTGTCACCGGATACGTCTCGACGGGCTCGAACGCGGGCAGGGAGAGCGGGCGGCCCGAGCGGAGATCGAAGGCGGAGCCGTGGCGCGGGCAGATGACGCGGCAGAGGTCCTCCTCCCACTCGCCCTCGCAGAGCGGCCCGTCGTCGTGCGAGCAGCGATCCTCGAGCGCGTACAGCTCACCGGCGCAGTTGTAGACGCCGATCGACGTCCAGCCGAGCGTGACGATCTTGACCGAGCCCGGCCCGAACTCGGCGAGCGGGGCGACGTCGATCTTGGCCGGCACTAGTCGATCTGGAGGTCGGCGGCCAGCCCCTGCCACTCTTCCGGCAGCGGGGTGCCCTTCGCCTTGTTCAGCGCGACCTTGAGCACGCCGAGCCCGAGAATCGCGCACTTGAGACGGATCGGCGTCAGCGGGATCCCGATCTCCGCGAGCAGCTCCTCCTTCGGCAGGGCGGCCACGTCGGCCGCCTTCCGCCCCTGAACGAGCTCGCTCAGCATCGAGGTCGCAGCCTGCGAGATCGCACAACCGCGGCCCTCGAAGCCGATCGCGGCGATGGTCTCGCCGTCGTCGGCGAACTTGACCGAGATCGTCACCTCGTCGCCGCACAACGGGTTCTCGCCCTCGGCCTGTGCATCCGCGTCGGCGATCAGCCCGTGTCCACGCGGCGACTTGTAGTGGTCGAGGATCACCTCGCGGTACATCTGGTCGAGCTCGCTCATGCGAGCTCGCTTTCCCACTGCGGCGCCGGCAAAGCCGACACCTCCGCTCCCTGGCGGGCTCCGCCAAGCCTACGCCCGCGTTCAGACACCGAATGTCTCCTTGGCCTTGAACAGGCCCGCGATCAGCCGGTCGACGTCGTCGGGGAGCGAGTAGAGGTAGAAGCTCGCGCGTGTGGTCGCAGCGACGCCGAGCCGTGTCATCAGCGGCTGGGTGCAGTGGTGGCCGGCGCGGACGGCGACACCCTCCCAGTTCAGGATCTGTGCGACATCGTGCGGGTGCACGCCCGCGAGCTCGAAGCTGACGATGCCGGTGCGGCGGTCGGCCGGCGGTCCGAAGATGCGGATGCCCGGGATCTCGCTCAGACGGTCGATCGCCTGGACGACGAGCTCGTGCTCGTGCTGCTCGATCTTCTCGAGCCCCACGGCCGAGACGTAGTCGAGCGCGATCCCGAAACCGTAGGCCTCGGCGATCGCCGGCGTGCCCGCCTCGAACTTGTACGGCAGCTCGTTCCAGCTCGTTCGCTCGAGCGAGACCGAGCGGATCATCTCGCCGCCGAGGTTGAACGGCTGCATCTGTTCGAGCAGCTCGCGCCTCCCCCAGAGTGCCCCGACGCCGCTCGGGCCACACAGCTTGTGCGAGGAGAACGCGAGGAAGTCGCAGCCGAGCGCCTGCACATCGATCGTCCGATGGGGCGCCGCCTGGGCGGCGTCGACGACCATGATCGCGCCCTGCTCGTGCGCCCACGCCGCGAGTCTCTCGACCGGGTTGATCGTGCCGAGCGTGTTCGAGACGAGGTTGTTCGCGACCACTTTGACGTTGCCGCGTGAGGCGATCTCGTCGAGCGCGTCGAGCTGCAGCTCGCCCAGGTCGTCGATCGGGATGTGCGCGAACTGCGCCCCGGTGCGCTTGGCGACGAACTGCCAGGGCACGAAGTTGGCGTGATGCTCGAGCTCCGTGATCACGACGACGTCGCCTGGTCCGAGGTTCTCGAGGCCCCACGAGTAGGCGATCAGGTTCAGTGCCTCGGTGGCACTGCGAGTGAAGATCAGCTCGCGATTCGAGGGAGCGTTGACGTAGGCGCGCGCCTTTTCGCGTGCGCCCTCGTAACCGGCCGTCGCCCGTTCGGCGAGCGTGTAGACGCCGCGGTGCACGTTGGCGTACGAATGCTCGTAGAACTCGCGCATCGCGTCCAGCACCTGCCGCGGCTTCTGCGTCGACGAGGCTGAGTCGAGGTAGGCGACCGGCTTGCCGTTGACGAGCTCGTCGAAGACGGCGAAATCGGCGCGCAGTGCCTGTGCGTCGAGCTTGGACTGGGTCTGAACGGCCACGAACCTACTGTACCCGGGCGACCTCGACCGGCCACTCGTCGCCACCCTGGTGCCGCTATCGTGGCCCGCCGATGAGTAGCGACTACGTCTTCACGATGTACCGGGCCGACAAGTTCTACGGCTCCGACCGGCAGGTACTCGCGAACATCTCGCTGTCGTTCCTGCCCGGGGCGAAGATCGGCGTGCTCGGGCCGAACGGGTCGGGCAAGTCGACGCTGCTCCGGATCATGGCCGGCAAGGAAGAGACCTCATCGGGCGTCGCCGAGCTGGCTCCCGGTGCAACCGTCGGCCTGCTCGAGCAGGAGCCCGAGCTCGACGCGGCCAAGACCGTCCGCGAGAACGTCGAGGACGGAGTGCGCGAGGTCCGCGACCTGCTCGACCGCTTCAACCAGATCTCGGCGAGCTTCGCCGAGCCCGACGCCGATTTCGACGCGTTGCTCGCCGAGCAGGCGAAGGTGCAGGACCAGATCGACCGCCGCGATGCCTGGCAGCTCGAGGCCCACCTCGACCACGCGATGGATGCGCTGCGGCTCCCTGAGAGCGAGCGCGACGTGACGTCGCTCTCCGGTGGCGAGCGCCGCCGGGTGGCGCTCTGCCGGTTGCTGCTCCAGGCGCCCGACCTGCTCCTGCTCGACGAGCCGACGAACCACCTGGACGCGGAGTCCGTGTTCTGGCTCGAGCGGTTCCTCGCCGAGTACAAGGGGACCGTCGTCGCCGTGACGCACGACCGGTACTTCCTCGACAACGTCGCGGGTTGGATCCTCGAGCTCGACCGTGGCCGCGGGATCCCCTACCAGGGCAACTACTCCGGCTGGCTCGAGCAGAAGCAAGAGCGCCTGGCGCACGAGGAGAAGACCGAGTCGGCGCGCCGTCGCACGCTGCAGCGCGAGCTCGAGTGGGTGCGCCTGGCGCCGCGGGCACGCCACGCGAAGTCGAAGGCGAGACTCGGCTCCTACGAGAAGCTCCTCGCGGAGGAGCAGAACGTGAAACTCGACCGCGTCGAGATCCACATCCCGCCAGGCCCGAGGCTCGGTGATCTCGTAATCGAGGCCAAGGACGTCTCGAAGGGCTTCGGTGACCGCCTGCTCTTCGAGGGCCTCGAGTTCTCGCTACCGCCTGCCGGGATCGTCGGCGTGATCGGCCCGAACGGGGCCGGCAAGACGACGCTGTTCCGCATGATCTCCGGCGAGGAGAGCGCTGACTCGGGTGAGCTGCGCATCGGCGACACCGTCGAGCTCGCGTATGTGGATCAGTCGCGTGCCGATCTCGACCCGAAGAGCACCGTGTGGAAGGAGATCTCCGGCGGCCAGGACATCGTGATGCTCGGCAAGCGCGAGATCAACTCACGCCAGTACACCTCGTGGTTCAACTTCAAGGGGGGCGACCAGCAGAAGCCGGTCGGGCAGCTCTCCGGGGGCGAGCGAAACCGCGTGCACCTGGCGAAGGTCCTGAAGAGCGGCGGCAACGTCCTCTTGCTCGACGAGCCGACCAACGACCTCGACGTCGACACGCTGCGCGCCCTGGAGGACGCACTACTCGACTTCGCCGGCTGCGCCGTCGTGATCACCCACGACCGCTGGTTCCTCGACCGCGTCGCCACGCACATCCTCGCCTTCGAGGGCGATTCGCAGGTGACGTGGTTCGAAGGCGACTGGGGCGAGTACGCCGATTGGGTCTCCGAGACGCGTGGGCCCGAGGCGCTCGAGCCCCACCGCGTCAAGTTCAAGCCGCTCGTCCGCACGTAGTCCGAAGGGCGGACGCCGAATCGTCCGCTCGGGCGACCCGCAATCGCCGTTCCGGCCGATGACCGGCGGCAGGCGTCCGCGGATCATCCCTCGCGACACCACTCGCGAAAGGGAACCCAATGGACAACGCGCGGCCGCTCTTCTCGTCGCAATCGCCCGACATGCGCCAGCTGCGCGGCGTGATCGAAGGCGAGGTGATCACGCCCGCCGACGAGGGCTGGAACGAGGCCCGCCGCGCGTGGAACCTGACGGTCGACCAGCAGCCGACTGCAGTGGCGATCCCGGAGTCGGCCGCCGACGTCCGGCAAATCGTCGACTTCGCCCGGGACGAGGGCCTCCGTGTCGCGCCGCAAGGGACCGGGCATGGTGCCGCCGCACTCGGCTCACTCGAGGAGACGATCCTCGTCAAGCTGCACAGGCTGCGCGGCGTCGAGATCGACGCCGAGCGTCGCAGCGCCCGCGTCGAGGCCGGGGTGATCTGGGTCGAGGTCGTGGAAGCGGCCGCCGAGCACGGTCTCGCAGCGCTCTCCGGGTCGTCGCCCGATGTCGGCGTCGTCGGCTACATGCTCGGCGGAGGCCTGTCATGGCTCGCGCGCAAGCACGGCATCGGCGCCAATCACGTCACGGCGGCCGAGCTCGTCACGGCGGACGGCATGCTCCGCCGCGTCGACCGCGAGCACGAGCCCGACCTGTTCTGGGCGATTCGCGGCGGCGGCGGCGACTTCGGGATCGTCACCGCGCTCGAGTTCGACCTCCTCCCGCTCACCGAGGTCTACGCCGGAGTGCTCTGGTTCCCGGTCGAGCGAGCGGGAGAAGTGCTGCGCGCCTGGCGCGACTGGACGAACGGCGTGCCCGAGGAGATGACGTCGGTCGGGCGGATCATGCAGTTCCCGCCCCTGCCGTTCTTCCCGGACGAGATCCGCGGCAAGTCGTTCGCGCTCGTCGAGGCGATCTGGTGCGGAGACGAGCTCGATGGTGCCGCCTGGCTCGAGCCGCTCCGGGCGCTCCGGCCGGTCCTCGACACGGTGCAGACCATTCCCGTGCAGCAGCTCTCCCGCCTGCACATGGACCCCGAGGAACCGGCCGCCGGCGTCGGAGACGGCGGCATGCTGACCGGGCTCGACGACGACGCGATCGAGGCAGTCGTCGCCGGCACCGTCGGCGCGCCGATCCTCTCGACGGAGATCCGGCACCTCGGTGGGGCGGTCGCCCGCGCCGCCGCGCACCACGGTGCGGTCGCGTCGTTCGCGAGTCCCTACGCCACGTACTCGGTCGGGATCGCTCCGACCCCGGACGCACAGGCAGCGGTCCGATCGGCAGTGGACGGCCTGCGTATTCGCCTCGAGCCGTGGGAGGCGACGCACACGTACCTGAACTTCAGCGACGGGCGGCGGGCCGCCGAGACGCACTTCAGCGAGGCCGCCCACCACCGGCTGCGCAAGGTGAAGGCCGCGTACGACCCACTGGGGGTGGTCCGGTCGAACCACCCCGTCTGGTGACTGGGTCGACCTATCAGGTCAGCGCTTGAACATTGCGCGTGCGGCGCCAAACAGGACAAGTGCCAAAAAGCCGAGCATGAGCGCCGCAGCGGGGGTGGTGACTGGCATCGGGCGAACCTCCGCTGGTTGTGACTGATCACATGGTCGCAGGAGAACGACCCGGCGGTAAATCCCTCAACTCAGTGATTGGCCGGGAGGGGACCGACACCCCCGCTCGGCCTCAGACCAGGCTCACTGCGGAATTCGTGCTTCGAGCGCGGCGCCGAGCGCCTCGCGGACCGGCGCGAGCTCGATCCGGTCGAGCACGTCCTGGAAGAAGCCACGAACGATCAGCCGCTCGGCCTCGGCCCGCGACAGGCCCCGGGCCATCAGGTAGAAGAGCTCCTCGCGGCTGACCTTCCCGAGCGTCGCACCATGCGTGCAGCGCACGTCGTTGGCCATGATCTCGAGACCCGGAATCGAATCGGCGTGCGCGGTGTCCGAGAGCAGCAGATTCCGGTTCTCCTGGTACGCGTTCGTCTTCTGCGCGTGCTCCTCGACGCGGATCATCCCCCGCCAGACTGCGCTCGCCCGCTCGCGCAAGGCGCCCTTGAAGGCGAAGTCGCTCTCGGTGTTCGGTGCGATGTGCTCCTGGAAGGTGTCGTAGTCGAGGTGCTGGTCGCCGTCGGCGAAGTACGCACCGGTGACCCGCGACGTGGCGCCCGGGCCGGCGAGGTCGTTCTCGATCCACACCTTGCCCCGCTTCGAGCCGAAGCCGCCGATCACCCAGTCGAGCTCGGAGTCACGCTCGAGCCACGCCTTGTGCCGGCCGAAGTGCCAGGTCTCCTGCGAGAGGTTCTGCAGCGACACGTACTCGATCTTCGCGGCGGGCTCGACGAAGAGCTCGACGACGGCATTCGTGTACGCAACCGTCTCCGGCGACGCCGACGAGAGATCCTCGATCAGCGAGAAGCTCGCACCCTCCTCGGCGATCACGACCATCCGCCAGTAGAGCGAGCCGCCGTTCGACGTCACCTGCACGTAGAGCGGCTTGGTGAGGACGACGTTCTTCGGGACGCGGACGAGCAGCCCGTGCTCCCAGCGGGCGAGGTTCTCGAGCGCGAACTTGTCGTCGTCGGGAATCAGCTTCGACGGGTAGTCGGCGGGCAGCAGCTCGAACGTGACGCCGTCGGGTGCCGAGATGATCTCGATCCCGTCCTCGGTGACGACGGCGCGACCCGCGACGTCCAGATCGAGCGCCGGCTTCGACGCGGTGTCCGACACCTTGGTGTCTGACACCGGTTGCGGGTCGAAGCCGCGCAGGTTGGTGAACCGCCAATGCTCGTCGCTGGTCGACGGCAGCGGTAGCTCTGCGAACCGGGTCGCGGCCTGTTCACGGGTGAGCGTCGTCATGCCGGGGTCGCGTCGTAGCGGCGATGCAGCATCAGGGCGTTCCCGTCGGGATCGTTGAAGAACGCCATGTGGCAGACCGGCGACTCGCGCGTCTCGCCCTCGAAGGCGACGCCTTTGCTCTCGAGCTCGGTGCGCGCCGCCTTGACGTCCGGTACACGCAAGGCGATGTAGCTCGTGTGCGGCGCGGTGAACTCGCTGCCCACGCTCGTCATGTCGACCAGATAGAGGCTGACGTTCGCGCCGAGCTGAAACTCCGGGAAGCCACGGTCGTCGACCTGCTCGAGGCCGAGCGTCTCGCCGTAGAACCGCTTCGACCGTTCCATGTCGGTGACTGGCACCGAGATGAAGTCGGTCCGCTCGACGATCAACCGACCGACCCCTCCATCTGCAGCTGGATCAGCCGGTTCATCTCGACCGCATACTCGAGCGGCAGTTCCTTGGTGATCGGCTCGACGAAGCCGCTGACGACCATCGCCGACGCTTCGGCCTCGTTGAGCCCGCGCGACATGAGATAGAAGAGCTGCTCCTCGCCGATCTTCGAGACCGTCGCCTCGTGACCGATGTCGACGTCGTTCTCGTCGATGCGGATGTACGGATAGGTGTCCGAGCGCGACTCGTCGTCGAGGATCAGCGCATCGCAGACGACCTTGGACTTCGCCCCGTGTGCGCCCTTCGCCACCTCGAGCAGGCCGCGGTAACCCCCGCGCCCGCCGTTCTTCGAGATCGACTTGGACGTGATCACGCTCGTCGTGTTGGGCGCGACGTGGACGCACTTGCCGCCCGCGTCCTGGTGCTGACCCTTGCCCGCGAAGGCGATCGAGAGCACCTCACCGTGAGCGCCCTCGCCCATCAGCCAGATCGCCGGGTACTTCATCGTCAGCTTCGAGCCGAGATTGCCGTCGACCCACTCCATCGTCGCGTTCGCCTCCGCGATCGCGCGCTTCGTGACGAGGTTGTAGACATTCGTCGACCAGTTCTGGATCGTCGTGTACCGGCAGCGCCCGCCCTTCTTGACGACGATCTCGACGACCGCGCTGTGCAGCGAATCCGTCGAGTAGATCGGAGCGGTGCAACCCTCGACGTAGTGCACGTAGGCATCCTCGTCGACGATGATCAGCGTGCGCTCGAACTGGCCCATGTTCTCCGCGTTGATGCGGAAATAGGCCTGGAGCGGCAGCTCGATCCGGACGCCGGGCGGCACGTAGATGAACGACCCGCCCGACCAGACCGCGCTGTTCAGCGCGGCGAACTTGTTGTCGTTCTGCGGGATGATCGTCCCGAAGTACTGCTTGAAGATGTCCTCGTGCTCGCGGAGCGCCGTGTCGGTGTCGAGGAACATGACGCCCTGCGCGGTCAGATGCTCCTGCAGCTTGTGGTAGACGACCTCGCTCTCGTACTGCGCACCGACCCCGGCGAGGTACTTCTTCTCCGCCTCGGGAATGCCGAGCTTGTCCCAGGTGTCCTTGATGTCGGCGGGGAGGTCCTCCCACGACTCGGCCTGGTTCTCGGTCGGCTTGATGTAGTAGTAGATGTTGTCGAAGTCGATCTCGCCGAGCGACGGCTGACCGCCCCACGTCGGCATCGGCCGCGCCAGGAAGTAGTCGAGCGACTTGTGGCGGAACTTCCGCATCCAGTCCGGCTCGCTCTTGTGCGACGAGATCGCATCGACGAGCTCGTGCGACAGGCCGCGTCCCGACTTGAAGAAGTAGTCCTCCGGAACGTTGAAGCCGTACTTGACCTCGTAGTCGGAGCCGATCCCCTGGACGACTTCGGACTCGGTCTGTGCCATCAGGCCGACACCCCCGCTTGCTCCCATTCTTCGTACCCGGACACTTCGAGCTGTTCGGCGAGCTCGGGGCCGCCTTCGGCCACGATCTTGCCGTCGACGAACACGTGCACGAAATCCGGCGTGATGTAGTTGAGGATGCGCTGGTAGTGCGTGATCACGAGCGCACCCATGTCCGGGCCGACGAGCTGCTGGACACCTTCGGCGACGACCTTGAGCGCGTCGATGTCGAGCCCTGAGTCGGTCTCGTCGAGCACGGCAATCTTCGGCTCCAGCATCGCCATCTGCAGGATCTCGACCCGCTTCTTCTCGCCACCCGAGAACCCGTCGTTCAGGTAGCGCGACGCGAGCTCGCGGCTCACCTTCAGATCGTCCATCTTGGCGAGGAACGCCTTGCGGAACTCGGGCACCGGCATCGGGTTGTCGACGCCGCCGTTCCGGGCCTTGCGTACGGCGTTGATCGCCTGTCGCAGGAAGTTGGTCACGGTGACGCCGGGAATGGCGTGCGGGTACTGGAAGGCAAGGAACAGGCCGGCCTGGGCTCGCTCGTCGGCGCCGGCCTCGGTGATGTCGACGCCGTCGAGCAGGATCTGGCCGCTCGTGACGACGTACGCGGGGTGACCGGCGATCGCGTAGGCGAGCGTCGACTTGCCCGAGCCGTTCGGGCCCATGATCGCGTGGACCTCGCCCGAGGACACGGTCAGATCGACACCCTTGACGATCTCGGTGCCGTCTTCGAGCGCGACGTGCAGATCCTTGAGTTCCAGCGTGGCCAACGTTTTGACTCCTATCGACGAGCGAAGGCGCGATTTCTCGCGGGAGTTCCTGACCGCATCGTAGCCCAGCCCACCCCGGCGGGCGACAGACGGGGTCGCTACCATTGGATTCGATGCCGGGCTGGATCGGACTTCCGGAGCTGCTCATCCTCTTGGTCGTGGTGCTGATCTTCTTCGGGCCGAAGCGGCTGCCGGAGATGGGGCGCTCGCTGGGACGCGGTCTGCGGGAGTTCAAGGAGTCCGTGACCGGCAACGATCACGACGACGAGCCGGCCGCCCTGCCCACCGCGAGCGAGACGACCGCGTCTCCCGCTCCGGCGCCGTCGCGCGAAAACGAAACCATCGTCTAGCCGGCCGTGAAGCGCCTGCCGCGCCGCCTGCAACACGGCGAGGAGGCGACGCTCGTCGAGCACCTCGACGAGCTCCGAAGCCGCATCCTGGTGGTGCTCGGCGCCGTGGCGCTGTCGCTCGCCGTCACGTACGCCTTCCACCACGAGATCATCCACTGGCTGAACCAGCCGCTGCCGGCCGACAAGCGGCATCCGATCACCTTCGGAGTTGCCGAGCCGTTCCTGACCTCGGTGACGGTGTCGTTGTACGCCGCGCTGCTCATCTCCCTGCCGATCATCCTCTGGCAGCTCTGGTCGTTCCTCGCGCCGGCCTTCGACGACAAGACGCAGCGAGGTGTGCGCTGGCTCGTCGCTCTCGCGACCCTCCTCACCGTCGCGGGGATTCTCTTCGGCTACTACATCGTGCTCCCCGCGGCCCTGAAGTTCCTGACGAACTACGACAGCAACCTCTACAACATCCAGATCCGCGCGAAGGACTACTACTCCTTCGTCTCGCTCGTGTTGCTGGCTGTCGGGATCGTCTTCCAGGTGCCGCTCGTCGTGCTCGGCCTCGTCCGGATCGGCGTGCTGACGTCGGCGAAGCTCCGCCGCAACTGGCGGATGGGCATCGTGATCATGACTGCGATCGCCGTCGCCTTGCCAGGCGTCGATCCCGTGACGACCCTGCTCGAGATGATCCCGCTGATCTCGCTGTACCTCGTCTCCCTCGCGCTCTCCGGCTTCTTCGAGCGCAGATGGCACCCGGAGACGGCCACCGCAGCCGAATGACCGAGCTCTCCGCCGACTGGGTGGTGCCCGTCGACGGGCCGCCGATCGAGCACGGCCGGGTCGTGTACGAGCACGGCGCGATCGTGGACGTCTCGCCCGGTCGCTCCGCCCGTCACTTCGAGGACGCCGTGATCTTCCCGGGCATCGTCAACGCCCATTCGCACCTCGAGTACTCCCGCTACGCAGGGTTCGGGGACGGTCAGCCGTTCGGTCCCTGGATCGCCCTGCACGCGGCGCGGAAGGCCCTGCTCGACGACGACGACATGCTGGCGCTGGCGCGGCAGGGCGTCCTCGATTCGCTCCGCTCCGGGATCACGACGACCGCGGACTACAGCTTCTCGGGCGCAGCCGCGACTGCCGCGGGCGAGCTCGGGCTGCGAGCGATTGTCTACATCGAGGTGTTCGCACGGGAGCCCGACGTCGCTGCGGAGCGGTTCGCTGCCAAGCTCGCAGGCGTCGAAGAGAGCAGCCTGGTGCGGATCGGCGTCTCGCCGCATGCGCCGTACACCTGCTCGGTCGAGGTCTACCAGTGGTGCCTCGCGCTCGGAATCCCGGTCGGCACGCACCTGGCCGAGTCAGCGAACGAGAACGAATGGCTCGAGCACGGCACCGGCCCGCTCCAGGCGATCGCGCAGATGCTGGTGCCCCCGACCGGCCGGCGCGCCGTTGCGACGCTCGAACCGGTTCTCGGTCCCGACCTGTTGTGCGCGCACTGCGTGGAGCTCGACGACACCGAGCTCGCCCTCCTCGCCGCGCGGGACGTCCCGGTCGCGCATTGCCCGCGCTCGAACGCCCTGCTCGGCTGCGGCGTCGCGCCGCTCGCTGCCCTCCGCGCCGCGGGCGTCCGCGTCGGTCTCGGGACGGACTCGCCTGCCTCGGCGCCGTCCTTCGACGCATTCGAGGAGATGCGGGCAGCCGTCTACGCCGCCCGGGCACGGGAGAAGCGGCCGGAGGCGCTGCTGGCGGCCGACGCGCTTTCCCTCGCCACGATCGATGCGGCCCGCGCACTGCGAATCGACGACCAGGTGGGTACCCTGACGCCCGGAAAGCGTGCCGACCTGACGGTGCTGTCGCTGCACGGAAGCCCCTACCATCCGGTGGAGGATCCGGCGGCGGCGATCGTCTTCGGCGGCTCGCCCGAGCGAGTGCTCGAAACGATCGTCGACGGCAAGACCCGCTACACCCACACCGAGCGAGAGGAACAGTGGCGAGAGGTACGCAACACCGCAAGCGCCGCCCGGCACAGAATGCTCGCGCCGCCGCAGTAGCGGCGCCGAAGAAGCAGAAGCCGCCGCAGTGGCAGGAGGAGCTGTTCTTCCAGCGCCTCCGCAACCACGCCAAGTGGGCGTACGTCGGGCTCGCGATCGCGTTCGTGCTCGGCTTCGTGCTGCTCGGCGTCGGCTCGGGCTCCACGGGGCTCAGCGACGTCTTCCAGAACGCGTTCCACTTCGGTTCGAGCGGCACCTCGCTCGGCTCGCTCCAGCACAAGGTCGAGAAGCACCCGCAGGACGCGGTCGCCTGGCGGGACCTCGCAACGGCGTACGAGCAGAAGCAGCGCACCGCCGACGCCGTCGACGCCCTGCAGCGCTATACCGCGCTCCGGCCGAAGGACCAGGACGCGCTTGGCGAGCTCGCCTCGCAGTACTCGACTCTGTCGCAGACGTACGCGGCCGACTACCAGGCGGCACAGGAGTCGGCGCAGGCGGCATCGCCGGGCTCGACCTTCGCTCCAGCAGCCTCGACGACGTTCGGGAAGATCTTCAACGATCCGAACGGCCTCCAGGATCCGATCGGCGCGGTCATCTCGGTGCAGGCCCAGCAGAAAGCACAGACGGCGCTCGCCAGCTACCAGGGCGCTCAGAAGAGCGCCGAGACGACGCTCGAGCAACTGGCCCGGCTGGCACCCCGCGACGTGACCGTCCAGTACCAGCTCGGTCAGGCGTCGCAGCAGGCCGGTGACTACAAGGGCGCTGTCGCCGCGTACCGGCGGTTCCTCGTGCTGTCGCCTCAGGACGTCGACGCCCCGCAGGTCAAGCAACTCTTGAAGCAGGCGCAGGCGCTCGCAGCTTCCAGCACCGCCTCCGCCGCCACTGGTTAGACTCGCAGCGCGGGCGTCCCTCGCCCAGACGAGACATGAACTTCGACATCAAGACCCAGCAGCTCGCCGATGACGCCTTCGTGATTTCGCTCGCCGGCGAGGTCGACCTCTACACGGCGCCGGAGTTCAAGCAGCAGCTGCTCGAAGTGATCGCGCGCGGCGCGAAGCAGGTGATCGTCGACTTCACCTCGACGACCTTCATCGACTCGACGACGCTCGGCGTCCTGGTCGGTGGCGTCAAGCGGCTGCGCCCGGCCGACGGGCGGCTCTCACTCGTCTGCAGCGACGCGAACATCGTCAAGATCTTCGAGATCACCGGCCTCGACCGCGTTTTCGACATCTACGGCACCCGCGACGAGGCCGTTGCGAGCCTGCCCGCCGCCACCCAACCGTCCTCGTAGCCCTGAAGAGCGCCCTCGCACTCACCGTCGTCCTGCTGGCGCTGCTCGCGTCGGGCTGCGGCGCGGTCGGCCGCGTCACCGAGGGCGATCCGGCACACGGCAAGCAGCTCTTCCTCCAGCCCGCGAAGCCGTCGGACCCGTCCTGCGCGTCGTGTCACACGCTGGCCGATGCGAAGTCGAAGGGCACCGTCGGGCCGAACCTCGACGACGCGTTCTCCTCGGTCAAGACCGGAGTGTTCTCGTCCGAGCAGACGATTCGCGACGTCGTCCGCGGCCAGATCGCCTATCCGGAAGAGCCGATGCCTGCGAACCTGTACGAGGGCCAGGACGCCGACGACATCTCGGTGTACATCGCGAAGTGCAGCGGCAACCCGAACTGCGGCGTCACCGCCACGCACACCGGCGCAGCGGCGCCGCCCGCCACCACGACGACGACCGGCGGCAGCTCGGCGCAGCCCGACGGCAAGCAGGTGTTCGCGAGCGCCGGCTGCGGCGGCTGCCACACCCTCAAGGACGCCGGAACGACCGGGAACGTCGGCCCGAACCTCGATCAGCTGAAGCCGTCCGAGGCGACCGTCCAGCACCAGGTCGAGACCGGCGGCGGCGCGATGCCGTCGTTCAAGGGCCAGCTCTCCGACGCCGAGATCAAGGCCGTCGCGAAGTACGTCTCCAGCGTCGCCGGCAAGTAATTCACGGAGGCGCAGTGACCGGTCAGGTCGGCTGCGGCCCCGGGTGGAAGGTCGCCGTCTCGCGGCCGAGCACGATGTACGGCGGGTAGCCGGCGCCGAAGTCGACGTTCGCCAGCTCCTGCCACCCGTTCTTCCCGTAGAACGACCGCGCCTTGCGCGAGCCGGCCTGCGTCGTCAGCACCGCGCGGTCGTACGGCTGGCGCGTGAGTAGCTGCGCGAGCAGGGCACTGCCGAGCCCTCGCCGCTGGCGCCCCGGGCGCACGTGGAGCTCGACGACCTCGTAGTGCGGTGGGTCGAGCCAGTGCTCACGCTGGCGAGCCGTGAGCGCCGCGGCGACGTGCTCGGTCCACCAGCGGCCGTAGGCGCCGGCGTAGCCGTACGCGAAGCCGACGAGCTCGCCCTTCTCGCGCGCAACCAGGAAGACGAAGTCGTCACGGCTCGCATGCGCGGGCAGACGCTCGCGCGCCCATTCGTCGGAGAGCGCCCCCGCGCCCAGCGCAGCGCGGTGCACCTCGCGCAACTCAGCGCGAAGCGGCAGCGGATCGACGGGCTCGATCGTCAGGTGCAGAGCTGCGGGAACGGCGCTCGGCGAAGAATTGCCGTTCACGCATCCCCCAGGTCGACGACGACATGGGTGAGCGGGATCTCGAACCTCTCGCGCGCCTTCTCGACGACGCCGCGCTCGAGCCAGTACGAGCGGCCCTCAGGATGGGTCGAGAGAATCAGCTCGTCGGGGCGGAACGTCCGCATTGCATCTTCGATCGCCTGGATGGGGTCGCCGTCTCCGATCTCGCCATCTGCCTGCAGACTCGCGGCACGCATGGCTGCCAGACTCGCGTCGAGCCGCGCCTGGGCGGCCTCTCGCGCGCCGTCCTCATCGGACACCCAATGTCGGATCGGTGAGTTGAGCGCGGGACAGACCACGCGAACGCGCGCCGCGCCGGCGCCGGCACGCGTCCGCACCTCTGCAAGGAGCTCCGGGCCACCGACCGTCTCGTTGGCGATCACGAGGATCCGCCGCTCGTCCGGCACGTGCGGCAGCGGCACCTGCTTGACAGGCCGCTCGCGCTGACCACGGCGAAGCAGCCAGTAGACGACGCCTGCCGTCATGATCAAGAAGACCACGACGCCCAGCCACGAGTTGATCCACGACGCGACCACGATGGGCACGAAGTAGCCGATCGTCAGCAAGACGAACCGGAACGCAGACTCTTCGCTCCGGAAGGGATTCGGCATGGTTTAGAGCAGGTACACCGTCACGTACACGACGATCCACATGACGTCGACGAAGTGCCAGTAGATGCCGCCGATCTCGACGCCGTGGTGGTGCTCCGGCGTGAAGTGCCCGCGGAACGCCCTGATCGTCATCACGCTCAGGATCGTCAACCCGACGAACACGTGGGCGCCGTGCAACCCGGTCAGCCCGAAGAACGTCGCCGCGAAGGACGTATCGCTGGTGTTGAACCCGATCCGGTGGTACTCGATCACCTGCGTCAGCAGGAACGTGAGCCCGAGGCAGACGGTCAGGAAGAGACCCGCCTTGAGCCCGGCCCGATTGCCCTTCTTCGCCGACCTGTCCGCCCAGTGCATGGTGAAGCTCGAGGTGACGAGGATCAGCGTGTTGATCCCCGCGAGGTACGCCGGCCGTTGGTAGCCGTCCGGCGGCCAGACGCCGTCGACGCCGTTGTTGACGACGCGGTCGAAGAAGTAGACCGTGAAGAACGAGCCGAAGAGCATGATCTCCGAGGCGATGAAGAGGTACATGCCGAGTACGGCCGGTGAGACGCGCGAGCTGTAATGGATCGGCGGCGGCCCGTGCTGCTCGTGGGCGTCAGCTGCCGCGCTCATACGGGCACCTCCTGCCGAACAGGTGAGATCACATGCTCGACGGGGAGCTTGGTGTCCTTACGCAGGCGTTCGACGAGATCGCGGCGCAGCCAGCCGCTCCGCTCACCCGGGAAGGTCGAGACGATCAGCTCGTCGACGCGCTCGTCGTTCACGGCCTGTCGCGCTGCGGTGTACGGGTCGGGGTGCACGACCTGCCCGTGGGCGTCGATGCCCTCGCCCCGCAGCACGCTGAGTGCGCGCCGCAAGCGGCGGTCGGCGTCGGTGTGCTCTTCATCGTCGCTCTGAGGCGCCACGATCAGAAAGCTGGCCGGGCTCTGTGCCGCACGCTTGCGGATCCGGTCGAGCAGCTCATCGGAGAGGACGGTCTGGTTTGCGATCACGAGCACGTTCGCCTCCTGGCCCGGCTCAGTTCCGTCCGAGACGACGTGTCGGACCGGCACGCCGCTGGCTGCAACCTCGATCTCGTCGACGACGTTCCGGCGCATCCAGCCAGAGCGCTCGGCTGGGTGAGTGGAGACGATGATCTCGTCGACCTTCGGTTCGAGTTGCGCGAGCGCGTCCTTGACGGCCTGCACGGGCCCTGTCTCGACGACGAACCCCTGGGCGTCGACACCGTTCTCCCGAAGCGCCTTCAGTGTCTGGTCGAGCCGACGGCCGGCTGAGGCTCGCCGCGTGTCCTCGTAGACGACGTAGCCCTGGCTCGGCTCGTTGACGGGCGCGATCACCGTCACCAGGTCGTCGTCGCCGGCGGCCTCGCTGCGCATCGCGTCGAGCAGCGTCTGCGACGCCGCGGTCTCATTGGCGATCACCAGGACGTGCATCAGTCGACCGCCACCGGCTCCTGCTCACGCGAGGCGAAGATCGCGTGCTTCGCACCTGGCACCCCGTATTCGTACGGGTTGCCGACGACCTGCGGCACCTCGTCGAAGTTGAAGGTCGGAGGCGGCGACGAGACTTGCCATTCGAGCGTCAGCGAGCGCCACGGGTTGGCCGGCGCAATCGGGCCATGCGCCCACGAGCGCGCCATGTTGTAGAGGAAGACCAGCGTCGAAGCGCCGAGTCCGAACGAGGCGATCGAGATGAAGAGATTGATGTCGGCGAACCGATGTGCGTAGTCGGCGACCCGGCGAGGCATGCCCTGCAAGCCGATGTAGTGCATCGGGAAGAACGTCAGGTTGAACCCGATGAACGTCAGCCAGAAGTGCAGCTTGCCGAGCCGTTCGTTGTACATCCGGCCGGTCATCTTTGGGAACCAGTAGTAGATGCCCGCGAAGATCGTGAACACGGACCCACCGAAGAGCACGTAGTGGATGTGCGCGACGATGAAGTACGTGTCGCTGGCATGAATGTCGATCGGCACCGATGCGAGATAGATCCCCGAGAGGCCACCGAGCACGAACATCGAGATGAACCCGGTCGCAAACAGCATCGGCGTGTTGAAATGGAGCTTTCCGTTCCACATCGTCGCCAGCCAGGAGAACACCTTCACTCCAGTCGGCACCGCGATCACCATCGAGGTGACCATCATCGGGACGCGGAGCCAGGACGCCATGCCGGCGACGAACATGTGGTGCGCCCAGACCGAGAAGCCGAGGACGAGGATCGCCAGCAGGCTGAGCGCCATCAGCCGGTAGCCGAAGATCGGCTTGCGACTCATCACGGCGATGATCTCGCTGATCAGCCCGAACCCGGGCAGGATCATGATGTAGACGGCCGGGTGCGAGTAGAACCAGAAGATGTGCTGGTACCCGAGCACGTAGCCGCCCTGACCCGGCCCGGACTCGAAGAAGTTCGTGTGCATGACGCGGTCGAACATGACGAAGAACTGCGAGCCGGCGATGAACGGCGTCGCGATCACGACGAGCAGCGACGTGGTGAAGTTCGCCCACACGAGCAGCGGCATCCGCCAGAACGTCATGCCAGGCGCCCGCATCGTGATGATCGTGACGAGGAAGTTGAGCGCGGTCATGATCGAGCTCGCCCCCGCCCACTGCACGCCCATGTTGAAGAACACCTGCCCGAGCGGCTGATGTGAGCAGAGCGGCGCGTAACACGTCCAGCCGGCGGAGGGACCGCCGCCAGGGACGACCATGCCCGCGACCAGCATCGTCCCGGCGATCGGCAAGAGCCAGAACGAGAGCGCATTCAGCCGTGGGAACGCCATGTCGGCCGCACCGAGCATCAGTGGGATGACGTAGTTGCCCAGCCCGGCGAACGCCGGGATCACGAACAGGAAGATCATCAACGCCGCGTGGTCGGAGACGAGGACGTTGAACGTCTGCGGGTTGAAGAACTGATCGCCCGGCTGCGCGAGCTCGGCGCGGAAGAGCATCGCGAGCATGCCGCCGATGCAGAAGAAGATGATCGTGGTGACGACGTACTGGACACCGATCACCTTGTGGTCGGTGTTGACCCGGAAGTAGTCGCGCCATGACTTCGCGCCGTGACTCGAGTGATCCTCGGGGCGCGTCGGGCGCCCGGTCGCGTAGTAGAACCAGTAGTCGAAACCGCCGAGCCCGACGAGGAAGCCGAGCGGCGCCGTCACGAGCTCGACCGTGACGAGCACCGATCCCTTCCAGACGGGGTCCCAGTCCGCGAGCCAGCGGATCAGGAGCGGGATCGCGAAGCCGATCCCGATGAAGATCGGCGTCACCCAGAGGACGCGCAGCCAGCCGGGCGCGGTCAGCCGGCGGAAGCCCGTGGGCGCCGGAGGCGCTGCGTGCGCGTGAGTGGCGGCCACGTCGGTCACGTTACCGCGCCTGTCCTGCGAGGTATGCGACGAGCTGATTCAGCTTGTCGGGCGGGATCTGCGTGCCGAAGTTGTGCGGCATCAAATCGGAGAAACCCGGGGCGAGGTACGCCGCCGGGTCGACGATCGACTCGTGGATGAAGGCGGTCAGCTGGCCGCGATTCGCCTGTGCTGCCGCTTCCTTCAGATTGTCGAGGTCGGGACCGACCTTGCCGGCTGCACCCGCGGCCTTCAGCGTGTGACAGCCACCACAACCGTTCTGCAGGAAGACGGTCAGCCCAGGCGCGCCGGCAGGCGATTGTCCGCCGCCCTTTAGCCATTCGTCGAACTTGGCTTCGGTGAGGATGTCGACGTGGCTGCGCATCAGCGCGTGGCCGAGCCCGCAGAGCTCCGTGCAGATCACCGGGAATGTGCCGGTGCGGGTCGGCGTGATCACGAGCGTGTTGACCGCGCCTGGCACAGCGTCCTGCTTCTGCGACAGCTGCGGCACCCAGAAGGAGTGAATCACGTCGTTGGACGTGATCTGCAGCTTCGTATGTCGGCCCTTGGGAATCGTCAGCGAGCCATAGCTCTTGCCGTTCGGATAGGTGAACGTCCAGGCGAACTGCTGGCCGGTGACCTTGACGATCAGCGGGTCCGAGCCCGCGTTCCCGTTCTCGGCCAGCACGATCGCACTGACGATCGAGATCGCGGTCACGAGCACAGCCGGCACCGCCGTCCAGACGATCTCGAGTGCCGTGTGACCATGCGTCGGCGGTCCGTCCGAGTCGTCATCCGGCTTGACCCTGAACTTCCAGACGGAGTAGGTGAGCACGGCGGCGACGACCGCGAAGACGCCAATGCAGATGGCGGTCGTGAACCAGAAGACGAAGTGGATCCGGGTCGCCTCCTTGCCTGCTGCCACGGGCAGCCACGGAACCAGCAGCGCGACGGCCGTGGCGATGGCGGCCGCGATCAGACCGATTGCGACGAGTTGAATGATCGATCCGCGGCGCACGCGCGCCAAGATTAATGCAATGACCGGAGCCCCGAGGCGAGGAGCTCATCTCGGGGTGAGCTGCTAGCTCGTCGGTTGCGCCGAGACGTCGAGCACGAGGATCGCGTCGCCGTCCGGAAGCGACTCGTAGTGCGCCGGAAAGGTGTTCGGCAGCGTGAGCGCGTCGATCACGGCCGCTTCGCGCTTGTCGCTGCCGCTGGCGGGCGGCGAGCGGAGCGGCAGCGTGTTCCGGAGCGGGTGGTCGAGCTCGGGCCGGAGGTCGCTCTTGCGCAGGAAGACGGCGCTCGTGCCGCCGTTCTTCACCGTCTGCACGAGCGACACCACCTGGTCGACGTTCTTCAGGTACTTGAAGGCGTAGAGCGAGAGCTCGAGCGCCTCGCGGCGGAGCACGCGCTCCTCGCCGGCCGTGGTCGTGGCCTCGAGCGAGCAGTTCGACTGCAGGCCGCAAAAGGCGTAGATGAGCGTCCGCCCGGTCCCGTAGAGGCCGATGTACGGGTCGATCTGGCCGTTCTGATTCAGCCGCCGCACGCCGACGGCTTCGAGGTGGATGCCCTGGACGTACGGCGCGTGCTCCTGCACTGCGACGAGCTGTGTCCCGTTCGGCGCCCGGTAGTTCGGTCCCAGGCGAAGTGCAATCTGGTGGGCGCCGATCAGGCCTTGCTCCGTGGGCTTCCACTTCGACCAGGCGGTCTGCGCCTCGTGGTGCTGGCGCGTCAACAGCACGATGAATCCCGCAACGGAGAGCCAGAACGCGAGCGCGAGCACGCCGTACGCGATGCGGAACTGGTGCTTCTCCCTCACAGCCGTGGCCACGCGCTTTCGGCCAGGAGGTCGACCTCGGGCAGCTCCAGATGTTGGGCCTGCAAGAGGTGGACGACCTCGTCTCCGTGCAACTCGCGCCGCTCCACGAGCGCGTCGGCGACCCGCTCGACCGCGTCCTTGTTTCTCTCGATCAGGTGGTGGGCCGCGAGGTACGCCTGCCCGAGCAGCTGCTCGACCATGACGCGCTGGCTGTGGTCGTGGAGCACCGCGGCCTCCATTTGGCCCGAGCCGGTGCGATTCACGATCTGCGTGCCGATGCGCTGGAAGCGTTTCATGACGCGCTCACGCGCTTCCTCCTCGGACTCGTCGTCGCAGCGGAGTTCGACGAACTCGGGCGCCATCCCGCAGGCGCCGACCATCCAGGCCGCCCGGTCGGTCGCGGCCTGCACGTCACCCCCGACGCCCGTCGAGTTCTCGCCATAGAAGACTCGCTCGGCCGCCATCGCGCCGAGCGCCCAGATCAGGCGCGCCATCTCCTCGCTCCGCCAGGACGAGAACCGCTCTTCCTTTTGCATCGCCATGTGGTGCCCGAGCGAACCGCCGCGGCTGCGGATCGAGAGCCGGGTCGACTCGGCGCCCTTCAGGTACGCGTGCGCGGCGATCGCGTGGCCGGCCTCGTGGATCGCGACGGCGCGCGTCTCCTCCGGGACGTACTCGACGTTGATCGCCGTGCCGGACTCCACGGTCGTCATCGCCTCGACGAGGTCGTCCCAGCCGAAGGCGTCGCGCCCGGAGTGGTGTGCGATCGTCAGCGCCATCGAGCAGACCTGCTCGATCATGGCTGGCGAGTAGCCCATCGTCATCCGCGCGAGCTCGTCGCGGCGAGCCGGGCGGTCGAGCTCGGCGGCGTGCTGAACGCGACCGAGGTAGAGCTCGAAGATGTCCTCCCGATCGTGCTTGGTCGGCGTGCGGAACCACACGTGACGGCCCATCCGGCCGGGGCGGGTGAGTGCCGGATCGAGCTGCGAGATCGGCACGTTGGTCGCGCCGATGAAGTAGATCTGCTCGGTGCGCGGGCGCGGCGGGGGCAAGCGCAGCGACCGGCCTCGAACCTTCGCGGGGACGATGTACAGCGCGTCCAGGAACGTGTTCGTCATGTTCGTCATGATCCGGCGGCCGAGCGGAGGCCCGTCGAGACCGTCCATCACCACGAGGAGCTGGTTCAGCGCCATGCTCCCCTGCCCGCCGAACATGCCGCCGCCCGCACCCGGGAAGGCCCGGTTGGCCAGCTGGTACAGCCGCGACGGCGGTTGCCGGTCGGGTGCGCGCAGGGCGAACTGCTTCTCGCGCCACGCACGCGTCTCGAGCACGAGATCGCTCGACTGCTCGAACGTCGGCTCCTCGAACCCCTGGGCCGCGCCGAGAGCGTTACGGCGCATGCCGACGGCGTCGATCTCGTCGATGAAGACGATGCACTGACCGCCCCACTTGCGCGCGAGCCGCTTGGCCTTGCGCGCGAGGTAGCGGACGAGGATCGAATCGAGCCCGACGAAGGTCTGCGCGAACCCGGAGCCGGGAATGGTCACGAAGGGCGAGTTGAAGCCGGTCGCGATCGCCTTGGCGAGCATCGTCTTGCCGGTCCCCGGGGCGCCGAGGAAGAGCAGGCCCCGCTCGCGCTTGCCGCCGGCCTGCTCGAAGCGCTCGCCGGACTGCCACAGGGAGACGATGCGCCGGATCTCCTCCTTCGCCTCGGCCTGGCCGCGCACGTGCTCGAGCTTCACGCCCCACTCGGCGTCGCCAGGCTGGTAACCGCGGATCTGCGAGATGCCCATCGCCATCATCGGCCCGAAAAAGATCAGGAAGTTGAAGAGGAAGAAGAACGGCAGCACGACGAATTGGCCGAGCACGCTCGTGTTCGTGAACAGGGTCAGCGGGTGCAGCACGCCGTGAGCGGTGTCGGCCCAACTCAGGTCGTGGCCGAAGAAGCCGAGGAGCACCCACGAGATCGTGATCAGGACGATCACCCGCCACGTCCACCGCCAGAACGTGCGCCAGAAGGACAGACGCCGGCGCATCACGATGTCCTCGGAGCGGAGCTGCTCGCGCTCCTCTCCGAACAGGCTCGGCGAGGCGATGAAGTGCCGGAAGATGAGGTCGACGAGGCCGCGGAAGGCCGCCACCTCGAACAGCGTCAGGAGCAGGGCGTAGCGGACGGCGAGTCCCTGGTGCTCGTGGAACCAGACGAACGCGACGGGCGACGTGAGTACCGCGACGACCGTCGCTGCGCGCGTCAGTGAGCGCCACTGATCACCGAGCGCCGGCGCGGCACTCGCGGGAGCGGTCAGGTCCGCCGTCGCCATCCGCTGAGGTTAGACGGGGGTTTCATGGGGCTGCTCTTGTGTTCGTGTTAAGCGTCCAAGCGGTTTTCGGCCCCGATGTGCCGATGACACTTGACAGCTGTCGGCCGTGATGTCATAGTGACATCATCATGAATCTGACCATCGTGCTCGAAGGGCTCCAGGAAGACCTGCAGGGACTCGGCGATCTCGGCGACGAGCGGTCGGCCCAGATCGCGCGGCGCCTCGGCGAGGCGCTCGGATCGAACCTGCGGCTGAAGCTGCTCGACCTCCTCTCGCAGGCCGCCCTCGAGCTCAACTCGAAACTGCCCTCCGGCCACATCGAGGTCCGCCTCGCGGGCCAGGAGCCCGAGCTCGTGTTCGTCGACGCACCCGGCGAGAGCGCCGGCACCGTCGGCGAGGAGCTCTCAGCGCGCATCAGCCTGCGCCTGCCCGAGTCGCTCAAGTCCGCTGTCGAGAAGGCAGCCGAGCGCGAAGGCGTCTCGACCAACGCGTGGCTCGTCCGCGCGATTGCCCGCGCGACCGAGTCGCGCCCCGTCCATCACAGCGGCAAGCGCCTGTCCGGCTACGCCCAGAGCTAGGGAGATGACGATGCAGAAGACATTCGATGTGAGCGGTCCCGTCGAGCTGGAGATCAAGCTCAACTCCGGCGAGATCGAGGTCGAGGCGATCGAGGGCGCGCAGCAGGCCGAGGTCGAATTGATCGCGCACGACGAGGCCTCGCAGGAGCTGATCGACAACGGCCGGGTCGAGTTGCAACAGCATCAGCAGCGGCCCCACCTGGTGATCGACCTCCAGCAGCGCAAGGGCGGAGGCTTCAACCTCGGCTCGCTCTTCGGCCGGTCGGGCATCTCCTGCCGCGTGCGCATCCCGGCCTCCTCGTCATTGACCGTCCGCACCAAGTCCGCCGACGTCGCCGCTCGCGGCACCCTCAGCGCGGCAAACGTCGCAACGGCCTCGGGCGATGTCGCGCTCGACCGCGTCGAAGGCAGCGTGAACGTCAAGAGCGCGAGTGCCGACGTGAGCATGCGCCAGGTCGGCGGAGGCGTCCAGGTCCAGACGGCATCCGGCGACGTGGAGGTCGACGTCGTCCGCGGCCCGATCAACGTGGCGAGTGCCTCCGGCGACGTGACGATTCGTGAGGCGTACAACGACGTCAGCGCCAACACCGTCAGCGGCGACCAGGAGCTCGCAGCCGTGCTGCGCGGCCGGCTCGCGGCCAACTCCGTCTCCGGCGACGTCCATATCGGCGTGCGCCGGGGCTCCAAAGTCTTCCTCGACTGCAACACCGTGAGCGGTGACACGACCTCGGAGCTCGATGTCACGTCCGAGGCACCGACGACCGACGGGCCGATGCTCGAGGTCCGCGCGAAGACCGTGAGCGGCGACATCCTGATCACGCGGGCGCCCGCGCCCGCCGACGAAACGCCTGAGGAGGTGCACGCATGAACCGCCTTTCGTGGGACACCACCGCACCACGCCGTCTGACCGGCAAGCGGCCGTCAGCCAATCCGCGGCCCGAGACGGCCGTCGAGACCGAGGCTGAGCTGATCCACGTCGCCTGGGACAAGCCGAACCGCATCTCTCCGTTCTAGGCGCACCTGTCCCGACCGCACACCCGCGAACCTCGTTCGAACCACGTTCGAACGAGGTTCGTGCGGTTAGGCCCCTTGACGGGACCCGGCTCCGGCCTCAGCCCGTCAACGGAAAGCCGAGCTCGTCGGCGACCCGTGCGGCCATGTCCTCGTCGACCACCCAGTCCGAGCGAGGCGACGCGGTCTGCTTGGGACAGCCGAGCTGTCGCAGCTTGTTCCGCACCCGGTACTGCACGAGCTTGTACTCGTCGCGCGTGAACATCGCGGCGCGTGTCTCGTCGGCGGTGAGCAGCCTGCGCGCCAACTCGGCGCCGTTGATCGGGTACTCGCTCTGTTCGGCGTACTCCTCGCCGCGCAACTGCGACAGCGTGTTGAGCCAGTCCCGACCATCCTCGGTGCGCGACCAGCGCGCCACCCGGATGCCGAGCCAGGCTCCGCCGAGCCCGAGAAGGGCCAGTACGGCTACCTCGATCGCATCGCTCCAACCCACCCGATCTCGCTTCCCTTACGTCGTCGAGACCAAGCCCGCTGCCGGGCCGGACCAATAGATACCGGAAAACAGAGGCGTTTCCCACCCCTCGCCGCCGGTCCAGACGGAGGTTCAGGTTTGCAATGCGTCAAAGGTGTCAACCACTCGTGGCGCTCCGGTCATGATGACGCCGTGGGATCGCCATCGTCCGAGGAGCTCGGCGCACACGTGCGCCGCGTCCACGGCGGCGTCGTCGATCTACATTTCGACCTGCTGCTCGACCTCTATGAGAAGCGCGCCAACAAACGGGAGCCGATCGGCGTCCTCGGGCGCGACTTCTGGCAGGGATTTCACGACGGCGGGATAGGGGTCGTCGGCGCGGCGATCTACCTCGATGACCGCTACCTGCCGGAGCTTGCGCTACGCGTCGCGATTGACCAGCTCGCGCTTCTCCACGAGGAGGTCGCGCATGATCCACGCTTCGCCGTCTGCCGCGACAGCGCTGAGATCGAGGCGGCGCGAGCCGGCGGCCGCGTCGGCTTCCTCCTCACGATGGAGGGCGTCGAGCCGCTCGGATCTGACATCCACCTGCTCCGCGCCTTCCACGAGCTCGGCGTGCGCTGCATCGGCCTCACCCACGTCCGCCGCAACCTCGCGGGCATCGGCGGGCTGATCGCGCCAACCGGGTCGTCGCCGCAGGGACTCTCTCCCTTCGGGCGCGAGGTCGTCGATGCCTGCGAGGAGCTGCGGATCCTGATCGACCTCGCACATCTGAATCCCGCCGGCGTGGACGACGTGCTCGACCGCACGAATGGGCCGCTGGTGATCAGCCACACGAACCCGCGCCGCTTCTACGACGCCGAACGGAACAGCAGCGATGCGCAGATGCAAGCTGTCGCCCAGCGGGGTGGCGTCGTCGGCATCAGCTCGGTGCTGCTCAGCCCGTCCAAGGACGGTGCGACCGCCGCGGCATTTGCGGATCAGGTCGCCTACGTCGCCGAGCTGATCGGCATCGACCACGTCGGGCTCGGATTCGACTTCTTCGACTTCATCTATCGCGCGATGCCGCCGGAGGAGAAGGCGGTGTTCGAGCAGGAGCTCGCGACCGTCCATCTTCCCCCCGACCTGCTCCATCATGGGAACGCTCCGACGGTCACACGACTGTTGGTCGAGCACGGGTTCGGTGATGCCGACATCGCGAAGATCCTTCGCCAGAACTGGCTGCGCGTGCTGCGCAGCGTCGAGCCTCGGTAGCGGCTGACGCGCCGGGGGCGCTCGCGCTCGGCGCGATCCCGTGAGAGGCTGACGCCATGCAGTGGGCACTGCTGGCAGGCGTGCCAGAGGAGGAATTGCGTGCGATCCTGCAGGTCGCACGGCGCCGCACCTTTGCGAGAAACGAGATCGTCTGCCACCGTGGCGATCCCGCCGACTGTTGCCATCTCATTGCCAAGGGTCGCTTCGCGGTCCGGACGATGACCTCGCTCGGCGACACCGTCACCGTCGCAATCCGAGGGGCCGGCGCGATGTTCGGCGAGATGGCCCTGCTCGTCGACGACGCCAAGCGCATCTCCACCGTCGCGGCGCTCGAGCCGGGCGAGACGTATTCGGTCTACCGAGCCGACTTCGATCAGCTGCGCGCAAGGCATCGGGACATGGATCGGTACCTCTGTGCATATCTCGTGAACGAGGTACGAGCATTGAACGAGCGTCTGCTCGAGGCGCTCTACCTGCCGGTCGACCAGCGTGTCCGTCGTCGTCTCGTCGAGCTGGCCGAGCTCTACGGAGATGAAGGCGCCGGGTCGGTCACCGTGCCGCTGACCCAGGAGGTCATTGCCGAGCTCGCCGGTGCAACGCGGCCGACCGTCAACCAGGTGCTGCGCGACGAAGAGAAACGAGGCACGATCGAGCTGACCCGAGGCCACATCGGCATCCTTGACGTGTCGCAGCTCGTTCAGCGCCGTTAGACGGTCGCATCTGTTCCCGCGATGACAGTCGCTGCGTCGGCACGCGAAACGACTGCGCTCGAGCGACGCCATAGCTTCGTACCAGCCGGTCGCGCAGGGCGGCCGAACTGGACGAAGGAGACTGATATGTCCCGCAGCTCAACCTCACTCGTGCTCGTCGTAGTCGCGCTCCTCACGGCGCCGCTCGCAGGTGCCGCGAACGGGGCGCCGACCGCCTCAGGCCCGTCGAAGCAAGCGATTCGCGCCGTCACGCTCCGCGGCCAGGCGCTCAACCAGACCTACCACCTCGGCCAGTACGCCGGCCCCTCGAAGCAAGACATCCGCGCCCTCACGCTCCGCGGCCAGGCGCTCAACCAGACCTACCACCTCGGCCAGTACGCCGGCCCCTCGAAGCAAGACGATCCGCGCCCTCACGCTCCGCGGCCAGGCGCTCAACCAGACGTACCACCTCGGCCAGTACGCCGGCGGGACAGGTAGCTCGTTCGCCTGGCGCACTGTCGCGATCGCAGCGGCGGGCGTGTTCGGCGTGATCCTGGTGGCGTTCGCCGGCACCGCCGGAGTCCGCAGGCGCCGCGCCGTGATCGCGGTCTGAGGGCACGCGACTCCACCTCATGAGCTCGCCGGACGCCAACGCCGCGTCCGGCGAGTTCGTGCGAGCGCGCGGGTTGACCGGAAGCACGGCTCCGCCTGAGAGGATGAGGAGCGTGGACGACGAGGTCAGACCCGTCACGGCGCTGTTCGCCGACATCGTGGGGTCGACGGCGCTCGGCGAGCGCCTGCTGCCAGAAGAGGTGAAGGCGCTCGTCGGCGAATGCATGACCCGCCTCAGCGGGGCCGTCGAGGAGTTCGGTGGAACCGTCCAGGCGTACCAGGGCGACGGCATCTGCGCGTTGTTTGGCGTCCCGGCGGCACACGCCGACGACCCGGAGCGGGCGGCGCGGGCGGCGCTGCGCATCCTCGAGATCGTCGGCTCGTACTCCGAGGACATCCGCGCGGCGTGGGGGATCGACCGCTTCCACGTGCGCGTTGGGATCAACTCGGGGCCGGCGGGCGTCGGGACTGTGGGTGTGGCGGCGCCGCAGGCGGTCGCGCTGGGCGACATGACCAACGTCGCCGCTCGTCTCGAGTCCGCAGCCGAGCCTGGGACCGTGCTCGTCGGCGACGGCACCGCCCGGCTGCTCGAGCGCAGGTTCGTGCTCGAGGAGCGCGGTCCGCTCGCCGTCAAGGGACGCGCCCGCCCGGTGCGGGCGTGGCGGCTCCTCCACGCTCGCCCCACCGACCAGTCCGGCACGACGACGCCGACGGTCGGGCGCGACGCCGAGCTTGTGCACCTACGGAATGCGCTCGCGGAACTTGCGCGCGGCCGCGGCCAGATCGTCCTCATCAGTGGGGAGGACGGGCTCGGGAAGTCGCGGCTCGTCGCCGAGTTGACCCGCGAGGCCGGAGAGGTCACGCGCCTCGAGGGTCACTGCCCGTCGTACGGCGGCGACGCGCTGTATCGGCCGTTCGTCGAGATCCTGCGGGAGTGGCTCGGCGTCGCAGAAGGTGATGCCGAGATCGCCGTGCGGACCAAGGCCCGCGCGCGGCTCGGCGCGCTGCTGGGCGCGCGCCTCGATGAGCTCATGCCGTCGTTCGCGCGACTGCTCGGCATCAAGACCGAGAGCGACATGCCCGTCGACGTCGAGGCGGCCTACGCGGAATGGATCCTGGCGCTCGCGCGCCGCCGCCCCGTCCTGCTCGTTGTCGAAGACCTGCAGTGGGCCGACGCAGCGACAGCGAGCACTCGCGGAGCGTCTCGCTTGCCCTGACGGAACGCGAGGCGCTCATGCTCGTCTTCAGCTTCGCGCCGGCGACTCCATCCGAGGCGACGCGACTACGGCTGGCGGTTCTCGGCGAGTACAGCCACCGGGCGAGCGAACTGACGCTCACGCCGCTTGCGGACGAGGCCGCGGACGCGCTCGCCCGCACCTTCCTGCCCGGGCTGGATGCAGCGACGACGGCGACCCTCGTCTCGCGCGCCGCCGGCAATCCGTTCTACCTCGAGGAACTGCTGCGCGCCGTCGTCGAGGGCAGCGTCGTCGATCGTCGCCGGACGTGGACGTTGACCGTGGGATCGGCCGAGCTGATGCCGCCGGCACTCGAGAGCCTCCTTCTCGCGCGGATCGACCGGCTGCCGGACGGAGCGCGCCGACTCGTCCAGGTAGCGGCGGTCGTCGGCCGCACCTTCCCGGTCCGCGTGCTGGAGACGGCCGCGGACACGGACGATCTCGACGGCGATCTGACGATGTTGCTCCGTGCCGAGGTGGTGCGCGAGGTGCGACGCTATCCCGAGCTCGAGTGCGCATTCCGTCACGAACTGCTGCAGCAGGCCGCGCTGTCGACGCTCACCGCGGGCCGGCGACGCGAACTGTACGGACGAGTGGCGGCGGCCTTCGAGGAGCTATACGCCGCCTCCCTTGACGATCACCTCGAACGGCTCGCGCACTACTACGCACAGGCCGAAGACCGACCCAAGACGATCGAGTACCTTGAGCGGGCCGCCGCGCGCCACGAGACACTGGGGCATCGGAGCAAGCGGCTTGGCTGCGGGAGCGTGGAGCCGGTCAGCGATCTAAACAGCTGCAGTGGCCAGTTCAAGCCGACCGTTGTCACCCAGACCAGGCCCGAGCCGGTCGTGATGCCTGTAGCCGCCCGCGGCCCGACGGCGATCGTCTTCGTCACGGCCCGGGTCTGCGGGGTCGATCCTCACGACCGTCCCGCATTCCGTCGCGCAACCCAGACGGCGCCCTCCCCGCGGCGAGATCCGGGACGTTCTTGCCAACCAACGTTCTGCCGATCGCCGTCGTCGACACAGGCGAGACCTGCCAGACGTCGCCGGAGGTGCCACCTTCGCGGCCCAGACGCTGCCCTCGCCGTAGGCAACCCCAACCGACACCGGATCGGCGGAGGCCAGCGCCGCCGATTCGAGCGGTGCCGGTCAGCACGTTCGTGGTCGCGTCGATGCGGGAGACACCGTTCTGCTCCGACACCCAGACCGCTCCGTCGCCGACTGCCAGCTCGCCGATGCCGTGGTCATCCTCGATCGACGACCACCCGGCCCGAGGACGGGTCGACGCGCAGCACCTCGCCCAGATCGGCCGTCGAAAGCCAGACCGCGCCGTAGCCGGCAACGACGCCGAACCTTCTGGGAGTGTCGAGTGGTAGCCCGAGCGCCAGCGAAGCGGAACCGGCGTGATTGTGGTTGTCCGCCGGGGCGATCTGGAACAGGCGGTCTTCTCGCGTTGTCACCCAAACTGCACCGTTTCCGAACGCGATCGACCTCGGCGTGCCGCTGAACCCCCCGAGCGTCTCGACGACCTTCCGCGAGCGCCCGTCGATTCGCGTGACGGTCCCGTCGCCGCCGTTTGCGACCCAGATCGAGCCGGCGCCGGCGGCGATCGAGGTCGGGTCTGTGGCCGACCGGGATAGCCGCGACGAGCTTGTTCGTCTTCGGATCGATCGCGCCCACGGTGTTGGGCGGCAGGCTCGAGATGCCGCTCCCACCACCGCGCACCACAAGTACCACGATGACGGCGGCAGCCAAGAGGAGGACGGCGGCGAGCACGGCGGGCAGGCGCCAGTCGAACCTTCTGCGCGGCTGCGCCGGCGGCAACGAGATCTCGCCGCTCGAGACGCCGAGCTCCTGCCTGGCGGCGTCGACGAGTTCCCGGCAGGTCGCGTAGCGCTCGTCCGGCCGCTTCGCCATGCCTCGCGCGATGACGTCGTCGATGCCCTTTGGCAGCTCAGGGCGCGCGGCCGAGGGCGCGGGAGGCGGATCCTGGATGTGCGCCCAGATCGTCGCCACCTCGGTGTCCTTTTCGAACGGCTTGGCGCCGACGAGCGCCTCGTAGAGCACGCAGGTCAGCGCGTAGACGTCGGCGCGGCCGTCGACGGGCTGTCCCTGGATCTGCTCCGGCGCGACGTAGTCGACGGTGCCGACGAGTTGCCCGGTCGCCGTCAGCCCCGACTGTGACGACGCCTGCTTCGTCAGCCCGAAGTCCGAGACGTAGACGTGGTCGTCCTCGCCGATCAGGATGTTGCCCGGCTTGACATCACGATGGACGAGCCCGCGCCGATGTGCCGCGTCCAGACCTGCCGCCGCCTGCCCGACGATCGCGACCGCACGAGCGGGTGGAGTGGGCTGGAGCGGCGAAGCAGCTCGCGCAGGTCCGCGCCTTCGACGTAGCGCATGGCGATGTAGAGAACGCCGTCGGTTTCATCCGCGTCGTACACCGGAACGACGTTCGGGTGATCGAGCGAGGCGGCCAGCTGCGACTCCCGCAGGAACCGCTCGCGGAAGCGCTCGTCGTCGGCGAGCTCGGGGGCCATCAGCTTCAGCGCCACCTTGCGCTGCGAGGCGCAGGTGCTCGGCCAGGTACACGCTCGACATCCCGCCGCGGCCGAGCAGCCGCTCGATCCGATAGCCGGCGAACACCGAGCCGACGCGGGTATCGACGACGCTCACGGCCTCCTCATCACGAGCTACCTAAGCACTGCGCCTGGCGAATTGCTAGTCGTATGCTCGCCTCGATGGTCGCTCGCTCCGAGCCCGGCATCGGCGACGCGGTCGGGCAGTACCGGCTCGATGCTCGGTTGGGCGAGGGGGCGGTCGGGGTCGTCTACCGCGCCCGGCGGGAGTCGGACGGCGCGGTGGTCGCGCTGAAGCTGCTGAAACAGCGCCTCGGCGAAGACGAGACCTTCCGTGCCCGCTTCGTCCACGAGGCCAGGGCGGCGCGGCACGTCGAGCACGACCACGTGGTGCCGGTGCTCGACGCGGGCGAAGCCGGCGGAACGAGCTACCTCGTCGCGGAGTACGTGGCGGGGGGCTCGCTCGAGGATCGACTCCGCGAGGAGGGCGCGCTCCCGATCGTCGAGGCGCTCCGAATCGGCGCGGAGGTGGCGACGGGGCTCGACGCGCTCCACCGCGGCGGGCTGGTGCACCGCGACGTCAAGCCATCGAATCTGATGCTCTACGAGGACGGCCGCGCGGCCATCACCGACTTCGGCCTCGCGAAGGGACCGGCCTACACAGTCCTGACGAAGCCCGGCCAGGTCATGGGGACGCTCGACTACCTCGCGCCGGAGCTGATCCGCGGCGAGGCCGCGACGCCGTCCACCGACATCTACGCATTCGGCTGCGTCGTGTACGAGTGCATCACGGGAGCGCCGCCGTTCGGCGGAAAGAGCCTGTTCGAGATCGGAACTGCGCACCTGAATGCCTCGCCCCCCGACCCTGGCGAGACGCGAGTCGAGGTGACACCGTCGCTCTCGTGGGCGCTGTTGAAGGCGCTCGAGAAGGATCCGGCGCAGCGCCCTCCGACCGCCACGGCATTCGCGTCGCTCCTGCATGTCGCAGCAGGGCGGCGTTGAGGTCGGCGTTCGTCGCCGCGACCGACATGGCGGGCGCGGCTCCACGAACGCGGGCCGCAGGAGCCCCGAGCGAATCGTCATGCCGCGCGCCGCAGGCGCGTGGCGGATTCGCGGGGTCAGTGGGCCGTGAAGGGATCGAACCTTCGACCTTGGGATTAAGAGTCCCCTGCTCTACCAGCTGAGCTAACGGCCCCGAAGCGCCGCGTATCGTAGCGCGGCCATGCGAATCCTCACCGTCGTCGGAAATCGGCCGCAGTTCGTCAAGTCGGCACCCCTCTCGCTTGCCTTCCGCGACGCCGGGATCGACGAGATCGTGGTTCACACCGGGCAGCACTGGGACCCGGAGCTGTCGCAGGTGTTCTTCGACGAGCTCGACCTGCGCGAGCCTCGGTACCGCCTCGACCTGCGCACCGCCGACCCGGCCGCGATGATCGCGCCGCTTCACGGCGTCGTCGAGCAAGAACGTCCCGACTGGGTCGTCGTGCTGGGCGACACGAACACGACGCTCGCCGGCGCGCGCGCGGCCGGTGGCGAGGTGCCCGTCGCCCACGTCGAGGCGGGCCTGCGCAGCTTCGACCTGACGATGCCGGAGGAGCGGAACCGAATCGAGGTCGACCGTCTCTCCGCACTGCTCTTCTGCCCCGACGAGCGCTCGTCGAGGCAGCTCGCAAGCGAGGGCGTGCCGGGACGACGTGAGGTCGTCGGCGACGTGATGGCCGACGCGACCCGACTCTTCGAACCGATCGCACGGCGGCAGACACCGCCGTACGCGCGGCCGTACACCGTGCTCACCATTCACCGCGAGGCGAACGTCGTCCCGGAGCGGCTGCGAGCGATCGTCGCCGCGGTCAACGGCACCGCGCGGCACATGGTCTTCCCGGTCCACCCGCGCACCCGCGGCGTGCTCGACGAGCACCGGATCGAGCTTGCAGAGACGATCGAGCTGATCGAGCCCGTTGGCTACCTCGAAATGCTCGCGCTGCTCGCCTCTGCGGACGCGATCGTGACCGACTCGGGCGGCCTGCAGAAGGAGGCCTACTGGCTGCGCATCCCCTGCGTGACCGTGCGACCGAGCACCGAGTGGGTCGACACCGTGGCGGCGGGGGCGAACACACTCACCGAGCCGAGCGGCCTGCAGGCCGCACTGGCGGCGGCCCGCTGGCCGCTCGGCGCACCACCCTTGTACGGCGACGGCCACGCAGCAGGTCGCATCGCGGCAGCCCTGTACGCTTGACCGCCGTGCCCGGGCAGCCGCACTACGACCTCGCCGTGATCGGCGCCGGCTACGTCGGCGTGCCGCTCGCCGCGACCTTCGCCGAAGCCGGCAGCCGCGTGCTGCTCGTGGACGTGCAGACGCACGTCGTCGAAGCGCTGAACCGCGGCGAGAGCCACATCGAGGACGTGAGCTCCGAGCGCCTCACGCCACTCGTCGAACAGGGCCTTGTCGTCGCGACAGCCGACTACGAGCAGCTCAAGCACGCGCACGCCGTCCTGATCGCGCTGCCGACCCCACTCTCGCGCCAGCGCGAGCCCGATCTCTCCTACATCGAGCGCGCGGCGACGAGCCTCGCGCCCGTGTTGCAGCGCGGGCAGGTCGTGATCCTCGAATCGACCACCTGGCCGGGGACGACCCGCGAGATCCTCCAGCCGCTGCTCGAAACGGGCTCGGGACTGAAGGCCGGCGAGGACTTCCACCTGGCGATGTCGCCGGAACGCGTCGACCCGGGCCGCGAGGACTGGACGACGAAGACCACGCCGAAGGTCGTGGGCGGCATCAATGCCGCCTCGACGAAGGCGGCAGCCGAGGTCTACCGCGCCGCGATCGACACCGTGCACGAGGTGTCGACCCCGGAGGCGGCCGAGCTGACGAAGCTGCTCGAGAACATCTACCGCGCCGTCAACATCGCGCTCGTGAACGAGCTCGCCCAGCTGACAGACCGGATGGGCATCGACGTGTGGGAAGTCGTCGACGCAGCTGCGACGAAGCCGTTCGGCTTCGCATCGTTCAAGCCAGGCCCTGGGCTCGGCGGGCACTGCATCCCGATCGATCCCTTCTACCTCACGTGGAAGGCCCGGGAGTTCGACTTCTCGACCCGGTTCATCGAGCTTGCCGGCGAGGTCAACAACAACATGCCGTACTTCTGCCGCTCGCTCATCTCGCAGGCGCTGAACCACGGCGCGAACAAGTCCGTCAGCGGCTCGAAGATCCTGATCATCGGGGTCGCCTACAAGCCCGACATCGGCGACATGCGCGAGACGCCGGCCGAGAAGCTGATCCACCTGCTCAAGACTGCTGGTGCAGATGTCTCGTACCACGACCCGTTCGTGCCCGCGTTCGACGGCATGCGGTCGGTGCCGCTCGAGCCGGAGGCCTACGACTGCGTCGCGATCGTCACCAACCACTCGGGGATCGACTACGCGGACCTCGTCCAGCGCGGCAAGGTGATCGTCGACTTCCGCAACGCCACCAAGGGCCACGAGGTCGACGGCAAGGTCTGGAAGCTTTGACACCCCGCATCGGAGTGGTCGGGCTCGGCTACTGGGGGCCGAATCTCGTCCGGAACTTCGACGAACTCGCCGAGCTGGCCTGGCTCTGCGATCTCGACGAAGGTCTCCGTGAGCGCTTCGCGGCCCGCTACCCGAACGCGACCGTGACCGCCGCCTATCAGGATCTCCTGGACGACGAGACGCTCGACGCCGTCGTCGTCGCGACCCCGGTGCCGACGCACTATGCACTGGCCAAGCAGGCACTCGCCGCCGGCAAGCACGTGCTCGTCGAGAAGCCGCCGGCGATGCGCGCCGCGGAAATGGATGAGCTGGTCGCGCTCGCTGCCGCCACCGACCTCGTGCTGATGCCTGGGCACCTGCTGCTCTACCACCCCGGGGTGCTGAAGCTGAAGGAGCTGATCGACACCGGCGAGCTCGGCGAGGTCGTCTGCATCTATGGCAACCGCCAGAACCTCGGCATCGTGCGTGAGAACGAGAACGCGCTCTGGTCGCTGGGCGTGCACGACCTGTCGGTGATCCTCTACCTGCTCGACGAGGACCCCGAGATCGCGACGGCGAACGGCCGCGACTTCCTGACGCCGGGCGTCGAGGACATCGTCTTCTGCTACCTGCGCTTCCCTTCCGGGAAGATCGCGCACATGCACCTGTCGTGGCTCGACCCCCACAAGATGCGGAAGCTGACCGTCGTCGGCCTCGAGAAGATGGTCGTGTTCGACGACATGGAGCTCGAGCGGAAGGTGACCGTGTACGAGAAGTCGCCCTGGAAGCGGGCCGAGACCTACGGCGAGTGGCAGACCCGCTCGGGCGACATCTCAATCCCGAAGATCCCCACCGACGAGCCCCTGCGGCTCGAGTGCACGCACTTCCTGCAGCTGATCGGCGGCGACGGCGACAGGCAGAAAGTCGCGCGCGACGGAGCGCGAGTCGTCCGAGCGCTCGAGATGCTGACCGACTCCCTTGGCCGCTGAGATTCATCCCACCGCGACCGTGTATCCGGGCACCGTGCTCGGCGATGACGTGCGCGTGCTCGAGAACGCGGTGGTCGGGAAGCAGCCGTCACTCGGCGCCGCATCGACCGCGGCGCGCGACCCCCTCCCACCGGCCACGATCGGTGCCGGCACGGTCGTCTCGACCGGCGCCGTGGTCTTCGCGGGCTCGATGATCGGCGAGCGCTGCATCGTCGGCGACCAGTCGTGCATCCGAGAGCGCGTCTCGCTCGGCGAGAACTGCGTCCTCGGCCGCGGCTCGCTGATCGAGAACGACACCGTCGTCGGCGCCGGCACCCGCATCCAGGCCGGCGCGTACATCACGGCGTACTCGACGCTCGAGGAAGACGTGTTCATCGCGCCATGTGTGGTGACGACGAACGACAACTACATGGGCCGCACCGAGAGGCGCAAGGCCGAGATGCGCGGACCGACGATCCGCCGCGGTGCGCGGATCGGCGGCGGGGCGATCATCTGCCCTGGGATCGAGATCGGCAGCGAGGCGTTCGTCGGAGCAGGCGCTGTGGTGACGAAGGACGTCGCGCCCGGCAAGCTGGTCGTCGGCAACCCCGCACGCGTGCTGCGCGACGTCGCGGCCGACGAGCTCAGGGCGAACGGCGGCTGACCCCGAGCCGGTAGCCGAGCGGGTCGTGTGTCTTCGAGACGAGCTTCGCCTCGAGGAAGTAGACGCCGCTCTCGGTCGCCCGGTACGCCAGCCGCGCCTGTTCCCCGACCCGGTGACCGCTCTCGAGCCGTAGCGACGTGTCGGCGTGCAGGCCGTCGACGTGCCTGGCTCCGGGCGCCCAGAGCGCGAGCCTGACGGAGGCGTTCCCGGCCGGAGTGAGCCGCACGTAGAGGCTCTGCCCGGCCTTCAACCCGACCCGGTAGACGTCGATGTTGTCGTCCCAGTAGTCCAGCGAGGCCTCGATCACGCGGGGCAGCGGCGGGAGCGCGTGCGCCTGGGCTCCTGCGTCGTCGTTCGGCTCGTAGCCGTCGTGCTGCGGCAGGGCGCTGCCGTCGCCCAGGAGGTTCAGAGCCGCGAGCACGTCGAGCCTTCCCCAGCCGGTGAACTGGTCCCGCCCCGGCGGACACTGGGAGCAGCCGGTGAGCAGGCTGGCGTCGTCGGCGCTCCGCTCGAGCAGCCACGACACCTGGTCGGGTGTGAGCGACGGCCGGACGCCGAGCAGCAGGGCCGCTGCAGCAGACACCTGCGGCGCTGCGAACGACGTGCCGATTGCATCCTTGAACTCGAACGAACCGCAATCCGAATAGGGGTGGTCGGCGCAGCCGGCCTTCCGATCGACGAGCTGCTGTGGAATCGTCGAGAAGATGTCGTCACCCGGCGCGGCGAGATCGTTGTAGACGGCATCGCGGTTCGAGTACGCCGGCACCGAGCCGTCGCGGCGCACCGCGCTGACGCCGATCACGTGCGGCAGCGCCGCCGGATAGTGCGCGAAGCCCCACGGAGTCGCCGGGGACTGTGGCCCGTTCCCGACCGCGGCGACGACGACCACCCCGTGGGCATAGGCGTACTCGACCGCCGCCTGCTCGGCCGGCGAGTAGGTGTCGAGCTCGGAGTTGAGCGGGTCGCGCACGCCGCCGAGCGAGAGGTTGATCACGCGTGCGCCCTGGGCGACCGCCCAGCGGATGGCGGCGACCTCCGCTGGCAACGACACCGTCCCGTCCGGCCCGACGACCTTCGCCACGATCAAGCGGGCGTTGAACGCCAGGCCGGCCATGCCGATCCCGTTCGCGGGATTCGCCGCGATCTCACCGGCTACGAAGGTGCCGTGTCCTTGCTCGTCGCGGTAGGCGGAGCCTCCGACGAACGTCTTGGCCGCGACCACCCTGCCCTCGAGGTCGGGGTGACTGCCGTCGATGCCCGAGTCGATCACCGCGACCTTCACAGGCGCGAGATGTGGCACGGCCGACCAGAACGACCATGCCTCGTCCTCGTCGAGGTACCACTCGTTCGAGGCGTACGGCTCGGTGTTGTCGAAGCCATAGGCAACCGCCGGCACGGCCAGGAGCGCGATCGCAGCGGCGAGCAGGAGGGCGCGCTTCACGGTGTCGCGAACGTCGACGACGCGCCGGCCGCGAGCCCATGGCCCGGCGCGCAGCGAACGCGGTAGGTACCTGCAGGCAGCGTGCCGCCGAAGCTGAACCCGCCGGCGCTGCTCGCGCTGGTCGACGAGACCGTCGTCCAGGCCGCCCCGTCCTGCCGTTGCAGCTGGACGGCTGCCCCGGCCACGGCCGGGCGCTCGGTGCCCTGCACGCTGCCCCCGGCGACCTGCGCCTCGACGCGCGCCGCCACAGCGACCGATGCAAGCCCGGCGCGCACCGTCTGCCAACTGAGGCGATACTGCGTCGCCACGAGCGGCTTGACGACCGTCGCAAACGCGCCGCCCACGTCCGGGATCAGCTCACCGGCGGGCGCCCAGTCGGAACTGGCCGTCTTCGCCTCGAGGGCCGGCGAGTCCGCACCGCGTGCGAAGCCGGTGAGCGAGACGCTTCCGCCGTAGGTGACCGTCTTCGCCTGCGGCTGCAATGAGAGCAACGCGCTCGTGAACCACGTCGAGCGGAGTTCGAGCAACGCCCGGAACTGGGAGCTGGTGACCGTCGCCTGGGCGTCGTTCGCCGCGGTCGCGGTGACGCTCGTCGCGCGACCCGATGGCCCGCTCACGACCGACAGGTCGAAGAGCGCCCCGGGGAGCTTCAGCTGCTTCGCGACTTTCGCGCCGTCGAAGAGGATCGGGCCCCAGTCGTGCACCGGCGAGGCGGTGTCGTAGGGATCCGGGACCGAGACGAGGTACGGCACAGCCGTGCCGGTCGCCTCCTCGGCCGACGCGGTCCGCCCGCCCGAAGTCGAGAAGAAGAGCGTGTCTGCCACCTTGCCGTGCCACAGCACAACCTTGCCCTTGGTCGCGGCGATCGCGTCGTCGGCGGCGGGCGACTCGGCGGCGACACCGCCGTACACCTGGCTGCGCGTGTCGGCGTAGAGGTCGAAGTCCCGCTGGTGGGCCAGGTTCGCGAGCGCGTAGGAGCGAGCCGCGACCGCCTGGGCCTGGAGCGCGGCGGCCGGCCACTTCGGCGGCATCTCCGCCGGGACGACGCCCTGCAGATAGGCCTCGAGTACGACGACGTCGATCACCTCAAGCCGCTTACCGTCGCTCGAGACCTCGATCTTGCCGCGCACCGCCTTACCGTCGACGACGAGCGGCGCCTTGCCGACGAGAGTGAACGGCGGCACCAGCTTCTCCATGGGCAGTGCGAGCTTCGGCTTCAGCGTGACGGCTCCGGGAGCGAGCGCGACCTTCGCGCCGGTCGCGTCGGTCACGGTCCACGGGGTGTCCGAGGAGATCGTCGTCTGCTTCGCCTGGGCGAGAAGGACGCGCACCGTCGAGCGAGGTGCCGGGCCGAGCGTCGTGCCCGAGTAGTAGTGCGCGAGGATGCGCTGGTACGTCCAGCCGTGCTGCGCGTAGCCGTAGGCGCCCCACTGGCTCATCCCGAGCCCATGCCCCCAACCGTGGCCGCTCACGGCGAGCACGACCTTCGCAGGGCTCGTCACCGTCGTCGCTGTTGCCCCTGTCGTCGATGTGGTCGTCGGGGCGCCGGCGGCAGGCGAACGCGTCGCTGCAAGCGAGGAAGCGACGCCCGCGAGCAACAGCGCGCCCGCAGCGCCGAGCCGGAGGACGGGCCGACTCACCGTGGCCACGGTAGCCGAGGTGCCGGGCGCCTCCGCTGTTCGTCGGGCGCTAGCCCGCGAGCCGGGTCGCGTACTGCTGCTCGTAGTAGCGCTGGTAGTCGCCCGACTTGATCGGCTCCCACCAGTCACGATTCTCGCGATACCAGTCGACCGTCTCCTCGAGCCCGCCCGCATCGAACGAGTGCTGCGGGCGCCAGCCGAGGCCGTGCAGCTTCGAGGAGTCGACCGAGTAGCGGCGATCGTGGCCGGGGCGGTCCTCGACGTGGCGCACGAGATCGGGCGAGGCGCCGGTCAGGTCGAGGATGCGGCGCACGACGTCCAGATTCTCCCGCTCCTGGCCGCCGACGTTGTAGACCTCGCCGGCCTGGCCCTCGCGAAGCGCGAGCTCGATGCCTGCGCAGTGATCGGCCACGTGCAGCCACTCGCGGCGCTGCTTGCCGTCGCCGTACACGGGCAGGTGCTGCCCGGTGAAGGCATTGGTGATGAAGAGCGGCAGGAACTTCTCGGGGTACTGGCGAGGCCCGTACGTGTTCGCACCACGAGTGATCAGCGCATCGACGGCGTAGGTGCGGACGTAGGCGAGCACCTGCAGGTCGCCGCCGGCCTTCGACGCCGAGTACGGGCTCGATGCGCGCACGGGCGCGCTCTCGGTGCACGGGTCGGCCCCGATCGGAATATCGCCGTAGACCTCGTCCGTCGACACCTGGAGATGGCGGATCCCGTGCTGACGCGCGTGGTCGAGCAGCACCTGCGTGCCGAGCACGTCGGTGAGGATGAACTCAGCCGGACCGAGAATCGACCGGTCGACGTGCGTCTCGGCGGCGAAATTGACGATCGCGTCACAGCCTGCGGCTGCGCGTGCGACGGCGTCCGGATCGGCGATGTCCCCCTGGTGGAAGTCGTGCTCGACCCCCTCGAGGTTCGCGCGGTTGCCCGCATAGGTCAGCTTGTCGAGCACGGCGACCTCGTCGCCGGCCGCGGCGAGCCGCCTGACGAACTGCGAGCCGATAAACCCGGCTCCACCGGTGACGAGCACGCGCATTCGGCTCAGAGTAGACGATCGAGGCACGCGCGAAGCCCTTCGCGCCAGTGTGGGAGCGACGGCGCGCCCCTCTCGCTGCGCAGGATCGACGAGGCCGGGCGCGGTGCGCGCGCGCCGAACTCGGCGGTCGAGATTCGGTGGACGCGCGTCGCGAAGCCCGCCTCGTCGAAGATCGCCTCGGCGAACTCCGCCCAGGTGCAGTCGCCCTCCGCGGCGACGTGGTAGACGCCGTGCGGCAACTCGAGCACGTGCTTCGTCGCCTCGGCGAGATGCCCGACGTAGGTGGGGCTGCCGCGCTGGTCGTCGACGACCGCGACCTCGTCGCGCTCAGCACCCAGACGCAGCATCGTGCGGACGAAGTTCTTCGAGGTCGGCCCGAACAGCCAGGACGAACGGACGATCCAGGCCCGCTCGCCGGCGGCGCCCTCTCCGTAGAGCTTCGTTCGCCCGTATGCGCCGAGCGGCGCCGGCACGTCCGACTCGACGTAGGCAGCTCGCTTCGTTCCGTCGAAGACGTAGTCGCTGGACCAGACGACGAGCGGCGCGCCGAGCGCGGCCGCGTGCTGGACGCCGCCGACATTGACCGCCGCGGCGCCTTGCGGATCGTCCTCGGCGCCGTCGACATCGGTCCACGCGGCGGTGTGCAGCACGAGATCGGCCGCCAACCCGGCGGGTGCCGGGTGCGTCACATCCCACTCCGCGCGAGTGAGCCCGCGCGCATCGGGGAACGACTCGAGCAGGGCATGCCCGAGTTGCCCGCCTGCGCCGGTTACGAGGACGCGACCGAGTCGCGCGCCGACAGGATCGGCGTCTGCGTGCTCCACAGCTCCCTCACCCGCGGATCGTCCCAGGCGAGCGACTGCTCGTCGGGATCGGCGGGGTCGTATTCGCGCGTGACGTGGTAACAGAACAGAAGGTCGGTGAGCGCCTCGAATCCGTGTGCGTGGATGCCGGGGATGTAGATCGCAACCGGGTTGTCGTCACCGATGTCCTCGGTGAACGTCTCACCCGTCGAGCGGTCGAGGACAACGACCCGGGCGGTGCCCTGCAGGCACGCGAACAGGTCGTCCTGGCCGCGCTCGTGGTAATGCAGGCCGCGAATCGTCCCACGGCGCGAGAACGAGACGTTGGTCTGCAGCGTCGCAGACGGCAGGGCGCTCTCCCGACGCAACTCGCAGAACCACCCGCGCTCGTCCTCGAAGCGGCGGAGCGCGATCCGCTCGATACCGGGGACTATTTGTTCGCTCCCGTCTCGTCGATCAGCCGGCCGACGTCCGCGAGGTCGGCCCAGTGCTTGCCACCGTCGTGCCACCAGCCCTCGACGCGCTTCACGTCGAGCGCACCGCGCTGCGCGTAGACCCGGTTCACGTCGGTGATCTCGAGCTCCCCACGGCTCGAGGGCTCGAGCGTCTCGATGATCTCGAACACGTCCGGCGGGTAGCAGTACAACCCCACGACCGCATCGTTCGACGGCGGCGCGTCATAGCGCATGTCGACCACACCCGCCTTCTCGACGATGTCGGCGACCGCACCGTCCTCACCGTAGGCGATCACGCCGAAATGCTCGGGGTCGGGCACGTCCTTGACGAAGACCATCGCGCCGTCCGACCAGCCGCGAATCGCCTCCGCCTGCGCATGCTCGAAGATGTTGTCCCCGAGACAAACCACGAGCTGCTCGCCTGCGGCGAACGCGCTCGCCATCCCGACCACCTGCGCGATGCCCCCGGCCGCCACCTGCACCTTGTAGGAGAGGTCGAGTTCGAACAGCACCTCGTCGCCGGTCCGCGAGCGGACGTGTCCGTCACCGAGCAGGTCGATGAACTGGCCGGCGTGCTGCTGCCCGGTGACGAGCAACACTTCCGTCACGCCGGCCCGCTGGAGCAGCTGCAGCGGGTAATAGACCATCGGCCACCGACCCACCGGCAACAGGTGCTTGTTGGTGACGCGCGTCAACTCCTCGAGCCGCGTCGCCGTGCCGCCGGCCGCGATCAGCCCTTTCACGATTCGCCTTTCACGCGGGCGATGTTACGGCAGCGGCCTCGGCATCGTGGCCGCGCGCGGCGATCAGGCCCGTGATTCCGGCGGTGACGCCGAGCACGGCCACGCACATCCACATCGCCGCGTCGCCGTAGGTGGCGCGCACCTGCAGCCCGAGGAACGGGGTCAACGCCCAACCGACCGACCAGGTACCGCCGAACAGGCCCATGTAGGCGCCGCGGATGTCGGCCGGAGCGAGCGCCGCGACGACGGCCTGCGACGTCGGCACCCAGAGCATCTCGCCGATCACGAAGATCAGGATCACGACAGCGATCACGAGAGCCGACCCGTTCCAGTTCAGGAGCAGGAACGGAACGCCCATCATCGGCATCGCAAGCCCCAGCTTCAGCGAGGCGGGAACGTTCGACGTCCAGCGCGTCAGCCGCAACTGGAAGACGGTGACGAGCAGCGGGTTGACGATCATCAGCACGCCCCACGCAGCCGGTGCGAGGTTGTGGGTCGTGGTGACCGAGATCGGCAACAGCGTCTCGGTGGCGACATAGGTCATCGTCGCGAAGACCGACGAGAGCATGAAGAGCAGGAACGGATGGTCGCGGATGATCACCCGGAAGGAACCCCGCTGCGGAGGGCCGCTCGGGGCATAGGCACCTCCACGCGGGATGTAGCGCCACGCGATCCCATAGGCGAGTGCGGCCAGAGGAAGCACACCGAGCCACAGGTGCTGCCAGTTGCCACCGATCAGGAGCAGGCCACCGAGCGGCGGTCCGATCGTGACGCCGAGATTGGCCGCGACCCGGACGGCCGAGTACGCGGCTTCGCGCTCTTCCGGCCCGACGAGGTCGGCGACCATCGCCTGGTCGGCGGCGCCACCGAGCGCGCCGAACACCGGCAGCAACGCGAGCAGCGTCAGGCCCGCGGTGACGTTGTCGCCGACCGCGAGCAGGCCCAGCGGAACGAGAGCGGTGCAGCCCTCGCCGATCAGGATCAGCGGCCGACGGCCGATGCGGTCGGACGTGTGGCCGCCGAGATAGCCGGTGACGGCCGACAACACGGCGCCGGTCAGATACGCGAAGGCGAGCGCGCCCTGCGAGGCGTGGAGGTCGCGAATCGCCCAGATGCCCAGGAACGGGAACATCGTCGAACCCGCGATCGAGCCGACCAGGCTGACGGCGATCACGGGCCGGAGCGCGGGGTTCAAGTCCCCGCCCCAGATCAGGCGAACGACACGACCTACCACGAGGAGAGTGTTACGAAGCGGAGGTGGTGCGCCGAGCGAGCAACCCGCCGAGCACGAAGAGCAGCGTCCCCGCGATCCCGAAGACGAGTGCCGGCACCCACCCGCGCGAACCGCCGCTCGAAGCGCCGCCGAGCGAGACGCTGGCGTGCGAGTACGAGGTCGCGAAATGGGTCGCCGCGGCCAGGATCCCAACCGAGCCGAACACCGCCCAGCTTGCCCGCTCGAAGAGCGAAGCGAGCTTGATGTAGAGCAGGCTCGCGACCACGATCAGCGCCCACTCGAAGTGGCCGTGGTGCAGGAACCAGAGCAGGCTGCCCCCGATCGTCAGGCCAGCGCCGACGTGTAGCCACATCCCGTAGGAGCGGTTCGGGCCGCTGTCGGCCGCGCGCGCCCAGCCGAGGAAGACGAGCCCGATCACGAACGTGACGACAGCCGACCAGTCGCCGCCCCCCGAGAGAAGGTCGGTGACGAAGAACCAGGTCAGCTGGACGACGGTCAGGACGAGCAGCGGGAAGCGGAAGATGTGGAGCGCGATGAGCGCTGCGAGCAGCACCAGCAGCACGAGCGACAGCCGCGACACGGAAAAGCCTCCGAAGGGCGACGATGCGGCGCTCGACGCACTGCCGAGCCAGCCGAACCACGTCCAGAGCGCACCGACGAAGGCGCCGAACAGCGTCACGCTGATGTAGGCGAACAAGCCGGCCGCGATCGGATGCTGACCGTCACGGTGCAGCGACCGGGCGACGAACGCGAAGCCGACGAAGACAACGAGCGACAGCACGACGACCTTGCCATGCACGTAGTGGCCGGAGAAGAACGACAACAAGGCCACGGCCGCGAGGAGCAACGTGAAACCACCCGCGTAGAGCAGGTATGACCAGGCCGCCCAGCGGGGCCGAATCGCTCCCATGCCGCGAGTTTCAGCCATCCGCCGGACGGAGCCGGGCGGCGGTACCGTTCGCGGTCGCATGGCTGGCAGCGACGACAGGCTCCGCGGCGAGATCGCCGAGCTGTTCGCGGACCTCTGGCAGGTGCCGCGTTTCACGGGTGCCCGCCACGGCTTCAGGCCGAACGTCGACTGCTTCCACACGGACGACCCGCACGCGTTGACGATCGTCGTCGAACTGCCCGGCGTCGACCCGGCGAGTGTCCGCGTCGCGGCCGGCGAGCGGGTGCTTCTGCTCGCCGGCGAGCGTAAACGTCCACGAGTGCCGGGCCGGGTCTACCAGCAGATGGAGATCGAGTACGGCGCCTTCCAGCGCCAGGTGCGGCTGGCGGAGGACGTCGATCCCGAGCGCGCAACGGCCTCCTTCGAGCACGGCGTGCTGACGATCGTGCTCCCGGTCGCCGCCCACGCGCCGCGCAGCGGCCGCTTCACGATCGAGGTCGTCCGGGGATGACCGAATCGCTGTTCGATCCGCCGGAGCCGGCGGAGCACGAGCTCGAGCTGCCGGCCGCTCTACCAGTGCTGCCGCTGAAGGAAACCGTCGTCTTCCCGCAGTCGATGTCACCGCTCGCGATCGGGCAGGAGCGCTCGGTGCGCCTGATCGACGACGTCGTCGCCGGCGACCGGCTGCTGGCGCTCGTCACGACCCGGGACGGCTCGGTCGAGTCACCCGGCTTCGACGACCTCTACGAGGTCGGAACGGTCGCGATCGTCCACAAGCTGATCAAGGTTCCCGACGGCACCCTGCGGATCCTCGTGCAGGGGCTCGACCGCGTGCGCCTCGACCACCGGATCGACACCGACCCCTATCTGCTCGCGGAGTTCAGCGCGCTGCCCGACGTGGTCGTCGAGACGCCCGAGCTGGAGGCGCTGATCCGGAACGTCCAGGGGCTCTTCGGACGCATCATCAGCCTGGCTCCCTACCTGCCGGAGGAGCTCGAGCTCGCCGCGGCCAACGTCGACGACCCGAGTGCGCTCGCGCACCTGGTCGCGTCGACGCTGCGTTCGATCAAGACGGAAGAGCGGCAGGGACTGCTCGAGACGCTCGACGTCGAGGAGCGGCTGCGCAAGGTGTCGGCGATCCTGAGCCGGGAGCTCGAGGTCTTCGAGCTCGGCTCGAAGATCCAGTCGCAGGTGCAGTCGGAGATGGAGAAGGGCCAGCGGGAGTACTTCCTGCGCCAGCAGCTGAAGGCGATCCAGCAGGAGCTCGGCGAGGACGATCCGGAGCAGGCCGAGGTGAACGAGCTCCGCCTCCGGCTCGCCGAGCTGACGGCGCTACCCGACGACGTCCGCGAGGCCGCCGACCGAGAGCTCGGGCGCCTCGAGCGACTGCCGACGGCGGCTGCGGAGTACGGCGTCATCCGCACCTACCTCGAGTGGATCCTGACCCTGCCCTGGGGCGTCTTCACGCCCGACAATCTCGACCTCGAACACGCGCGCACCGTCCTCGACGACGACCACTTCGATCTCGAGAAGGTGAAGGACCGCATCGTCGAGTATCTCGCCGTCGCAAAGCTGCGCGACGAGGTATCGGGGCAGATCCTCTGCTTCGTGGGGCCGCCCGGCGTCGGCAAGACGTCGCTTGGGCACTCGATCGCGAACGCCCTCGGCCGCAAGTTCGTGCGCCTGTCGGTGGGCGGTGTCCGCGACGAGTCCGAGATCCGCGGCCACCGGCGCACCTACATCGGCTCGATGCCCGGGACGATCATCCGCTCGCTGCGCGACGCGGGCTCTGCGAACCCGCTGGTGCTGATCGACGAGATCGACAAGATGGGGGCCGACTGGCGCGGCGATCCGTCGAGCGCAATGCTCGAGGTACTCGATCCGGAGCAGAACAGGACGTTTCGCGACCACTACCTCGATCTGCCGTTCGACCTCTCGAAGACGCTCTTCATCTGCACGGCGAACACGCTCGACTCGATTCCCGGCCCGCTGCTCGACCGCATGGACGTGATCTCGCTCTCCGGCTACACCGAGGATGAGAAGCTCGGGATCGCGAAGCGCTTCCTGTACCCGAAGCAGCTACGCGCGGCCGGCTTGCGACGCGGGCAGCTGACGCTGCCCGACAAGGTGCTGCGCACGATCATCCGCGAGTACACGCGTGAGGCGGGTGTTCGCAATCTCGAGCGACGCATCGCCGACGTTTGCCGAAAAGCCGCGACAGAGGTTGCCACCGGCCGTGCGACCAAGGTGAAGGTCGACGACGATGTGCTCCGCGACTGGCTCGGCCCTCGCAGGTTCGCCGGCGAGGTGCGCAGGCGAACGGCGGAGCCCGGAGTGGCGACGGGGCTCGCATACACCGCAGCCGGCGGCGACATTCTCTTCATCGAGGCGACCGCGTACACGGGCAAGGGCGCGCTCGACGATCACCGGCCAGCTCGGCGAGGTGATGCAAGAGTCAGCGCAGGCAGCGCTGTCTTGGGTGCGAGCGCACGCCGACCAGCTCGGGCTCGCACCGGACTGGTTCGAGACCCACGACGTGCACATCCACGTGCCTGCCGGAGCCGTTCCGAAGGATGGCCCGTCGGCCGGGGTGACGATGGCGACGGCGCTCGCCTCACTCGTCCGCAACGAGCCGGTCGCGGACGACGTCGGGATGACCGGAGAGCTGACGCTGACCGGGCAGGTGCTGCCGATCGGGGGACTGCGGGAGAAATCGCTGGCCGCCCAGCGCGCCGGGCTGAAGCGGGTCATCTACCCCCGGGAGAACGAGCACGACCTCGAGGAGTTGCCGCCCGAGACGCGCGCCGCGATCGAGTTCATCCCGGCGGAGACGATCGAGGACGTCTTCGCGGCGGCGTTCGCGGGCAGGCATGCCGGCCGTGCACGTCGGCCGCAGGCAGTGGAACGAGCTGCTGCGAAAAGCCGCTAGCTACGCGACGGCGAAGCTCGCGAGCAGCTGCTTGCAGCTGTCCTCGCTCGACGACGCTTGACGGCGGCAGAGCAGCTGGAACTCGTGCATCCCGCGCAGGACAAAGGTGTACTCGTCGACGGTGTCGCCCGCCTTCACCTCGTAGGAGTGCGCCCTGATACCGCCGGTCGTGACCGTCGACGGCCCTGAGACCGTTCCGCCCGACTGCGCGGCGAGCTGTTGCATGCGGGCGGCGAGCTCCTTCTCGACCTTGGCGAACAGGCTGTCGGAGTACGGCTTGAGCAGGGGGAACGAGGCCACCTGGACCAGCTCGGCCCCATCGGCCGCCGTCACCCGCCGCGGCGAGCGCTCGACCCGCCAGCCCGCCGGGGCGTCGAAGGTGAAGCCCGAGCCCCTCAAAGACTGGGCTGGCTGCTCCTTCGCGCCCGACCCGCCGCAGCCTGCGAGAATGACAGCTGTCACGAGCAGCGCCGAGCACGCGACCAGGCGCTCGGAAGCAACGCGAAAGGATTGAGTGAGCATGGCCAATACGAGGGACAAGGTCTACGACGCGGCGGAGAACGTCAAACCGTACGTCGAGCGGGCGATGTCGGACGAGAAGTTGAAGCAGGACGTGCTGAGCGCATTCTCGACGGCGCGCGATCTCTACAACGAGTTGATCGGCAGCCGCGGTGCGGTCACACTCGCGACGCGGGTGGCGACGGACGACGACGTTCGCGAGAAGCTGCGCGACGCGATCGAGGATTTGCGGAGCGCATCCGACCGGCTCCAGGGTCGCAAGGAGCGAAGCGGCCGCAACGCGATCCTGCTGATCACCGGGATCGTGCTCGGGCTGCTCTTCAACCCGGTGACGGGGCCCGACACACGTCGTTGGTTGAAGCAGACGGTCTCGGGCAGCGACGACGACTTCGGCGGCGACTATCCGCCGGCGGCTGCGAACGGCGGCGCCTAGCTAGCCGCGGCCGAGGTCGCCGGTCGGCGCCGGTGTCGTCGGCACGAGGGTCTGCATGAGCGACGAGCGCGCAAGCGGTGTCAGCGCGCGCTCGAGTGAGCCGGGATCGAGCCCGTCGGCCGTCGAGATGTCGGTCATGCCGAGCAGGATCGCGCCGGGCTCCGGCGTTCCCCGTCCGCCGGGGACCGCCGGGGCCCAGCCGACACCGATCGGGAAGGCGAGGTCCTGCTGGTGGCTCCATGCGTCGAGGTAGGGCGTCGGATCGACCGCGCCGTCGTAGCCGAGGTAGAGGAACGACACCGGGTGAACCTCGAAGTGGAGGTGGTAGGGCGTTCCTTCCGCGTCACCGGTGTTGCCCATGAAACCGACGACCTGACCGGCCCTGACACGCGCCCCGTTCTTCGCAGCGGGTGCGAAGGCAGAGAGGTGGGCGTAGTAGAACTGGTTGCCCTGCTCGTCGAGGATCCAGAGGCGGTTCCCGCCCACCTTGTTGTAGCCGACCGAGAACACGGTGCCGTCCGCTACGGCGACGAGCGGCTGTCCGAGCTGGCCGAAGATGTCGTCACCGTGGTGGTAGGAGACGTCGGCGCGGAACGCGCCGAACGTGTCGATGTACGACGTCGGCCCGTAGACCGGGAAGACGTAGCGGCCTGCGGTCAGCTTCGGATGGACGTCGAGCGGCGACGCTGAGACCTTGCCGCTGTGGGCGGCACGGTCGCGCGGTGTGTCCGCCGCGCTCGGAGCCTCGTCGCCCGGCGTCGTCGTGTCCGTCGGCGCCGTGGTCGTCGTCGGCACGGCAGGCGGCGCAGTCTGGACGGCGACCTCGACGTGGCCGATCTGGATCTCGCTCCCGGCGGGGAGGCCGCCGTGATCCGCGGTCAGCCGCAGGTCCAGCTCGGTGACGACGCCTTCGTACCCCTTCGTCCCCACGGGTGCGGTCCGGTTGACGGTCTGGCCGCCGACGACGAGTTGCCCCCAGTTGCCGACCACGACCGTCCCCGTCGTGACCGGCTGGCCGCCGACGAGGAGATTCGTGACACCGCTGCCGACAGCGTTCCCGCCGGCGCCCGACGGCCCCGTTCCCGCCGAAGCGGCGGCGCTGACCGCGTCGGCGGTGATCTCGCCGCCGAACAGTGATACGCCAGTGACGACGCTCTGCGCCTTCGCCGCGGCGTTCCGATCGACGGCGCTCGTCGCCGAGGCGGTCGTCGACTGCGCGATCACGGCCGAACCGTCGGCCGGGTACGCATAGACACCGCCGATCGCCGGCGTCGCATCGGGCGGCGACGCAACGGCAGTGGTGCTGGCACCGCCCGCAGACGGGGTGGTGATCTTGATCGCCAGCGCGCGCGCAGAGGCTCCGGGCGACTGCGCCGGGCCTTCCGCCTCGGCCGATCCGAAGGCGAGCAGGGCGACCGGAAGCAGCAGGATGAGGCGGCGCACCGTCCCTGATTCTGCCAGGCCCCCGAGATACCTAGGAGAGATTGGCGGAATGCCGTTCGTCGCAGGGGTGCGATGGTCGCTCCGAGGCAAGGACGCAGGGAGCGCCGATAGCTGTCGCTATCGGCGCGACTGAGGACGCGGCATCGGGGCGACCAGCGCCGCCCTGCGGCACAACCTGTGTTCCGCCAAGCCCTCCTAAGTTTTTCGGGCCACGATCAGCTGCCGCCAGGTATCCCACGTCAGCTCGGAACCGTCGGCTGCGCCGAAGAAGGCCGTCGCCTCGAGCCCGGCTCGGCGCAGTAGCTCGACGTACTCGGGCGTGGTGTACAGACGGTGATCGAACGACAGCTCGGTTCGCTCGCTTCCGCGCAGGAACGTCCACCTCGCCTGCGAGCGACCTGTGACCACGTCGTATCCGTGCTCTTGCAGCAGGACGGTGCCATCTGCGAATTCATCCCACGCCTGCGGCCGGAAACCACGGAGCAGCGCGGCTTGGTTGACCGTGTCGAGCACGAAGACGCCGCCGGGGCGAAGCACCCGCGCGACCTCGGCGAGCACCCGCTCGTCGTCGGCCTGGGCCTCGAAGTAGCCGAACGCGGTCCACAGGTTGAGCACGGCGTCGAAGGAGCCATCGGGCCACGGCAGCTCACGCATGTCGCCCTGGCGCAGGTCGAGATCCGAAGCAGCTCGGCGCGCAACCGCCAGCACCGCCTCCGATATGTCCAGGCCGGCGACGTCGAACCCCCGCTGCGCGAGCGGTACGGCGATGCGTCCGGTCCCACAGGGCACGTCGAGCACCCGGCCGGACGGGCGGATCTGCGACGCGGCGAACTCGACTTCGAGCTCGGTTTGCTCCGGGTCGCGGCTCTCGGCGAGCAACACCCACTCGTCCGACTCGAAGAACGACTCGAACCACCGCGGGTCGACGCCGCTCACGACGTGCCTCGCTGCCGCCAGACGATCTGAGCCGCGGAGGCAAGCAACAGCAACGCGAAGAGCCGACGGAGCGCGTGCTCGGGCAACGACTCCGCGAGGTACGCGCCCGCCTGGACGCCCGCGATCGACGCCACGCCGACGAACGCCGCGGCGCGCACGTCGACGTTGCCGTAGCGGTATTGCCGCCACGACCCCACCGCGGCCGTGGGCAAGATCGCGAGCAACGACGACGCTTCCGCGTGCAGCTGCGTCAGGCCGAGCACGAGCGTGAGTACCGGCACGAAGATGATGCCGCCGCCGACGCCGAACAGCCCCGCGAAAACGCCGCCGACCAACCCGACGGCGAGCACGAGCAGAATCGTCACAGCAGTAGCCGCACCGAGACGGCGACGAGGAGGAGTGCGAACCCGTACGCGAGGCGACGGACCGGGACTCGCTGCTGTAAGGCCGTGCCGGCGACGACCCCGATCACCGCCGGAATCCCCACGAGGGCGGCGGCGCCCGGCCGGACCTCACCGTGAAAGCCGTAGGTGACCGCACCCGCGGCCGAGGTGACGAGGATGGCGGCGAGGGACGTCCCGGATGCCTGCCGCTGCCCGAAGCCCAGCCCGATCGTGAGCAGCGGCACGATCACGATGCCGCCGCCGACACCGAAGAGCGCCCCGAAGACGCCGGCGAGCACGCCGATGCCGATCAGCTTCGCGCCGGTCATCGGCCTACTCTACGAGGGTGGAGGCGCTGGCACCGATCGCCTGCGAGCCGGCGGCCGCCGCCCTGTTCCTGGACGTGGACGGTGTCCTGGCGCCGATCGTCGACCGCCCCGAAGCCGCGCGTGTCCCCGACGACATCCGCGCCGAGCTCACGCGCCTGGCCGACCGCTACGCACTGGTCGCCGCCGTCACCGGCCGGCCGAGCAACGTCGCGCGCGAGATCGTCGGCGTGCCGGCCCTGCGCTACGCGGGGGAGCACGGCCTCGAGCTCGATCCCGCAGCAACCGCCTGGGCGGAGCCGATTCACGCGTTCGCCGGCACGACCGGCTGGCCGGCCACCGAGCTGAAACCGCTGAGCGCAGCGTTTCACTACCGCACCGCGGCGGATCCTGTGCACGCGCGGCAGCAGCTCGAGCCCGTCGCCGCAGCCGCCGAGGCGCTCGGGTTCCGCACGCGATTCGGCCGCATGGTGCTGGAGGTGTTGCCGCCGCTCGACGTCTCGAAGGGAACTGCGGTCCGCGCGCTGCTCGCCGAGACCGGGCTACGCCGGGCGCTCTATGCAGGCGACGACGTGACCGACCTGAACGGGTTCGAGGCGCTGGACGGTCTCGACGTGGCGTTACGCGTCGCCGTCGCGTCGCCGGATGGGCCCGCCGAGCTGATCCGCCGCGCGGACATCGTGGTCGCGTCGCCTGCAGCGTTCGGCGAGCTGCTGCGCAGCCTCTGAGCGGCAGCGTTCAGACCTAGAGCTTGAGTCGCTCGCGGAGCTGTCGCGACTGGCGGCGCGCGACATCGAGCTCGGTCTTCCCCGCGTCGGCCAGCTGCAGGCGGAAACGGTCCGGTGCGGCGCGGCGGACCGCAGCGACCTTTGCGAGGTTGACGAGGTACGAGCGATGGACCCGCGCAAAACGCGGCCCGAGCCGCTCTTCGAGCTCGCCGAGCGAAGCGGTGCTGAGGTACGAGCGGTCGTAGGTGTGAATGCGGCTGTAGTCGCCGTCGGCCTGGATGTAGTGCACTTCGCCGACGTCGAGCAGCTCCGAGCCGCCGGCCGCGACGACCGGGATCTTCGCGACCGGCAGCGCGTTCTCCCGCGAACGATCGCGCAGACGCTCGAGCACTCTGGCCAACCGCTCCGGGTCGACCGGCTTGAGCAGGTAATCGAATGCCTCGACCGCGAACGCGTCGACGGCGTACTCGGCGTGGGCGGTGACGAAGACGACTGCAGGTGGATCGGCTCGCTCGCGCATGAGCGGTGCCGCCGCCAGACCGGTCAGGCCCGGCATCTCGATGTCGAGAAAGACGACGTCGACCTCCGGGTCGCGCGCGAGCGTGAAGCCGTGGGTCGCGGTCGCGGCTTCGCCGGCGACCGCCACGTCGTCGTGGCCGGCCAGCAGGAACCGCAACTCGCCACGGGCGGGCTCCTCGTCGTCGACGATCACGGCGCGAATCACACGGGCACCTCGAGGCGGACGACGGTGCCGAACGGGAACGAGCGCAGCCGCACGCCTTCGCCGTAGTGCGCAGTCAGACGCCGGTTGACGTTCGCGAGCCCGAGCCCGGTTCCCTCGCCGAAGCCCGGCTCGAGCACCCGTTCGAGTGCCTCGCGCGCGATCCCGCGGCCGTCGTCGCGCACGGTCACCCGCAGCCGGCCGCGCCGCACCCGTGCACGCACGAGCAGGTGCAGCGGGCGATCGGTCTTGCCGTGCTTGATCGCGTTCTCGACGAGCGGCTGGACGAGCATGGGTGGCAAGCGCACGGCACGCGCCTGGGCATCGGCGTCGATCGTGACATCGAGCTGGGAACCGAACCGCGCGAGCTCGAGCTCGAGATAGCTGCGCACGTGATGGAGCTCCTCTTCGAGCGTGACGAACTCGCCAGGCTGCACGAGCCGGCTCCGCAGATGGTCGGCGAACGCGAGGACGAGCCGGCGCGCCCGCTCGGGCTCGGTGCGAATGAATGCGGCGATGGTGTTCAACGCGTTGAAGACGAAGTGCGGCTCCATCTGCGCCTGCAGGGCGGTCGTGGTTGCAGACGTCAGCTCGGACAGCTGCAACTGCGCCGAGAGTTGCTCTCCGAGCGCCTCCAGGGTCTCGACTGCGGTCTCGTCGAGTGGCGAGCCAACCGTCGCGAACGCGACAACCGCGCCGGCCGGGCCGTCGTTCAGCCGCAACGGGACGACTGCCGCCGCGCCGAGCGGGCACGCGGGATGGCGGCACTCGGTACGCAGCCCGAGTGGAGCGAGCAGCGGCCTGTCCTGGGACAGCGCCTCGTACACCGGGCGGATCGGCTGATCGCCCGGGGCGTGGTGGTCGGCGCCTGAGCCGACGAAGGCTAGGACCTCGTGCGTGTCGGTGACCGCGACCGCCCCGTACCCCAGCTTTTCGAACAGCTCGTAGGCGACCGTCCGGGCCGCGGTCTCCGTCAGGCCACGCCGCAGCTCGGGCAGCGTTGCCTGCAGTAACTCGAGGACCGGAGCCTGGCGCCTGGGACGGCGCACACGGGGCATGATCGGATTGTGCACGTCACGGACGAGCTCCTTGCCCCGCTGCGAGAGCGCTACGGCCCCCCGGCCGAGCTCAGCTGGTCGGGCGAGGTCAGCAAGCGTGAGTACGAGCTCGCGACCTACAACCCGGCGCGCCGGCACGACGTGACCCTGTTCATCCTCGATCCGGACGGACGGATCGCGTTCATTCGCAAGCCGCACTTCGCCGCCGGTATCTGGCGGCCGCCCGGCGGTGGGATCAAGCCCGGCGAGGAGATCGCAGCCGGCGCTGTCCGCGAGGCCTACGAGGAGACCGGCGTCCACGTCTCGCTCGACCGCTACCTCGTCGATGCCCGGGCCTCGTTCGCATACGGCGATGAAGTCGTCGCCTGGCGCACGCACGTCTTCTCGGCGATGACGGAGGACTCCGAGCTCGAGCCGCAGGACGCCGACGAGATCGCGGGTGCGCGCTGGGGCACCGTCGACGAGCTCGGGGGCTCGCTCCGCGAACGCCTGCTCGAGACCGGTCACGCCCTCTGGCGCTACCGGGTCGCGCTCCACGACGCGGCGCTCGAACGGCTCGCTACGTCTTGTTGATCCGGACCGCGGTGCCGTAGGCGCAGATCTCGGTCCAGGTGTCGCCCATCTCCGACGTGTCGAAGCGCATCGCAACGATCGCGTTCGCGCCCTTCGCCTCGGCCTCTTCGACCATCCGCGCTGTCACTTCCTGACGGCTGTCGACGAGCGCCTTGGTCATTCCCTTCAGCTCGCCGCCGAGCATCGACTTGAAGCCGGCACCGAGTTGCGAGAACGCATTGCGAGAGCGGACGGTCAGACCGAATACCTCCCCGTACACGTCGGTGATCTCGTATCCGGGGATGTCGTTCATGGTCGTGATCAGCATCGCTGGCTCCTCGTCGTCGTTGGCAGCGGCGACGCTACAACAGGTCGAGCACCCCCGGGATGGACGTGATCCGCGGCCCGTCCCACTCCTTCAGCTCGGGCCACGGCGCCTCCTCGCCGGGACGGTGAATGAGGATCGCTTCCATCCCGACCCTCCTCGCGCCGCCGAGCTCGTCGTTCGCGCCGTCCCCGACGAACACCGCCCGGGCCGGGTCGACGCCGAGCAGCGAGCAGCAGTGCAGATAGATCCGAGGATCCGGCTTGGCGATGCCGAGCCGCGACGAGAACACCTCGGCGTCGAACAGCCCGGCGAACTCGGACTCGGGCCAGAGCGTCTCCACATCCTCGCTGCAGACCGTGATCAGCCCGACCGGATGCCCACGCCCGCGCAGTTCGCGAAGCGTCGCCACTGCGCCGGGCCGCGGCACGAGGCAATGGCGGACGTAGTCGAGGCGGACCGCGCACACATCCTCCATCGCCTCCGCCGGCACGCCCGCCTCGGCCAGTACGGTGCGCACCGGCGCGAGGTAGCGGTTCGGCTGGCGATACCAGCGCTCACGGAAGCCCGGCCCTGCGAGCGCATCGATCCTGTCCACCATGCGTGCCGCGGCCGCCTGGTCCCAGTCGATCAACGTCTCCCAGAGATCGAAGATCACCGCCGGCTTGTCCGGCGCCTCCGTCGCGCCTACGCCGCTGCGCACGAGCGCAGCACCTCCCACGCCCTGCGCACGTCGGCTTCGGTCGTCCGGCCGTTGCCGATCGCAAGCCGGATCGCATCATGCCCCCGTAGCCGGGTCGCAGCGACGAACAACTCGCCCGTCGCGGTTGCGGACTGAGCCAGCTCGAAGTTGTCGCGATCTGTCTTGCGGAAGCACACGGTCGAGAACGGATGGGGCGCCACGACCTCCCAACCCGGCTCGGCCTCCACCCAAGCCGCGAAGAGTTGCGCCAGGCGGACGTGCTCACGGATTCCCGCTTGTAGCCCTTCGGCGCCGTACATGCGGAGCACGAACCAGAGCTTCAGCGCCCGGAAACGCCGGCCGAGTGCCGGGCCGAAGTCCTTCAGGTCGACGGCGTCGCCGGTCGATGCGAGGTAGTCGGGCGACGTGCCGAACGTCGCCTGCAGCACCTCCGGACGACGCGACCAGAACGCCGAACAATCCATCGGGGTGAACAGCCACTTGTGCGGGTTGACGACGATCGAGTCGACGCGGTCACAGCCGTCGAGGCACCAGCGCAGCTCGGGGCAGACGGCCGCTGCGCCCGCATACGCCGCGTCGACGTGCAGCCACACGCCTGCCTCTTCGCACCGCCGAGCCAGCTCTGGGACCGGGTCGACGGACGTCGTACCGGTGGTGCCGACGGTCGCGACGACCGCAGTCGCGTCGTCGAGCGCGAAGTCCGCTCGCATCCGATAGGCATCGTCGACCTCGACCGTCCGGAACTCGAGGCCGACCAGCCGTGCGGCCTTTTCGACGCTGAAGTTCGCCTCGGCAGACGCGTAGACGACCCCGTTCGGCCGCAGCGAGCGTGCTGCTGCGAGCGCCGCGATCGTCGAGGTCGAGGCTGTGTCCTCGATGTGGCCGTGCCAGCCCTGCGGCAGCCCGAGCAGCTGGGCCAGCCAGTCCATCGTCACGAGCTCGAGCTCGGTCGCAGCAGGCGACGCGAGCCACGTCATGCCGTTCACGTTCAGCGCCGCCGTCAACAGCTCGGCGAGGATGCCCGGCTCCGAGCCGGTATTCGCGAACCAGGCGAAGAAGCGTGGGTGGTTCCAGTGGGTCAGCCCCGGGACGATCAGGTCGTCGACGTCGCGCAGGATGTCCGCGAACGGCTCGCCGTGAAGGGGAGGTTGCGCCGGCAGTGCCGCGCGCACGGCGCCCGGTTCGACTGCGGCCGCGACTGGTCGGTCGCCGACGCCGGCCAGGTACGCCTCGACCCAGTCCGCGGCGAGCGCCAGATCGTCGTGAAGCGTCAGCGCTGCTTCCTCAGCTTCTGGATCTGCTTCCAGGTGCGCGTGTTGAGGACGTCGTCGCGCGTCAGCCACGCGCGGCGGGCCTGCCCGACTCCGAGCGACACGTAGTCGAGCGCCGACACTTGGTGCCCGTCGGAGTCGATCACGACCTTGACACCGGCATCGCGGGCGGCGCGAACGTGCACGTCCGAGAGGTCGAGGCGATCGGGCTGCGAGTTGAGCTCCACGAACGTGCCTGTCTCGACGGCCTTGGCGAGCACGCGATCGAGATCGATCGGCGCGGGCGGCCGTCGACCGATCTTGCGATTGGTGGGATGCCCGATGCAGTCGACGTACGGGTTCTCCATCGCCGCCAGTACACGCTCGGTCGGATCGTGGTCGAAGCGTGAATGCACGGAGGCGACGACCCAGTCGCGCGTCGCGAGCTCCACGTCGGAGACGTCGAGCGCACCGTCCGGGCGCACGTTGACCTCGATCCCCTTGAGAATACGGAGGGGAGCGACCCGCTCGTTGAGCGCGTCGATCTCTTCGGACTGGCGCTGCAGCAGGTCGCCGCGCAACCGCTGCGAGTGGTCGCAGACGGCGTAGTAGGCGTAGCCGCGCGCCTGAGCAGCCGCGACCATCGCCTCGAGCGAGTCCTTGCCGTCCGACCAGGTCGTGTGCGTGTGGAGATCGCCGCGAAGATCTCTGAGCTCCACCAACTCGGGCAGGTCGCCGCTACGGGCAGCGGCGAGCTCGCCGCCGTTCTCGCGCAACTCAGGTGGGATCCAGGCGTAGCCGAGGAACTCGTACACCTCCTCCTCGGTCGCGAAGCTGTGCTCCTCACCTGTCTCGACGACCGTTACCGAGTACTCGGAGATCGAGAGACCGCGGCGGACCGCGTCTTCGCGCAACGCGACGTTGTGATGCTTCGAGCCGGTGAAGTGCTGAAGCAGGTTGCCGTAGCTCGCCGGCGGCACGACCCGCAGGTCGAAGCGAAGCCCCTCCTGTGAAACGACGGTCGCCTTCGTCGGTCCGTGTGCCGCGACGTCGACCACCCAAGGCAGAGCACAGAAGTAGTCGACGAGCGCCTGCGGGTCGGTGGCCGTGGCGATGATGTCGAGGTCGCGGACGGTCTCACGCATGCGTCGCGCCGAGCCGGCGAGTGAGACCTCCACCGAGGCCGGATGCTCGTCGAGCTCCTGCACGACCGCCCGCAGGCGCGGCAGCGTCGTGCCGAGCAGCGCGCGGCGCGGTCCCTCGGCGGCGCGAGGGCGCGAGAGCGCCTCGACGATCTTCTGCTCGGTGCCCGGACCGATGCCCGCGTGACCGCGGAGCTGCCCCGCCTCGGCCGCCGACTTCAATCCGGCGACGGTGGTGATCCCGAGCTCCTGCCAGATCCGTCGCGCCGTCTTCGGGCCGAGCCCGGGTAGCCGCATGAAGGTCGCGACCTCGGGTGGAACCTCCGCCTTGCGCTTGGTCAGCGCGTGCATCTCGCCGTCGGCCACGACCTCGACGATCTTCCCTTCGATCGTCTTGCCGATCCCTTGCAGGCTCTTCGCCTTGCCATCGAGCGCCAGCTGGGCGACCGAGGCAGGCGTCTCGCGAATCCTGGCGGCCGCGCGGCGATACGCGTTGATCCGGAAGGTGTCCGCGGCAGCGACCTCCATCAGGTCGGCGAGCAGCTCGAGCTGCTCCGCGAGCTGGTCGTTTCGCGGAAGGGTGGCCACGTCAGCGATCATAGGCGCCTCGATGCGCGCGACCGTTTGCCTTCCGACGTACGACGAACGCGCGAATCTCGAGCCGATGCTGCGCGCGCTGGCCACCGTTCTACGCGAGGGCGACCGCGTGCTCGTGATCGACGACAACTCGCCCGACGGCACCGGAGAGCTGGCCGATCGGCTCGCCGAGGAGCTCGAGTTCGTGTCGGTGCTCCACCGCCCGCACAAGGACGGACTCGGGCCTGCATATCTCGCCGGGTTTCGCCGCGCGCTGGCGGACGGTGCCGAGCTGATCCTCGAGATGGACTGCGACTTCTCGCACGACCCGGCCGACGTGCCGCGTCTGATCGCGGCGGTCGAGGAGGGCGCGGATCTCGCGATCGGCTCGCGGTACACCGCCGGCGGCCGCGTCGGCAGCTGGGGCCTCGTGCGACGCGCCGTCTCGCGTGGTGGCTCGATCTACACGGCACTCTTCCTGCGACTCGGCGTCAAGGATCCGACGGCGGGCTTCAAATGTTTCCGGAGGGCCGTGCTCGAGGCGATCGATCCCGACACGATCGCCGCCCGCGGCTATGCGTTCCAGATCGAGACGACGTTCCGGGCCAAGCGGCACGGCTTCCGGATCGTCGAGGTGCCGATCACCTTCGACGATCGAACGCACGGGGCCTCGAAGATGAGCCGCTGGATCGTGTTGGAAGCGGTCTGGCGGGTGCCGCTCCTACGCCTTCGCGGGTAGCGTCGCAGCGTGCGCGATGTGACCGATGAGACGTTCGAAGCCGAGGTCTTGCAGGCGGCGACGCCCGTCGTGGTCGACTTCACGGCTCCCTGGTGCGGGCCGTGCAAGGCGATCGAGCCGGCGCTCGAAGAGCTCGCGGCCGCGTCGCCCGGGGTTGCCTTCGTGAAGCTCGACATCGACGCGAACCCGCAGACGGCCGATCGCTTCGGTGTGCTCTCGCTCCCGACGGTCATGCTCTTCGCGAACGGCGAGCCGCAGGAAACCGTCTACGGCGCCCGCCCGAAGCGGCACTTTGCAAAATCGTTCGCCCGCTACCTCTGATCCCTCATCCGAGGGACGAGCAAGCGGACGCGCGCGTCGATCAAGGGGGCGTGACGCTCCTCCGCTTTCTGATGCTCCTCGCTCTGACCGCTGCGCTTTCCGCTGCAGTCACGACCGCGAGCGCGGCACCGGTCTCGATCAAGGCCGCCACGGCTGCTCCGATCGTCCACCGCGGCCAGGCAGTCCGGATCTCGGTCGCGACCATGTCGACCGGCGTCTGTCTCGTCGAGGTCCGGTACGCCGACGGCGCGGTGCAGGACAGCGGCATCAAGACCCCGTCCGGACGGCGCGTCAGCTGGACGGTGCGGGTTCCGAACAACGCGATGCCCGGTCTCGCTCGCTGGAACGTGCGCTGCGGCGCCTCGTTCAACCGCTACGGCACCTGGCGCGTGGTCGGCACCGCCGCCGCGTCGACGGCGCCCAAGGTGCTGATCGACAAACAGGGTTACACGCAGCGGCCCGACCAGTACGGCACCGGCAGCTCGGTCAGCTACGGCCTACTGCTCAAGAATTCGTCGACGACGCAGGATGCGAAGAACGTCTACTTGCTGGTCAACTTCGTCGCCGCGAACGGTCAGCTGATCGCTTCGGCCTCGAAGACCCTGACCGGGATCGCCGCCGGACAGACCTTCGGCTTCGGCGACGAGATGACACTGCGCACCCAGGTGCCCGTCGCCAAGCTCGAGGTGACGATCAAGGTGATGGCGCACGAGCCGGCCAAGAAGCATGTGCTGCCCCACTTCGTCAACGTGCACATCCTCCCGAGCGAGACCGACTCCGGGTTCGTGGGCGAGGTCGACGGCGAGATCGTGAACGACACCTCGCCGGCGACGCTGACCTACACGAACCTCTCGATCGTGATTCTCGACGCGACCGGCAAGATCGTCGGCGGCGGCAACAGCATCGCCTACGCGGCGCTGCCCTCCGGCTCGCGCATGGTCTTCATCGCGAGCAGCGGCTTCTCGCCGATCCCGGCCGATCGGGCCGTGACGCCGATCATCTCGGCCGATCCGACCTACCAGAACGGCTGACCGAGGGCCTCGCGCTAGCCTGACCGGGTGGTCGGGCTGCCCGCCTCGCATCGAGCGCGCGTCCGGCTGCTCTGGGCGTCGCTCGCCGGAGCCTCCGTACTGGGCGTCGCCGCCCTGATCGTGTTCGTGCCGAACACCGGCCACACGACCTCGACGCCGATCGACACGACGAAAGCCGCGAAGCGCTATGTCGTCCCGAAGACGGTGCGAGCAACCACGGCCGAGAAAGCGGCGGCCGAGCACACGCTGTCGGTGTTCGTGCCGAGCGCGATGACCCGGCGGCGGCTGGCGACGTCGTGGCCGCTCACGACCCGTCAGATGCGCCAAGGCACGTCGCGGGCCGACTGGCTCGCCGGCGACCTGCCCGTCGTGCCCTACCCGAAGGACGCCTACCGCACGTTCGGCCTGACCCTGAAGTACCAGTACAAGGGCACTCTGGGCTACGACGTGCTCGTGCTGCCGACCGAGAACGCCGCCGGCGCCCGTGCCGGCCAGCAGGTGTACTCATGCGAACTCCACGACGTCCGCGGCAGGTGGCTGGTCAACTTCTGCTATCCGCGGAAGACGCTGTGAGCGTCGACGTCCTCCAGCTGGACGCGCTGCTCGCAGGGGAGGAGCTCGCGTACCTCGGAACGGAGCCGGAGCGGCAAGCTCGGCTCGTGCCGCTCCCGGCCGACGTCGACGAGCGTGTCCGGCAGGCGATCGGTGTCACGGCGCTCTACACCCACCAGGTCGAGGCGTGGGAGGCAAGCCGGCGTGGCGAGCACCTGATCGTGACCACGGGCACGGCATCGGGTAAGACACTCGCGTTCAACCTGCCGGTGCTGGATTCACTCGCCCGCGACGCGCATGCCCGGGCGCTGTACCTCTACCCGACGAAGGCGCTCGCCCAGGATCAGTTCCAGACGCTCGCCGGATACGGCCTACCCGGTCTCAAGCCGGCCGTCTACGACGGCGACACGCCGATCGAGCACCGGCGGCAGATCCGGGGCTGGGCCAACGCGATCCTGACGAACCCGGACATGATCCACGTCGGGATCCTGCCCAATCACGACCGCTGGGGCGACGTCCTCGCCAACCTGCGCTACGTCGTGGTCGACGAGGCGCACGTCTACCGCGGCGTCTTCGGCTCGCATGTGGCGAACGTGCTGCGCCGGCTCCGGCGGACGGCGCGGATCTACGGCGCCGAGCCGCGCTTCGTGCTCGCGTCGGCGACGATCTCGAACCCGGGCGAGCTCGGGACGGCGCTGATCGGCGCACCGGTGACCGTGATCGGCGGTGACGGAGCCGGCCGCACCGAGCGGACGATCGTGCTCTGGAACCCGCCGCTGCTCGACCCGGAGCTCGGCCTGCGGGCGTCCGCGTTGTCCGAAGCCGCCCGGCTGCAGGCGCTGTTCGTCGAGCGCGGGTTACGCACCTTGACGTTCGCGAAGAGCCGCAAGGCAGCGGAGCTGATCCACCGCTTCACGGCCGAGCGGCTCGGCGACGACAGCCGGCTCTCGCCGTACCGCGCCGGCTACACACCCGCGCAACGCCGCGAGATCGAGCGTCGACTGAAGGACGGCGAGCTGCTAGGCGTGTCGGCAACGAATGCCCTCGAGCTCGGGATCGACATCGGCCTGCTCGACTGCGTGATCTCCGTCGGTTTTCCAGGCACGGTCGCATCGCTACGGCAGCAATGGGGTCGCGCGGGGCGACGCGACAACGGCCTCGCCGCGCTCGTCGCGACCGAGGACGGACTCGACCAGTTCTTCATGCGTGAACCCGACAAGTTGCTGGGGCGCCGCGTCGAGGCGGCGATCCTCGATCACACGAATCCCAGAGTGCAGCTCGGCCACGTCAGGAGCGCTGCCTATGAGGCGCCGCTGACGGACACGGACGCGGACGTCCTCGGCCAGGAGGCCCTGGCTCTCGCAGCCGCCGACCCGGAGCTCCGCGCCACCGCGGCGGGAATCGTCTGGGGCGGCCGCGACCATCCAGCAGCGCGAATCCCGCTGCGGTCGACGGACGCGGACGCCTTCTCGATCGTCGACGCGACAACCGGGGCGGTGCTCGGTCTCGTCGAGCGGGCGCGCGCCTACTCGACCGTTCACGAAGGCGCGATCTACCTGCACCTCGGCGAGTCGTTCCTCGTCCGCGAGCTCGACGAGACCGCACTGGTCGCAGTCGTCGAGCCGTTCCGCGGCGACTGGTACACGCAGGTGAAGCACGAGACCATGACGGGCATCGTCGACTCGCGCGCGAGCGGTTTCCGGCTCGGCCTCGAGCTGCATTTCGGCGAGATCGAGGTGACCGAGCAGGTCGTTGCCTACGAGCGCAGGACAGTCAGCTCGCAGGAGCGGATCGAGCTCGTCCCGCTGTCACTCGAGCCGACGACGTTCAGGACCGAGGCGCTCTGGTTCCTCCCGGACGCCTACCAGCTCGCCGGGCTCGACTCCTTGCCGACACTGCTCGGGACCCTGCACGCGGCCGAGCACGCGTTGATCTCGCTGCTGCCGCTGTGGGCGATGTGCGACCGCTGGGACATCGGCGGGCTGTCGACGAACGCCCACCCGGAGACGGGGCGACCCACCGTCTTCATCTACGACGGCCATCCGGGCGGGATCGGGATCGCCGAGCGCGGGTTCGAGCAGTTCGAGGGCTGGGTGGCCGACACGGCCGCGCTGCTGCGCGGCTGCCCGTGCGCAGGAGGTTGCCCGTCCTGCGTGCAGAGCCCGAAATGCGGCAATCTCAATGAGTTCCTCGACAAGGCCGGGGCGCTGACATTCTTGTCCCGCCTTGTCGATTTCGGCTCGGCTCGTTCGTCGTCTCCACGACAGACGTCCAAGGGAGGCTCGACATGAAGTACGCAATCCTGATCTACGGCAGCGACGACGAGTGGGAGAGCCGCTCCGACGAGGAACGCGCGGCGATCTACAAGGAGTACTTCGCGCTCTCCGAGGAGGCGGGGTGTTCGGCGGCGCCGAGCTTCAGCCGGCCGCCGTCACGACCACGGTTCGCCAGCGCGACGGCGAGACGCTGACAACCGACGGGCCGTTCGCCGAGACCAAGGAAGTCCTCGGCGGGCTGTACCTGCTCGAGGCAGCCAACCTCGACGACGCGATCGCATTCGCGGCGCGCATCCCGGCCGCGCGGCACGGCGCGATCGAGGTGCGACCGCTGGTGGAGCACTGACGGAGCAGGTCTTCCGGGACGAATGGGGGCGCGTCGTCGCCTCCCTGGTCGGCTTCCTCGGCGATTTCGACCGAGCCGAGGAGGCCGCACAGGAGGCGTTCGCCGTCGCCGCGGAGCGCTGGCCCGTGACCGGGATGCCGACCAATCCGGGTGCCTGGCTGGTCGCCACCGCGCGGAACAAGGCGATCGACCGCATCCGCCGCGAGCGGATCTTCGCCGCCAAGGCGCACCTCTTGGTCGTCGCCCCGGAGCCTGACGCAGAGATGCTCGGCGACAACGGGTTCCCCGACGAACGACTCGAGCTGATCTTCACCTGCTGCCATCCGGCCCTCGCGCTGGAGGCCCAGGTCGCGTTGACGCTACGAACGCTCGGCGGACTTTCGACCGGCGAGATCGCGGAGGCGTTCCTGACACCCGAGGCGACGATGGCCCAGCGGCTCGTCCGCGCCAAACGGAAGATCAAGGCGGCGGGGATCCCGTTTCGGGTTCCGCCCGACCACCTGCTTCCGGAGCGGCTCGCGGCTGTGCTCGCCGTCGTCTACCTGATCTTCAACGAGGGCTACGGCGGCCGGGTCGACCTCGCCGCCGAGGCGATCCGGCTCGGTCGGGCGCTGACCGAGCTGATGCCCGACGAGCCCGAGGCGCGCGGCCTGCTCGCATTGATGTTGTTGCACGACGCGCGCCGCGACGCGCGGTTCGCGCAGGGCGAGCTCGTGGTGCTCGACGAGCAAGACCGCGCGCTGTGGGACGGCGACCAGATCGCCGAGGGACGCCGCGAGCTGGACCGCGCGCTCGCGTCACGGGGGCGCGGTCCGTACATCGTCCAGGCGGCGATCGCCGCGCTCCATACCGACGAGCCGCGCGACCGTGCGCAGATCGCAGCGTTGTACGGCGAGCTCTCACGCCTGACAGGGTCGCCTGTCGTCGAACTGAACCGGGCGGTCGCCGTCGCCGAGGCCGGCTCGCCGGCAGCCGGTCTCGCCGCGCTCGATGGGCTCTCGCTCGACGGCTACCGCTACTTCCATGTCGCACGTGCCGACCTGCTGCGACGCGTCGGCCGGTTCGGCGAGGCGCGCGAGGCGTATGGCCGCGCGCTCGCGCTCGTCCCGGAGGGACCGGAGCGGCGACTGCTCGAGCGCAGGCTGGCAGAGCTGCCCGATCACTGACATACATAGGCGGATGAGAGAGCGGATCCGCCGCTTCAGCCAGACGATCGAGGAGGCCGCGGCCGAGCGTACGGTCCCGTTCGCGCACGGCGTCGGCGTGTTCAACGATTCGTTTGCGAACGTCTACGACGCGAACTACGTCCGCGTCGACGCGCCGACGGACGCCGAACGGCACGCCGCGGAGGCGGACGCGCTGATGGAGCCGTTCTGGCACCGCCGGATCGCGACGGAGAGTGAGGGCGCTCTCCTGGCGGACGGCCTCGAGCGGCTCGGCTGGACACGAGCGACGCACGTGGTGATGCCGCACGTTCGGGAACCTGACCGGCGCGTCGACACCGGCATCGTTCGAGAGGTTCCGCTCGAGGCGCTCGCCGAGCCGCACACCCGGGTGACGCTCGCCGAGACCTACGGCACTCCACAGCTCGCCGAGCAGCTCTTCGCAGCGAAGCACCGGATCGGTGCCGTCGCACGCGCCCGTTACTTCGCGATCGAGGTCGAGGGGGGCGTCGCCGCGTACTGCGAGCTGCGCAGCGACGGTGCGACCGCACAGATCGAGGACGTGAACACGCTGAAGGCATACCGTGGTCGCGGTTTTGGCCGGCTCGTCGTCCAGCACGCGCTCGACGAGGCGCGGGCGAACCACGATCTCGTCTTCCTCGAGGCGCTCGCGGACGACTGGCCGAAAGCGCTGTACGCGAAGCTCGGGTTCGAGATCATCGCCGAACGGCATCTGTTCCTCCGCGCACCGACCCCGCTCGCGGGTCTGCGTGTGCGCACGCCGCGGCTCGAGCTGCGGCTCGCCACCACCGCCGAGCTGCGCGACCTTCAGCTGGTCGCCGAAGCCGGGATCCACGATCCCGCAGCCATGCCGTTCAGCCTCGCCTGGACCGACTCGCTCGACGAGGAGAGCTTTCTCGGCTGGCACCGGAGCGCCCAGCGCGACTGGCGGCCTGACCGCTGGCGGCTCGAGCTCGTCGCGTTCGCAGACGGGCGACCGATCGGCGTCCAGGCGCTCCACGCGGACGGCTTCGCGACGTCGCGACGAGCGTCGACGGGCAGCTGGCTCGGTGCGGTGTGGCAGGGGCAAGGCCTCGGCACGGAGATGCGCGCGGCGATCCTGACGCTGCTCTTCGACGGGCTGAACGGAGTCGAAGCGGCGTCAGGAGCAGTGGCCGGGAACCCGGCCTCGCTCGGCGTGTCGCGGAAGCTCGGCTACCGCGAGACAGGCCAATCGACCGTCAGCCCACGCGGTACGCCGCTCGTGCATCACGACCTGCTGCTGACGCGCGAGGAGTTCAGGCGGCCCGACGTGCCCGTTGCGATCGACGGGCTGGCCGGGCTCGAGCCCCTGTTCGGGGCATGATCGGTGGACGGCGTGCACAGGCTGACGTAAGCTCGCGCGGCAAAGCGATCAGGAGGGCAGGCCATGGTGATGAGGCTGCCCCGCCCGCGGCACGGGGATCCAATTCGCACGACGTTCGAGCTGCGGGAGCTCGCGGCTGCCGTGCTCGAGGACGATGTCCGGACGCTCGCCCGCACGACCGCGTACCTGCGCCGGTCCTACCGTGCGGTGTTCGTCGGCTATCTCGCAATGCTCGTCTTCGGTCTCGGCGCGGTGATCGCCGCCTTCGTGAAAGGCCTCGAAGCGTCGACCGTCGGCCAGGCCGTCGCGGCGATCGGCCTGGCGGGTCTGACCGTCGGCATCTTCGCTGCGTTCTTCGTCCAGCGTCCGTCGGCGGCACTGGAGCGGAACGCGATCTTCATGCCGTGGGTCTCGATCGTGCTGACGACGTTCTGGACGCAGACTTCTCTACGTCGACGACCCGGCGACGCTCGACGCGACGCTCGGCAAGGCTGCGAAGGAAGCCTCGGACGAGTTGAGTGCGATCGCGCTGCGCTACGCGGTGATCGACGGCCGGGAGCTCTCGGTGGCGAAGGAGGCGGCGCGCACGCGGCCGGCTAAGCCAGTGACCTGAGCGCCTTGCTGAGGGACTGACGCGTCGTGAGCACTCCGGCGAACAGATCGCCGTGCACATGCACCCGCTCACGCACGGCGTCCATCGTGTAGGCGGACGGGTCGAGTCGCTCGTTCACCTCGTCCCAGCGAAGCGGCGTCGAGACCGGCGCGCCCGGATGCGGTCGGACCGAGTACGCCGAGGCGATCGTCTTCCCCTCGCCGTTCTGATTCGCGTCGATCAGGACACCGCGGCGGCGCGCCTTCGACCACTCTGTCGTCGCGAGCTTCGGGTGAGCGCGGACGATCGCTCCCGCAACGACCTCGGCGAACGAGCGGGAGTCCTCGTACGTCGAGCGCCGGTCGAGCGGGACGAGCACATGAAAGCCCTTGCCGCCGGACGTCTTCGGGAACGACTCGAGAGCCAGGGTGTCGAGCAGCTGCTTGAGGATCAGGGCGACCTCGACCGTCTGAATCCACGGCACCTCTGGTGTCGGGTCGAGATCGAAGAGGACGAAGTCGGGGCGGTCGGGGCGGTCGATGCGCGAGTACCACGCATTCATGTCGATGCAGCCCATGTTGACCATCCACAGCAACGCGAGCTCGTCGTCGACCACCGGAAACTCGATCCACCGCTTCGTGCGCGCGTCGTCACGGGCCGAGACGCGCGCGCGAAAGCGAGGAATCCAGTCCGGCATGTGGGACGGCGCGTCCTTCTGGAAGAACGCCTTCCCGTAGGCGCCGTCCGGGTAGCGCCGCATCGTGAACGGCCTGTGCGTGAGGTGCGGCACGAGCACCGGCGCGAGCTCGCGGTAGTAGCGGAGCAGATCGCCCTTCGTGATCCCTTCGTCCGGCCAGAACAGCTTCTCGAGGTTCGACAGCTTGAGCTCGCGCCGGCCGTGGCGGACGACGTCGTCGCGCGACCACCTCTTCCGGTGCCTTGTCGTCGCGCAGGCCGAGATACGAGGGGTGCCGGAGGTGGCGATCGTGCGTCCACTCGCCGTAGCGCACCTGCGCGATCAGCTTCGGCTCGACCCACTGCACGTCTCCCTTGCGCACGCGCGGCAGCTTCGGCTCGACCGCGAGCGGCGTCGTGGGACGGTGGAGCGGCCGCAACGCGCGAAGCAGCCGCGCGATCTCGGCGTCGTCGAAGCCGGTGCCGACGTTGCCGACGTAGCGAAGCTCACCGTCCTCCACCACACCGAGCACGAGCGAGCCGAACGTCCCCTCGCGTCGACCCGCCCCGCGGGTGTAGCCGACGATCACGAACTCGTCGTTGTTCGTCGCCTTGACCTTCAGCCACTCGCGCGTCCTTCGGCCCGGCCGGTAGGGGCTCCCGGAGCGCTTCGCGACGACTCCCTTCGAGGCCGCGTTCCTGGGCAACCTGGAACAGCGCCGCACCGTCGTCGAAGTCGTCGGAGAACAGCGACCGTGCGGTTGCGCGCGTCCAGCAGCTTGCGCAGCCGCTCCTTTCGCTCCTCGAACGGGGCTTCCACGATCGGCTCGCCGTCGACCTCGAGCAGGTCGAACACGTAGAAGACGAGCGCTCCGCTGCCCTGCTGCAGCTCGGAGAAGCTGACCCGGCCGCTCGCATCGATCCGGCACGACCTCCCCGTCGAGGACGGCGTTCGGCGACTTCGTCGCCGAGACGACCGCTTTCGCCACCTCTGCGAAACGTTCGGTGAGGTCGTTGCCGTTCCGCGAGACGAGCCGACAGTCCCCGCCGCGGACGTAGGCGAGCGCGCGATAGCCGTCGAACTTCACCTCGTAGCGCCAGTCGCCGCCGTCGGGACGGTCTCAGCCGGCGTCGCGAGCATCGGGCTGTACTCCCGCGCCGGCGCGCTCGCCGTCGCCGTCGCGGCGTTTGATCAACAGCCAGTTCTGCTCCTTGCCGTCGAGATGCGCCGGAATCAGCGACCACGTGCCCTGCAGCCGCTTGCCGTGCAGCACGACGGTGCGCTGGCCGTCTCCGCTTGCGCTCGACGAGCTCGTAGGTGCCGGTGTCCCAGAGCTCGACCGAGCCGGCGCCGTACTGGCCGGCCGGGATCTCGCCCTCGAAGCTCGCGTACTCGAGCGGGTGATCCTCGACGTGGACCGCGAGCGCTCGGGCGCCCGGCTCGAGCGGCACGCCCTTCGGCACCGCCCACGAGGCGAGCGCACCGTCCTCCTCGAGCCGGAAGTCGTAGTGCAGCCGGCGCGCGTCGTGGCGTTGGACGACGAAGATCGGGGCGGTGCCGGCTCGCCGCCGGCAAACGGCTCCGGCGTCTTCGCCCGGGTTTCCGTTTGCGGCGGTACTCGCCCAGTGTGTCGTCGTTATCCACAGCTGTTTTGAGCGGTCCTCACACCGGTTGAAAACCCTGTGGACGGTGTGGAAAGCGCCGGAACGTCTACGCGAAGACGCCCATGCCGCGGAACTTCGCCCGCCGACGCTGCCTGAGCTCCTCGCCCGGTGTGTCGTCGAGCTCGGCCAGCGCCTCGCCGAGCGCGGTTTTCAACAGGCTCGCTGCGCCGTCGTGGTCGAGTTGTGCACCGCCCTCCGGCTCCGGCACGATCGTGTCGATCACGCCGAGCGAGAGGCAGTGCGCCGCGTCCGGCTTGAACGCGGCGGCGGCACGCTTTGCCTCACCCGCGTCCCGCCAGAGAATGGCTGCGCAGCCCTCGGGGGTGATCACCGAGTAGATGGCGTTCTCCTGCATCAGGACGCGGTCGGTGACGGCGAGCGCCACCGCGCCCCCGGAGCCGCCCTCGCCGATGATGCAGGCCACGGTGGGGACGGTCATGCGGGCCAGCGTGGCCTGCGAGCGCGCGATCGCGCCGCCCTGGCCGTGCTGCTCGGCGGCGACACCCGGGTAGGCGCCGGGTGTGTCGACGAGGGCGACGAATGGGAAGCCGAAGCGCTCGGCGATCTCCATCACGCGCATCGCCTTGTGGTAGCCCTCGGGGTAGGCCATCCCGAACTGCCGGTCGAGCCGCTCCTTGACGTCGCGGCCCTTCTGGTGGCCGGCGAGGACGATCGTCCTGCCGTCGAGCGACCCGATGCCGGTTACCAGCGCGCCGTCGTCGGCACGGCCGCGGTCGCCGTGCAACTCGACCCAGTCGTCGAGCAGGCGCTCGACGTAGTCGAGCGTGTAGGGACGATCCTGGTGGCGGGCGAGCTCGACCGAACGCCAGATCCCCTCGTCGGTCGTGTCGATCCTCAGTCGCTCGAGCTGGCGTTCGAGCCGATCGGCCTCCCCGTCGACCCGGGTCCCCCGCAGCAACGGCAGGCGGGAGAGCCCGGAGAGCCGCTGGCGCAGGTTGACCTCCTGGTCCCTCTCGCTCACGCGAACAGCCTCAACACGCGCGCGAGATATTCGCGCTGTCCGGCACGCGGGACGATCGCGTCCAGATGCCCGAAGCGTAGGTTCTGCTCCGCCAGCCCGAAGTCGTCGGGCAGCTTCTCGCGCGTCGTCTGCTGCACGACCCTCGGCCCGGTGAAGGCGATCAGCGCACCGGGCTCGGCGATCGTCACGTCGCCGAGCGATGCGAACGATGCGAGCACGCCTGCGGTCGTCGGATGCGCCATCACGGTCAGCATCGGCAGCCGGGCATCGTGCAGATCCTCGACCGCGCAAACTGTCTTCGGCAGCTGCATCAGCGAAAGGATCCCTTCCTGCATGCGCGCGCCGCCCGAGCTCGTCACCGACACGAGCGGCACCCCTCGTTCGATCGCAGAGTCGCAGGCGCGCGAGAACTTCTCACCGACCGCGCTCCCCATCGAGCCGCCCATGAAGCTGAAGTCCATCACCGCCAGCTCGATCTGATGACCGTCGAGCGCAGCCTGGCCGATCACCATCGCCTCGTTGAGGCCGGTGTTGAGCTCGGCCTCGGAGAGGCGCTCGGCATACGGACGCAGGTCGAAGAACTCGAGCGGATCGTCGGAACGCACATCGGCCGCTTCCTCGACGAACGTCCCGGGGTCGGCGTACCAGTCGATCCTCGCCCGCGCACGCATCGGAAAGTGGTGCTCGCAGTGCGAGCACACCCACTGCGTCGCCTCGAGTTCGTCATCGCGGAAGTGCGAACCGCACCTGGGGCAGGTGTTCGGATGCTGCTTCTCGGACGGGGGCGGAGCGTGCTTGTGCTCGACCTGGACGTCGATCCGGGCCTCTGCCATGGGTAGAGCTTAGACCCGGCCTGCCGCGCCCGGGTTACAGACCGAGCGCATGGGCGAGCCTCGGCAGTGCCCGCTCGTTGCGGGCCGAGGCGCGCAGACCCGTCAGACCCGCTCCGGCTGGGCGTGGCAGGCCCGCCAGCAGAGCCTCCAGCTGCTCCAGCGCGAAGCCGCCCGGCTCCGGCATGAACACGTCGAGCTCGCCTGGCGCTGCAACGTCCCCGTCGAGCGCGACGTAGAGGTGTTCCGGGAGCTCTCCGAGCTCGGTCCGAATGCCGGTCCCGGCGATGAAGTCCTCCTCCGCGGGATCGAGGGCGCGGGCGCCGAGCAGGGTGACGTCGCCCGGAACGACATCGCCACCATCGATCAGCATCCGGAGCGGCATCCCCCATGGATTCCCGGACGGAGACGTCTCGGGCGTGTTCAGATCACCGTGGGCGTCGATCCAGACGACACCGACTCGCCCGTGGCGACGGGCGAGCTCGCGCACCGCGCCGACGTGTGCGCAGCAGCAGCCCCCGAGCATGAGCGGCCGAACGGGCAGCTCCCGAGCGGTCCTTGCGATCTGCGCGTCGAGTGTCGGCTCGTCGATCGACGCGGCCGCCGGCCACGGCAGCGTCATCGTGGCCGCGTCGGCCATCGCCTCGCCGCCATCCCCCCACGCCCTCGGCACGCGGACGAGCCCCGCAGCGAACTCTCGTCCACAGCTATGGCACTGGTACTCCGGGCCGATCGCCACCGCGGTCATCGTGCGGCAGTCAGGGCAGCGGGCGCGCAGCGCGCTCACAGGTCGAGCACCCAGTTGTCGGACTGGCGAAGCTTGCGCATCCCGGCTCGCTCGTACAGGCCGAGAGCGCCGGTCGCGTTCTCCGCGTCGACCCCGAGGCCGATCGTCGGAAGCCCGCGGTCGTAGAGCGCGGCGAAGGCGCGCTGCAACAGCGCGGCACCGAGCCCTCGGCGTCGCCACTCGCTCCTAACGCCGAGCGTTCCCACCCAACCGAGCGTCGCGTCGCCGCCGCGCTCCGGATAGGCGAGCACCGAGCCGACGAGCTCGGGACCGGCGAAGGCCAGGAGCCAGAGCGACGGATCGAACCCGCGTGCACGAAGGTAGAACTCACGGAAGTTGGACGGCGAGATGTCGTGCCAGAACGCGTCGTCACCGAACGCCGCGTTGAGCTGGGCGCGCACCAGCTCTGCATCGGCGGTCTCGTAGGTTCGCAGCGTCAGACCGGCCGGCAGCGCCGGTTCGGCCGGGCGGGCGTCGAGGTCGATCTGCATCGTGAACGACGAGCGCCACAGCCAGTAGCCGCGCGCCTCGGCGAGCGCTGCGACCTCGTGCCCGGCGGGGACGTTGACGCAAACGCGCGGCAGACCACGCTCACGGCCGGCGGCTTCGGCCCACTCGAAGAAGGGCTCCCAGCTGCCCGGCGCGGCGACGTCGAGGGTGAGCTCGCGCTCCTGGGGCCAGATGTCGCCGTAGCCGATGACGGTTCCATCCCGTTCCAGGACCCGCAGCCAGTCCGGCTGAAGCTCCTCGTTGCGAAGCCACGAGCGAATCTCCTCCGCGTCGACGGCTCGCTCGGAGCCGAACGCCTCGCCGAAGAGCGCTGCGACCCGTTCGGCGTCGTCGGCGCGAAGTCGTCTAAGGGACGACGAGCTCATCGAGCGTCTCCGGCAGCGCGAACAGATCCGTCAACTCACGGGTCGGACGCGCGTCGTCGGGAGCGGTCTCGCCGAGCCGGTTGACCCACACGCTGCGCAGGCCCAAAGCGGTCGCCGGGACGACATCGTGGAAGAGCGACGCGCCGACGTGCACGTGCCCTTCCTTCGGCGCCCGCGTGCGTGCGAAGAACTCCTCCCAGTGTCGAGGCGCCGGCTTGTACGAGCCGATCTCCTGCGCGACGATCACCTCGTCGAAGGTGATCCCGATCTGTACCTGCGACGCGGCGATGTAATCGTCGTCGGTGTTCGAGAGGACGCCCAGCTTCCAACCGCGTTTGCGGGCCTCCTCGAGCGCACCGTGCACCTCCGGAAAGGCCCGCCAGCCGGGAAGCGCCTCGGCGAGCCCATGCTCCTCGCCCGCAGGTGCGCCGAGGCGGCGCATCGTGTCGGTCAGCACCTGGCGGTAGCTCAGGGTCGCGTCGCTCTGCACCTCCGGCTCGATCTCGTGGTAGTTGTCGACGAGCTCGTCGGCGCGCTCGTCGCCGAAGACGCGGGCGAGCTCGGCACGAATGCCGTTGTTCCAGTCGATCAACGTGCCGTAGCAGTCGAACGTCGCCCACCGCTCCATGCGCTGGAGCTTACGCGGCGACCTGTTCCGGCGGGCGGTAGGCGAGGATCTCCCAGCCGTGTTCGTCGAGCCAGCGCTTCGACTCGGCGTACCCCGGGCGTCGCTTCGCGACCAGCGCCCAGAACGCGGGGCCGTGGTGCAGCTCGGCGAGATGGCAGACCTCGTGGACGACGACGTAGTCGAGCACGTCGTGGGGTGCGAGCACGAGCCGCCAGTTGAAGCTGAGGGTGCGCTTGGTCGAGCACGAGCCCCAGCGGCTCCGCTGGTCGCGCAGCGTGATCCGCGCGTAGCGGACGCCGAGCGCGATTGCCTCCGACTGTGCGAGCAACGAGATGCGGGCGGTCGCCTCGCGCCTGCCTTGTGCCTCCGTCAGCGTCAGCCGCTCGAGCCCGAGTTGCGCCTCCGGGGCGTTCGCGAGCTGACGCTCGAGCCAAGGCGCGTGGTACTCGATCGCGGCAAGGATCTCGGCCTCGGAGGCACGGGGCCGCACTGCGAGCTCGGGCGGCTCACCCGCGCGGAAGCTGATCCGGTGCCAGCGCACGCGCGGCGAGCGGCGTATGTGCAGCTCGATCAGGCGACCACCCACCTCGACGAGGCGCATGGTGCGACGGTAGGCGTCGCCGCGGACGGCAACGCTCGTGACACGACCACTCATCGGTCGCGTCATTCGCTACGGGGTGCGCCAGCTCCTCTCGCCGCCGCCGTGACACTTTCGTTGCACAGGCGTCACTCTTCTCGATCCGTGTCTGACACCGGACGTGTCCGGACCGGCGTAGAGAGAGGCGCGAAAGCGAGGCGCGGTGCTAGTCGCCGCTGTCGCGACGGAACACGATCGACGCGTTGTGCCCGCCGAAGCCGAACGAGTTCGAGACGGCGACGTCCAGATCGGGCAGGTCGCGGGCGACGTTCGGGACGTAGTCGAGGTCGCAGGCTGGATCCTCGACCTCGTAGTTGATCGTCGGCGGTGCCTTCCGATCGACGAGCGCCAGCACCGTGAAGACCGCCTCGACAGCACCGGCGGCGCCGAAGCAGTGACCGGTTGCGCCTTTCGTCGACGAGACCGCCAGCTTCGTGGTCGCGTGCTGCTCACCGAACGCAAGCTTGATCACGCGCGTCTCGGCCGAATCGCCGAGCGGCGTCGACGTCGCGTGCGCGTTCACGTAGCCCACCGATTCAGGCGCGACGTCTCCCGAGGCGAGCGCCATCGTCATCGCGCGCGCCGGATTCTCGCCGGTCGGGTCCGGCTCGGTCATGTGCGAGGCGTCGGAGGAGATGCCGTAGCCGACGAGCTCGGCGTAGATACGCGCGCCGCGGGCGATCGCCCGCTCGCGCTCCTCGAGGACGACCACCGCTGCCGCCTCGCCCATCACAAGCCCGTCTCGCCCCTTGTCGAACGGTCTCGATGCACGCGCCGGATCGTCGTTCCGCCGCGAGAGGGCGCGCATCGCATCGAAGCCGGCGATCCCGACCTCGGTGATCGGCGCCTCTGTCCCGCCCGCGAACATGACGTCGGCCCGACCAAGCTTGATCTCGTCCATCGCATCGCCGATCGCCATGTTCGACGCGGCGCAGGCCGTGCACTCGCTCATCAGCGGCCCCTTCGTCCCGAGCTCGATCGAGACCCAACCTGCGCCCATGTTCGGGATGATCGAGGGAATCGAGAACGGGCTGACGCGGTCAGGCCCGCGCGTCAGCAGCACGTGGTAGCACTCCTGATAGCTCTGCAATCCGCCGATGCCGGTCGCGATCGACGCACCGAACCGGTCCGGCTCGGCGCCGATGTCGACGCCCGAGTCGACCTCGGCCTGGCGCGCTGCGGAGAGGATCATCTGCGCGAAGCGGTCCATGCGGCGCGCCGCCTTGCGGTCGATCCAGACCGTCGGGTCGAAATCCTTCAGCTCGCACGCGAAATGGACGTTGTAGGCGGAGTGGTCGAACGCGGTGATCGGCGCGGCGCCGGCCTCGCCGGCCAGTAGCCGCGACCACGACGTCGGCACGTCGTTGCCGAGCGGGCTGACCATGCCGAGGCCCGTGACCACAACCCGCCTGTGTCCGTTGGTATCCGTCACATCCCCAGCCCGCCGTCGACGAGGAGCACGTCGCCGGTGATGAACGACGCCTCGTCCGAGGCCAGGAAGCGTACCGCGCCTGCGATCTCGTGCGGCTCGGCGACGCGGCCGAGCGGCGTCGCGTCGACCATCGCTTTCGTCGCCTCCTCCGGGAGCACGTCGGTCAGCTGGGTCTTGACGTAGCCGGGCGCGACGACGTTCGCCCTGATGTTGCGCGAGCCGAGCTCGCGGGCGAGCGATTTCGTGAAGCCGATGATCCCGGCCTTCGACGCGGCGTAGTTCGTCTGCCCCCAGTTGCCGTGCACACCGACGATCGAGCTGATGTTGACGATCGACCCCGAGCGCTTCTTCATCATCGGCCGCGTCACGGCGCGGCAGGTGTAGAAGACCGAGCTGAGGTTCGTCTCGATCACGAGCGCGCCAGTCGTCGTCGGACATCCGCGCAAGCAGACCGTCGCGCGTCAGGCCGGCGTTGTTGACGAGCACGTCGACGTCGCCGGCCTCGTCGACCAGCTGCCGTGGCGCCCTCGGGCGTCGAGACATCGGCCTGCACCGCACGGCCGCCGATCCGAGCCGCGAGCTCCTCGGCCTCGACCTGTCCGGAGCGGTAGCCGACGACGACCTCGGCCCCGGCCCGGGCAAGCTCCTCGGCGATCGCAAGCCCGATGCCCTTCGAGGCGCCGGTGACGAGCGCAAGCCTGCCTGCGAGGGACGCGAACGTCGGCTCGTCAGCCAAGCGCCCTGGTAGCCGCGTCGAGCGATTCGAGGTCCCGGACGGAGAAGACACGAACGCTGCGGTCGATCCTCTTCAGTAAACCGCTCAGCACGTTGCCCGGCCCCACCTCCACGAAGGTGGTGACGCCGTGGTTGATCAACGCACGTGCCGACTGCGTGAACTTGACCGGAGCCGTCAGCTGCTCGATCAACAGCTCGCGATACCGCTGCGCGTCCTCGAGCTTGGCGGTCACCGTCGACATGAACGCCGAGCGGCCCTCGGCGAGGTGCACCTTTTCGATCGCCGGGCGCAGGACGTCGCCGGCACGCGCGACGAGCGGGGAGTGGAAGGCCCCGGAGACCCGCAGGCGCACCGCGCGCCGCGCGCCCTCTCGCTCGGCCTCCGCGCACGCCTCGTCGACCGAGAGCGTCTCGCCGGAGATCACCAGCTGTCCGGGGCAGTTGTAGTTCGCCGGCCAGACCCCGGAGATCTTGTTGCAGAGGTTCTCGACCGCCTCGTCGGCAAGACCGAGGATCGCCGCCATCGAGCCGGGATGCTCCTTCGCAGCGGCGGCCATCGCGAGCCCGCGGTGGCGGACGATCGCGATCGCGTCGCGCACGGAGATCGACTGCGCGGAGCCGAGCGCCGCGAACTCGCCGACGGAGTGGCCAACGACGAAGCCAGGCGCGATGCCGCGCGAGCGGAGCGCCGCGTCAAGGGCGAGCGACGTCGCGACCAGGGCAGGCTGCTGCACCTCGGTCTCGACGAGCGCCTCGACCGGCGAGTCGAAACAGAGCGCCTTCAGGTCCATCCCTGAGGACTCCGATCCGGCGTCGTAGACGGCCATCGCTTCCGGCACCGCCTCGGCCACGTCCTTGCCCATCCCTGCCTCGAACGATCCCTGTCCAGGGAACATGAAGGCGATCGTGCTCATTGCAGCGCTCCAGTCGTCTCGTGTGTCCATCTGATCAACGCGGAGCCCCACGTGAGGCCTGCGCCCATGCCCGTCAAGAGCACCAGCTTGCCCGGTTTCAGGCGACCGTCGTCGGCCGCGTCGGCCAGCGCGAGCGGAATCGAGCCAGAAGACGTGTTTCCATACCGATCGACGTTCACCACGGTCCTTCTCCTCCGGGACCCCCAATTTGCGCACAGCGTGATCGATGATCCGGACATTGGCCTGGTGCGGAACGTAGACGTCGACGTCACCGATTGCCAGACCGCACTCGCCGAGAACGGCGTCGGCAGAGCTGACCATGACGCGAGTGGCGAACTTGAAGACCTCGCGGCCGTTCATCTTGACGTACTTGCTGGGTTCGTCGAAACGGCGTGAACCGCTGCCGGGAAGCCACAGGTTGGCGCCGCCGCCGCCATCCGCGCCGAGCTCGAAACCGAGGAACCCGCCTTCGCCGACCGTCTCCATCACGACGGCGCCCGCGCCGTCACCGAACAGCACCACCGTCGAGCGGTCGCTCCAGTCGAGGATCTTCGAGAGCACGTCACCGCCGACGACCAGCGCCCGCTTCGCCAGACCCGCAGCGAGCATTGCGTGGGCCTGGACGATCGCGTAGACGAAGCCGGTGCAGCCGGCGGACAGGTCGTACGCAGCGGCGTCAGGCATCCCGAGCCGGTCGGCCAGCAACGCCGACGAGGAGGGAAA
>CAWJZZ010000008.1:0-100632 GCA_963847475.1 uncultured Actinomycetes bacterium | reverse complement strand
CTGGAGCGGCTCAGGCTGGCCGTTGACAAACTGGAGCCGCCGGTCACCGGCTTTCCGCTCTCCGTCTCGTTCGGCAGCGCTACAACCGCAGCGCCGGACGGACTCATGGAGGCTATCAAGCTGGCGGATCAACGGATGTACATCGAAAAACGGAGCAAACAGCAATAATTTACCGGACCTGACAGGAACGATTCATCATACCGAAGCACCACTAATACGCAGGAGGAAATTTGTGGCAAAAATCAACGACAACTATCTGAAACTGAAAGCAGGATACCTGTTCCCCGAAATCGGCCGCCGCGTGCGCGCCTTTGCCGAGGCCAACCCGGCCGCCAAGGTCATCCGCCTGGGCATCGGCGACGTAACCCGCCCGCTGGCACCGGCCGTGCTGAAGGCCTTCCACGACGCCGTGGACGATCTGGGCACCACCGACCAGTTCGCCGGCTACGGCCCGGAGCAGGGGTATGACTGGCTGATCAACGCGATCATCGAGAAATCCTACAACCCGCTCGGCGTCTCCCTGAAGACCGAGGAGATGTTCATCTCCGACGGCTCCAAGTGCGACTGCGCCAACATCCTCGACATCTTCGCCCTGGACAACGTCGTCGCCATCGGCGACCCGGTCTATCCGGTCTACAACGACACCAACGTGATGATCGGCCGCACCGGCGAGGCCGACGAGAAGGGGTACTACCAGAACATCGTCTACATGCCGTGCAACGAGGCCAACAGCTTCATCCCGGCCCTCCCGACCGGCAAGGTCGACATCATCTATCTCTGCTTCCCCAACAACCCGACCGGCACCGTGGCCTCGCAAGGGCGAGCTGAAGAAGTGGGTCGATTACGCCAACGCCAACGACGCGGTGATCTTCTTCGACGCCGCCTACGAGGCGTTCATCACCGACCCCTCCATCCCGCACTCGATCTACGAGATCGAAGGGGCCAAGAAGTGCGCGATCGAGTTCCGCTCGTTCTCCAAGACCGCCGGCTTCACCGGCGTCCGCTGCGGCCTGGTGGTCGTGCCGGAAGAGGTGATGGGCACCACGACCACCGGCGAGAAGTACAGCTTCAACAAGCTCTGGCTCCGCCGCACCACCACCAAGTTCAACGGCGCCTCCTACCCGGTCCAGCGCGCCGCCGCCGCGGTCTACTCCGACGAGGGGTGGAAGCAGACCAAGGAGATCATCGACTATTACATGGAGAACGCCCGCATCATCCGTGAAGGGCTCACGGAAGCAGGCGTGACGATCTTCGGCGGCGTGGATGCCCCGTACATCTGGCTCAAGACCCCGGGCAACATGACCAGCTGGGAGTTCTTCGACAAGCTGCTGAACGAATGCAACGTGGTCGGGACGCCGGGCAGCGGCTTCGGCCCGAGCGGCGAAGGGTACTTCCGGTTGTCGGCCTTCGGCCATCGCGAGAATGTGATTGAGGCGGTGGAGACGCATCAAGAAAAACCTCAAATAAATTGAACGAAGGGCGCTGATTGCAGCGCCCTTTTTTTATGGTATGACCGTTACAGGAGATATTGTATGGGCGTCGTAGCGTTAAGGGATATACAGGATTTTGTGGCTGATATGGCCCGCGAATTTTTGCCTGAAAAGGTGATCCTGTTCGGGTCGTATGCCACTGGCAGTGCCGGGGCGGAGTCTGATATTGACCTGCTGGTTGTCATGTCTGAGGATGTGTCGGGAGTGCGGGTTGCTGCCGATATCATCACACGTCTGAAGCCTGTCCTGCCGGTCGAACTCGTTGTCCGCTCATCCCGCCAGATCAGGGAAGCGGCTGGCTCTGAACGATTTTTTCCTGCGGGAAATTATGACCAAGGGAAAAGAGCTGTATGCAGCCCCTCACCACTGAGTGGATCAATAAGGCGGAAGGTGATTTGACAACGGCGCTGGCGCGAGTTGCGTGCCCGTACTTTGCCAAACTACGATGCGGCCTGTTTCCATGCCCAGCAGTGCGCCGAAAAATATCTGAAGGCTGCTGTTGCAGTAGGCGGAAACCCCGTTCGGCAAAACCCACAATCTCTCGTTGTTGCTGGATTTGCTGAAAGATCGCCACTCCGGGGCTTGAGTTGTTGCGCTCTACCTTGGCGGTGTTGAATGCCTATGCTGTCGAGTACCGTTATCCGGGCGAGTCTGCCGATAAAGAGGTTGCACGGCAGGCGGTGAAACTGGCGGAAGAGGTCAGGCAGGTTGTATTGGGATTGATGTCTAAGTAAGGCTTTCCCGGGATTGTGGGGACGGGAGGTAATGTATGTACAGGGATATCGTTAGAAGCTAAGGCTTTTGGAACGCTTGAGTTTGCCGTGACGTTTGCCGACGGTTTAAGCGGAAAGGTGAAGATTCTCCCGACGCACCTGTACGGGGTTTTTGGAATATCTGCTGAGCGATCCGGATTTTTTTTCAAGGAGTTACGGGATTACAGCGGATGGTTTTGTTTCGTGGCCGGGTGGTATCGACATCTGCGCCGGATGCCATGTATCGCGAGATCAAGAGCAAAGGGACGTGGGTGCTGGAATAGGTCATTAGCTTTTACAAGCTCAAGGAAGTAGGGGAGGGAATTAGAATAAACTGTCCCAGGAATTCCGGAGAAAAGTGTTGCTAAGGAGGTGAAAACCATGAAAAGCGCCATTGCAGTGGCCATCAACCTCGGGATAGAGCCGGTGGCCCTGATCCTGACCGACGAGAAGCCTGAGGGAGCGATCCAGTTCGAGCCGGGGAAATGGGGGTGTGTCCTGAGCATGTTCGGCGCTGCCGCCACCAAGGGACGAACCGCCGTGTTCGACCGGGAAACCTACGGCTGCTTCGGCGGCGGCATCGGGCTCGGGTTCGGCAACACCTACACGAAGTTCCCCGGCGGGGAGGAGGGGTTTTGCAACTTCCTCTCCAGCGGCAACGAGGGTTCGGAGCAGGGGCGCAGGATCGGTGAGGGGATGCGGGCCGGCGGCGCGCGGCCGGAGTTAGTGCACCACTTCCTCCACGGCGAGCGCTTCAAGAAGAGCCCCGAGCTGGTCCGGGCATTTATCGATGCGCTGCCCATAACCGATATTCCCACGAAGTACGTCGCCTTTGTCCCCCTCGGCAACATCGACCCGGCCACGAAGCAGCCGGAGTCGGTCACCTTTTCGTCACCCCCGACCAGTTGTCGGCCCTGACGGTGCTGGCCAACTACGACCGCCCCGGCCTTGAGAACGTGGCCATTCCCTTTGCGGCAGGGTGCCATGCCATCGGCATCTTCTCCTACCCGGAGGCCAGCTCGGCGCACCCCCGCTGCACAGTGGGGCTCATGGACCTCTCCGCGCGGCAGTGCCTGCGTGCCCAGGTGGGGAAGGACGTGGTGAGCTTCACCATCCCCTTTCAGCGGTTCCTGGAGATGGAGGCGAACATCGAGGGGAGCTTTCTGGAGCAGGAGCCGTGGGTGTCGTTGAAATGATCCTGCGTGACGGATGGTTAGTTGACTTTTTATGAGCTATCTCATACTGTTGCGGCGGGCGCTAACGTGATCTTTTCTTTCTTCGACAAATCCCTCAACGAATGCAACGTGGTCGGGACGCCGGGCACCGGTTTCGGCCCGAGCGGGGAAGGGTACTTCCGGTTGTCGGCCTTCGGCCATCGCGAGAATGTGATTGAGGCGGTGGAGAGGATAAAGAAGAATTTGAAGTAGATGATTTGAAAGGGCGCCCGATGTGGCCGCTTTTGTTATGAATCATTTGGGGAGGGTACATGATAAAGGATATAACAAGTGAGAATAGTTATATTGGAGTTGATTTGCATGTTCACACACCAGCTTCGTCTTGTTATAAAGGGCCAAAGACAGATGAAGAATATTTGAATATTCTTAGAAGATATAAAGAAAAAAATATTTCAATAATATCTATAACTGATCACAACACAATAAAGGGATATAGAAAATTATTACAAATAAAAGCTGATATCGAACAAACAATGCCTCTTCCGCTGAATTTGGATTAGCGGTCCATTAAAAACAAGAGCATTGCTCCCCTTTGTGCGGGTATGATTGTTTTTGCGAGAAACGATCAAATCCAGCGAAAGAAAAGCAATGCTCATAAAGACAGTACTGAACAAAATTGAACACTTCAAGTCCTTTGTGTTCGGCAACGCCGAATTTGCTTCGATAAATGGCTACGAAGCACTGGTAATAGATATCAATCCACGCAAGAACGGTAAGCCTGAATGCAGCATTTGTGGGCGTCGATGTAATGTTCATGATCTTTTGCCTGTGCGCCTGTTTGAGTATGTCCCGTTATTGGCGTTCAAGTTGTTCTTCCGTTATTCTCCTCGCCGGGTGAAATGCCCGGAGTGCGGCATCAAGGTTGAGATGATGCCATGGGCGTATGGCAAGGAGCGGATGACTATTTCTTATCAGGTTTATCTGGCCCGTTGGGCACGGCGTCTTTCCTGGAAGGAGACTGCCGATATTTTCAAGACAAGCTGGGACAGTGTGTTCCGAGCTGTCCAATACGTTGTCGAATATGGTTTGGCGAACAGAGTCCTTGACGGTGTCACCGAGATTGGTGTTGATGAGATTGCCGTTTTCAAAGGTCACAAGTATCTGACCATGGTTTACCAGCTCAATGCAGATGCAAGGCGTCTTCTATGGTGTGGCCCTGAACGCCGGGTTAAAACGTTGCTGGGCTTCTTCCGTGAATTTGGTAAAGAACGCAGTGCCAAACTGAAATATGTCTGCAGTGACATGTGGGCGCCGTATCTCAAGGTGATTGCCAGGAAGGCGCCTAATGCTTTGAATATTCTCGACCGCTTTCATATCATGCGGAAGTTCAATGAGGCGATTGACGAAGTCCGCCGCATAGAGGTCAAGGAGTTCAAAACCGCTAAACAGGAAAATGTCCTTGAAAAAGGACGCTGGCTCCTCCTGAAGCGGCCAGAAAACCTGTCAGAAAAGCAGACTTCACGCCTGGGAGATTTGCTCAAACTCAATCTCTCATCGATCAAAGCATATCTGCTGCGTGAGGATTTTCAGCGCTTCTGGTGCTACAAGCGTTATGACTTCGCTGACAAGTTTCTGGAAAACTGGGTGACCAGAACATTGCAAACTGACCTGGAGCCGATGAAAAAGGTCGCCAAGATGTTACGCAACCACAAACCGATGATTCTGAACTGGTTCAAGGCAAAAGGCCGACTTTCAAGCGGTGCTGTAGAGGGCATGAACCTCAAAGCAAAACTGACTATCAGAAAAGCGTACGGTTTCAAATCGATAAAATGTCTGCAAGTGGCCTTATATCATACACTTGGCGACTTGCCTGAGCCTATGTGTAATAACGAATTTTGCTGACGAGGCCAAACAATAATAACTATATCGCAATTAGCAAAAGATTACCCTGAAATTGAAAATGCTCTTTATAAGGCTAAATTAGATTACCAACTGTTCAACGAAGTCCTTATATTACCGGGTGTTGAATTCGAAGCAAAACCGGGTATACATATTATATTGGTGTTCGACAACAACTCGGATCTTGATGTGACATATACTTTGAGCAACATGGTTATCCAAAAGAAAATCAAGGTAAAGAAGACGTAACCGAAATATCAAGTGTTGATGTGATTGATTTGCTTAAAATTGCCAATGGTTATAATTCAATAACAATAGCTGCTCATGTTGACAGAGACAAAGGCATATTTAAAGAGCTTAGTGGTAAATATAGAACTTCAATTCTAAAATCAAAATATTTGAATGCGATTCAATTTAATAGTCAATCCATAAAAGATACGATCTTATCATTATTACAACAAAAAGATTATAAAAGAGATGAGCCTTTGGCGTTTATACAAAGCTCAGACTATCATGGTGGAGATGATGTTGTTGGTAAAAGTATAACTTATGTGAAATTGGACGATAGAAGTTTTAAATCACTGCCGAAAATGCTATTAGAAACCCAAACGAATGCGTAAGCCCAACCGAACGTCCTGAAATTGTAAATATTATTAGGCAGTTCATTGATGACCCGTCAACTATACTGCTTGAAAATTTCGATATAGATAACAATTGTTCTCTCCCAAAAATGGCATCATCGGCAGTCTTAAATAATGGTTATGGTACTGTCTTGATTGGAGTTAAGCAAAAACATAAAAACATAGTTGGGATACCTGTTAACAAAGGAATATCAATTGAATGTATTTCAAAAATAGTTAAATCAATAATGCCAAAATACCCTGCCTATGATTTTAAAATACAGTCATTTCCTTTTGGCGAGAATGAAGTTATATCGATAATGTTGTATTCAAGTAGTAATGACTTAAGCGTGAAACCTCTGCTCAGCTCACCGCACTTCGGACACGGCCGGTGTCGGACACCGGGTTCGGCGTCCGCGAGCCGCTGCGGTCAGGTCCGGGCGAACCGCTCGGTGTCCGCGACGAACTCTTCGACCATCTCCGGTGTCAGGGTCGCGCGGGTGACAGCGATTGCTGCGAGGAAGTCGTCCGTTGTCGCACGCGAGCCGTTGCCGGCGAAATGCTCACGTTCGAACGCGCGCTGGGCGGCTTTGCGCGCCGCCCACTCGATGTCTGCGGGCGTGAACAGCGGGCTCGCCTCGACGAGCACGTCGACGACCACCGGTTCGTCCGTGATCTCGTCGACGTAACGCGACCAGATCGCAGCACGTGCCTCGTCGTTCGGCGGGCCCACCGGCAGCACGTAGTCGAAGCGGCCCGGGCGCAGAAACGCCGGGTCGAGCATCCCGACCGAGTTCGTGGCGCACACCAGCAGATGGTGCGGCGACTCTCTCATTCGCGGGATCTGCTTCAGGAACTCATTCGTGATGTTCGGGCTGACACGACGTTCCTCGTGGCGAATCGACGCGATGTCCTCGACCTCGTCGACGAAGACGACCGCTTCCGGTAGCTCGAGCAGCCGGTCGAACGTCTCGGCCAGCAGCTTCGCCTGCCGCTCCGCGCCCTCGGCGCCGATCTCGGACGGCTGGATCTCGACGAACGGCCAGCCCAGACGAGAGGCAATGCCTTTCGCGAACGTCGTCTTTCCGGTTCCCGGCGGCCCAAAGAGAACGATCGCCTTCGGTTGCTCCACGGCGTGACGCGCGGCCAGCTCGGGTTCCGCCAGCGGCAGGATGACGCGCCGCTCGATGATCTCCTTCGCCTCGTCCATCCCCTTCAGCTCGTCCCAGAGCCCCACGGGAATCGTGCGCCCGCCGACGGCCTCGAGCGCCGGCGGCGTGGCGAGCTGCGTGAGCTCGCGATCGAACAGCGCAGCCCCGGTCGCCCGGAACCCGCGCTCGACGAACGCGTCGCCGTCCGTCGAGACCGCAGCAACCAGCCGTGCGCCTGCTTCCGTGAAGGCGCCGTCGAGCGCGTCGAGCAGCGCAAGACGGACCGCACCGTCGGCCGCGTCGATGCGACAGACCCAGCCGACACCGGCGGCCACCACGCCGAGCCCGCACCCGACCATGCGCCCCTGGTCCTCCGCGACCAGACAGACGGCGTTCGCGTCGAGCAGCAGCCGCATCGACGCGTCGGTGCCGGGCCACGAGTCGGAGGACTCCCAGAACAGCCGGAGCACCTCGCTCAACTCCGCGGAGGAGTACGGCCTGATCACGGCAGCCATCGGCGAACTAACGGTCGGCCATCGGCACGAACGGACGCTCGGGCTCGCCGATGTAGACCTGGCGCGGCCGCGAGATCTTCTGCTCCGGGTCCTCGAGGAGTTCCTCCCACTGCGCGATCCAGCCTGGGAGGCGTCCGAGCGCGAAGAGCACGGTGAAGTAGTCGGTCGGGTAGCCCATCGCCTGGTAGATCAGGCCGGAGTAGAAGTCGACGTTCGGATAGAGCTTCCGCGAGACGAAGTAGTCGTCTTCGAGCGCGATCCGCTCCAGCTCGAGCGCGATCTCCAGCTTCGGGTTCAGGCCCGTCTGCTCGAAGACCTGGTCGGCCACCTTCTTGATCAGCGTCGCCCGCGGGTCGTAGCTCTTGTAGACGCGGTGGCCAAAGCCCATCAGCCGGCCGCCGCCGCCCTTGACGCTCTCGATGAAGGCGGGGACGTTCTTCGTCTCGCCGATCTCATCGAGCATCCGCAGCACGGCTTCGTTGGCGCCGCCGTGTAGCGGCCCGTAGAGCGCGGCGATTCCCGACGAGACGGCGGAGAACGGATCGACGTGCGACGAGCCGACGCCACGAACCGCGCTAGTCGAGCAGTTCTGCTCGTGGTCGGCGTGCAGGATCAGCAAGATCTCGAGCGCTCGCTGCAGCACGGGGTTCGCCTCGTGCCGGCCGCCGATCTCGAAGGTCATGTTGACGAAATTGCCGATGTAGTCGAGATCGTTCCGCGGGAAGACGTACGGCAGCCCGCGCGAATGCCGGAAGACGAAGGCGGCGATCGTCGGCAGCTTCGCAATCAACCGCACCCTCTGCAGGTACCGGTTCTGGGGATCGCTGATGTTCTTCGCGTCCGGGTAGAACGTCGAAAGTGCGCCGACCGCACCGAGCAGCATCCCCATCGGGTGCGCGTCGTAGCGGAATCCCTCGAGGAACTTCATGTAGTTCGTGTGCACGTAGGTGTGGTTGCGGACGTCCGTCTCCCAGCGCGCGAGCTGGTCGGGCGGCGGAAGCTCGCCCTCGAGCAGGAGGTACGCGGTCTCGAGGAAGGTCGCCTCCTCAGCGAGTTGCTCGATCGGGTAGCCGCGGTAGCGAAGGATGCCCGCGTCGCCGTCGATGTACGTGATTGCGCTCCGGCACGACGCGGTGTTCAGATACGCCGGGTCGTACGCCATCAGGCCATCGATCTGCCGCAGATCGGTCGCGCGAATCGTCCCGTCGACGATCGGCAGCGTGTATTCGCTGCCGGTGCGATTGTCGACGATCGTCAGGTCTTCGGATGCCACGCGCGGAACGGTACTACGCAGCGTCGACGCGCTGGCGCTCGGCCATCGTCTTGTTGGCGGCGACGTCGATCGCACGGCTCTCGCGGATCACCGTCACCTTGATCTGGCCCGGATACTCGAGGTGGTCCTCGATCTCGCGGGCGATCTCGTGCGAGAGCAGCACGGCGCCGTCGTCGTCGATCTCGTGCGGCTTGACGAGCACGCGGATCTCCCGCCCGGCCTGCAGTGCGTAGACCTTCTCCACGCCCTGGATGCGCAGCCGCGAGCTGCTCGAGCGACTCGAGGCGCTTGACGTAGTGCTCGAGGCTCTCGCCGCGCGCGCCGGGGCGGAGGCCGAGATCGCGTCGGCGGCGATCAGCAGCACCGCCTCGACCGTCTGCGGCTGCACCTCGTAGTGGTGCGCCTCGATCGCGTGGCAGACGGCCGGGCCCTCGCCGTAGCGGCGCGCCAGCTGCGTCGAGATCTGCGCGTGCGACCCCTCGACCTCGTGCGTCATCGCCTTGCCGAGATCGTGGAGCAGCGCAGCACGCTTCGCCGTCTTCACCGACGCCTCGACCTCGGCGGCCATGATCCCCGCCAGCTGAGACGACTTCGAGCGTGTGCTTGAGCACGTTCTGGCCGTAGCTCGTGCGGTAGCGAAGCCGGCCGAGGATCTTCACGAGCTCCTCGTGCAGCTCGCCGCAGTTCGCCTCGAACACCGCCTGCTCCCCCGCCTGCCGGACGTGCTCGTCGAGCTCCGCCTTCGAGAGGTAGTACATCTCCTCGATGCGCGTCGGGTGGATGCGGCCGTCCTCGATCAGCTTCAGCAGCGTCATCCGCGCGATCTCGCGGCGGATCCCGTCGAACGACGAGAGCACGACCGCGTTCGGCGTGTCGTCGATGATGAAGTCGACCCCGGTGAGGTGCTCGAGCGTGCGGATGTTCCGGCCTTCCCGCCCGATGATGCGGCCCTTCATGTCGTCGGACGGAAGCTCGACCAGCGTCACGGTGGTCTCGGCCGCCGCACTTGCCGCCACCCGCTGCAGCGCGTCGGCGACGAGATTCCGCGCCCGGCGCTTCGCCTCGGTCGCGGCCTCCTCCTCCATCTGGCGGACCCGGCCGGCCAGCTCGTGCCGCACCTGCTCCTCCGAGCTCGTGCAGGATCCGCGCCTTCGCCTCCCCGGTGGTCATCGACGAGATGCGCTCGAGCTCCTGCCGCTGCACCTCCTTGAGCGCCTTCAGCTCGTCCTGCAGCTGCTTCAGGTGCTGCTCGCGGTCGGCGATCCCCTGGTCACGGCGCGTCAGCTCGGTCAGCTTCGCGAGAGATGTCGTCCTCCTGGGCGAGCACGCGCTCCTCGATCTTGACGACCGCGTCCCGCCGCTCGCGCAGCTCGGTCTCGAGCTCGGCACGCAGCTTGACCGCCTGCTCCCGCGCCTCGATCGTCGGCCTCGCGCCGGGTCGCCTCGGCGTCGCGGCGGGCTTCGTCGAGCAGCAGGCCCCGTTCGCGCCGGGCCGAGGCGAGGCGCGAGCCGGACGGCCGCCGCAGCACGAGCAGCGTGAGGCCCGAGCCGGCGGCGACTGCGATCAGTACTGCGACGACGAGCATGGACGCTCCTACGGGCCTTCGCCCGCACGACCGCGCACTCCGCCGATCGGCGTTCGCCGGCGCGCAAGCTGCGCGCCGCTCGATCTCAGCTCAGGTCGTCTGGCTCTGTAGGGCCCGGCGACGCCGGCAGGATCGAGGACTGACTCTTGGGTTCAAGGACGGTTTCAAGGTACGTGTCAGGCGAGCTGTCAGATCGAGCAGTGGAATGTGCGTTGTGCAGGCAAAAATGATCTGGATATCCACCACTCTACAACTCAGCGGTCGAGTCCCGCAATCCCGGATCCGAACGCCGCCTCGAGCGCGTCGGCGCCGAACCCCTTGCGCCGCAGCTGCGCCACGGTCTTCGGCCGTGCGCCCGAGCCGGTCGGCCAGCTCGACGGCGCGCTCGGCCTCCGGCACGAGCGCCGCGACCGCTCCCTCGACGGCCTCCGGCTCGACGCCCCGGCCCTGCAAGATCGAGGCGGATCGCCGCGTCGCCGTAGCCCCGCCCGGCAAGCGCCGCCGCGCGCGTCGGCCGCGAAGCGCCCGTCGTCGACGTAGCCGAGCTGCGGCGAGCCGCTCGAGCGCCTCGGCCCGTTCCGCCTCGCCGACGCCCGCCTTCGCAAGCCGCTGCGTCGACCTCCGCCGCGAGCGGTCGCGATGCCGCAGCGAACGCGCCGCGACCTCGAGCGGATCGGCATCGGAGCCGAGCCTTCGGTCAGCGGGCGGACGCGCCCGCCTTCCTCGTCGCTCTGCGCCATCTCGTCGGCCCGTCGCCGTCTGGGGCAGGAGCCGGGCGGAGATCACCTGCTCCGGCGGCGCCTGGGCCTGGATCGCCTGCAGGATCGCCTGCACGACGTCCGGGTGCTCCTTCAGGAACGCGGTCGCGTTCTGGCGCCCCTGGCCGAGGCGCTCGTCGGCGAAGGAGAAGTACGAGCCCGATTTCTGGACGACCTTCCGCTCGAGCCCGGTCTCGAGCACCGTGCCCTCCCAGGAGATGCCGTCGCCGTAGATGATGTCGAACTCGGCCTGCTTGAACGGCGGCGCGACCTTGTTCTTGACCACCTTGACGCGGACGCGGTTGCCGATCGCCTCGACGCCTTCCTTGAGCGTCTCGATGCGGCGGATGTCGAGCCGGACCGAGGCGTAGAAGCGGAGCGCACGGCCGCCCGGACGTCGTCTCCGGGCTGCCGAACATGACGCCGATCTTCTCGCGCAGCTGGTTCGTGAAGAGGCAGATCGTGTCGGTGCGGTTGAGCGTGCCGGCGAGCTTCCGCAGCGCCTGCTACATCAGCCGCGCCTGCAGGCCGACGTGCGAGTCGCCCATCTCGCCCTCGATCTCGGCCTTCGGAGTCAGCGCCGCGACCGAGTCGATCGCGACGACGTCGAGCGCGCCGGAGCGAACGAGCAGCTCGCAGATCTCGAGCGCCTGCTCACCCGTGTCGGGCTGGGAGACGAGCAGCTCGTCGATGTTGACGCCGATTCGCTTCGCGTACGCCGGGTCCATCGCGTGCTCGGCATCGATGAAGGCGCAGATGCCGCCGCGCCGCTGGGCCTCGGCGATCACGTGGTAGACGAGCGTCGTCTTGCCCGACGACTCGGGGCCGAAGACCTCGGCGATGCGGCCGCGCGGCAGCCCGCCGACGCCGAGCGCGACGTCGAGGGACAGCGAGCCGGTCGAGATCGCGCCGATCGCGACCTGGGCCTGGTCGTTCATCTTCATGACGGCGCCCTTGCCGAACTGGCGCTCGATCTGTCCCAGAACGTTGTCGAGTGCGTCTTCGCGATCCACTGTCTACCGACCTCCTAGGGCCACCGTTTCGAGTACGTCATAGCGCGCCCCCGTGGGCCGCAACGTCGAACAGTAGAGCGCCGCCCGGACGGCATCGACCACGCCGAGCACGGGCAGGGGTGGGTCGAGACCTGGTCGCCGCCGAAACCGGGTGACGGTGACGTGTGGCAACCACGGGCGCTGCTCGGGACGGTAGGCGCCGATGCGTTCGAGCCCGGCTCCGAGTGCTCGTGCGAGCGCCGAGCCGGTACCGCCGCTGTCCTCGAACACGAGCATGCCGACGGAGCTCGTCTCGCGGTAGCGCTCCAGGCGCAGACGTACGGGGCCGCTCGCAGCAGCCGCGCGGGCGAGCTCGCGCACGATCCCGGGCTGCTCGGAGCGCGGGCGAGAACCGAGGAAGGCGAGCGTGACGTGCACATGCTCGGCGGGCACGATCCGTCCGCCGGAGAGGTGCTCCGCCTGCCAGCCGGCGATCGCTGCGACGACGGCTTCCGGCAGCTGCAGCGCGCAGAAGAGGCGGATGCGGTCATCGCTCGCCACGCTAGCGGCCGTCGCGTGACGTGTCTGTCACGTCTCTGTCAACAAACGCCGCACGACGTGCAGCGCCGCGACAGTGGCACGGCCCCGAATCGTCTCGCGATCGCCGGGAAAGTCGAGGCGCAGGTCGCGTTCGCCCATCGGGCCGGCGGCGTGCACGAACACGAGCCCGACCGGCTTCTCGCGGTCCCTCCCCCGGGCCCGGCGATTCCAGTCACGGCGACCGCCACATCGGCGTGAAGCCGCTGGCGAGCGCCCTGCGCGAGCTCGCCGGCCACCTCCGCAGACACGGCACCGTGCTCGGCGAGGCTCGCCCCGGAGACGCCGAGTTGCTCCTGCTTGGCCGCGTCCGAGTAGACGATTGCGCCACCGAGGAAGACGTCGCTCGAGCCGGGAACGTCGGTCAACCTCGCCCCTACGAGGCCGCCCGTGCACGACTCGGCCGTCGCGAGGGTCATGCCCTTGGCGCGGAGCAGCTCGAGCACGAGTTCGGCCGTCCCCACCTCGCGGCGCGCGAAGAGGAACCGGCCGGCGTCGTCGACGAGCCGCCGCTCGATCGCGTCCGCCCGCTCGGCGCCGCCGTTCTCGACGAACAGGTCGACGTGGAGCTCGAAGTCGCGTGCGCAGATCGTCACGTCGACACCGCCACCATCGCCTCCCGCAGCTGCGAGCGACCGTGCGATCGCCGACTCGGAGACGCCGTAGAAGCGCAGCACCCGGCGCTCGGGTACGTGGGAGGTCGCGAGCACACGGCGCACGGGCTCGGTCTCGATCACGCGTGGCCAGAGCTGCTGCAGCTCGCTCGGCGGCCCCGGCAGGGCGACGGCGACACACGATCCCGTGTCGAGGACGACCGCCGGCGCCGTTCCGACCAGGCCGAGCCAGAGCGCACCGTCCGGCAAGGTCGCCTGCTTCGTGACGCCTTCTGCGAAGTCGCCGTACGGCCGGTTCAGCCGCGCGGCGATCCGCTGCGAGCGCTCCTCGATCGCCTCCCGGAGCGGCTCCTCGACGTGAACACCGACGCCGGCGGCCCGCGCGAGCAGCTCGATCGTGCGGTCGTCGTGCGTCGGCCCGAGGCCGCCGGAGATCACGAGCAGGTCACTGGTCAGTCCGTCGGCGAGAGCCGCTTCCAGGTCGGCCGGAGCGTCACCGACGACCGTGATGCGGGCCGGATCGACGCCGAGCCGGAGCAACGACGCCGCCAGGAACGGCCCGTTTCGGTCGTACCGGTCACCGCGGACGAGCTCGGAGCCCGATGCGACGATCGCTACGCGCGGGCGGGGTGCCAACCGGTGGCCGTGACGATGATCACCTGCGGCTTCAGACCGGGCACATGCACCTGCTTGCCGCGAACCTCGATGCGCAGATTCTCGGGCGAGTCGATCGACACCCACAGCTGCCTGCCCCGAATGGCGACCGTGCTGTCGCCCTTCTGCACCGTGCCGTCGTACTTGACCGCACCCGTGGCAGAAATCGCGCGAGCTGTCACATGTGTGGACCCGCGCAACGCTTTCACCGAGAGCAGCGGCGGCGTCACACGCGGCCCCTGTGCCGTCTTCGGACGCGTCACCGCACCGGGCTTCTTGTCACTCGTCGTCCACGCGGAGATGACGATCACCATCAAGACGGTGATCGCCGCGAGCGCGAACAGGACGACTGCCGTCTCGGTGCGCCGGTTGCGGCGTTGCGGCCGCGCGTTCGAGCGACGTGGTTGCGCGCGACGCGCATCGTGCTCCTCGCCCGAGACGAAACGGGAGTTGAACTCGTCGACGTAGAGCTGTCCGTCGAGCCCGAGGTACTCGGCGTACGTGCGCAGAAAACCTTTGACGTACGTCTCGGCGGGCAGCAGCTCGAACTGGTCGTCCTCGAGGGCCCGCAGGTACTTGCCGCGGATCTTGGTCGCCGCCTCGGCCTGCGCGAAGTCGATTCCGCGCCGGATGCGCGCCTCTCGCAGGCTGTTTCCGATCTCGAACACGGCTCGCTAAGGGTAGCCGCCCTATTGCGCCCAGACCAGGACGCCGTAGACACCGAGTGCGAGGGCCGCCGTGACACCGACGTAGAGGCCTGCCCACGCCGCGATCCGGCCCAGGCGAACGGGGCCTGCGTCGCCGGGCTTGATGCTCCGTGCAGCCGCCATGCGAGCGCGCCGCGAGGCAAAGATCGCGATCAGGGCAAGGCCAATCGAGACGGGCGCGCCGACGTACAGCGACTGCAACAGGCTGACGCTCGCGAGCCGCTGCGAGGCCGCGACCGCCACCGGCACCGCAAGCACCGCCAGCACGCCGAGCACGACGGCAATGCGGGCGGGTCTACTGTTTGTCATACGGTCGGCCGGCGGCCGCTGGGCCGATCGAGCGGCCGATCAGGCCGCCGACAGCGATCAGCGTCAGCACGTACGGCAGCGCCTGGAACAGGGTTCCCCACTGATTGCCGTACGCATCCGGCAAGCGGTCGGCGAGCGCGCTCGAGAAGCCGAAGAGCAGCGCCGCCGCCCAGGTTGGGAAGGGACGCCACTTGCCGAAAACCAGTGCGGCGAGGCCGATGAACCCGATTCCGCGCGTCATTCCCTCGTTGAACGAGTGGACGAAGCCGATCGACAGGTACGCCCCGCCCATCGCCGCGATCGCGCCGGAGCCGATCACCGCGACGTACCGGACTTTGTAAACGGAGATGCCGACGGTATCCGCGGCGCGTGGATGTTCGCCGACGGCGCGCAGGCGAAGACCGGCCGGCGTGCGGAAGACGAGGATGTACGTGCCGATCAGCAAGACGAACGAGAGCCAGATCATCAGGTTCAGCTGGCCGAAGATCGGACCGATGAAGTACCAGTCCTGCAGGAACTTCAGGTGCACGTCGGGGATGCCCGCGATGTCGCCGGGGGTGCCGCTGTCGCCGTACTTGTCGATGAACAGGTAGCCGGTCAAGCCGAGCGCGATGAAGTTGATCGCTGTGCCGGAGATGATCTGGTCGACCTTCAGGTGGATCGCCCAGACAGCGTGGATCGCCGCCATTCCCATGCCGGCGAGCGCCGCGGTCAGGAGCCCGATCGTCCACGCCCAGCTGCCGGCCCACGAGCTCGCCCAGATGTCGCCCCAGATCCCGAAGAACGCACCCGTCAGGAGCATTCCCTCGAGCGCGACGTTGATCACTCCGCTCCGCTCGCAGTACAACCCGCCGATCGCCGCATAGGTCAGCGGCGTCGCGTAACGAAGCGTCGCCGCGCCGAGCGAGCTCCAGACGACCACGCTGTCCAGATGCGCGATCGACGAGCGCGTCGCCAGCAGCCCGAGGCCGATCCCGAGCAGCCCTGCGGCGATCGCGCCGCCGCCGACCCGGTGCTCGTCTCGGGCCCAGGCCCAGATGCCGAGCAAGATCGCGATCATGCCGACGAAAATCGGCAGGGCGGCGGTGCGCGCGGCCACCGGCGGCAGCGCCAGCCAGAACGCCAGCGCCCCGAGCGCGATCCCGAACACGCCGATCGTGCGCGGGTGACCCCAGCGGATGCCACCGACGCGGGCCGTGATCGCCGTCATGCGCGGCTCCTCCGCACCCACCGCACGACCCCGTTCAGGTTCAGCCCGACGAAGAGGATCACGAGCCCCTGGATGATCGTCGTCAGGTTGCCGGCCAGATCGGGACGGAAGATCGACGGGTCGAGCTGCCGCCCCGAGGTGCCGTTGATCAGCGCGCCGAACAGCAGCGAGGCGAAGCCGACCCCGACGGCCGTGTTCCGCCCGAGGAGGGCCGCGGCTAAGCCGATGAACCCGATCTGGTTCGCCTGGATGTCGGTTTCACCGATCCGGTACTCCCAGCCCGTGATGTCGATCGCACCCGCGAGACCCGCGAACGCACCGGAGATCGCCATCGCGAGGAAGTAGTTGCGGGCGACCGAGATGCCGCTGTAGCGGGCCGACTCGGGGTTGAAGCCGACGGCGCGCACCTCGAAGCCGAGGGTCGTGCGGTTGATGATGATCCAGTAGACGACGAGCATCGCGACCGCGATGAAGATCCCGATCGAAAGGCCCTGCAGCAGCTTGAGCCCCCAGAAGACCGGGAGCTTCGCGCCCTCGACGATGTCGTTGGAGATCGGGATCGACGCCTGCGTCGAGTTCTGCAGGGGGCCGCCCTGCCCGAAGAGATACGACCCGACCCAGATCGCGATCCAGTTGAGCATGATCGTCGAGATCACCTCGTGCGCTCCGACTGTCGCCTTCAGGATCCCGGCGATGCCGGCATAGGCAGCGCCGGCAAGTGCGCCCACGATCAGACAGAGCGTCACGTGCAGGAACGGGTTCAGGTTGGAGACCGACGACCCCAGCCAGACCGCGAAGATCGTGCCGGCGAAGTACTGACCCTGTCCGCCGATGTTGAACATGCCGCAGCGGAAGGCGAAAGCGACGGCCAGGCCGGTGAGGATGATCGGCGTCGTCAGCAGCAGGGTCTGCTGCAGGTTCTGCGCAGCGACCGACGACGTGTCGAGCGGGAACCACATCTTCGAGGTCGCGAAGGGAATGCGCGCCGAGTAGCTGCCGACGTGGAAGAACCAGTTGATGCCGGTCCCGTTGAAGACTGCGTGGTAGACCTTGAACGGGTCCTTGCCCGTCAGGACGACGACGAGCCCGCCCATCAGGAAGGCGATGATGGTCGTGACGGCCGGCCCGATCGCGCCCGTCAGCCAGCGCAGGCCACGCGGCAGACCGCGCCGCTGCGGCGGCGGCTCCGGCAGCGCGGGCGCTGGCGCGGTGCCCGGCGCGAGCCCGGCGTCGTCGATCACGCGACCGCCTCTTCGCGACCGCCGCCGGTCATCGCGAGCCCGAGTTCCTCCTCGGTCGCAGTCGGCGGGAACTCGCCGACGATGCGGCCCTCGTAGATGACGAGGATCCGGTCGGACAGCGACAGGATCTCCTCGAGCTCGAGCGAGACCAAGAACACCGCGCGTCCCGAATCCCGCTGTTCGACGAGCCGGCGATGCACGAACTCGATCGCGCCGACGTCGAGACCACGGGTCGGCTGCGCAGCGATCAGAACCTTCGGGTTGCTGTCGATCTCGCGGGCGAGCACGATCTTCTGCTGGTTGCCGCCCGAGAGCGCGCTCGCCGGTGTCGTCGGCGTGCCGCCACGGACGTCGAACTCCTGCAGGAGCTTCCTCGCCCGGGCCAGCATCGCGTGCAGATTGAGGAAACCGAGCCGCGAGTTCGGACGCTTGCGGTACGAGGAGAGCGCCAGGTTCTCGGTCAGCGAGAAGAACAGGACGAGCCCGCGGCGGTGGCGGTCTTCCGGGATGTGCCCCACTCCCGCATCGATCGCCTCCCTCGCGTTGGCGTGCGTAAGGTCGACGCCGTCGACGAGGATCCGCCCCGCCGCGACGTGCCGCAGGCCGGCGATCGCGTCGATCAGCTCGCTCTGCCCGTTCGCGTCGACGCCGCAGAGCCCGAGGATCTCGCCGGCGTGCACCTCGAAGCTCACGTCACGGACGGCTTCGAGCTCACGGTCGTCGATCACAGTCAGGCCCTCAACCTCGAGCAGGGCCGCGCCCGGATGTGGCGGCGTCTTGTCGACGCTCAACAGCACCTCGCGCCCGACCATCATCCGCGCCAGGCTCTCCTCGGTCGCACCTTCGGCAGGGATCGTGTCGACGACGACGCCTCGGCGCAACGTCGTGATCCGGTCGGCGATCTCCAGCACTTCGTTCAGCTTGTGCGAGATGAAGATGATCGACTTCCCCTGCCCCTTCAGCGAGCGGAGGATCTCGAACAACTCCTGGGCTTCCTGCGGCGTCAGCACCGCCGTCGGTTCGTCGAGGATCAGGATCTCGGCGCCGCGGTAGAGCGCCTTCAGGATCTCGACGCGCTGCTGCTGGCCGACGGTGATCCGGTCGACTCGCGCGTCCGGGTCGACGATCAACCCATAGCGCTCGGACAACTCACGGACGCGCTTGCGGGCGGCGTCGTAGTCGAGCAGGACGCCGGCCCGCTTCGGCTCCGTCGCCAGCACGATGTTCTCGGCGACGGTCATCACCGGGATCAGCATGAAGTGCTGGTGCACCATCCCGATTCCGTGCTCGATCGAGGCCTTGGTCGACCCGAGTTCGATCGCCTTGCCCTCGAGGAGGATCTGCCCCTCGTCCGGGGTGTAGAGCCCGTAGAGGATGTTCATCAGGGTCGACTTGCCCGCGCCGTTCTCGCCGAGCAGTGCGTGAACTTCACCGTGGCGGAGATCGAAGTTGACGTCGTCGTTGGCGAGCACGCCCGGGAACCGCTTCGTGATCCCGCGCAGCTCGAGAAGAGGTGCGTCCGCCATGGGTCGGCGCGATCCTACCCGGAGAGTGGCCGACCGCTGGCCAGCTGTTCGGCGAACGCGCGTGCCTCGACAGCGACGGATTCCGGAAGCAACGGATCGAGGTGCCTGACCGCGATCGCGCCGCTCCCCGCACCGAAGACGATGTCTTCCCCGCCGTGGTAGCGGCCGTGGACTGCGTCGCGTACGACCTGTGCAGCGGCCACGTTCGGGAGTTGGAAGTCGGAGAGCTCGAGACCGGGCTGATTGCGCTCGTGTGCGCCGTCGATCGCCGCGGCCGCGCAGAGTCCGCGCGGGGCCACGATCACTGTGGCTCCGCGACCGACGGCCGTCAGCGCAGACTCCTTGCACGCAGCCGGGCGGTCGACCGACCACTGCCGCAGGATCGTGGTTCCCGGCTCGACCGCATGGACGCCCTGCACGAATGCTGCGACGAGCGACGGGTCGCGCGGGCCGATCCAGGCGACCCGCCGTTGGCTCTGCGCGCGGACCGCCAGGCCGGCAATCGCGCCCGCGAGCCGAGCCGCTTGATCGTCACGCACGAGCACTCCGGCCAGATTCGGTAGGCGATGTGCCGCCGCCGACGCACCGACGAGCGCATAGTGGGTCGAGGGGTGTGCGAGCGCAGCTTCCGGCACCGAGACCGACCTACGCGGCGTCGCGACCGCGAGCACGAGCGACTCCTCGGCGGCAGCACGCAACGACATCGGCTCGATCACGGCTCCGGCCGCCTGCACCTGCAGTGGACCGACCACGCCAACTCGCAAGCCCACGCGCGCTGCCGTTGTCGCCGTGGTGGTCGACGACCCGCGGCCGGTCGCTCCACCACAGCCTGCTGCGAGCAGCAGGAGAGTGACCGCAACCGCACCGAGACCGGCGTGCCTCACGAGGCGAGATCCAGAAACGAGACGGGGCGAGCCGTGTGGCCCGCCCCGTCTGGACAACAGATCCCGACCGTCCTACTTGACGGTTGTCGGGATGCCCTTGATGTCGCCGAGCTCGAGGTGCTTGAGCTGCGTGGCGACTGCGGCCTTGATCGCGGCGGGAACCCTGGGGCTCCACTTGCCGATTCCAACGCCGTTTACCTTCGCGCCGTAGATGACGTTCTTGCCACCCAGCAGCTTGCCCTTCTTGGCGTTCTGGATCGCGTTGTTCACAGCGACGTCTACGCGCTTGAGGGCGCTCGTCATCACCTGCGGGCCGAGATACCCCTGGTCAGCATCGACGCCGATACCGAAGACGGACTTCTCCTTCGCAGCGTCGAGGACGCCCAGGCCGCACTGACCGGCGACCTGGAACTCGACCGTCGAGCCCTGAGCGATCTGGTTGAGCGCCTTCTCCTTGCACTTCGCCTGAGCGACGAAGTCCTGGGAGTAGTCGTTGAACACCGTGATGCCCGGGAACGCCTTCTTGGCGCCGTACTCGAAGCCGGCGATGTACCGGTCGACCGGCGGGATCTTGAGGCCGCCGACCGAGCCGACCGCCTGGCCGCCCGTGGACTTGACGTATAGCCCAGCGGCGTAACCGACGAGGTAGCCGGCTTCCTGCTCCTTGAAGAGCAGACCCTGGACGTTCTTCGGCTTGTGCTTCATCGAGGTCACGTCGACGTCGACGATTGCGAACTTGTTCTTCGGATACGCCGAAGCGACGGCGTCCATTGCATCGGTCATCAGGAACCCGACGCCGATCGTGATCCCGGCGCCTGACTTGGCGCAAGCCTGCAGGTTCGGGATGTACTCGGCGGGCGACTTCGACTGGATGACACGGCCCGAGACGCCGCTCTTCTTGGCCCTCTGCAGGCCGACATAGGCGAGGTGGTTGAACGACTTGTCGTTCAGGCCGCCGATGTCGGTGACGAGACAGGCGCTAAATGCCTTTGGGGCCGCCGACGCCGAGCTCGAGCCGCGCAACGCGGCAAAGAGCGACGCCAAAAGCACCGTCACGACCGCAAGGGTCGTGAGCGTGATCACACGCTTGCTCACTTGGATGAATCCTCCTCTTGGGTTCTCTCACCGGGGGACTGGCAGGCGCCAGCCTAACCGGGATTACAGACGGTGGAAAGGGCTGCGGGTTAGTAGCACGAGTCAGTCGACGCTGGGTGCCGCGACCCGTTCCAGCTCGTGCTCCGAGATCAGGACCCGCCGGGGCTTCGAGCCCTCGTAGGGCGAGATGATGCCGCGCCGCTCGAGCATGTCGACCAGCCGGCCTGCCCTCGTGTACCCAACCCGCAAACGGCGCTGCAGCAACGAAACGCTCGCCGTCTGCGCCGTTACCACGACCTCGATCGCCTTGTCGAGCAACGGATCCTCGTCCGGGTCGAACTCGCCGTCGTCGGAGTCCGCCTCGTCGACGAACACCTGCGGCAGCTCGAGGAAGCTCTCGTCGACCACCTGCTCCCGCTGGGTGCGGGTCTGCTCGACGATCAGCGCGATCTCCTCCTCCGTGACGAACGCGCCCTGGACGCGTTGCAACCGCGAGGTGCCGAGCGGCTTGAACAGCATGTCGCCCTGGCCGAGCAGGCTCTCGGCGCCGTTCGAGTCGAGGATCACCCGCGAATCGGTCTGCGACGAGACCGCGAACGCAATCCGCGACGGGACGTTCGCCTTGATCATCCCGGTGATCACGTCCACGGACGGGCGCTGCGTTGCGAGCACGAGATGAATGCCGACGGCGCGCGACTTCTGCGCGAGCCGGATGATCGAGTCCTCGACCTCTTGCGGGCTGACCATCATCAGGTCGGCGAGCTCGTCGATCACGACCAGCAGGTAGGGAAGCTCGTCCTCGCCGCGCTTCCTGAATGCGCGGTTGGCCTCGGCGAGGTTGCGGGCCCGCACCTGACTCAGGCGTTCGTAGCGACGCTCCATCTCCGTGACGACGTTGAGAAGGACGGCGCTCGCCTCCTTCGGGCTCGAGACGACCGGTGTGAGCAGGTGCGGGATCGACTCGTAGTGGTTGAGCTCGATTCGCTTCGGATCGATCAGGATCAGCCGCGCCTCGTCAGGGGTGGCGCGCAGCAGGATCGAGGTCAGGATCGTGTTGATGCAGCCCGACTTGCCCGAGCCGGTCGTGCCGGCGATCAGGATGTGCGGCATCCGCGCGAGGTCGGCCCAGACGGCGGCGCCGGAGATGTCCTTGCCGAGCCAGACCGAGAGTGGGCTTGCGGCCTGCGGCAGGTCGTCGTAGATGTCGCCGAGCGTGACGATGCTCGGGCTCAGGTTCGGGACCTCGACACCTACCGCCTGCTTGCCGGGGATGGGAGCGAGGATCCGGATCTCGGTCGTGGCGAGCGCGTAGCTGAGATCGTCCTTCAGGTTCGCGACCTTGCCGACTTTCGTGCCGGGTGCGAGCTGCAGCTCGTAGCGGGTGACGCGCGGGCCTGAGATCTGGCCGATCACCGTCGCCTCGACGCCGAAATGAGCGAGGCAGGTGACGAGCGCGTCGGCGACCCTCTGGCTGGCGTCCGCGTTCGGGCCGCTGCCCCCTTTCGACTTCCGCAGGACGCTGCGGTCCGGGAGCTCGTAGTCGGCGAGCGGCTCCGACGGGAGGTCGAAGAGCGTCTCCTGCGACTCATGGGTCTCTTCCTCGAACGGGTCGGGCTCGCGCACGAACAGCGTCGGGGCCGGGCCGGAGACCGTGTCCGACACGAGGTCGGGGTAGTCGTGTTTGACGTCGACCGGCGGCAGCCCGGCGGGCAGACCGGGGTCGCTGAGCGAATCGGGCTCGTGTGCTTGCCGGGTTGCGCGCAGCGTCGTGTGCGCGCGCTGCACCGCGTGGCCCGACCTGCGGAGGATCGCCCCGAGACTGGCTCCGGTCAGGAAGAGCGTGCCCGCGACGGTGAGCAGGACACCGAGGATCCTCGCTCCGGTCGTGCCGAGCCCGAGCGCGGCGAGCGACTCGAGACCGTCGCCGACGACGCCGCCTTGACTGGTACCGAGCGTGAGCAGCAGCCCGGTGAGCGCGACTGCGAGGCCGAGGCGGAACGGGCGCACGTCGATCAACTCGCTCTTCGCCACCATCAGGACGCCGAGCGGCACGAGCACGAGCGGCGCGATATACGCGGCCGCCCCGATCGCGGACCGGACGAGGTCGCCAACCGGCCCGCCGCTGAAGCCGAGCCAGAGCACGGCTGCGAGGAAGATGCCGATCGCGCCGAACGCGAGCCCGATCAGCTCTGGGTAGTGATGGGCGTGGGCCGGCCTGCGCGCGCGCGGCTTCTTGGTGCCGCGACGCTTCTTGACGCGGCTCGGAGTTTTCGGGGACGTCTTGTGAACCCGCCTTCTGCGCGCCATGCGAGGCACTTCGCGCTCCGCGGGGTCAGTCCTTCCGGGTGAACGAGGCCGTCAGCATCCCGAAGTACGTCGGCACCTCGTAGGACAGCAGCTCCACCTCGAGCGCGTCCCCGATCGCGCCGTGCAGCATCAGGAGCTGCCAGAAGCTGTCGGCCTTGGCGGCCACCGCCCACTCGGGATCGACCGCCTCGAGCTCGCCGAGCCGGTTTGCACGCACGAGCTCCTGGATGCGCTCGTCGTAGGGAGCTGACTCGGCCGCGAAGCCGTAGGGGCCGTCCTCGGTGTGGCCGTGGCCGTGGTCGGCGCTCGCGATCAGCGCGACACGTCGTAGGCCGGTCGCGCGCGCCAGCGCCGCACCTGCGCGGACCTGCTCGCTGTTCGGCCTGGCGCGGCACGGCGTAACCACGACGGCAGGCGCTCGCATGAACCAGAGCGGGATCATGGCGCCCCAGTCGAGCGGCATCGTGGAGGCTCCCGCGACGGTCGAGCCGAACGTGATCCCGAGCGCCGGCAGTCCTTCCATCTGGAGCTCGGCGATGCAGTCCGCCGCCAGCTCCGGGTCGCCCGGGCCTTCGTAGCGCTCGCCGGAGTCGCTCCACCGGGCTGCGTCGCCCTCGACCCGCAGCGAGCGAACGACGGCGAAGTGGTCGTCGACGTGCAGCCCGTGTGGCGTCAGCACGATCACCGCTGTGGGCCGCGCGGCTGCGAAGCGCCGGCCGAGCTCCTCCATCCCCTGCCTGGTCGCACCCTCCGGCTCGTCGAACACCTGGCCGCCGTGCGGCGCGATCGCTGCGAAGACGATCACCGCCGGTTCACCCGAGCGAGCTGATCCGCGAGACCACGAGCTCCGCGAAGCGGGAGCCGTCGATGTCGACTCCGACCTTCGCGTTCGGCGCCCCGAAGTGCTCGCGGCCGCGCCAGTCGACATTCGTCCGCCCCCAGCTCGGGCCGGTCGAGCAATCGACCTCGATGAACGCGTCCCGCACTTCCATCAATGTCGGGTCGATGACGTGCGCGATGCAGACCGGATCGTGCATCGGCGAGCCGTCGAGGTCGGGATAGCGAGCCTTGTGGAAACGAGCGTAGAAGTCCATCAGCTCGGCGACCACCTTCCCCACGCCACCGGCACCGCGCATTTGCTCCGTGTGCTCGTCGGTGATCAACGCGCGGTGCGTCACGTCGAGCCCGACCATCGTCGTCTCGAACCGCTCGACGAACACACGCTGCGCCGCCTCCGGGTCGGCCCAGATGTTGAACTCGGCCGCGGGCGTCCGGTTGCCTTCGCCGATCGCACCGCCCATCACGACGAGCCGCTCCGGACGCGCATCCGGGTGCAGCGAACAGAGCAGCCCGACGTTCGTCAGCGGCCCGGTCGCGACCAGGGTCAGCTTCCCGCCGCGACGGCGAAGCTCCGCGGCGATGAAGTCGACGGCGTGCTGCTCGCCCGCGTGCGCGCTCGGGGCCGGAAGCTCGGGCCCATCGAGACCCGACTCGCCGTGCACGTGAGCGGCGACGTCGCGGGCGCGAACGAGCGGCTTGTCGGCCCCCGCGAAGACAGGAATGTCCGAGCGGCCCGACGAGCTCCAGCACCTTCAGCGCGTTGGCGGTCGTCTTGTCGAGCGTCTGGTTTCCCGAAACGGTCGTGATCGCGACGAGCTCCAGCTCGGGCGAGGCGAGCGCGAGCAGGATCGCGATCGCGTCGTCATGGCCCGGATCGCAGTCGAGGATGATCGGTGTCGGCGTCATCTTCCGAGTATGCCCTCCCTGCGTTGCCGCACGCGCACGTCGACGCACGTGATCCTGCTCGCGCGTTCGCGTCTATGGCTTGTCGCCGCTAGTACCCGTAACCGCCGGAGCTGACCGCCTTCTTCACCAGCTTCCCGGAGGAGTCGCTCACGTACCACAGCTTCTCGAAGCCTTCGCCCTTTGCCTGGCCCGCCTTGCTGTCACCCGAGTAGCGGTAAAGCGTCAGACCTGCGTAGGTGACCTGGATTCGTCCGTCCGGCCGCCTGACGGTCCCGAGCTTGCTCTTGGCGATCCCAGGCCCGGCTGTCGGTTTCGTTCCCTTCGGAACGAGGAGCGGCGGCCAGATGGATGCGCAAGCACCCGAGCAGCTGATGTGTCCGCCCTTGTCGCTAGTGATGTGGTAGAGCGTCCTGCCGTTCTGGTCGACGAGGATCGTCGTGTTCAGCGTCGCGTTGTGCGCCGTCCGGACCGTCCCCGCAGCATGAACGGCGGCGAACGCCGCGCCGGCGGCGAACAGTGCAACCAGGCCGAGCACCAGCACGTGGGTCTTCGCGTGAGTTTTCATTTCCGACCTCCCAAGATCTACGACATCCGGAAGTACGACACCTCGCCTTGCGACGGTTTCTCCTTGCGCCGCTGGTTAACGCGCGATCAATGTCGCCGCTGTGTGCGAGTGTTCAACAGATGCCCCCTCGGTGTTCGGTTCGGCGCAGATGACCTGGCGCATCCGCGGCAGTTACTTCGAGTCCTGCAACTGCGATCCGATCTGCCCGTGTCGAAGGATCAATGGGGTTGTCGGGGGCCGATCGACCCATGGCGAATGCCTCGGCGTTCTGTCCTGGGTGATCGAGACGGGCGAGGCCGAGGAAATCACCCTCGACGGCCTCAAGGTCGCGTTGGCAACCCGGTACCACGATGACGAGCCCGGCTCACCGTGGAGCTTCGTGATGTACGTCGACGCGCGGGCCGACGCTGCGCAGCGCGACGCCCTCGCGGCCATCTATGCAGGTCGCCTCGGCGGCGATGCACTCAAACACTTCCCCTGGGCGTGGAAGGACGCGAGGCCTCTCGACCTGCGTCCGGTCGAGATCGAGGTGTCTCACGAACCGAGACGGCAGTGGTTGCGCATCCGTGACCATGTCAGCGTCCGGATCCGCGAAGCTTGGGCAGGCTCGGAATCCGTCACCTGCGTCATTCCGGGACACGACCAGCACGGTGAAGAGCTGATCGCCGACGAGCTCCGCGTGCAGGACGGCCCTCTGCGCTTCGAGTTCCACGGCAACTGCGGTTACTCGGCCGCATTCGATTACAGCGGCTGACCAGAGCCATCGTCGACCGTAGCGACGGCGGTACGCTCGTTGCTTGGGCGTCTTACGCGAGGTCGTCGAGGCGGATCTGCCGGTCTTCTACGAGCACCAGCGCGACCGGGAAGCGGCGGCGATGGCTGTGTTCCCGCCGCGCGAACGCGACGCGTTCATGGCGCATTGGGCGAAGACGCTCGCGAACGACTCGGCCCTGACTTGGACGGTCGTCTCGGACGACGCGGTCGTCGGCAACATCGGCTGCTGGGAGGACGACGGACGCAGGTTCGTCGGGTACTGGATCGGGCGAGAGTTCTGGGGCCGCGGGCTCGCGACGCGGGCCCTCGCGGAACTGCTCGACGTCGTCGACGCGCGCCCGCTGTACGCGTACGTGGCGATGAGCAATGTCGCCTCGATCCGCGTGCTCGAGAAGTGCGGGTTCGTCAAGGTTGGCGAGCACGCGGGCGACGACGGGATCAAGGAGCTCCTCCTGGAGCACGCCTGAGTCGACCGGTACTCCGCCGCGGTGGCGAGGTGAGTTCGGAAGTGCGAGGCTCCGCGCTGACGTGACGCTCCATTTTCCGACACGTGCCGAACGGACCGGCAAGCAGCCCCATATCGCCAGCCTCCAAGAGCAGGTTTGGCCCGAGTTCATGTACCACGACGAGGTTCTCGACCGCCTCTTCCGTCGGGTGGTTGCCGAGTACCCGGAGTTCTTCTTCTACGCGTGGGACGACGAGCGTGAGGAGGTCGTTGGCGGTGGCCACGCGATTCCCGCAGCGTGGGACGGGGTGATCGCGAACCTCCCGGATGGGGGTATCGACGCCGTTGTCGAAGCGAGGTTTGCGGAGGGCGCGCCAAAGCCGAACGTGCTCTGCGCGCTGCAGATTCTGATCGCCCCCGAGTATCGCGGCCAGGGTCTGAGCCGCCGCATGATCGAGCGGATGGCAGAAATCGGTCGCGACCAAGGACTCGACACATTGATCGCACCTGTGCGCCCGACGCTGAAGCAACGCTATCCGCTAACCCCGATCGAGCGCTATCTCTCGTGGCGACGGCAAGACGGCACACACCTCGACCCGTGGTTGCGTACGCACGAGCGGCTCGGCGCAGACATCGTCAAAGTCGCCCCAGAATCGATGCGGGTCTCGGGAACGGTGGCGGAATGGGAGGAATGGACGGAGATGGCCCTTCCCGAGAGCGGCGCCTACGTCGTGCCCGGGGCGCTAGCGCCGATCGAGATCGACCGCGAGCGCGACGAAGGCGTTTACCTAGAGCCGAACGTCTGGATGGTGCACGCGCCGCCGCAGGCCGGCGAGCCGTAGGCCCGCTTGCCTGCGCCAGTGTTTGCGAATGCACCCTGAGCGTTGGCTTCGCCAGTATTCGGGAATGCGCGTGACCAGACTGGCCGGCGGAGTGCTCACCTGACTATCCGGGTCGCGCAGCCGGACGACCGTGCGCCGCTGCTTGCGATCAAGCAGGCCGCGGGCCAGCCGTTTCGCTCCCTCGGCATGGATCTCGTCGCCGACGACGACCCTTTCGACAAACACAAGATGCGCGGCCGCATTCCGCCCGGGAGTCGCTGATCAACGATCAGCGGCAGGACGCGTGTCGTACTGAGGAAGGTCGTCGAGGATCTCGTACCACGGCGCCTTAGAGCCGACGAACTGGTGGTACGTCGGCTTGACCGTAGGCTCGTCGATCAGCGTTCCATACGGAACGCCGAAGTACCCGTCGCGGGAGGTCCAATAGAGAAGTGAGAAGCACTTGCTGCAGCGCACCTCGTAGGTTGAATCGGGGTCGCCCTCTACGAGCAACGATTCCTCACCCGTCGTCACCTTTAGTTCGGCACGATCGATACGGCCGACGGGCAAGAACGCCGCGCCGGTCATCGCGCGACAATTCGAGCAGTGGCAGTTGTAGGCGGCGACGAACGCGTTCGAAACTTCGTACGCGACGGCATTGCAGGCGCACCGACCTCTCAGCACGACCACAGCCTAGACGGGCAGCCGCGCACGCCTGCGCGAGTGTTCGCGAATGTCTCCTAAGCGGAGGACGGCATAGATCCCAACGCCTGCGCGTTCGTACAGGTAGGGGTAAGCGGAGGATCGGATCGGAGGGACAGCGGTGGCAGCTGAATCGGATACGTGGCGCGTCGAGCGCGCGAAGAAGAGGGGTACTACTACGGTTCGATACGAGACGCGCACGACGATCGACCGGCCGATCGGCGAGGTGTTTGCGCGGCTGGCGGAGATCGATGGTTACCGAACGTGGATGCACCGGACGGGCCTGTTCCGCCGGTCCGGCGAAACCTCTGCCGGTCCTCTGGGCCTAGGAACCGCGTATGTCGATGCCACGCGGATGGGCACCTTCCGCGGGCAAATCACCGACTACCAGCCGCCGTCGCGGATCGGGTTCCGTGAGACTCTGCGGTGGTTCGGCTCCGATCTTATGGAGGCGAGACCCGAGTACCTGCTTGAGGCGGACCGGGACAGGACGATCGTTCATCACGTCGCGGAGGGTGAGCTCTTCGGCTTGATGCGATTGATGAAGCCGGTCGCGGCGCTGTTGGCAAGAAGCGAACGGACGCGAACCGTCAAATCGTTGAGGCGTTCGCTGGAGTCGGGGTAGACCCGCAAGAGCCTGGCTACTTCTGGCGCGTCCCGCGCGGCGGAAGAGTCCGCTCGGGCGTGTGTACCTTGACTGTTACGTAACAATACTGGTACATTAGCCCTATGGAAGCTGTTCTGCGGGCACTGGCGGACGAGAGCCGGCGGACGCTGTTGGAGGCCTTGACGGGCGGTCCGGCAACCGCAGGTGAGCTGGCGGCGTTGCTGCCGATTGCTCGCCCTGGCGTCTCTCGACACCTGCGGGTGCTACGGGAGGCGGGTCTGGTCGATGTTCGCCAGGAGGCGCAGCGGCGCGTCTACGGTCTTCGCCCCCAACCGTTGGCCGAGATCGACGAGTGGCTAGGCCGCTACCGGGCCTTGTGGGAGCAGCGGCTTGACGCCCTGCACACCGAGGTAGCGCGGGGAAAACGCGAACGAAGGAGCACCAGATGAGCAGCAATGCACCAACAGGCGACCGTATCCTGGGCAGCCTGCGGTCAGCCGACGGCCAGGGGATCGTACGAATGGAAGACCGCTTCGAGACCGATATCGACGACCTGTGGTCGGCACTCACCGGACCCGGACGTCTGGCCCGCTGGATCGGCGAAGTCGAAGGCGACCTACGCCTCGGCGGTGAGTTCCGCACACACTTCTTCGCCAGCGGATCGCAAAGTACAGGCCACGTGGAAGCGTGCGAACCCCCACAGCGGCTGCTGTTGCGGACAAAGCACGTGGACAAGCCGTGGGCGCTCGCGATCGAAGCCACACTGACCGCCGACGGCGACCAAACCATCCTGATCGTCGAGGAACGGGGCATGCCCCTAGACCTGCTCCATGGCTATGGAGCCGGGATCCAGATCCATTTCGAACACCTAGCCGACCACCTCGCCGGGCGTGAGCCCTGCGAGGCCCAAGAAGACGACATCGAGGCGCGCTGGAGCGAACTCCTCCCCGCCTACCAACAACTGGCGACCAACGTCAGCTAAGACCGCGGACACGCTGCGGCGTCAGACAACCAACATCATCGCCCCCGCTCACCGAAGCGACGGCGAACTGGGGCAACCTTCGCCTGCGCCAGTGTTCTGGAATGACGCCTGGCGTACTGGTAGAACGGACGCGATGCGTTCGTTCACTGGCGGGATCGCTCTTGCGTCGCTCACCGCAGTTCCAGCGGCGGTGATCATGCAGGGGAGCGTCGGACTGTGAGCGGACCGCAGGGGCCGATCGAGCCGGAGCTGCGTGCGGAGCGGCCGATCGACCCGAACGTGCGGATCGGTCATGTGCACTTGCGTACTGCCGACATCGACCGGGTGCGCGACTTCTACGTCGGCATTCTCGGCTTCGACGTCGTCCACGAGGCACGCGCCGTGCCGGGGTGGGGTACGACCGGCGACATCCTCTTCGTGTCGGCCGGCGGCTACCACCACCACCTCGGGTTCAACACGTGGAAGTCGGCCGACGGGCCGCCGCAGCCCGACGGCGTCACGGGGCTGCATCACGTCGCGCTCAACTTCTCGTCGCAGGCGGAGCTGGCGGAGGCCGTCGGCCGCCTCGTTGACGCGGGCGTTGCGTTGCGACAGCTCACGGATCACGGCACGCATCTCGCCGTCTATCTGAGCGACCCGGACGGGAACGACCTTGAGCTCGCGTGGGACCGGCCGTTCGAGCAGTGGCGGCACTACGGCTCGGACGAGGCGCCGCCGAATGACGGCCGGCTCGAGCTCGACGAGCTGCTCGCCCATCGCCGGTGACGCCGCTCGCCGACGTCGTCGAGAGGACAGGCGAGCCAATCACACTGGAATGCGCCAGCGTTCGGGAATGACGCCTGAAGAAATGCGACTCGACGTCGCCGAGGCCGATGAGTCTCCATGCGTCTGCCAGTCTTTACCTCGCAAGTGTCCCTGTCAGCTGAGCGGCCCGAGCAGGTGGCCGAGAAACGGAGCCGTGAGATGCCGCGGTACCTGATCTCGTTCGACGACGGCGCGATGGACCACATCCCTGACGAGGAAGGGACTGCGGTAGGAGAGGCTGCGCACGCGGTAATTCGGGAGGCCCAGCGTGCCGGGGTCTGGGTATTCGCCGGAGGTGTCTATCCCCACGACGAAGTAAGCCCGAAGGTAGTGGCGCCCGATGGTGCGGTCACCGACCGCTCGGAGAACAAGGCGTACATCGCCGGAGTGACGATCATCGACGTCCCCTCGATCGACGAGGCGCTGCGGTGGGCCGCCAAGATCGCCGCCGCCTGCCGCTGTGGACAAGAGGTTCGCGAGTTCGGGCCTGATCCCGCCGTCGGCAACTGATCGCTGACGCGTCGCATGCGCGACCGCCCTCTCGCCTGAGTCCTACCGACGGAGAATCGCTTCCAACTCCTCCACGACAGGCAGTGAAGGTTGTGCGCCGTGGCGCGACGCCGCAAGCGCCCCGGCGGCGCACCCACGGGCGAGTGCCTCCTCTCGAGAACGGCCCTCGAGCAGCGAGACGACCAGGCAGGCGGCGAACGCGTCGCCCGCTGCCGTGCCGTCGACCGCATCGACCTCCGGCGGAGTGGCGCGTGCGACTTCGCGCCCTCCTTCGAACAGCGCGGCGCCGGCGGCGCCGTAGGTCACCGCGACGAGCTTCCCGCGCGAGACCGATTCGTACTCGAGCTCGTTGACGATCAGCAGGTCGGGCTCGATGTCGACTGGGCGCGCCGGCGCGGCGTTCAGGGCGAAGAAGCTCGCTCTCTCGGCTGCCGCCGTCACGACGGCGTCCGGCACCTCGAGCTGGCACAGGACAGCCCCTGCGGGCGACTGCGGACGCACATCGGCGTTCGCGCCGGGCACGACGACGATCTGGTTCTCACCGTCGTCGGCGACCAGGATCAGCGCGATCCCGGTCGTCCCGGTTCGCTCGACCTCCAGCTCGACACCGGCGGCCTGCAAGCCGCGAAGCGCCTCGTCGGCGAGCGCGTCGCGGCCGACCGCGCCGATCATGCGGACGGTCGCCCCAAGGCGCGCTGCGGCCACCGCCTGATTCGCGCCCTTGCCGCCTGGGAACCGCTCGAAGCTCGTGCCGGCGATCGTCTCGCCCGGACGCGGGAGGACCCGACCCGGGCGACCAGGTCGAGGTTGATCGACCCGACGACGGTCAGTTCGACCATCGACTAGGCAGCGATGGCGCGCAGATCGTCGAGCGCGCGGCCGAGCAGATTCTCGCGCAGGTCGAACAGGCCCGCCCAGAGCGAGCTACGGTCGACGGCCGAGTGCCAGCGCACCTGCGACGACAGCCCTTCGAGCGCGCGCACGAGCACGGCGAGCTCGAGATAGGCGGCGGCAACACGGTGCGCCGCGACCTTCACGCCGGCACGGTCGAGCACCGGTTCCCAATCGACGAGCTCGGCGCGGCTCGGCTCGCCGAACCACGACCGGCCCTCCGCCGACCCCGCCTCGAGCTCCAAGAGATAGCGGCCGAGTGGTCGCTCGAGGCCTGCCAGCGCCGTCTCGACGCGATCCGCGGCGTGTCGGAGCGCTGCTTGACGCCGGCCCGGCGTTCCCGGATCGGCATCGCCTCGCGCCCAGCGCTCGAGCAGCCGGCAGAACGCCAACGAGGCAACCTCGACCGCGAGCAACTGCGCAACGAGGCGCCGAGCGGTCAGGCTCTCGACCGCGTGCTCGTCGATCACGGCCGCCCACTCCGGCTGTGATGCGAGCGAGGTCAAACCTCCACCACCACCGGCAGGATCATCGGGCGGCGGCGGGTCCGGTCGTACACGAGTTGGCCGATCCCGTCATGCAGGTGCTCCTGCAGCAACTTGATCTCGCGGATGTCGTCCGCGAGCAGCTCGCGGACGATTTCGTGCGCTTCTTGCCGCATCTCTTGCAGCAGCTCGTCGTCCTCCGCAAACCCGCGCGTGATCAGCTCCGGCTGCGAGGCGCCGCCGTCCGCAATCGTCGTGACCACGATCAGCACGCCGTCCTCCGACATGTGGCGGCGGTCGCGCAACGCCACGTCGGAGACGTCCCCGATCCCCAGGCCGTCGACGAACGTCACCCCCACCTCGACGCGGCCCGCGACGCGGACACCGGCCTGGGAGAGCTCGACGACATCTCCGTTCTCGACGATCACGATCGAGCTCGCCGGAACGCCGGCGTCCTGCGCGAGCCGCGCGTGCGCCGCCTGCATCCGGTACTCGCCGTGGATCGGCATCACCGCCTTGGGACGGATCAGCGACAGCAGCGTCCGCAGCTCCTCGGCACGGGCGTGGCCCGACACGTGCACGTCGGCGTTCTCCTCGTGCAGCACCTCGGCACCGTTCCTCGTCAGCCGGTTGATCGCATCGTGCACACGCAGCTCGTTGCCAGGCACCGGCCGTGCCGAGATGATCACGGTGTCGCCGCGCTCGACCTTGATCGCCGGGTGGTCGTTGTAAGCGATGCGGGTGAGTGCCGACAGCGGCTCGCCCTGCGAGCCGGTGCAGAGGATCAGCTGCTCGTGTGGCGGGATGTTGTCGAGGTCGGCGGGCTTGACCAGCATTGCCTCCGGCACCTCGACGTAACCGAGGTTGCGCGCGACGTTCATGTTGCGGCGCATCGAGCGGCCAACGACGACGACCTTGCGACGTGTGTCGACCGCGACGTCGATCGCCTGCTGCATGCGGTGGATGTTCGACGCAAAGCTCGAGACGAGCACGCGGCCGCTGCGAGCGGGGATGATCTGGCGGAACGCCTCGCCGACGACGCGCTCCGAACGGGTGAAGCCCGGGCGCTCGGCGTTCGTCGAGTCGGCGAGCAACAGGTCGACGCCACGGTTGCCGAGCTCCGCGAGGCGTCCGACGTCGGTCTTGAGCCCATCAACCGGCGTGTGGTCGAGCTTCCAGTCGCCGGTATGGAAGACGCGTCCGGCGGACGTCTCGATCGCGAGCCCGACCGCGTCCGGGACGGAATGGGCCATGCGGATGAACTCGATCCGGAACGGCCCGAGATCGATCGGGCCGGCATCCGGGTCCGCCTCGCGCAGCTCCGCCGCGCGCAGGAGGCCGTGCTCGTCGAGCTTCGACTTGACGAGTCCGAGCGTCAGCCGCGTCGCCCAGATCTCAGGCACGTTCACTTCGCGCATCAGGTACGGCAGTGCGCCGACGTGATCCTCGTGCGCGTGTGTGAGCACGACAGCGCGGAGCGGGCTGTCCCGCAGGTAGCCGAAGTCCGGCAGGATCAGGTCGACCCCGAGATGCTCGTCGCGCGGGAACGACATCCCGGCGTCGACCACGATGCGCTCGTCGCCGAGCTCGTAGACCGTCATGTTCTTGCCGACCTCGCCCAGTCCCCCGAGCGGGATCACACGCAGCACGTCTGCCATAGGGGCCTGAGTGTAGGCGGTGCCGCTAGACGGCGACGAGCAGGCCGAGCCGTTCGAGGCAGCCACGAACCTGAGCCACCTCGTGTTCGTTCGGATCGACCAGCGGCAGACGGTGGCCTCCGACCGCATGCCCCAGCAGCTGTAGCGCCGCCTTGATCGCCATCGGGTTCGTCTGCACCTTCAGCAGGTCGTACGCGGGCGCGAGCGAGTCGTCGAGCTCGCGTGCCCGCTCGAAATCGCCTGCGAGCGCCGCTTGAACCTGGTCAGCGACCTGTGGCCCGACGACGTGCGTGTGCACGCAGATGCCACCTACGCCGCCCAGCTCGAGAAACGGCTGGAGCAGGTTGTCGTCGCCTGCATACAGGTCGAGACCGGTGTCGACGATGTGCCGTGCCTGCGCGAGGTCGTCGTTCGCCTGCTTGACCGCACGCACCGTCTCGATCTCGGCCAGGCGAGTGATCGTCTCGGGCTCGATGTTCACCACGACGCGCGAAGGGATGTTGTAGACGACGATCGGCAGGTCGCTCACCGCTGCGACCGCCTCAAAGTGCGCGACGATGCCGCGCTGCGGCGGCTTGTTGTAGTACGGCGTCACGACGAGGAACCCGTCCGCCCCGAGCTCGTGCGCCTGCTCCGTCAGGTGGACCGAGTGGGCGGTCGAGTACGTGCCTGTGCCGGCGACGACGGAGGCTTCCTCACCGACGGCCTCGAGGGCGGAGCGGAACAGGTCGAGGCGCTCGGCGTCGGAGAGCGTCGGGCTCTCACCGGTCGTTCCGGCGACGACGATGCCGTCGGAGCCGTTTGCGACGAGGTGGCGCGCCAGTTTCTGGAACGCATCGAAGTCGATCGCACCGTCGTCGCGGAACGGCGTCACGATCGCCGTCAGGACGTTGCCGAGCATCCGACAGATTCTACGCGCTCAGCGGACGGAGAATGCCCAGGCGAGGCCGACGTCGAGTTGGTCGCGCCACTCGCCGCGGAGCGTCGGAAAGAGCTGTAGCTCCACCGGCAGGCCGAGATCGCGCAGCTCGTGCGCGAACGAGACCGTCGCCGATTCGCGGAACCAGTGGCTGTGCGACGGTCCACTCGAGACGAAGAAGCGGAGCCTCCGCTGCTTCAGCATCGCTCGCTCCTGTTTGACGAGCTGCACCGGATCGTGTGCCGCCAGGACCGAACGTGACGCACTCTTGAACAGACCGTCGTGCAGCGGCTGGAAGTAGCCGCTCCACGACTCGGCGGCACCGAACAGGTCGGGATGCCGGAGGGCGATGTCGACGGCGCCGAAGCCGCCCGCCGACAGCCCTGCGATCACGCGTCCGGCGGGGGTCGAGATCGTGGGCAGGTTCGAGTCGACCCAGGGAACCGTACGCTCGACCAGACCGTCCTCCCATGGCCCGGCCCACTCGCCGTTGTAGCCGCGCTTGCTGCCGGCGGCGGGCATGACTGCGATGAACGGTCGCAACCGGCCCGCCGAGATCTCCTGGTCGGCGCGCTCCGCAAGCTGCGTGCCGTACAGGTACTCGGAGGGAGAGCCGGGCATGCCGTGCAGCAGGTACAGCACCGGATACCGCTCCGTACGGCGAAAGTTCGGCGGGAGGTAGACCAGCCCAGCCCGGACCGTGCCGGGAAACGTTCCGCTGAGGACACGACCGCCGGCAGGCCCGCTGGCCACGTGCGTGAACCCCGAGAGCAGGATCGCCGAGACTGCGGTGACGACACCGAGCACTGGCGCGACCGTACGCCCGGCAGGTGAAGAATTCGTTTGGGATCGGCCCCAGGTGGCATGGTGGAGAGATGAGGCGCGCGCCCTGGTACGTCGCGGCCACGGTCGTCGTCCTCGCCGCTGCCGCCGGTGCAGGCGCTGCCTTTCTTCGCAGCAGCCGCGACCTCGACGAGGGAATCACCTCCGTCGCACTCGGTGGCCGCGTGCATGCGCGCGTGATCTTGCCGGCCGGTTATGACGACCGGCCTCACCGCCGCTACCCGGTCATCTACTTCCTCCACGGCCTACCCGGGTCGAGCTCGTCGTACCAGGGAAACGACTGGCTCCTCGACGCGCTTGCGCTCGCGGGGCCGGCGATCCTCGTCATCCCACAAGGCGCGCGCGCCGGCGACACCGACCCGGAGTATCTCGACTGGGGACGCGGCCGTAACTGGTCCACCTACGTCGCCACCGAGCTCCCGCACTACATCGATGCGCACTTTCGGACGATCCCGAACCGCTCGGGCCGCGCGATCGCCGGAGTCTCGGCGGGCGGCTACGGCGCCGCGGTCACCGGCCTCAACCACCTGAACCGATTCTCGGTCATCGAGTCCTGGTCCGGGTACTTCCACCCCACCGATCCGACGGGCACGCGGGCGCTCGCCCGAGGGAGGCTCGCGATCGTGCACCAGCTGATCGGCGGTCTGCAGCGCGACCTGCGCGGCAGGCCGACGTTCCTGGCGTTCTACGTCGGCCGTGGCGACGTGCGCTTTCGCGCCGAGAACGTCCAGTTCGACAGAGAGCTGACCCAGGCTCACGTGCCGCACGTCTTCGCGCTCTACCGCGGTGCGCACCAGACGTCGCTGTGGCAACGCCACGCCGTCGCGTGGTTCCGGCTCGCGCTCGCACACCTGGCCAAGCCGACGTAACGCTGGCTTAACGGGGCCGTCAGGTGATCGTCAGGTGCAGTGACCTAGAACGACCACATGTTCGTGCCGTCCCTGCCGGCGCCGGCGCGGGGCTGGATCGCCGGGCTCGCGCTGCTCGGCTTTCTCGCGGTCGGGCTTCTCGGCACGTACCGCTACGTCGACAACTACTGGCTCTACCGCGGCTTCGCTCCGCCGCATGACCCGGCCTACGTCCGGGCCCGCGGCACGGCCGCACGCTTCTACGTCGCCAGCACGGCACTCGGCGGACGCCGCCAGCCGGTCGACGTCTACCTCCCGCCGGGTTACCGGACGCACCCCGGTCGACGTTACCCCGTGCTCTATCTCCTGCACGGCGTCCCTGGACGGCCAGGAGCATTCCTCGCCACGGTCCGAGCAGGTGTGGTGGAGGACGAGCTCGTTGCGCAGCACAAGCTGCGCCCGATGATCCTGGCAATGCCGTTCGGCTCCACCGGGAGCTTCACCGACGAGGAGTGGGCGAACGGCGTTCAGCCGAACAACGCGTGGGAGACGTTCCTGGCCAGGGACGTCGTCAGCGCGGTCGACGCGCGCTATCGGACGATCGCCAGCGGTCGCGGTCGCGCCCTCGCCGGGCTGTCCGAAGGCGGGTACGGCGCGTTCAACATCGGACTGCACCATCCCGGCGAGTTTCGGGTACTCGAGAGCTGGTCGGGCTACGAGCGCGCGGACGACATCGGCTCGGTCTTCGGTCATCGAGGCGCCCTGCTCGCACGGAACAGCCCGAGCCTCACGCTGGCCGCGGTAGCACCTGCGCTTCGACGGGCGCACACGTACCTCTGGTTCTTCAGTGGCACGGACGACAAGTTCCGGACCCAGAACGCGGCGTTCGCCACCGCACTGCAGAACGACCATCTGCCGCATCGGTTCTTCCTGGTGCGTGGCGGACACAACTGGGCGCTCTGGCGGGGCAACGCGGCACGGGCGCTGCTCGCCGCTTCCCGGAGGCTCGTTGGCGCGTAAAGCCATGACCGTGCCGGTGCTGCTTGCGGTCGGGCTCTCAGCGGCCGGCTGGCTCTACCTCGTACACGTCCCCGGAGGTCCACCGCTCGGCGACGCGCTGCCACTCGACGAGCTGTCGCGGCACGCCGCGGTGCCGCTGCCGTGGTTCGTCGCGGTCTGGGAGCTGCCGGCCTTTTGCTCGGCGGCTACGCGCGCTGGGCGCGGATCGAGCGGACGACGGCCGCACTGCTGCTCGGGCTCGGCGTCGGCCTGCTCGCGTACATCGAGACCGGCGTGGCGATCGCCGTCGTGCGCCAGATCGCCTTGCGGGACGCGCTCGATCTGGCAGCTCGTAGGCAGGCCGTCTATACCCCCGCGGTGATCGTGGCCGTCGCGGGGGCGCTGCTCGCACCGCGCCGTCGCGTCGGGAGACGCGCGCCGCTCGTCGTGGCGACGATTGTCGCCGCGGGCGCTCTCCTCAACATCTTGCACGCCGTGCTGCCGGGCGACGACGCAGGCTTGCTCCATTCGCTCACCCCCGACGCCGTCGGTCCGCTCGCACATGCGGCCGGCGTCCTCGTCGCGGTCGCGCTGCTCGTGGCGGCGAGGGGCCTCGCCCGCCGGCGCCGCCGGGCGTGGCAGGTCGCGACTGCGCTCGCGGCGCTCGCGACGGCCCTGCACGCGTTGCGCGGCTTCAACCATGGCTCACTCGTCTCGGCCGTCGTGCTCGCGCTGCTGCTCGCTCGCCGCCACGACTTCGACCGGCCAGGCGATTCGGCGACGCGGCGACTCCTGCTCGAGCGCCTGGCGATTGCCGTCCCGGCGATCGTGATCTACGCCTCCACGGCGCTGTGGCTGAACCGGATGGCCGCCGACCAGCCGTTCACACCGCACCTGGCCACAGACGAGATTTTGAGCGGCGTCTTTGCCCGTGACGTCGGCGGCTCCCAGCACCTCGCGGGGTCGTTCGGCGACTGGTTCCCACTCTCGCTGCTGATGCTCGCCGCCGCAGCGACGATCTGGGTCGTCGCCGGCTGGCTGGCGCCCTGGCGACACCGCGTTCAGCAGGCCGAGCGTGAGCGCGAACTGGCCCGAACGCTGGTGCAGACGTGGGGCTTCGACACGCTCGCGCCGTTCGTGCTGCGCGCTGACAAATCGTACTTCTTCACCGAGGACGAGTCGGCGTTTCTCGCCTACCGCGTCGTCGGCGGCGTGGCGATCGTTTCCGGCGACCCCGTCGGGCCTCCGGATCGAGGGCCTGAACTCGTCGGGCGCTTCGTCGCGTACGCTCGTGTGCGCGACTGGCGGATCGCGATCCTCGGAGCCTCCGAACGCTGGCTGCCCGTCTACGCCGCGCACGGACTGCACTCGCTCTATCACGGAGACGAAGCGATCGTCGACACCGCAACCTTCTCCCTCGAAGGACGGCCGGTCCGCAAAGTCCGTCAGTCGGTGCACCGGCTCGGCAACGCCGGCTTCACGGCGCTCGCACTACGCCCGAGCGAGATCCCCGCGGGGATGCGCGAAGACCTGGAGGCGGTGGCCGACGAGTGGCGTGGTGACCAGCCCGAGCGCGGCTTCGCGATGGCGCTCGACACGCTCTTCGCGCTCGACGACACGCAGGCCGTGTTCCTCGTCGGGTTCGCACCCGACGGCACGCCGGCCGGGTTCCTGCACTTCGCGCTCTCCCCCGCCTCGCGTTCGCTCTCGCTGTCGTCGATGCCCAGGCTGCGCTCGACGCCCAACGGCTTCAACGAGTGGCTGATCTGCGCCGCCGTCGAGTGGGCTCGTGAGCACGGGTACGACTCCGTCTCGCTGAACTTTGCGCCGTTCGCCGCGCTGCTCGCACCGGAAGCCGTCCTGAGCGGCACGCAGGAACTACAGCGACGCGCACTGTGCGCGCTCAAGGGTCATTTCCAGCTCGACAACTTGCTCGCGTTCAACCGCAAGTTCTTCCCACGCTTCGAGCCTCGCTTCGTGGTCTACGAGCGCCGGCGCGACCTCCCGCGGGTCGGCATCGCGGCGCTGGCCGCCGAGGCCTACCTGCCGTTCCAGAGCGCGCGCCGTTGACGACGGCTGCGGGACTCGTCCTCGCCCTTCTCTCGACGTTCGCACTCAACTGGGGGTGGTTGGCCCAGCACGGGGCAGCGAGCGAATTGCCCCCGCTCGCGATCCGGCGCCCGCTGCACTCGCTGCGACTCCTCTTCGCCGACCGCGCCTGGCTGATCGGCTTTCTGGCCGGAGTAGGAGGCTGGGTGCTGTACGTGGTCGCGCTCGTGCTCGCCCCCCTGTCGCTGGTGCAAGCGACCTCCGCCGGGGGCATCGGCTTGCTCGCCGGCCTCGCGCACCGGCGAGGTGACCTGATCGATCGCACCGACTGGGCGGGAGTCGCCATGGCGGCAATCGGATTGGGACTGATCGCGGTCTCGCTCGTCGGCGGTACCACCGCCGCGACCCACCCCGCGCCGGCCGCGCTCGCCGCCTGGCTCGGTCTCTCCCTTGGCGTCGCCTCGGTCCTGTTCTTCGGCCGGGCCGGGCTGGCGGCGGGGACGCTCTACGCCGCCGGCGACGTCGCAACGAAGGGCGCGGTTTTCGGCGGCGTGTGGCTCGTCCTCGTCCCCGTCCTGCTGCTCGCGCACGGGCTCGCGTTCGTCGCGTTGCAGCTCGGCTTCCAGCGCGCAGATGCGCTCGAGACAGCGGGCACCGCCTCCGTGCTGACGAACGCACTGCCGATCGCGGCGGGTGTCGTGCTCTTCCACGAGCACCTGCCGGGCGGGGCGGCGGGGATGTTGCGCGTCGCCGGGTTCGTCCTGGTGATCGTCGCAGCGGGCCTGCTGGCGCGCCGCCGGGCGCTCATCCCCGTGGTCGCGTGAGCCGCAGCACTCGTTCGGCGACCGACTCCGTGACTCCCGGCCACTCGCGCAGGAACGTGTCTTCGTACGGCCGACCGGCGAGCGCCAGCAGCGCGATCGGCGCGAGTTGCAGCAGTCGCTCGACGAGCGGCTCGACGTTGCGGCGCTCGTACAGCACATCGGCGGCGAGAACCAGGTCGAAGCGCTCGGACCAGGTCTGCCGCCAGTCCCGCACCTCTGCGACGACGGCCAGTCCGTTCCGCGCTGCGTTCTCCGCGAGCAACTCGACCGCAGCCGCCGCCCAATCGGTCGCCGTGACCTGCTGCGCCCCGCGGGCACTCGCGACGAGTGACGGCAGACCGAGCCCGCAGCCGAGCTCGACCACACGCAAGCCGGCGACCCGCGGCAACGCCTCTGCGAGTGCACGTCCGGCCGGCCAGAGCTCGGCCCAGTAGGGCAGGAACTCGTCGTTCGCGAACGCGTCCTCGTCGAGCAGATCCTCGGGCGTCTCCGGTCGCAGCAGGGTGAGCACGACCTCGCCGACCTGGACGGACTCTTCGCGGAACGCGGTCAGAGCAGCGAGTCGAGACCGACGGTGAGACCCGGCGGCAACCCGGGCAGCCGCTCGAGCGCCAACAGGACGCCGGCCGTGAACGCCTCGCGTGAGGTCGTGTCATGGCGGATGGTCAACACCTCGCCCGTGCCGCCGAACAGCACCTCCTGGTGTGCCACGAGCCCGGGTAGCCGGACCGAGTGAACCGGCACCGACCCGCCGATCCGCTGTGCTGTCGCACGCGCCGTACCAGATGGCGAATCCACCTTCGTCTCGTGGTGCAGCTCGACGATCTCGGCTCGCGGGAAGTACGCAGCCGCCTGCTCGGCGAAGCGCATCATCAGCACCGCGCCGAGCGCGAAGTTCGGAGCGTAGAAGACCGCCACCGTTGCATCGCGCGCTGCGTCGGTGTCCCAGCCGCTCGTGCCGACCACGCACGGGACGCCGGCGAGAGCCGCTGCCTCGATGTTCGCGAGCACGGCTGTAGGGGTGGTGAAGTCGACCATCGCGTCGGCAGCCGCGAGCGAGTCCGAGAGCTCGTGACCCGCGGCCTCGAGCGCCGGTGCGAGCACCGACCCGACCTTGCCGTGGCGCCCGTTCAGGACGATCTTCAAGCTGCCTGGCCGAGCGTCGGTGTCACCTGGTCGAGCGCCTGCCGAAACCGGTCCTCGCTCGGGCCGATGCAGGCGGCGGACAGCTTCTCGGGAGCGAGAAATGTCGCGGCCAGCTCGGCGACGGAGGCCGCTTCGACGGCGTCGATCTCCGCGACGATGCGATCCAGCGACAGCAGCTCCGAGTCGGTGATCAACGACTTGCCGAGCCGGTTCATCCGCGTCGAGGTCGACTCCATCGAGAGCAGGATCCGACCCTTGAGGTTTTCCTTCGCGCGCTCGAGTTCGGCTTCGGGGACGTTCCCGGCGGCGACGTCGGCGATCTGCTCGGCTGCGATCGCGAGCGCCTCACCGAGGTTCTCCTCGCGTGTTCCCAGGTAGATGCCGATCTGGCCCGTGTCGGTGTACTGCGAGACGAACGAATACACCGCGTACGCCATGCCGCGTTTCTCGCGGATCTCCTGGAAGAGCCGCGACGACGCCGACCCGCCGAGAATCGCATCAAGGAGCGACGCCGCGAAGCGCCGACGGTCGGAGCGAGAGATGCCCGGCGCGGCCAGACAGACGTGGTACTGCTCGGTGTCCTTCTGCTGGAAACGCAGACGCGGCGGCGGCGCCTGGATCAGCGGCGGCCGGACGTTCGGGCCGGAAGGCGATCGCTCACCCGCCCGACGAGCGCGCGGCTCACGAGCTCGACCACCTCCTCGTGGTCGATGTTCCCCGCGGCGGCGACGACGATGTTCCCCGGCACATACATCGTCTCGTGGTAGCCCGCGATCGCGTCGCGCGGGATCGACGAGATCACCTCCGCCGTTCCGATCACGGGCCGGCCAAGCGGGTGGTCGGCGAAGACGGCGTCGGCGATCAGGTCGTGCACCAATTCCTGCGGAGCATCCTCGTACATCGCGATCTCCTCGAGCACCACGTCGCGCTCGGAGTCGAGCTCGGCGAACGTCGGCGCGAACACCATGTCTCCCATCACGTCCATCGCCGTGGCGAGGTGGTGGTCCGGCACGCGGCCGTAGACGAGCGTGTGCTCACGGGACGTCGCCGCATTCAACTCCCCGCCGAGGCCGTCGAAGATCTCGGCGATCTCAAGGCGCTGAAGCGCTCGCTGCCCTTGAAGAGCAGATGCTCGATGAAGTGGGTGACGCCGGCCTCCTCGGCCTTCTCGTCGCGGGAGCCGGCGCCGATCCAGTAGCCCACGGCGGCGGAGCGGACGTGATCGAGCCGCTCGGAGATGACGCGTTCGCCGGAGTCGAGCTCCGTCAGCTTCCAGTCCTGCACGCGCGTAGCGTAGTGCGCCGGTTCAGCGGTGGTAGATGACGCGTGTCTTGGGATCGGCGTAGAGGCCGGGATCGATGCGTGTCAGCGAGATGCCCGCCGCCAACCCGAGGCCCGCGGAGACGCCGCCGAGCAGCGCAGCGAGCGTCGGCCGGCCGGCGACTGCGATCGCGGCGAGCACGGAGACTCCGACGGTGCTCGGCCACATCGCCGTCACCGCCTGCTGCCAGCGTGGTGCGACGCGCGCGTCCACCGGCAGCTCGAGTGGCTCGACGTCACCGTGAGCGAATCTGCTGCGCGGGTCGTTGAAGATCAGGAAGGCGATCCCAAGCGCACCGATCGTGAACGCGAGCAGAGCCGGCCCGCTCTCCGAGCCCGCCCAGCGGGCAGCGACGAGCCAGACGAGCCCCAGCCCGATGCGAATCGGCATCACGAGCAGCGTGCGCGTACGGAGCGAGTGCACCGTCACGTGCGGTCTTCGGGCAGCCGCGACCAGACGATCGCATCGGCCCGCCGCCCGTGTAGCCAGATCGACTTGCGCTCCGTCCCCTCCCGGTGGAAGCCGCAGCGGACGGCCAGCTGCTGCGAGGGCTCGTTGCCGGGGTGCGTACGCAGTTCGAGGCGTTCCACACCCTCGTCGAACAGGGTGTCGCAGAGCAACGTCACGGCCCGCGTCATCAGGCCGCGCCCCCGCCCTGCCGGACCGGCGAGGTATGCGACCTCGTAGTTCTCGCGGTGTCGCCTCGACGCAATCACGGCACCAACCGACACATCGACGTCTCGCTCGGTCACGGCGTAGTCGTACCGGTCGCCGCTCCTTCGGCTGGCGCGAATCAGGCGCAGCAATGAGTCGAAATCGCGATCAACCGGGTGGCGCGGCATGTTCAGCCAGCGCTGCACCAGCGGGTCGCCCATCGTCGCGAGCACGGCGGAGCGGTCGCCCTCCCGGAACTGCCGGAGGACGACCACACCGTCGGTGATCGTTTCGGGCGGCTGCAAGCCGCCCGAAACTACCTACTCAGTCGGAACGTGAGCCTTCGCGGTCGCGACGCGGGCCACGCGGGCCCCCACGACCGTCGCGGCGCGGGCCACGGTCCTCACGGGGCTCACGCGGCGGGGCGTCCTTCGCCCGCTCGACGAGCTCCTCGGGAGAGACCATGGCGCCGTTCTCGTGCTTCTGGACGAGCTTGAGGCCGATCCGACCGCGAGCCTTGTCCACTTCCTGCACGAGCACGTCGAGGATGTCGCCGCGCTGGATGACGTCCTCGATGTGGTTGACACGGCCCGGACCGACGTTCGAGACGTGCAGCAGACCGTCGGTGCCCTTCTTCAGCTCCACGAAGGCGCCGAAGTCGGTCGTCTTGACGACCCGACCGGTGTACTCGTCTCCGACCTCAGGCTCCTTCGTCAGGTTCCGGATCGCCTCGATGGCGGCGTCACCCTTCGTGCCCTCGGTCGCGTAGACCAGGATCGTCCCGTCTTCCTCGATGTCGATCTGCACTTCGTACTCGGACTCGAGCGAGCGGATCGTCTCGCCACCCTTGCCGATCACCATGCCGATGAACTCGGGGTTGATCTGGATCGTCGAGATGCGCGGCGCATGCTCGGCGAGTGCCTCGCGCGGCGCCGAGATTGCGCTCTCCATCCGGCCCAGGATCGCGATGCGGGCGTCCTTCGCCTGCGAGAGCGCCTGCTCCATGATCTCCCGGCTGACGCCGGTGATCTTGATGTCCATCTGCAGCGCGGTGATTCCCTCTGCAGTGCCGGCGACCTTGAAGTCCATGTCGCCGAGGTGGTCCTCCGCACCCTGGATGTCGGTCAGGATCTCGTAGGCGTCGCCTTCCTTGACGAGGCCCATCGCGATCCCCGAGACCGGCGCCTTGATCGGCACACCGGCGTCCATCAGGGCGAGCGTCGAGCCGCAGACCGAACCCATCGACGACGAGCCGTTCGACTCGAGCGTCTCCGAGACGATCCGGATCGTGTACGGGAAGTCCTCCGTCGGCGGCAGGACGGCTTCGAGAGCCCGCTGTGCGAGCGCCCCGTGGCCGATGTCGCGCCGCTTCGGCGAGCCCATGCGACCCGTCTCCCCGACCGAGTAGGGCGGGAAGTTGTAGTGGTGCATGAACCGGCGGTCACGCTCGAGCGAGAGGTCGTCGATGCGCTGGCCTTCCTTGGCCGTGCCCAGCGTCAGCAGCGACATGATCTGCGTCTGACCGCGGGTGAAGAGACCGGACCCGTGCGTCCGCGGCATGACCGACACCTCGACCTCGATCGGCCGGATCTCTGTTGCCGAACGCCCGTCCGGGCGCCGCTTCTCGACAGCGATCTTCTGGCGGACGAGGCTCTTGTAGATCGCCTCGCAGGCCTTCTTCACGTAACTCTTCGTCATCGAGTCGGCGACTGCCGGCTCACCGTCGGCGGCGGAGCCAACCGGGAACGGCAGCTTGACCGTGTCGACGATCCGATCGAAGAGCAGGCTGCGCTTCGCCGACTTGAGCTCCTTCGAGTCCTGCTCTGCGTCGGTGAGGCCCTTCAGATCGTTCTCGAACTGCTCACGGACGACCGTCTCGACCGCCACGGAGCGCTGCTTCTCGAGGATCTGCGCGAGCGACATGCGCACCTGCAGCTCCTTCGAGACGTTCTCCTGGGTCACGGTCTCGGAGCTCGGCCCGACTTCCTTGGCGACGATCTCCTCGACGATCGCAGCGGCCTCACGCAGGCCCTGCTCGGAGATGCGCGTCCAGATCTCGTGGCCGTATGTTCCTTCGAGCCGCTCGGTCGTGGCGGGGTCGAGCCACTTCGGCTTGCCGTGCTTCGCGCGCAGTGATTCCTGCGCCTCGCACAGCTTCACGATCTCGCGGTGTGCGATCTCGAGCGCCTCGAGGAGCTTGCTCTCGGGCACCTGGTTCGCGCCGGCCTCGACCATGGTCAGGCCGTCCTTCGTGCCGACGACGATCAGATCGAGGTCGGCCTCTTGGGCCTGCTCGAGCGTCGGGTTGATCACGAGGTCGCCCTCGACGATCGCCATCCGGACGGCGCCGATCGGGCCGAGGAACGGCAGCGGCGAGATCGTCAGCGCCGCGGAGACCGCGTTGATGCACAGGATGTCGTGCGCGGTGACCATGTCGGCCGAGAAGACGGTCGCGACACACTGCACCTCGTTGCGGTAGCCCTTCGGCCAGAGCGGCCGGACGGGGCGGTCGGTCATGCGAGCGGTCAGGATCGCACGCTCGGTCGGGCGGCCTTCGCGCTTGAAGAAGCCGCCCGGGATCTTCCCGGCGGCGTACATGCGCTCTTCGACATCGACGGTGAGCGGGAAGAAGTCCGCGCCTTCGCGCGCCTCAGTCCGGCCTTGCGCCGTGCCCAGTACAACGGTGTCGCCCGAGCGGACGACGACTGCGCCGTCTGCCTGCTTGGCGAGCTTCCCCGTCTCGAACGTGATCTCCTTGCCGCCGATCTCGACGGACACAGAGACAGGCACCCCAGCGGGATGCTCGGCCTCGACAATGCTCATATCTTCTATTCCTCCACTGTGCGGGTGAAGGGTGGAAGTTTGAGCCAGCCCCTCCGCGGGGTTCGCTCAAACGTCCACCCTTCTGGGCTTCCGGAGCTAGCGGCGGAGGCCGAGCTCCTTGATGAGGGCGCGATAGCCCTCCAGATCCTTGCGCTGCATGTACGTCAGGAAGCGGCGGCGGCGGCCGACCAGCTTGAGTAGACCGCGGCGCGAGTAGTGATCGTGCTTGTGCGTCCGCAGGTGCTCGGTCAGCTCGTTGATCCGCTGCGTCAGCATCGCGATCTGAACCTCGGGAGAACCCGTGTCAGTGCCATGCTTGCCGAACTTCTGGACGTGCTCCAGCTTTTCTTCCTTGGTCAGGGGCATACGTTCTACCTCTCTCGTCGTAGGTCACCCGGGGCCCCCGCACGCCGCGAAGGAAGGACGCGCACGGCCGAGGCCGGGTCACTGGTTAGGGTAGCGCATCGATGCAGGATCCGACGTTTCACGCGGTTTGTGAGGCCGCAGCGGTGGCCTGGGATGTTCCCGCGCTGGCAGTCGGGACGTCGGTCGGCGAGGACGTCGAGACGATCGCGGTCGGTTGCGACCCGACGACGCGGTTCCGGATCGCTTCCGTGACCAAGCCGTTCACGGCCACGCTCGCGCTCGGGCTGCTCGACGTCGAGGCCTCGACCGGTGTCTGGCCGGCCGACGTACGCATTCGCCACCTGCTTTCCCACACGAGCGGGTTCGACTGCGAGTGCGGTGATCTGAGCCGGTTCGGCGACGGCGACGGCGCGCTGGCCGGCGTCGTCGCGGACCTGCCGTCGGTGCGCCGGTTCCTCGCCGTCGAACAGGCCTGGTCGTACGCGAATACCGGCTACTGGCTGACGGCGCACGTCTGCGCCCAGGAGGCCGGCTCGGCCTTCGAAGACGCATTGGGGGCGCGGATCCTGGCGCCGAACGGCCTCGAGGCAACTGACTTCGGCGAGCCGGACGTACCGGGCAGCGGTCCGGGAGTCGTCGAGGGGCCGTACCCGCGTGCCCGGCGCGCCTCGGGCGGGCTCGTCTCGAACGTCGGCGACCTGCTCCGCTTCGGACGCGCGCACCTGGCCTCGCCTGCCTCCGCGCGCCTACGGATCGTTCACGGCAAGCCTGTCGGCGGCGTCTACGGCCTCGGCCTGTTCGGCGAACGCGTCGGCGGCGTCGAGGTCTGGGGCCATCCCGGCTCCTATGGCGGCTTCCAGACGTCGCTGCTGATGATCCCGGACCGCGACGCCGTCTTCGTCGGCCTGACGTCGAGCGGCCGTGGCGCGCAGGCGCTGTGGGAGATCGAGGACGCATTCTTCGAGCGCGTCCTCGGGGCGAAACGTGTGGTCGCCGAGACGGTGGAGTTGCCGACCGAGGTCCTCGAGGGTTTCGCCGGGACGTACGCGAACAGCGACGGCTGGACGGAGGTTCACGCCGCCGTCGACGGGCTCGTGCTGCGGGTCGACGACGACGAGGTCGCTGCGCGCGCGATCGGCGAGCGCACGTTCGAGGTGATCGCGGGCGACGACGCCGGCGGGCGGTTCGACTTCCCGCTCGAAGGTTTCGGACGGTTCGGCAGCCGACTCGCGGAGCGCGTGTCGTGAAACCTGCCGTCGCGGCGGGTCACATGGCCACGGCCAAGGCGGGCGCCGAGATCCTGCAGGACGGTGGCACCGCGGCCGACGCCGCCGTCGCTGCGTGCCTCGCCTCATGTGTCGCGGAGACGGTGATGACCGGCTTGCTCGGTGGCGGGCATGCCGCCTATCTGGAAGCGGCGACCGGGACCGTGCGCAACCTCGACTGCTTCGTCGCAGTGCCCACGGGTGCCGGTGCGCCGATGGACCACCTGCAGGTCTCGTTCGGCGAGGAGCTGGTCGACTATGCCGTCGGCGCCTCCTCGTGTGCCGTGCCCGGGCTCCCGGACGGGCTCGACGTGCTCTGGCGCGCGCAGGGGCGGCTGCCGTGGCCCCGGCTGGTCGAACCGGCGCTCGCGCTCGCGCGGCGCGGCGTCGCGATGCCGGCTGCGCACGCCGCGTGCCTGCAGATGTTGGCACCGGTGATGACGTTGCGCGAAGGCGCGCGGATCTACAAGCACGGCGATGCCCTACTCGGCGACGGTGACCTGCTCGAGCAACCGGGCCTGGTCTCGGCGCTCGAGTTGATTCGCGACGAGGGCGCACGCTCCGTCTACGAGGGCACGATCGCCGCGACGCTCCTGGAGCTCATCGACGAACGGGTCGGAGCGATCTCCGAGGCCGACCTCCGCGGCTACGAGGCCGAGTGGCGGGGGCCGGAGCGAGCAACGTTCTGCGGCCGCCGCGTGGTCACCCGAGCGGGTCTGTCCGAGGTCCCGGAGACACTCGCGCGCTACGACCCCGATGGCTGGCCCGGCTCGCTCCTCGCTGCGCTCGGCCCGCAGGTCGGCGCCGGCCACACGACGAACCTCACGGTCGTCGATGCGGAGGGCAACGCCTGTGTCCTGACGACGAGTCTCGGGCTCGGCTCGGGCGACTGGCTGCCCGGGCTCGACCTGCATCTGAACAGCATGCTCGGCGAGGCAGATCTGGTCCGTGAGCCGCTCGAGCCTGGCGGGCGGATGCCGAGCATGATGGCGCCGACGTTCGTCTTCGACGGTGACGGACTCGAGCTCGCAATCGGAGCGGCCGGAGGGACGCGCCTGCGCACAGCGCTCGTCGGCGTGCTCGGGGCGATCCTCGGCGAGGGTCTCGAGCCGCAGGCGGCGGTCGACCGGCCGCGTTTTCATCCAGCCGGCGACGTCCTGAACGCCGAACCGGGTGTCGACGAAGGCTGGCTCGCCACGCTCGAAGACGAGGGCTGGACGGTGCGGCGGTGGCCGAACCGCCATCACTACTTCGGCGGTGTCAGCGCCGTCGGGCGCGAGGGAGCGGCGGCCGACCCCAGGCGCAGCGGCGCCGTGCGCTTCCCGACGCTCTAGAGTCGCGCGGGTGGAGCCGAGACAGCTGTACTGGCGGCCGGGCAGTGCGGCCATGGCCCCGCACGCAGCGCTCGCGGAGATCGGTCTCGACTACGAGTTGGTGCGGATCGAGCGCGAGCAGGCGCAGACGGATCCCGCGTACTTGGCTCTGAACCCGCTCGGCGTCGTGCCGACGCTCGTCGAAGGCGAGCTTGTGCTCACCGAGTCCGCGGCGATCCTGCTCTACCTCGCGGACCGCTATCCAGAGGCGCGCCTCGCGCCCGACGACCGCACCCAGTTCTACCGCTGGCTCGTCTTCCTGACGAACACGGTGCAGATGACGATGCTCCGCTTCTTCTATCCGGAGCGCTACGGCGGTGATGGTGTCGGAGAGGTGGCGGCCGCGGAGGCCGCGCGTCACTTCGCGCTGCTCGACAGCACGCTCGAGGGCCGAGACTGGCTCGTGGGCGACCAGCGGACCGCCGTCGACCTCTTCCTGTTCATGGTCACCCGCTGGGGCCGGCGCCTCTCACCGCCGGCGTGGGATCACCCCCACCTCCGAGCGCACTTCGCCCGCACGAGCCGGCTGCCGGGCGTACAGCAGATGCTCGGCGAGCAGGGCCTCGACCTCCCGGACTTCGCAGGCTAGGCCCGCGGGGACAAGACCCGGTGTCTGACACCGGACGTGGCCGAAGCGCGGTGCGCCACGCAGGGGTTTCACGCTTCCGTCACCTTGCGGTGCGGAACTTGTAACGGTCTCGCGCCGCGCCTGCGCCGGTCAGGCCGGCCGGGTGGCGGCTCTCGTCTGCTCGACGTCCTCGGCGATCTGGGCCACGAGGTCGGCTTCGCTCGCGAACGCCCGTTCCTCACGCAAGCGCTGCCACAGCTCGATCACCAGCCGGTCGCCGTACAGGTCGCCGTGCCAGTCGAGCAGGTACGCCTCGATCCGCCGCTCGGTGCCGCCGTAGTGGGGGTTGACCCCGATCGAGATCGCGGCCCGTCGCTCGCCGACCGCTCCAGCGTAGATCCCGTACCCCGGCACGAGCACGTCCGATTGGACGCGCAGGTTCGCAGTCGGAAACCCGAGCGTGCCACCGCGCTGATCGCCGGAGACCACCGTCCCGTCGAGCTCGAGCGGTCGCCCGAGCAGCCTCGCCGCCCCGCGGACGTCTCCCTCGTGCGCGAGTTTCCGGATCAGCGACGACGAGACGCCCTCGACCAGCGGCACCTCCCGCGTCTCGAGACCGAGCGAACGACACAACTCGAGGTCGCCGCCGCGCGCCCGTCCGAAGCGGAACCCGGCACCCGCGACGACCGTCTTCGTGCCGAGCGCCAGGAGGTAGTCGCGGACGAAGTCGGCGGGCGCCATCGCGGCGATCTCCGGTGTGAAGCCGACCACGAGCACGTCTGCGGCACCGGCGGCGGAGAGCAGCTCGAGGCGGCGGTCGAGCGTCGCGAGCAGCTCGACCCGATTCCCGAGAACGGTTCGCGGGTGCGGGTCGAAGGTGACGACCGTCGGACGGTCGCCGGCCGCGATTGCAGCGCTGATCACCGCCTGGTGCCCGAGGTGCACGCCGTCGAACGTGCCGATCGCCACCGACCTTCCCAGCCGCTCGAGCTCGCTCGGCTGCCGTGCGACGGTCACGCGGCGCCTCCCCCCGTAGGCTGCTCGAGCGCCAGCACGCCTGCGCGAACGGTCGCAGCCACGCGGGCGAGGTGCTCGTCCGAGAGCCGCTCGAGCGCAGCGGACGGTGCCATCAACTCGACCGCCTCGACGTCTGCCGCCTCTTCGACGCTGAACGGGCCAACGGTCAACCGCCGCAGCGACGTGCAGTGCCCACCGAGGGCCTGCGCGATCGCGCGCACGTACGTGCCGGAGCTGACGCGGAGGTCGAGCCGGACCGCAGTGACCGACCCCTCGCCCCTGTAGGCGACGACCGTCAGCTCGTGGACGACCGAGCGCCTGAGCGGCATCTCGACGGCGATTCCCTTCCGCGCCAGGCGGTAGGCACGCTCGCCACCGATCTTGACCGCCGACGCAGCCGGGATCGGCAGCTCGACGTCACCACGGAGGCGCTCGAGCGCAGCGTCGAACTCGGCCCGGTCCGGCGCGGGATGCTCCTCGAGCACGTCGCCCTCCGGATCGCCGGTCGTCGTGGTCGAGGTGAGAGCGACGTCCGTCAGATAGCGCTTGTCGAGTCCGACGAAGCACGGCGCGAGCCTGGTCGCAGCGCCGGAGAGCAGCACCAGGAGCCCGGTCGCGAACGGATCGAGCGTGCCGGCGTGGCCCGTGCGGGCGCGGGTGCGGCGCCGCAGGGCGGCGACCAGCGCGAACGATGACGGCCCGGCCGGCTTGTCGACCAGGGCAACGCCGACCGGGCTAAGGGCTCTCGGGGGCATCCTTGTGCGTCGTCGCGAGCACGAACTGGCGGCGGAGGAAGTCGATCAGCTCGTCGATCGAGAGCTCGGACGAGAACCCGGCCGCCTGTCGGTGACCGCCGCCGCCCATCTCGCGCGCCACCGCCGAGACGTCGACCTCGTCGTGGCTCGAGCGCAACGAGATCCGGCGGGCAGGGCCTTCCTCGCGTGGCGGCTCACGGATCAGCGCCACCATCTCCGAGCCCTCGACCGACCGCAGGTGATCGATGATTCCCTCGGAGTACGGCTCCTCGGCGCCGACCTCGGCGAAGTCGTCCTTCAGCAGGTACGAGACGACCAAACCTCCGCCTTCGTAGAGCGACGCCCGGTCGAGCGCCCGTGCGAGCAGCTTCAGCTTCGCGAACTGCACCGTCTCGTACACGTGCTGGAACACGCCATGCACGTCGGCGCCCGTCTCCACGAGCTCGGCGGCCAGCCGCAGCGCCTTCGGCGTCGTGTTCGTGTACTGGAACCGGCCCGTGTCGGTGACGAGGCCGACGTAGAGGGCCTCGGCGATCTCGGGTGTGAGCGGAACGTCGAGCTCGCGCAGGATGTCGCGGACGATCTCGGCGGTCGACGACGCCTCGTCGACGATCAGGTTGATGCTGCCGAACCGGGAGTTGTCGTGGTGGTGGTCGATGTTGACGACCGTTGCCGCACCGTGCACGAACGCGGTGTCCTCGCCGATCCGCCGTTCGTTCGCGCAGTCCGTGGCGAGCAGCACGCGCTCCGCGAGGTCGGCGGGCGGGTCGTGGCTGAGGCCCGCGAGCGACAGGAACCGATACTCGGCTGGCAGCGGCGCGCGGCCGCTGAGATACATCGCGGCGTCCTTCCCGAGCGACCGGACACCGAGCGTCAGGGCGAGCATCGAGCCGAGCGCGTCGCCGTCTGGGTTCTCGTGCGTGACGACGAGGAACCGCTCGTTGGCGCGAATCGCCTCTGCGACCGCAGCGAGCTCAGCCGACGTCGAGGTCATCGTCCTCATCGTCTCTCGCCGGCAGGTCGGCCGCCAGGTCCTCGATCAGCTTCGTCATGTGCACGCCCTTGCTCGACCGACGGGTCGAACATGAAGGTGAGCGTGGGTGTGCGGCGCAGGTTGAGCTGGCGCCCGATCTTCGATTGCAGGACGCCGTGCGCAGACTCGAGCCCGGCCAAGGTCGCACGGCGCTTCTTTTCGTTGCCGAGCACCGAGAAGTAGACCGTCGCCTCCGCCAGGTCCGGTGTCACCCGGACGCCGGTGACGGTGACCATGCCGATCCGCGGATCCTTGAGCGCGCCGACGCCTTCCGCGACAACGGCGCGGACCGATTCGTTCACCCTGCGCATGCGCTCGGACACGGGGCAAGGACACTAGTCGTCGGGAGAGAGCAGCAGGCGGTCGCAGCGGACGAGCACCCAGTCGCCGGAGGCCAGCCAGCGCTCGGCCCCGTCTGCGAGCTGCTCGGCGTCGCCGGCGGTCCGCCCGACGAAGGCTGCGGTCAGCGTCGCCCGCTGCCAGAGCTCGTGGTGGTCGACCTCGGAGACGGCTGCCCCGAAGCGGTTGCGGAGGTTGTCCTTCGCCGACCGGAGGTGATGGCGCTTGCCCTTGAGGGACGACGCTTCGGGAAAGTGGAGCTCGGCGGTGAGGATCGCGACGAAGCCCGAAGGCATCGAGGCTTACTCTGCCGCGGGCGGCGAGTCGAGCGAGGTCCGCTCGACCTCACGTGTCTCGAAGACCTCGAAGACATCGCCTTCGCGAAGGTCGTTGAAGCCTTCGAGCAGAATCCCGCACTCGAACCCTTCCGTCACCTCGCGGACGTCGTCCTTGAACCGGCGGAGCGCGGCCACGGTGGTCTCGTGGATCCTGGTGCCGTCGCGGAACAGCCGGATGCTCGAGCCGCGGCGGACGAGCCCGCTCGTGACCATGCAGCCGGCGATCGTGCCGAGCCGTGAGACCTTGAACAACGCTCTGACCTCGACCTCGCCGATGATCGCCTCGGTCTCGACCGGCGTCAGCATCCCGACGAGCGCCTGCTCGATCTCCTCGGTCAGCTGGTAGATGACCCGATAGAGCCTGATCTCGATGCCCGGCACGCTCGGCGACGGCGCGAACCTCGGCCGAGGGCCGCACGTTGAAGCCGATCACCATCGCCTGCGACGCCGCGGCCAGGTTGACGTCGTTCTCGGTGATCCCGCCGACGCCCGTGTGGATCACGTTGACCCGCACCTCGGGGTGCTGGATCTTGCCGAGCTCGGAGACGATCGCCTCGACCGAGCCCTGGACGTCGCCCTTGATGACGATGTTCAGATCCTGGACGGCACCGGCCTGCATCTGCGTGAAGAGCGACTCCAGCGAGACGCCGCCGCTCGACTGCTTCGCCATCGCCTCGCGCCGGAGCCGCTCACCGCGCTGGTGGGCGAGCTCGCGGGCGCGGCGCTCGTTCTCGACGACACGGCCGAGTTCGCCGGCGGGCGGCGGCCGGTCGAAGCCGAGAATCTCGACCGGTTCGCCCGGCGCTGCAGCCTCGATGCGCTCGCCGCGATAGTCGTAGAGGGCGCGCACGCGGCCCCAAGCATCGCCGGCCACGATCGCGTCGCCGACCTTCAGCGTGCCGCGATGGATCGACATCGTCGCGACGGGCCCGCGGCCGACATCGAGCCGTGACTCGATGATCGGGCCCGAGGCCTCGGCCGAGGGATTCGCCCGCAGGTCGAGTTCGGCGTCGGCGACGAGCAGGATCCGCTCGAGCAGATCGTCGAGGTTCTCGCCCTGCTTCGCCGAGACGCGCGCGATCTGGACGTCCCCGCCCCACTCCTCCGGCTGCAGACCTTCGGTCGCGAGCTCTGTCAGGACGCGGTCCGGGTTCGAGTCGGGTAGGTCGATCTTGTTGACGGCGACGACGATCGGCACGTCTGCTGCACGGGCGTGGTTGATCGATTCCTTCGTCTGCGGCATGACGCCGTCGTCGGCGGCCACCACGAGCACGGCGATGTCGGTCACCTTCGCGCCGCGGGCGCGCATCGCGGTGAAGGCCTCGTGGCCGGGCGTGTCGAGGAACGTGATCCGCCGGCCGTTGTGATCGGCCTGGTACGCGCCGATGTGCTGCGTGATCCCGCCCGCCTCCGTCGTCACGACCGACGTCTTGCGGATCGCGTCGAGCAGCGTCGTCTTCCCGTGGTCGACGTGGCCCATGATCGTCACCACCGGCGGCCGCGCGCGGAGAAGATCCTCCGCGTCCTCGTAGGTCTCCGGCTCGACGTCGTCGTCGTCGGCGTGCTTGATCGTCACCTCGCGGCCGAGCTCGGCTGCGATCAGCTGAACCTCGTCGTCGGTGAGCGACTGGGTCGCCGTCTTCATCGCGCCAAGGTTCATCAGCAGCTTGATGATCTGCGGCATCGCGACCCCGAGCGCCTGCGAGAAGTCGCGCAGCGTGACGCCGGACTCGACGGTCGCCGGACCGGTCGGTGCGACGACCTCGCGCGGCTGGCGCGGGCCGCGATCGGCGTTGCGATCGCCGGGCCGCTGGCGCTGGCCCTGACCGGGACGTCCGCCGCCCTGGTCGATGACGACGCGGCGCCGGCCCTTGGGCCCGCCGCCGCGCGGCCTGATCGGTCTATTCGGCTTGCCGTTTGCCATCAACTGTCCAGTGTAGAGACGTGGGGATTTCCGGGTCGACGCGGAGGTTCTGCCTGAGCGTCCGGCTGAACGCCCGCCGCGACGCTGCGCGCTCGAAGCACGGCACGCGCCGACAGGTGTACACGCCCCGGCCCGCTCCGGCGCCCGCGACGAGCGCTCCCGCTTCCGCGTGGAAGCGCTGCAGCTCGCCCTGGGGCGCCTTGCGGCCGCAGCCTGCGCAGGTGCGGACCGGGCCCTTCGCCTCTACTCGGCCTCCTCTGCGGGTGCGGTCTCGACCGGGATGCCCTCGTTCGGGTCGTCGACGACGTGCACGTGGTGCGCGTGCGCGGCACCGCTGTCGAGGGTCTCGTCCTCGCCGGCGACCGGAGCGTCACCGGGGCCGGCCGGGAACTCCTCGGGCTCGGGATTGCCGAACGCGGCCGCGTCCTCGGTGACCGGCTTCGGGCTCTGCTGTCTCGGAGAGCAGCTCCAGCTCGGGCTCCGACTCGGCGACGATCGGGTTGTCCTCCGCGTCCGTCTCGTGCAGCGCGAGCTCCTGGTGGGCCGGCACGCCGCAGTACTTCGAACCGGGCAGCGCGGCGTTCGGGCAGCGCTTGCCGTTCGAGAGGACAGCCGCGCAGCGGCCGGAGATGTCGTTCTCGTCGCCGGGCTCGCCACCGCCGAACGCCGCGTCGGCTTCCTGCTGCGCGAACTCGGAGTCGGAGGTGATGTCGATCTTCCAGCCGGTCAGACGCGCGGCGAGGCGGGCATTCATGCCTTCCTTGCCGATCGCCAGCGCGAGCTGGTCGTCGGGGACGACGACCGTCGCCTCCTTGCCCTCGTCGTCGAGGTACACCTCGCGCACCCGCGCCGGTGACAGCGCCTTGGCGACGAACCGGGCCGGCTCGTTGTTCCACGGGATGATGTCGATCTTCTCGCCGCGGAGCTCCGAGACGACCATCCGCACGCGCGAGCCGCGAGGGCCGACGCAAGCACCGACCGGGTCGACGCCCTGCGTGTGCGACTGGACGGCGATCTTCGAGCGGTAGCCCGGCTCGCGGGCGACGCCCTCGATCGTCGACGAGCCCGTCGGCGATCTCGGGCACCTCGAGCTCGAAGAGCGTCTTGATCAGCTCTGGGTCGCGCCGCGACAGGATCACCTGCGGGCCCTTGGTGCCGGTGCGCACGTCGCGGATCACGGCCTTGATGCGCGAGCCCTGCTCGTAGCGCTCGCCGTCGACCTGCTCGGGGCCGGGCAGGAGCGCCTCGACCTTCCCGAGGTCGACGAGGATGTTCCGGCGGTCGCCCGTCTGCTGGACGATGCCGGTGACGACCTCGCCGACGCGGTCGATGTACTCGTCGTACATCATCTCGCGCTCGGCCTCGCGGATCCGCTGCAGGATCACCTGCTTCGCGGTCTGCGCGGCGATCCGGCCGAAGTTGTCGGGTGTCACGTCCTCGCGCTTCATCTCGCTGTCGGGGACCTGGGTCCAGTCGATCTCGAGCTCGTCGTCGGAGAGCAGCGTGTGGTTCTTCTCGCCGGTCTCCTCCTCGATGCGCTCGAGGTCGTCGATCGCGCGCTCGCGCGCATCGTCGAGCAGGCGCACCTCGAGGTCGGGAGGCAGCTCGATCGCGAACACGCGGAAGTCGCCCTTGTCGTCGAGGATCACGGTCGCGTGCCGCGCAGCTCCGGGTGTCTTCTTGTACGCCGCGAGCAGCGCGTCTTCGAGCGCAGCGACGAGCGTGCCGCTTTCGATTCCCTTCTCGCGCTCGATCTCGCGAACGGCGTCAACGATCTCCTGGCTCATCCTCTACTTCCCTTCATCGATCAGGTTGGCCCGCACGATCTGCTCGTACGGAATGTCCACCGGTTCGCCGTCTGCGGCTATCTGCACCGCCCGTTCTCCGGCGGAGACGACCTGACCGCGGACGCGGCCGGTCTCGGACTTGACGCGCACCGGGCGGCCGACGGCGCGGACGAAGTGATCACGTGTGCGAAGCGGTCGTTCGATACCTGGTGAGGAGACCTCGACCGAGTACGTGTCGAGGTAGGGCCGAAGGACGGTCGTGACCCGCTCGCAGAGGGCGTGGTCGACGCCTTTCGGGTGGTCGACGAAGACGCAGAAGCGCTCCTTGCCGGTCAGCTCGAGCGCGAGCACGTCGACGCCGGGCAGGGCGCCCTCGACCAAGCGCGCGACCTCGCGCTGGAGTGTCTTCTCCCTCTCGTACTGCCGTAATCGCCATCTGGAAACCATCCCCTCAGACAAAAAATGGGCGCAGCGCGCCCACCCGAAAACCGCTCGAAATGGTGCAAGAACGGTAGCAGAACTCGCCCCGGCCGCTGAGCCCTCGAGTTTGTGCCAACTTGGCACAAAGCTGGGTTTCGTCAAGCGTCGAGGATGATCGTCACCGGGCCGTCGTTCACGAGCGAGACCGCCATCCTGGCTCCGAAAACGCCCGTCTCGACCAGGACACCGAGCGCCGCCAGTTCGGCGCAGAAACGCTCGTAGAGCGGCTCGGCGTCCGCCGGCGCTGCGGCGGCGGTGAAGCTCGGACGGTTGCCCTTCGCCGTGTCGGCGAGCAGCGTGAACTGGCTGACGACGAGCGCGGCGCCGCCGGTGTCGACCAGGGAGCGGTCGAACCGGCCCTCGTCGTTCGGGGAAGACCCGCAGCCGCGCGATCTTCCCGGCCAGCCGGGCGGCTGTGTCGGCGTCGTCGCCGGCGGCGACGCCGAGCAGGATGCAGAGGCCGGCTTCGATCGCGCCGCCCGGCGTCGCGGCGGCCCGTGTGACGCGCTGGACGACCGCTCTCACTCGAGGTCGAGGATGCGGGAGCTGTACTGCTCGGACTTCGGATTCATCGAGTGCGCGAGCTTGTAGTGCCCGTTCGCCTCCGCCGTGCGCCCCTGCTTCTCGAGGGCCCGACCGAGGGCGTAGTGCGCGTAGTCGTCGGTCGGGTCGAGCTCCTCGGCGATCGTGCGGAACTCACGCTCCGCTTCGACCCAGCGGGACAGCCGGAAGTAGGCGATCCCGAGTGCCTCGCGGATCGATGCCTTCTGCGGCTCGAGGCGCTTGGCCTTCTCGAGCGGCACCGTCGCTTGCGCCGTCATTCCCGAGCGAAGCCGCTGCTGGCCCTCGCGGAAGAACTCGTACGCATCGCTCATCGCAGGAGAAGCCGCTGGGCGCAGCCTCTAGAGCAACTCCTGCACGGCGTCGAGAATCGCCCCCGCGATCGTCTCCTTGCGGGCACGCGGAACGGTCCGCTCCGCCTCCCGGGTGATCAGCACGACCTCGTTGTCACGAGCGTCGAAGCCGATCCCGGCCTCGCCGATGTCGTTGAAGACGACGAGATCCGCGTTCTTCGACTCGAGCATCGCCCGCTTGCGCTCCAGGCCCGCCTCGCCGTGCTCGGCGCCGAACGCGACGAGCACCTGGCCGGCACGCTTGCGCTCACCCAGCGCCCGGGCGACATCCTCGGTCGGCGCCAGGGAGACCGTCCACGACTCCGTGTCCTTCGCCCGCTTCGTCGCGAGCGGCTCGGCCGGCGTGTAGTCGGCAACAGCCGCGGCCAGCAGCAGGACGTCGACGTCGGGCAGCGCGAGCGCGGCATCGAACATCGACTCCGCGGTCGGAGTCGGGATCACCTCGACCCCGACCGGGGTCGGAACGGACAGATTCGCGGCCAGCAGAATCACCTCGGCGCCCCGGCGCCGTGCCTCCTCGGCCAATGCGACCCCCATGCGTCCGGAGGAGCGGTTGCCGACGAAACGCACGCTGTCGATCGGTTCGCGGGTCCCGCCGGCGCTGACGAGGACGCGCCGGCCGGCGAGCGGCCCCGGTGCGAGCAGCTGCAGCGCGCGAGCCACGATCTCCTCCGGCTCGGCGAGCCTGCCGACGCCCCACTCGCCTTCGGCCATTTCGCCCTCGTCGGGGCCGATCAGCTCGATCCCCCGGGCGAGCAGCGTCTCCACGTTGGCGCGCGTCGCGGGCGAGGCCCACATCCGTGGGTTCATCGCCGGTGCGACGAGCACCGGACCGCGGTGGGCGAGCGCCGCTTCGGTGAGGAGGTTGTCGGCGATCCCGTGGGCGAGCTTCGCCAGTGTGTTCGCCGTGCACGGCGCGACGACCAGCAGGTCGGCCTGCGTCAGGTGCGGGTAGAGATCCTCGGCGGCCGGCCGGCGCGCGAGCGCCAGGAACGTCCGCTCTGCGACGAACTGCTGCGCGCCCGGGGTGACGAGCGGCACCACGTCGTGCCCGGACTTGACGAGCAGGCGCGTCACCTCGCACGCCTTGTACGCGGCGATCCCTCCACTGACTCCGAGCAGAACCCGGCCCATGGTGGAAGTGTGACCTACTTCTTGGGGTACGAGTAGACGATCTTGCCCTCGGCAGTCTCCTCGAGGGCCATCGTCAGGTAGTTCTTCGAGCGCGACTCGATCAGCGGCGGCGCGAACTCGTCGAACGTCCCCTCACCGAGCTGGTGGTGGTAGTTGTTGATCTGCCGCGCGCGCTTGGCGGCGACGATCACGAGTGCGTAGCGCGAGTCGACCTGGTCCATCAACTCATCGATGCGGGGGTGGATCATGGTCGGGCCATGGTAGCGGCACCATCGAGTGTCCGCTCGATGATCGCCGCGAGGTCGTCTGCGGCCTGTTGCTTCACGTCGTTGCGGACGACGAAGTCGAACTCGTCCTGGAGCTCGAGCTGCCGCCGCGCGGTCGCGAGCCGCTCGTCGATCACACCGGTGCTCTCGGTGGCCCGTTCGCGCAGTCGGCGGTCGAGCTCCGCGACCGGAGCGGTGACGAAGATCGTCACCGCGCTCGGCACTCTGGCCTTGACGCGCAGGGCACCGTCAGTCTCCAGCTCGAGCAAGGGAGCCCGGCCCTCGCCCCGCAACCGGTCGATCTCCGAATTCAGCGTCCCGTAACGGTTTCCGACGTAGTCGACCCACTCGAGAAAGTCGCCGTCGACCACCCTCCGGTCGAACTCCTCACGGTCCAGAAACCAGTAGTGGACGCCGTTCTGCTCGCCGGGGCGCTGCGGTCTCGTCGTCGCCGACACGGCCAGCGCGAGCTCTGCGAACCGCGGCAGGACGAGCTGGATGAGCGTGCCTTTGCCGGCGCCGGACGGCCCGGTGACGACAAAAACCGGCTTACCGGTTGAAGAGGCCAATCAGCTCGTGACGCTGGCGGTCGGAGAGCCCGCCGACCGTCTTCGACTGGCTGATGCGGCACTGGTTGAGGAGGCGCGCAGCCTTGACCCGGCCGAACTTCGGCACGGCCATGAGCATGTCGAAGACCTTGGCAGTCGAGACGAACTCGGGCGGCTCGCGAAGGATCTCCTCGATCGACATGGCACCCGACTTCAAGTCCTTCTTCAGTTGAGCTCGCTTGACCCTGATGTCGTTCGCGCGCTTGAGCGCTTCCATCCGTTGGTCAAGTGAGCGAACTGGAGCTTGCACCTGAATCTGCTGGGGAACCATGAGCGCAGCATCCTACCAACCTGTCAGCGCCATGCAACCGGGACCCGTCGAGCCTAGTTTTCTGCACTGGCAACGATGTCGAGCGCCGCGCAAAATGCCTCGTCGAGCGACGCGACACCGGCGCGTGCGAGTTCGTCGTCGAGCTCCGCGCGCACGCGATCGGGGGCATCGGGATCCGCGAACAACACCGTGCCGAGTGCGACGTGCGTTGCGCCGCACGCGATCAGCTCCAACGCGTCGCGCCCGGTCTGCACACCACCCATGCCGACGATCGGCAACTCGGTCGCGCACCGCGCCGCGTGGACCGCTGCGAGCGCGACCGGTTTGAGCGCCGGTCCCGAGTACCCGCCGGCGACGCGCGCCAGGGTCGGCCGCAGCTGCAGGTCGAGCGCGACGCCGCGCAGCGTGTTGACGAGGCTGATCCCGTCGGCACCGGCCGCCTCAACCGCGCGCACGCTCTCGGCGATGTCCCAGGAATGCGGCGAAAGCTTGGCGTAGAGCGGGATTGCGGGGATCGCTGCGCGGCAGGCGGCGACGATCTCGGCTGCTCCCTCGGGCGCCTCGTCGACGTTCGGACAGGAGAGATTGAGCTCGATGCACTCCACCGCGTGGGGTGCGAGTTGCGCGCACGTCTCGACGTAGTCGCTCGCCTTGAAGCCGCCGACCGAGACCCAGATCGGCCGGTCCACAGTCCGCCTGAGCTGTGGCAGCACTTCGGCGATAAAACGGTCGCGCCCCGGATTGGCGAGCCCGATCGCGTTCAGCATCCCATGCTCCGTCTCCGCGATGCGCACCGGCGGATTGCCGTCGCGCGGCTCCGGCGTCACCGTCTTCGTCACGAACGCGTCGAGGGCGCGCGCGGTCTCCGGGGCCGTCAGCGCGTCGAGGCAACCGCTCGCGTTCAGGAGGAGCACAGCACCGGTCCTTCAACGCATAGTCGTTTCAATTCGCCGTCGATCTCGACGACGCAGCCGTAACACGCGCCGTAGCCGCACGCCATCGGCGCCTCCCACGCGAGCTGCGCGTCGGGTGCAAGGACGCGCACCGCGTCGAGCATCGGTTCGGGGCCGCACGCGAGCACGCTTCGTCCGGACGGCAGCGCGTCGGTGACGAGCACCGGATCGATCACCACCTCGGCGTTCGGCACGAGGGCAGCCGCCTCCGCATGGTGCTCGGAGCGGAAGCCGAGTACGGCGGGCGGACGCTCGAGCGCCTCGGACAGGTACGGCAGCGGTGCGATCCCGATCCCGCCGCCGACGAGCAGCGGCCGCGGCACGTCGAGCCGGAAGCCGTTCCCGAGCGGCCCGAGGACGTGAATCGCGTCGCCGCGCTCGAGACCGGCGAGCGCCCGGGTTCCCGGCCCGACGGCGTCGAGCAGGAAGGCCAGTTCGCCCCGCGGCGCCAGGCACAGCGACATCGGCCGCGGCAGGACTCTGCCAGGCGCCTCGAGCATGAAGAACTGCCCTGGACGACCGGGATCGAGGCCGCCGCGCTCGAGCCGGACGAGCGTGTACGGCCCGACGGCGTCGACACCGGCGACCCTACGAAGCTCGCGCCGCGGTCTCGACATCGATGCGTTCCTGCAGTGAGAGAGCCGTTTCCGCCCGTGCGTTGGCGATCGCGTGGACGGCCGCAGTGGCGGCGGCGATCGTCGTGATGCACGGCACGCGCGCTGCGAGCGCCGACTCGCGGATCAGATAGCCGTCGGAGCGGGGCTCCGGGCCGCCGTCCGGCGTGTTGACGATCAGGTTGCAGCGGCCGCGGCGGATCAGATCGACGACGCTCGGCCCCTCGCCGGGTTCGTTGACGCGCCGCACCTGATCGACCTCGAGGCCGGCGCCGCCCAGCGTGCGTGCGGTCCCGGCCGTGGCGTAGAGGTGGAAGCCGAGCCCGGCGAACGCGGCCGCGACCGGGATCGCGCTCGCCTTGTCGAGATCGCGCACCGACAGGAAGACGGCGCCCTCGCGCGGCAGCGAGCGTCCGGCGGCCCGTTCGGCCTTGGCGAGAGCCGTCGGAAGGTCGCTCGCGCTCGCCATCACCTCACCGGTCGCGCGCATCTCCGGCCCGAGCACCGGGTCGGCTCCCGGGAACCGGGCGAACGGCAGGACGGCGGCCTTGACGCTCACCTGGCGCGGCGGGCGCTCGGCCGGCAGGTCGAGCTCGGCCAGCCGCGCTCCCGCGGCGAGCCGGCAGGCCGCCGTCCACGAGATTGACCCCGGTCGCCTTCGACGCGAACGGCACCGTCCGCGAGGCGCGCGGGTTGACCTCGAGCACGAACACCTGGTCGTCGGCGATCGCGAACTGGACGTTCAGCAGCCCGACGACCCCGAGCGCCGGGCCGAGGCGCCTGACCACGGCGTCGATGTCGGCGGTCGCCGCCGATGTCAGCGACTGCGCCGGCAGGACGCACGCGGAGTCTCCCGAGTGCACACCCGCCTCCTCGACGTGCTGCATGACGGCGCCGACGTACGTGTCGGCGCCGTCGCAGAGCGCGTCGACGTCGATCTCGACCGCGTTCTCGAGGAAACGGTCGACGAGCGTCGGCCCCTGGACGCCGGCAAAGGCGATCCGCACCTGCTCTTCGTCGTGACAGACGCGCATCGCGCGCCCGCCGAGGACGTAGGACGGCCGCACGAGCACCGGGTAGCCGATGCGGTCGGCGATGTCGACGGCCGCTGCGCCGCTGGCGGCGATTCCCCAGTCGGGGCAGCGCACGCCGAGCTCATCGAGGAGGCCGCCGAAGCGCTCGCGGTCCTCGGCGAGGTCGACCGCGTCGAACGGCGTGCCCAGGATCCGGAAACCGGCCGCCTCGATCGCACGGGCGAGTTTGAGCGGCGTCTGCCCGCCGAACTGGATCACGACGCCCTCGGGTTGCTCCCGTTCGCAGACCGCGAGCACGGAGGCCGCGTCCAGCGGCTCGAAGTACAGCCGGTCGGAGGTGTCGTAGTCCGTCGAGACGGTCTCGGGGTTGCAGTTGACCATCACCGCCTCGTAGCCGAGCGAGCGAAACGCCTGCACCGCGTGCACGCAGCAGTAGTCGAACTCGACGCCCTGCCCGATGCGGTTCGGGCCGGAGCCGAGGATCACGACCCGCTTCGCGTCGCCGGTCGGCGGCTCCTCGTCGCGTTCGCCCCAGGTCGAGTAGAAGTAGTTCGAGCGGGCCGCGACCTCGCCGGCGCACGAGTCGATCCGCCGGAAGACGGGCGCCGTCGCCGACTGGCGCGCTTCTCTCGGCGCGCGAGTGCGGCGAGCTCGCGCTCGAAGAACGGGTGCAAGCCGTCGGGATGCCACTCGAAGTCGCCTTCGAGGCCGCGCTTCGCCTTGACGAATGCCTCGATGAAGGTCCGCCCGATCCCCATCGTCTCGCCGACCGACTTCATCTGCGTGCCGAGCGTCGGGTCGGCGCCCGGGAACTTCTCGAACGCGAAACGCGGGATCTTCACGACCACGTAGTCGAGTGTCGGCTCGAAGCTCGCCGGTGTCGTCCCGGTGAGATCGTTCGGGATCTCGTCGAGCGTGTAGCCCGACCGCGAGCTTCGCCGCCACCTTGGCGATCGGATAGCCCGTCGCCTTTGACGCGAGCGCCGACGACCGGGAGACACGCGGGTTCATCTCGATCACCCGCAGTTCACCCGTCTCGCGGCTCGCGCGCGAACTGGATGTTCGAGCCGCCGGTGTCGACGCCGACCGCGCGGACGACGCTGATCGCCGCGTTGCGCAGCTCCTGGTACGCGTCGTCGCTGAGCGTCATCTGCGGCGCGACGGTGACCGAGTCACCCGTGTGCACGCCCATCGGATCGAGGTTCTCGATCGAGCAGACGATCACGACGTTGTCGGCTCGGTCGCGCACGACCTCGAGCTCGAACTCGTCCCAGCCGCGCACCGATTCCTCGACGAGCACCTGCGAGATCGGCGACTCGGCGAGGCCGCGCAGCGACCTGGCGGTGCAGCTGCTCGGGCGTGTCGGCGAAGCCGCCGCCGTGACCGCCGAGCGTGAACGCCGGGCGGACGACCGCGGGCAGCGAGATCCCGTCCAGATCGTCGCTCGACGTGACGATGCGCGACGTCGGCACCTTGAGGCCGCAGCCTTCGACCGTCTGCTTGAAGAGCTCGCGATCCTCGGCGCGCTGGATCGCCTCGATCCGCGCGCCGATCAGCTCGATCCCGAGTTCGACGAGGATCCCGTCGGCGTCGAGCTCGCGCGCGAGGTTGAGGGCGGTGCCGCCGCCCATCGTCGGCAGCAGGGCATCCGGGCCGCTCGCGCCGCAGCACCCCGACGACGCCTTCGAGATCGAGCGGCTCGAGGTAGGTGCGGTCGGCGAAGCCCGGGTCGGTCATGATCGTCGCCGGGTTCGAGTTGATGACGATCGTGCGGTACCCGTCCTCCCGCAGCACCTTCAGTGCCTGACAGCCGGCGTAGTCGAACTCGGCCGCCTGCCCGATCACGATCGGGCCGGAGCCGATCAGGCAGATCGAGCGAAGATCGGCTCTGCGCGGCATCAGGCGGCCCTCAGCTCGTCGACCCAGCTCGCGATGATCGACGCTGCGTCGTGCGGGCCGGGCGACGCCTCCGGATGGAACTGCGCCGAGCGTGCCCGCAGCTCGGGATAGTCGAGGCCCTCGACGGTGCCGTCGTACAGCGAGGTGTGCGTGACGTTCTCGTCGTCGCCCGTCTCGACCGCGAAGCCGTGGTTCTGGGCCGTCACGAGGACGCGATTCGTCCGGCGGTCGAGCACCGGGTGGTTGGCGCCGCGATGACCGAACGGCAGCTTGAACGTCTCCCGTCCCGTCGCGAGCGCAAGCAGCTGGTGGCCGAGACAGACACCGAGTACCGGCGTGCGGCCGAGCAGCTGGCGCACGACATCCGTCTCGGCGGCGAGCGGCGAGGGATCGCCGGGCCCTGGTGAGAGGAGCACCCCGTCGTAGCCGGCGACCGTGTCGGCGTCGACGTCGTGCGGGAAGACCTCGACTGCCGCGCCGCTCGCTGCGAGCCGCCGCAGGATCGACCGCTTGCAGCCGTAGTCGACGACCGCGACACGAACGGCGCCGTCAGCGGCGAACGCATACGGCTCCTTGGTCGAGACACCGGCGACGAGCGCCGACCCGGCCATCGCCGGTTGGGTACGAACGGTCGCGAGCACCTGATCGGTGTCTGCGCCGTCACTGACGACCGCTGCGCGCATCGCGCCTCGCTCGCGCAGGTGCAGGACCAGTGAGCGCGTGTCGACTCCGGTCAGCGCGACGACACCGTGCTCGTGAAGCCAGTCCGTCCACTGCGGTCCGCGTGCCTCGCGCATCAGCACGCCCTTCGCGTGGCTGCGGTGAGACTCGCTCCGCTCGGCAGCCGTGCCGTAGTTGCCGATCATCGGCGCCGTGAAGCACACGAGCTGCCCTTCGAAGCTGGGATCGGTCGCGACCTCCTGGTAGCCGCTCATCGAGGTCGTGAACACGGCCTCGCCGAACGCGAAGCCGCGCGCACCGACCGACTCGCCTGCGAAAACCTCGCCGTCCTCGAGCACGAGCACACCGGCAGCGGAGCTCACTGGTGTGCGACCCGGCCGGCGGCGACGGTCAGCAGCACGCGCCCGGTCAGCCGGCGACCGAGCAGCCACGAGTTCGACGAGCGTGAGCGGAAGGCGTCGGCCTTGACGCGCCACGTGCTCTCGAGGTCGAGCAGCGTCAGGTTGGCGGGTGCGCCGACGGCGATGCGCGGCCGCTCGAGCCCGAAGATCGCGGCCGGGCCGGCCGACATGCGCTCGAGCAGCGTCTCGAGCGGCAGGAGACCCGGCTCGACGAGCTCGGTGAAGAGCACGGCGAACGCGGTCTCGAGGCCGATCACCCCGAACGGCGCGGACTCGAACGGGACGTCCTTCTCCTCCGGGCTGTGGGGAGCATGGTCGGTCGCGATCGCCGCGATCGTCCCGTCCCGGACTGCGTCGAGGAGCGAGCCGCGATCAAGCTCGGTGCGGAGCGGTGGATTCATCTTCAGGTTCGGATCGAGGGTGCGGATCGCCTCGTCGGTGAGGCAGAGATGGTGCGGAGTCGCCTCCGCGCTGGCGCGAGTGCCGGCCGCCTGGGCACGGCGCAGGTGCTCGATCGACTCGTGCGCCGACAGGTGCATCAGGTGCACCGCCTGGCCGGTGTCGGCGGCCAGGTCGACGTCACGGGCGACCATCAGGCTCTCGCCGAGCGACGGCCAGCCGCCGATCCCGAGCTCGGCCGCGACCGCGCCCGCGTGGGCGTGTCCGCCACGGGTCAGGGATCGCTCTTCGGAATGAACCGCGATCGGCCTGCCGGTAATCGCGTTGTACTGGAGCGCGCGGCGCATCACACCGGCCTCGTCGACCGGACGGCCGTCGTCGCTGAACGCAACCGCGCCGGCGTCGGCGAGCGCCCCGAGCTCGGTCAGCTCGGCGCCGTCCTGGCCTTTCGTCAGCGCCGCCATGAACCCGACCGGCACGTGCGCCTCTTCGACCGCGCGTGCCCGCAGGCTGCGCAGGACGTCGGGGTTGTCGACCACGGGGTCGGTGTTCGGGATTGCGAGGATCGCGCAGTAGCCGCCGGCCGCAGCTGCGGCCGTGCCGGACTCGATCGTCTCCTCGTCCTCGCGCCCCGGCGTGCGCAGGTGCACGTGCGGGTCGATGAACGCCGGCACCAACACGCGCCCCGCTCCCTCGACGACGAGATGCGAGTTCGAGTCGAGATTCTCGCCGACCTGGGCGATCACACCGTCGTCGATCCGGACGTCGAGGATCGCATCGGTCCCCTCGACCGGGTCGAGCACCCGCGCGCCGCGGACGACGACGTTGTCGGAACCGGTGCGGCCCGCGAGGATCACGCGACCTCCACGGCCGTCTCGACGGCGACCGGCCCCGAGGTGAGCAGGTCGTAGAGCACGGCCATGCGGACGACGAGCCCGGAGCGCACCTGGTCGACGACGAGGGAGGCGTCCGAATCGGCGACGCGCGCATCGATCTCGACGCCCCGGTTCATCGGCCCCGGGTGCATCACCTTCTGACCCGGTCGCAGCCGCGCGGGTGTGATCCCCCAGCGGGCCGTGTATTCCCGCAAGCTCGGGACGAAGTTGGCGCCTTGCAACATGCGCTCGCGCTGCATACGCAACACGTAGACGACGTCGGCGTCGGCGATCGCCTCGATCTCGAAGCTCGTCTCCGCGAGACCGGCCGGCAGCAGCGCCGGCGGCCCGACGAGGATCGCGTCGGCGCCGACCAGCTCGAGCGCCTGGACGAGCGAGCGGGCGACGCGCGAGTGGGCGACGTCACCGACGATCGCAACGTGGAGGCCCTCGAGGCGGCCGAAGGCTTCCCGCATCGTGTGGAGGTCGAGGAGCGCCTGCGTCGGGTGCTGGTGCTTCCCATCGCCGGCGTTGACCACGCGTGCAGCGGTGAGATCGGCGATGAAGCGTGCCGCGCCCGCCTCGGGGTGACGGAGCACGATCACATCAGGGTCGTAGGCGGAGAGCGTCAGCGCGGTGTCCTTCAGCGACTCGCCCTTGTCCACCGACGAACCCGTCGATTTCAGGGTCAGCGTGTCGGCCGACAGCCGCTTCGCGGCGAGCTCGAACGACGACGACGTCCGGGTGGAGGACTCGTAGAAGACGTTCAGGACGAGCCGGCCGCGGAGTGTGGGCAGCTTCTTGTTCTCGCGCTCCTGAGAGAGCGAGAACGAGCGGGCCGTCGCGAGCAGCCGCTCGACGTCCTCGCGGCTCAGGTCCGCGATCGAGAGCAGGTGCCGGCGCTCGCTCCGTGGCGGCAACAGGTCGCCGCCGATCAGGCGCAGGTCGCTCACGCGTCCACCTCGTCGCGGCCGGGACTCAGCACGACCCGGTCGATCTCGTCGACCTCGACCAGCTCGACCTGCACCCGCTCGCCGCGCGTGGTCGGCAGGTTCTTGCCGACGTAGTCGGGGCGGATCGGCAGCTCGCGGTGCCCGCGGTCGGCGAGCACCGCGAGCTGGACGCGTGCGGGGCGTCCGTATTCGAAGAGTGCGTCGATCGCGGCGCGGATCGTGCGCCCTGTGTAGAGGACGTCGTCGACGAGGATGACGGTGCGGCCCTCGAGCTCGAACTCGAGGCGTGTATCGCGCACCAGTGGCTGGGGACGGCGTGGAGCCTTTCCCGCCTGGACGTGGACGTCGTCGCGGTGGAACGTGATGTCGAGCTGCCCGACGTCGAGCGTCTCGCCGCAGCGCTCCTCGATCAGGCCGCGGATGCGCTGAGCAAGCGGGACGCCACGCGTATGGATGCCGACGAGGGCGACCGCCGCGAGGTCGTCGTTGCGCTCGATGATCTCGTGCGCGATCCGGGACAGCGTCCGGCGGATCGCCTCGTCGTCGAGCAGGATCTTCGGCGCCGGTGTAACGGCAGCGTGCGACATTCGACTCCTTTCCGGCCTCACGGGACCGGCTTAAAGGGGCGGCAAGTTCCGGAGCAGCATAGGCGATCCGGTCGGACGGAGTAATCTCCGTCGCCGTGGAAGGCCCGCTGCTCACCCGGTACGCGAAGCTGATCGTCGAGGTCGGCACCAACGTCCAGCCGGGCCAGAACATCTTGATGATCGGCGCGCCGACCGCGGCGCCGCTGATGCGAGCCGTCGCCGCCGAGGCGTATGCCCGCGGCGCCCGCTTCTTCGACCCGTGGTACTTCGATCCGCAGGTCAAGCGAGTTCGCGCGCAGGTCGCGGCCGAGGAGACTCTCGAGTTCGTCCCACCCTGGTACCCCGAGCGGATCCTTCAGCTCGGCGAGGGCCACGGTGTACGGATCTCGGTGTCACCGACGATCCCGCCCGGATTGATGGACGGTGTCGATCCTGCAGTCATCGGCCGCGACCAACTGCCCAAGCTTCCGGGCCATCTCGGCGTAATCAACGCGCGCACGACCAACTGGTGCGTCGTCCCGTGGGCGACCCCCGAGTGGGCACGCGTCGTCCACCCGGGACTCGACGACGCCGCAGCGCTCGCCAAGCTGTGGGAGCAGCTTGTCTACATGCTGAGGCTGGATGCCGACGACGCCGGAGCTGCCTGGCGCGAACGGGTCGGTGAGTTGCATTCCGTCGGCAAGCGGCTCGACGCCGCCGGCCTCGATGCGCTCCGGTTCGAGGGCCCCGGTACCGATCTGACGGTCGGCCTGCTGCCGACGTCGCAGTTCGCCGGCGATGTTCCGGGGTCGACGACCGTGGACGGGGTCGTCTTCAACCCGAATCTGCCCACCGAGGAGGTGTTCACGACACCGGACCCGACGCGGACCGAGGGTGTCGTGACGGCGACGAAGCCGCTCGACGTCGACGGCACAGTCGTCCGGGGCTTGCGCGTTCGCTTCGAGGGAGGGCGTGCCGTTCAGATCGACGCCGACGAGAACGCGGACGTGCTGCGGGCCCGGGTGGCCAAGGACGACGGCGCTGCTCGGCTCGGCGAAGTCGCGCTCGTCGACCGCGAGGGCCGGATCGGCAAGACGGGCACGGTCTTCTACAACACGCTGCTCGACGAGAACGCCGCCAGCCATATCGCCCTCGGCAACGCCTACGCGGCGCCGGTCGGCGAGGAGGACCGCGACCGGATCAACGAGAGCGCGATTCACATCGACTTCATGATCGGCAGCGACGCGGTTTCCGTCACCGGCCGCACGCGCACCGGCAGCGACGTGCCGGTTCTTCGCGACGGCACCTGGCAGCTCTAGCGAGCGTTCCTGATGCGGACAGCAGGGTGCCGATAGCCGTAGCTATCGGCGCACGGGACGCGTGCTGAGCAGCGCGCCCTGCGACACAACCTGTATTTCGCCAAACCCTCCTAGCGCGCTACTCCGGTGCGGCGGCCAGGCGTTCGGCGCGTGGTGGACGTGCGCCGCGACGGATCAGCTGCGGCTCGCCCCGCTCGGCGAACGGCACCTCGATCACATCGAAGTCGCGGGGGACGACCGTCGCCGGGAACACCTCCTGCGCCTCGCGCGCCAGCTCGCCGCCGAAGTACCGCGGTGAGACGTGCGTGAGCGCGAGCAGCCGCACGCCGGCGTCGCGAGCAAGCTCGGCGGCTTGCAGCGCCGTCGAGTGCAGCGTGTCGGCAGCACGGTCCCGCTCCTCCTCCGTGAACGTCGCCTCGTGAACGAGCACGTCGGCCCCTTCGGCGAGGACACGCACGGTGTCGACCGGCGCGGTGTCGCCTGGAATGACGATCCGACGACCGGGGCGTGACTCCCCGATCACCGCGTCCGGCGTCAACACGCGGCCGTCTGGGAGCGTCACCGACTCACCGTGCTGCAAGGCCCCCCGCTCCGGCCCGAACGGAATCCCGAGCGCATCGGCCGCGTCGTTGTCGAAGCGCCCGGGACGCTCGTGCTCGACCAGTGCGTAGCCGACCGCGGAGGTGCCGTGGTCGACGGGGAAGACGAGGATGCGGTAGTCGTCGCGCTCGAGCGCCTCCCCCGGCCCGCACCTCCACGAGCTCGAGCTCGTACGAGACCTTCCCGAACACGCGCCGCAGGCCGCCGAACAGGTCGCGAAGGCCCGGCGGCCCGTACACCGTCAGCGGGAGCTCCCGCTGACGGAGCTGGAAGGTCTTCAGCATTCCCGGCAGGCCGAGGTAGTGGTCGCCGTGGAAATGCGTGATGAAGATCTCCTCGATGTCCGGCAGGCCGACCGTCGAGCGCATCAGCTGCCGCTGTGTCCCCTCGCCGCAGTCGAAGAGCAAGCGATCGCCGCCGCGCCGCACGAGCAGCGCCGCCGGCGCCCGGCTCGCAGTCGGAGCGCTGCCCGACGTGCCGAGGAAGACGAGATCGAGGTCCACGCGCCGATTGTCGCGGAGCGAAGCCGTGGACGGCGGATCGACTCGCGAGCCGACTCGCAGAAAACCTAGGGCAGGACGAGCGTCTGGCCCGCGTGCACATCGGGAGTGTGCAGATGGTTCGCCCGCTCGATCCGCCAGATCGCGTCGCGCACGTCGCCGCCGTAGTGGCGCTGCGCGATCGACCAGAGCGTGTCGTACTCCCGGACGGTTACCACCTGCCGTGCCCCGTGCGCTTCGGACGAGCGCGCAACCGCGCTCCAGACGAGAACGGCAAGCCCAACGATGAGTAGCACCCTGACGAACATGTGTTCGCCATGCTAGCGAACAGGTGTTCGCCTTGTCAAGGGCTGCTGAAACCGCCGGCGACCCGCGCGGCGACCACGACCTTGCGGACGAGTCCCTGTGCGATCCCCGTTCCTGCCGCAGGCGCGCTGCCCGGGGCGAAGTACGCAGCATCGCCGGTCGGGCAGAGCCCGTCGGTGAGCGCCAACTCGTCCGTGAACGCAGCGGCGGAGAGCTTCGGCAGGTAGCCGACGAAGAAGAGACCGCTCTGCCACCCCTGGAGGGAGGTCTCGTCGACGAGCTTGAAGATGTTGACCTTCGTCACATCCGCATCGCACAACGAGAAATCGACGAGTTTGCGGTACCACGCGGCCTGATAGGCCTCGCTCCCGGTCTCCGCCACCCCTGCGCCGTTCTCGAAGCCGGTGTACGCGGCCGCGACCGATGCACCTGGCGTCGTCTGGATGCCGACCTCGTTCAAGCTCACCGGCAGCCGGCCCGGCCCGACCGTTGCCTGGTGGGTCCCCTTGAACGCGTCGTAGAACGCCTGGTAGGCGCGCGGCAGGTTCGCGACGCTGAACGACGTGCGGCCCGGGTACCCGGTCTCGAACGGCAAGCTCTGCGGGATCGGGTAGGGATGCAGGTCGAGGCCGTCCATCAGCGGCGCGGACCGACCGCTCGACCGGTACCACGCGCCGAGGAAGCCGAGCCAGTCGACCGGATTCGTCGCGCGCGGGCTGCTCTTGTCGGTCGGGACCGGGTTGCCCGCGCGGCGAGAGGCCGAGTCCCCAGACGAAGATCTTCGGGTCGACGCGTTTCAGCGCGTCGTACGCGGCGGCGAGAAACATCCCGCACCGCGCAGCCGAGACGTTCTTACCCCGGACGTACTGGGGATTCGCGAAGAGGCTCGTGTTGCACTCGTTCATCACGACGTACTCGCGGACCTGCCGGGTACGCCGTTGCCAGGTCACCCGACCCACGCCGCGAATCGCGAGGCGTTGACCGGGCTCGCGAGTGCAGCCGAGTGGCGCGGGTAGACGTCGAAGGTGACGCTGACACCTGCCGCTGCCGCACCGTCGAGTGCCGGGGCGAGCAGGCTTTCCTCGTCTCCTTCGAAGCCGGTCGGGGTGGTCTCGTCCCAGTGCAAGGTCATTGTGTCCGAGCTCATGCCGACGGCGCGCAGTGTCGTCCAGAACGGCCCGGCGCCCTGCTCGTACTTGCCGGCGTCGTCGTTGACGCCCCACACGACGTTGTCGGCCGATGCCGCCGCTGCGGCCAGGCCGAAGGCGGCGAGCATCGCCGCGAGTGCTGCAACTGCCCGCTGCACGCCTAACTCTGTAGCAGAGGCGCCAGAGAGCCCACAAGCTTCCGAGCCCCGAACCGGACCGGATCGTCGGCCGGAAGCCCTGTCGCTGCCTCGGTTTCCACGATCGCACGTCGCGCCGCGTCCTCGTCGAGCAGCCGCGTGTTGAGCGCTATGCAGTACACCTTGGCCGGTCTCGGGAGGAGGCTGATCTGCTCGTGCAGGCGCACGAGGTCCGCGAGCGGCGGGATCGGAAACCTCTCGTCGCCGTCGACAACCGTCTCGCCGGCCTGATGGCAGAGCACGTAGCCGTGCGGTGCCGATCCGTGGATCAGCCCGAGCGTCACCCCGGAGTACGCCGGATGCAGCAGCGAGCCCTGGCCCTCCACGAACAGCACCTCTCCACCACGTTCGGCACCCTCGACGACCAGGCGCTCGGCCGCGCCCGCGATGAAGTCGGCGATCACCGCGTCGACCGCGATCCCCCAACCGGCGATCGCGATCCCCGTCTGGCCCGTCGGCACGAACTCGCTGCGGTAGCCCTGCCGCTGCGCCTCCCGATCGAGCTCCAGCGAGACGGTCATCTTCCCGATCGCGCAGTCCGAGCCCACGGTCAGGATCGTCGTCGCGTCGTGTGTCAGGTTGGCGCCCGACGGGACATCGAGGCCGGCAGGCGGACGGCGCAGGTCGCGCAGCTCCGCACCGTGCGCGGCGGCGAGCGCGACGAGCTCGGGGTCGTCGGAGACGAATTCGTGCAGACCGCTCTCCAGGTCGAGGCCGGCTTCCAGGCAGTCGACGAGCAGACGCCGCCACGCGGGCGGGAAGCGGCCACCCTGGGTTGCGACGCCGACGAGCGCGGTCGTCGCTCCGAGCGGCAGCGCCTCTGCAACGGTCTTGACGACCGCGAAGCCCTCGACGGTCGTGGCGTCGCTGGCCGAGTCGAGCAGCGCGACGATGTCGTCGGGCCGGTACCGCATCACGCCTCGGGCGGTCTTGCCGAAGTGCGGGTCGCCCGACCGCCCTTCGGCCAGGACGAGCAACCTACGCGGGCGCGACACCGAGCCCCGGGGCGTCGGAGGGCACTTGGATCCCGTCGACGGAACTCGACTCCGGGCCACGGGTCGTCGGCGAGCAGAAGGTTGCCGTCGAGATCGACGTGGTCCATGAGCGACGCAATGTGGGCGCCGGCGGCGATCCCGAGGCCGGATTCGATCATGCAACCGAGCATCACGCCGAGTCCGAGCGCCCGCGCCGCGGCCACCATGCGCACCGCTTCACGGATCCCGCCGGATTTCGCCAGCTTGATGTTGATCCCGTGCGCACGCTCCGCGCAGGCGGCGACGTCGGCGAGTGTGTGGCAGTCCTCGTCGACGTAGATCGGGATCGGCGAGCGGCGCTTCAGCTCCGGGCCCGTCCGGGATCGCCGGCTGGCAGCGGCTGCTCGCAGTACTGGAGATCGAGTTGCGGCAGGTACTCGAGCGCCTCGGCCAGCGACCACGCTTCGTTGACGTCGCACTGCAGCGGCAGGTCGGTGACGGCACGAACCGCGTGCACACGCTCGGCGTCGAGCCCGTCGCGGCCGCCGAGTTTCAGCTTCAGCCGCCGGAACCCCCGTGAGGCGATCTTCTCGGTGCGTCGTGCCATGTCGTCGGGGTCGCCGAGCCAGATCGTCCACGAGGTCGGCGGCCCGGAGCGGCGCAGCCCGAGCAGCTTGTACACGGGCAGGCTCGGTGAGCTTGCCCTGCAGGTCATGGAGCGCCGCGTCGAGCGCCGAGCGGGCCGCCTGCTCGCCGGGCGGCAGCCGTTCGGCGAGTTCGTCGAGCGCGAACGGATCGTCGCCGAGCTCGACCTGGTCGAGCCACGCGCGTGCCGACGCCGCTGTCTCGGCGTAGTGCTCGATCGGTGCAGCCTCGCCGAAGCCCGACACGTCGCCGTGCCGCACCTCGACCTGCACGACATCCGCCTCGTCCTCGGAGCTGCGCGAGATCGTGAACGTCTCCGCCAGCTGCAGCGTCACGATGGAGGCGCTCATTTTCACGAGGGCTACACTAGTGACCTCCGCGCGCCCGTAGCTCAGGGGATAGAGCGTTCGCCTCCGGAGCGAAAGGTCGCAGGTTCGATTCCTGCCGGGCGCATCCTGACCCGCGTAGCTGTGCGCTAGCCCGCATCGTTGCGTGGGTCAGGAGTGACACCTAGGACGGATCTGCGCGTGTGGTGCCCCCTGGGTGCCGCCTCCGCTTCGCTGGATGTCGCGCTTCTCGCGGGTCCCGCTCGCGCCCCAGCAGGTACACGTCGGCCACCGCGAAATGGCCCTGGAGCGGCTCGACCTCGTGATGCGCCGACCCGATGCGGTTGGATCCGCGATCCTGTCCGACATGCCCGATCGCAGGCGCTCGTGGAAGACCGACTCGCAGTGGATTCGGCTCGCGTTGACGGCGACCGGCGTCGGGGTGTCGCTGATCCTCGCCTCGGCAGCTGCATGGAAATCGAGCGTAGTGATCTACCTCGGCGCGACCCTCGCGGTCGTCGGTGCCTATATCGCCTGCGCAGTGCTCGTGGTGCCGCTACCCCTGCCGCTGCTCCTCTCCGAGCGGCGAAACAGAGCTTTTCGTCGGGGCGTTGGTGCGCTCCTCGTCGAAGGGCATGAACTGAGAGCGCGGCCGGTGAGTGACAAAGCCGAGATCGCCTCGCTCGACGATGCCTACCAGGACTGGTCGATGCGCGCACGGGCCTGGTTGGATAAGAACGCCCGCCCCTCCGACACTGCCGCGTTCGAGCACGCGATCGGTCCCTCGCAGGAGATCCTCGACTCCTTCGACCGCGCCCACAACGACTTGCGGCTCAAGCTTTCCTGGCAGCTGAGCGTGCTGCGTGAGTTAACCCAAGAGCCGTGAGGGCACACGGCGCAGGGGATCGACCCAGCCCACGCGAGACGGACGCCGCGAGACGAGAACGGCAACCTCCGTGCCCCCTCAGAGAGAAGAAACACAGGATTAGCGGGGCTGTTCGACTCCTGCCGGGCGCATCCTGACCCGCGTAGCTGTGCGCTAGCCCGCATCGTTGCGTGGGTCAGGTCCGTCCCGGGTTGGGTCCGGCAACAGCCGATGGCCGCCGCCACCTTTGCGCGCCGGCCGGCACGCTCTCCATCGCCGGCGCGGCATCTGGTGGATGCGAGCCGAACCAGGTGGCATAGCGGCGCGCCAGTGGAGAGGCGGTGGCGCCGTGAAGAAGCACGGACAGCCCGACGGTGGAGTAGGTCGTCAACAGGATCGTGCCCGCATGGGGGAGGTCGGCTTCCTGGACGACGATCACGGCGAACACGATCGAGGCCAGGCCGCGCGGCCCGAACCAGCCGAGGAACGCGACTGTCGGAGGTCGTGCGCCCGTGCCGAGCATCGCGATCGCCACCGGCAGCATGCGGACGACGGTCAAGCTCGCGAGCGCATAGACAGCGATCCGCCAGTCGAGGGCGTCAAGTGACGGCCAAAGCAGGACGGCGCCGAAGACGAGAAGCGTGACGCCGTTGAGAAGCTCGCCGAGCTCATCGGACAGAAACGTCACCTCGCCGTCCTCGGTCGGCCGCTGGAAGACCCCGAATGTCATTCCTGCCACGAACGCGGCGATGAACCCCGAGCCGCCCAGTGGCGCGGCAATCCCGTACGCCAGGGCGGCTCCCGCGACGGGCAGGATCTGGAGCCAGGACGCCTCGATCAGGCGCTTGCTCGAACCGAACCGGATAGCGGCAGCCGCGAGCGCACCTGCGAGCACGCCGCCGACGATGCCGAATCCGATCTCCTCGACGACGAGTCTGACCGCGTGAGCTGCACCCACCTCACCGGCATCTGCTTCCGCGACCGCAAGCACGATGAACAGAAGGGGCACGCAGATGCCGTCGTTGAGACCGCTCTCGACGTTGAGACCCTGGCGGATCCGAGAGGGCAACCGAGGCTCCGTGACTACGGCCTGCCCGAGCGCCGCGTCCGTCGGCGCAAGCAGCACCGCGAGAACGAACGCCTCTGGGACAGAAAGAGCCCCGAAAAGAATCCCGGCAAGCAGCGCACCGAGAGCGATCGTCAACGGCAGCCCAAGCCCAAGCAGACGAGCAGGTACTGCGTACTCGCGGCGAAGCGTCCTCAGATCGATCCGTGACGCGTCGGCGAACAGCACGACCGTGAGCGTCGCCTCCGCGAGCAGCCTTACCGTTTCGCCGGTCGGAGGTGTGTCCAGTAGATCGAGTGCCCGAGTCCCGACCAGGAGCCCGAGACCGACAAAGAGGATCGCGGGCGTGACAGGCGTGCCATCGATACGCCGCGAAACCACGCCGACCGCGATCAGCGTGAGCGCGACGACCGCCAACGCCCATTCCATTCAGCGACCGTATACGCGCGCAGTGCAAGGCACTCCCGCTTGATCTAGGCCCGGGTCAGTTCCTCACTCACTGCCGTGCCATAGCGACGCGGAGTCGTTCCTCTGCCGTGATCAGGTGGTCTGCGTCTTCTGCGTCCTCGCCGAGATCGATCTGCACCCAGTTGACCGTGCCGGTGAAGATGCTGCTTTCGCCCTCGTAATCGTCGCTGACCGGGGATGCGGTGTCTTGTCCGACATCCGCCGTCTCGTCCGCCGAGAAGATCAGCGGCACGGTTGCTGCGACGCGACCTTCGCCGACCTTCCCGCCGTCCAGGTAGAGCGTGACGGTGCCGCCCTTGGCGAGGCCGCCGCCGTCGTAGGCGAACTCCATTCGCACCTGGTGTGTTCCAGCCGGGATCCGGGTGTCGGCCTCGATCATGAAGCGCTGCAGGCCGAGCAGGTTGTAGCAGTACTTCGGTCGCCCATCCTTGGTGTACAGGCTCCAGCCTGCGAAGGCGCCGCCCTGGGCAACGATCACCCCTTCAGCCCCACTCTCTGGCACCTCGATTTCGGCCGTGACCGCGTGGGATTTGTTCTTGATGTTGAGGAGGCTGTTCTCACTTAGGCGGCCCATGCCGCCGAAGAGCAACTGCGAGTTGCCCGTTACGAGCTCCGGGCGGCCGACGAGTTCGGCGTTGAAGCGCTCGATGCGGCGGTCGTCGAGTGGGAGCACGTTGTATTTCCGCGCCTCATCCAGCCAAAGCTGTTGCAGCTCCGCCAGCTTCTCCGGCAGCTCGCCGGCGAGATCCCGTGCCTGGCTCCAGTCTGTGCTCGTGTCGTACAGCTCCCAGACGTCGTCATCGAGGGCTGGGAGCTCGGACGCAACCACCCACGGCGTCGAGTGGCGCGTGACCGCCGTCCATCCCTGGTGGTAGATGCCGCGGTTACAGAACATCTCGAAGTACTGCGTCTCGTGGCGGTCGGCTGCGTCCGCCCCGTCGAACGAATAGGTCATGCTGACGCCCTCGATCGGACGTTGAGCAACACCGTTCACGGCCGTGGGCTGAGGCAGACCGGCTGCCTCGAGCACGGTAGGGGCAACATCGATCACGTGGTGGAACTGTGAGCGAATCTCGCCCCGAGCTTCGATGCCGCGTGGCCAATGGACGACGGTGCCGTTGCGCGTTCCGCCCCAGTGCGAGGCGACCTGCTTCGTCCACTGGTAAGGAGTGTCCATCGCATGCGCCCAGCCGACGGCGAAATGGTTGTAGGCCTTGGGAGTGCCGAAGTCGTCGATGCGCGAGGCCATGAACTCGGGCGTCTCGAGCGCCGCGGCACCGTTGAAGATGAAGGTCTCGTTGAACGTTCCGTTGATCGTGCCTTCGGCGCTCGCCCCGTTATCGCCGATGATGTAGTAGACAAGCGTGTCCTCGAGTACCCCGAGATCCTCGAGCGCGTTGACAAGCCGCCCGACGTGGTGGTCGGTGTGCTCGAGAAAGCCGGCGTAGACCTCCATCTGCCGCGCGAGTACCGACTTCAGCTCGGCCGGCATCTCGTCCCAGGCGGGAATCTCCTCGTGTCGCGCCGTCAGCTCCGTCTCCGCGGGCACGACTCCAAGCTCCTTTTGCCGCGCCAGAATCTCCTCGCGCAAGACGTCCCAGCCGCCATCGAAGCGGCCCTTGTACTTGTCCGACCACTCCTTCGGAACGTGATGCGGAGCGTGCGTCGCGCCCGGTGCGAAGTACATGAAGAACGGCTTGTCGGGCATGAGCGACTTCTGCTGACGCGCCCACTTGATCGCCTTGTCGGTCATGTCCTCGGTGAAGTGATAACCCTCCTCGGGCGTCTTCTCCGGCTCGACCGGCGTCGTGCCCTCGTAGACCGCCGGGTAGTACTGATTCGTCTCGCCACCGATGAAGCCGTAGAAATATTGGAAGCCGCCGCCACCGGACGGCCAAGCATCGAAAGGCCCCATCGGGCTCGACTGCCAGACCGGCACCTCATGGCATTTGCCGAACTGCGCCGTCGAGTAGCCGTTGAGCAGCAGCGTCTGCGCCAGCGGCGCGCATGTATTGGGGCGAATCGAGCTGTACCCCGGCGCCGAAGTGGCGAGTTCGGTGACCACCCCCATTCCGACCGAATGGTGGTTGCGGCCGCTGAGCAACGCGGCACGCGTCGGCGCGCAGAGCGCGGTCGTGTGGAAGCGGTTGTACTTCAGGCCATTCTCGGCCAGCCGCTCAGCCGTCGGCGTCGCGCACGGCCCGCCAAATGCGCTCGACGCGGCGAACCCGACGTCGTCGAGCAAGACGACGAGGACGTTCGGCGCGCCGGCAGGTGGCCGGAGCGATTCGGTCGCGGGGAATGACGCGTCCGGGTCTTTGGCGTCGTACGGAAGCACGCCTTCGAACGGCCTGTCCGGAATCGGCAGGACGTCGCGTGAAATCTGATCGCTCACTCTCGGCTCCTTCTCCGCGCTCCGCGAGCGCATCGGCCTTGCTGGCGTGTGACCCGAAGGCGGTTGCTCCTTCGAGCAGCTGGTGCGCCCTGTCCATTTTCCCGGGCCGACAGAGCCGGCTCTCGTTCCTTCAGATTCGTCGCCTTCCGATTCCCCGTCCAGGCGTAACCGCCGCGGCAACCACAGCAGTTCTCGCTACGGGAGATGGGCCAGGTGAGACGGCCTTCGCGACGACCGCCGTCTTGGCCACCGGGTGGCCGATCACACCGACTCGTCCGACGCGCGCTGCTCTGAGTGGCATTTCAGACTCCTTCCGTTACGAGTGCTTCGTCGGCCTCGATCGAGGCAATGATGGCCTGAATCGGGATCCGTCCGTTTGCGATCAGCTGACCACCCGAGCGCCTCGCCGCTGAGGCGAAGGGTGCCGCCCAGAGGTTCTCGTAGATGAGAACTCCGGCCGTGCTGCCCGGATCCATCGCGGCAGCAAGGTGGACCACGTCGTCCTCGGCCAGCAGCTCCGCCAGTTCGGCCTCGAGCGCTTGGAGTTCTCCGAGCTCGGCGATATCGGAGAGCTCGATCGCGTCGACCGAACCGTCCTCCTTCTTGGTCAAGATCAGAATGTCGATCACGCGGATCGTGCCCGCGTCGACGAGCGCCAGCAGCTCCTTCGCCATCTCACCGGTGAAGTTGCTCTTGCCTGCTGGGAACTCGATGATCAGGTAGTCGACGGGGCCGAGCTCGTCCAGGGATCTCTCGCTCACGATTTGCTCCTTCGCTATCGACAGGGCTGGTGCGACCTTCGGTCTCTTTGCTCCTCACCCGGTTGGTGTGAAGGAGCTTATTCCTTACGAGGCGAGCCCTTGGTTCGTGAACCGGCCACCGGCCGTGGCGGCGAACCAGATGCAGCTCCTCTAGCTCTCAATCAATCGTCCTCGTTGGCAGCGACATCTAGCTCCGACACCAGTAGCGCCCGGCGGAAGAGCCCCGCCTGAACCCAGTTACGGGGATCGGAGCAGGTCCAACCGAGAAGTCGCCCAGGGTTTCTGCCCTTGTCCGCGGGCGGAAACTCCACTTCGAAGATCACCGCGTGCGTTCCGATCCTGAAGTCGTCGCCCCACTCTTCGCGAGCCTCTTCGAACCAACCTGCCACGGCTGCGCTGATCAGTGACTGGGTCTTCTCGTGGTCAGCAGACATCGTCTAGATGGACGATCAATCCGTCACGGGACGCGACCGACGCAACTGCAGCAGGGCGACGACCCCCCAGACGATCAACAGTAGGACGCACAGCAGGAATCCGAACCAGCCGACCCCGCCAAGCACACCCTTGAAGCCATCTGAGTCCTGGAAGACGCCTGCGAGGACGAACAAGACAACTGCGAGCACGACGATCGACGCAGCGCCACGCCAACTTCTAAGCACGACCACCCCTCCTCGGATAGCGGAACGAAACCCGCGGCGATTCTCAGATAGAGAGACGCCTGCAGTCAAGTCCGGGACAAGCCGGATGGTCAAAGGCGGGCCGGAATGTGTCGCCTCCGGCCCGCCTGTGCCGTTAGTCGCCCTGTGCCGTCAGTCGCTCTTCAGCGCGTCCTTGATCTTGTCGCCGACATCGTCAGCCTTGTCCTTTGCGTGGCCAACGGCCTCGTCGACCTTGCCTTCGCGCTTCAGGTCTTCGTCGTCGGTCAAGTCGCCTGCTGCTTCCTTGAGCCGGCCCTTGGCTTCGTCGGTGCTCATTCGCGGACCCCTTTCGATGGATGAGGGTTCGGTCTGCCCGCGAACGGCGTCAGTCAATCGCGAACGCACCTGAACGCCGGTTAGGTCAATGTCCCTCGATCGAGGGAGCCTAGGACGCGCAGCTGGCGGGTATGACTTCGGCGACAAGATCCGTCGCCGCTGTCCGAGGGGGTTCGGCGCCGGGGGTCATGCACCACTGCGGCGATGATCCGCTCGAGGCTTTCAGCCACGGCGGGTCTCCCGCTGCGTTGAGACAGTCGCTCTTTCGGGCGGCTTCGTCGTGAAGGGTGATAGCGGTCGCCAGGTTGGAGTCGATAGGGGCCTCATGGTCGCTGTGGCAACGACGCGTTCAGACCTGCACACCTTCCGGCTTGCGCATCCAGCGGTCCGGAGGTCATCTCGCGTCGAGGTGACCGCGATCGGGGCGCTGTCACTGGCTGCGCTGACGCTCTGGCTCTTGGTCGTGCCGGCCGAGTTCGTGCTTCGACTGACGGTCTGACCCGGAGCGGCCTCTCGGTCGGGTCAGTTCGACGCGACGACCACCCAGCCCCTGGCTCGCAGGTCGCGCTTCAGCGCGACGGACGGGATCTCGCCCGAGCGGTAGGCGGCACAGAAGCGTCCGGTCTTGTAGGTGACGATGCAGACGTGACCGGCTCGCGCCGCCGGCACGAGAGCCGCCGGCTTCCAGTGGATCCGAACCGCGTTGGCGGGCAAGCGCTTGCCGGGGTGTGTAACTGTGGTGGTCGAGACGGCTGCCTTGCCGCCGCCTCCACAGCCGGCGAGGACGATCGGGGCCACCAACGACAGAGCTGTTCCGACCGCGACCGCGCGAATCCGCGTCATGCACCGCTTCTTAGCGCAGTCGCGCCGAGATACCAAGGGGTCGGCGAGGAATCGTGTGCTCGAACGGCCCGTACAGTGACGTCGTGCCGAGGGGCGAGTGGATCCCGGATCCGATCCGGCGGCGGCTTGTGACCACGTTCAATCGCTGGCTCGCGTTCCGCGCAGCGCGAGCGGTGACGGTGAGCAACGTCGCGTTGACGAATGACCTCGCGGCGTTCGAGCAGATCTATGGTTCGCCGCGGCTCGTCGCGGAATATCTCGGCCCGGAACGACTGGCCTTCTACGAGCGAGTAGGAGAGTTTTGTGTCGGATTTCAGGCCGCCAGCGTCGTGGATGTCGGGTGCGGCACAGGACACCTGCTCGCCGTGTTTGCGCGCCAGTTGCCCAACGCGCAGCTGGTCGGCGTCGATAACTCCCCTGCTGCGATTGCGTTGCTTCGGGACACGGTCCCCACGGCGGAGGGAGTCGTGGGCGACGTCTACGACGTATCTGTTGGCCGGACCTTCGACCTCGTCCTCTGCACCGAGGTGCTCGAACATCTTGACCGGCCGGACGAGGCACTGAACCAGCTTCTCACGCTCGGCCCGCGCGTCGTGGTGACCGTGCCCGACGGTCAGTTGGACACGTACGAGGGCCATGTCAACTTCTGGACGATTGACCAGTTCCAGGCATTGCTCGACCGACATGGGTACGCGCTCGTCGAGAGACTCGACGCAGAAACACTCGTGGGAACGCTGACCGTCGCGCAGGTCGATAGCGACTGAAGACGTCGACGCCAGACGACTACGCCCCGAACTCGCGTTCCGCGCACTCCAGGCAGAAGAACGCGAGCGTCGGCGATTCATCGAGCTCCGCATCGTCGCTCCGACACGCGCGCCAGCCCAGCCAGTAGCCGCTGCTGAGCTTCCCGCACTGCGCGCACGTGACGGCGACGACGATGCGGTTGCCGCGGCCCGTCCTCGATGCTGTGTCACCCCTGCTCCCCATGGTCAGAGCGTGAGGCCGAGCGACGCCCGCGTCCCTAGCCGTTCCGGGAGAGATCGTTCGACGTGCGGACTGCCTCGTTGGAGTGACCAACGAGGCGAGTGCCGTGGAAAGAAGCCGGCCGGACGGGCGCGCCGCCAGCCCCTAGCCCCCCAGGAGTACCGCTGCCCGTCCAGCCTCACGAGAGTGGTGACCGTTTCCGCGCTCGGCCAAACCTCGACCGCGCGGCGGAGTCGCTACACGTCGCGGACGCGGCGGAGCGGGAGCAGCAGTGCGTCCAACTCGTCGATGCGGGCGGACAGCTCCTCCTGTTCGAGCTTCAGCCTACGCACCTCACGCATCCCGAACGAGCTCGGAAACTGGCTCACGCGTTCCTCGACTCGCTCGACCTGTCGCGCGAGCTCGGGAGCGCGCCGTTCGAGGCGGACGAGCTCGATCGAAAGCTCGTCGAGGTCGGGGAGCTCGTCGGCAGCCATCGCGCTTCTGTTCTCGGCAGGCTGGGCCGAGTCCTTTATGGCTCGCGTGAGAGAGTGGGCCGCGTGCGCGTCCTCTTCTCATGTACTGCCTCCGACGGCCATTTCATGCCGCTCGTCCCACTGGCGCGCGCCTTCGTCGCCCGCGGTGACGAGGTCGTCTTCGCGACGGCGGGCGGCTTCGCCGATCGGGTCGGAGACTTCGGGTTCGGCGTGCTCCCGGCAGGCCTCTCCGTCGTGGAACTGAACAAGCGCTACGCGCCGTTTCGCGAGCGGCTGGCGACGATCCCGTTCGACGAGCGGCGAGCCCATGCGTTTGCCTGGCGATTCGCTGGTCTGGATGCTCCGGCGAAGGTCGACGCACTGGTCGCCCACGCTCGTTCGTGGGGTCCCGACCTGATCGTGCACGAGTCGTCCGATCTCGCGGCGCCGGCCGTTGCCACCGCACTCGAGGTCGACTCGGCACATCACACGTTCGGCCTCGGCCTACCGCGTGTCTGCCTCGAGCGCGCGGTGCCGGCCCTCGAGTCCCTCTGGAGAAACCTCGGCCTCGAGCCCGAGCAGCACGCCGGTCTCTTTCGCGGCACGTATATCGACGTCGGCCCGCCGAGTCTGATGCCTGCGGAGCCGCCGCCCGGCACGCAGGTAGTTCCGCTGCGCCCGGCGACCCGAGGGTCCGCACCCGCGGGGTGGCAGGAGCGACTGACCGGCGAGAAGCCCGTCGTGTACGTCACCCTCGGCACGCAGTTCAACGAGCCAGGCCGCTTCGCGTTGTTGCTCGAGGCACTCAGCGCGGTTGATTGCACCGCCGTCGTAACGGTCGGCGCCGACCAGGATCCGGCGACCCTGCGGCCGCCGCCGGACACGATCGTCGAGCGGTACATCCCGCAGGCGAACGTCCTGCCGCTCGCCGACGCGGTTATCTGCCACGGTGGCTCGGGCTCGACGCTCGCGGCGCTCGCACACGGACTCCCGCTGGTTCTTCTTCCTGCCGGCGCGGATCAATTCGAGAACGCCGGCGCATGCAGTAGGGCGGGCACGGCGATCGAGTTGCGGCCGCCGGCAGTCACCGTCGATTCGGTCCGCGCGGCCGTCACCAGCGTGCTCGAGGACCGAGCGTACGCCGAGGCCGCGAAGGGTATCGCCGCTGAGATCGAGCGGATGCTCACGCCGCCTGAGGTCGCGGCGATTCTCAGCTAACGCAGAGCCCGCTCACGGCCGATAACGGCCACATGACTCTGCGGATCGCCAAGACGATCACCGCCCTCGGTTTCGCGGCCGCGCTTGCGGCTGTTTTCGGCCGCCGGCCCGCGTAGCCCACTCGTCCTGCGTCGGCAGCTTGCCTTGCCGGCGCGCCTCGAGCACACACTCCGTGTGGGCATGCCGACGCTTCGAGACGTCCCCTTCCGGGGCGATCAGCGCATGGTCGCTCGTCGCATGCAGCATCCCGTCGCAGAAGGGGCAGACGTAGCTCGCGGGCTTGAGATTCTGCGCGCTTCGCATCGTCCACCAGCGTGCCGTCATGGGGCCGACTGTAGCCTCGACCGGTGGGCACTCACTTGCGTGCGGCTCGGCTTCGGGAGTAGATCGGTGACTGCGACGTGAGCCGTTGGCGGCAGGCGTTCGACCCGCAGCTCCCCCGCGACGTCTGGTTGCTGCAGCTCGGTGGCGTCATGAACTCGTTCGGGAACGGCGTCGTCCTGCCGTTCCTCGTCATCTACCTGCACGACGTCCGCGGGTTCGGGCTCGGCGTGTCCGGCCTCGTGATCTCGATGTCGGCTGCGGCTCAGCTGTCCGCCGGCATCCTCGCCGGGCCGCTCGTCGACCGGATCGGTCCCCGCCCGGTGCTGGCGGCGGGCCTGGTCATGCAGGCGATCGGAATCGGCCTCTTCCCGCTGGTGCACGAGCCGTGGCAGGCATTCCTCCTGATCGCGATCGAAGGAGCCGGCAGCGCTGGTTTCTGGCCGAGCCAGTCGACGCTGATCGCACGCCTCACGCCACCGGCGCGACGGCACGCTGCGTATGCGCAGCAGCGCGTGACGATGAACCTGGGCATCGGCCTCGGAGGGCTCGCCGGTGGGCTGATCGCCAGCGTCTCGAACCCGGAATCGTTCACCATTCTCTTCGTCGTGGACGCAGCGACGTTCCTCGCCTACGTGGCCGTGCTCGCGTTCATCCGTGACCCCGGCTTGACCGCGGAGGAAACCGCCGGAGGCCAGGCGTCGTACCGCGCGGTCATTCGTGATCGCGTGTTCGTGGGGCTGTGGACACTGAACTTCCTGTTCGTCGCGGCCGGGTACTCGCTGTTCAACCTCGTCCCGCCGTTTGCACGCGATCAGGCCGGCATCACCGAGCGGCAGATCGGCGCGTTCTTCTTCGTCAACACAGCTCTGATCGTGATCGTGCAGCTACCCATCTCGCGCGCGATCGAAGGGCGGCGGCGCATGCGAGCGCTCGCGTTGATGCCCGCGCTCTGGATCGTCGCCTGGCTGATGCTCGACGCCGGCGCGTACTGGTTCGACGCGACCGCGGCGTTCGTCGTGATGATGATCGCCCTGGCGATCTTCGGAGTCGGCGAGTGCTTCCACGGCCCGGCGCACCAGGCGCTGGTCGCGGAGATCGCACCCGATCACCTCCGCGGCCGCTACTTCGCCGTGCACTCGCTGTCGTGGGGTCTCGCGGGGACGGTCGGGCCGGCAATCGGCGGATTCATCCTCGCCTGGAGACCGTTCGCCCTCTGGCCCCTGGCAGCCGCCGTCTGCCTGGTCGCCGCGGTCGGCTGCCTCACACTCGAGCGGATCGTCCCGGAACGGAACCGGCGCATCCCACGGGACGGTGAACCCGACGTGCCGATCATCGTCGTCCCGAGCGCCTGGTTGAGGCGGGAAACCGGGCTAGAATGCCGAATATGCCGCTGGTTCCCGTGATCGAGGATCCGTTCAGTACCGATGCCGAGCCTGCCTCGCATCCGGCGCGCACGCGCGCGCGACACGGTCGTCGCCGTCTCGGCGCCGCCGGCACCGCCCGCTGAGCTCAGCGCGGCCGGTCTCACCTGGATTCACCTCGACCGGCCGGATGCGCTGTTCGCCGGGATGCTCGCCGGCCGGTTCGGCTGGCACCCGCTCGACGTCGAGGACGTCATGTCGAAGCGCCAGCGCCCGAAGGTCGACGACTACGCGGAGGAGGGTTACCTCTTCGGGGTGCTCCATTTTCCGGTGTACGACCCGACGATCCAGCGCCTGAACGCCGCCGAGCTCGACTTCTTCATCGGCCCCGACTACCTCGTCACCCTGCCCACGGTCGAGCTCTTGCCCGTGACGCGGCTCTTCCATCGCTGCGAGGAGGATCACACCTTCCGCGAGCAACTCTTCTCGAAGGGCTCCGGCCGGCTGCTCTACGAGGTGCTCGACGACCTCTTCGACTACTGCTTCCCGATCCTCGACAAGATCGGCCACAAGCTCGACTCGCTCGAGGACGACGTCTTTGAAGGCCGTTCCGAAGAGGTCGTTCGCGACATCTCGAACGTCAAGCAGGAGATCATCAGCTACCGGAAGATCGTCAAGCCGGAGCGCTCGACACTCCGCCTGCTCGAACGGCACGTCGAGCGATTCCTGCCCGAGGAGCTCGAGCTCTACTTCGACGACGTCGTCGATGCGGCCGAGCGCATCTGGGACATCCTCGACAACTACAAGGAAGTCGTCGAGGCTCTGGAGAGCACGAACGAGTCGGTGATCTCGCACCGGCAGAACGACGTCCTCCGGGTGCTCACCGTCTTCTCGGTCGTGCTGCTGCCGCTGACGCTGATCACCGGGATCTTCGGTATGAACGTCCACTTCCCGGGCTTCGACACCGCGTGGGCGTTCTGGACCGTGATCGTCGTCATGGTCTTCGTCCTCTGTGGGCTGCTCGGCTTCTTCCGCTACAAGCGCATCCTCTGATGGTCGAGCCGCTTTGGGCTCCCTGGCGCCTGGAGTACGTCGAACACGCCGATGAACTCGGTCGCTGCATCTTCTGCGACCCCGAACCGGACCTCCTGGTCGACGAGAGCGAGCTCTCGCTCGTCCTCATGAACAAGTTCCCGTACGCGTCAGGGCACCTGCTCGTCGCGCCCCGCCGCCACATCGCCGACTTCGTCGAGCTCACCGACGACGAGGCGCTCGACCTCCACCGCCTGGCCGCCCGCGGGGTGACCGCGCTCCGCGGCGAGTACTCGCCGCACGGGTTCAATCTCGGCTGGAACCTCGGTCGAACGGCGGGCGCCGGGATCGTCGACCATCTCCATCTGCACGTCGTTCCGCGCTGGAACGGCGACACGAGCTTCATGGCCGTGCTGGGCGATGTGAAGGTGCTCCCGGAGCACCTGCTCGAGACGGCACGTCGATTGCGCGCCGCGTTCGCGCGGTAGATTCGGCTCGACAAGCACGACCGAGTCAGGAGGCCAGGATGGCGGTTGCATTCATGCAGGAGTTCACGGCGACCGGCGACACGTCGACGACGAACTACGACGCGATCGCGGCGAAGATCAGCGAGGGCCCGTGGCCCGAGGGGAACATCATCCACACCGCCGGCTTCGGGCCGGACGGGACCTTCAGGATCTTCGACGTCTGGGAGTCGAAGGAGCACCTGGATGCGTTCATGAACGGCACGCTCGGGCCGATGCTCGAGCAGATCATGGCCTCGCAGCCCGATCTGGCGCCGCCCTCGAAGGAAGAGACGTACGAGCTGCACGACTGGGCCGACCGAAACGGTTGAGCGCTCTCGAGCGTGGCGCCCGGCAGGTGCCGGGCGCCACGTTGATCGTCAGCCGTCGCTTCGCAGTTGACCGCGGAGCGCTCCGCCCGGGTACTTCGCGTTGTGCACGTTGACGTAGTAGCCGCCGGGGTTCTTCTTGATCGCGGCGATGAGTGACGCCGTCGAGGCAATGCAACCCTTCGACTTGTACGTCTTGCCGAACGGGACGACGACGGGTCCCGCGACGCCGGCCTTGCCCTTATGGATATGGGCGGCCACGATCGTGCCGACCTTCGACACCTTGATCTCCCAGCACACCTTCGTGCCGGAGAAGGTGATCTCGGCCGTTCCGGTGCCGTCCGGGTCCCCTTTCGGCACCTCGCCCTTACCGGCGAGCGTCGCATGCAGCGATCCGCCCTTCCGAACCGCACCGGCCGCTCCGGCCGCGACGATGAGCGCAACGAGCGCGATCACGACATACCTCATCCGCTTGCCTCCTCTTGTCGGGGAACTGCGTCCCCGATACGCCGACCGCAGCCGTTCGGATTTCTACGTGGCCGGTTCGGCGTCGGCCGGCTCGAGCGCCGGCCTGGCCAGCGCGACGCGCTCGCGCCGCGCTTTCGTCAGCTCCCGGATGAAGATCTGGATCGTCGCCGCGAGCGGGACCGCGGTCAGCGCGCCCAGGACGCCGAGCAGCGCACCGAACAGTGAGACGGCGACGATGATGAAGAACGGCGAGAGATTGACGGCTTTCCCCTGAATCTTCGGGGTCAGGATGCTGTTCTCGAGCTGCTGGTAGACGAGCACGACGACGAGCATGATGATCGCCGCTGTCAAGCCTTCCTCGGCCCACAAGGTCGGCACGAGGATGAAGCCGGCGATCGTGGCTCCGATGTTCGGGATCATGTCGAGCAGCCCGGCGATCAGGCCCAGCGCGAGCGCGAAGCTCGAGCCGAGCAGCCAGGCGGTGACTCCCTGCGTCATGCCTGCGATCACGGCGATGATCACGACGCCGATCGCCCAGCGCGAGATCGACGCGGTGACCTGCTCCCACACCCCGAGCCAGCGCTCGTCGTCGCCGGGCATGAGCACACTCGCAAGCGAGCGCTTCAGGTTCCCGATGTCGCTGAGCAGGAACAGGCAGACGAACAGGATCGTGAACGCCGCCAGGAAGACGGAGAAGAAGCTGCCCGCGATGCCGAGCACTGCCGGGATCGCGTTGGGGACCGCCTTCGCGATCTGCTGAGCGCCTTCCTGGACGTTGCCGGCCGCGCCCGAGTCGCCGACCGAAGACAACTCACTCGAATTCTGCAGCTCCTGCACGGTCGCCGGGAGCTGATGCAGGAAGTCGCGGAGCGAGCCGACCAGAGGCACCAGGAGGAGCAGCGCGAGCACCGTCACGAGCGCTGCGGCGCCGATCACCGTGACGGTCGCCGCCAGTCCACGAGACATTCGGGTCTTCGACATCACGAAACGCGTCGGGTACTCGAAGACGAGCGCGAGGAAGATGCCGACGAAGACGATCAGGAACGAATCGCCGATCGCTGCGAACGCCGCCATCAAGCCGATCGCAGCGATCACGATCAGGACCGTGCGAATCGGGAGCACGAGTTCGACGCGGCGTGTGCTCTGAGGCTCCAACCCGTGCCACCTTACGAGGCCGGTCGGCTGGAGACGTCAGCCGCGCGCAGGCCGCGAAGAGGGTGGCCCGTGACCGGAGCACTGACAAGGGAAGGGGGTCGGGTGACGTCCCGACCCCCGTGACGCGACGTCAGTCGCGCGCGAAGGCGCCAGCCAGCTCGTTCTCGAGATCGACCCACGGCTCACCGGCGACGTCGATCGTGGCCTGGTGGATCGTGCCGCCGACGAACGCCCACGGCGAGCGTCCCGTCGTAGTCGTCGGTGACCGGCTCGCCGCCGTCCTTGCCGACGTTCAGCCCTTCACCGGCCAGCGAGAACTTGCCCGGTTGGGTCTTGATCTTCGCCCTCGCCGACCTTCTCGTCGTCGAAGAAGAGGCTGAGGGTGCCCTCGGTCGGCATCCCGTCGCCTTCCTTCTCGAACGCGACCGACAGCACGCACTCACCGGTCGGGAAGGGCTTGGTGGACTCGACGATCTGTTCGAACTCGCCGACCCAGTTGTAGACGTACTTGAACTTGCCGTCCTTCAGGTAGAGGGCGTGGCCACCGAACCGCGATCCCTGCGAGAACAGGACCCCGCTGGCCTCCGGCGAGTCGATCTTCAGCTCGACAGCGACCGCGTAGGAGCGGTTGCGGATGCCCGGCGTGACCGACTCCGGCACCTCGGCGCAGTCCGGGTAGTAGACGTAGCGGTCACGCGGCTTCGAGAGCTGAGGACGCGGCGCGAGCAGGATGCCCATCGCGTCGCGTGACTCGAGCGGGAGAGCACCGTACTTGCCCGCCTCCGCCCACCAGAGCGCAATCAGCTCCTGAAGCTTCTCCGGCTTCTCCTCGGCGAGATCGTGGCACTCGCTCGGATCGGCTTGCGCGTTGAACAGCTCCCACCGCTGGTTGGCGAAATCTGCCCATGCACCGGGCGCGGCAGGTGTCACCGGTGCCGCCTTCCAGCCGTCGTGGTAGATCCCACGTGTGCCGAGCATCGAGTAGAACTGCGTCGATTTACCCTTGGCGTCGGCGTCGTGCAGGCTCGCCGCGAAGCTCTCGCCCTCGATCGGATGCTGCGTGAAGCCGTTGACGACCTCCGGCAGCTCGACCCCGAGCAGCTCGTAGATCGTCGGGGCGATGTCGACCGCGTGCGTGTACTGCGTGCGAATGCCCGCCTCTTTGATCTGGGCCGGCCAGGAGACGATCATCGGGTCGGCAGTACCGCCCTGGTAACTCGCGTAGCGCTTCCACATCTTGAACGGCGTGTTGAAAGCCCAGGCCCAGCCGGTCGGATAATGGTTGTAGGTCTTCGGGCTGCCCAGGTCGTCGACGTACTTGAGCGCCTCCTCGATCGTGTCCGGTAGCCCGTTGAAGATCTTGTTCTCGTTCACTGAGCCGTTCGGCCCGCCTTCGCCCGACGCGCCGTTGTCGGAGACGAGCACGATCACCGTGTTGTCGAGCTGGTCGGACTTCTCGAGGTAGTCGAGCACCCGGCCGAGCTGGTCGTCGGCGTGGCTCAGGAAGCCCGCGTAGACCTCGGCCATCCGCGAGAAGAGCTGCTTTTCGTCGTCCGTCGAGGGAGTCCCACGGGCGCACGACGTCGAGCGCGCCCCAGGCCTCGCCCTGCGGGCCTTTCAGATCGGTGTATGGGTTGATCGGCGACAGCTCGGCGTGGTCGGGAATGATCCCGAGCTTCTTCTGGTTCGCGAAGACAAGCTCGCGGTAGGCCTCGTAGCCCATGTCGAACTTGCCCTTGTATTTGTCGGCCCACTCCTTCGGCACGTGATGAGGAGCGTGGGCGGCTCCGGGCGCGTAATAGAGGAAGAACGGCTTGTTCGGCGCAACCACCTTTGCGTCCTTGATGAACGACAGCGCCTTGTCGGTGATGTCGACCGAGAAGTGGTAGCCCTCCTCCGGCAGCTTCGGCTGCTCCACCGAGTGGTTGTCGTAGGTGAGATCGGGGTACCACTGGTTCGTCTCGGCACCGAGAAAGCCGTAGAAGCGCTCGAAACCGCGCCCAAGTGGCCAGTCCTTCTTGGTCGACGCGTTGTTCATCTCGTCCTCGGGACAGAGGTGCCACTTCCCGACGATGTAGGTGTTCCAGCCGAGCTCGCCGAGCACCGCGGGGATCATCGCGCACTCTCCGGGGATATGCCCGCTGGCGTTCGGGAACCCCGATGCGGCCTCGGTGATGCACGCCATCGAGTTCGTCGTGTGGTTGCGACCCGTCAGGAGACAGGAGCGCGTCGGCGAGCAGAGCGCCGTCGTGTGGAAGTTCGTGTACAGCAGCCCCCGATCGGCGATCCGCTTGATGTTCGGCGTCTCGATCAGACCTCCGAACGACTCCATCGCCGAGAAGCCGACGTCGTCGAGGACGATGTAGAGCACGTTCGGCGCGTCCTCAGGCGGGACCGGCTGTGCGTACGGCTCCCAGTCGGGAACCGAGTCCTTGATGTCGATGTTGATCGTGCCCTTGAAGGGCTGAGCCATCATCTGTCCTCTCGGTTGCCATCCTTGTTCAGGTCTCTCGGGCCCGATCTGGCCGCTGGTGCTAGGAGCGGCCGAGAAGGCGCGGCCAAGCCCCAACGCGTGCAAACCTGTGTCCCTTGTCGAAGACCTCCTGTCGTGCGGCGCTCCTATCCGTCGCCGCGACATCGGTAAGAGTCGCATGAGGGACTAGGCCAGACGTCGTCCCAATCGGGTGAACACGCCTCTGACGCATGTTCGACGGGCCATGGCGTGATGGCTTCGCGAGAGACGCGCAGCTACGCCGAGAGCGTCAAGCGCAGCCGAACGCGTCAAGCGCAGCCGAACTTAGCAACAGCGCTCGGCGCTTACTGCATGGCTGTCCTGCCGGTTCGGCTACGAGCCGACCCCATACCGCGCTAGTTCCTGCTCAACAAGCGACCGCTGGTAGGTCGTATAGATGTGCCCGGACGTCGCGAGCAAACCGTGAAGGCGAAGAGGCGGCTCGACCGTTGCCTGTACTTCTGCACGGACTTGCTCTGACGTCTGATCGCATGTCGCGCAAGCGCTGCTGAGTTCATCGATGCGGCGTCCGCAAGTGCCACAGGCGAGGTTCGCGTTCACGCCGCGTCGCATTCGGTCAATGTCCGATCCAACTCTGCAGCACGCCGGAGCAGTCCGTCCCAGTTCTGCTGCAGCACTCGATGTGTCTTTGAGCGAACCCCGGGTAGGGCTGCCTCCATCCAGCGGGCCGCCACCTTGTGATCACCGAACACCGAGACTGCGTGATTGAAGACTTCCTCGAGCGCTCCGTATTCGAACGCGAACTCATCGAATACCGGATCGGCTGACTCGCGGGTTAAGAGCGCCTCGTAGTCAGGGACGGACCGACCCTCGAGCATCGCCTCGGCGATCTCGCCGGCCATCGACACTGCAGCCCGTGCGCGGACGCGGGCTAGGTCATCGGTGCGCCAGCCGCCAATGTCCAGATCCCATCGTCGCGTCGGAGGTAGGCGCTGGTAGCAGACCCCGCTCTCACGGCTCCGCACGAACGCATGGACGTCCCGGCAGCCGTACTCGAGCGCGACGAGCTCGTGAGCCGCCTCGTGGATCGCCGCTGGCGAAGGACAAAGTGACGGCTCAGCGACCACCGACTCCGAGCCTCCGGCGAGTTCGTGGCGGACCTCCGAACAGCCACCTCTCAAACGACCCAGTCGGTATCCGGAGCGGTCCCGCCTCGCGGTCGCCGACGCGAACTGCTCCGATCGTGCCCCGTGCAATCAGCTTCCGGACGTACGTCTGACTGACGCGAGCGACACGCGCCGCCTCCGCAACCGTCATCAGCGGCGGTGCCAGGATTGCCCCTGTGCGCTCTACGCGCTCTGTGCGCTCCATGCCTTCCCAATCGGCTACTACTCGCAGCGAGCCCGGGACCCTTGACGAAAAGGAAGCGGCCCTCGAAATGAATAGCCAGGACATTGCGCTCATCCCAGCCTGCGAGGAGTGCGGCGAACGATCGTCGAGCTCGGCCTGGTCGTGTTGGTCGTCCACCGGAGGCGGTGCCTGGTTTGCCTCCGCCGCTTGTGATGCGTCGTCGTGGGCGAGGTGTGGCTGTGTGAATGGCCCGGGCGACTGCCTCTCCCCAAAACAAGCCGCCCGGGCCGGGGTGACGCACCGCGCTGGGCACCGTGCCGAAGGGCTGCGGCTCCCCTCAGGCCGGACCTTGCCGCAATACGCCAATGGTTCTTGTCGGCAATCGGGACCTACCTCTAAAGGGTCATGACGCCAGCCGCTCATTTCGCCGCGTTCTGCGAGTCGCTGACAAAGTCGGAGGATCGGCTGGGAGGGCGAGCCGTTCCGGCTGGAGCCGTGGCAGAACAGGTTTTGGCGGGAGGCGCTCGAGGACTACTCGTCGTTGGAGTCTGGGCCTACGGTTTCTTCAGGGTCTCTGACGAACCACCGCCGCGTACCGCCCCGCGTAAAAACGCCTCCTCTCTGTCGCCACCTCATCGCCAGCTCGCCCCGCCGCCGCATCGAACAAGGGACGCTTGTCTAAGCGGGCGAATGCCCCGCAACCCCTGTATGCGTGGGCGATTGCGGGCCTCCGGGCGCCCTCCCGCGCCTCGCGGCTTTGCCCTCTCAGCGGCTTTGCAAGCCGGAGGTCACCGGTTCGATCCCGGTACGCTCCACTCCACGAAAGCCCCGCTCAAGCGGGGTTTTTTGTTGGACCGAAACAGCGCGGCGTCGAGGTGTTGGCTGCAAAAACCGCGATTTTGGCTGCGGTCGTCCCTAGTCCTGGGCCGAGCCGGACATTCGCTGGTTGACGTCTTAGGATCGTCGCGTCGTGCGACAACGGTCCGGCAACACGAGAACACGGGCGGCGCTCAAGAAGAACGGCTGGAAACGGTTGATGCGGCCGGAAGCCACCGTTCCGGCAGTCCAAGCATCGAGTTGACGCCGGACCAAGATCCTCGATGACGGCGACGCAGGATCCAACGGAAGCTAGGCAGACTTACTAGCGATGCCCACGATGCGTCACCAGGAGGCGATTGCTCACGGCCGACCTGACCGAAACTGACGCTATCGCTGACGCAGCAGCTGATCAGAACAGAGCTCGACCGCACCGGTGGACAAAGGAGGAAGCGCGCGAAGCCGCACGGTTGAGCCGCGAGAGCCGTGCAACGCGCAGTAAGAGCGAGCCCCCTTCTGACGCGGAGATCGAGCGTGGTTTGCGTGAGAAGGCGGTCTCAGATCCCCGTGCTGCCGAGATTCTGCTTCGTTGGCTGCAAAGGATCCGCCCTCCTGAGGCCACTCCGGGTGTGGATCTCGACTCTATGTCGGAACGCGAGCTTGAGCGGTTGCACGCGGGTTTGGTGCGACTCGCATCGATGGACGAGACCGTTCTCGCATCGCTGGTTGAGCAGGTGCTGGCCTACGACGAGCTGGCCTCGAGCTCCTAAGCGATGCCAGGGTCTGACCTCCGAGTGCGGTAGCTGGAGGTCATCGGTCTGGGCCGATCAGGGAAAGCCCTGCTAACGCCCGCGCTTCTAAGCGCTGCAGTTCGGGCCGTGGCTGCAGGATCGCTGTCTGTGGCTGCGGCTAGACGGGCAGACGATCGAACGCACGAGATCACGCATTGTTCAATCGTTCGGAGGCCCTGACCTGGAGCGGGCAGGTACCCCCGCGAACTCGGGACTCCGCGCGCACAACGCGCAACACGCCGGGTTAGCCGCGTGGTCCGATAAGAGCACCAACAATCGCACCAGCCAACAAGAGCTGGACGTCGGCCCGGAAGCGACCCGATCGGTGCCAGCCGTGGCGGCCGTGAAACAGCTTGCTTCCACCTGGACGCAGAAAGGGGACGACGTGCTCAAGATCAGGCGCCGAGCTGGCGGCTGCTCCCAGAGTCGCCGGATCGAGTGGGCCGCGCTTGCAGGCGAGGAGGACGAGGCAGAAGAGGCCGCTAGCGATCTCGAAGCGGCGCGAACTGATGTCTTGGTGTGGCAAACGATCGCCCGCGAGGTGGAGGATCGGCCCTAAGAGGATGGCGGTGAGTCTGGACCTGCTGGCGGCACCGGCTGCAGCGCCCGTCGCGACATGGCGCCCGACGATCACGGCTTTAGCGGCGCAGCCGGATTGCGTTCAGGTCGTTCTCGCGGATCTCTGGCGCGCGGCGGATGAGATCCTCGATGTCGTCGTGCTCGGCGTGGATGTAGCGACCCGCGAGCTCGTCGGCACGGCCTGATGCGAGCACGCGCGCGAGTCGAGGAGCGAGTTCCGGCGGCGTCCAGGGCGCGTCATCCGGGAAGTGGTCGCTGGTCATCGCCGTCTGCACGAGGCCCGGACTGATAAGGAACACGCGCACGGGTGTGTCGCGGAGCGCCTCTGCCAGTGTCTCGGCGAAGCGGTTCACCGCCGCCTTGCTCGACGTGTAGTCCGTGTTGCTCGCGCCCGGGAGATAGCCTGCTCCGCTGCCGGTGATGATGATGCGGCCACGGCCGCGCTCGAGCATGCCTGGGATGACCGCGCGGGCGCTGAGGTAGACGCCGAGAACGTTCACCTCGAACGTGCGCCACCATTCGTCGGGTTCGCCCTCCCACACTTCCGAGCGGTTTCCGGTGCCGGCGTTGGCGACCAGGATGTCGATCGGACCGAGTTCGCTCTCGGTCTCGTTCACCATGCGCTCGACCGCGGCTGCGTCGGTGACGTCGACCTCAATCGCGACGCCCTCGATCTCGTGCGCGACCTGCTCGATCTGTCCCCGCGTCCGCGCGACGACGGCGACGCGCGCCCCGGCGCTCGCCAACTCGCGCGCGATGCCCGCCCCGATCCCGCGTCCCCCGCCGGTCACGAGCGCCACCTCACCAGTCAGATCATCAAGCGGCACGGCGTGAGAATAACCAGCGCGCTCCCAGCGGAGGCACTCGTTGTTGAGGGGCGGAATCCACCGCAGCACCCGATCTCCCGAAGGGAAGAGCGAGCCGTTGTCAAAACAGGCAAATTTAGGATGTGGGTGTCGACGACGAGCCGCCTATGGGCGCGCTTCGGTCGGACCGGTACTACCTGCCCAGCGACGCGGGCAGCTTCTTTTTGAACCGGAGTGCAACAACGAGGGGTGGGAGTCGCCGGAGGCCGCAGTCGCGTGGGCCAGACGGACGGCAAAACGGGCAGTTTCGCGCGCTTAGGACCTGCCCGTTCGTGACCGCTCAGTCATTTGAGTTGAGCGCGAGGGCGAGGGCCTCCTCTTCCGTTAGCGTTCGACCCTGCTGCCAGGCCTCGGCGAGCGCGGCGTCCTCGAGCTGACCGTGGATGAGGGTTAGCGTCTTCTCCTTCATCTCAGCGGTATAAGCGACGCCGTACGGCGTGACGCTCTGCGTCTGCTCGATCCGCGTCGTCGAGAAGGAGAGCAGGCTCGCGGCGACCTCTGGCTTCTTCTGCGCTGCGAACGCATAGGCGAATCGCAAGAGGTTCTCCTGAATGCGGACCGCGCGCGTGAGGCGTGTGCTCATGCGGATGCTCTCCCGCAGCAACGAAAGACCGTCGTCGATCCGACCCTCGTCAAGCGCATACTCGGCCAAGTCGTCCAAAGCCGTGGCCTCCATGTACTCGTCCCCGCTCGCACGTGCCTGGCGGAGAACGTCCTCCAAAAGGACACGAGCTCCCTCGCGGTCACCACGGAGCTTGTGCACCACCGCAAGGTCGCCCGTGACAACTAGGACGCGGTGGTCGTCGCCGATTTCACGGAATCGCTCGACGCTCTCCTCCAACATCCGCTGCGCTTTAGGCAAATCCCGCTCTAGGTCAACCGCGACCCAGCCGAGGATGCCGATAGATCGGGCGATACCCCAATCGTCCCCGAGCTGACGAGAGAGCGCGAGCGCTTGCTCGGCTCGGATCTTCGCCCGCGCAGCGTTGCCGCCCGAGAGTTCCAGGCTTGCCGCTTCGCCCAGAGCCTTCGCACGCGCCGGCGTCGCATGTTCATCGATAGCGAGCGCGGTTTCGAGGCGCTGTCTGCCCTCGGGCCCAGCGGCGCTCAGACTCCAGAATCGACCGAGTGCTCCGACCAGGCGCAGGAGTGCGTCTGCCTCGCGGCTGGCATGCCACTGTTCGAGAGCGGCGCGCAGGTTGTCCTGCTCGCTCGCGAGACAGTCGACCGACTGCCATGGAGTACGGCCTCGTAGACCCGGCTCGGCTTCTTCGGCAAGCGCGAGGAAATGCTCTGCATGTCTCCGGCGGATCTCGTCGGCGTCGGTTGAAACGTCGAGCCGCTCGGCCGCGTATTCGCGGATCGTCTCGAGAATCCAGAACCTGTTCCGCGTGTGGCGAACGAGACTCTTGTCGACCAGTGACTGGAGCCCGTCCAGATCGGCGGCGGCTACCTCCTCGGCAGCCTCAAGCGTGCAGCCGCCACGGAAGACAGCAAGATGGACGAAGAGACGCTGCTCCTCGGGTGTCAGGAGCTCGTAGCTCCATTCGATCGTTGCGCGCAGCGTCCGCTGGCGGTCAGGGAGGTCTCTGGCGCCAGCGGTCAAAAGCGCCAGGCTACGCGCGAGTCGCTCGAGGATCTGGTGCGACGAAAGTATCTTCACGCGCGCGGCGGCCAACTCAAGCGCGAGCGGCAACTCGTCAAGGCGGCGGCAGATTTCGGACACGGCCTCGTCGGGCTCGAAGTCAGGCCTAATCGCCCGCCCACGCGCCAGGAAGAAGTTGACGCCCTCTTCGTGCGCTAGCGGCGGCACCGGATACTCCTGCTCGCCGGTGATCTGGAGCGGCTGGCGACTGGTCACGAGCACACCGAGATTAGGGCAGGAGGCGAGCAGACCGGCTACCTCTGCCGCAGCCTCCACGACATGCTCGAAGTTGTCCAAAAGAATCAGCATCGGTCTGTCGCCGATGTGCTCGGCGAGACCGCCCCTCACACGGAGCCTCTGCGCCGTTGTCGCCAGCACCAGCGCTGGGTCGCGCAGAGGCGCCAGCGGCACCCACCACACACCACCGCGGTAGCGATCACTGAGCCCGCCGGCCGCTTGCAACGCAAGGCGTGTCTTGCCAATACCGCCGGGCCCCGTCAGCGTCAGCAAGCGCACGTCCTCCTGCGACAACAGCCCGATCACTTCTTCCAGCTCCCGCTCACGACCCAGGAACGGCGTCGCGGGGATCGGCAGATTCGTCTGGTGGAGGCTTCTCAGCGGCGGGAACTCCTCGTCACCGAGTTGGTAGATCCGTTCCGGCGCAGACAAATCCTTCAGCCGGTGCTCGCCCAGGTCGCGTAGACCATCCGCGTCGAGCAGCGCAGCCGTCGAGACCGACACCAGCACCTGCCCGCCGTGGCCGGCGGCCGCCATACGAGCGGCGCGGTGCACGTCGTGGCCGACGTAGCCCTCGTCGGAAAGGAGCGGTGTTCCCGTGTGGAGTCCCACGCGGACGCGGATCGGTCCGTTGACCGGCGAGACTTTCGGTGAACTCCGAGGCGGCCGCAAGAGCACCTGGCGCCGTCGGGAAGGCGAAGAAGAACGCGTCGCCTTGTGTGTCCACCTCGACGCCACCGTTGCCGACACTCGCCTCGCGGATCAGCCTCCGGTGATCGGCAAGTGCGTCGGCATATGCTTCAGCGCCGAGTTCGCGCAGGAGTGACGTCGAGCCTTCGACATCGGTGAAGAGGAAGGTGACGGTGCCCGTCGGAAGCTCGGAACGCACGCAGGGATCATCGGCCGACTACGGCCCCCGAGCAAGTAGCAGGCCAAGAGACATTGCCGCGCACTGGCGCAGGGGGCGGTCTTGTAGCCGGACAGCAGGCGCAATCGCTACCGAGGTGCGTCGAACAAAGGAGCGGCAGGGACTGGGCGATGCCCACCTGGACGCTCGCCCATGCGAGAGACGCGG
>CAWJZZ010000007.1:0-66676 GCA_963847475.1 uncultured Actinomycetes bacterium | reverse complement strand
CGCCTTGCTCATCTCAGTGTCCTTTCCAGTTTCTCGGATCCGATGCCGGAACGTCGACCGAGCTCGTGTCGCCAGCGCTGCGAACCGCCGCGACGGCCGAGCGCCTAAACCCCTGTCTCGGCTGTGATCTGTCCGTTCTCGACGGCCTTGGTCAGCGTCTTGTAGTCGCGCTCGTTTTGGTCGGCGTACGACTCTGCGAACCGGGCGAGGGCGCGGTCGAACGTATCGCTCGTGCCGAGGTAGCTCGCGATCGCGATCGCGTCTCCGGAGCGCGCATGCGACCGGGCGAGCTCGGCGCCGCAGGCGGCTGCGTACATGCTCATGACCCGTGGCTCCATCAGCTCGACCAGGGCCGAGCCCTTGGCATCCCAGAGCTGACGAACGTAGAAGTCACGCTTGATCCCGTCGAAGCCCTCGGCGCGGATGTAGCCAAGCATGATGTCGCTGGCCGCCTGGGTCAGGCGCTGGCCCTCGACCACCCGTTGGCCGTGGTTCGAGAACTCGCTCTTGCCGAGGAACGGCTCGAGCACCGAAGCTTCCGCTTCCTTGAACTGGAGGAAAAGCGGGTCGGCGTCATTTCGGCCGAGCAGGAGCATGATGAACGCGCGTGTACCCACGCTGCCGACGCCGACGACTTTGCGGGCCGCATGAACGTAGCGATAGCGCTCGAGCAGGCGGCGGCGGTCGCCCGTCAGGGTCCGCCGGTAGGAGCGGAGAACGCTGTGCAGGAACTCGTCGAATTCGTGCGCGCGATCGCCGAGGAGGTCGTCGATCGGGGTGACGACGGGCGGATCGGCCGTGATCCGCGGCTCGCCGTCGACCATCTCCGTCAGTTTCGAGAAGGCCCTCAGGCTGTCTTTCGACCGTGTCTTGGCCAGGTTCTTGTCCGCCCGCTTGCGCTCCTTCGCCGTCGCAAAGGTCTGAAACTCCGCGATCAGATCCTCGACGTCGACGCGCGAGTACCAGAGGTCGAGGTTGTTCATGCCGGCATACCGGCTGATCGCTTCCCGGTAGGAGCTGCCAACGGCGAGATTCACCGCCTTTCGCTGCTTGTCGTCGTAGCCACGATCGCGACCTGCGACGGCGAAGCTCGCAACCAGCCGCTTCACGTCCCATTCGAATGGACCCGGATGCGTCTCGTCGAAGTCGTTGATGCTGAACACGAGACGGCGATCCGGCGCTGCGAACCCGCCGAAGTTGGAGAGATGTGCGTCACCACAGAGCTGCACGTGCAGGCCGCTCTTCGGCATGCCCGAGAGGTCCGAGGCCATCAGGTAGGCAGCGCCCCGGTAGAAGGTGAACGGCGAGACGAGCATCCGCCCGTACCGGATCGGCACCAGCTCCGGCACCCGGGTCTGCGCCTGCTGCTCCAACAGCTCAACCGGGCTCGTCCGATCCGGGCCCGGCTCCCACGCCGCGTGCGCCGAGCGAGGGACCTCGGCCCGGGCCGCCTTGCCTTTCGCAGCGCGCTCGACCTCGCTCAGGTGCTCGACTCGCAGTGCCTTGCCGGACGGCCCGCCGAGACTGCGGTCTTCTGCAACGACTTGCGTGCTCATGAGTTCATCCTTCTTCCTTTCGCGGGACGAGCAGGCCGAGCTGGTGCGACCTGGCTGCGGGCAACTGAAGGCACAACCTTGGGCTTCGATCGGCGGAAAGCAGCTCGGCTCTCGCCTGTTCGCTCCTCAGACTCCCTGGAGAATCTTCTCCTTCTGCAGCTCGAACTCGGCGTCGGTGAGGACTCCATCCTCATGCAACTTCCCGAGGTTCCGGAGTTGCTCGATCGCCTCGGCCGATAGGCCACTCGTCACTGGCGGCGGAGCCGCGGCCGGGGCAACCCCTGCCGCTTGATCCGGAGCCTGCGACTGCGCGGCCTGCGCACCGTTCTTGGATCCAGCGAGCGCAGCACCACCAACAACGGCGGCGGCCGCAACCGGTCTTCTTCTCCTGAACATCCCTCGTCCTCCTCACGCAGATGTTCGACGCTCTGGCGATAGCAGTGCGTTGCTTTGAGAGCACCGTACAGACGTAGTCGCGCGCCCGCATCGGGACTACCCGACGCTGAATCAAACATCCTCCGGTTGTCTTTGGTCGTGACCGCGGAAACGCTCACCGCTGGACCCAGAGGCGAACGCTCTGAGCAAGATCTCCTGTTCTCGTTGACGGCAGCGCTCGATCCGACGCTCCTCGCCCCCACCACAGTGATGCTGCTCCTGACGCGTTCGGAGAACGACGATTACCGACAAGCCCGACGCGCCAGTGCGCGCCGCTCTTGAACCGTGCAAAGCGGATCAGCCCTGGGCGCTCTCAACAGGCGGAGGCCGCCGAGAACCCGCTCCGTTCAGCCAGATCCGGCTGCTGGAGCGGGTCTCGTGAGGAGCGGGCGATGGGGTTCGAACCCTCGACCCTCAGCTTGGGAAGCTGATGCTCTACCAACTGAGCTACGCCCGCGTGCCCGCGATTCTAGCCGTGCGGACGCTCAGGCTGATTCGTGCACGCGCTCTGCGAACACGCACGAGCGTGCGTCGTTCGGCAGCGGCGACGGCCCGACCCGAAGGACGCGCAGCGTTCCGGGACCGGCGTCCGGCAACTCGAACATCTCGTCGGGCGACGGCAGGACGCCGACCCGCTCCACGAGTGCGTACCGGCGGGCGAACTGGGCGAAGACGAGGTAGCCGACGGGACCGCCGCGATACAGGTCGTGATCGCCGTTACGGGAGTCGCCGGCGGCAAGAGTTTCGCGCTCCGAGATCCGCTGGCCGCGGCGGCGCGCACGCCGCGCGAAGCGCGCGGCCTGGTCGTGCCGATGGGCGTACGCCTGATGAAGCTCGGCGAGGTCCCGTTCGCGCGCCGCGAGTTGGTTGTCGCGCGCGCTGAGGACCTCCGCCAGCTGCGCAGCCTCGTCTTCTCCGTGCGCCGTTGCCTGTTTGACCGCCGCCACTTCGCCTTCGAGCGCGGCAATCAAGTCGTCCCGGGTCTGAACCGCCGCGATCAGCCGCGCAGTCTCTTCCCCGGCGTGTGCGGCGGCATCGCGCAACGCTGCGAGCTCGGACTCCCGCGCCGCCAGCTCGGCCTCGCGGGCGCTCAGCGCCTCGGCGAGGCGCGCCGACTCGTCGTAGCCCTGCTCGCTCCCGTTCCTGAGAGTCGCCAGCTCGTTCTCGAAATCGATGATCTGTGCATCGCGGGCTGTCACGAGCTCCGAGAGGCTCGCAGCGGCGGCCCGCTCCTCGGCAACCGCCCGCTGCAGCTCGGCGAGCTCGAACTCGCGCGCGCTCAGCACCTCGCCGAGGCGCGCAACCTCGTCCTGGCCCTCTGCGGCTCCACGGCCTAGCGCGATCAACTCGTTCTCATGCTCGGCCAGCCGAGCGTCGCGGGCGGTGAGCAGATCCGAGAGTGCCGCCACGGCGGCGCTCTCCTCGGCGGCGACCCGCTGCAGCTCGGCCAGCTCGAACTCTCGCGCGCTCAGCGCCTCGGCGAGCCGCACAACCTCGTCATGCCCCTCCTCGGTCCCTCGGCGAAGCGCTGTCAGCTCGTCCTCCAACTCGGACAGCCGCTCATCGCGGGCACCAATCTGGTCGCACGCGGCGGCGAGCTCGGCATCCCGCGCGCTCAAAGCTTCGCTGAGGCGCGCAGCCTCGTCGTAGCCTTCCTCCGTGGTGCGACGAATGTTCTCGAGCTCGCTCTCGAGCTCCGCCAGCCGGGTGTCGCGCTCTGACAGGTGCTCGGCAATGGTCGCAACCTCGCCGCTGCGCTCGGCCAGCTCGGCGTCCCGCGCGCTCAACAGATCCGCGAGCCGCGCGGCCTCGCCATGTCCGTCGTCCGTGCTGCGACGCAGGTTCTCGAGCTCGTTCTCGAGCTCGGCCAGTTCGCGGTCGCGGACACCAACGAGTTCGGCCAGCTTCGCCCCCTCGTCGCGCTCCGCCTCGAAGCCGCTGTGGAGCGCTGCCAACTCGTTGTCACGCTCCGACAGCTGAGTGTCGCGCGCCTCGAGGGCCTCGGCCTGCTGCGCTGCCTCCGCACCAAACCGCTCGACAGCCTCACGCAAATCCTCGAGCTCGCGCTCGCGCTCGCCGATCGCCTCGGTCAGCGCCTCGCTCTGCCCGCGTACGTGCTCGACGCCCTCACGCGCGTCGGCGAGCTCGCGTTCGAGCTCCGAGACCTCACCCGCCCGGCTCTCGAGCTGGCCCGACAGCCGGTCAACTTCTGCAAAGGCTTCCGCGAGCACGGCCTCGTGCTCCGCGATCTGATCCTCACGCGCGCGGATCCGAGCAAAGAACTTCGCGGCCTGGCGATACCGGCGCTCTGCGTCGTCGCGCAACCCGGCTACCTCGCCGTCGCGTTCGCTCAACGCGTCCGCGAGCAGCTCTGCTTCGTGCTCGCTGGTCCCCGCGGCGGCGCGCAGTTCCTCGAGCTCGTGGTCGACGGTGGCGAGGCGGCGGTCGCGCTCTCGCGTCGCCGCGGCGAACTTGATCGCCTGCGCCTGCCGGCGATCGTGCGCCTCCCGCAGCTCGGCGAGTTCGGTCTCGCGGGCGTTCAGCGCTTCTGAGAGACGTGCGGCTTCCTCGTGTCCGTATTCCGACGTCTGCCGAAGTGCCTCGAGCTCCTCTTCGAGGTCGGCGAGCCGCACATCTGTTTGGGTCGACGGCGCTTTCGGCGGCGGGGCGAGCTCGAGCGGCGGCAGGGCGACGATGAAGTCGGGGCCGGGCAGCTCGGGCTCGTGGTCGTGACGCCGCTCCAGCTCGGCGCGCAAGCCGGTGCCGAAACCGGTCTCGCTTTTCAGCTCGACGCCGTACTGCGCGGAGAGAACCCGCGACAGGGCCATGTGCGAGACAAAGCCGAACTCGACGGCTATCTCGCCGAGGCGACGACCGGTCGTCGCCTGGTTGTCCAGCGCTTCCTCGAGCTGCTCTGGGGTCAGGAGCCCCTCGTCGACAAGCAGTTGCCCCAGGGGGCGCCAAGGGATATGGGCCGCTTCCACACCGGCTCTATCGGCGGCAACGCCGTCGGGGTTGAGTGCAGATTTGCGCTCAGACGGGTGCGGCCGCTCCCTCGTAGACGTCGATGAAGCGGCGGTAGCTGGCGGAGATCCGAGCAACGGCCGCGTCCCGGTCGAAGCCGTCCGGGTCTGCGGCGTACTCCTTGACCGAATCCGCGAAGATCGAACGGCCGATCGCGAAGCCGATATAGCCGTCGAGCCCTGCGCCTGCGCGGAGCCATTCGTCGACCTTGTCGTCGGAGGCGCCGCGGCCGAGCACGACGCAGGAGACGCGGTCGCGCCCCTCGCGCCGGCACAGCTGCGCGATCTCCTTACACGATTCGCGATCGTCGAGCCCCTCGATCTTCCAGATGTCCGGTTCGATGCCGGCGTTCTGCAGTTGGAGGATCGCCTCGAGCATCAACTCGGCGCGCAACTCGGTGTCGTAGCGGTCGGCGCTGCCGCCGACGCTTGCGAGCTGGGACTCTTCGGCCGGCACCAGCAGCTCGAAGAGGAACTTGCGGTGATGCTCGTGCAGCCACTCGGAGAGGCGGAGCAGCCTGCTCGCCTGCCGCTCGTTCAGCTCGCGGTCACCCTCCGGGTTGTAGCGAACGAGCACCTTCGAGAAGTCGGGATCGAATGCCTCGATCTGCTCACCGAACGCGTCTCCATACTCGAAGTCGAACTCCGGCTGGCCCGACTTCTCGACCGGCATCGCGAGCATGTACCCGCCGGCCTTCGCCTCTCTGGCGACGTCCGGGCCGTACTGCCCGTCGACGAGAATGCCGGCGGAATCCTTGGGCGCGCCCTCGGCGACGGCGCGCTGGAAGCCTTCCCAGATCAGCCGCTTCGCGCCGGCGACCTTCTCGGCCCCGCCGCCGACCATCTTCTCGAACGACCCGCGATGGTCGAACGCCAGCACGTAGAGCTTCGCGTCGTAGCCAAGTTCGTTCAGTCCGATCCCGCCCATCAATATTCCCTCCCTGTGAATTGCTCGAGCTTGCTGAGTTGGTGCCGCGCCTCGATCCGGCGAACCGTGCCGGACCGTGAACGAAGCGCAATCGAATCCGTGATCGCACCGCCGCGGACGTAGCGCACGCCGCGCAGCAGCGCACCCGTCGTGACGCCGGTTGCCGCCACGAACACGTCGTCACCGCTGACGAGATCGTCGGTGAAGAGGACGCGGTCCAGGTCGTAGCCGGCCGCGACCAGCTGCTGCCGTTCCGCATCGTCGCGCGGCCAGAGCTTCGCCTGGATGCCGCCGCCGACGGTCTTCAGCGCCGCGGCGGAGATCACACCCTCGGGGGTGCCGCCGACGCCGTAAAGCAGGTCGACGCCGGTCTCGGGTCGCGCTGCCGCGATCGCCGGTGCGACATCGCCGTCGCGAATCAGGTTCACGCGGGCACCGGCCTGGCGCAACTCGCCGATCAGCTCGACATGGCGGTCCCGCTCGAGGACGACTACGCGGATATCGCTCGGCCGTACTCCCTTGGCCTTCGCGACCGCATTGACGTTCTCGGTCGGCGTGGCGTCGATGTCGATCGCGCCGACCGCATCGGCGCCGGCCGCGATCTTCTCCATGTAGACCGCCGCGCCCGGGAAGAACATCGAGCCGCGCTCAGCAACGGCAATCACGGCGATCGCGTTCGGTTGCCCGAGCGCGGTCAGGCGCGTACCCTCGAGCGGGTCGACCGCGACGTCGACCTCGGGGCCCGTGCCGTCGCCGACTTCCTCCCCGTTGTAGAGCATCGGCGCCTCGTCCTTCTCGCCCTCGCCGATCACCACGACGCCCTGCATCGAGACGGTGTCGAGCATCGCCCGCATGGCGTCGACGGCGGCCTGGTCGGCCGAGATCTTGTCGCCGCGCCCGATCCAGCGGCCGGCACCCATCGCGGCGGCCTCCGTGACCCGGACGAGCTCGAGTGCGAGGTTGCGATCGGGGCGCGAGCCGGTCATCGACCCCGGATCCTAGAGCGGCTGCCGCGGCGGCCGGGGAACCTCGGCGAGGAAGCGCTCGACATCCGCCCGCGTCCGGAGCCGGATCACCCGCCAGCTCGCCAATCTGGTGGGGTAGTCGCGGCGGCGACGGAAGTGCGAGTTGAGCGCGAAGAGAACCAGGGACTCACGGCCCCAGAACGCCGACTTGAGCGACTCCTGGTTACCGTTCCAGAGCTCCTCCCGCCAGCGGATGCGTCGAACGGTTCGCCGGAGCAGGCGCGGCAACCAGACACGAATCGGCAGGTCGAGCCAGACGATCACGTCTGCGGAGCGAAGCACCAGGTCGCCGAGCTTGCCGTGGTACGCGCCGTCGATCACCCAACCATCCGTGCTCAGGATCGGCTCGATCATGGCCCGCAGCTCCTCGTCGGGCGTCTCGGTCCAGTTCGGCCCGTGCACAAGCGCGTCCATCTCGACGAACGGCACCTCGAGCCGCCGAGCGAGCTCGTTCCCGAGCGTCGTCTTGCCGTTCCCGCTCGCGCTGCCGATCACCGTCACCTTGCGCACCGGCGGAACCTACTCGCCGGCGCCCGAGCAGCCGACCCGGAACCTCGTTCGAACGTGGTTCGCGAGTTGCGGCTCCCGAGCCCTCGTTTGGCAGCCCAAGGCCACGGCTCGAGCCAAATCCGCACGGCACGCCGAACCTCGCGAACCTCGTTCGAACGTGGTTCGAACGAGGTTCGAGGGTTTGGCTTACATGCGCTCGGGGGCCTCGACGCCGACGAGGTCGAGGCTGCGCGCGATCACTCGCTGCGTGGCCGCACACAGGCCGAGCCGGAACGACTCGGCAGGCTCACCGAGCACGCGGCACGCCTGGTAGAAGCGATGGAAGTCGTCCGCGAGGCGAATCGAGTAGGCGGGTAGGAGCTGCGGGCCGCGGCGCTCGGCTGCCTCGCGCGCCGTGGCGGGGAAATCCGTCAGCCGCTTGATCAGCTCCTTCTCCTCCGGCGCGAGCGGGCCAGGCGGTGCGCCGCCGACGACGGCGTCTTCGGCGTTCCGCAGGATCCCCGCGATCCGGGCGTGCGCGTACTGGACGTAGTAGACCGGGTTCTTCTGCGACTTCTCCGCTGCCAGGTCGAGATCGATCTCGATCGCCTGGTCGGGACCACGGTTGACGAGGTACCAGCGGGCCGCGTCGACCCCGACCTCGTCGAGGAAGTCGTCGAGAAAGACGACGTTGCCCGCGCGCTTCGACGCCTTCGACGCCTCACCGCCTCGAGTCAGATGGACGAACTGGTACAGCAGCACCTCGACGCGATCGGCGTCGTAGCCGAGCATCCGCGCCACGGCCGCGTACCACTTGGCGGTCGCGTGATGATCGGCGCCGAGCACGTAGATCGCACGGTCGAAGCCGCGGTCGAGCTTGTCGACGAGGTACGCGACATCGGCCGCTCGGTAGGTCGGTGCGCCGCCCCGGTCGGCCGAGCGGACCAGCACCCAGTCCTGCTCGTCGCCGTAGGCGGAGGATCGCGCCCAGAGCGCCCCGTCTGCCTCGAAGGTGTCGAGTCGCGGCAGCAGCTCGGCGAGCCGTTGCTCGAGCTCGCTCTGGAGGACCCAGCTGTCGAAGTGAATGCGAAAGCGCTCCATCGTCGCTTCGATCGATGCGAGCATCCGCGGCACCGGGTCGCCCTCCGCCTGCGCGAGCTCGACGACGTAGTCGCCGTGATAGCCGTCCTCCGGTACGGGCCTCCCGTCCCGCAGCGCATCGATCGACGCGCGGAACCGTTCGAGCTGTGCGCCGGCGTCGTTGTAGTAGTACTCGCGCGCCACTTCGTGCCCTCCGAACGCGAGCAGGCGTGCAACGCAGTCGCCATACGCGCCGTTCCGGGCGGCGGAAACGACGATCGGGCCGGTCGGGTTCGCCGACACCATCTCCACCTGGATCCGCTCCCGCTTGGTGGCCCAGCCGCCGCCGTACTCGTCGTCGACCTCGCCGAGAGCGTCGAGAAAGAACCGGTCGGCCAGGCGAAGGTTCAAGAAGCCGGGACCGGCCACCTCGGCCGACTCGATCTCGTCGAGCGCCCCGACCTTCGCGGCGTACTCCTCCGCCAGTTCGCGCGGCGGCCGCCCAGCTGACTTTGCCGAGCGGAGCGCAACGTTGGTCGCGAAGTCGCCGTTCGCCGAATCCTTCGGGCGCTCGAGCTCGACCGGCGCGCCGAGGGCCGCCCCGATCCGCTCGGCGAGGCGCTCGACGACGCCCGAAACGGGTTCGCGATCCACGCCTCTAGTATCGTCAAGCCCGATGGACGACGAGCAGGAGCGGCAGCTCAACATCCACATGGAGCCGCAACACCTCGCGGGCGTCTATGCGAACTTCGCCAACATCACGTTTTCCGACTACGAGTTCACGCTCACGTTCGCGCGTATCGACCACGAGGTCGAGGAGGGCGATGTCCCGGGTGTCGTCGTCGCGCGCGTCAACATGTCGCAGCAGTTCGCGGCCGAGCTGCTCGCCGCGCTGCAGGACGCTCACTCGAAGTACCTGACCGTCAAGGGCATTCAGGACCTGCCCGAGACGGATCGCTAGCGTCCCGGCCCGTTGCGTTGCCGCCAGGCCTGCGCCATGGCGATGCGCTGCATCAACGTCGGGTGGTTCTCGAGCCAGAGGTAGTCCCAACCGGCCGGGTTCGGTTGCTCGAGGCTCGTCGTCTGGAAGCTCTGGAAGAGCTTCGTCGCCGACGCCGGGTCTCGTGTCGCCCGGAGGGCTCGCCAGTCGGCTTCGGCCTCGTACCGCCGGGAGACGACGTTCTGCAGCGGCGCTGTCAGCAACCCCAGGACGGCGAGCACGAGGAACGCGTACGGCAGGTTCTCCGGGCGGCCGAGACCGCCGCGGCCCCTGAGCGCGAGCGACAGGAGCCAGAGCGTCGGGAGCACGACGAGTGCGCTCCAGCCGATCGCCTTCAGGATGTGACGACTCCGCACGTGACCGAGTTCGTGGGCCACGACGACGTTCTCCTCGCCACGCGAGAAGCGGCCGTCGAGCAGCGTGTCCCAGATCACGACGTGCGTCGACGGGCCGAACCCCGCCGTGAACGCGTTCGCCTGGTTGGTCCAGGACGACACGTCCTCCACGCGGACCGGCGTGCCGCGAACTCCCTCGATGCGCTCGAGCCGCCTGACGTCGGCCGCGAGCACAGGATTGCGGAGCGGATGCGAGCCTCCCGCGCTCAGCCAACCCGAAAGAAAGGCGAACGCAGCCGCGATCGCGACGAACGCGAGCCCGGCGACGAGCCACCAACGTCGAAACCGGCCGGCCAGGCCGACGAGCAGGACGATCGTCAGCATCACCGAGACGGCCTCGGCGCCGAGCACCGCCCACTGCGCGTCCAGCCAGGCCAGGATGTCGAACGGCCCGAGGCCCCAGTGGTGCTGCCACCACAGGTCGACGAGCCCGAAGGGCAGGCTCACCGCCCAGAGAACGCACAGCAGCACCATGCCGACGATCACGGCGCTGCCGATGCGACCGAGCCCCATCGTCGAAACCCTGCGCGGCAGGATCCGGGCGAGCACCGCGAGTGCGGCGATCGTCGCGACCGTGCCGCCGAGCCACAGTGCTTGCTCGCCGTGTGCAAATCGGGCCGAGCGATGCAGTTCACGCGCCGTGAAGAAGCGATGCTCGTTGAGGCCCGAGAGGTACAGCGACGGCACGCTGGTGCGCCAGAGGAGCCACGCACACACCGCCCAGCAGACCCCTGCGGCGGCTAGCGTCACGGCCGTGCGGATTGCCGTCCTCTCCGACATTCACGCGAATCTTCACGCACTGACAGCCGTTCTGTCGGAAATCGATGCCGCGGCGGTCGATCAGGTGTGGTGCCTCGGCGACGTCGTCGGCTACGGACCGCGTCCGAACGAGTGCGTCGACCTGATCCAAGAGCGGGCGTCGTTGTCGCTCTGCGGCAACCATGATCTGGGTGTTCTCGGCACGCTCGAACTGGGTGAGTTCAGCGGCGATGCGGCCGCAGCGGCGATCTGGACCCAGGGGGTGCTCGGCGACGAGCAGCGGGCTTGGCTCGAGGGCTTGGAGCCCGTCGGCCGCGCCGAGGGGGTCGAGATGTTCCATGGGAGCCCCCGGAACGCGGTCTGGGACTACGTGCTGAGCGAAGGCGTCGCTCTCGAAAGCCTGCGCCTCACCACCGCGCCGCTCGTGCTCGTAGGCCACAGTCACGTCGCTCTCGCACTCGCCCTCACGGGCGAGACGATCGCGGGTGGGCTCGCACCCGCGGGAACCACAGCCGACCTCTCCGCCGGCCGCTGGCTGCTCAACCCCGGCTCGGTCGGCCAGCCCCGCGACGGCGATGCTCGTGCCGCCTGGGCACTGATTGACACCGACGAGTCGCGGGCAGAGTTTCGGCGGGTGGCATATCCGATCGAAGAGACGCAGACGGAGCTCAGGGAGCGCGGACTGCCATCGGCGCTGTCGGCGCGGCTCGCCCACGGGATCTGACGTGCGGCGGCTCCTCGCACTGCCCTGGCTCGTCCTCTGCGTGGTCCTCCCCGGTTGCGGCAATTCCACGCCGAAGCTCGGCCACGACGACGCCGCGGAACTGATCAAGCTCACCGATGCGATCGCGACCGAGGGGTCCTGCGCGCAGGCCCGCGACATCGCGGCGGTCAGCGCCCGCGCGATCCAGCTCGTCAACCAGGGTCGCGTGCCGGCGGAGTTGCAGGAGCCGCTGCTCGCCGGCGTCAACTCCCTGGCGTCGCACCATCCGACCTGCGAACCGCCGGACCTAGGGCCGGCGCCTCCGCTGCGGCCATCCCAAGTGCCAAAACCCGACCACGAACCGCACAAACCCCACAACGACCGTGGCAAACACAAGGGCGACGGTTGAGCAGCATCCCCAAGTACCGCATCGACCATGAGCTCGGCCGCGGCGGGATGGCCGTGGTCTACGCCGCCTACGACGAGAACCTCGAGCGGCCGGTCGCGCTCAAGGTGCTCGCCGCCCACCTCGCCGGGCAGCCCGAGTTCCGGGCGCGCTTCCTGCGTGAAGCGCGAATCGCGGCGCGACTGACCCACCCGAACCTCGTGCGGACGATCGACGTCGCGGAGCACGGTGGACTGCCATGCATCGTGATGGAGCTGCTGCCTGGCGCCACGCTCGTCGACGGCAGCCTGACCCGCGCCGAAGCCGCCGACCTCGCCGCAGGCCTCGCCTACGCGCACCGCTCAGGAGTCGTCCACCGCGACCTGAAGCCGGCGAACCTCCTGCGGGCGAGCGACGGGACTCCGAAGATCGCCGACTTCGGAATCGCCTCCGCGGTCGGAGAGACGAAGCTGACCGCTGCCGGCACGGTGCTCGGGACGCTCCGCTACCTGTCGCCCGAACAGGCGTCGGGTGAGCCTGCCGGTGCCCCGGCAGACGTGTACTCGCTCGCCGTCGTGCTCGACGAGTTGCTCACAGACCGGTCGCCTGCCGACCAACTGCTGCTCGAGCGCTGCCGCCGAGCGGATCCCGCACGCCGCCCGGCAGCGACCGAGCTCGCGACAGCGTTTTCCACCGATCCGCTCGTCGCCGATCCGTCCCTGGCGCCGACACGACTTCTCCCGCCGAGCGCGACCCGCCGACGCAGGCGCAGTGCGGCACTGGTCGCCTTGGTGATCCTGCTCGCGATCGCCGCGATCATCGCGGTCGTCGCCAATCGCGGCGGTCACCAAAGCCCCGTGGAGCCGGTCCCGCACTCGGCGTCGCTCGGGCAGCAGGCGCGTGATCTGAGTATCTGGCTCGCGCGCTACTCGCGCTAGCGCACCGACCCCGCGACGGCAGTGCGAACGGGTGACAGAATCCTTGAACCCTGACTGATCCCACCGCAACAGCTCACCCGACGGGCATCAGCCGGTTCGTCACCGTGCTGCAGGGGATTCGGCCCGTCAACAGGTCGCTGCTACCGCGCGACGTGGTGGCGGGCGTGACGCTTGCCGCGCTCGCGATCCCAGAGGTGATGGGCTACACGAAGATCGCCGGGACGCCGGTGATCACCGGCCTCTACACGATCTTGCTGCCCGCGCTCGTATTCGCGGTCTTCGGCTCGTCGCGCCACCTCGTCGTCGGCGGCGACTCCGCCACCGCAGCGATCATGTATGCAGGCATTGCCGCACTGGGCATCTCGGGTCTCCAACCAGGGACGAACGAATGGCTGGGTCAGGCGAGCCTGGCGGCATTGATCACCGGCTGCCTCCTGATCCTCGCGCGCATCGCTCGCCTCGGATTCCTCGCCGACTTCATCTCTCGCACCGTGCTCGTCGGCTTTCTCACCGGGGTCGGGATCCAGGTGGCTCTCGGACAGTTCGGAGGCATGCTCGGCGTCACCTCACCGAAGGTCCACCTCAACCGACTGAGCGCCACGGTGATCACGTTCTGGGACACGCTGAAGAAGATCCCGGATACCTCGGTCGCCACCCTCGCCGTCTCCCTCGGCGTGATCGCGACACTGATCGTGTTCGAGAAGTGGATTCCGATGATTCCCGGCGGGCTCGTCGCGGTCGTAGGCGCGATCGCAATCAGCTGGGGTTTCGACCTCGAGACGCACGGCGTCGCCACTCTTGGCAACGTGCCGAGTGGGCTTCCATCGATCGGGCTGCCGAGTGGCGTCGGCTGGAACGACATCGGACCGCTCCTCGCGACCTGCGTCTCGATGTTCCTCGTGATCATCGCCCAGAGCGCTGCTACCTCCCGGGCGTACGCGGTCAAGTACCAGGACCAGTTCGAGGAGAACACCGACATCGTGGGTCTCAGCCTCGCGAACCTCGCCGCCGGCCTGAGCAGCACCTTCGTCGTGAACGGCAGCCCGACGAAGAGCAAGATGGCGGAGGAAGGGAAGGCGTCGAGCCAGGTAGCGATGCTGGCCATGGCGGCGATGGTCGGGGTGGTGCTGCTCTTCCTCACGAAGCCGCTGCAGTACATGCCGAACGCGGTGCTGGCGGCCGTCGTCTTCGTGATCGGGGTCAAGCTGATCGATTGGCGGCACATGGCGGAGATCTACCGTGTGCGCCGCGTCGAGTTCTGGATCGCTGCGGTCACGGCGGCCGTCGTCGTCGGCGTCGGCGTCGAGCAGGGCGTGATCCTCGCAATCGTGCTGTCGCTGCTCGACCACGTGCGGCGGCACTACAACCCGCACGACTCGGTCGTCGTCCGCGACCACCACGGCGAGCTGACAACGGTGCCGGCGGCCACAGGGACAGCCCTCGAGCCGGGACTCATCGTCTATCGCTTCGGCGTCGGTCTCTTCTACGCCAACGCCGAGCGCTTTTCCAAGGAAGTGCTCGCCCTCGTCGATGGGCCGGAGCATCCGCGCTGGCTCGTCCTCCTCGCCGATGCGATCGACGACGTCGACTACACGGGCGGCAAGACGCTCGGCGAGCTCGCGGACCAGGTGCGGGAACGTGGTGCCGTGCTTGCCGTCGCCGGCTCGCCCGAAACGGTCGGCCGGGAGCTCGAGTTGTTCGGCCTGACAGACAAGATCGGCCGTGAGCACATCTTCGACTCGCTCGAGGATGCGGTCGCGGCCTTCCGCGCGTCGCGGAAGTCTTAGCCGGCGACGCCGGCGGCAGTCTCGCCCTGCGAGCTGCCGAAGGTGATGCCTTCACGAGCGAGTGCGACCTGGACGTCTTCGCGCGCCTTGAAGATGCGCCACTTGACGGTCGCGAGGGTGATCTCGAGCGAGTCGGCAATCTCGTTGTACGAGAGCCCGACCACGTCGCGCAGGAGCAGTGCCATCTTCAGGTCGACCGGGAGCACGTCGATCGCGCGCCAGAGCGCATCGATCGCCTCGACCTGCTCGGCCGGCTGGTCGAGCGCCTCGAGGTGCGGCGCATCGTCGAGGTTGACCGGTGTCAGCGGCCGGCGCTCTTTCGCGCGCAGCTCGTCGAGGACGCGGTTCTTCGTCACTTGGAACAGCCACGTCGTGAACTTGCACCGCAACGAGAACCGTGGCAGCCCCTGGTAGACGCGCAGGAACACTTCCTGGGTCAGGTCCTCGGCGAGGGCCTTGTCGCCGTTGGTCAGCCGGAGGACGTAGTTGTAGACCGGCGTCTCGTAGGAGCGGACGATGATCGAGAACGCGCGTTCATCGCCACGCTGGGCCTTGCGCAGAACCGAAGGATCTGGCTGTGGGAGCGACAAGGAACCCGAGTATAGCCCCGTCCTCGGCGGATCTCTCGTGGCTTACGAACGATTTACGAGGCTGCTTCCGGTCATCACATCTGGGACGTCGAGGCCGAGCAGATCAAGAGCGGTCGGCGCCAGGTCCGCGAGCTCACCCCCGCTCGAGAGCCCGATTCCGTGCGCGGTCACGACCAGCGGCACCGGGTTCGTCGTGTGCGCGGTGTGCGGGGAGACGCCGTCCGGCTCGAGCATCTGCTCTGCATTGCCGTGGTCGGCGGTCACGAGGCAGACGCCGCCGAGCTCCCCGACGCGCGCGACGACGCTCCCGAGGCACCGGTCGGCCGTCTCGACGGCCGCGATCGTCGCCGGGATCGAGCCGGTGTGGCCGACCATGTCTGGGTTCGCGAAGTTGACGACGCAGTACGCATACCCGTCGCCGATCTCGCCGACGACCCGGTCGGCGACCTCGGCGGCCGACATCTCCGGTTTCAGGTCGTAGCTCGCGACATCACGCGGACTCGGAACGAGCAGGCGCGTCTCCCCTGGCCATGCTTCCTCGCGCCCGCCGTTGAAGAAGTAGGTGACATGGGCGTACTTCTCGGTCTCCGCGACGTGCAGCTGACGTAGGTCGTGCCCGGCGAGGACCTCTGCGATCGTGCCCGGGACCACCTGCTCGGCGAACGCGACGGGCGTGTCGAGGTCGCTCGCATAGCGCGTCATCGCGGTCACGTCGTAGTGGTTTTGGAGCAGCAACCGGGTGAGCTGGCGCGCACGGTCCGGCCGGAAGTTGAAGAACACCGCGACGTCACCGGGTTCCAGGCGCGGCGTTCCCTCGACGACGATCGGCTCGATGAACTCGTCGGTCACTCCGGCTGCATAGCTCGCCTCCACGGCTTCGACGACATCGTCCGTCTGCACGCCGGTTCCATCGACGATCGCGTCGTACGCTCGCTGTGTCCGATCGAGCCGCTGGTCGCGGTCCATCGCCCAGTAGCGGCCGACGACCGTGGCGATGCGGTCGAGCGGCAACTCCCGCAGATCGTGCGCAGCCGACGTCGGCGAGACGTCCCGGCCGTCGGTGAACGCATGGATCCAGGTCTTCTCGGGCGCGAACCGGAGCAGCGCCTGAACGTGGTCGATGTGCGAGTGGACGCCGCCGTGCGAGACGAGGCCGAGCAGATGAACCCGCCTCCCGCGCTCGAACGCCTCGACGAGTGCCGGCAACTCGAAGAACGAGCCGTTCTCGATCGCCTTGTTGACCCGCATCAGATCCTGGTAGAGCCGCCTGCCCGCACCGATCGTCAGGTGCCCGACCTCCGAGTTGCCCATCTGTCCAGGTGGCAGGCCCGCCGCTTCGCCCGACGCCTCGATCGTCGTGTGTGGGAACTCCTGCCAGAGGCGGTCGAAGACGGGCGTGTCCGCCAGCCGGACCGCATTGCCCGGTCCGGCCGGTGCACAACCGAAGCCGTCGAGTACGACGAGCGTTACGAGTGGGAACCGGAGCGACAAATCGCGGCGAACGAGTCGACGTCGAGTGATGCTCCGCCGACGAGCGCGCCGTCGACGGCTTCCTGGCCGAGGAGCTCGGCGGCGTTCTCGGGCTTGACCGAGCCGCCGTAGAGAACGGGCACGTCGAGCACCGACTTGATCAACTCGTGCGCCTCGCGCACCAGGTCGGGCGTCGCGGTCTTGCCGGTGCCGATCGCCCAGACCGGCTCGTAGGCGACGACGAGGTTCTCGTCGTGCTCGAGCACCCCGACCTGACGCCGCAGCACGTCGCCCGTCTGGCCGGCTTCGCGCTCGGTCTCGGTCTCGCCGACGCAGGCGATCACGTGCAGTCCCTCGGCCAGCGCCGCAGCAGCGCGCTTCGCGACCGTCTCGTCCGTGTCGCCGAAGTACTGCCGCCGCTCGGAGTGCCCGACGAGCGTGCCGTAGACACCGAGCTCGCGGAGCATCGGAGCGGACACCTCACCGGTGTAGGCCCCGTCTCGCTCCCAGTGGCAGTTCTGGGCGAAGACACCGATCTCGGTCCCGGCGAGCGCCTGGACGGCGTCGCTCAACGAGACGAACGGCGGGCAGACGACGACGTCGACGTCCGGCGGCAGGTCGGTGGCACGTAGCTCCCGGCAGAATGCGGCAGCCTCGGCCGGGCCCTTGAACATCTTCCAGTTACCGGCGAGCAACACGCCGCGAGCCTACGCGACGACCGGAATCGCCGCGACCCCGGGCAGTTCGCGCCCCTCGAGCAGCTCTAGCGAGGCGCCACCACCGGTCGAGATCCACGAGATGCGGTCGGCGACACCGGCGTCGTGCACGGCGCGGACCGAGTCGCCGCCGCCGACGACGGTGAACCCCGCACAGTCGGCCAGGGCACGTGCGATCGCGTAGGTCCCGTCGGCGAACCGTGGCCACTCGAAGACGCCCATGGGGCCGTTCCAGAACACGGTGCGCGCCGGAGCGATGCGAGCGGCGAACTCATCGCGGGTCCGCGGCCCCACATCGAGGCCGAGCCAGCCCTCCGGAAGCTGGTCGAACGCGACGACGCGCGCCTCCGCCTCCGCGTCGAACGCCGAAGCGGCGACGACGTCGATCGGCAACACAGCCGCGAACGTGAACGGATTCTCCTCGCGGATCTGTTCGGCCATCTTGCCGCCGATCAAGACAGCGTCCGCCCTTCGACCCAGGTTCTCCAGCACGCCGACCTTGTCGTCGACCTTGGCGCCGCCGGAGACGATCACGAACGGCCGCTCCACGTCGCCGAGCAGTGCGCCGAGGTGGCGCAACTCGTCGAGCAGCAACAGCCCGGCAAACGCGGGCAAGAGGCGAGCCACGCCCTCGGTCGAGGCGTGGGCGCGATGCGCCGAGCCGAACGCGTCGTTGACGAACAGGTCGCAGCCTGCCGCGAGCTCCTGCGCGAACGCCGGGTCGTTCGCGGTCTCGCGCTCGTCGAAGCGCGTGTTCTCGAGCACCTCGATCCGGTCGTCCGTCAGCAGCTCGTTCAGCCGCTGACGAACCGGCTCGATCGCGAACGCGTCGTCGCGGCCCTTCGGCCGCCCCAGGTGCGAGCAGACACGGAGCACGGCCGCGCCCCGGTCCAGCAGCAGCTGTAGCGTCGGCAGGCTGGCCCGGATGCGCGTGTCGTCGGCGACGCGCCCAGCCTCGAGCGGCACGTTCAGATCCGCGCGGACGAGGACGACCTTGCCGTCGACGTCGGCGGTCTCGACCGACCGCGGCAGCTTCAAAGCAGCTTGGGGACGAGGTCGACGAGCCGGCACGAGTAGCCCCACTCGTTGTCGTACCAGCCGAAGACCTTCACGAAGTTGCCCTGGGCCATCGTCAGGCCGCTGTCGAAGGTGCACGACGCCGGCGAGTGGACGATGTCGCTGGAGACGAGCGGATCAGTGGAGTACACGAGGTAGGGCTCGAGTCGCCCGCTGCTCGCGGCGGCCGAGAAGGCCGCATTGACCTCTTCGGCGTTCGTCTCCTTCGCGAGCGTGACGACGAGGTCGGTGACCGACCCGGTCGGCACGGGTGCGCGGACGGAGATGCCGTCGACCTTGCCCTTCAGCTCCGGCATGACGAGGCCGATCGCCCGCGCCGCGCCGGTCGACGTCGGGATCAGGTTGATCGCGGCCGCACGGGCGCGACGCAGGTCGCTGTGCGGCAGGTCGAGGATCTGCTGGTCGTTCGTGTACGCGTGAATGGTGGTCATGAAGCCACGCTCGATGCCGAACGTGTCGTGCAGCACCTTCGCCATCGGAGCGACACAGTTCGTCGTGCATGACGCGTTCGAGATGATGGCGTGCGCGGCCGGGTCATAGGCCTCGTCGTTGACTCCGAGCACGAGTGTCACATCCGGGTCGGTGGCGGGCGCCGAGATGACGACCTTCTTCGCGCCGCTGTCGAGATGCTTCTGCGCACCGTCCCGCTTGGTGAAGAACCCTGTCGACTCGATCACGACGTCCACGCCGAGATCGCCCCACGGCAGCGCGGCGGGATCGCGCTCGGCAAAGCCACGCAGCTCGCGCCCGCCGACTCTCAGCGAGCCGCCGTCGACCTCGACCGCCTCGGGAAACGTTCCCAGCACGGAGTCGTGCTTGAGCAGATGCGCCATCGTCGCGACGTCGCCGAGATCGTTGAACGCGACGATCTCGAAGTCACCGCCGCGCTCGAGGGCCGCGCGGTAGAAGTTGCGTCCGATCCGGCCGAACCCGTTGATTCCAACCCGTGTCTTTGCCATGCGGCGACTGTAGCTATGCGGTGGCTTCGGCGATGCCGTAGATCGCCGCAAGCTTCTCGCGGAGGTAGCGCACGTATGGCTCGGGGTCGATCTCGGACGTCCCGACGACCCGCTCCAGGGTCTCGCCCGGTGTGAACTTGCGGCCGTGACGGTGCAGGTGCTCGCGCAGCCAGTCGCGGAGCAGCGAGAACTCACCCGCTTCGAAGCTCTCGTCGAGGTCGGGGAGATCGGCGGTGATCTTCTCCCAGAGCTGCGCCGAGATGAGATTGCCGAGAGCGTACGTCGGGAAGTAACCGATCGATCCACCCGACCAGTGCACGTCCTGAAGCACGCCCTCGGTATCGGTCGGCACGTCGATCCCCAGGTAGTCGTACATCCGGCTGTTCCACTGCTCGGGCAGCTGCTCGAGCGGGAACTCGTCGCCGAGCATCGCCTGCTCGAGCTCGAAACGCAGGATGATGTGCAGGTTGTACGTCGCCTCGTCGGCCTCGACCCGAATCAGGGACGGCTCGACGAAGTTGGCTTCGCGGTACCACTGCTCCGCGTCGTAGCTCGCGAGCTCCGGCTGCAGCTCTTGCAGGCGCGGGAAGAAGTGGCGCCAGAAGGGCAGCGAGCGCCCGACGAGGTTCTCCCACATGCGGCTCTGCGACTCGTGCATGCCCAGTGAGACGCCGCGCGCGAGCGGGCTACGTTCGAGCGTTTCGTCGACCTGCCGCTCGTACAGGCCGTGACCGAACTCGTGCATCGTCCCGAAGAGCCCGCCCAGGTGCTCGGTGAAGTACCGCGTCGTGATGCGGATGTCGGTCGTGCCCGTCCCGGAGGCGAACGGGTGGACCGTCGGGTCGAGGCGCCACGCGTCGTCCGTGTATCCGAATGCGCGCACGACTTCGAGCTCGAAGACCTTCTGCGCAGCGAGGTCGAAGTTGTGCGGCGGCAGCGGCTGCGGGTTGAGGGCCGCAACCTCCTTGACGAGCGGCGCCTGGTGCTCTTTCAAGTAGTCGAAGATGCGCCGGACTTCCTTCGTTGTCATGTCGCGCTCGTAGTCGTCGAGCACGATGTCGTACGGCTCGTCCTTCACGTCGAAGCATTCGATGTACTGCTTGCGTAGGTCGAGGTTCTTGCGCAGGACCGGCAGGAAGGTCTTGAAGTCGTTGTTCTTGCGTGCCTGGACCCACACCGGGTTTGCAAGCGCCGCCGACCGTGACATCTCGGCGCGTAGGTCGGGCGAGACGCGGCGAGCCTTTTCCCAGTCGCGCCACGTCACCCGGATCAGGCTCGCTTCGAACGAGTCGTACTCGTGACTCTCACCCCACGCGCGGAGGCTCTCGAGCAGCCGGCCGATCTCGGGATCGGTGAACTTCGTGTGGGAGATGCGCCCGATCGTCGCCAGTTGCTCGGCCCGGATCCCGGCGCCGCGCGCCGGCATCATCACGTGCTGGTCCCAGCCGAGCAGCGCGCCGGTCTTGTTCAGGTCGGCGATCTCGGCGAGGCGCCCACGCAGGTCGTCGAACGTTGCCTGGCTCATGGCATCGGAACCACTATCACGTTTTCGGGTGTGGCGGTCCGGAGAGGGAGCTCCGAGGACGACCTCCCTCTCCGGATGAACGCCCCCGGGATTGCGACGCCGAACGGGGTCTGTATTCGCCGTCGCGGCGAGTGCGAACCGCCAGTGAGGAGTATGGATATGACTCTCGGCGTTGCGCTAGAGGACTTGCAAATCAGATTGCGGAGCTTTCGGCCAGGCGGACGATCGCGCTCAACCGACGCTGGGTGGCGGCCTTCGTGAGCGGCGGCCTCGCCTTCGCGCCAAGCTCGCGCAGGGACGCGGATGGGTGGCGCAGGCGCAGCTCCGCGACCTCGGCGAGTGTCGGCGGCAGGGTGGCCTGGTCGAGCGAGCGGATCGCTTCCAGCTGGCGGTGGGCCGCTCGGGCAGTGCGGACGAGGTTCGCCTCGTCGGCGTTCGCGAGCCGGTTCGCTCGCGAGCGTGTTGCGGCCACCACCGCGTGCTCCTCGAGCGCGAGCGCGGTCCGCCCCGCCCCGGCGATCGCGAGCAGATCGCCGATCGGCTCGTGGCCTTTGGCGTAGGCGACCACGTGGTTTCGCCGCTCGAGCACCCGCAGCGGCACGCCTTCGGCCGCTGCGACGTCGACGATGAACGCGGCCCCGTCGGCGGTCGCCGTACGGAGCTCGAGATGCGGGTCGCGCGGCCCTGAGAGCGAACCGGCGCCGAGGAGCGCACCGCGCAGGTAAGCCCCGCGGCAACACGATCGCCCGACGACCCGCCGCGGCGGCTGCTCGAGCGGAGCGCGAGAGGCCGACAGCACTCCGGCTTCGCGCAGCACCGCCAGTCCCCGCTCGTCGACGTCGGTGTGCAGCTGGTAGCGGGTCGCGCGGTCGAACGCCTGACGGTGATACGTCCGGATCTCCGAGCGGACGCCGAGGTCGCGCAAGAGCGCGAAGGCTCGCCGGGCGGCGGCCGAGCTCGCCAGGTCGAGGTGAACCGCAACGCTCTTGCCGCGGAGGTGCCAGGCACCGCTGACGTGGAAGAGCGCGGACAGCTCGGCGACCCGGCAGCAGTGCCGCACCGGCGCGATCTGCGCGAGCTCGTCCCGAAGCTCCTCCGAGAGGGCCATCAGAGACTCACGCCCTCGAGTGCGAGCAGGCGCCGCTTGTACTCGACCCCGAGGTCGCCGTAGGAGCCGATGCCGGCGGAGCCGACGACGCGGTGGGTCGGGATGAACGGCGAGAGCGAGCAGCGGCCGCAGAAGGTGCCGGCGGCGCGCGCCGCGCCCGGATAGCCGGCGAGCAGGGCGAGCTCGCCGTAACTGACGACCTCACCCCGCCGGACTTTCCGGAGCGCGCGGGCGCAATCGCCGTAGAAGCCATCGTCCGGCAATCGGAGGCGCACGTCGGTGAACTCGTCCGCCGCGCCGGCGAAGAACGCAATCAACCTTTCGGCCAACTCCCGTCCTTTCGAGCCATCGGGCGTGTCTGACACCGGACGTGTCCGGCGCGGCCGGGGCAGCTCCGTGTGGAAGACGCGGCCGCGCTCGAGCCAGACCTCCCCCACGCCGAAGCCGGGGGCGGCGTACTGGACGAGCGTCGGCTTCATTCCCCGGATTGTGTAGCTTCGCGCCGGTGACACGGGCCAGGCTGCCTGCTTTCGGGTTTCTCTACGTCGCGCTCGCCGTGCCTGCGCTGATTCTCGGGACCGACCACCGCCAGGCGGCGTCGGCCGTCTTCGCCGGCGCAGTCTTCGGCTACCTCTGGTTCGTCGCGAGCCTCCGCGCCCGCCTGATCCGCTTCGACCCCGACGGGCTGTTCGCAAGCGTCGTCGTGCTCGGCTGTTCCGCCTACCTCGCGCTCCAGACGCTGATGCTCTATCTCGGCAGCAGCGAGCTCGCCGCCCCCGCCTCGGCCTGCGCGGCGGCCGCGATCATCGGCTCTTCGCTCGCCGCCTGGCGCGCAAGGAAGATCACGCGCTGGTTCGGCCGGGCCGGGATCGTCGGTGGCATCGCTGTGCTCGCCGTCGGGATCGTCGAGGGCGCGGCGGACTGGACGCTTGCCGGCAGCACGGTCTTCGCCTCTGCGGTCGGCTTCATGGTCTGGGTACTCGTGACGGCGACGTACCTTCTGCGGCGCTGAGCGGTCTGCGCCGTAATCTACGGCCATGAGCACACACGCCAGCTTCCGTCCGCCGCCCGTCCACAACGAACCTGTTCTCGGATTCGAGCGCGGCAGCGCCGAACGTGCGCGCCTGCAGGCCCGGATCGAGCAGATGCGCGGTGAGCAGCCAGAGCTGCCGCTGGTGATCGGCGGCAAGGACGTCACGACTGGAAACCTTCGTCCCGCGGTGATGCCGCACGACAAGGAGCATGTACTCGCGAACGTGCACCAGGGCGGCGCAGAGCATGTGCAACAGGCGATCGACGCGGCCGCGACGGCCTGGGAGGACTGGTCGACGTGGCCGTGGGAGGACCGCGCCGCCGTGTTCCTGCGCGCCGCCGAGCTCCTCTCCGGGCCGTGGCGGGAAACACTGCTCGCAGCGACGATGCTCGGCCAGTCGAAGACCGCTCACCAGGCCGAGATCGATGCGGCAGCAGAGGCGATCGACTTCTTCCGTTTCAACATCGAGTTCATGCTCCGGATCTACCAGGAGCAGCCGATCTCGTCACAAGGCGTGTGGAACCGCCTCGAATACCGGCCGCTCGAGGGCTTCGTCTTCGCCGTCTCACCGTTCAACTTCACGGCGATCGCCGCCAACCTGACGAGCTCACCAGCGCTGATGGGAAACACCGTCGTCTGGAAGCCGGCCGGCACTGCGATGCTCTCCGCGTACTACCTGATGCGGCTCTTCCAGGAGGCGGGGCTCCCCGACGGCGTGATCAATCTCGTCTACGGCAGCGGCGCCACCATCGGCGATGCCGCACTGGCGAGCCCGCACCTTGCCGGCATCCACTTCACGGGCTCGACGCCCGTCTTCAACGGCATGTGGCGCACCGTGGCGGCGAACATGGATCACTACCGCAACTACCCGCGCATCGTCGGCGAGACCGGCGGCAAGGACTTCATCGTCGCGCATCCTTCCGCCGACGTCGCCTCGCTCGCAGCGGCGATCGTCCGCGGCTCGTTCGAGTACCAGGGCCAGAAGTGCTCGGCCGCCTCCCGGGTCTACGCGCCCTCGAACCTGTGGCCCGAGCTGCGGGAGCGCCTCCAGGAGGAGGTGGCGTCGATCAAGGTCGGAGACGTCACCGACTTCGGCAACTTCATGGGCGCAGTGATCGACGATGCCTCGTTCAAGACGCAGGTGGAGGCGATCGAGGAGGCGAAGAGCAACCCGGACACCGAGATCGTCGTCGGCGGCGGCTACGACGACTCACAGGGCTTCTTCGTCGACCCGACGGTTCTCGAGACGCGCGACCCGGACTTCCGCCTGATGCGCGAGGAGATCTTCGGGCCGGTTGTCACGACCTACGTGTACGACGAGTCGAAGTGGGACGACACGCTGCGCCTCGTCGACCGGACCGCTCCCTACGCGCTCACGGGCGCCGTGTTCTCGGGAGATCGTGCGGCGGCAGCCGACGCGCAGAAGCAGCTGCGCTACTCGGCCGGCAACTTCTACGTGAACGACAAGCCGACCGGTGCCGTGGTCGGCCAGCAGCCCTTCGGCGGCGCACGAGCCTCCGGCACGAACGACAAGGCCGGGTCGCTCTGGAACCTGATCCGCTGGGTCAGCCCGCGCTCGATCAAGGAGACCTTCGTCCCGCCCGGGAACTACCGCTACCCGTTCCTCGACACCAATCCGGACAGCGCCGGCACCTGAGCCAGCCGCTCAGTTGACGTGAAAGACCCGCGCGACCGCCGTCGCGGCTGACGCGGTGCGCGCGTAGGCCACGGCGAGGTGCTTGCCGGGCGCGAGCGCGGTGCTGGGGGCGCCGTAGATCGTGCCCCGCTTCGCGGTCAGCCCGCCGCCCTTCTCGAGCAACTCGACGCCGTCGACCCACAGCCCCGACTCGACGAGCGGCGTACCGGCGGAGAGCTCGGCTGCGACCTGGGAGATCGGAGCGACTGTGCCGTGCGGTCCGAGGAAGGTCACCTTGACCGCGCCTGTCCGGTCCGGCTCCCACTCCCCACCGACGAGGTGCAGCGCCACGGCGGAATCGCCCTTGACGACGACCGCCCACTCGCCACCCTGGTAGAGCGTCGTGCTTCCCTTGACTGCAGACGCTGGATCCGGCGGCGCAACGGGCGTCGTCGTCGAAGCGGTCTTCGCGGAGCCGCAACTCGCGGCGACGACGGCGATCAGCAGCAGGGAAGCGAGGCGGCGCACGGGCGGAAGGGTAGTTACGCGCCGCCGGTGCGGTGCAGCTGCGCGTAGATCCGACGTGCCGTCCGGGCCGGCACGCCGGGAACGCTCTCGAGCTCCTCACGAGAGGCAGCAGCGACCCGCTCAGCCGACCCGAAGTGCTGCAGGAGGGCCCGACGCCGCACCGGCCCGACGCCCTCGAGCTGGTCGAACATCGAGGCGCGGGCAGCGCTGTCTCGGCGCTGGCGGTGGAAGGTGATCGCGAAGCGGTGTGCCTCGTCCCGGACCCGCTGCAGCAACTGCAGCCCGGCACTGTGGGACGGGAGGACGATCGGCTGCGGCCGGCCCGGAACGAACACCTCTTCGATCCGCTTCGCGAGGGCGATCACCGCCACGCGCGGCAAATCGAGCTCCTGCATCGCCTCGAGGGCGGCAGACAGCTGCCCCTTGCCGCCGTCGATCACGACCAAATTCGGCGTCGCAGCGAACGACTCGTTCCATTCCTCCGAGCCCGGGTCGGCTTGCAAGCGGGCGAAGCGGCGGGTGATCACCTCGCGCATCGAGGCGAAGTCGTCCTGGCCCTCCACGCCGCGGAGCGTGAACTTGCGGTAGTGACTCTTCTTCGCGATCGCGTCCTCGAACACCACCATCGAGCCGACCACCTCCTGACCCTGGATGTTCGAGATGTCGAAGCACTCGATCCGAAGCGGCAGCGATTCGAGGTTCAGCGCCTCGCGCAGCTCTTCGAGCGCCTCGATGCGCCGTGCGCGCTTGCTCTCGGCGACGAACGACTCCGACTCGAGCGCCAGCGCAGCGTTCTGCTGCGCAAGCTCCTGCAACCGCCGCTTCTCGCCGCGCTCCGGGACCCTCACCTCGACCCGCGAACCGCGCCGCGTCGGCCAGGAACTCGGCCAGCGCCGACGTGTCGCCGGCACCGTGCGGAACGAGGATCTGCGGTGGGATCGCAGGCGAACTGCCGTAGTACTCGAGGCAGAACTGCTCGAGCACCTCTCCGACGTCCTCGCCCGCGGCGTTCTCGAGATGGAATGCGTAGCGATCGACCATGCGGCCGTCACGCAGCGGAAAGACCTGGACGGCCGCCCGCTCGGCCGAGACCGCAACGCCGATCACGTCGATCGTCCCGATCGACTTGCGCTCGACCGCCTGCCGCTCCGACAGTCGCTCGATCGCGCGCAGCCGATTGCGGTAGCGAGCGGCATCCTCGAACCGCTCAGCGGACGCCGCCTCCTGCATCTGCTCGGTGAGCCGACGCCGGATCGGCCGGTCGTCGCCGGAGAGAAACTCGATCACCTGCTCGATCAGGTCGCGATAGTCCTCCTTCGAGATGTACCCGACGCAGGGCGCGTGGCAGCGTTCGATGTGGAAGTCGAGGCACGGGATCCCGCTGCGCCGCCCGGGCTGCGGTCCCTCGCACGGCCGGTAGCGAAAGACGCGGTTCAAGACGTCGAGTGTCTCGCGCACGGTCTTCGCGTTCGCGTACGGACCGAAGTAGACGACACCGCGGCGATGCCGCTCTCGCGTGAACATGACCCGTGGGAAGTCGTCCTCGACCGTGACGGCGATGTAGGGGAACGACTTGTCGTCACGGAGGCGCACGTTGTACGGCGGCCGGTGGCGCTTGATTAGATTCTGCTCGAGGTGGAGTGCTTCGACCTCGGTCTGCGTGACGATCGTCTCGATCGCCTCCACGCGGGCCGCCATCTGCCGGATTCCGGGCCTGGTATCGCTCGACCCCGCTTGGAAGTACGACCGCACCCGCGACCGCAGCGTCTTGGCCTTGCCGACGTACAGCACGTCGCCGCGTGCACCACGGAACAGGTACACGCCTGGCTTCGCAGGCAGCTGCTTGAGCTGGCTCTCGACGGTATCTGCCGGCATCGGTGCCAGCGTACCGAGGGGCTTCAACCTCGCCCTGAGTGGGCAGGCTGGTGCGAATGAGATCCGCCTCTTCGCTGTTCCGAGCCGCTGCGCTCGCTGCTTCCGTGCTCGCAGTGGCCGGCTGCGGCAGCTCGAAGCCGGGCGCGCCGCTGGTCGTCGGGGTGGTCGACGACGCTGCAAAATGGGCGCCCGACCCGAACCGCTCACTGGCTGAGGCTCGCTCGTCGGGGTTCGACGCGATCGTGATCAGCGCCGTCTGGAAACGAGACGCGACCGCCGCAGTCGATCTGCCCCCGCTCCGACGGGCTGTGCACGCCGCCGTCGCCAACAAGGTCGAGCCGATCCTGGCGGTCTACCAACTGAGTTCGTCGACGCCGGACACGAGCGCCGACCGAGCTGCGTTCGCCGCGTACACGGCCGCCCTCGCGCGCGATCTGCCTTCGGTGCGCCAGGTGATCGTCGGCAACGAGCCGAACCTGAACCTGTTCTGGCAGCCGCAGTTCGGCACCGACGGAAGCGACGTCGCAGCTGCGTCATACGAGGCGCTCCTCGCAACGACCTACGACGCGCTGAAAGCCCTCTCCACCCCGCCCGACGTGATCGGCGGCGGGCTGGCACCGCGCGGCGGCGACGATGCGACGGCCGCGCGGCAGACGCACTCCCCGACGGTGTTCATCCGCGATCTCGGTGCGGCCTACCGCGCGAGTGGCCGGAGCATGCCGCTGATGGACGCATTCTCGATCCATGTCTACGGAGAGAGCCCCCACATCCCACCGGCGCTCGCGCATTCCCGGACGACCTCGCTCGGCATCGCCGACTATCACCACCTGGTCGCGCTGCTCGGTTCCGCGTTCGACGGCACCGCCCAGGCCGGGTCGGAGCTGCCGATCGTCTACGGCGAGTACGGCGTCGAGACGAGCGTCCCGGAGGGCAAGGCGTCGCTGTATCAGGGCCGCGAGGTCGTATCGGCGGTCGACCCGGCGACGCAGGCGGCGTTCTACCGGCAGGCGATCGACCTCGCTCGTCACCAGCCGACCGTGCGCATGCTGTGCTTCTTCCACGTCGACGATGAGTCCAGGCTGGTCGGCCTGCAGAGCGGCGTGCGCTACGTCGACGGGACACCGAAGCCGAGTCTCGACGCGGTCCGAACGACGTCGCGGGCGCGGTAGCCTTCACCGCGTGACGGAGAGCGGCCAGTACATCGGGTACACGTTCTTCCGCGTCGACCCCGCTTGGCGTCGCCTGCCGGTGGAAGAGCGGTCGGCAGCGAAGGACGCCTTCGCGGACGTGGTCGCGGACTTCGCGGGGCGCTTCGAGTCGCTGCGGGCATACACGACGACCGGCGTCCGGCCCGAAACAGACTTCTTCCTCTGGAAGATCACCGAGCGATACGACGACCTCGGTGAGCTCGGGGCGGCGCTCAACGCGACGCCGCTGGCCGCCTGGCTCGAGACGCCGTACTCCTACCTGGCGACGTCCAAGGCCTCGGAGTACACGTCGGCGCGGCGTGCGCGGCGCATCGTCCCCAAGGGCTCGCCGTACCTCGTGGTCTACCCGTTCGTCAAAGTGCGGCCCTGGTACGCGTTGCCCGAGGCCGACCGTCAGCGGGCGATGGACGAGCACATGCGGATCGGCCGCGAGGAGTTCCCGACGATCCATAACCACACGACCTATTCGTTCGGGATCGACGACCAGGAGTTCATGACCGCCTTCGAGTGCGATGAGCCGGCCGACTTCATGCACTTGATGCTGAGACTGCGCGACACCGAGGCGTCGCGGTACACCGAGCGCGACACGCCGATCTTCGTCGGGCAGCACCTGCCGATCACCGAGGCGCTCGCCCGCCTCGACGGGGTCGGATCGCTAGTCGAAGACCACCGTTAGCGCGGCGATCTGACCACGGTCGTGCGCGAGCACGAGCCGCCCGGTGCCGCCCTTCGACCACGTGAACGCAGCCACAGCTGTGTGCTCGTCTCGCTCCTGGACGCCGAGCAGCAGGATCTCGTCATCTGGCGGCTGCTCGCGGTAGGCCTGGCGAATCGCCTCGAGGCCGCTGAACGGCCCGGCAGGTGCGTTCTCGAAGCGCAACTCGGCCCCTGCGGCGAAGCGACCGAGCATCGGCTCCCAGTCGCCGGTACGCACGCCGGCGTTGAACGCGCGCACGTGTGCCTGCAGCAGATCTGTTCCCGGGCTCACGCGAGGCGCTTCTGCTCGAGCCACGTGCGCACGCCGACGTAGACGCATGCAGCTGCGACGAGCACGAAGGCGAGGGCGTCCCGCCCTTGCGGCTGCGAGAGCAAGAGCCAGCCGATATCGATCACGAGCAGGCCCACCGCGGCATAGAAGACACCCTGAGTCCGCGTCGGCCAGAGCTCGATCTCATGTCGCGCCGAGTCGCGCCAGAAGAAGTACGCGACGACCGCGATCGCGATCACGAAGGCGAACCGCAACAGCGTGCCTGCTGTCGCCAATGCGGTTTCGGCGTTGAGCAGCACGATCGCCGCGGCGATCACCGCGACGATCAGCAGGTTGCGGACGAAGGGCGTCATGCGGTCATGTAGGCCCGGACGCCGAGCGCCGCGGCGACCAGGGTGGCGACGGCGAACCAGAGCAGGCGGGCGCGCGGCTCGGCCGGCGCGTAGAGCCACGGTGACAGCACCACCAGCAGCGCGAAGGTGCCGTATGCGTAGTGGAGGTGATCGGAGGCGCGCCGATGGTCGGACAGGAGCAGCAGTCCCAGCGCGACCTGCCCGACGATCAGGGTCTGCGCGAGCGCGAGCACGTGGCCGACCGAGCTGCCGGCACGGCCGCGACGCCAGGCCGCGAACGCGATCAGCGCCGAGACGGCGCAGGTCGCGATCACCAGGAATGCGTTCACGTGGTGGGCCGTTAGCATCGGAGCCACTGGAATCTAGCGGGAGGGCGCACGTGATCGAAGAAGGCTCAACGGCTCCGGAGTTCGAACTTCAGACCGACAGCGGAGAGACCGTGAAGCTGTCGGAGCTTCGCGGCAAGCAGGTCGTCCTCTACTTCTATCCCAAGGACGACACGCCCGGCTGCACGACACAGGCGTGCGGAATTCGCGACGTCTACGGCGAGTTCGAGAGCGCGGGGGCAGTCGTCCTCGGCATCTCACCGGACGACGAGGCGTCGCACGTCGAGTTCAAGAAGAAGTACGACCTTCCGTTCACGCTGCTCGCCGACGAGGGTCACCACGTCGCCGACGAGTACGGCGTCTGGACCGAGAAGAAGTACATGGGACGCACCTACATGGGCGTCGCCCGCTCGACGTTCGTGATCGCCGAAGACGGGACCGTGAAGAAGGTGCTGCGCAACGTCAAGCCCGCGACGCACGCCGACGACGTGCTCGCGACGCTCAGGAGCTAGACAGCTCCGACCAGCGAGATCGTCTTCTCGTCTGCGTTCGCCGCGTAGTCGTCGCCGAGCTTCGACCGCAGCGTCGTTTCGAGCTCACCGCTGCGCTCGAGCTCCTCGACGATGTCGGCACCGCCGACCAGCTCGCCCTTGACGAACACCTGCGGAATCGTCGGCCAGCCGGAGATCGCCGAGAGGTCCTGCCTGATCTGGGGGTCGGCGAGGACGTCGACCGTCGTCACCGACGCACCCGCACGGCGAAGGGCCTGCAGCGCGCGGTCGGAGTTGCCGCACATCACGAACTGCGGTGTGCCCTTCATGAAGAGCGCCACCTCGGCGCCGTCGATCACGTCCTTGATCTCGTTCGTGTAGGTCATGCAGATCCTCTCGTCTTGATTCGCAGCTCATGGATCGACCCGTCGGCAAGCGGTCCCGCCAGCGCCTCGTAAACGCGCCGATGCTGCTCGACCAGTGACAGCCCTGTGAGGGAAGCCGATGTAACGGCAACCTGGAAGTGGTCACCACCACCGGTTCGGTCGACCACGTCGAGCTCGGTCGCGTCCGGGAACGCGCCCGCCAGCAACTCCTTCAACGGCTCGATAGCGGTCATGCGTCGATCGTACCGAGCACGAGCCGGTCGCCGGGATGCACGCCGGCCGCACCACCGACGGGCAGCTCGATCACGACCTTCGCGCCCTTGTGCCCCGCGATCCGCCACGGCCGCAGGTCGTGCACCACCTCGAGCACGACCAGCTCGCGGTCGCAGAAGACCACGTCGATCGCGAACCGCATGAAGAACATATGGATCGACCCGGCGGGCCGAAACAGCATTCCCTCGCCCGGCAAGAGCGACGAGCGGCCGAGCAGCCCCTTGCTGCGGGCGAGCGGGGTCGTAGCGAGCAGGCACCGGCGAAGCACGACCGTGCCGTCCTGGGTGCTGAGGGTCGTCGTTTTCATCTCAACCGGCCGCCGACTCTATCGGCGGAAACTTTGTGCCCGTCTGCGCAAGTTCACCCGCATGGGGGACGCCCAAAAAGCGTGTTCCGTCGATGAAGCGACCAATCAGCACGCCACTAAAACGGCGCGCCGAACGACGGAAAGAAGGAGCATCGTGTTGAGCGCCACCGTTTCACGGAACGACTCAGACACCGCCGAGTACACCATCGGCGATGCGGTCGCGCTGGCCCGGCTTCAGCTTCACAGCGAGGACGGACAGACCATGACGGAATACGGGGTTCTCCTCGCGCTGATTGCTGTTGTCGTGATCGTCGCGCTGCTGGTCCTCGGACCGAAGATCGCAGCCGTGTTCACCAACGTCGCGGGAAACCTCTAGTCCCGTGAACGCCGACTCCGCCTCACTCCCCGCCGAAGGGAGGTGTGTACCGAATGGAAATTCGTGATTGGCTCGAGCTCGCACGCATCGAGCTTCGCCGCGAGGAAGGCCAGACGATGACGGAATACGGCGTCCTCTTGGCCCTGATCGCCGTCGTGGTGATCGTCGCGCTGCTGGTCCTCGGACCGAAGATCGCAGCCGTGTTCACCAACGTCGCAAGCAAGCTCTAACCCTGCACGACCGGCGGGTCTCCACGGCTCGTGGAGACCCGCCACCAACCATCGCACCGACAGATCTGCACTCCAAATGACGCCCCGCACACACATGCAAACCCTGACAAACGCCGCCGGCCAGACGATGACCGAATACGCGGTCATCCTTGCGCTGCTGGTCGCGGTGGTCCTCGTGGCAGTGCCGACGTTCGCCGCGGCGACGTTGAAGCTGTTCACCGACTTCGTGACTGCGTTCGGAGGCTGACGATGGCTCGTATTCTCCGGCTGCGCAACGAGGACGGTCAGGCGATCACCGAGTTCGCGCTCGTGCTGCCGATCCTGATGGCGATCCTGCTCGGGATCATCCAGTTCGGGATCATCTTCAACAACTACATCACGCTCACCGACGCGACCCGCGCCGGCGCGCGCAAGGCGGCGGTCAGCCGCTTCCTGAACGACAACGGCGCGGCGGCGAAGATCGCCGTCGAAGATTCGGCCCAGGGCCTCGACCAAAGCGTTCTCGATCCGACCATCAGCGTCACTGCGGCGCCTGATTGGGCTACGGCCGGGAACCAGGTCACGGTCACGGCCAGCTACCCGTACTCGATCAACATTCTCGGCTGGACGATCAAGGCCGGGAGTCTCACCAGCACGACGAGGGAGCGTCTCGAATGACGCGCCGTCTCTCCACCACGTCCGGCCCTCCCGCCGGCGTCCTCAACTCATCTGAAAAGGAACCCTCCGCATGACCTACCGCGTCCGCAATATCTTCGTCGCCGTTGGCCTTGCGGTCGTGGCGGCGCTCTTGACGACGTTCTACGTCGCGAACTACAAGCGACACGTCCGCCAGGCCGAGAGCACGGTCACGGTGTACGTCGCAAAGAAGGACATCCCGGCCAACACCCCCGGCACGGAGCTCGCCAAGCGTGGCTGGCTGACGACGGCCGAGGTCGCGCAGCGCACGGTCGTGCCCGGCGCAATCTCGAACCCGGAGCAGGTCTCCCGCCTGGTCACGACCCAGACCGTCTACTCCGGTGAGCAGATCACGCTGCACCGGTTTGCCTCCGAGCTGCAGCTCGGCATCCGCTCGCAGCTCCATGGGCCGCTTCGCGCGCTCTCGCTGCCCGGAACCGACGACCAGCTGCTCGCCGGCACGCTCAAGGACGGCGACCACGTCGATGTGATCGCGAACCTGAAGACCGGCACTTGCGATACGTGCTTCGCGGTTCGCGACGTCGTGCAGAACCTGCTCGTCCTGCATGCCCCGCTCGCTCCCGCCTCGGGACACGGCATCTCGTCCAGCACCACTGCCTCTGTGATCCTCGCCGTGAGCGATCGGCGAGAAGCGCAGAAGGTCGTCTACGCAGCCCAGAACGCCCAGGGCTGGTCGCTCCAGCTGCGGCCGGTTGCCAACGTGACTCAGCCGCCGATCGACGTCGAAGGCCCTGCCTCGATGTTCAAGGACGGCGTCACACCCGCAAACCTGAGCCATTACACAGGAGCCGGAAGATGAGCGAGACCAGCGTGACCCAGCCCACCCGCCTGTACTTCACGGGCGACTGTGACGGCCTCGCCGACCTGCGCGAGGCGCTCACGGAACATCCCGACCTCGAAGTCGTCGGCTGGAGCGATCATGTCGCTCAGGCTGCCGGCGTCCTGGCCGGCGGACATCTCGACTGCGTGCTTCACGGCACCCGGTCCGAGGCATTCCCGGCGACGGAGATCGCAGCGATCCGCGAACAGACGCGGACGCCGATCATCGTCGTCGCGTCGGCCACCGCCGGCGCGTTGCTCGACGAAGCGTTGAGCGCCGACATCGCGGACGTACTCGTGCTGCCGCAGTTGGTCGACAACGTCGTCTTCACGATCCGCAAGGCGGCTCACGCCAAGCGGCAGGTGACGACGGTCGCGCGGAGCCAGCAGGGACGCGTGATCACGGTGTTCTCGCCGAAGGGCGGCACCGGGAAGACGGCGATCGCCTCCAACCTGGCTTCGGCTCTTGCGAAGCAGGGACGGAAGACGTTGCTGCTCGACCTCGACCTGCAGTTCGGCGACGCCGCGATCGTGATGGGCGTCGAGCCCGAGAAGACCATCTACGACCTGGTGCTCGCACCGGGCGAGATGGACATCGAGAAGCTCGCCGGTTACATCACCAAGCACCCCTGCGGTCTCGACATCCTTCCGGCGCCACTTCGGCCGGAGGACGCTGAGCTCGTGACCGAGTCGAAGATCACGCGCCTGCTCGAGGTTGCGCGGCAGTGCTACGACGCGATCGTCGTCGACACGTCGCCGTTCTTCCACGGGCCGATGCTCGCGACACTCGACCGGACCGACGAGCTGCTCGTGCTCTGCGGGCTCGACGTGCCGACGTTGAAGAACGTGCGGCTCGCGCTCCAGACGCTCGAGCTGCTCTCCTTCCCGTCGCGCCGGATCCGCTACGTGCTGAACCGGGCGAACTCGAAGGTCGGGCTCAACACCCGCGAAGTCGAGGGTGCGCTGAAGGTGACCGTGCACGCGTCGATCCCGTCCGATCGGATCGTCCCGATCGCGGTCAACCGCGGCACGCCGGCAGTTCTCTCCGAGCCCGGCTCCGAATTCTCGAAGGCGTTGATGGAGCTTGCTACGGCTGTCATGACGCCCGCCGAGAAGCAGGTGAAGCCGCGCAAGCGGCTCAGCCTGGCGAGGAGCTGAGCGAACAATGGGACTTCACGATCGTCTGCAGCGTCAGGGCGACGGCGGCACCGTCGTCACCCTGACGCCGAGCAACACGAACGGGCGCCCCGAGCCCGCGGCACCGCTGACCATCGATCCGTATGCGGAGCTGAAGGCCAAGGTCCACCACGCCTGCATCGCGAAGCTCGGACCCGAGCTGTACAAGGCCGACGGCGAGGATCTCGCCGACAAGGTCTATCGCGCGGTCACCGAGGAGCTCGTGCTCGATCGCACGCCGCTGACGCGTGACGAGCGGCGCGAGATCGTCCGCCAACTGACGGACGACATCCTCGGCTACGGCCCCATCGAACCGCTGCTCCGCGACGAGAGCGTGACCGAGATCATGGTCAACGCCCCCGACAAGGTGTATGTCGAGCGCAACGGCAAGCTCGAGCGCACCGACGTGCGGTTCGTCGACGAGTCACACGTGATGCGGATCATCGACAAGATCGTCTCGCAGGTCGGCCGCCGGGTCGACGAGGCGTCGCCGATGGTCGATGCCCGCCTCCCCGACGGCAGCCGTGTCAACGCGATCATCCCGCCTCTCGCACTCCGCGGGCCGACCGTCACGATCCGGAAGTTCTCGCGTGACCCGTACACGATCAACGACCTGATCACGTTCGGAACCGTCACCGCCCGCTCGGCGCAGTTCATCGCCGCGTGTGTGAAGGGGAAGCTGAACATCCTCATCTCCGGCGGTACCGGCACCGGCAAGACGACGACGCTGAACGCGATGAGCGCGTTCATCCCGGCGAACGAGCGCATCGTCACCATCGAGGACGCGGCGGAGCTCCAGCTCCAGCAGGACCACGTCGTCACGCTCGAGTCGCGGCCGGCAAACATCGAAGGGATGGGCGAGATCAAGATCCGCGAGCTCGTCCGCAACGCCCTCCGCATGCGTCCCGACCGGATCATCGTCGGCGAGGTTCGCGGAGCGGAGACGCTCGACATGCTCCAGGCCATGAACACAGGTCATGAAGGCTCGCTGACCACGATTCACGCGAACACCCCTCGCGATGCACTTGCACGCCTCGAGACCCTCGTCTTGACGGCGGGCGTCGAGCTGCCGCATCGCGCGATCCGCGAGCAGATCGCAAGTGCGTTCGACCTGTTGGTTCAGATCGAGCGGCTCGTCGACGGCTCCCGTCGCGTGACTGCAATCTCCGAGGTGCTCGGCATGGAGGCCGACGTCGTCACGTTGCAAGACGTCTTCGTCGCGTCCCCTCCCGAGGAGGGTGAGACCTACGCGGTTGCCCACCGGCTGCTTTCGCCGCTGCGCGCCACCGGTCTCAAGCCTCACTTCCTCGAGAAGCTCGCGGCCAACAACGTCGTTCTGCCGCCCTCGTTCTTCGCGGCTGACGATTCCGACCAGGTCCGGGCGTCGTTCGCTGCGACCGGGTTCGGCGGTGGCTTCGAATGAAGCGCGCGCTCATCGGCGTTGTCCTCCTCGCGGCGCTCCTCCCCGCGTCGGTCACAGCTGCCGGATCACGGATCCAGGCTGTGGACGCGAGCGCGTTCCCGTCGTTGCGCGTCACGTACGTCGCGCCCGTCGGGTCGCCGGCGCCTCGCCTGACCGAGAACGGCAGGCCGGTCACGAGCACTCAGGCGGTCAACCTGGGTCAGACCAAGAGCATCGTGGTCGCGATCGACCGTTCCCAGTCGATGCGTGGGCGTCCGCTTCACAACGCGATTGCAGCGGTACAGCAGTTCGCCGCGAGTGCCGGGGCGGACGACCATGTCGGCATCGTCGTGTTCGGCCGCTCGGCGATCGCGCTGACCCGGATCGCGTCGACTCCCGCGGAGGCTCGCGACCAGATCTCCAACCTCTCGGTCGACTCCAAGTCCGGGACAGCGCTGTACGACGCGGTCGTGCTCTCCGCCGACCGGCTTGCGCAGGATCACAGGCCTGGTCGGGCGATCGTCGTCGTCACCGACGGCGCCGACGTCTCGAGCAGCAGCTCGCTCGGTGACGCGGTCGCTGCGGCGCAGCGGGCTCACGCGTCGATCTACACGATCGGCATCGCCGGCCCCGACTTCACGTCCGACGCTCTGCGCCAGCTCTCCGCACAAACCGGCGGCACGTACCGGCAGGCGTCGTCGTCACGCGAGCTCGCTCAGACGTACACCAGCCTGCACCGGGAGCTCGCACGCACGTGGCAGGTCTCGTACCTGACGACGGCACGCCCGGGGACAAAGCTCGACCTGACCGCGACCGCGCGCGGTGCTGTAGCCCGGTGGGATGCGACGCTTCCGGGCTCGAGCGACGCGGCGGCACAGGGTGCCAGCGGGCTGATCCCCACAGCCGCGTATAGCGCGGCCGGCACGATGATGCTGGCACTCGCCGTCGGCACGTTGTTCTTGCTCGCCTGCGGATTCTGGTTCGCCGCCCAGCGCGACAACCGTCTCAAGCGGCGCATCGAGCCGCACATCTCGGGCGGTCAGGTCAAGGGCGGCAAGGCCAGGCGGCAGGAGGCCCGTGCCGCGACCCGCACGCGTTTCGTGGACGGGATCGAGCACATGTTCGCCAACGTCAAGCAGTTCAAGCGCCTCGAGCGGTTGATCGAGCGTGCCGACCTGCCGCTCCGCCCCGGCGAGCTGCTGGCGATCTCCGCGGCCTGCGCGGTCGGGATGGCAGTCCTCTCGTCGGCACTCTGGTCCGCCGCGATCGTGACGCTCGCCCTGATGGGCCTCGGCTTCGCGATCCCGATCATGTACGTCTCCTGGAAGGCTCGCGGTCGCCTGCGCCGCTTCGAGAATCAGCTGCCCGACATGCTGATCACGCTCGCAGCCTCGCTGAAGGCGGGCCACAGCTTTCGCCAGGGAGTCCAGTCCGTCGTCGAGGAAGGCGCCGAGCCCGCAGCCGACGAGTTCAAGCGCGTGCTCACCGAGACGCAGCTTGGCAAGCCGATGGACGACGCACTGGTCAACATGGCCGAGCGCGTCGGCTCCAGCAACCTCACCTTCGTGATCACGGCCGTGACGATCCAGCGTCAGATCGGCGGCTCGCTCGCCGGCCTCTTCGACATGGTCGCCGAGACCGTCCGCCAGCGGCAGCAGTTCGCTCGCAAGGTGAAGAGCCTCACCGCCATGGGCCGCATGTCCGCGTACGTCCTCGTCGGCCTGCCGTTCTTCATGGCCGCAGTCGTGACGCTGATGAATCCGGCCTACATGTCCCCGCTCTGGCACTCGGGTGTCGGTCACACGATGGTCTTCGCCGGCCTCGTGATGATCGGACTCGGCAGCCTGATGCTCAAGAAAATCGCTTCGGTCAGGGGGTAAAGAGCGTGCTGCTACTCGTACTCGCCGTTCTCTGTCTTGCTGGTGCCGTCTTCGCGGCGGCCCAGGTTGCGACCTATCCGGCCCGCCTGAAGGAGCGCTCGATCCAGCGTGCAGCCGAGTACGGCCGCGTCCGCATCCCGGACAAGGCAGACGAACTGCTTCGCTTCCGGGAGCGCGTACTCATCCCGGCGGCGGCGCGGCTCGCCGCGATCCCGCTCAAGCTGAACCCGCGCACGAGTGTCGAGACGATCGGCACCCGCCTGTCCGCGGCCGGGCTCTCGCAGAAGGTCTCTCCGGCGACGTTCCTCGCGATCAAGGGGGCCGGCCTGATCGCCGGCGCGTTCCTGGCGCTCTCGATCGGTGCGTTCGCCTCGCTGGCGATCGCCCTGATCGCAGTGCCGCTGCTCGCTGCTGCCGGCTTCAGGATCCCCGACTACATCCTCTCGTCGCGCATCCGTGGCCGTCGCGAGGCCGTCCGGGCCGACCTGCCGGATGCGCTCGACCTGCTCGCCGTGAGCGTCGAAGCCGGACTCGGTTTCGACGGCGCCGTGACGAAGCTGACCGAGCACATGAGCGGCCCCCTGGTCGACGAGTTCGCACGACTTCTCTCCGAGGTGCGGATCGGCGAAGCCCGTCAGACCGCTCTCAAGAACATGGCCGCACGCGTCGACGCTCCCGAGCTGTCGGCCTTCGTGCGTGCAGTCGTCCAGGCCGACCAGCTCGGCATCTCCCTCGGCCGCATCCTGCGCGTTCAGGCCGCCGATTCGCGCGTCCGCCGCCAGACCGCTGCCGAGGAGCAGGCAATGAAGGCGCCGATCAAGATGATGTTCCCGACCGTCCTCTTCATCTTCCCGGCGATGTTCATCGTCCTGCTCGGACCCGCCGTCCTCAACATCATGAAGGTTCTGAAGTGACCCCACCCGAGACCGAGAAGGGCTTCGGAACCGGTCTCCGCTCTCACATCGAGCGGACACAGGCTGCGGAGGCACTCGTCGCGGTCACAGAAGACGAACTCGCCGCCGCCGAAGTCGAAGTCGAATCCAACGAGGCCACCGAGCTCGCATCGGTGGCTGTGCTCGAAGTGCCGGCCGAGACCGACGCCGAGCCTCCTGCGCCGGACCCGGAACTCACTGCCGAGCTCGAGCAGGCGCGGGACGAGGCACGCGCTGCACTCGAGCGCGAGCGCGTTGCGCGCGACGAATTGCAGCAGTCGTCGCAGGCCGTGGCCGAGCGTGAGCAGGAGCTCAAGACCTGGGCTCACGATCTCGACGAACGGGAACAGTCCCTTCGCCAGCGCATCGCTGAGCTCGAGCGCGAGCAGTCGGCGCTGGTCGAGCGCCATACCGAGATCGTCGCCGAGTACGCGCGCGTCCAGGAGCTCGCCGGCCATGCCGAGGGACGTGTCGACGAGCTCGAGCACGCAGAGCGTGATCGCGCAGAGGCCGCAGCCGAGCTTGCGAAGCAACTGGCCCAGGTCGGCGAGCGCGAGCGGGAGCTGAAGCGCGAACGGGCCGCGCTCGAAGCACGCCAGCAAGAGGCAGAAGCTCGCCTCGCGACCCGCGAAGGAGCAGTCCGCGAACGCGACGCGGCCTCCACACAGCGAGAGCGCGAAGCTCGCGAGCTCGAGGCCGCAGCCGCCAAGGAACGCTCGCGGATCGAGGCGCGCGAACGCGCGCTGACCGAGGTCGCACAGAAGCTCGAACGCGAGCGTGGCGAGCTCGATGAGCGCGCCGCCGCTGCCCAGCAGACCCTCGAGGCCCGGGCGGCGCAGATTGCCGAGACCGAAGGGGCCCTCAAAGCGCAAGAGGCTCGCCTCACGGTCGAAGCCGAGCGCCTGGCGCTCGAGCGCACCGACCACGGACACGCCTCACAGGACGCCTTTGCACTACTCGCCGAGCTCGAGGCCCGCGAGACCAGCATCTCCCGCCGCGAAACCGAGCTTCAGGAGGCACAGACCCGCCTCCAGGCCGCCGCCGACTCCGGCGTCGCCAGCCGCGACCTGGAAGAGCGCGAGAACACGCTGGCCGCACGCGAGGCCGAGCTGAGCCTGCTGCAGCGCCGGCTCGCGGCGGTCGCGCGCGAGCAGACCGTCACCACCGAGATGGAGGAGCTCCGCTCCGAGCTGAAGGAGCGCGAGCGCGACGTCGCCACCCGCGAGCGGGCCGTCGACGAGCGGAGCGAACGGCTCGAGGCACGCGGCGGCCGCCTGACGAACCTCGAAGAGGACGTCAAGACGCAGGCCTCCGACCTGGCCCGGCTCGAGGACGAGGTTCGCGTCCGCGAGGCCCGCCGCGAGGCCGAGCTCGAGCTGCTCGAGGACAAGCTCGAGGCACGCCTGCGCGAGATCCAGGAGCGCGAGACGGCCCTGACGAAGCGCGAGTCCGACCTCGCCGGGTACGTCGAGAGCGTGCAGCAGCAGTTCAGCGCCGCCTAGGAACGCGGATCGCCGTCGCTACACTGCGCTCGCCCGCGGATGTGGCGGAATTGGTAGACGCGCACGGTTCAGGTCCGTGTGCCCGTAAGGGCGTGGAGGTTCAAGTCCTCTCATCCGCATAGCCGTTTCATAGCGTCTGCACCGCGGCTCGGTCACATCGGCAATCGCTCGAAGAGATGAGTGCGGCAGGACACGCCGCGGGATGAGGGGATCCGGTCGGCGAGTCGATGCCGCAGATGCCGACCACTCGAGGAGAGCAGAAGCGGCCGGGTTGCCGGATCATGACCGACGGCGATCGACAGTGCGTCGGTTCTACGGCGGCGGACCACGCGCCCCCACCTCGCGGGAGACTCCTGCGCGTCGGTGAAGCTCTTGTCTTCGCGTTTCTCCGGTACGTGACCCTCGTGATCTGGGCGCTGCTTCACGCGAACATGAACTGACACCCGAAGCAGCAACCGTCTCGTCGTCGCGGCACCCCGTGCAGCTCCCTCCGCGCCGTGCCCGCGGCAACTCATCAGCCGTCACTCGATCGAGCCACAACGGAGGTCGACGACGGCCTACCGTTAGGGCCAGCGCTCGGTCTCGGAGACCCTGTCATGGTCATTTGATGGGGAGTAGTGCGTCTGGATCGAGGAGCGGCGGCACGCTCGACGCCCGTTTGACATCGGCGCTTGTCGTCTGCGTCGGAACGACCTTTGTGGTCTTCGGGAACCTCGATGGTCGGATCGTCGGACTGCTGATCTTGTCCCCGTGGATCTACCTCGGCACGCGACATTGGGTTCGCCGCCGCGGCGAACAGGGCTGAGATCGAGCAACGTTGATTGCCCGTACGGAGAGAGCGGGTTCAACGACAACGGTCGAACGGGAATGGACGCCGGATTCAGGAGTCCGGCGCCGATCCGCGACACTCGCCCTCAGATTGTTACGGGGTGGTCTTCGAAGCAGCGATGCACTTCGCGAAGGCGGTATGGCCCGTTCCGTACTTCGTTGCGAAACCAGCCGCGTCAGACTTCGGTGCCGCCTTGACGATTTCGCGGCGTTGGCGATGGACTCGAGTCGGCGAGAGCCTTAGTGGTCAGTCATCCTTCTCGGCGGCCCCGTCGTCGTTCTTTTCATTGCTCTTCCCCTTTTCGCCCTGCTGCCCGTGACCGTGCTGCTTTACGCCCGCCGGCTGCGTTGCTGGACATGAGTTCCCGGACCCAGGGACCACGTCGCCGTGGCGGAGATGAGCCGCAGTTGCGTGTGACGAAACGTGGATCAGGTGGTACGGATGCTTCCACGAGCCCGTGTGGTGGCACAACCAGACTTTTGGCGGCGCCGTGCTCGTCGCCGTAGAAGTCGATCCGTCCTTCGAGCTGGATCCGGCGCCCAGCGCCACCGCAACAGTCACGCCACCGCCCAGCACCAGAGCCGCGCCACAAATCATGAGTACTCGCCGCATGCCACCTCTCCCCTACTTGCTGACCAGAGCATTCTCCGTCTAAGCCGACGCCTTTACAACTCTCGGCCTGCGGTGCCGTCACGCGAGCGGGAGGCCGCGCGGACTGGCTAGACGCGACCGAGGCGCTGTTTGATCGGTGCGGCGAGGAAGGCGATGCCGGCGAGTGCGATCGTCAGGACATTCGTCTGCACACAGGTGCGGCACGCGTTGCAGCACGTCGTCGCGAGTGGTGCCTGTTCGCCGTACCTGGCGGCGGCCTGTCCAAGCCTCATCGTGGCGAACTGCTTCACGCCTTGACTGTAGTAGCAGCTCGGGTCAGATGCTCCAACTGAGATCGAATCTCGGTGCTCATACAACCCCTCGCGGACGCTCAAGTGTCCGCAAGTCGCTGCCGATATCTCACTCATGAGCAACCTGAATCGGATCTTTCTCGTCTCGGCGCTCGTCATTTCAGTCGTCGACGTCGCGTTCGCCATGAAGACGTCCTCACCGGCCTTGTTCATCGGTTCGCTGCTGTTGGCGTCTCTCGCGGCAGCTCTCGTTCTCCGCCAGCGCCGGCCGGCGTAGGACCTCTCCACCGGGCGTTGCAGCACGACCGCGCGCTCGCCGTCGCGAACGCGCTGCGTGCGCGTCTCGGAACTGGGGCTCCTGACGGCGAACCGCCAGGAGCCTTGAAACGCCCCGGCGTGTCCCTACGGCGTCGAGGCCGGGCCGGTGCAGTTGACGGTCGTGTACCAGGCGGTTGCGCCGGGACCCTGGACCGACCAGGTCTTGCCGCCGACGGTCGCGCCGATGCAGTACGTCGACGAGCTGAGACCGGACGGGGGCTGGACGGCGCCGGACAGACCCGAGTCGATCGACTTCAGGTTGTTGATGCCCATGCCCGAGTACGTGCCCTTGTCCGAGTAGAACGCCTCGGCGGACGGGATCGCGGCGCGAACGTCGGCCTGTGCGGCGCGGTTGTTCGCACGATCCTTGAACCCGAGGTACGACGGGACCGCGATCGCCAGCAGGATGCCGATGATCACGATCACGACCAGGAGCTCGATCAGCGTGAAGCCTTCCTCACGCGCGAGCCGCTGCTGCAATCTCTCCATGTCACTCTCCTTGCGGCTTGGGTACTCGACTTGCGGACGGCAGATCACCGCGTTTATCGGCAAACCGCGACCCGGAGTTCACCCCTTGACCGGAGGATTCGCCCGCTTCCGACGGGTCGCCGCCGCGACGGCCGATCAAGGTCTGTCCGCAGATGCCGATTGGATGTGGGACGTGCAGAACGCCTACGCCTCCTACTCCGTCGCCGCAGTCCTGCTGGTCGTCCTCGGCAGCGTCCTCTACCTGTCGCTGACGCTGGGTCTACTCGCAGGGATGACGGGCATCGCCATCTGTGTCGGCATGGCAGCCGTGAGCTTCTCGCTCACCTCCAGAGCCTGACGCTCGAGCATCGCGGCAGGACCCGCCGCCGCAGTCGAAAGAGAGACAGCGGGCCCTCGCCGCAGACGCCGGAAGCCGCGGCAATCGGACGTTCTACCCAGCTTCCGGCCGGCGGATCATCCCAGATCGACGATCATGAGCGGCGGCAGCGGCGACGACGAGGGCTAATCGTCCTCTAACACCCGGTGGATACGATGGCGCGAAGTGGCGGCTAGCGGCTCAACCATGCCCTCTCCCGCCATTCGTCTCGTCTTGCTGGCGCTCGCGGTCGCAACGGCAGCGGTGCTGCTCGCGGGAGACGTCGGGGCGGCCGTTGACTCTCGAGCCTACCGCCGAGGTCGTGGTGACGCTGAAGGCGCCGCCGCTCGCCGCGTTCGGGCGGTCGCTGCAGTCGGCGAGCCACCATGCCTACCGGGTTCAGCTGCGCGCCGCCCAGGACGAGCTCGCTGCCCGGATCACGAGTACGGTGCCGGGTTCCCGCGTGCGTTGGCGCTACACGCACGTCGTCGACGGGTTCGCCGTCGTGGTGCCTCAGTCGAAGGTCGCGGCGCTCGCGACCGTTCCGGGCGTCGATCGCGTCTGGCCGAACGTGCGCTATCACGCCCTTCGAGCCGCCGGCGGGCCTCAGCAGATCGGAGCCGACAAGCTCTGGGGACCGAACCTCGAGACCGCGGGCACCGGGATGAAGATCGGGATCATCGACGATGGCCTGCAGGCCGACCATCCGTACTTCAACCCCGCCGGCTACAGCTACCCACCGGGCTTCCCGAAGGGCCAGACGGCACTGGCGACACCGAAGGTGATCGTGCAACGGACGTTCAGCCCGGCATCGTCGACATACCGCTATGCCAACGTCCCGTTCGACCCGACCCAGTCGTTCCACGCCACGCATGTCGCGGGCATCGCTGCCGGGGAGCCCACGCTCGTAGCAGGCCAGTCGATCTCGGGGGTCGCGCCCAACGCCTACCTCGGCAACTACAAGGCACTCACGATCCCGACGCCCGACGTCGGCCTCGACGGCAACAGCGCCGAGATCGCGGCGGCGATCGATGCGGCTGTCGGCGACGGGATGAACGTGATCAATCTCTCGATCGGTGAACCCGAGGTCGAGCCCAAGCGGGATCTCGTCGTGGCGGCGATCGATGGTGCCGCGGCCGCCGGTGTCGTACCGGTCGTCGCCGCAGGAAACGACTTCGGCAGTTTCGGCTACGGCTCGATCTCCTCGCCCGGCAACGCCCCCGGGGCGATCACGGTCGCTGCTGTCAGCTCCCGCGGCGTGATCGCCGACTTCTCGTCCGCCGGCCCGACGCCGGTCTCGCTCGGGATGAAGCCCGACGTCGCGGCACCCGGCGTCGGTGTCCTCTCCTCTCTGCCGGCGTCGCAGGGCACCTTTGGGCTCCTCAGCGGCACGAGCATGGCAACACCGCACGTGGCCGGGGCCGCCGCGCTGCTCGTCGAGCGCCACCCGACGTGGACCGTGCCGCAGATCAAGTCAGCACTGACCCAGACCGGAGACCCGGCGCACACGACGGCGAACTCGGAAGCGCTTGCTATGCGGGAGGGTGGCGGAATCGTCGATCTCCCCCGCGCCGACGTGCCGCTCGTCTTCGCAACCCCGAGCTCGCTGTCGTTCGGCAGCCTCGCGCCGGGCGCAACCAGGACACTCGCCGTCTCGCTGGCAGATGCAGGCGGCGGCGCGGGCGACTGGAGCGTCGCAGCCCAGGTTCAGAGCGGCGGCGGGCAGGTGTCCGGCCCGGCCACGGTGACCGTTCCGGGCAGCCTGCCGCTGACCGCGACCGCGGGCAAGGCCGCGGGTGACGTGAGCGGCTTCGTCGTGCTGACGCGAGGCGCCGACGTGCGACGGATCCCGTTCTGGTTCGTGGTCGCAGTACCGGCACTCGCCGGGCCGCGCCGAACGCTGACCAAACCGGGAACCGTTTCGGGGACGACCGCGGGCGCCCCGTCGCGGATCTCCAGCTACCGCTACCCGACGGGCGGCGATGCCACCTATCCGGGGCCCGAGCGCGCGTACCGGATCCGGATCACCGGTCGGCCCGCGAACTTCGGCGCGGTGACGCTCAGCGGGCACGCCGTCCCCCACGTCGTCTTCGACGGTGGCGGCAACCGGCTCACGGGGTACCCCGGCCTGCCGACCGACCTGAATCCCTACCGCAACCTGTTCGGTCGCGACGTCCCGGTCGCCGGCGCTGTCCTGCCGGCGACAGGTCTCTACGACTTCGTCTTCGACACACGCTCGGCTGCAGCAGCCGGGCCGTTCAGTTTCCGCTGGTGGGTGAACGACGTCACGCCGCCGAAGCTGCGCATCACGTCCACGGCCGGCGGTGTCACGGTCGGTGCAACCGATACCGGCTCTGGAGTCGACCCGTCGTCGCTATTCGCGACCCTCGACGGATCCGCGATCACGCCGCCCTTCTCGCACGGCGCCTTCCACATCCGCGCGGCCAAGGGCTCGCACAAGCTCGTGCTGCAGGTGGGCGACTACCAGGAGAGCAAGAACATGGAGGACGTCCCGCCGATCCTGCCGAACACCGCCACGCTGCGCGCCACGGTCAACGTTCGCTAGCGCGAACTACCGGTGCCGCCGGTCGCGATCGTCGATCGTCGGCAGGTTCGCGAGGTCGCGCTCCACCGAGCGAGCGAACTCGTCCGACTCGTCGTCGGGGTCGACGACACGCAGGTGCGCCCGACGGCTCGCTCGCTTCCGCATCGGTCGGTCGATCCCGATCCTGCGGCTCAGGCGAGGCCACTCAGCGGCACCGAGAAGTGCGAGCGCCGCGACGAGCAACGCGATAGCGACCGGGCTCACACCCTAAGGATAGGCGTGGCGGAACACCTCTTGCGAGACTTCAGTGCCTGGTGAGCAAGCATCGTCTCCCCCTCCTCGCGCTCGTTGCGATCATCGCAGGCTGCGGCGGCGGCACGAATACGCCACCCCCAGTGACAGAACCGCCGACGACCACCGTCGCGGCGTCCATGCCTCTCACCGTCTTTCGCGTCGAACAGGGCGCGCTGCGGGCCTCGTCCGTGCAGGTCCCGCGGACACAGGCGGTCGCAGGCGCCGCACTGGCCGCGCTCGGAATCGACGCGCAGGTGACGATCGACGGGGGAACGGCGCGCGTCCAGCTGAGCAAGGCGACCGAGGAGCAGGTCGCCGAGATCGTCTACACCCTGACGCAGTTCCCGTCGGTACGGCGAGTCGACGTCGCGGGCCGATCCGGTCTGACGCGTGCGGACGTCGTCGCCTTCGCACCGGTGATCCTGATCGAGGAACCTGCGGCGGGCAGCTCCGTGCCGCCCACGTTCACGGTGAGTGGAACCGCAAGTGTTTTCGAGGCCACCCTGGTGGTCGAGCTGCAACGGGGCACAGCGGTGCTGTCGAAGCAAACGGTGACAGCCAGCGAGGGAGCGCCTGCGCGCGGGACGTTCAGCGTGACCGTCCGGGCTCCGTCGAGCGGGCCTGCGACCGTTGTCGCCTACGCGCCGTCGGCCGAGGACGGAACGCCGCAGCACGAGCAGCGCGTGGCGGTGACGGTCACGCCTTGATCTGCTGCGCAAGAACCCAGAGCCCGGCCACGGTGTAGCCGACCATCAACACCACGAGTGGCCCCTGCGCGATCGCCGCGCGCCGCCGGTCCGCCGTCCGCAGCGCCAGCCGATGCGCGGCGAAGACCGCGGCAACGTGGCCCCACACGATCAGCAGCACCTGCAGCCACCAGACCAGCGCCGCAGGTGCGATGCCCTTCCACAGCTCGTACTCTCCCCAGCCGAACGGGTTCCAGCTGTGCCCGAACGGATCGACGATCACCGCCGGTGTGTCCTCACCGGCGATCAGCAGGTAGGCGAAGTAGTGCGCTGTGAAGTAGACGGCAGCGATCGGGATCAACGTGACCGCCAGGAGCGTCGCGTTCCTGCGCGTGACGAGGACGTACGCAGCGACGAAGACAACGACGACCGCGACCATCGACAGCGTCTGCAGCACGTCGACGTGCTGGGCGAGGTACGACCAGCGGTCGTAGAACCACTGCTGGAACGAGCCGAAGCGATCGGTCTGGGACCAGCCGTCGAAGACGACGGTGGCGAGCGTGGTCAGCACGAATGCACCGCCGCCGAACGGCAGCGCGGGGTCCGTGCGCAACCCGGCGCCGTACCAGCGCAGACGCGCCGACCGCTCCGATGGGTCGGTCGAGGCCCAGTCCTCCGGCACGAACGGGCGCAGCTCGAGCGGCGAGAACCGTGAGAACGTCCGGGCGAAGACCGAGAAGAGCTCGACGTTCCCGAGCCAGGCCTCGGCGCCGTACACGGCCGAGCCGACGAGCGTCGCGATCATGTAGGCGACGAGCAGTAGCGCCAGCGTCCGCGGCTCCTTGGCCGGCGCCCAGATCAGCTCCATCCAGGACCAGACGAGCAGCAGTGCGACAGCCGGGCTCTGGCCGAGCCAGGCGGGGTAGGCGAGCGGTTGGACTTCTCGCGCTGCGAGCGCCCGGTCGAGAGCTCGAGCCGCAACGTTGAGCGGCGAGATCCGCTCCCAGACGTTGCCGACGAGCCACGAGACGATGCCGAGCCCGACCCAGAAGTCGACCCACGTCAAGAGCGTGACCGGATTCTCGAAGAACTCCGTCGACTGCTCGGTCGTGCTGAACAGGCCGCCCACGAGGGCGATCGCGATCAGGATCACCCCGACGGTCGTCAGGATCGGGCCGACGCGAAACCGCCGCATCGCCGGATACAGATCGGCGCCGAGCTGCTCCGTCGGTTCCGCCTCGCGGACTGCGAACAGTGCGGCCGGAGCGGAGAGCAGGACTGCCGTCCCGCCGGCGACCACGTAGAGCCAGATCGGGAGCGGGAACTTGTAGGAGATCGGCGCCGCGTGCGCGAGCAGGGCGAACACGCGTCACAGGCTACGGAAAACGATTACCCGTCAGACTGGAGACCTCCACCTCTAGCCGGCGGGCTTCATGATCAGGAGCTCCGGTCGGCCGCTCCCGCCGCGTTCGAGCGGGAAGTAGACGAGGTCGGTACGCGGGTCCACCGCGACGGTGTGCGCGGCCGAGGCGAGGTGCGACTGCCCGAGCTTCGTGAGGGTGCGGCCGCGTTCGGCGAAGACAGCGACGTCTCCGCTCTCGGCTGCGACATACAGGCGGCGATTGTGGGTGTCGAACGCAAGCACGTCCGGGTCAGCTCCGACATCGGCTGTCTGCGTGACCTTGAGCTGGCGCAGATCAAGAGTCAGTAACTTGGCGTCGCCGTCGCAGGCGACGAACGCGAGCCGCCTGGCCGAGTCGACGTAGAGGCTGTGATCGGACTGGCAGTGGACCGGGATTCGCCGGATGATCCTGTTCGTGCGCGGGTCGATCACGGCGACCTCGTCGCGCGTTTGCACGTCGACGAGGATGTGCCCGGACCCGGCGTCGTACTGAACGTTCCCCGCCCCACCGCCGAGCGCGATCGTCGCGATGCGGCTGCCCTTGGCATTCAGAACCGTCTCGACTCCGCCGGCCTCGTCAGAGACGAACACATGCCCTTCGACCGGGTCGTACACGAGTCCGTCTGGATAGCTGCCGGCAGGAGCGCGGGCGATCACACGGCCGGTCTTCGCATCGATCGTGACGACCTCATGGTCGTTCGTCGCCGACGCGAAGACGCGTTGAAGCTCCGGAACCGCGATCACACCGTGCACACCGGCGATCGCGACCGAGCGGATGATGCGGCGACGTCCAAGGTCGAACGTCACGAGCTGGCTCGCGTTCATGTGCGCGATGTAGAGACGGTTTGTCGTCGGGTCGATGCTCGTGTAATCGAAGCGATTGCTCGGCCCGGGCAGCCCTACCCTGGCGACCTCCTTCAGCGGCAGAGGCGCGCCGTCCGCCAACGCCCCGGAAGAGACCACGAGCACAGCGAAGGCCCCGGAGACTGCCGCTACACGGATCGAGCTCATCTGTACGTGCATGGCTTCTCTAGCTCCCCGGGTTGGACTCGAACCAACAACCCTTCGGTTAACAGCCCGTCCCTTCGGTGTCGCGTGAGGCAACAGACATGGGTTCAAGCCGTTTCAGGTGACGCCCGACACCCTCAGGTGGCGTGAGGTAGGTACCAAAAGCGGTACCAAGTTGTTCCACGTCAGGTCCCGTTCATACCGTACGCCGGACGCCGACCGCGTTCCTTACTTGGGAGACGCTCGACCACCTGAGCGTATCGTCGCCGCCCTCGCCACGGTTGGGGCAGCGACGATTTTGGGCTTGCTATGGCACGTCGACGTAGACAATCTCGACGGCGTTGTTCCCGTAGCCCAGCCGATTCCACGGGGGCGTTTCCGGCTGGACGTTCCCCGCCGCATCGGTTGCGCGGGCGCGTAGCGTCTTGCGCCCGCTCCCCTCTGCCGTCCACTCGAATGACCAGTTCTGCCACTGATATGGGCCTTTGGGCGGCTCTACCTCGGCGGGGTACCAGTCACTGGCGCCGGTGAGGCTGACGTCGACGCTCGTGATCGGGCCACCGCCTGACCAAGCCTTGCCCCGCACCGTGTACGTGCCGGCGGGAATGACAGCGCCCGGAGTCGGGTCCGTGATGCGTGCGCGAACGCGCATCAACTCAACGCGTTCGTGCGGCTTGTCCGCCCACTCGTAGACGTAGTGACCCGTCTGGAACTCGCCGGTGTACGGCTCGGTCAGCACCTCGATCCGCGTCAACCACTTCACCGAAGCGACTGCGTACCAGTGCGGCACGATCAGGCGAAACGGCGCTCCGTGATCCGGGCCTAGCGGCGCGCCGTTCATCTCGTATGCGACGAGAATCTCGGCGGCGGGGTCTGCCGCATGAGCGGCCGCGAGGGCGCGCTCGAACCTCAGATCCTGCTGATCGGTATCGGCGAGGATCGCGCTGAGGTGATACGGACCGTGATCTGCGCCCCGGAAGAGAACCTCGACCCCATCTGCAGCGGGCTGCGCCAAGTCGAGGAGATGCTTGAGGGGCACGCCGGTCCAGCGGGCAGTGGAGACGGCGTAGTCGCCCCACGGCTCGCCGGTCGGCAGCGGCCTCATCGAGAGGCGGCCGTTGCCCGCGCATTCGAGCGTGACTGCACGCTCCACGGCGGGCATCCCGCGCAGATCTTCCAGTGTGATCGTGGTCGGGTTCGCGACGGCGCCGCCGATCTCCAGTGTGCCGTCGTGCGTCGGCACGGCGAAGTTGCTGCGGACGTAGTGAAACTCGGTCGGCGTGATTTCACCGACGAGGGCCTCGCGAGGCGCCTCGGCGTTGTACGGCATTCCATGGATCATCGTCAGCGCAGCGCGCGACTGCTCGAGGTTGTCCGCTACGGCCATGCCTCAACCTCCGGCTCGGTGGGTGGTCTCCGTCAATAGTCGGCGTCCTGGAAGGTGGGGTCACGGCCGTCGTTGAACGCGCCGATCCCCTCGACGCGGTCCGGGTGCACGGCCGAGCGCCAGTGGGCCTCCATCATGATCGCGATCGCCTGTTCGATCGGCTGCCCTTCACCCATGCGGACTGCGCGCTTCACGGCCTGTACCGCGGTCGGCGAGTTGCTCGCGATCTTCCGCGCGATGCGGCGCGCGGCGTCCATTAGCTCGGACTGGGGATAGATCTCGTTGACCATGCCGAGCCGGTACGCCTCGTCCGCAGTGATTGGGTCGCCCGTCATCAGCATCTGTAGCGCCTTGCCCGGCGGCAGGGCTCGCGGCAGGAACACCGGCGAGCCTCCTCCGGCTGCGAGGCCGATCATCGATTCGGGTTGTCCGAATGTGGCGTTGTCGGAGGCGACGATGAAGTCGGTGCTCTGTGCGACCTCGGATCCGCCGCCGTAGGCGACGCCGTTGACGGCGGCGAAGATCGGCTTGCGCAACTGTCGCAGTGTGTAGAGCGTGCGATCGAAATCCTGCCGTTGGCGTAGCCATTGCTCCTTGGTCATGTTCTTGCGCTGCCGCAGGTCGCTTCCGACGGAGAACGCGTGCTCACCGGCGCCGGTGATCATCGCGACTCGAACTGTGGTGCGAACGGCGATCGACTCGAGCACCTCCGTCAGGCGCGCCCCCATCTCCGTGGTGATCGCGTTGTCGGGCGGACTGTTCAGCGTGATGACCGCGACGCGCCCATCGTCCTCGTAGTCGAGCAGTACCGGATCCTCCGGCGCGGCGGCGTCCCTCGGCGGGCTGAAGTCGAGTGCGTTCCAGCGATCTGTGTGTTCCGGGCTTGCAGCCACGTCGTCTCCCCTCGTCACGTTTCCAGTGCGGCCAGCCACTCGAGCGCTCGCAGGCCGGGTGCGAAGCAGTACTCGCCGCCTCTCGTGACGACGAACGGCGGCAGGCCCTGGAGCCGCCGCCGGATCGGTCGTTGCGGGATCGTGAACGTGCCATCGTCGTTCGACCCGACAAGCGGGTCTCTCTCTGTGGGCGCGCCGATGAAGATCCCGTCGTTCAGCCACTGCGTCTTGACGAACTCGAACTGGCGCTTTAGGTGCGCGCCGGCGAAGACGAAGACGATGCCGCGGTCGACATCGTCGTCATCGAGCACGCCGTCGGGAAGCATCGGCCCGTAGCTCGTCCCACGCCGAATCATGTGGTGGAGACGGACGTTCACGCTTCCGTCGTCGTCGAACGCGTCGCGGGGGTTGGCACGGCGTGCGTGCGCGCCCAGTGGGCACTTGAGTCCTCTCGGATCGTCGCCGTAGAGGAAAGCGTTGTTGCGGCGACGGTCTGCGCCGAGTTCCGGCTCGTCCTCGTCGGGGCTGAGTGCCAGCGGCGCGCCGCTCTGCCACCGTCCGACCATCTTGGCGCCGAGCAACAGTTCGTCTTCCCGGTCGGGGGCGCGCTCGCGAAGGTAGCGGCGGTACGCGGCGACCCGCGTGTGGAGTTTGCGGAAGACGATGTAGGTCCCGTTCCGGCCGAGCACCTCCGGCGTCGGCATCGGCGGGAGCTCGCCTGTTTCGTCCGGATAGCCGAGGAGGAACTCGCCTGCCTTGATCGGCGGCTGGTGTGGGTTCGTGGAGTCGATCCCGGTCCCTTCGATTGCGGGCTGGCCGATGCCGTCCTTGAAGCCGAAGGAGGTCCGCCCGGTTGCAAGCTGGTAGCAGTCTTGCCGCCAGATCACTTCGACCCCAGCGAGATCGACGTGCGCCGCGCGTGCCCGCGCCGCAACCGCTTCGAGCTGGTCGGCGTCCGATGCCAGCACGCTGATCGCAACGTGCACATCCGCCGTTCCGAGCGGCCGTTCCCAATGCTGGGGTGCGCTCTCGCCAACGTCACCGAGATCCGCCGCGCGGGCAGCCATGCCTTGCTGGAACTCCGGCGCGAAGCTGTCCAACGAGGTCTGCGGCACGCCAAGCCGCTTCAAGCCCGCATAGGTGAAGGCGACGGTCGCGCGTGCGTCGCGGACCGGATGCGCTTCGCGACCCGCGCCGACCACTGCGTGCAGACGGCGCACGAGCTCGCGTCCCGCGGGACGGTCATCGATCCGCAGCAGCAGGTAGCGCCCGACATAAGGAGAGGGACGCTCCTGCAGGGCGCCGCTCTGGATGTCGTCGAGTTCGAGCGGCACCTCGGCCACTTCGGCCGGAACGGCAGCCACTAGTGATGCTCCGGCTGCTCGGGCGGATTCGGGTTCGGAGTGGCCAGGTACGGAAACGTCTGCGCGGACGGCCTGCTCGACTGGTCGACGCCGTCTCGCACGGGTGCGCCGTTTCCGCCGGTGATGATGAACGTGAAGAACGTATCCATCACATCGTCATTCAACGTTCGGCCGCCGCACGTCTCGTGCGCCCGCTTGTCGCGCGCTGCGCGCTCGATCTCGAGGAACGACCCCTGCTCGACGTAGCGGCGACTCGTGTCCACGACGAGGTAGTCGGCAAGCCACAGCTCCGTCAGCGGGTGACCGTTGCTCTTGGCCGGCCAGTCCATCTTGCCGTCCAGGCCGTCCCAGAATGCGAGATTCGCGTTCAGGCGGGCTCGGTAGGCACCTTTGTATGCCTCAGCCAGGTGGAAGCCGTCCTCCATGTTGTAGAGGTCGCGAATCTCGAGGTCCTGGTTCACCTGGTCGAACTGTTTCGGAGCGAGGAGCATGTTCTTCACCTCCGGCCGGCCGACGCGCTCGATGCGGACGTTGAACTTGCCGCGAGTCAACGTCTCTGCGACGACGCCGACGAGCGTGCTCTCACCGAGGAACCGCGCGCAGTCGACCTCGACAACAAGGCTCAGGACGTTCTTGCCGTCCATGTAGATCGCGCCGTGCTCCGTGAACGCGATCTGCTCGGTCGCGATCGTCTTCAACGCTGCGGGCGCGTCCAGGATGAACGGATCCCAACGCGGTCCCGCAAACGCGCGAATCCCGTCGCGCTCACCACCTGCCTCGGCGGCGACACTGAACGACACCTGCGCTCCGCGAGGCCCGGTGCACACGCCTTCCTGAGCGCCGTCGCCGCCAGGCTCGGAGAACACGCAGTCGAACCGCAGCTCCTCTTCCCCCACCACGAACGGCGAACGCGTCTCATCCTCGCGCGGACTCAGCGGACGAACGCGGAAGCGATAGATCAGCCCCTCCGACAGCGGCTGGTCAGGTGGCGCGAACGGCAACGTGTTCATGACCAGCACCAAATGCCCCTCGCGTTCGGGACTCGGAAACGCGTACACGTCGGTGATGTCCGCGATCGGGTCGGCCAGCGCCCGCGGCCCTGAAATGTGATCAGACAACGTGAACCCCCAAGTCTCCGCGCCGACTTAGTCGGCAGCCTCCTCGAGCAGCGGCTGCAGCGCCGGATGCTGAAGCGCCTCAGCGGCGGCGGGATCGTCGAGCACGCGCTGGAACGCGTCGTTCACACGCTGCGCCTTCCGAATCTCCTTGACCGTGCCGCCGTAGTTCCGCGCATACGCCACCGCGGTCTGCTCGGCGCCCAGGATGAATGCGTGCAGCGCCGCCATGTCCGGGAGGCCCTCGTAGCCCTCGGTATGCCGGAACGTGGCATCGAATAGCGACAGGGTTGCCCCGGTGTTGAAGAAATCGTCCATGTAGGCGTCCCACGAGCCGTCGAAGCTCGTGAAGAACGCAAGGCGGGTGTCGTCATCGAAAAGCACGAACCTCGCCTCGTGAATCGACACGATGGGAATGTTGTAGTCGCCCGGCCGGTAGCCCGGATGGTTCTGGAGAGCCTCGAGCGCCTCGCGCAGAGCCTCAGCATGACCCGGCCTGACCCGAAACAGCAAACTGAACTCGGTCGTCGGCCCGACCGTCCGCCCTGGACGAGCAGTACTAGCCTCGGATGCAGCCACTCGGTCCTCCCTCGTCTCGATCATTCGACGCCCAAGCAGTCGCAGGACTATCAAAACGGCGGAGTGGGTGGCATCACAACACCCTCCGGGACGACCTGCGACGAAATTCGAGCGCGGCCGCACGCAGACACGAGCCCACGGCGGCGAGTGCACCACTCGCCTGGGCCAGTGTTCCGGAATGACGCCCGTTTCGACCCTAGAGCGGCTCGACCTCGAGGACGCCGTTCAGCGGCCCGTCGACGAACTCCGCGGCGACACGTCCGCGCGGGTCTTCGTCCGTCATTGGTTCCTGAGAGTCGCGCTACTTGTCCGGTTCGGCGAGCAGCTCGACCGCGAGCGCTATCTCGCGGATTGCCTCTTCAAGTCCCTCGACCCGCCCCGCAAGCTCGACGAGTGCGTTGTGTGCCCCGGTCGTTGAGAGAAGCGGCTCGGTCTTGCCGCCATGGATCAACTCGGCGACACGATCACTCAGAGTTTCATCCAGCGCTTTCATGGCCGCCCCCGCTTTGTCTTTCAGGCCCGATGATACCCCCGGCGCTGTGGGTTAGAGCGGCTCGACCTCGGTCACGCCGGTCGTTCGCTTCTTCCGGGCGGGTCTTGCTCCTCGACGCGACGCATCGCCTCATAGACGGCGTCCCAGTGGCCCGAGATCTCCGACTTTCGGAAGGCAACATCGCTTTCCCTAATGCGTCCACACTCGACGTTTAACGGATCTGGGGTTCGCTGGGAGGTGGTGATGACAGAGTGCGCTTTGGGGCTTCGACCTCGAGCACGCCGTTCGCGACGCCGTCGACGACTCGGCGATCCGCTCGGACGGGATCACCGACACGACGCGCTAGCGGACGGAGGGCCCGGCGTCGCCGGGCCCTCCGTCGCGGAGTTCGATCGAGCTAGGCGACTGTGAGGACGCGGTCGCTCTGTGCGACGACCTTGCCGCTCGTGATCTTCGGAGCGTTCGGGATCGCCTTATCGAAGTGTTCGTCCGTGATCCATTTCGAGACGACCATCGTCGACTTGTCGGCGTGCTCGGGAGTGTCGAAGAGACCGAGCGAGCTGAGGACGCCGCTGCTGCCCTCGATCAGGAAGTAGCCGGCGAAACCCCTCTCCCCGACTCGGGGCCTGCCGTCGGCACCACCTCCAGGTCGACCGCGCTCGACTGACCGCGCCCATCCCTGGCCGTCAGGAATGAGGCGTAACCTAGCCATCAGTGGTGAGTAAGCGTCGCGCTGTTGCCGTCGTGGTGTTGGTCGCTGCCGCGCTCGAGGGCCAGTCCGGCGGGCGTGCCCTCCGGCGCAGCGGCCAAGTCGTCCACCGGCACTGGCTGCAGGTCGCGTCGATCACGTTGCTCGTCATCGGTTTCGGCCTCCTGGTCGGCCCAGTCGTCGGAACGCTGATGCTCTTGCTGTCGAGCGCGTCCTTCGACGTGGTCAACCTCGTCGTCGGACTGACTTACGCCGTCACGATGCCGCTAGTCACCATTATCACCACCTATCTCTACTTCCACCTGGTCACGGAGGAGGCGCTCAGTCCGGCACAACCGAAGCGGGCGCTCGTCCTGCCCGCGGAGGTCTAGCCATGACGAAACGCGCGCGGGCTCAGGCGCGGATCGCCGCTCTGCGGCTGCGCGAACAGCGCCTCGCCGCGCGGGCGCAGGCCGAGCGGCGCCGGCACCAGAGCATCGACGCGCTGTTCGAGATGGTTGATCGCGACGCCGAGGTCGGCGGAGGGATCATGGCCGGCGCGCTTGCCTACCGGCTCTTCATCTGGCTCCTCCCGCTCGCGCTCGTCGGCATCGCCGGTCTTGGGTTCGCGTCGCGAGCTGCGTCGGAGTCGCCGACGTCTGCCGCGAGGTCATCTGGCCTGGGCGGAATTGTCTCGAGCTCGGTCGCGAGCGCGGCGAGCAGTTCCACGCGCTGGTACGCGCTTCTGATCGGCATCCCGATCCTGATCTTCACGACACGAGGTGTCCTGCAGGCTCTCATCGTCTCGCATCGCCTGGTCTGGACCGATCTGCGTGAACGGGCGCCGTCGCCGTCGCTTCGGTCGACGGTTCGGCTGCTCGGGGCGCTCGTCGCCCTACTCGCCATCTCGGTTCTGGCCAGCGCGTTGCGTCATGCTTACGGGCCGGGCGGTCTCCTCGCGACGCTCGCCGCCATCGCGCCGTACGCGGGCATCTGGCTCGTGATCTCGGAACGTCTCCCGCATCGCGATGCGACCCGGCGCGGTCTCGTCCCCGGAGCGCTTCTCTTTGGTGTCGGCATCGAAGCGCTGCACCTCGTGACCGTGTACTACGTCGCGCCTCTCGCCGAAAGCAAGCAGGGCACGTACGGTTCGCTCGGCCTTGCCGCGGCGCTACTGCTCGGCCTCTTTCTCCTAAGTCGGCTCGCGATCGCAGCCGCCGTGGTCAGCGCAACGCTCTGGGAGCGGCGTTCGCGACCCTGACACGCAGATCAAGCCGTTCAGCTCCGTACTGAGATGCTCCCAGCAGCGCCACGGCCCTCCCCGTCGACCGACGCGACTGCCGCGGGACCCCGATCCGGAAGGGTCGTTGTCGTTCGTCGGCGGACGATGGCGCCGTGCCCCGCACGCTGGGGCCGCGAGCAGCAGCCCCCAGCGTCCCACGGACTTGCGACTCAGGCGGCTGGCCGCGGGTCGATGGTCTGGTTGCGCCGGAACACGTTCGTCGGGTCGTACTCGTTCTTCAGCGCGACGAGCCTCGCGCACGTCTCCTCGCCGTACGCAGTCGTCGCCGCGCCGGCATCGCCGAGATGTCCATCTTGCACGGCTTGGGCGATGCGGCCCTGCTTACCGGCGAGACCGACGCTGCGGCGGCCTACTACCGCGACGCCTCGCGTCTCGCGCGTGAGCTCGACAGTCCCATGATCCTTGTCTACTGCCTGGGTGGGCTCGCCGCCGTAGCGGCCCGCCGGGGCCAAAACCTGACCGCCACCGAACTCTGGGGTGCCCTCCAGCGTCTCGAGACCCAGACCGGACAACCAATCGAGACGAACGACCGAGCCCGCTATGAACAGTTTCTCCCGCCACTCGACGAAACCGCGCTAGCGAACGGATGGAAGCTCGACGACGCTGAAACCTGGGCACTCGCACTCGACACGCAGCTGCCGACCTGACAACCATCGCCTGCGCCCACTTTCGGGAATGTCCCTAGAACGGCCAAGCTTGCCGTAGCGCCTCGGCTGCGGCGTCGAGTTCCTCCCGCGGTCGTATCGCATAGCCGGCCGGGAGTCGAAGACCGAATCCGTCGCCGGCAAAGCGCGCGAACACGTGTAGGTGTACGTGGAAGACGTCTTGTCCGGCTGCGGCACCGTCGGCGAGGAAGAAGTTGACGCCCTCGCAGCGCAGCACCGACTGTCGCAACGCAGCGGCGCCGCGCTGCGCCACACGGAACAGCTCTGCGCCATCCTGAGGATCGAGTTCGGCTAGTGAGGTTGCGTGCTGACGAGGTACAGCAAGGATGTGCCCGGGCGTCAGCGGCTGGATGTCCAGGAACGCCAGCGTCCGTTCGCCTTCGTGAACGACACTGGCCTCGAGTTCGCCAGCGATAATCCGACAGAAGACGCAACCCGTTGCTTCCAACGTCGTACGATCTTACGGCTGCGCCAATAGGAACAGGGATCATTACTCGCCTGCGCCAGCGTTCCGGAATGACGCCTGAGGGCGGTGCGTCACGGAGTTGCGCGGAAGAAGTGCAACGTATGGGGAGCCGGGGATGAGCCGGCGGACGGCAAGTTCGCGAACAACCTGACTGTCATCGCGGCGATGAGTCGCGGTGAGATTCCTGCCGGAGGGCCCGTCGGAGGCCTGCTGGTCGCGCACCGTTGACGGCAGCTCGACGACGTTCTAGCGTCGTCCTCGTGCCGTGCAGCGTGATCTGCATCTCGCAGGCGACCGGCTCAGGCGGGCACGAGGTCGGACGCCTTCTCGCGGAGCGACTCGGCTTCCTTCACCTCAACGAGGAGATCGTGGCCAGGGCGGCGGCTCGGGGAGGAATCTCACCCGCCGATGTCGCGGACGAGGAGCGCCGTAGGTCACTTGCGGCACGCATCCTCGGCTCGATCTCCGAGAGCAGCAGCAGTGCGGCGGCACTCGGCGGCGCGGTGCCGTTCCTGCTCGAGGATGAGCCGAGCAAGAGCGAGATTCGCGTCTTGATCCGTGAGGCGATCGAGCAGGCTGCCGCACGCGGAGACGTCGTCATCACCGCACATGCTGCATCGCACGCCCTCGACCCCGGCGCAAGCATCCTCCGGGTGCTTATCACCGCATCGCCGAGAACACGCGCCAAGCGGGTCAGCGAGCAGGCAGGCGTTGACCTCGCCAGCGCGGAACGAACCGTCAAAGCGGCGGACGCGGCGCGGCGCGACTATTTGAAACGGTTCTACGATGTGGCGGCCGAGCTCCCGACGCACTACGACCTGGTTGTGAACACCGACGGCATCTCGGTCGAAGAGGGAGCGGCCCTCGTCGCCCAGGTCGCCGCCGGGCGGGCATAGCAGGTGGCTAGGCGCGGATGGTGACGACGAGCTTGCCGCTGGTGTGGCCGGATTCGATCTCCGTGAGTGCGGCGGCCGCCTGCTCTAGTGGATACGTGCGCTCGACCGCAGGTCGTATTTGGCCGTCCTCGGCGAGCGCGGCGAGCGCCTTGAGGTCCGGAGTTCGGATCTTCGCGATGAACGTCGCCACGCGCCTGCCGTTCTTGCGCGGTACAGCGCGGGCGACCAGCATGCGCGTCAGCGGCCCGAGCACGCCTGGCTTCCCGTCGCGGCCCGTGCCGCCGCCGACGATCACGAGAGTGCCCTGCGCGGTGAGGAGCTGGCGCAGTTGGGCGACTGAGGCGTCGCCCGCCACTTGCATGACGAGGTCGTAACGGCCGGAAGGCTCTTCCCGCGTGTAGTCGACGAGTGTGTCGGCGCCGAGCGCGCGCACGAAATCGAGGTGAGCCGTGCTGCAGACACCGGTGACGTCAGCGCCGAGCGCCTTCGCGATCTGCACGGCAAACGAGCCGACGCCGCCCGCAGCGCCGATCACGAGCACGTGCTGCGCCGATTCGAGCCGTCCGTGGTCGCGGAGCGCCTGTAGGGCGGTGCAGCCCGCGATCGGGATGCTCGCGGCCTGCTCGAACGTAATTGCCTGTGGCTTTCGCGCGAGCCGCTCGACCTTGGCACAGGCAAGCTCCGCAAACGAGCCGTCGGCCGTACCGAACAGCGCGTCCCCCGGCGCGAGTCCGGTCACGCCCGCGCCGACGGCCTCAACTACGCCGGCCACGTCGCCCCCGACTTTCGCGTCCTTGGGACGGCGAATACCAGCAATCAGACGCACGAGGAACGGCTCGCCGCGCACCAAGTGCCAGTCGGCCGGGTTCGCGGACGCGGCGTGGACGCGGAGGAGTACCTCGCCCTCGCCCGGTTCCGGTACGTCGACCTCCTTGAGCCGCAGCACGTCGGGCGGCGCACCGTACCGTTCACACTGGATCGCCCGCATCCTTGGCATACGTCGTAAGCTATGGTATACGGCGTAAACTTGTCAAGGTGGCTCCAACCGCTCGCCTCAGCCGCGACAAGATCCTTGCGATGGCCGTCCGGCTTGCCGATCGTGACGGCCTCGAGGCCGTCACGATGCGGCGCCTCGGGCAGGCGCTCGGCGTCGAGGCGATGTCCCTCTACAAGCATGTGAAGAACAAGGGCGCCATCCTGGATGGCCTCCTCGAGCGGGTGCTGGCGGAGGTCGAGCTGCCGCGGGCCGGCCCCGATTGGGAAGCAGAGCTCCGCCGCACAGCCCGATCGATGCACGACGCGCTTGCTCGGCATCCGTGGGCGTGCACCCTCGTGATGGCGCCAGCCTCCTCGCCTAACGCCCTCGGGGCACGCATCCGCTACATCGAGGCGCTTCTGCGCACACTCCGCGAGGCGGGCTTCACGCCGGCGCAGGCGTACTACGGCTACCACGCGCTCGACAGCCACGCCGTCGGCTTCACGATGTGGGAGCTCGGTCACGCGGTGGCACCGGACAACGCCGTCGTCGAGCAGCTCACGTACCAGATCGAAAGCGGTGCATACCCGTACCTGCTCGAACACGCGCGGCAGCACGACGCCGACCATCCGCAGAGCAGCTTCGAGTTCCAGCTCGATCTGATCTTCGACGGCCTGCGATGGCTACCCGAAGGCAGGGTATAGAGCGACTCGGACCACGAGGCGAGCCAGCGCTCACCTGCGCCAGTGTTCGGGAATGACGCCTGAGTCGCGTTAGATTCGGCGGATGACGAGGGTCGAGGTGAGACCGGCAGACGACGGTGACGTGGAGGCGATCGCCGCGATCTACGTCAACGCGGCGCGGGCCGGCTCGAGGTACCAAATCCGGTACCTAGTTCCGAGACGGCGTAGGAGTGAAATCGGGGAAGCCTTGCTGTTGCAGGGCTTCCCTAGCTCCCCGGGTTGGACTCGAACCAACAACCCTTCGGTTAACAGCCGAATGCTCTGCCAATTGAGCTACCGGGGATCGTTCGGCGGCGGAAGTGTAGCCGCGCCTAGGCGCTGATCGAGGCGGCGCGCTCGCGCAGGCGGGCGAGCGCCTCGGACAGCTCGCCGCGACGATCGAGCGGTGCCGCACGGAGCTCGCGCTGCAGCTCACGCTCCCGCAGACGGAGGAGCAACTCGGTGCCCGTCGCCTCGCCGATTCCCTCCGCCTCGGCGTAGGCGTCGAGCTCGGCGAGCAGCCCGACACCGGCCTCGTCGAGCGGTGCTCCGTCGACGAGATGATCGCGGAGCGCACGGTGCATCGGGTCGTAGAAGTGCTCGGCCGTCAGCTCTGCGAGCACAGGACGCAGGCTCGGATGGGCGACGGCTCCCGCGAGGGCGTTCCGCTCGAGCTTCGCACTCGCGTCAAGCACCCGCTGCGACGTGGGAGCAGCGGCGCGCGCGAGGGACGCGGCGCGAAGCGGCACGGTCATCCCGATTCGGTCGTTCGCATATCGCCAGGCGTCCTGCCGCTCCGGCGAATCCGGCACCTCGTCGAGCAGCGCCTTGATCGAGCGAAGCGCAGTCTCGCGGTCTTCGGCCCGCTCGATCTCGACCTTCGTCCGGTAGAGCACGTACGGCTCCGCCGCAGCGAGCCGGCCGGCGAAGCTGTCCGGATCGTCGGCCGGATCGATCCCGGGCGGGAGCGGCACCACCTTGACGTCGAAGCCCTGTTGCACGGCGAGCGCCATCCCGCGCAGCGTCGCCGTCTCGCCCGCAGCGTCGCCGTCGAACGCCAGCCAGAGTCGTTTGCTGAGTCGACCGAGCTCCTTCAGCTGCTGTTCAGTGAGTGCCGTGCCCATGCTCGCGACGACCGGGTGGAAGCCGGCCTGGCGGAGCGCGATCACATCGGTGTTCCCCTCGACGACGCAGGCTCGGTCCTCCTTGGCAATCGCCGCTCGCGCTTTGTCGAGGCCGTAGACGACCGAGCCTTTGTGGAAGAGCTCCGATTCGGGCGTGTTGACGTACTTGGCCGGCAGCGGGTCGTCGTCGAAGAGCTTTCGCGCCTGGAAGCCGAGCACGCGTCCGCGCGCGTCGGTCAGTGGGAAGAGCAGCCGGCGGCCGAAGAAGTCGCCGCCGCGTTGCCTCGTGAGGCCGGCCGCCCGCAGCTCGTCGGTCGTGAACTCCTTCGCCAGCGCCTTGCGGGCGAGCGAGTCGCCACCGAGAGCAAAACCGAGCCGGAACTCCCGACACACCTCCTCGTTCAGGCCACGGCCCTTCAGGTAGTCGCGCACGAAGGAGCCGGCCTCGGTCTCCCAGAGCGTGCGCTCGTAGAACGACGCCGCCGAGTCGAGCAGCGCGAACAACCGCTCGCGGCGTTTGCGCGCGGCGTCCTGTGCGGGCGAGCTCTCCTCGTACTCGAGCTCGACGCGGAAACGTTCGGCGAGCCACTCGATCGAGCCGGCGAAGTCGAGTCCCTCGGTCTCGCGAACGAAGGTGATCAGGTCGCCCTTCGCACCGCAGCCGAAGCAGTAGTAGAGCTTGTCGACGGCGTTGACCGAGAACGACGGCGTCCGCTCCTCGTGGAACGGGCAACGGCCCGTGTAGCGGCTGCCCGCCTTGCGCAGCTGGGTACGCGCGGAGACGACGTCGACGAAGTCGGCGGCCGCCTTCACCGCTTCGACGCTGGTGTCCTTGATCCGTGCCATCAGATCGTCGCAGCGTACGACAGCGCGAACCGGTCGGTCATCCCCGCGACGAACTCGACGATCTGCTCCTCGGAGTCGCCGCGGGCCAGGAGATGCTCGTAGATCCGTCCGATCGTCTCGTGCGCCCGGGCCAGCTCCGGGCGAGTCTCAGGTCCCAGGTAGACGTGCTCGAACATGAACGCGCGGAGCGAGAGCATCGCGGCCCCGATCTCGTCTCCCTGGACGATGTCGTCCGCCGCGGCCGAATGCTCGACCAGGTCGTGGACGAGCCTGTCGATTCGCTTCGCGCCGGTCGGGCCGAGGATCTCGATCTCGCCCACCGGCAGGTCGCTCTCCTCGAGGATCCCGTAGCGGATCGCGTCGTCGATGTCGTGGTTGATGTACGCGACACGATCGACGATCCGGACGATCTTCCCCTCGAGCGTCTCCGGCTCGCGGCCGCCCGTGTGCGAGAGGATGCCGTCGATCACCTCGTAGGTGAGGTTGAGCCGCCGCGCGATGCGCGCGGAGTTCTCGTTGTGCCGGAAGCCGCCGGCAACGAGCTTGTCGAGCGCGGCTTCGCCCGCATGGCCGAACGGCGGGTGCCCGGTGTCGTGTCCCAGCCCGATCGCCTCGGCGAGATCCTCGTTCAGACGGAGCGCGCGCGCGACTACCCGGGCGATCCCGGTCGTCTCGAGCGTGTGTGTCATCCGCGTTCGGTAGTGGTCGTTCGCCGGGTCGATGAAGACCTGCGTCTTGCCCTTCAGACGACGGAACGGCTTCGAGTGCAGGATCCGGTCGCGGTCGCGCTGGAACGGTGTCCGCACCGAGCATTCGGACTCGGGCCGCTCGCGGCCGCGAGTCTCGTAGGAACGCACCGCAAGCGGCGAGAGCGATTCCTCTTCGAGCTCACGAATCCGCTCGGCAAAGGCGTCGGCAACATTCCCGGCGAGATCGGGCATCAGGCGCCAGCGTAGCTTCAGACCCGGTTGAGCCCAGGCTTGCGGACCGCAGCATCAAGCCATTTGTGGAACGTCTGTTGCACGTCACGACAGGTGTCTGACACCGGACGTGGCCGTTCGGGGCTCGTCTCGCTAGATGATGATCGGGACGGTGCCACCGTCCGCCGACCAGGCGGCGCCGGTGACGTACGAGCTGCGGGCGGAGCAGAGGAAGACGATCACCGCCGCGATCTCCTCGGGCTCGGCGAGCCTTCCGAGCGGCCGGCCTGCGCCGACCTTCTCGAGCACGGCGGCACGGTCGCCCTGCTGGGCGGCGAGACCCTGGTCGCCGAGCCACGCCTCCGTCGCGGTCGGGCCTGGCGTGACCGCGTTGCAGCGCACCCCGTCCTTCGCGTACACGTCGGCGACCAGCCGCGAATACGAGAGGAGCGCTGCCTTCATCACCGAGTACTCGGGCAGCGTCGCGGACGGGCGCTTGGCCGACGTCGACGAGACGTTCACGATCACGCCCTGGTGCTCGCAGAGCGACGGCAGCGCCGCCCGCGTCGCGCGGATCGCGCTCATCAGGTTCAGCTCGAAGGAGCGTTGCCAGTCGACGTCGGTCAACTCAGAAAGGGCGCGCACCGCCGTGCCGCCGACGTTGTTGACGAGGCAATCGACGCGGCCGAAGCGCTCGAGCGCCGCCGTGACGAGCCGTTCCGGCTGACCCGGCTCGGCAAGATCGCCGGCGACGTGCAGCTGGCCGACGCCGCCGTCGCGGCGGCCCGACGTGACGACCAGAGCCCCCTCTGCCTGCAGCTGCGCGGCGACCTCGAGGCCGATGCCTGACGTCGACCCGGTGACGAGGCAGACTTTGTCGCGGAGGCCGAGGTCCATCGCGGCGCTACGTTAGCGCCTGTGACGACGATCCTTCTGGCACGCCACGGCGAGACCGATTGGAACCGCGACGGCCGCTGGCAGGGCTGGGCCGACCCGCCGCTCAACGACACCGGACGCGAACAGGCGCGTGCGCTCCGGGACCAGTTGCGGGAGACCCCGTTCGACGCCGTCTATTCGAGCGACCTCAGGCGTGCCCATGAGACGGCCGAGATCGTGGCCGAGCCGCACCACGTCCCGGTGATCGCCGACGAGGGCCTGCGCGAGATCGACGTCGGTGCGTGGTCGGGCTTGACCCGGGCGGAGCAAGAGGCTCGCTTTCCCGGGATCGAGCGGCCCGACGGCGAGACACGCGAGCAGCACCTCGCCCGCGTTCTCGCCACCGTCGAGCGCATCGCTCGTGCTCACCCCGGCGAACGCCTGCTCGTCGTCTCGCACGGCGGCACGATGCGCGCTCTCCGCTCACACGTGAGCGACGAGCCGTTCCATCCGATCGAGAACTGCGCCGTTATCGAACTGCACTTCCGGGACGAGCGGCTGACCGCGCCGGGAGAGCGATGGGGAGAGGCCGGATCCCAGCCTCTCCCCATCGAGTGACGATCACTTGCTGTCGATGCAGCCCGCGCCGTCGTAGCCGCTGTGGGCCGCGGACGCGGCGTTGCTGAAATTGCCCTGGATCTTCCAAGCGGTGCCGCCCAGGTTCTCGGGCGTGCCGCTGAAGGTCCACGCGCACTTGTCGGCGTTCTCGGCGCCTGAGTTGTCGAGCCAGCCGTCGCCGTGCGGGTCGGTGAGCGCCTCGCTCAGCTCGTGGCCGCTGACGTTCGCAAGCGCCGCCAGTCCCTCGCTGTGACCGGTCTGCGTGTCGTTCGGGTCGCAGCCCGGATCGCCGTCGAGCTTGAAGAAGAACGCGAACTGCGTCAGCACGCCGTTGATGGTCGCCCAGCTGTGCCAGGCGCAGTAGCCGGCGTGGCCACGGGGAAGATCGGTGTACACCGGGTAGTAGCCGTTCGCAACCGGAGTCGGGATCAGCTTCGCGACCTCGGCCGCAATATCGCTGGTCAGGGGCGCACGCCTAGGCGCCGCGGAGTTGTCGATGATCGGCCCGCCGACACTTACCGCCGTTCCGACCTGGCCATTCGTGCCGGTGTACTCGGTGTTGGTGTTCAGGTAGTGAGAGCCACCGATTCCGCCGTAGAACTGCCCGAGCCCCTGGACTGTCGCGCTGCCGGCCGACCAACTCGTGCCCCAGAAGATCGGCGTGACGGCCGCGCTCGTCATGATCTGGCCGCCGTGGAAGGTGAGCAGTGGAGTGCCTCCTCCTCCGCCGCCGTGGCCGCCGTGTGCCTCACCGCGTGAATGGGCCAGTCCGTGTGCCGGCCCTGCGCCGACGGTCGACGGCGGCTCCCCTGCGAGCGCCGCGGCGGCGGCGATCAGGCACGCTGCCGACGCGGCAAGAACGGCCATTCCTCTCATGTGGCTCCCTTTCCCGGTCGTTGCTTCGACCGACGCATCTAAGGCGCGCGGAGCCGTCGAGTCAAGACACACGAAAGAGGGAAACGGCTAGGCTCAGCGCGGTGGAGGACTACACCAACAAGTACAAGGGCGAGCAGGTCGAGATCGCCCTCTTCGGCGGCGAATACCAGGACGGCGTCCTGACGGCGTACTGCTATCTCGAGGACGTCGCGCACGTCGAGTTGAACGGCCACATCCTGATCCCGCTCCAGAACGTCGCGTCACTGCATTGCTCGTCGCGCTGCGATGCCCCCGAGCCCGACTGGCCTCCGCGCGGCCTCGCCGAAGACGACGGCGCCGACGGCAGCGACGACGCGTAGCTCGATCCCCGTGGGACGGCATCTGCTCGTGCTGCGGAACGTGCTCAAGGTCTGGGCGATCCTGATCGTCGTCGGAGTCGCCTTCGGGTTCGCGGGCTTGCAGCTCGGCGGCTACCGGGTGGCACTGCTCTTCCTCGGCTCGATCGTCCTCCTCGCCGCTGCGATCTACGCGTACGCCGACCGGATCGTGATGGGCATGCTCGGCGCCCGCGAGATGGCCGAGGGCGAAGCGCCCGCGCTGCACTCGCTCGTCGAGCGGCTCGCGGCCAGCGCCGGCGTCGTCAAGCCGCGGTTGTATGTGCTCGCCGACAGCTACC
>CAWJZZ010000006.1:0-308298 GCA_963847475.1 uncultured Actinomycetes bacterium | reverse complement strand
TCGAGCGCGTCCGGGCGGTGCTCGACACCGCGGCGGTGAGCCTCGAGCCGGAGCTCTACGCCGCCTCCGCGGACACGCTGCTCGAGCGGCTGCACGGCGTACCCGACGAGATTGCGTCGGTGATGCTGATCGGTCATAACCCGGGACTCGACGACCTCGCCCTCTTCGTCGCCTCGAACGGCCCCGAGCTCGCACGGCTCGAGGCCAAGTTCCCGACGGCGGCGCTCGCGACGCTCACGCTTCTCCCGACGGCAACATGGCAGCGGCTCTCCGAGGCCGACGCCGTGCTCGCCGCGTACATCATCCCGAAGGATCTCGGCTGAGCTAGCCGGTTAAAACCAAATGGCCGCATCAAGCGCCCCTCGGTCTTCACAGCGTTCCGATCTGCGTCAAGCCCTGCCGCGGTTCGGTCGGGTCGCCAAAGCGCCGGCAACCCGACCCCCTGTCAGGACTGAGTCGGCTTCTCGACCTCGGTATCTAGGTCGCCCTGGGCGGCGGCCGAACCGGAGTTGCCGCCACCCGCGCCGCGCAGGACGTAGGCGAACCCAACAGCGATGATCGCGCCCGTGATTGGACCGGCAACGTAGACCCAGTAAGAGCCGAAGTCGCGCCCGACGAGGTCAGGGCCGAAGGTGCGAGCCGGGTTCATCGACGTGCCGGAGATCGGGCTGCCCCACAGGCCAGCCAACGCGATATACGCACCGACGCCGATCGCGCCGAAAATCCCGATGTTCTGGGCACCCGAGGCCGTGCCGAGAATCACGCTGACGAGCCCCAGCGTTAGCAGCGCCTCCATCAGATACGCCTGACCTCCCGAGTACCCGCTCGCTGGGTAGTTGGAGCCGAACTTCGCCGACACCTTGATCACCTCGTGCAGGAAGAGCGCGGCGAGCGATGCCCCGATCAGCTGGACGATCACGTACCCCGGCACCCGCCGCCACGGGAAGTCACCGCGCAGCGAGAAAGCGATGCTGACGGCGGGGTTCAGGTGCGCGCCCGACACCTTGCCCATGAACATGATGACCCCCATCACCATCAGCCCCGGCGCGACAACCGCTGCCGTGCGGGTGATCGTGTTCGGGAACGCTTCGCCCATCATCCCCCCGCCCGCGGCCACGATCACGAGCAGGAACGTGCCGTAGAGCTCCAGAACAGACGTCGCCACTCTTGCCGCGGATCCTGGAAGTCCGCCATCGGCCCCGTGATGTCCCGGTCGATCCAACCCAGGACACCTGCCTCGGCACGTTTCAACTGCTCGTCCACGGCTCAATGATAGTCGCGCCTGCTGACTCACCACCCAAGCTGCTGCGACGCTGGGCCGCATGGGTTCTGGAAGCGGGGATCAACTCCACGCGATCTCCTGGAGTGCCGTGAATCTCGCCTGCGCCAGTGTTCCGGAATGACGCCTGAGCTGCGGCGATGTTCGAGTCGACCGCGGCGCTCGCCGAACGCGATGTCGTCGTGCCCCATCCGGATCTTGCACCCCAAACTCCCGGAAGCCGTGCGTGGCCTCGTAGATCGTGTAGTCGATTGCTGTTCGGCGCTGTTGAAAGGAGGGGTCCGCTTACTGCGTGAGTGTTCGCGAAGGCCCCTGAGGTGATGGGCTAGTGGCGGAAGCGTCGTAGAAACTGCAGTTGGCGCTCGACTGCTGGTGCGGCGTCTGGGCGGCGGGCGACCGCGGCCATGAATGGTGCCGCCACCCAGGAGGCGTACACCGGGAGCGCGCGCTCAAGGAGGTCGGCGTCGTAGGGCCCGTAGGCGGCGGCAGCCGTCTGAGCCTCCGGCTGTGGATCGCGCGAGCGCTCTTGCAGGAGGAGCGCGGCGAGGTCGTATTCGCGGGGGCCGCGGCACGCCGTTTCCAAGTCGTGCCAGATCGGCCCGGTCGCGGTTTGCATGCAGTTGAAGAGGTGCGCGTCGCCGTGCAGCGCCTGCCCTTCGGGAAGTTCGCGCGAGGAGAGTTCGCACAGAAGTTCGACATCATCTGAAGGCGCGAAGGGCGCGAGCATCGCGCGTACTTCCTCGGCCCGTCCAGCGCGGGGGAGTTCGCCGTCGTAGTCCGCGAGCGAGTCGTGGATTGCGCGCAGCCCTTGCCCGGGCCGGCTGGCTCAAGCGGACCGGTCTCCACGAGGTAGTGCCAGAAGACGAGCGTGTGTCCGTCGCGGCGGTGGGGGCCGGGTGGCAGCAGGTCGCTCGGCTGTACGACCGGGGCACCCGCGCGAGCCGCGTGCCGGGCGACGTCGAGTTCCCGTTCGACATCGTGCGGATTGACGCCGCGGGCGCCGCTCGTTACGCGTGCGACGACTGGCGACGGCCACAGGTGTACGAGCACGTGCCACGCTTCGCGCAGCACTACGGGCTTGTCGCAGCGCACGCCGTAGGCATCGGCGACGGCGACCGCGACGTCGACTGCACTCACGCTGCGATCCTAGACCGGCGATCCGGCAAAGGGCGTCATCAGAAATGCGGCGGTTCCTTAGCTTGTGCGAACGTCCTCACGCCTGACGGCTGTCGAGATCCGCTTCGAAGTCGCCGCGGCATGCGGCGAGGCAAGAAGACAGCGATTAGGAACCCCGAGGCGCCACGAGTGCGTCAGCCCGGGAGCATGAGTGGCTGTGCCTTGTAGTACCTGCGCGCTTGCTGTTTGAAGTAGCCGCCGTCGTCGTCGGCCGAGATCGATCGGGTTGTGTTGCCGTCGATCGGCGCCGGATTCGTTACGCCGTCGTTCGCCAAGTCGCAGGCGCATGTGTTGCCGTCGGCGCCGCGGCCGAAGAGGAAGCCGACGAAGCCGGCGCTCACGTATGCGCGCAGGTGGGCTTGCGAGTTCGGTCCGAGCAGCCACTGGACGCGGTTGTCCTGGTAGTGGTCGTTCGTGTTGTTCTCCGCCCGCATCACGGTGTTCCCGAGCGGTATCTGCCACGCCACCATCCGGATCCCGGCCAGGCGCACGAACGTCGAGGCGTAGAGCAGATGGCGCGCGAAGTCGGCCGGTTTGAACCACGTCCTCGGGTTGTGCTCGACGTTCTGGTAGTAGCCGGCGTCCCGGTCGGAGAAGTCCTCGAAGGAGACGTCGAACTGCGCGCCGAGCGACCGGTAGAACGTGGCCGAGTGTGCCGCGTACGCCCCGACCGTCGCAGCCGGGGGCTTCTCGTAGACGATGTCGTGCTTCGTCCCCCAGCCGCTCATGTGGTAGGCGAGGATCACGTTCGGCGCGAGGGCATCGCGGAGGCGGATGAACTCCTGGGCGAATCCCGCCGCCGTCTGAGGCAGGTTCCCCGGCACGACCGCAGAGACCGTCGCGGCGTTGTCGTTCCGAGCGGCCTGCTCGATGTAGCCCCAGAGATCCGGCTCGACGTGGAGTACGACAGGCTTCCTGCCGTTCGCCCGCCGGAAGAAGAGGCGCACGTCGGCCCAGTACGCAGCCATCGTGGTCGGGTCGTCGAGGTGCGCAAGGTCGACGGCGTCCTCGCCGCCCGGCTCCACCGGCTTCGATTGGAGGAGCTGGTAGTAGCTGTAGACAGGGATGATCCCGACGGCCCACGACTCGGTGTCGTAGCGAGTTACGAACGACCCGTTCGGGTTCCACGTCGACCATCCCGAGCCGGTGTTCGCCCCGCCCGCGAGGTACTGGTACCGGAACCCCAACGGCGCAGCTCGCCGCAGCGCGCGCGCGCCGCCTGGCGAGTCCGCCATGCCGAGCTGCAGGGTCGCAGGCCAGTGGGCTGGGAGCGGCGGCGTGCCGGACGTGGCACCTCCGGCGCCGGTCGTGATGAGAGCCGCGACGGCGGCCGTCGCGAGAAGCACGCTGCCGGCCTTCACCCGAGAGGTTCTACGCGAAGCCGAGGTGGCTGTCGTCACCCATTCGGCAGTTCTTCCCGGGGTGGGCGCCGCGGTAGCAATGCCCCCGACAAGAATCGAACTTGTGCACGCGGTTTAGGAAACCGCTGCTCTATCCACTGAGCTACGGGGGCAATTTGGCTCAACCATGCGGGTTTGCTCGGCTGAGCGTTCTATCCACTGTAACCTCGAAGGTCGTCGGTACGTCACGCCGCACGACGGTCGTGAACGCAGCGAGTTCCGGCTGATGCATTTCCGAGACAGCCGTTCGTCAGACCGGCTGCAGCTCGCCAGCTCGCTCGCCACGCGAGCGCGTCCGGCACGAACGGGATACGTCCCGATCGTTAGGTAGGGCCGGCCCGACCGGAGCGCCGGGCGGCAGAACGGATGTAGACGCGGCCGCCTCTCGTCCTCGTGATCTCGTACCGGTCACCGGCCCGCTGTCCCGCCGCGGCATTACCGCGGACGAGCAGCCAGAAGACTTCCCTCAGCGCTGCGACCATCGAGACCGCACCGATGCGCGCCGAGGGAAGCCGCCACCTCGGCCGGTCTTGAGCCTCTGCTGTCGGTAAGCGCTCGACGAGGAACCGCGTCATCGCTGAGTCCCAGGACGTCTACGGGAGAGCCGTCGATTCTCGTAAAGCTTTCCCTGCACAGAGCCGATAAAGGGTCGATGTCTGCGGCGGGCTCTCGGCGCGAAGATCGTCGTCGGGCGTCTGACGACTGGGTCGCTCGCTGGCTTGCAGCGTGCTCGGATCTCGCCGAGCTCGAACGCTCGAACCCGATGACCGACGCGGTGATCGACGAGATCTCCGGACGGATGATCCGGATCGGCGACCACTGGCTCGCGGACTTCGCCTCCTGCAACTACCTCGGCTTCGACCTCGATCCCGAGATCATCGCCGCCGTCCCCGTACCTCGAGGGCTGGGGCACGCACCCGAGCTGGTCGCGGCTCCTCGGCAGCCCGGTCCTCTACGAGCAGATCGAGGAGCAGCTCGCGGAGCTGCTCGGCCGCGCCCGACGCGCTCGTCCTGCCGACGATCACGCTGATCCACCTCGTCGGTGATCCCGCTCCTTGCCGCGAGCGGCACGGTCTTCGTCGACCGCCGCGCGCACAAGACGATCTACGAGGGCGCCGAGCTGGCGACGCTGCGCGGCGCATCGCTGCAGCGCTTCGGGCACGGCGACCTCGACGAGCTGGAGCGGCTCCTGCGGACCGATACGTCGTCCGCGCGACTCATCTGTATCGACGGCGTCAACAGCATGACCGGCAACGTCGCCGACCTCACGGCGTTCGCGGCGCTCGCGCGCGAGCACGACGCGATCCTGTACGTCGACGACGCGCACGGCTTCGGTGTGATCGGCGAGCGCAGCCCCGGCGAGCCGTCGCCCGTACGGGCTACGCGGGGAACAGCATCGTTCGCCTCTTCGGCGAGAGCTACGACAACATCGTGCTCGTCGCCGGGCTTCTCCAAGGCGTACTCGTCGCTCGCCGCGTTCATCGCCTGCCCGACCGAGATGAAGCGGCTCCTCAAGACGGCCGCGCCGCCATACCTCTACTCCGGCCCCTCGCCTGTTGCGTCGCTCGCCACGACGCTCGCGGGCCTCGAGGTGAACGAGCGGCGCGGCGACGCGCTTCGCGCCGACCTCTAGCGCGAAGACCGCGCGCGTGCTCGACTGCCTCGACGAGCTCAACGTGCACACGCCGAACGTCTCGGGCTTCCCGATCATCGAGGTGCCGCTCGCGCACCCGAGCAGATCGGCGCCGTCGGCAAGTTCCTGTTCGAGCAGGGCATCTACGTCACGCTCGCCGCGTATCCGCTCGTGCCGAGGAACGAGGTCGGCTTCCGGATCCAGCTCACCGCCGCGAACACGCGGCGGAGGTCGACGCAGCTCGATCGATGTCCTCGGACGGCTTGCGTGCAAGTTCGACCTCCAGCCCGCTGCGCGGACGGGCCGCATGAGCTTCGTTCCAACGACGGCGCCGCGCACGCCGACGTCTGGATCCAGTACCTCGTTGTGATGGCCGTCCTCCTGTTCGCCTACCTCTTCGTGCCGCCGTTCAAGGGCTACGCGCTCGCTCATCAACGCTGATCGGCCTCGGCTCGCCGCTCGCGATCGCGTCGGGCGTGCGGCTGCACCGCCCGCGGCGCGCGCGTGGCCTGGGTGCTCCTGCTCTTCGGCCAGCTCCTCTTCGTGGCCGGTGACTTCTACACGTACAGCTACCCGGAGCTGCTCGGCGGCACGGTCGGCTTCCCGTCGCTCGGCGATTCGATCTACCTGTCGGTCTACCCTGCGCTCTTTCTCGGGCCTGATGCTCCTCGTGCGCCGGCGCGATCCCGGCCGGCGCGACCGCGCGGGCGTCTCGACTCGCTCGATCCTCACCGTCGGCTTCGCGCTGCTCTTCTGGGTGTTCCTGATCGCCCCGAACCTGCACCTCTCGGGGCTCTCGGTACCTCGCCAAGCTCGTGTCGGTCGGCGTATCCGCTCGGCGACGTGCTGCTCCTGGCCGCGGCTGATCCGCTTCGCCGTCGCAGGCGGGCAGCGAGCGCCCGCCTTCTACCTGCTCGTCGCGAGCATCGTCGCGCTGCTCGCCGTCGACTGCGCCTACAACTACCTGCTCCTCGCACGGCTCCTACAACCACCAGCTCAGCTCGACGTCGGCTGGATCGCCTACTTCGTGCTCTGGGGCGCAGCGGCGCTGCATCCGTCGATGCTCGACGCTCGAGGAGCCCGCGGCCGACACCGCGAAGCGGCTCACGCCGCGCGCGCCTGGTGCTGCTCGCGCTCGCCTGCCTGATCGCTCCCTGCATCCGCTTCGTCGAGGAGATCCACAACCCCGACCTAGCTCGTAGTCGTCGGCGCTCGGCCGATTCTCTTCCTGCTCGTCGTGCTGCGCGTGGCCTGGCTCGTCCGCCAGGAGGAGCGGGCCGTCGGCGCGCGAGGTGACGCTGCGCAGCGCAGGCGTCCGGCTCGTCGCGGCGGTCGGGCGCGCGCAGCGTCAAGACGAGCCGTCGCCGTCGGCCGTCCGCACGAGCCTGATCGCGAGGCCTCAGCCGGTCCGCCTCGTGCTCCGCACCGACGACGGCGCCGGTGGTGGCCGCCTCGAACGGAGCAGGCGATGGCTGGCTGCTCTCGGCCCGAGACCGTGGCCTGGCTCGTTGCGCCAGACGGCGCCGCACGAGCAGTCGGCCAGTTCGTCGCTACCTCCCGAGCCGGTCTCGGCAGCGCTCTGGGCTCGGCCACGGCGGCGCCGATCTGTCGTGCCGCTCTCGGTGCGCGAGCGAGAGACCAGGGCATCCTCGTCGTCCAGCCCGCCGGCCGCCGTGCCCGCGAGCTCGCTCGACTCGCTCGAGGTCGCTCGCGTCCCAGGTCTCGCTCGCGGTCGAGGCGCCGCGCTCGCCGAGGACCTGCACCGCCGCAGAAGAGCGAGGCGCGCTTCCGCTCGCTCGTCGCGCACTCGAGCGACCTGATCACCGTGCTCGACGGCCGACGGCATCGTCACCTACCAGAGTCCGTCGATCGAGCGGCTCCTCGGCTACGACCTCGAGCGACATCGAGGGCACGCGTCTTCGACCGCCTCCTCGCGAAGAGCGACCGCTCGCGCCTCGCGCAGCTCATCGCAGGCCGGCCAGCTTCACCGACGCGGCACCCGAGTCGCACGCGATCGAGTGCTCGCTCAGGCACCGAGACGGGACGCTGGCTCCAGTTCGAGGTGCAGCACACGAATCTGCTCCACGACGAGCACGTGCGCGGGCATCGTCCTCAACAGCCGCGACGTCAGCGAGCGGAAGGCGTTCGAGGACCAGCTCGCCCACCAGGCATTCCACGATCCGGTCACCGGCCTCGCGAACCGCGCGCTCTTCGCCGACCGCGTCGCGCACGCGCTACGCGCGATCGCGCGCGGCGGCCCGCTGATCGCCGTCATGTTCATCGACCTCGACGACTTCAAGACGGTCAACGACAGCCTCGGCCACGCGGCCGGCGACATCGTGCTGCAGGAGGTCGCGCGCGCGGCTCGAGACGGCGCGTCCGGCCGACCGACACGGTCGCGCGCTTCGGCGGCGACGAGTTCGCCGTCCTGCTCGACGGCGTCTTCGGCTCGCAGGAGGCGGCGATGATCGCCGAGCGGCTCCTCGGCGCGCTCGAGGCCGCCGTTCGAGATCGACGGCAAGGAGGTCTATCCCGCGCGCCAGCGTCGGCATCTGCATCGCTGACGCGCGACGTCGTCTCGCAGGACGCGGAGGAGCTTCTTCGCAACGCCGACGTCGCGATGTACATGGCCAAGCGCGACAGCAAGGGCGGCTACCGGCTCTTCGAGCCGACGATGCACGAGCGCGTCGTCGAGCGCCTCGAGCTGCGGCGCGAGCTCCAGCGCGCGCTCGAGCAACGACCAGCTCGAGGTCTACTACCAGCCGGTCGTCCGCCTCGACCGGCGGGTCGATCGTCGGCGTCGAGGCGCTCCTCCGCTGGCAGCACCCGACGCGCGGCCTGATCCCGCCGCGCGCAGTTCATCCCGCTCGCCGAGGAGACCGGCCTGATCATCCCGATCGGCCGCTGGGTGCTCGAGCGAGGCCTGCCGGCAGGCGGCCGCGCTGCACGAGCGCGTCCCGCTCGCGAGCACGCCTCACGGATCAGCGTCAACCTCTCGGTCAAGCAGCTGCAGTCGGACACGATCGTCGACGACGTCCGCGACGCGCTCGAGATCGACCGGCCTCGACGCCGGCCTCGCTCGTCCTCGAGATCACCGAGACCGTGATGCTCGCCGACGCGGACACGGCCGTCCAGCGCCTGCACGACCTGAAGGCGCTCGGCGTCCGGATCGCGATGGACGACTTCGGCACCGGCTACTCGTCGCTCAGCTACCTGAGCCGGCTTCCCGGTCGACATCCTCAAGATGGATCGCTCGTTCCTCGGCCGCGGTGCCACGACAGCGGGCTCGCCGGCGGCGATCATCGCGCTCGGCGAGCGCCTCGAGCTGGAGGTCGTCGCCGAGGGGATCGAGGAGCGTCTGAGCAGATCGCCGTCGCTCCGAGCCCTCGGCTGCGCGCTCGGCCAGGGCTTCCTCTTCGCCGAGCCCGATGAGCAAGGACTCGCTCAACGAGTTCCTCGCCGAACCACGACGCAGGCGATCCGGCGACAGCCCGACTCCGATGCTGCATAGCCACGAGGCGCTCGACCGCCCAGGCGGCTTCTCCCGGCTCAACCTCCTCCGCTCCGCTGAGCCGCGCGACTTCCGGCTGCTCTGGGCGGGCATGACCGTCTCGCTGCTCGGGGACGGCATCTTCCTCGTCGCACTCGCGTGGCAGGCCTACCAGCTGTGGAACGCGCCGGCGGCGCTCTCGTCGTCGGGATCGGGATGACCGTGCCGAGATCGTGTGTCTGCTGCTCGCGCGGTGTGATCAGCGACCGCTTCGATCGCCGGCTGCATCATGCTCGACGCGGACGTGGTGCCGCGGCGCTCGTCGTCGCCGCGCTCGCGGCGCTCGTCGCTCACCGTGCGCCTGCCTTCTGGGAGCTCGTGGTGATCGTCGCGGTCTACGGGGTCGGCACGCGTTCTTCACGCCCTGCTTCGAGGCGATCGTGCCAGCGATCGTCCATCCCAACGATCTCTCGCGTGGCCAACTCGCTCGATCAATTCGTCCGGCCGATCGCGTTCGGCTTGACGGCCCTGCTCTCGGTCGGCGCGCTCGTCGTCGCTCGTCGGCCTCTGGCGGCGCGTTCGCCTTGGACGCCGTTGTCATTCCTCGCTCTCGGCGAGCACGGCTCCTGGACTGCCGCCAGCGTCGGCGATGCCCAGCACGGTCACGGATCGACGCATCGCACGCCGTCACCGACGGCCTCGGTGCGTGCGCCGCAACGTATGGCTCTGGGGAACGCTCGCTGTCGGCCGCCGTCTCCTATCTCGCCTTCCTCGGGCGCGACGAAGTCGCTCCTCCCCTACATCGTCAAACGACGCTGGACGGGTCCACGACATCTCGGGCTCGTCTCGCAGCAGGAGGCATCGGCGCCGTCGCAGCAGCGCCCGTTCATGGGCAGCCAGGACAGCCGCAGCGGGACATGACCTCCATCTACGTCTGCTGGACATTCGCCACACTCGCGGTCGTCGGCTACGGCCTCGCCAACGATCCTGCAGTGATGTCGCGAGTCTACCTTCAACGCGCTCGAGACCGCGGGCACGATCATCTGGCGACGATCAAGCAGCAACACGTACCTTCGCCCTGCTCGGACGCGTCTCCAGCCTCGACTGGCTCATCTCGATCAGCCTCCTGCCGCTCTCGTCGCCATCACAGGCCCGGTCGCCGGTCTGGTCGGCGTCCAGGCCACACTGATCGGCGCCGGCCTAATCGGCGGCCGCGACCCTCGGTGCGTTGTCCTCCCCGGAAGCGCAGCGTCGAGGGCTCCATTGCACCGGCGCCGCAGCCTCCGCGGCGATCTAGAGAACTCAGATCGGCGCTGAGCCCGAGGAAGGATGACGAGAACCACGCCGTCGCACGGCGCGCGGATCTCCTCGCGCACCTCTCCAGAGATCGCGGGTGTGGCCGACGGCTGCACTTCCGCCACCTCGTCGCCTGAGGCGACGAGTGCGTCCGCCAGCCCACCGGGGTGGAGCGGAGCCAGACGAATCTCCCGACGAGTCGCATGTCCGGGCCCGGGCGGGATCTCGTATGACTCATGATGAAACCGCTGCTCTATCCACTGAGCTACGGGGGCGGGGCGACCCAACTTTAGCCCCGGCCCCCGTTGGTCACCCGCGTGGCAGCGTCGGTGAGGCGCCCGTCGCGTGCGGCGCTGCGCGGACAAGTGCGATGCAGACCCAGGCACGCCCGGCTGCGATTTCGCGCTGTGTAGCCTTGGCGTCAGTGACGGACGAGGGCATCCTCTTCCCGGGCGAGAGCGCCGCGTACCGCGAGGCGCGAAACGAGCTGCTCGCGGCCGAGGTCGAGCTCCGCGAGCGCATCGAGGCGACTGCGGCCCTGCGTCGGACGCTGCCGCTCGGCGGCGAAGCCCCGACCGATTACGTGTTCGACGAGTGGGACGGCTCGGCAGGCAAGGTGCGCCAGGTTCGCCTTTCGGAACTGTTCGGCGACCACGATTCACTGTTCCTCTACAGCTTCATGTTCCTGCGCGGCGACAACGGTGAGCCGCTCGCGACTCCCTGCCCGTCGTGCACCTCGATCATCGACGCGATCGACGGTGCCGCCCGGCACTTCGGTCAGCAGGTGAGCTTTGCCGCTGTTGCGAAGGCGCCGGTCGAGAGCTTCTCGGCGCACGCCGGGGTGCGTGGGTGGCGGCACGCGCGGCTGCTCTCGTCGGGTGGCAGTACGTACAACAGCGACTACCGCGCCGAGACCGCCGACGGCGATCAGCTTCCGATCGCGAACGTCTTCGTCCGGCGCGGGGGCAAGGTGCACCATTTCTGGAGCAGCGAGCTCTTCAACGTGCCGAACGCAGCCGGATTGCATCCGCGCCACGTCGACTTCATGTGGCCGGTGTGGGCGATCCTCGACACGACGCCGGAAGGCCGCGGCACCGACTGGAACCCGGCGCTCGACTATCCGCGCTGAGAGCTGCCGGCGAGTTGCCGTAGCGCGACGACCAGGCCGCGTAGTTCCAGACCGCGGGCGGTCAAGCGATACTCGGTGCGCGGCGGCCGGCCTTCGACCGTCGCCCGCGCCAGGATCCCCGCCTCCTCGAGCTCGACGAGCCGCGTCGCCAAGGTCGCGGGCGGGATCGAGCCGAGCGACTGCGAGAACTCGTTGAACCTGACGGCGCCCTCGTGCGAGGCCCAGATGATCGAGACCGTCCAGCGCCGCTCGAGGAGGTCCGCCGCGCGGCGGACCTCCTCGGGGATCGGCGTGCAGCTACGGCAGCGCATGTGCTGCAGCGGCCGGTTCGAGTGCGAGCGCGAGCACCTCGTCGAGTGTCATCACCGGGTGGAAGGACATCTCTGCCTTCACGTCCGCCGGCACGTCGTCGAGATCGGCTCGGTTACGTTCCGGGATGATCACGTCGGTGAGGCCTGCGGCGTGCGCGGCCAGCACCTTCTGCTTGAGGCCGCCGATCGGTAGCACGCGGCCCTGCAGCGTCACCTCGCCCGTCATGCCGACGGTGTGCTTCACGGGCCGCCCTGAGAGGAGCGACGCGATTGCGGTCGACATCGTGATACCGGCGCTCGGGCCGTCCTTCGGGATTGCTCCCGCCGGCACGTGCACGTGGAACGACTGGCCGTCGAACGCCTCCTCGTCGATGCCGAGGTCGTCAGCGTGTGAGCGGATGTACGAGAGCGCGATGCGCGCCGATTCCTTCATCACGTCGCCGAGTTGGCCGGTCAGCACGAGCCCGTCGGACCCCTTCATCGTCGTCGCTTCGACGAACAGCACGTCGCCGCCGGTGCCGGTCACCGCCAGGCCAGTCGCGACACCCGGTACTGCGGTGCGCTCGGCCGACTCCTGGAAGAACCGCTGGCGACCAAGTGCGTCGCGCACCAGCTCCACGTCGATGTCAACCGGAGGTTCGACGTCGCCGGTGACGATGCGAGTCGCCGTCTTGCGCAGCAGCTTGCCGAGCTCGCGCTCGAGCTGCCGCACGCCGGCCTCGCGCGTGTACTCGGCGACGATCGTCTCGAGCACGGCGTCACTCACTTCGACCTCGTCTTCGCGCAGGCCGTTGCGGTCGCGCTGACGCGGCCACAGGTAGCCACGGGCGATCGCCGTCTTCTCGTCGACGGTGTAGCCGTCGAAGCGGATCACTTCCATGCGGTCGAGCAGCGGCCCCGGGATCGTCTCTGCGACGTTGGCGGTCGCGATGAAGACGACCTGAGACAGGTCGAGCTCGACATCGAGGTAGTGGTCGCGGAACGAGTGGTTCTGCGCGGGGTCGAGCACCTCGAGCAGTGCGGCCGACGGGTCGCCGCGCCAATCGGCGCCGACCTTGTCGACCTCGTCGAGCAGGATCACCGGGTTCATCGTTCCGGCGTCCCGCAGAGCACGCACGAGCCGACCGGGAAGCGCCCCGATGTAGGTGCGGCGGTGACCGCGGATCTCGGCCTCGTCGTGGACGCCGCCGAGCGACATGCGCACGAACTCACGATTGAGCGCGCGCGCGATCGACTCGCCGACCGATGTCTTGCCGGTGCCGGGAGGCCCGATCAGCGTCAGAATCGCGCCCGAGCGCTTGTCCTCCTCGATGCCGCGCTCCTCACGCAGCTTGCGAACGGCCAGGTACTCGACGATCCGTTCCTTCACGTCCTCGAGCCCGGCATGGTCCGCGTCGAGCACCTCCCGCGCGTGTTGCGGGTCGAGGCGCTCTTCCGACGTGACGCCCCACGGAACCGCGAACAGCCAGTCGAGGTACGTGCGGATCATCTGTGACTCGCCGGTCTGGTCGCCCATCCGCTCGAGCCGTGCGATCTCGCGCTCGACCTGCTCGCGCACCGCGTCGGGGAGGGTGATCTCGGCGAGCTTCGTCCGGTAGTCCTCGGCCGCCGACCCGTCATCCTCACCGAGCTCCTTGCGGATCGACTCCATCTGGCGGCGCAGGATGTACTCCCGCTGTTGCTTCTGCGCGCCTGACTCGACGTCTTCACGAATCCGCCGGCGCACCTGGAGCTCGGCGAGCCGCTCGTGCTGGAGGCGCAGCGACAGCTCCAGCCGCTCCACGACATCGATTGTCTCGAGCAGCCGCACCTTGTCGGCGAAGCCGATGTCGGGCGCGTACGCCGAGGTGTCGGCGAGAGCGCCGGCACCGCTGATCGAGCGGACGAACTCGTGAATCCGCGGGTCGGCATCGCGTAGTTCGAGAATCTCTTCGACGACGGCCCGGTACTCGCGTTCGAGCTCCGCGGTCGCCGCGCGCGGCGGCTCCTCGTCGATGTGCTCGGTCACCTCGACGCGCAGGCGTCCGTCGGGACCGGTGTTGGCTGCTCCCGCGACGCCGCGGTGCAGGCCGGACAGGGTGACGGCGTTGCCGCCACCGGGCAGGCGCATCGCCCCGGACACCTCGGCCACGGTGCCGACGCTCGCGTACTCGCCCTCGTGCACCGGCACGAGGAAGACGCGCTCGGCTTCACCGACGTCGATCGCCAGCGTCACCGACATGTTCGGGAAGACCACGCTGTCCTCTAGTGGGATCAGCAGCAAGTTCGACACAACATCTCTCCTTCTGGTTTCATCCTTTGTACCAGCTTCAACGGTTGAAGTGCGGTGGGCTATTCCCTGCCTCGATAGGGTCGCGGCGCGGTGCACGAGCTCAGGATCCCGACCCGGTGGACCGATTTCGACGTCCTCGGCCACCTCACCCACGCGGCCTATCCGGTTCTCCTCGACGAAGCGCGGGACGCCTACCTCACGGCCGCCGTCGGCGCGTTCGCGGACTGGCCGACGGTGATCGCCCACCTGTCGATCGACTTCCGTCAGGAGATCACCCATCCGGCGGCCGCGGTCACGATTCGAACCGACGTCGTCGCCCTCGGTCAGACCAGCGTGACCTTCGAGCAGCAGGTCGTGACGCCGGACGGGGAGGTCGCGGCGTCTGCGCGTGCCGTCGTCGTCGCCTGGGACCCCGTGGCCCGGGCGAAACGTGAGCTCACCGAACGCGATCGCACTGCGCTCGAAGGATGAGCCGCCGCCCGCAGTTCCGTGATCGGAACCAGGCGGGCGAGCTCCTCGGTGACCGGCTTCGTTCCTACGCTGGCAGTGCACGGATCTGCGTGATCGCGCTTCCACGAGGCGGCGTGCCGGTCGCGGCGGCGGTCGCGCGGCGCCTCGGCGCGCCGTTGGACGTGCTGCCCGTGGCCAAGCTCGGGGTGCCGGGACAGGAGGAGCTGGCGCTGGGGGCGCTCGCCTGCGGCGGCGCCCTCGTCGTGAACCCCGACGTGCTCGCCGCCGCGAGCCTGCCACCCGAGCAGGTCGCACAGGTCGTCGAGAAAGGGGAGGCGGAGCTGGCGCGGCGCAGCCGGCGCTATCGGGGCGATCGCCCGCCGTTCGATGTCGCAGGCTGCACAGTGATCCTGGTCGACGACGGGCTCGCGACCGGGGCGACGATGCGCGCGGCGGTGCTCGCTGCGCGCACCCGCGGCGCCGAGCGCATCGTCGTCGCCGTGCCGGTGGCGCCGCGTTCGACGTGCAACGCCCTGCAAGCGGAGGTAGACGAGGTCGTCGTGCCTGATTTCGCCCGAGCCCTTTCACAGCGTGGGCGCGTGGTACGCGGACTTCGGTCAGGTGAGCGACGAGACGGTCGGCGCGTTGCTCGGCTAGGACGGGCGCCAGGCGTCGAACAGGCGCTCGATCGTTCGCCGGCTCTCCTTGCGCGAAAGTACGTACAGCCTGTCGCCGCTCTCGACCACGGTCGAGCCGCGCGGCGGAACCGCCTCGCCGTCGCGCACGATCACCGCCACGAGTGCGTCTCGCGGCAACCCGAGTTCGCGGACGTGCCGGCCGACGACTGCCGAGTCGCCGGCGACCCCGAACTCCAGCAGCCCGCTGCCCAGACTGTCGACCGCCGCCACCTCGAGCGGCGGCTCGTAGGAGCCGCGGTGTCCGGTCAGGCCGAGCGCCCGCGCGAACGGCTCGAGCGTCGGCCCCTGGATCAGCGCCGAGCCCAGCACCACGAAGAACACGGCGTTGAAGATCGTCTTGCTCTCGGGCAGTCCTGCCGCCTGCGGGTACGTCGCGAGCACGATCGGGACCGCTCCGCGCAGCCCGGCCCAGCCGAGCAGCGCTCGCTCGCGCGGCGCGAAGCCCTGGAAGGCCGTCGAGACCCAGACCGCGAGCGGCCGCGCGACGAAGAGCAGCACCACGACGACCGCGAGGCCGGGCAGGATCACCGGCCCGAGTTGCCGCGGGAAGACGAACAGGCCCAGCACCGATGAACAAGCCGACCTGTGCGAGGAACGCGAGACCGGCATGGAAGTTGACGAGCGAGCGCCGGAGCGGCGTCGCCGTGTTGCCGACGAAGAGGCCGACGATGTAGACGGCGAGGAAACCGCTGCCGCCTGCCACGTCGGCGAGGCCGAAGCCGATCGCGCCGGCCGCGAGCGTGGCCACCGGCCCGAACTGCACGGCGGCTGACGGTAAACGGGCGATCGCCCAGGCTGCCGCCGCGCCGACTGCGAGGCCGACCACCAGCCCGACACTGAGCTGCCGGGCGATGAGGCCGAGCAGGTCGGAGCAACCCGTACGAGCGGTCCTCCACCCACTGGATCAGCCCGATCGTGAGTGCGACGGCGATCGGATCGTTGGTTCCCGACTCGGCCTCGAGCACACGCGCGAGGCGGCGGCGCACGCTCGTCACGCGCAGCGTGGAGAAGACTGCGGCGGCGTCCGTCGAAGCGACCACCGCGCCGAGCAGGAACGACGCCGGCCAGCCAGAGCGGGAAGACCGCGTGTGCGACGGCCCCGGTGATGGCGGCGGTGATGACGACGCCCACCGTGGCGAGCAACGCGGCCGGGACGACCACCGGCCGGATCGCGCGCCACGGCGTCGTGATGCCGCCCTCGAAGAGGATGATCGCGAGGCCGATGATCCCGACGGTGCGGGCGAGGTGGGCGTCGGAGAAGTCGATGCCGCCGATGCCGTCGCTGCCGAGCAGCATGCCGAGGCCCAGGAACGCGACGAGCACCGGCACTCCCGCCCTGCCGGCGATCGCCGCTGCGACGACCGCTGCCAGCAGGATCGCGCCGACGATGAGGATCAGCGTGCCAGGCTCCAATCCCAGTGAGTCTCTCAGCCGGCGTCAGAACCGCGACGTGCACGGTGCCTGCGACGAGCACGCGTTCGATCTCGAGCTGGGCGTCGAGCACGACCAGATCCGCTGGCAGGCCGACGCCGATCACGCCGAGATCGGGCTCACCGAGAACGCGGGCCGGCGTCGTGGTCGCAGCCGCGATCGCCTCCTCCAGCGGCGCCCCGAGAGCATGCAGGTTGCGGACCGCTTCGATCATCGTCAGGACGCTCCCCGCCAGCACGCCGTCCGGGCCGCGAACGGTCGCCCTCGTCGCACGAAGACGTCGAAGTTGCCGAAGCTGTACTCGCCGTCGGCAACGCCCGCGGCCGTGATAGCGTCGGTGACGAGCGCGATCCGGCCCGCTGCAGCACGCCATGCGACACGCGCCGTCTCGGGCGCGAGGTGAATCTCGTCGAGGATGATCGAGACGATCACATCATCGCGCGCGAGCGCGGCGCCCGCGATGCCCGGATCGCGATGCAGGAACGGCCGCATCGCGTTGAAGAGATGAGTGACGCGCGCGCGCCGCGGTCGAACGCCGCATTCGCCTGCTCGGCGGTCGCGTCGCTGTGCCCCAGGGAGACGGTCGTCGCCTCGTTCGAGGAGGCGGTCGATCAACTCGCCGGCGCCCGGAAGTTCGGGGGCAAGGGTCATCAGCCGCACCGGCCCGGCATCGAGAAGCCGTTCCAGCAACGCCGGATCGGGGTCCCGCCGTGCGGAGGCCTGGTGGGTGCCGAGTCTCGTCGGCGAGAGGAACGGCCCCTCCAGATGCATCCCGAGGATGCGGGGCCGAGCTCCGTCGACCGGTACCTCGCGCATCGCAGCGAGCACCTGGTCCTCTGGGCTCGTGATCAGCGTCGGCAGGTACGCAGTGACGCCGCTCTCGAGCAGCGCTGCGCCTGCGCGCAGGTAACCGTCGGCAGTCCGCGTCGAGGAAGTCGACGCCGCCGAAGCCGTTGACCTGCAGATCGATGAACCCCGGCACCGCGATACCGCGTCCGCGACCGCCACCGAGGCCGACGCCCGCGATCGACCCGTCGACGACCTCGACGTCCCCCGGCAGCAGCCGGCCGTCGACCAGTGAAGCATCGACTCCGAGTCTCATCGCGTCAGTCTACGAGGGTTTGCCAGCTGTGGTCAATACCAGTTCGCGAGATTTTCGCCAGAACTCGGCTTGTGAACCGCCGAGTTGGTCTATACCATCTTCGGCCGATGGCCGAGATCCGGCTCTACAGCGGTCAGCAAGCTGTTCGGCGGCGTCACCGCCGTCGACGACGTCTCGCTGCAGATCGCAGACGGTGAGTTCCTCGTCCTCGTCGGGCCTTCGGGCTGCGGCAAATCGACGCTGCTGCGCATGATCGCCGGGCTCGAGGACGTGACCGACGGCGAGATCTTCATCGGCGAGCGCGACGTCACCGACCTCGCCCCGCGCAGCCGTGACGTCGCGATGGTCTTCCAGAGCTACGCGCTCTACCCGCACATGTCGGTCCGCCAGAACATCGGCTACGGGCTGAAGGCACGCCGGTACACCGAAGCCGGAGATCGCCAAGCGGGTCGACGACGTCGCGGAGCTGCTCGGGCTCTCCGAGCTGCTCGACCGCCGACCGGCGCAGCTCTCCGGCGGCCAGCGCCAGCGCGTCGCGATGGGCCGGGCGATCGTCAGGCAGCCGCAGGCGTTCCTGCTCGACGAGCCGCTCTCGAACCTGGACGCGAAGCTTCGCGTCGGGATGCGAGCGTCGCTCGCCCAACTTCATCAGCGGCTCGGCGTCACTACCGTCTACGTGACCCACGATCAGACCGAGGCGATGACCCTCGGGCAGCGCGTCGCGGTCATGCGCGGCGGCAAGCTTCTCCAGGTGGATACGCCGAAGCAGCTGTACGAGCGGCCGGACGACCTCTTCATCGCGGCGTTCATCGGCTCGCCGGCGATGAACCTCGTCGAGGCGACGGTCGACCGAAGCGGCGTGCAATTCGGCGAGTTTCGCCTCCCCTTCGCCGACGGCCGACCGCCCGCGGGCCTCGCCGAGCGGGTCGTGCTCGGCATCAGTCCGGAGACCTTCGAGGACGCCTCGTTCGCGCCCGGACTGCCGACGATCTGCGTCCGGATCGAGGTGCTCGAGGAGCTCGGGTCGGACGTCCACATCTTCTTCCATGTCGACGCCGCCCCGATCACGGCCGAGATCGTCGAGGCTGCAGCCGCCGGCAGGCTGCCGGACGCGCGCGCCCTCTTCACGGCCCGGGTCGACGCCCAGACGACCGCGCGTGTCGGGCAGATGCTTCGAGCTCGCCGTCGACCCACGCCGCTTCCACTACTTCGATCCGGCGACCGGTCTCGCGCCTGACCGGCAGCGCCGCCCCCGGCGTACGCGGGCGTCGGTGACGAAACAGCGCGAGACTCGTGAGAGCGTCCTCGAGCTGATCGAGTCGCTCGCAGTCGGCGCCGCGATTCCGTCCGAGCGCCAGCTGAGCGTCGACCTGGGCGTTTCCCGGCTCACCGTCCGGGCCGCGCTCGACGAGCTCGTCCGGGAGGGGTATCTCGTGCGCCGCCGCGGCGCCGGGACCTTCGTCGCCGAGCCGAAGGTCGCCAAGGGTATGGACGCCAGCTCGTTCAGCGACGACATGCGGGCGCGCGGGCTCACGCCCGGCGAGTCGCACGATCGAGCTTCGGGTGGTGCCCGCAGGAGCCCGCCTCGGCCGCCTGCTGCACGTGTCGCCGTCCGAGCCGATCGTCTCCGCCAAGCGGCTGCGCCTCGCCGACGGCGAGCCGATGGCGATCGAGCTGCTCAACGTCCGCGCCTCCCTCGTGCCGGGTCTCACCGCGCGCGACCTCGAGGAGAACTCGTTCTACGACCTGCTGGTCGACCGGTACTCGATCGAGATCGCAGGTGGCACCCAGACCGTCGAGCCGACCGTGACGAACGACGAGGAATCGACCGCGCTCGGCGTCCCGCTACATTCCCCGGCTCTGCTCTTCGAACGCGTGACCCGCTCGACGACGGGCGACGTCGTCGAGTTCACGACTTCGACATACCGCGGCGACCGCTACCGGCTCGAGTACCGAGCTCGGGCTCGGCGGCCGGCCCGCGCAACCCCTGGAGATCGCCCCAGTTGTTCTCCGCTGACCGCACGACGAAAGGTGAACAATTGGTATTGACATCTCCCTATCCACTGTGCGAGCATGGCGCCCGAGTGAGAAGTGGTCTTGACCAAACGAGCGGCGCCGGGACTCGCAGTGAGCGACAGGGCCGCCTGACTCTGGAGGGATCCAGATGAAGAGACGCAGCATCGTCGCTCTCGGTCTCATCGTCGTCCTTGCCGCAGCGCTTGCCGCCGCGACCTCGGGTGCGACGAAGAAGACGACGGCGAACAGCATCACCGTCTGGTTGCAGGTCGACGCGCAGTCCGGCTGGCCGGATCTCGTCGCTGCCGCCGAATCAGAAGTTCCAGTCCGACCATCCCGGCACGACGGTGAACGTCCAGTACCAGAACTGGACCGACCACCTGCAGAAGTTCGACGCCACCCTCGCGGGCGGCGGCGGGCCTGACGTGATCGAGATGGGCAACACCGAGATGACGAAGTACATGGCGGCGGGCGCGTTCTCGGCGCTCGACAAGTCGAGCTTCGACAACTCGGCCAACTGGCTGAAGGGCCTCGCCGCTTCGGGAGCCTTCGGCGGGAAGACCTACGGCGTCCCGTACTACGCGGGCTCGCGCGTCGTCACCTACCGCAAGGACCTGTTCCAGAAGGCCGGCATCAAGAAGCTGCCGGCGACGACGGCGGAGTACGCGGCCGACGCCAAGAAGCTGATGGCGAAGAACCAGACCAAGGGCTTCTCGCCCGGTCTACATCGCGGGCGAGGACTGGTATGTCGCGATGGCCTTCGTCTTCGACTACGGCGGCGGCATCGCTCAGCAGGTCAGCGGCACATGGAAGGGCCTGCTCGACTCGCCGAAGTCGATCGCCGGGCTGACCGCGTACAAGAACTTCTTCGCGGCGACCTCGCGGGCGTCGAAGACGAACGACGGGACCCGCCCGAACCCGTACGACGTCTACGCACAGGGCCAGGCCGCCTCGATGGTCGGGCCGAGCTGGTACACCTGCTGCGTCGGCAAGAAGTACACGGGCTCGACGGCGCAGTTCGTGATGCCGGGCCACGTCAAGGGTCAGTCGATCCCGGGCTTCCTCGGCGGCTCCGACCTCGCAGTTCCGGTCACGAGCTCCAACAAGTCGCTCGCGTCCGACTGGATCAAGGACTTCACCTCGACGAGCTGCTGAGAAGGGCCTCCAGGCGAAGGGCAACATCCCGAACGCGACCAACCTGCTCGGTGGGAGCGTCAACGAGCGCGCTGCGGCCCGGAGCTGGTTCGTCCCGACGGCGAAGCACTGGGTCGACGTCGAGAACGGGAACATCCTCACGAACATGCTGGGGCAGATCCTCACCGGCAAGCTCTCGGTGAAGCAGGCAGCTGCGTCGGCAAGCGACAACATCGCATCGGTGCTCAACCAGTCGTAACCCGGTGCACGATCCAAGCCCTACGGCTGTCGCCGCCGAGACCACGCTCTTCCGGTCTCGGCGGCGTCGCCGTTTCTGGCGCCAAACGCTTCGCGGCGGCGATCCCGTACGCGCTGTCGCGCCGGTGATCCTCGCGACCGCCGTGATCCTCGGCTACCCGCTCTACTGGCTCGGCAAGCTGTCGACCGAGCGCTACGGCCTCTTCGAGCTGATCCGCCACCAGGGCGTCTCCGTCGGGCTCGCCAACTACAGCTCGGTCCTGCACGACCCGGTCTTCTGGCGAACGCTGCTCCGCACCGTCGATCTTCACGATTGCGAACGTCTCGCTGACGATCGGGCTCGGGACGCTGATGGCGCTGCTGCTCGTGCGAGTCAGCGCCGCCGTGCGCATCCTCCTGTCGTCGGGGCTCGTCCTCGTCTGGTCGATGCCGGTCGTCGTCGCCGTCCAGATCTTCTACTGGATGACGAACTTCCAGAACGGCGTCGTCAACTACGTCCTGACGGCGGCTGCACCTCGGCGATTTCTACCAGCACGACTGGTACGCGACGACCTTCTCGCAACTCAGCCTCTCGACGGTGCTGATCGTCTGGGGCGCGACTGCCGTTCGTCGTGATCACGCTCTACGCCGGCCTGGCGCAGGTACCGCGCGACCTGATCGAGGCGGCGGAGGTCGACGGCGCGGCGTCCTGGCGGGTCTTCCTCGACGTCACGCTCCCGATCATCCGGCCGATCCTGCTCATCCTCACGAGCCTCTCGATCATCTGGGACTTCGGCGTCTTCACCCAGCCGTACCTGCTGATCGGCCAGTCGAAGATCACGACCGGCAACTACCTGATGAGCATCTACCTCTTCGAGGAGGGCTACTTGAAGAGCGACTTCGGGCGCGGCGCGGCGATCTCGATCCTGATGCTGCTGATCGTGGCCGTGCTGAGCGTCTTCTACGTGCGCAAGATGGTTCGGATCGGAGAGGCGCAGTGAGCGCTCGTCGCCGCAAGGGCCGTCGCGCCCGGCAGACCGGCTGGAACATCGTCGGGCTCGCCGTCTTCGTCGTGATGGTCTTCCCGGTCTTCTGGATGATCTCGACGGCGTTCAAGTCGGACGACCAGATCGTCAGCCTGAAGCCGACCTGGTTCCCGCTGCATCCGACGCTGCAGCACTTCCGCGACGCGATCAACAAGCCGTTCTTCTGGGAGGACGTGAAGAACAGCCTCATCGTCGTCTCGGTGACCGTCGCGATCTCGATCGTGCTCGCGTTCCTGGCGGCGATCGCGCTCGCCCGCTACGGCTTCACCGGGCGGAAGCTCTTCATCGTCCTCGTGATCGGGATCCAGATGCTGCCGCAGGTCGGGCTGATCATCCCGCTCTACGTCGTGCTCGCCCGCTACCACCAGACGAACGCGCTGACCGGTCTCGTCGTCACCTACATGACGTTCGTCCTGCCGTTCTGCGTCTGGACGCTGCGCGGCTTCCTGCTCGGGATCCCGAGAGGATCTCGAGGAGGCGGCGATGGTCGACGGGTCGACGCGCCTCGGAGTCTTCGTGAAGATCTTGCTGCCGCTGATGGCGCCGGGCCTCGTCGCGACGTCGGTGTTCGCGTTCATCACGACGTGGAACGAGTACATCTTCGCGCGCGTGCTGCTCAACGACCAGTCGAAGCAGACCGTGACGGTCTGGCTCTCGTACTTCCTCGGGACGAGCCGCCACACCGACTGGGGCGCGTTGATGGCCGCCTCGACGCTGACGGCGATCCCGGTCGTCATCTTCTTCCTGCTCGTCCAGCGCAAGATCGCCTTCGGGCTTGACCGCCGGAGCGGTGCGCGGATGAGCGAGCGCGAGCGGCTCGCCGCGGCGTGCATCTTCCCGAGCTTCCCGGGCGCCGAGCTTCCCGACTGGGCTCGGCGCTTCGTCGCCGAAGGCGGCGGTGGGTTCGTCCTCTTCGCGTACAACGTGCCCTCGCTCGAGGAGCTCGCGGCGCTCTGCGCGTCGCTTCGGTCGAGCGCGACGACGTGCTGCTCGCGATCGACGAGGAAGGCGGCGACGTGACGCGGCTCGAGTGGCAGACCGGCAGCTCGTATCCCGGCGGCGCCGCGCTCGGCATCCTCGACGAGCCGTCGACGACCGAGGCGGTCGCCGCTTCGATCGCCTCCGAGCTCGGCGGCGGCTCGGCGTCAACTGGAACCTCGCGCCGGTCGCCGACGTCAACGTGCCGGCGAACCCCGTCATCGGCTGCGCGCGCATACGGCTCGGATCGCTGCACTCGTCGCCCGCCACGTTGCGGCCTACGTCCGCGGGCACGCAGTCGCGGCACGTCGCCGCTTGCGCAAAGCACTTCCCCGGGCACGGCGCGACCGAACAGGACTCGCACCTCGAGCTGCCCACCGTCATGCGGCGACGTCGAGGACGGCCTGGTGCCGTTCCGTGCCGCGATCGCAGCCGGCGTGCAGACGATCATGACGGCGCATGTCCGCGTGCCCGCGCTCGACGACGCTCCGGCGACGTTGAGCCCGCGCATCGTGCAGGCCTGCTGCGCGGAGAGCTCGGATTCGACGGGCTCGTGCTCGCCGACGCACTCGAGATGAAGGCGGTCAGCGCGACCGTCGGGATCGAGGAATCGGCGGTGCGCGCGCTCGCATGCGGGCGTCGACGCCCTCTGCATCGGTCACGATCTCGGCGAGGAGGACGTGATCCGCGTCCGGGACGCGCTGGTCGCCCGTGTCCCCGAGGAGCGGCTCGCGGAGGCGGCGGCCCGGGTGCCGCGCGTCGCCGCGTGGGCGCGGCCTTTGCGCGGCATCGCCGATCGCGCGAGTGCCGCCGATGCCGCCCGGCGGGCGCTCTGCGCGTCGGTGACACGAGGCTGCGGCCCGGCGCCGCGCATCGTCGAGCTGCGGCCGCGCGCCAACATCGCCGCGGGTGAGGCCGAGCACTCGCTCGCAGGGCGAGATCGTCCGCGAAGGCGAGCCGGTCCCGCGCGGCCGACGTCTACGTCGTGCGCGACGCGCACCGGCATCCGTGGATGCAGGCGGCTGCCGACGTCGACGGTGCGATCGTCATCGAGACCGGGCTGCCGGTCTGGCGACCCGGCGCGCGCCCGCGGCTACGTCGTCGACATACGGCGGCAGCCGCGCGTCGCTCGACGCAGTCGGCCGACCTGCTGAGCGAAGGTGGTGCCGGCGTGACGATCGCATCTCGAGGCGCGAGCTGGCCGAGCAGCCCGAGGCGCTGGCGCGGCTGCTCGACCGCCAGCGCGCGAAGCCGAGGCGATCGCGTCGCTCTTCCGGCGCCCGGACGTGCAGTACATCCTGATCGCCTCGCGGGGCAGCTCGTCGAATGCCGCGCGCTACGCGCAGTACGTGCTCGGGCGCGCCCATCGGGTTCCGGTCGCGTTCGCGACGCCGTCGCTCTACACGCTCTACGAACAGCCGCCGCGGCTCGACGGCGCGCTCGTCGTCGGGATCTCGCAGTCGGGCGAGTCGCCGGACGTGAAGGCGGTGATCGACGAGGCGCGGCCGGCAGGGCCGGCCGACGGTCGCGATCACCAACGACCCTGCCTCGCCGCTCGCCGTCGCGAGCGATGCCGTGCTGCCGCTCGAGGCCGGAGACGAGCACGCCGTCGCGGCGACCAAGACGTACATCAACTCGCTCGGCGCGATCGCGCTGCTCTTCGCGGCCACGACCGGGGCCGGGCCTCGCCGAGCTCGACGACGTGCCGGCGCAACTCGGCGCGCAGCTCGAGCTGTCGCGAGCCTCGGCCGAGGCGCTCGAGCTGCTCGACGGCGGCACGGTCGTCGCGCGCGGCGTCAACTACGGCACCTCGTTCGAGATCGCCTCGAAGATCCGCGAGCTGTCGGGCCTCCTCTTCGAGGCGTACTCCGCCGCCGACCTGATGCACGGCCCGGTCGCCGCGGTCGCGCCCGGCTGGCCCGTGTTCGCCGTCGCGCCGTCCGGGCCGGCGTGCGCCTCGATCGCCGAGGCGATCGACGGCGTCGCGCAGCGCGGCGCCCGACTGATCGTCACCTCGGACGACCAGAAGCTGCTCGCACGCGCCGACGTCGCGCTTCCGCTCGCTGCCCGGCGTGCCCGGAGTGGCTGAGCCCGCTGTCGCGTGTCGTCCCGGGCCAGCTCGCGGCGATGCGGCTCGCGCGGCTGCGCGGCATCGACCTCGACCGTCCGCTCGGCCTGTCGAAGGTGACGCTCACGCGCTGAGCGATCGCTACCGTCGCAGGATGACCGTTGTCACCGGAGAACGCCGGTTCGCCGCGCCGCCCGAGCGGGTCTTCGAGCTGCTCGTCGATCCCGACGTGATCGCTCTCGGCGCTGCCCGGCGCCCGCGGGCACCGCGTCGTCGACGCCGACCACTGGGAGGCGAAGGTGAAGCCGCCGCTGCCGCTCGCGCCGAGCATCACGATCCGGTTCGAGGTGGTCGAGCGCCGTCCCGGAGAGCACGCGGCGCTGCACGCGCACGGTGGCGGCGCCGACGTGACCTCGACCTTCGATCTCGCCGGTGACGACGCCGAGACGGTGATGCGCTGGGACGCGGAGCTCGCGCTTTCCGGCCTGCTCGGCCGCCTGGCCGGCTCGGCTCGACGCGGTCGCGGAGCGTCAGGCCAAGCGCATGCTCGACGCCGTCGAGCTAGCGCTCACGCGGCTGCCAGCGGAAGCCGCGGACGGCGCCGACCAGCCCGATCGCCCCCCACAGCAGCACGACGCCGACCGAGCCGCCCTCCGACCAGAGCGGCTTGTCGCGGACCATCACGTCGCGCGTCAGCTTGGTGAAGTAGGTCAGCGGCAGCACGTCGGCGATCGCCCGCAGGAACGGCGGGAACCCCTTCGGCGAGAAGAACGTGCCGGAGATGATCGCCATCGGCAGGTAGACGAAGTTGACCACGGCCGATGCCCCCTCGGCCGAGCGCACGGCGGCCGTCAGGCCGAGGCCCATCGCGGCGAAGCAGGCAGCGCCGAGCACCAGCGCCCCGAACAGCGAGCCGAGCCGGTCCGGGAACGCGATGTCGAACAGGAGGCGGCCGATTACGACGATCAGCGTCGCCTCGACGAGGAAAACGAGGAAGGTCGAGACCGAGGACGGCGAGGAGGTACGTCGCAGCCGGCAGCGGCGTGGCGCGGATCCGCTTCAGCACGCCGCTCTCGCGGCGAATCACCATCGTGATCGCGAGCCCCGCGAACGCCGTCGACGCGACGCCGTAGCCGATCATGCCGGCCTGGAGGAAGGGAGCGGCTTGGATGTGCTCCTTGGTGATGATGCTGTCGCCGTAGATCGAGCCGAAGATCAGGAAGAAGATGATCGGCAGGAAGAACGTGAAGAACGCCGCCTCGCGGTTCCGCCAGAAGAGCAGCTGCTCGGTGCGGATCTCGTGGAGGAACAGCCTCATTCGCCGGTCAGCTCCAGGTAGACGTCCTCGAGCGTCGGCCGGCGCACCTCGAGCTCGTCGAGCTCCTCGCCGCGGCCGAGCGCCTCGGCGGTCAGCTCGTGCAGACGCTGCGTCGGCTCCCGTGTTCGCTCGACGATCTCCTCGCCGCCGAGGCGGTAGCGGATCTCGGTCTCGACCGCGCCGCCGGTCAGCTCCGCCGGCGCGCCTTCGCGCACGATCACGCCGTCGCGCAGCACGGCGACGCGATCGGCGAGCTGCTCGGCCTCGTCGAGGTAGTGCGTGGTCAGCAAGATCGTCTTGCCGAGCGCGCGCAGGTTGCGAATCGTCTCCCACGCGGCGCGGCGCGCGCCCGGATCGAAGCCGGTCGTCGGCTCGTCGAGGAAGATCAGATCCGGGTCGCCGATCAGCGCCAGCCCGAGATCGAGTCGCCGCTGCTGTCCGCCCGACAGCGTGCGCACACGCGCATCGCGTTTCTCGGCGAGGCCGACGATCTCGATCACCTCGGCGGCGTCGCGGGGTGAGCGGTAGTAGCCGGCGAACACGTCGAGGCTCTCGCGAACCGTCAGGTTCGGATAGAGCGACGACGATTGCAGCACGACGCCGACCCGCTCGCGCCAGGCGGGGCCCGCCCGCTGGGGGTCCGCGCCGAGCACCTCGACCGTGCCGCCGTCCCGGCGGCGGTAGCCCTCGAGGATCTCGACGGTCGTCGTCTTGCCCGCTCCGTTCGGGCCGAGCAGGCCGAACACCTCGCCGGCGGCGATCGTGAAGTCGATGCCGCGCACGGCTTCGAGATCGCCGTAGCTCTTCCGCAGCCCGCTGACCGTGACGGCGGTCAGAGCTCGACCTCGACGAACGCCGCGGGCTTGAAGCGCTCCACCCGGCCGGTGAGCGCCAGCACGATTTCACCGCAGTCCGGCTGGTGGCCGACGGCGACGACCGTCTCGCCGCGTCCGCCGACCGCCGCGCGAACGCCGTCGGGGGTCGCGCCCGGCGCGAGCCGCTCGTCGACCTCGAGCGGCGCTCGCGCCGTGCGCGCGATCTCGCCCGCGGTCTCGCGCGCGCGCAGCAGTGGGCTCGCGAGCACCAGCTCGACGTCTTCCCGCGCCAGGCGCGCGGCCAGTGCGCGCGCCGCCGCGCGGCCCGCTTCGGTCAGCGGCCGCAGCTCATCCGGTTCGCCGGGCGCTGCCTCGGCGTGGCGCACGACGAAGAGTCGCACCTGTCTAGCGTAGACCGGCCGCGACGTCGCCCAGGACGGCGACCATGTCGACGTCCTCGTGGACGAGGTGCTGCAGCATCGCGCGCTCGACGCCGACCGCCTCGTACTCGCGCAGCCGCTCGACGACTTCCGCGAACGGTCCCGGAGATCGGCGGCGGCTCCGGCGAGATCAGCTCCCGATAGCGAGCGAGCCGGGCGTCGACCTCGCCCTGGTCGCGACCCGACGACGCAGCCGAGCATCATCGAGAAGCGCAGCGGCTCGCGTCCTGCCTCACGAGCGGCCTCGTCGAGGATCCGGCGCCGCCCGGCGGCCTCTTCGACGGTCGGGAAGACGGTGTTGTACTCGTCGGCGTAGCGAACGGCGGCGCGGACGGTGCGGGGCTTCGCGCGCCCGCCGACGATGATCGGCGGATGCGGCTGCTGCGCGGGCTTCGGCCAGACGTCGGGCGCCTCGGTCCACTGCCGCGTGATCTCCGCGAGCTGCCGGTCGAGCTCGTCGAGCCGTTCGCGAGACGTCAGGAACGGGAAGCCGTACGTCTCGTGCTCGGCCTCGAACCAGCCGGCGCCGATCCCGAGCTCGACGCGGCCGTTCGAGATGTGGTCGACGGTGGCGACGCTCTTCGCGAGCACCGACGCGGGGCGGAACGTGACCGGCGAGACCATCGTGCCGAGTCGCAGGCGCTCGGTCCGAGCGGCGAGCGCCGCGAGGGTCGTCCACGCGTCGAGCGAGCCGGCCGGGTCTCCGCGCACGATCGAGCGGTAGTGGTCGGAGCGGAAGAGGCCGTCGAGCCCGGCAGCCTCCGCGGCGCGTTGCGAGCGCGACCCACTGCTCCCACTCGACCCCCTCCTGGCCCTCGAGCATCAGGCAGATGCGCATCACTCGGGCGTGACGTAGGCGGCCGTCAGTCCGCCGTCGACGAGGAACGTCGAGCCCGTCACGTACGACGACTCGTCGGAGGCGAGGAAGAGCGCGCCGTTCACGATCTCGCGCGGCTTGGCGAGCCGGCCGGTCGGCCAGTGCGACGCGGCGGCGTTCGAGCGCCGCCGGGTCGTCGCCGAAGATCGAGAGCAGCAGCGGAGTCTCGACGGGACCGGGGCAGAGGGCGTTGACGCGGATGTTCTCGCGCGCGAACTGCACCGCGAGCTCGCGCGTCATCGAGAGGACGGCGCCCTTCGACGCGGTGTACGAGATCTGGCTGGTCGCGGCGCCGACGATCGCGACGAAGCTCGCGACGTTGATCACGGAGCCGCCGCCGCGCGCGCGCAGATACGGGATGCCGTGCTTGCAGCAGAGGAAGACGCCTTTCGTGTTCACGGCCTGCACGCGGTCCCAGGCCTCGACGCCCGTGTCGAGCACGGAAGCGTCGTCGCTGGGGGAGATCCCGGCGTTGTTGTAGAGGACGTCGATGCCGCCGTAGCGTCGCGGTCGCGTCCATCATCGCCTCGACGCTCGCCTCGTCGGCGACGTCGACCTCGTGGGCGAACGCGTCGCGGCAGTGCGGCGCCGTCTCCTCGGCGGCGGCGAGGTTGACGTCGGCGGCGCACACCTGCGCGCCTTCGTCGCTGAAGAGGATCGCGGCCTCGCGGCCCATCCCGCCGCCGGCGCCCGTGATCACGCAGACCTTGCCGTCGAGACGTCGCCATCAGCCCTCCGTCGAGTAGTAGACGTTCTTGACTTCCGAGTAGCCGTCGAGCGCGTGCAGGCCGAGCTCGCGGCCGAAGCCGGACTGCTTGAAGCCGCCGAACGGCGTCGAGACGCGCACGGAGCTGTTCGAGTTGATGCTCAGCACGCCGGTCTCGAGCGCGCGCGCGACGCGCAGTGCGCGGGCGCCGTTCTGCGTCCAGATCGAGCCGGAGAGGCCGTACGGCGTGTCGTTCGCGATGCGGATCGCGTCGGCCTCGTCGTCGAACGGGATCAGCGCGGCGACCGGGCCGAAGACCTCCTCGCGGGCGATGCGGTCGTCGTTCGTCGCCTCGACGAGCGTGCACGGGTACCAGTAGCCCTTGCCCGTCGGGCGCGTCGCCGCGGAAGAGCGGCTCGGCGTCGACGAAGCTCGCGACGGTCTCGCGGTGCTGCGGCGGAGATCAGCGGGCCCATCTCGGTCGCCTCGTCGGCGGGTCGCCGACCTTGACGCTGCGGGTCGCGTCGACGAGCAGGTCGGCGAAGCGGTCGTAGGCGCTTCGCTCGACGAGGATGCGCGAGCGGGCGCAGCAGTCCTGGCCGGCGTTGTCGAAGACGGCGTACGGGCGCGGCGGCGGCCGCCGCTCGAGGTCGGCGTCGGCGAAGACGATGTTCGCCGACTTGCCGCCGAGCTCGAGCGTCACGCGCTTGATCGTCGCCGGCGGCGCCCTGCATGACGCCGCGGCCGACCTCGGTCGAGCCGGTGAAGCCGATCTTCGCGACGTCGGGGTGCTCGACGAGGCGCCGGCCGACGACCGAGCCCTTGCCGACGACGACGTTGACGACGCCCTCGGGGATGCCGGCCTCGAGCACGAGCTCGGCGAGGCGGAGCGCGGAGAGCGGGGTCAGCTCGGCCGGCTTGAGCACGACCGTGTTGCCGCAGGCGAGCGCCGGGCCGAGCTTCCAGGACGCGATGTTGAGCGGGAAGTTCCAGGGGACGATGAGGCCGACGACGCCGAGCGGCTCGCGGAACGTCAGGTCGACGCCGCCGGCGACGGGGATCGTCTCGCCGTGGCGCTTGTCGACGGCGCCGGCGTAGAAGTGGAAGACGTCGCGCGACCATGCCGACCTCGCCGCGCGCGCCGGAGATCGGCTTGCCGACGTTCTGCGACTCGATCCGCGCGAGCTCCTCGCGCGTGCTCCTCGACGAGCGTCGCGAGCCGCGCAGCAGCCGCGCCGCGGTCGCGCGGCGAGACCGCCCGCCAGGCCGGGAACGCCGCGCGAGCCCGAGCAACCGCCGCGTCGGTCTCCTCGACCCCCGCCGAGGCAGAGTCGCAATCGTCTCCTCGGTCGCCGGGTTGACGACGGTCACGCTCACGGCGCGATTCAACCACGGCGCGCACCTCGACACCGTCGTTTGACGAAGGGTCAAGTCGCTTCGCGAGGCGAGGCCGTCGTGGACGAACTGCCCGGTACGCGCTCGAGGCCGTCGGCCGGGCTCGGCGAGATCGATCTCGAGCGAGCACCTGGCCGGCGGTGGAACGGCGCGGGATGCTCGAGGCCGACGTCGCGCGGTACCGCCCCAGGCGTCCGTCGGGCTGTCGCACCGTCGCCGACGGTGCGTTGAGGTCGACGTAGCGACACGCGACCAGAATCGTCGCCGTCGGTCTTCGAGCTCGCGCCCGAAGAACCCGTGCCGGACGAGATGGCCTTGGCCCGTCAGCCCGTAGATCACGTGGATTCGCCTGGAAAAGCAGCCGTGTGTCTCGCGCATGCCCTCGGAGAGGCCGCCGTTCGTCAGCCGGATGACGAAATGGTGGTGGTTGAGCATGAGCACCCAGGCGAGCGTCTCCCAGCCGTACTTCGTCGGCGCTGCGCGCGTAGAGCCGCGAGGAAGAGCTCGTGCTGATCAGTCGGTCTCGGAAGAGCGGCTGCCCGTAGTTACCGCGCGAGCCGACGTGGTAGTAGCCCTGCGGGATCGATCGGAGGCGCGGCGAGGCATCGCACGAACGTAGGCCGGCATCAGCCGGCGCGCATCGTCTGTGGACGAAATGTCACAGTTTTGTCACCCTGGTTTGGCGACGGGACTCGTCTCGCGTGGCCCGTGCGCCAAGCGAGGGTACGCTAGGCTTCGCGCGGTCGCGGTACCGGCCGCTTCGGCGACGAGGGCTTCGAAGAGCGCCAGGTCCTCGCCCTCTTCGGGATGCCAGAGGACGCCGAGGGCGAAGCGGCCGTCGGGTCCTCGAGCGCTTCGAGCGTTCCGTCCGGCGGCTCGCGCGGCTTCGCGCAGGCCCGTCGCCGAGCGCGCCGAAGCCCGTGGTGGTGCGACTTCACGTCGTGCGCGCTCGCCGAGGATCGACGCCGAGCCGCGTGTCCGCCAGCACCGTCGACCTCGTGCTCGGCGAAGACGCCCGGCGTCTCCTTGTGCGCGTCTCGTGCCGACGCGGTCCGGGACGTGCTGCTCGAGGTCGCCTCCGAGCGCCACGTTCAGCACCTGCGAGCCGCGGCAGATCGCGAGCACCGGCAGGTCGCGCGCGAGCGCCGCCTGCATCAGCGCGAGCTCGAAGTCGTCCCGCTCGCGCACGACCCCCGCCGTCTCCGCGTGAGCCTCCGCGCCGTACAGCTCGGGATCGAGATCGGAGCCGCCGGAGAAGATCGAGCCCGTCGACCGCGTCGAGCGTCTCCTCGATCCGGCCGCGCCGGGCGGGACGAGCAGCGGCACGCCGCCCGCGCGCACGACCGCCCGCACGTACGACGCCGGCACGAGCGCGGCCTCGAGCTCCCACGCGCCCCACGCGGCGCGCGTGAGGTAGGTCGTGATGCCGACGACCGGCTTAGCCACGCTCGTAGCAGCCGCTCCCGCTCCCAGTACGTGACGACCCTGTCGAACAGGCTCTGCTCGGTGCGCGCGTAGTTGAGGTAGTGCTCGACGACGTCGTCGCCGAGCGCCGCCCGCGCCATCGTGCCGCCCTCGAGCGCCGCGATCGCCTCGCGCAGCGTCGACGGGAACCGCTCGACGTCCGACTCGTACGCGTTCCCCTCGAGCGCGGGCGGCAGCTCGAGCTCGTTCTCGATGCCGTGCAGCCCCGCCGCGATCAGTCGCCGCGAACGCGAGATACGGGTTGACGTCGCCGCCCGGGATCCGCGTCTCGACGCGCAGCGCCGTCCCGAGCCGACGATGCGGAAGCCGCACGTGCGGTTGTCGAGCCCCCACGCGAGCGTCGTCGGCGCCCACGAGCCGGCCGCGAACCGCTTGTACGAGTTGACGTTCGGCGCGAAGAACAGCGCGAGCTCGCGCGCGCACGCGATCTGGCCGGCGAGGTACTGCGCGGAACGACGTCGCGTCTCGCCGGCGAACGCGCTCTCGCCGTCCTCGCCACAGCGACGAGTGGATGTGGCACGACGAGCCGATCCAGGTGTGATCGGGCTTCGCCATGAACGTGATCGAGCAGCCGTTCAGATGCGCGATCTCCTTGGCGCCGTTCTTGTAGACGACGTGGTTGTCGGCCATCGTCACCGCGTCCGCGTAGCGGAAGTTGATCTCCTGCTGGCCCGGCCACGCCTCGCCCTTCGACGTCTCGACGCGGATGCCGGCGCCCTGCATGCCGTTGCGGATCTGGCGCAGCAGCGGCTCGTCGTACGACGGGCGAGGATGTGGTAGTCGAGGATGTACGGCACCGACGGCGTCAGGTCCGCGGTAGCCCTTCGCGTGCGCCTCCTCGTAGGTCTCGCGCAGGAGTAGAACTCGAGCTCCGAGCCGACCATCACCTCGAAGCCCGCGCTCCGCGGCACGATCGACCTGCGCGCGCAGCACCTGGCGCGGCGACGGCCGCACCGGCGAGCCGTCGTGCCACTGCACGTCGCACAGGACGAGCGCGGTCGCCTCGAGCCAGGGAATGCGCCGCAGCGTCGCGAGGTCCGGGACGAGGTCGAAGTCGCCGTAGCCGCGCTCCCACGAGGCGATCTCGTAGCCCGGCACCGGGTCCATCTCCATGTCGAGCGCGAGCAGGTAGTTGCAGCCCTCGGTGCCGTGCCCGTGCGTCGACCTGCTCGAAGAAGAAGTCCCGGTGCAGGCGCTTGCCGAGCAGCCGCCCCTGCATGTCGGTGAACGCCATGATCACCGTGTCGATCGACGAATCGGCGCGCAGTTCGTCGAGCGTCACCACTGCCGAGCCTCCTTCGGGTTCGGATCTGCCGGTCGCCCGTGCGCTCACGCTGACGGACTTGACATGAATGCCGGTTGTACAGGAGTGAATAGACCCTCCCCGCACGGACCGTGATCCTGTCAACAACACCGGAGGCAGGCAGCATGAGCAGCGAAGCGCCCGCAGCAGGCCGGGCCGCAACTCACCGAGGACGAGAAGACTCCTCCACCGGCTCGGCTACGCGCAGGAGCTCTTCAGGGCCATGGGCGGCGTTCCGGAACTTCGCGATCACTTCACGATCATCTCGATCCTCGCGGGGTGCCTGACGTCGTTCTACCTCGCGTTCCAGTGGGGCGGCCCGATCGCCGTGACCTGGGGCTGGGTGATCGTCGGCTTCTTCACGACCTTCGTCGCGCTCTCGATGGCCGAGATCGCCTCGACGTTTCCCGACCGCGGGCGGCCTCTACTACTGGTCCTCGAAGCTCGGCAGCGCCGGGCTGGGGCTGGTTCACGGGCTGGTTCAACCTGATCGGCCTGATCGGGATCATCGGCGCCGTCGGCTACGGGCTCGCGATCTACGCGACGTCCTCTTCAACCTTCTGGTGGGGACTACCCGAACGACCGTCGCACTCACATCTTCTACCATGTTCGCGCTCTTCCTGCCTCGGCGGCGCTGCTGATCAACGTCTTCGACGTGCGGATCACGTCGTTGCATCAACGCGGTCTCGGCGTACTGGCACGTGGCCGGCGTCGCTGATCATCGTCGTCGCGCTGATCGTCGTGCCCGACCACCACCAGTCGGTCGGCTACGTGTTCGGGCAGACGCTGAACAACTCGGGGTTCTCCGGCCACGGTGGGGGAGCCTCGCGTTCTTGATGGTCTTCGCGATCGGGTCGATCGGCATGGCCCAGTACACGCTCACCGGCTTCGACGCGTCCGCGCACATGGCCGAGGAGACGCACAAGGCGTCGCGCTCGGCCGCCGTCGGGATGTCATGTCGGTCGTCGTCTCGGTGATCGTCGGCTTCGTGCTGCTCGTCGCGATCACGTTTGCGATCCCGAGCACGACAAGGTGCAGACGCAACTTCGGCGACATCATGACGTACATCTGGCAGACGTCGATGAGCAAGCACTGGGCGGAGGCGCTGCTCTTCATCGTCGTCGTCGCGCAGTTCTTCTGCCTGACCGCCTGCGTCGACGTCCGGCTCGCGGATGCTGTTCGCGTTCTCGCGTGACCGCGCCGTGCCCGGGTCATCAGGCGTGGCGGCAAGTCTCGCGCCACCGCGTTCCCGTCTAGTCCGTCTTCGCGATCGGCGTCCTGTCGCGGCATCCTGCTGATGCTGCCGACCTGGTGGAACAACCTCGCCGGCTACTACGTCGGCACGTCGGTCGGGCACGATCGGCCTCTACATCGCGTTCATCCTGCCGGTGATCCTTCGCATGCCGCCCGGCGACAGTTCGAGCGTGGCGCGTGGAGCCTCGGCAAGCACTACAAGTGGATCAACCCGTCGCGATCGTCTGGGTCGCGTTCATCTCGATCGTGTTCATGCTGCCGACCGCTCCCGGGGGCATTCCCGGGTATCGCCGCGGCTTCTCCTGGAACGCTGACGAACTACGCGCCGCTGACGATCGGCGGGCGTTCCTGCTCTTCGGTGGCTGGTGGGTCGCTCTCGGCCAAGCAAGCTGGTTCAAGGGCCCGGTGCGGATGGGCACCGAGGAGGAGCTCGAGCGGCTCGAGGCAGCGCAGGAGGGCGAGTTCCTGCTTCCGGCCGACACCGAGTTCAGCACCTAGGCGCACAGCACCGGACGACAGAGGGGCGCCGCCGAGGCGCCCACTCGGCCTTCCTCTAGGCTCGACTCGGTGCGGCGCTTCCGCTACGTCGTCTGCGACGTCTTCACCGACGTTCCGCTGGCAGGCAACCAGCTCGCCGTCTTCACCGACGCGCGCGACCTCGACGACGCTGAGATGCAGGCGCTCGCGCGAGAGATGAACTTCGCCGAGACCGTCTTCGTGCTGCCGCCGACGTCCGACGACGCCGACGTGCGGATCCGGATCTTCACGCCGGCCGCGAGCTGCCCTTCGCCGGCCATCCGACGCTCGGCGCCGCGTTCGTGCTCGGCGGGCCCGCTCTCGAAGATCGTGATCCGGCTCGAGACGGAGCCGGGCGTCGTGCCCGTCGAGCTCGAGCGCGAGGGCCCGCGGATCGTCTTCGGCCTGATGGAGCAGCCGATTCCGCACGTGGGAGCTCGTGCCGAACCCCGAGCCGATCTTCGCGGCGCTCGGCGTCGCCGGGCTCGGGCCTGCCCGGTCGAGCGCTACGACCTCGGGCCGGGCCACGTCTACGTCGAGCTCGGCTCGCCGGACGAGGTGGCGGGGCTACGAGCCCGACCTGGTCGCGCTGGAGCGGGCGACCGGCGACGGCGTCAACTGCTTCGCGCACGTCGACGGGGCGCGCTGGAAGACGCGCATGTTCGCGCCCGGGCACGGCGTCGGCGAGGACCCCGCCACCGGCTCCGCGGCCGGCCCGCTGGCGATCCACCTCGCGCGTCACGGACGGATCGCGTTCGGCGAGCGGATCGAGATCGCGCAGGGCGCCGAGCTCAGCCGCCCGTCGACGCTGTACGCGCGCGGTCGAAGGCGAGGGCGATCGCATCGACCGTGTCGCGTCGGCGGTTCGGCCGTCGTCGTCGCCCGCGGCGAGTTCAGCTTCTGAGCTGCACCGCCTCGATCTCCGGCAGCTCGACCGCGACCGCAGTCCAGAACGTGCCGCCGTCGTGCGTCACGTAGAGGCGGTTGCGGGCGGCGAAGACCGCTGTGTCGGGGTTGTCGACTGCGATCGCCACCGCGCGGCCGGGCGGCAGGCCTCGGCCTGATTGGCGCCAGGTCGTGCCTGCGTCATGCGAGACGACGAGTGGGGGCTTCGTGTCGACGACCGCGACCACCGTGGCGCCGGCCGCGGCAGCGGCGACCAGGCGCGGCAGGTTCAGCTCGAGCTGCTCTGCCGGCTCCAGCAGGTCGTCGAACTGCTCGACCTCCTCGGTCTCGAGATCGACGGCGAACGTACCCGCGCTCGTCGAGACGATCGCGATCATCGTCCGGTGAGCACCGCGGCGACGACAGCAGTCGCACGGCGGGCTGCGCCGACGGGTCCGAAGCCCGCGTTGCGTGCGACCACGTAGCCGGTCATGAAGGCGTCACCCGCTCCAGTTGGATCGGCGTCGAGCCCGCGGGCACTGACGAGTTCGTTCGTGCCGCCGGCGTGGACGATCGCGCCGCGTGAGCCGCGCGTGACGATCACCTCGCGCACCCCGAGCGCGTTCAGGTCTCCGATCACCTCCGCTTCCTCCTCCGACAGCTTGAGCACCCAGATGTGGCGGAGCAGCGCGGGATCGTAATCGGTGTCGAGGCGGAGCGGGCCGATCTCCGGCACGCGGACGAGGCCCTGGCCGTCGAACGAGACGCGACAGCGGCGCGCGAGCGCAGCGATCGTCTCCGCCGGAAACTCGTGCCGGGCGAGCGGCGCGACGTGCGCCCAGCGGGTGGGTGGGAGCTGGGGCAGGTCCTGCGGCAGCCAGCGGTCGCCGAGTGCGTCGATCTGCATCTGGCGTTGCTCGCCGTTGTAGGAGAACGAGAAGCTCGCGGTGTGCTCACCCGGGACGTAGCGAACGGGCGTGCCGAGGCGAACCAGCGATGGCAGCAGCGCGTCGCGGTCGGCGACGTCGCAACGCACGACGATGCGTGCGGGCACGCGCAGTCGCCGGAGCGCGCGCGCGCCGTGGTACGGACCTCCGCCGGCGACGGGTGCGGCGCCGGAGCGGAGGTCGCGCGACAGGTTGCCGATCAGCGCAATCACGTCAGAAGAGGGTCACGTTCGACCCGGCCAGGGCGTCGGTGAGCAACGCCGCCACGTCGGCGGTCGACCCGCCGGTCGTGTCGACACGCACGAGCACACCTGCGAGCGGGAGCGGATCCCACTCGCCGGCGGTTGCGCGCGCAGCGATCTCGTTCGCCGCTTCGTGGTCGTAGTGCACCGGATGCCGGTCGCCGGCGCGCTCGAGCAGCCGCGAGCGAAGCCTCGCCGAAGATGCGGAGACGTGGACCTGAGCGATCCGGCACGCGGGCAGCGCGGTGAAGACACGCGATCGGGCGGTGAAGTTCCCTTCGACGATCAGTGAGACACCGTGGTCGAGCAGCTCGTGGACGAGCACACCGAGCAGGTCGAAGACAGCGCTGCCGAGCCGCTGGGAGGCGCCGCGTGCGGTGACGCCCAGGGAACCGCCGAGTGTCTCCTTGATCGTGTCCTTCGCGAGCAGCGGCAGGTCGAATCGCGCCCGTACGTCGTTCGCGACGGTCGTCTTGCCCGCGCCCGGAGGGCCCGTGACGACGACGAGCAGCGGCTCCCTGGCGGTCAGGAGCTCGCGAGCAGCCGGCGAATCACGTAGGGAAGGATGCCGCCGTGCCGGAAGTACTCCCGTTCGCGCGGCGTGTCGAGGCGGACGCGGGCGCGGAACGTCTTCTCGTCGGCGCGCACCGTCACCTCCTCCGCTTCGCCGCTTGCCACGCCCATGATCGAGAATGACTCGCGCCCCGTGAGGCCGAGCGTCTCCGGGGTCTCGCCGTCTGCGAACTGCAGCGGCAGCACCCCCATCATCAAGAGGTTCGAGCGGTGGATGCGCTCGTACGACTCGGCGATCACCGCCTTGACGCCGAGCAGGTTCGGTCCCTTCGCGGCCCAGTCGCGTGACGATCCGGAGCCGTACTCCGTGCCCGCGAGGACGATCGTCGGCGTCCCTTCGGCCAGGTAGCGCTTCGACGCGGCGTAGATCGTCAGCTGGTCGCCCGACGGCATGTGCTCCGTCCACGTCCCCTCCGAGCCCGGGACGAGCTCGTTGCGCAGCCGGACATTCGCGAACGTTCCCCGGATCATCACCTCGTGGTTCCCGCGCCGCGCGCCGTACGTGTTGAACTCCTTGCGCTCGACGCCGTGCTCGATCAGGTACTCACCGGCCGGAGAGTCGAGCTTGATCGCTCCCGCCGGCGAGATGTGGTCGGTCGTGACCGAGTCGCCGAGCCAGACGAGCACGCGCGCACCGTCGATGTCGCCGACAGGCGCAGGCTCGCGTGTCATCCCTTCGAAGTACGGAGGCTGCCGCACGTAGGTCGAGCCCGGCTCCCAGGTGAACAGCTCTCCCGCCGGGACGGGCAGTGCGCGCCACGTCTCGTCGCCCGTGAACACGTCGGCGTACGTCTCGGCGAACTGCTCGGCCCGCACCGACGACGCAATCGTGTCGCCGATCTCGCCGGAGCTCGGCCAGATGTCGCGCAGGAAGACGTCCTCACCGCCCGAGCCGGTGCCGATCGGCTCGTGCTCGAAGTCGATGTCCATGCGGCCGGCCAGCGAGTACGCGACGACGAGCGGCGGTGAGGCGAGGTAGTTCGCCTTCACCTCTGGGTGGATGCGCGCCTCAAAGTTGCGGTTGCCGGAGAGCACCGAGCAGACGACGAGGTCGCCGTCGCCGATCGCCACCGAGATCTCATCGGCGAGCGGGCCCGAGTTGCCGATGCAGGTGGTACAGCCGTAGCCGACGGTGTTGAAACCGAGCGCGTCGAGAGGCTCCTGGAGGCCAGCCTGTTCGTAGTAGCGCGTGACGACCTTCGAGCCGGGCGCGAGCGACGACTTCACCCACGGCTTCCGCTCGAGTCCCTTCGCGAGCGCGTTTCGGGCGAGCAGCCCGGCCGCGACCATCACCTGCGGGTTCGACGTGTTCGTGCACGAAGTGATCGCAGCGATCACAACCGAACCGTGATCGAGCTCATAGTCGGTCCCTGCGACCGGCGTTCGGTGGTGCTGCGGCACGGTGGCGACCGCCGGCGAGAGGTCGGGCACCGGCTCGGGGGAGCCCGCAGGCTGCTGCTCGGTCGTCGGGTCGGACGCCGGGAACGTGTCGGCGACGGCACGGTCGTGAGAGCCGTTTGCGTAGTCGACGCCGAACGTCCCGAGCGCGTCGACAAAGGCCTTCTTCGCGCGCGTGAGCGGCACGCGGTCCTGCGGGCGCCGCGGCCCCGCGATCGACGGCTCGACGTCGCCGAGGTCGAGCTCGACGATCTCCGAGTAGGTCGCGTGAGAGCTCGGCTCGTGCCAGAGCTGGTTCTCCTTGCAGTACGCCTCGACCAGCGCGACCCGCTCCGGGCTTCGCCCGGTCAGGCGCAGATACTCGAGCGTCACCTGGTCGACGGGGAAAAAGCCGCACGTCGCCCCGTACTCGGGCGACATGTTGCCGATCGTCGCGCGGTCGGCCAGCGACAGGCCGGCGAGCCCCTCGCCGTAGTACTCGACGAACTTGCCGACGACGCCGGTCTTGCGCAGCATCTCCGTCACGGTCAGCACGAGATCGGTGGCGGTCGCTCCCTCACGCAGCACGCCGCTCAGCCTGAACCCGACGACCTGCGGGACGAGCATCGACAGCGGCTGGCCGAGCATCGCGGCCTCCGCCTCGATGCCGCCGGCTCCCCAGCCGAGCACGCCGAGACCGTTGACCATCGTCGTGTGCGAGTCGGTGCCGACGAGCGTGTCGGGGAACGCGACGCCGTCCCGGTCTTCGACCACCCGCGCCAGGTACTCGAGGTTCACCTGGTGGCAGATGCCCGTGCCGGGCGGGACGACCTTGAAGTCCCTGAACGACTCCTGACCCCAGCGCAGGAAGAGGTAGCGCTCGTGGTTGCGTTCGAACTCGAGCTCGACGTTGCGACCAAAGGCGACGCGGGAGGCGAAGGCATCGACCTGAACCGAGTGGTCGATCACCAGCTCGACCGGGATCAGCGGGTTGATCTTCGCGGCCTCGCCGCCGAGATCCGCCATCGCATTCCGCATCGCGGCGAGATCGACGACGGCCGGCACGCCGGTCAGGTCCTGAAGCAGGACGCGGGACGGTGCGAACGAGATCTCTTCGGACGGTGCGGCCGTCGCGTCCCAGGAGGCGACGGCCTCGGCGTCGTGCTCGGAGCCCTGGCGCAGGACGTTCTCGAGCAGGACGCGCAACGTGTACGGCAGCTTCGAGACGTCATGGCCGTCGATCCGGAAGATCTCGTACGAGCGATCTCCTACCTGCAGCTTCGACGGTGTGGCCATGGCTCGATTCAACCAGAAGCGGTGTCGTAGACTCTTCCCAGGTGGGGGCTCCGCGGCACATTGTCGGTCTCGGCGGGGGTGGCGACACCCGTGAACAGACAGACCGGCTCTACGACTACGCGCTCGGCCTGACGGGCAAGGAGCGGCCGCGGCTGCTCTACGTCCCGACGGCTTCGGCGGAGTCGAACAGCGGCATCGTCGGCTTCTACGAGATCTTCGCCGGACGCGCGTCGCTCTCACACCTGAAGACGTTTCCCTGGCCGCCCGAGAACTTGCGCGAGCTGATCCTCTCGCAGGACGCGATCTGCGTCAGCGGCGGCAACACGGCGAACATGCTCGCGATCTGGCGCGTGCACGGCATCGACCTGCTGCTGCGCGAGGCCTGGGAGGAGGGCGTTGTCCTGTGGGGCGCAAGCGCCGGGATGATCTGCTGGTTCGAGCACGGGGTCACCGACTCGTTCGGCCCGCAGCTCGCCGCGATGAACTGTCTCGGGCTCCTGCCAGGGAGTGCCTGCCCGCACTACGACGGCGAGGAGCAGCGGCGTCCGCGTTACCGCGAGCTGGTCGACGGCGGACTCGCGGCGGGCGTCGCGGCGGACGACGGCGTCGGGCTCCACTATCTCGACGGAGAGCTCGTCGAGGTCGTGACGTGTCGTCCCGGCGCAGCGGCCTACCGGGTCGACGCCCGCCGGCGAGACGCCACTCGAGGCGCGTCAGCTCTAGAGCAGATCGTCGAGCGCGGCGAGCAGCGCGTCGACGTCGCCGTCGTCGTTGTAGCCCTGGATCGAGACGCGCATCGCCCAGCCGGCCTTCGTCTCGACGATCGGCACCTCGATGCGGTGACGCTCGTACAGCGCCTGCTTGAGCGCCGCGCCGTCGGCGACCGGCACGCGGAAGCCGAGCATCTGCACGTACTCGTCGGTGAGCGGCTCGAGCGCGCAGCTCGTCGCGGAACCGGCCGAGCAGCGCGTGGCAGCGCTCGCCGCACCGAGGGCCAGTCGTGCTCGGCCTGGAAGGCGATCGCGGCCGGGACAGCGAGGAACGCAGCCGGGTCGCGGGTGCCCTGCCACCGATGGCGCTGGTGGAACGACGCTCCGTCGACCCAGTCCCACGAGACGACGAGCCGGCTCGATCGACTCCTGCGCCTCGGGCCGTGCGTAGAGAAAGGCCGAGCCCTTCGGCGCGCAGAGCCACTTGTGGCAGTTCCCGGCGTAGACATCGGCTCCGAGCGCAGCCGAGGTCCAGTGGAACCTGGCCCGGCGCGTGCGCGCCGTCGACGATCGAGAGTGCGCCGACGCGCGTGCGCCGCCGAGCACACCGCCGCGATGTCGTTGACGCGGCCGGTCGACCACTCGACGTGCGAGCAGAAGACGACGCGCGTGTTGGGCGCGGGTTCGAGCTCCGCGAACGGCGCCCGCCGCAGCTTCGCGCCCGTCCGCTCGGCGACGAAGCGCCAGAGGATCTCGAGGCCGCCGTACTCGGCGTCGCCGAGCAGCACCTCGTCGCCCGGGCCGAGCGGCAGCGAGCGGATCACCGCGTTCAGCGCCGAGCTCGTGTTCGTCGCGAAGACCAGGTCGTCGGGCGGCGCGCCGACGTAGGCGGCCAGCTCGCGCCGCGCCGCGTCGAGCAGTGCCGGAAAGCGCCGCTCGAGCGCCAGGAACTCGATCGGCTGCCGCTCGAGCTCGAGCTGCAGCGCCTGGTAGGTGTCGAACACCGGCCGCGGGCAGGCGCCGAACGTGCCGTGGTTCAGGTAGACGACGCTCGGATCGAGGAGGAAAAGATCCTTCACAGCCCTTAATCGCCCATTAATCCTTGATCGAGAACTGTGAACATGCACCGGCTATAACGGGCGCGTGAGCCGCAACCGCCTCCGGCTGATCGAGCTCGCGCTCACCGCAGTGCTCGGGGCGGTGCTCGCGCTGGTCGGTGCGGCGCTGCTCGGCAAGCTCGGCAGCAGCACGACGATCCAGCAGGTCTCTCCGCTCGCTCAGGGCGGTGGTCTCGGCAACGTCGCGCTGCAGGCTCCGACGACCAAGGGACTGACGCCCGAGCGGATCTACCGGCAAGACGCTCCCGGGGTCGTCCAGATCACGGCGACGAGCGTCACGCAGACGACCGACCCGTTCGGGCATGCCGTCGAGCCAGACTCAGCAGTCGCTCGGCTCCGGCTTCGTGATCGACAAGACCGGCCATATCGTCACGAACTATCACGTCGTCCAGGGCGCGACCAAGGTGCAGGTCTCGTTCTCGAGCCAGGACCAGCTCGCGGCCACGGTCGTCGGCACCGATCCGCTCGACCGACACCGCGGTCCTGAAGGTCGACGCGCATGCGCGGGCGCTTCACGCCGCTGCCGCTCGGCGACTCCGACGCCGTGATCGTCGGCGACCCGGTCTATGCGATCGGCAATCCCGTTCGGCTACACCCGGACGCTGACGAGCGGCCTCGTCAGCGCCGTCCAGCGCCAGATCGAGGCGCCGAACACGCTCGCGATCGATCACGCGATCCAGACGGATGCGTCGATCAACCACGGCAACTCGGGCGGACCGCTGATCGACGCCGCCGGCCGCGTGATCGGCGTCACCTCGCAGATCTCGACCGGGAACACCGGCGCGCAGGGCAGCGTCGGCATCGGCTTCGCGATCCCGATCAACACGGTTCGAAACGTCGCTGCCCAGATCATCAAGTCGGGCAAGGCCGAGCACGCGCTGCTCGGCGTCAGCACCTTCCCGATCACGAGGCAGCTCGCGCAGCTGTTCAAGCTTCCGACCGAGCAGGGGCTGCTCGTGCAGTCGATCCAGAAGGGCAGCGGCGCCGACAAGGCCGGCATCAAGGCCGGCCAGACGAAGGTGATCGTCGGCGGCGTCTCCTACGCGATCGGCGGCGACATCATCACGGCGCTCGACGGCAAGCCGACGACGACGTACGAGCAGCTCCGTGACGCCGTCTCGCAGCAGAAGCCGGGCGACAAGGTGAAGATCGAGATCTACCGCAACGGCTCCAAGAAGACCGTCACCGTGACCCTCGGAAAGGACACCCGGTGACGCCGGTTCGGCTCGACCCCTAGGGCCGATACGACGACCGGCCGCGTTCCCGTCTGCCTGCCCGGGACGCGGCCGGTCTTCACCTTCCGCTCCGCCGCTACCTTGTTCGGCGATGGAGCGCGGGCAGATCCTCGTCGAGGAGCAGTCGGTCGTCGTCCACGGCGAGTTCGAGCTCTGGGAGGACGACTCCGAGGGCGGTCTACGACGGCTGGTTCTGCGTGCGCACGGATCCGTTTCCGTGCCCCGCCGCGGGCTGCTCGTTCGTCGCGGAGTTCATGACGGCGGCACACCTGATCCTCGTCTGGCAGACGCTGGACGACCCGAACCTGCTGCGCCACGCCGCGCGCGCGCGGGACGTCGGCCGCAACCCGCGGGTGACCGGCTACCGCTCCGAGTTCGGCCCGAGCGCGTCGTACTACGCCTGGGTCGCCGCGGGCCGCCCGGTGCACGGCGTCAAGGCACATTGATCCGCCGCACGGTTCGGCGACTCTGCGCCGTTCTCGCTCGGAGTCGAGGAGGAGCTGATGATCCTCGACGCCTCCACCTACGAGCAGGTCGCAGCCGTCGACCGCATCATCGCGCGGCGTCGAAGGGCAAGCGCTGCCCGGACGGCTCAAGACGGAGCTCTTCGCCTCGGTATTCGAGACCAACACCGACGTCTGCGCCTCGATCGCCGAGGTCGACGCCGCGCTGCCGGCGCTCCGCCGAGCCGCGGCGGCCGCGGCCGCCCGCGACGGGCTCGCGATCGCAGCGGCCGCCACCCACCCGTTCGCGAAGCCGGAGGGCCAGCCGATCGTCAAGGAGGAGCGCTACGTCGGCTTCGTCGCGCTACGGCGGCACTCTCGGTGCGGCGGCAAGGTGTCCAGGGCCTGCACGTCCACGTCGGCATGCCGTCCGCCGAGGACTGCTGGCGGTGCCTCGAGGCGATCCTCCCCTGGCTGCCGGTCGTGCTCGCGCTCTCGGCCAACTCGCCCTGGTATTCGGGCGAGCTGACGGGGATGGCGTCGAACCGCGCGCCGGTGCTCGCCGAGCTGCCGCGAGCGGGCGGGCCGCCGGGCTTCGCGACGTACGGCGAGTGGGAGGCGTGGGTCGAGCGGCTCGTCGCGCTCGGCGTGACGCAGGACTACACGCGCATCTGGTGGGACGTCCGGCCGCATCCGGCGCTTGGCACGCTCGAGGTGCGCATCCCGGACCAGCCGACCGACGTGCGTCTCTCGGCCGCGTTCGCCGCGCTCCTGCAGGCGCATGTGCGCGACCGCGCTCGACGGCGGCCTGCCGAGCAACCCTGCGCTGCTCGCCGACCGCGGCCGCGCCGACTACGCGCAGAACCGTTGGGCGGCCGCTCGCTTCAGGCCCGGGAGCGGAGCTGCTGCACCCGGCCGGCGACCGCGTCGGGCGCGCGGCGAGCCTCGGCGCCGAGCTGATCGAGCTGGTGCGCCCGGCCGCACGGACGCTCGGCGGCGAGTTCGCGCTCGAGCGGCTCGACCCGACGGGCTGCGAGGCCGACCTTCAGGTCACGTCATCGGCGCTCGAGGCTGCGGCGGATCTCGTGACGCGGTCGCTAGGCTTCGAACCGTGACGACGGAGATGGTCCAGGTCACCGGCATCCGCTGCGAACGCTGCGTGATGCGGCTCGCCAAGGTGCTCGAAGGCGCCGAGGGGCTCGAGTCTGCGAACGCCAGCCTGATGGGGCAGGTGCAACTCGTCTACGACGACGAGCGGACGTCCCGGGCGACCCTCCTCGAGTTGATGGCCCGCGGCGGTTTCCGCGAGCAAGCTTGGGTTTAGCGGGAATCAGACAGCGCCAGCATTCGTTCGAACCGTTGCTAGGGTGGCCGCCGGATGAGCGAGAGCGCACCGACTGCCGCTGACACACGCAGGCTCGCCGAAGAGGCGCGCGCCCGCGTCAGGTTCGAGGAGGAGGCGCTCGAATTGAGTGACCAGGTCTACCGCGTCGCCCGCAGATTCGTGGGCTCGCGCGAGGAGGCCGAGGATCTCGTCCAGCAGACGTACGAGCGCGCATTTCGCTCGTGGCGCCAGTTCACACCCGGGCACGAACCTGCGCGCGTGGCTCCTCCGCATCCTCACGAACCTGAACATCGACCGCGGCCGGCGCGTCGCAGCGCACGCCGCAGACGACCTCGCTCGACACCGAGGCCGGCGACTACTTCCTCTACAACAAGCTCGAGTCGCAGGCGCCGGACGAGAACCCCGACGAGGAGCGCGTGCTCGAGCGCCTCAGCCAGGACTCGATCGTCGATGCGCTGGCCGAGGTGCCGCACGATTTCCGCGACGTGGTCGTGCTCGTCGACATCGGTGAGTTCTCATATGCCGACGCAGCCCAGATTCTCGACATCCCGATCGGCACCGTCATGTCGCGTTTGCACCGTGGCAGGCGTATCCTGAAGAAGAATCTCGCTGACGGTGCGGTGGCCCGACGTGATCGACTGGTGCGAGAAGTGCGAGGAGATGATGCAGCCGTTCCTCGACGGCTCGCTCTCTGACGCCGAGGTCGCAGGAGGCCGAACGGCACCTCGAAGGCTGCAGCTGGTGCGCGCGCCGCTACCGGTTCGAGGAGCGCTTGCGCCACTACGTCCGCGTCGCGACCGCCGAGCCGATGTCGCCCGAGCTCGAAGGCGAAGCTCGCGGCGCTCCGCACGCCGCTCAACTGACCCGACTCGGGTAGTCGACGTCGCCGGGCGGGCGCAGGTCGGAGCAGTCGACGAGCACCGGCTCGAGCGCGCGCGCGCCCTCGTCGGGCACGGACGGCCCACGCCGACCGGGCGAGCAGCGACCGGGTGGCTGCGCGTCGCCGTCGTAGCGTCGCGGCGAGCACGGCCGCGACCGGCGGCCGCGAGCGACACGCGCGACCGGCGCGCGGATCGAGCTCGGGGCCGTCGGCGAGCACGACGAGCGCGTCCGTGACGTCGGCGCCGAGCGCGTCGAGGCCGCAGCGGAGCGAGGCTCCCGGGCCCGTCGCGCCCAGTCGGCGCAGTGGACGAGCGTCACCTCGCGAACCTCGTTCGAACGTGGTTCGAGAGCGCAGGCTCCTTCGACCACGACGACTCGGCGACACGTCCGTCTCGGCGAGCGCCGCGAGCACCGCCGGCAGCAGCGCTCGCTGCTTCGGGCCGCCGTACCGGGTCGCCGCGCCCGCGGCGAGCACGACCGCGGCGACCGTCACTTGACCCGGACGGTCGCGCGTCTCGATCTCGACCGTCTCGGTCGGCTGCTCGGTCGTCGGGTCGCCGAGCTTGCCGATCCGGCCGACGACCGCGAGTGCCGGCGACGACGCTGCCGAGCACGGCGTACTCGGGCGGGAGCCCGGCGTCCGCCGCCGGTGACGACGAAGAACTGGCTGCCGCTCGTGCCGGCCGCCTCGGTCTGCGTCTTCGCCATCGCGACGACGTCCGAACGTGTAGCGCGTGTTGGCGGCGGCGGGTCGACGGTCTTGTAGCCGGGCCCGCCGGTGCCGCTGCGCCGTCGGGTCGCCGCCCTGGATGATGAAGCCCGGGACGATGCGATGGAACACCGTGCGGTCGAAGTAGCCGGCGCGGGCGAGCGAGCGAACGACGCGGTGGTCGTTCGGCGAGGTCTTCACGGCGAGCCGGATCGTGAAGCTGCCGCAGTTCGTGCGCAGGAGTGACGTCGTAGGTCTTCGCTGGGTCGAGCGACTTCGTCGGCTTCGTGCCGTGGCGCGCTCGGCCGGTGGAGGCGTGACGGAGCGACAGCCGCCGGCGTCGGCGCTCGCCGCGGCGCCGCGGCGTGCGTCTGCCTGCCGCGAGCGCAGCCGCAGGCGGCGAGCGCCAGCGCGAGCGACGCGACGGTGTCAGCCGGAGCCGATGGTCAAGCGGCCGTGAGCGCGGCTTCGGCCCGCTGGACGAGCGCCTCCGCGACCTCGACCTTGTACGCGTTCCCGGGCAGCGGCGTCGCTGCGTCGAGGCTGCCCGTCGAGCAGCCACGGCATCGGCGCGACGCCGGCCAGCGCCACGCGGATCGCGCCGTCCGCGCGCGCACGCGGCGACGCCGACGAGCGGGAACGCCCAGCGCTTGCGCTCCATCGCCTTCAGGTAGACCGACGCGTCGCAGCGGGGCACTCGACGCGAGAGGATCAGCTCGCCCGGCTCGAGCGTCGTCGTCCGGCGGTCGTCCGTCGGTCGGCAGCGCGGTACAGCGCGGCGAGCGGCAGCTCGCGCCGGTTCGTCCGCACGGTGGCGTCGAGCGCGAGCAGCGCGGCGGCGACGTCGGACGGGTGCGCCGACGCGCAGAAGCCGTTCGCGAAGATCGCGTGCTCGCGGTGCTCGCCCTCGCGCGCGAAGCACTCGTCGCCGCCGTGCAGCCGGCACGGCCACTCGAGCCGCCAGTAGACAGCAGCGCGTCGACTGCAGCAGGTTGCCGGCGAGCGTGCCCATGTTGCGGAGCTGCGGGCTCGCGGCGAGCCGGCAGGCCTCCCGCAGCGCCGTCGGGATCTCCGGGTCGCACTCGAGCTCGGCGAGCGTCGTGCCCGCGCCGATCGCGCCGCCGTCGATCGCCACGCGGCACGACGCCGCGCACGTCGACGAGCGCTCGCCGGTCGCGAGGCCCGGCGCGCAGGAGCGGCACGACCTCGGTGCCGCCCGCAGATCGACGTGTCCGTCGCCGACTTCGTCGAGCTCAGACGCCCGCCGGAGCTCCAACCTTCTCCTTCCTCCGCGCGCCGGCCTCGCGCAGCGCGCGCAGCATCTCTTCCCGGTGACCGGCAGCTCGTGCACCTCGGCGCCCGTTGCATCGCGGATCGCGTTCGCGATCGCCGCGGCCGTGGGATGATCGGCGGCTCGCCGAGCCCCTTCGAGCCGAGATTCGTGAGCTGCGGGTCGGGCTCGTCGACGAGCTCGCTGACGATCTCCGGGACGTCGGCGATCGTCGGCAGCTTGTAGGCGTCGAGGCTCGTCGTGAGGATGCGACCGGTACGCGGGTCGTCGAGGCGGTGCTCGGACAGCGTGTGGCCGATGCCCTGGATGATCCCGCCCTCGATCTGCGACGACGCCCCGAGCGGGTTGATCACGCGGCCCACGTCGTGCACCGCAGCGATCCGCTCCACCCACACCTCGCCGGTCTCGACGTCGACCGCCACCTCGGCGACCTGCACGCCGAACGTCAGCACCTGCATCCCGGTCGGGTTCGGCCCGCGCGCGCCCTGTCCGAGGATCTGCGTGTCGCTCGAGCACCGACGAGCGACCTCGGCGGCGGCGTGGCTTCCGCTCGTCCCCATCTGCTCTCGCGATCTCGTCGATCTGGCGCCGCGCGTCGGCGGCGGCGGCGCGGACGGCGGGGCCCATCGACGGGTCGGTCGACGAGCCGGCGGACGTCGACGGCGTAGGGCCCGCGCGCCGAGTCGCCGAGCGAGACCGTCACGTGCTCGAGCGCAATGCCGAGCTCCTCGGCTGCGATCTGCGCCATGGCGGTGCGCGTGCCGGTGCCGATGTCCTGCATCGCAGTGACGACCGTCGCGTGGGCGTCGGAGCCGACGCGCACCCACGCGTAGCTCGGCGGTCCGCCGCCGCCGTACCAGACCTGCGACGCCATTCCGACGCCGCGCTTCACCGTCGCGGTCGAGCGGGCGCGCACCTCGTGCCGCCGCTGCCAGTGCGGCTCCGCGCGCCGGTAGCACTCGAGGAGGTTCTTGCCGCTGTACGGGCGCGCGTCGGACGGCTCGTCCTGCTCGGCGTGGTTCCGGCGCCGCAGCTCGAGCGGGTCGAGCTCGAGCTTCGCCGCGAGCACGTCGAGCAGCGCCTCGAGCCCGAACGTGCCCTCGACGAACCCGGGCGCGCGGAATGCCTTCATCGGCGGCTGGTTCGTCTTCGCCGCTTGCGTCGTCGTGCGGACGTTCGGGCAGGCGTACAGCATCTGCATCGGGCCCTCGGCCGCCGACGACCAGCCCGACCGAGCCCGACCGCGTTGACGTACTCGCCGCCGAGCGCCGTCAGCGTGCCGTCGGCTACGCGCGCCGATGCGGCAGCCGCTGGATGGTGGCGTTCCGGTTCCCCGTGACGAGGTTCTCCTCGCGCCGCGTCAGGGCGCAGCTTGACGGGCCGGCCGGTCCGCCGCGCGAGCTCGATCGCGATGAAGGTGTAGTCGTCGGCGCCGTTCTTCGAGCCGAAGCCGCCGCCCATGTCGTGGCAGACGACGCGCACCCTGTCTGGCGGGAGCCCGAGGCGCGTCGGCGACCTGCTTCGCGGACGCCCCAGATCTACTGCGTCGAGATGTAGCACCTCGAGCGTGTCGCCGAGCCACTGGACGACCGACTGGTGGGTCTCCATCGAGTTGTGCAGTACGACCTGCGGTGCGGTACTGCCCTCGACGACGACGTCCGCCTCGGCGAAACCCGCGCTCGACGTCGCCGCGCTCGCGCACGCGCGGCGCGCCGTGCACGTGGCCGCGCGCGACCGCATCCTCCGGGTCGAGTAGCGGCTCGAGCTCCTCCCACTCGACCTCGATCGCCTCGAGCGCCGCCCGCGCCTGCGCGTAGCGTGTCGGCGCAGACCGCGGCGACCGGCGCGCCCTGGTAGCCGCACTCGCGCACGAGTCGCGTCGAGCTCGTCCGGCCCGATCGCGGCGTGCACGCCGGGCAGGCAAGCGCGCCGGTGCGAGGTCGATCCGGCTCAACCGCGCGCATGGCGTGCGGTGAGCGGAGGACGGCGCGTGTGCAGCATCCCGGTCAGCACGAGGTCGGCGGTGAAGACGCCTCGCCGCGGGCGCGCTCGACGCCGTCGAGGCGCAGGCGCCGGGCTGCCCCACCACGTCGCGTGGCCCTGCCGGCCACTGCTCGAGCGCATCCTCGTCGACGACGAGAAGACCTCCTCGTACCGGCCCTCGACCTCCTTCTCGGTGCGGATCAGTCGCGCCACGTGCGGATCGCCTCCTCGATCTTCGGATATGCGCCGCAACGGCAGAGGTTCCCTGCCATCGCGTGACGAATCTCCTCGGCGCTCGGTGCCGGCGTCGCCGTCGACGAGCGCGACGGCGCTCACGATCTGCCCCGGTGTGCAGAAGCCGCACTGCAGTGCGTCGGCCCGCACGAACGACTCGACCATCGGGTGGTCGCGCAGACCTTCGATCGTCGTCACCTTCGCGCCGTCGAGCGCGTGAGCGAGCGTGATGCACGAGAGCGTCGGCGACCTCGTCGACGAGCACCGTGCACGCGCCGCAGTGACCTTCGCCGCACGCGATCTTCGTCCCGGTCAGCGCGAGCTCGTCGCGCAGCGCCTCGGCGAGCGTCGCTCCCGACCGCGCGCGTCGCACGTCGTAGCCGTGGCTCGTTCACCGTCAGCTCAGGCACTTGCCGTCACCGCTTCGATGTCTGCGAGGTGGATCAGGCGGAACGTCAGTCGCGATCTCCTAGCGGCGTTGAGCCTCATCCTCGATCGACGGCAGCGTCGCCCAGAGATCGCGCGCGGCGATCAGCAGCTCGTGGATGCGGTCGACCGCGTCGACATGGCCGTTGCGCTCGGCGCAGGCGTTGATCGCGAGGCCGAGCATGCCCATCGTGTCGGGCTGGCGCGTCCAGAGGAGCGGCGTCGTCATCGACAGGTACTGGTGGATCCGGGCCAGCTGCAGCGGCTGGGTGAAGTTCGTCCGAGCCGAGCGGGCTCGTCGGCTCCGGCAGCTCGCGCCCGTCGGCGAGTGCGTTCGCCGTGCCGGCGAGCATCCGCGCGGAATTGATCTTCGGAGTAGCCGGCGACCTGCGCCGTGCGCAATGCGATCAGCAGCGACGAAGGCTGCTGGCCGTAGGGGTAGTCGCTCGCGTACACGACCTGCTCGGGCGGGATCTGCCGGTAGAAGTCGAGCAGGTCGACCGGGCTCCACGTCGAGGTGTCGAAGAGCACGCCTTTCCGGCCGGCCATCGAGCGCGCGAGCTCGCCGAGGTCGGCGATGCCGGCGTGGGCGATGATCAGGCTCGCGCCCGGGTAGTCGTCGACGAGCGTCCGGAGCCCGGCGGCGATCGGCGGCAGTCCTCGACCGCCGTGGATCAGGATCGGCACCCGGTGCTCGGCCGCGAGCTCGAAGACCGGCCGCAGTCGCGCGTCGGCCGCCGTGAACCCCTGCGCCCGCGGGTGGAGCTTGATTCCGCGTGCTCCGGCGGCGAGGCATCGCTTCGCCTCTTCGAGCGGCGATTCGTTCAGATCGAGCCGCAGGAACGGGATCAGCCGCCCGTTCGAGCGCTCGGCAAAGGCCAGGGTTCGGTCGTTCGCAGCGCTGAACGCGGGATGCCGGTCGGGCTCGTCGAGGCAGAACATGAAGGCGCGGGAGATGCCGTATTTGGCCATCAGCTCCTCGAGTTGGTCGTAGTCGCCGACCATCCCGTCGAGGTCGTGACCCAGGTGAAGATGGACGTCGAAGATGTCGGCGTCCGACGGCAGCAATCGCCGCAGTTCGTCATCCCATTGCTCGACCAGCTCGAGCGCCCGCGAACGCGCATCCACCAGCTTCATCCTAGTTAGAGTCACGCGCATGACCGACGTCCTGATCTACGGCGACACCTTCAGGTCGCCCGAGCTGCGGCACGAAGTGCCGCTGGGAATCCCCGACCCCTTCCTGTACGTCGAGCGCGAGGGCGCACGGCATATCGCGATCGGCGCCATGGAGATTCCCCGCCTGGAGGAACTGGGCCTGTTCGAGCTGCACCCTGGAGAGGAGTTTGGCTCCGACGACCTGATCGCCCAGGGCCTGTCGTACGCCGAGGTGCGGCGTGAAACCACCCTCCGAGCGGTCCAGAAGCTCGGCGTCACGAAGGCTTCGGTGCCCGAGACGTTTCCGCTCTGGCTCGCCGACAAGCTCCGGGCGGCGGGTGTCGAGCTGACGACCGACGGCGAGTCGTTCGAGGATCGGCGGCGCGTCAAGACCGAGCAGCAGCTCGCGGGTATCCGGCGGGCCCAACGGGCCGCCGAGGCGGGGATGGATGCAGCCCGCGACCTGTTCCGCCGGGCGGCAGGAGGGAACGGCGACGGCCTCCAGGTCGACGGCGCGCCTCTGACCGTCGAGCGGGTCAAGGCCGCGATGGGCGAGGCGTTCGTCAAGCACGGCTCCAGCTCCGACGACTTCATCGTCGCGCCGGGGCCGCAGGGCGCCGTGGGCCACGACATGGGCTCCGGGCCGATTCGCGCAGGCGTACCGATCGTGATCGACGTCTGGCCGCGCGACAACGAGTCGTTCTGTTTCTCCGACATGACGCGCACGTTCGTGATCGGCGACGTTCCCGACGACGTTCGTGAGTGGCATCGGTTGTGCAAGGAGGCGCTCGATCGTGCGGTCTCGGAGATCAAGGACGATGCCGACGGCAGGTCGATCTTCGACGGCACGTGCGACATCTTCGAGGCGGCGGGAGAATCGACGCCGCGGACGAAGACGCCGGGCGATACCGCTCGCGAACGGGTTCTTCCACGGGCTCGGTCACGGTGTCGGCCTCGAGGTGCACGAAGCGCCGGGCATGGGGCTCGCCTCGAAGCGGCCGCTGATCGCCGGCGACGTCGTCACCGTCGAGCCGGGGTGCTACCGCCAGGGTTACGGCGGCGTCCGGTTGGAGGACATCGTGCTCGTGACCCAGCAGGGCGCCGAGAACCTGACGAACTACCCATACGACCTCACTCCGTGAGCCAAGCAATCGAGACGATGTTCCTCGAGGAGCGGCGCTACCCGCCTTCCGAGGGGTTCGCCGCGCAGGCGAACGCGCAGCCCGCCATCTACGACGAAGGGTTCGAGGCGTTCTGGGAGCGGGAGGGTCGCGAGCGGGTCTCGTGGTTCGAGCCGTTCAGCGAGCTGCTCCAGTGGCAGCCGCCCTACGCGAAGTGGTACCTCGGCGGCAAGCTGAACATCGCCTACAACTGCCTCGACCGGCACGTCGAGAACGGTCTCGGCGACAAGGTCGCCTACCACTGGGAGGGGGAGCCGGTCGACGACCGCCGCTCGCTCACCTTCTCCGACCTGCAGCGCGAGGTCGTGAAGTGCGCGAACGCGCTCAAGGCGCTCGGCGTCCGCAAGGGCACGCCGGTCGGGATCTACATGGGGATGGTCCCGGAGGCGCCCGTCGCGATGTTGGCGTGCGCGCGGCTCGGCGCGCCGCACACGGTCGTCTTCGGCGGCTTCTCGGCCGATTCGCTCTCCGACCGCCTGCAGGACATGGGCTGCGAGGTCCTGATCACGCAGGACGAGGCGTGGCGGCGCGGTACGACCGTGCCGCTGAAGCTGACTGCCGATGAGGCGGTCGCGGCCTCGCCGAAGGTCGGGCACGTGCTCGTGCTCCGCCGCACGGGCGGGGACGTGCCGATGACGGCCGGCCGTGACGTCTGGTGGCATGACGTCGTCACCGACGAATCCGAGTGTCCGCCCGAGCCGATGGACAGCGAGGATCTGCTCTATCTGCTCTACACCTCGGGCACGACTGCGAAGCCGAAGGGGATCGTGCACACGACGGCCGGCTACCTCGTCGGCGTCGCGACGACGCACCACTACATCTTCGACATCAAGCCCGACTCGGTCTACTGGTGCGCGGCCGACATCGGCTGGGTCACCGGGCCACAGCTACATCGTCTACGGCCCGCTCTGCAACGCCACCACGAGCGTCATGTACGAGGGAACACCCGACTTCCCCGACAAGGATCGCTGGTGGCAGATCATCGAGCGCTACAAGGTCGACATCCTCTACACCGCGCCGACGGCGATCCGCACTCACATGAAGTGGGGGCCGGAGTTCGCGGGCCGGCATGACCTCTCGTCGCTACGCCTCCTGGGCTCGGTCGGCGAGCCGATCAATCCCGAGGCGTGGGTCTGGTACCACGAGCACATCGGCGGCGGCCGCTGCCCGATCGTCGACACCTGGTGGCAGACCGAGACGGGGATGATCATGATCACGCCGCTCCCCGGTGTGACGACTCTCAAGCCGGGCTCCGCGACGAAACCTTTCCCGGGCATCGACGCCGGGATCTACAACGAGGCGGGTGAGGAGGTCGGACCGGGCGGCGGTGGCTACCTCGTGCTGAAGAAGCCGTGGCCGGCGATGCTGCGCGGGATCCACGGCGACGACGCGAGGTACCGGGAGACGTACTGGTCGAAGTACGAGGACGTCTACTTCGCCGGCGACGGCGCACGCATCGACGAGGACGGCGACTTCTGGCTGCTCGGCCGGGTCGACGACGTGATGAACGTGTCGGGGCACCGCATCTCGACGATCGAGGTCGAGTCGGCTCTCGTCGACCACAAGGAAGTCGCCGAGGCCGCGGTGGCGGCGCGCAACGACGCCCAGACGGGCCAGGCGATCGTGGCCTTCGTGACGTTGAAGGGCGGCGGCGAGGGCTCGGTCGAGAAGCTCGAGGAGCTCCGCAACCACGTGGCGCAGAAGATCGGGCCGATCGCCAAGCCGGCGAACATCGTCTTCACGCCCGAACTGCCGAAGACCCGTTCCGGGAAGATCATGCGGCGGCTGCTGCGCGACGTCGCCGAGAACCGGCCGCTCGGCGACACGACGACGCTCGCGGATGCCTCGGTCGTCGATGAGCTGCGTGCCCGCGGCCAGACCGAGCAGTCGGACGACGTCTAGCTCGCGCTAGGTCTGATTCGAGCCGCAGTCGCGCAAGCCGGCCTTGTCGAGCACCGCGTTCAGCGGCTTGGCGAGCGCCCCGATCGCGTCCAACTCGGCGGCGAGGCCGGTCGTGTCGCCCTGCCGGGCGCGGAGCAGCGCAAGTTGCGTGTGCACGTCGATCTTCTTCAGTCGGGCGATGATCGGCGTCATCTGCGGCTTCAGTGCCACCGGAACGGGCACCGCCTCGATCTTCCGATCCTGGCTCAGGTTGAGGATCAGGAGCTCCCCGAGTGCGACGCCGTAGGCGCGGTAATCCTTCTTCGCGAGCGCCTGCTTCATCGCGGTCTCGATCTTCTGGCCCGTCGGCGTGTACCCACGGCAGATGCGGTTGACCTGCGCGCGATACGCGGCCGGGGTCGCGGCGGAAGCGGTGGTCGCACCGAGCAGCACGCCACCGAGGAGCGCGACCAGGCTGACGAGTAGAGCGACCCTCACTGGTTCTCTCATCGGCGGCGGCGGGCGGTGCCTTTAGCCTTATCTGACGTGTTCGCGACCCTCGCCGTCTCGCTCCTGCTCGCTAGTGCCAACTTGGCACAAGCGACGGTGCGCGTGCCGGTAGCGAACGTCTGGGAGGCGCCGAACGCAGGCCACCTGCCGCTCGATCCGCACGTCTGGCCGACGCCCGCGATCAGCTACTCGCAGCGGCTCGCGCTCGTCGGGCACATGCCGACGCAGGTTCTCTACGGCGAGCGCGTGCTGGTGCTCGACCGGCGTGGCGGCTGGACCCACATCGCAGTTCCCGATCAACCCTCGCCGCTCGACGCCCGCGGCTATCCCGGTTGGGTGCGCTCGTGGCAGCTCGGCCCGGCGGTGGCGTCGAAACGGCTCGTCGTGACCGTGCGCTCGGCAAAGCTCCGGAACGGAACCGAGGTCGGCTTCGGTTCCGACGTCCCCGCGGGGGCGTTGCCCGCAGCCGCGACCCACACGCTGCCGCATACGCGCGCCGATCTCGTCGAGAGCGCCGAGCAGTTCCTCGGCTTGCAGTACCTCTGGGGCGGTCTCTCCGTGTGGGGCTACGACTGTTCAGGACTCACCTGGGCCGTGTATCGCGCGCATGGGATCACGATCCCCCGCGATGCCGACGCCCAGTTCGCGGCGGGCACGCCGGTGCCGCTCGCCGCTGCGCTGCCCGGCGACCTGCTCTTCTACGAGCACCCGGTCGTCGGTCATGTCGCGATGTACGTCGGCCACGGACAGATGATCGAGTCACCGAACTCGCACAGCCAGGTCCGGCTCGTTCCGTTGCGCACCAGCGATTTCCGAGGTGTCCGCCGCTTCTTTTGATGCAGATGGCTGTTCACGGTCCGGCAGGAGACCGACCGTTCGGCAGACTCGTTCGATGAGCGACGAGCGGCAGGCGGGAGTCGACCTCTTCAACGAGACGTGGCAGCTGATCGAGTCGCGTGGTGACGACGACCTGATGGTCGACTGCGCGCATGCGTCGGCCTACCACTGGGCGATCGCGCCGGAGTGCAAGCCCGAGAATCGCGCGCGCAGCGCCTGGCTGCTCTCCCGGGTCTACTCGCTCGTCGGACGATCGGAGCCGGCCTTGCATCACGCCGAGCGCTGTTTCCAGCTCTGCGAGCGTCACGCGCTCGGCGACTGGGATCTCGCCTTCGCGTACGAAGCACTTGCGCGGGCGAGCGGCGTCGACGGCGACCCGGAAGCCGTGCAGCAGTACGTCGAGCTCGCACGCGCAGTCGAGATCCGCGAGGCGGACGACCGCGCGCAGCTCGAAGGCGACCTCGCGACGCTCTAGGAGAGCTGCGCGCGGAAGCGATCCTCGTCGTCGAACGGGCCGATCACAGCGAGCCGCATGCCGTTCGAGCCGATCACGTCCTGCGCGACGCGCTGCACGTCCTCCGCCGTGACCGCGTCGATCCCGGCGAGCAGCTCCTCGGGCTCGACGGCCTGGCCCTCGAGCACCTCGCGCCGCAGGCCGAAGAGGATCAACCCGTTCGGGCTCTCGGTCTGGAGCACGAAGCGGCCCTTGGCGAGCGCCCGCGACTTCTCGAGCTCGTCGGCCGGAACCGGCTCGTCGGCCAGCTTGCGGAATTCGTCGGCGATCACGCCGACGGCCTCGTCGGCTCGGTTCAGGTCGACGCCCGCCTGCGAGGCGAGCGTTCCGGTGTCGGTGTACGAGCTGTTCAGCGCGTAGACGTAGTAGGCCAGGCCGCGCCGCTCGCGCACCTCGAGGAAGAGACGCGACGACATGCCGGTGCCGAGCACGGTGCCGAGCAGTTGCAGTGCGTAGCGGTCCGGATGGTCGAGCGGATAGGACGGGACGCCGAGGCAGATGTTCGCCTGGTCGGAATCCTTCCGGTGCAGCCGGATCTGCGGTTCGGTGGCGTCGTCCAACTGGGCGGGCGCTGGCTCGCCGGCGCCGTTCCCCGCCATGTCGCCGAGCAGCCCTTCGAGCGTCGGGATCAGGTCGTCCCCGACCGCTCCCGCGACCCCGACGACGATGCGTTGCGGGGTGTACCAGTGCCCGAGGTAGTCCATGAACGTCTGGCGGGTCGTCGCATGAATGGTCTCCTTGGTGCCAAGCGTCTCCCAACCGAGGGGGTTCGAGCCGAAGACGAGCTCCTCGTACAGCGAGCTGACGTAGTCGCGCGGCGTGTCGAAGTACATGTTCATCTCTTCGATGATCACGCCCTTCTCGCGCTCGAGCTCGTCGGCGTCGAACTTCGAGTTGCGAATCATGTCGACCAGGACGTCGAGCGCGGTGTCGCGCTGCTCGCCCGCGCAGCGGATGTAGTAGCCCGTGTACTCCTTCGAGGTGAACGCGTTGAACTCGCCGCCCATGCGGTCGACTTCCATCGACAGGTCGCGCGCCGTCGGCCGCCGCTCCGTCCCCTTGAAGAACATGTGCTCCGCGAAGTGCGCAATACCGCGGTTCGAGGCGCCTTCGTACCTTGACCCGGCCGCGAGCATCACGTAGCAGGCCACCGACTTGGCGTGTTCGAGCGGCGCGGTCAGCACGCGAAGGCCGTTCGAGAGGGTGTGGCGTTCGTAGACGGTCATACGGTGAGTCTCCTCTTCACGTCGTCGGTGATCGGGACGGTTGCGTTGCGAGCGTAGTCGTAACCGACCAGCACGCTGACGGCCTCTGCGACCAGGCGGTCGCCGGCCCAGACCTGGTGTGCCAGGCGGAAGCTCTTCGTGCCGAGCTCCGCACAGCGGCTTCGTATCTCGACGCGCTCACCCGCGCGCAGCTCGGAGCGGAAGTCGATCTCCACTCGGGCGAGGATGAACGGCTCGAGGCCGCCGAGGATGCCGATCCGCGCCTGCTCGAGATACGTCGAGTAGACCGCGTTGTTCACGTGGCCCATCGCGTCGCAGTCGCGGAACCGGACGTGCTCGTGCTCTACCCACGGGAACTCGGGCACGCGCGCGATGGTATAGAGGCGGCTATGCCTGGAGAGACGACGCGCGCCGTGTTCGCCCAGCCGGACTGGCTACGCCAGGTCCCGACGGACCGACGTCTACCTGAGGGAGCTCGGGTCGTCCACACGGGCTGCGGCACGTCGTTCCACGCAGCGCAGACCGGCGGTGTCGCGGCGCAGGCGCTCGAAGCGGTCCTCGCACCGCCCGAGGCCGACGTGCTCGTCGCCGTCTCGCATGAAGGAGAAACGGCGCTCACGCTCGCGGTCGTGCGCGCCTTCCCGGGCAAGACGTGGCTCGTGACCGGCAGAGCGTCGTCGCCGCTCGCCGAGGCTGCCGACGAGGTCGTGGTGGTGACACCCGAAGTCGAACGGTCGTGGTGTCACACCGCGAGCTACACCTGTGCCGTCGCTGCACTCGCTGCGCTGCACGGCCAGGACGTCAGCTGGCTGCCCGGCGCGGTCGAGCAGGCTCTGCAGCAAGAGGTCGCTGCTGGTCTGCCGGAGCGAGTGATCGTCGCCGGCGCCGGCAGGGACTGGCCGACGGCGCAGGAAGCGGTGCTGAAGCTGCGTGAAGGAGCGCGGGTCGCCGCCGAGGCGTTCCAGACCGAGCAGTTGCTGCACGGGTATCTGGCGGCAGTCGAGCCGGGCATGCGCGCCTTCGTGCTGGAAGGCGAGGGCGTAGCGGCCGAGCGCGCTCACGAGCTTGCCCGCGTGCTCACCATCCTCGATGTCGAGGTGACCGTGCTGCCGACGCGACATCCGGTCGTCGACATCGTCTATTTCCAGCTCTTGACGATCGCGGAGGCGACCGCGCGGCAGCTCGACCCGGACGCGATCGGGCGGGAAGCCGGGTCGCCGCTCGCGCGGGCGACGGGTGAGCCGTATCCGTCGGTCGATCCGCGGCCCGGCGTCGGTTAGGGTGAGCTGGGATGGGTGAAGCGAGGGAGGAAGAGATCACCACTTCCCGTCGCCGTGCCGTCGGCAGCGAGTACCGCTCGGTCAGCGACCGCGTCGCCTTCGGTAAGGCGGTGCGTGCGAACGTGCCGCGTTCGTCGCACGCGGCCTGGGCGCCGGCGGCGAAGCGGCCGAGCGCGGTTCAACTGCTCGAGCAGCAGGCAAAGACCCGGGTCCCCGAGCTCGTGCCGATCCGCTACGGCCGGATGCTGGTGTCGCCGTTCACGTTCTACCGCGGTGGGGCGTACCTGATGGCCGCCGACCTGGCGGGGCAGCCGCACACTGCGTTGGAGGCCCAGCTCTGCGGAGACGCCCACCTCTCGAACTTCGGCACGTTCGCGGCGCCGGACCGCCGGCAGGTGTTCAGCATCAACGACTTCGACGAGACTCTCCCGGGGCCCTTCGAGTGGGATGTGAAGCGTCTGGCGGCGAGCTTCGCCGTCGCCGGTCGCGATCGCGGCTTCAGCGACAAGCAGCGAAACGTCGTCAACCTGGCGGTGGGGCGGGCGTACCGGGACGCGATCGCGACCTTCGCGGGCATGCGCAGTTTCGACCTGTGGTACGCGCGGTCCGACCTCGCCGAGCTCGCCGCCCGCTGGACGGCGCGCGCGAGCGCCGAGCAGCGTCGCCGCTTCGAGCAGAACGTCGCGAAGTCGAGGGCCAAGGACAGCCTGAAGGCGTTTGCGAAGATGACGGAGATCGTCGACGGCGAACCGCGGATCATCAACGACCCTCCGGTGATCGTTCCGATCGAGGATCTTGCTGGCCCGGAACGTGCGCACGAGATCGAGGACTTCATGCGCGGCGTGCTCCACTCCTACCGGCGGACCCTGTCGGGGGATCGCAGGAAGCTCCTCGAGCGCTTCCGGCTCGTCGACGCCGCCCGCAAGATCGTCGGCGTCGGCAGCGTCGGCACGCGGGTCTGGATCGCGCTGCTCCTCGGCCGCGACAGCGACGACCCATTGTTCCTGCAGTTCAAGGAGGCCGAAGCCTCGGTGCTGCAGCCGTTCCTGCCCAAGAGCGAATTCTCGAACCAAGGGCAACGAGTCGTCGAAGGCCAGCGCCTCACGCAGGCGGCGAGCGACATCATGCTCGGCTGGATCCGGACGACGGGTCTCGACGGCGCCAAGCGCGACTTCTATGTGCGGCAGCTCTGGGACGCGAAGGGATCGGCGATCATCGAGTTGATGGACACGAACGCGATGAGCGCATACGCCAGGGTCTGCGCCGGCGAGCTGGCGCGTGCGCACGCCCGCTCCGGAGACGCGGTTGCGATCTCCAGCTATCTCGGCAACAGCGACACCTTCGATCGCGCCCTGGCGCTCTTCGCGGAGTCGTACGCCGACCAGAACGAGCGCGACTACGAGGCGCTCGCCGACGCGGTCAAGAGCGGCCGCGTCAAAGCCGAATCGGACGTCTAGCGACGCCTGGCCGAGGCTGCGCCCCGGCCAGGCCGTCTCAAGTAGTGGCCCGAGGAAAGCCCCCGAGCGGCGAGCTCGTTACGCCAGTGCCTTCTGCTTCAGCGCGTCGAACTCCGCCTGGCTGATGGCGCCGCCGTCGAGGAGCTTCTTGGCCCGCTCGATCTCGCCTGCCGCACCGCCGTCTCCCGCCGCTGCCCGCACGTGCTCTTCGAACTGCTGCTGCTGGCCCCGAGCGCGCTCCAGGTTGCGCTGGCTCATGCCGTCGTTCTGGGTGATCAGGTAGATGAACACGCCCAGGAACGGCAGCACGAGCGTGAAGATCAACCAACCGGTCTTCCCGAATCCGGAGATGTCGTGACGACGGAAGATGTCGGCCCAGATGTTGAACAGCAGCGAGAACCACAGGATCCAGATGAAGAAGATCACCATGGTCCAGAGCACGTCGAGGAACGGATAACTTGCTGCGATCACTGAAATCTCCTTGCTTGAGGGTCTTCCCAGATGTTTTGCGGATCCAGAGCCTACAAGCGGACTTCCTCGTTGGCCAGCGATTAGGCTCGGCCGATGAACGTCGTCTGGGCAGTCCTGATCACGGTTGCCGTGACGGCAGTGGCGATCGCGGTGATGCTGCTCGTACGCCGGTCGGCGCCCGATGGCAGCCGTTTCGCGGACGGCGACCGTGCCGCCGGGGTCTTCGGCGTGCTCGCGACCGGGTTCTCCGTGCTGCTCGGCTTCATCGTCTTCCTGGCCTTCACGAGCTACGACCAGTCCCGGAGCGGAGCCGAGCAGGAAGCCCTCGTGCTCGTGCAGCAGGTCGAGGATGCCCAGTTCTTCCCGCAGCCGACCTCGAGTCGGCTCACCGGCGAGCTCGTCTGCTACGCGCGCTCCGTCGTCAACGGCGAGTGGAACCAGATGCAGGCCGGCACCCAGGGAGACGCGATCAATCCCTGGGGTGTTGCGCTGTTCACAACCTTCCGGGGAGTGCAACCGCACACCGCTGCGCAACAGTCCGCCTACGACAAGTGGCTCGACCAGACCTCGGCGCGAGAGGAGGCCCGGCGCGATCGCATCCACGGCGCGGTGGGGGTGATCCCGACCACGCTCTGGATCGCGCTCTTCTTTATCGCAGCCGTCATCTTCGTGTTCATGCTCTTCTTTGCCGACAGCGGCGAGGGAGTGGTCGTGCAGAGCGTGTTGATGGGCTCCGTCGTCTCGGTGATGGTGGCGCTGTTGCTCCTGCTCCAGGCACTCGACAATCCTTTCAACAGCGGCGTGGGCGGCCTCAAGCCCGTGGCGATGGAGCGGTCGCTGCGGATGGTCGACGAGGCGCTCGGGGCAGTCGGAGCCAAGGTGACATACCCGTGCGATGCGGTCGGAAAGCCGGTGCCGACCTGAGCGCACACGGCGCGAGTCGTGACCGCGTCGAGTTGCTGGCGACGGTGCTCCTCTCGCTCGCGACGGTGGCGACCGCGTGGAGCGGCTACCAGGCGACCCGCTGGAACGGCGAGCAGGCGAAGGCGGGAGCCCGCGCGAATGCCGCGCGGATCGAATCCGTCAAGGCGTCTGGCCTGGCGAACACGCAGACGGAGATCGACGTCGCCACCTTTACGCAATGGGTGAACGCCTACGCCCAGCACCAGACGCAGCTCCGGGACTTCTACGCGAGGCGCTTCCGCAAGGAGTTCAAACCCGCGGTCGCTGCCTGGATCGCGACCAAGCCGCTCCAGAATGCAAAGGCCCCCCTGACCCCGTTCGCGATGCCGCAGTATCGGCTTGCGGCCCGCACCGAGGCCGACGCCCTGAACGTGAAAGCGGAAGCCTCGGCCAGCGCCGCGCTGCGGGACATCCAGCGCTCGACCAACTACGTGCTCTGCGTGGTTCTGTTCGCTTCGGCGTTGTTCTTCGCCGGCATGAGCACGAAGCTCACGACGCCGCGGCTCCGCGTCGTGATGCTCTCCGTCGGGTGTGCGGTCTTCCTGGGCACCGCTGTCTGGATCGCCGTCTCGCCCGTCAGCCTCTCCGTCTGACGAGAGGTCAGACCGGAGCCGGTGCCGGTCCGTCGGGCGACGGCTTGTTCGGCAGGCCCTGGGTGAACATCACCGACAGGAGCGCCAGCAGCGCCACTCCGAGCATCGCGTCCTTCAGTGCTTCGACCTGCGCGTCGGCGTAGTGCGCCGTCACGGTGTCTGCGTCGCGACGGCTCAGGCCCGCAGCCAGTGCGGCCTCGTTCGCCTGCTCGGTCGTGACGATCTCGATCCCCTTCTCGGTCGCCGCCTGGATCTCCGAGCGCACGCGGGGCGACAGGCTCTGGTCGTTGGCAACGCTGGCCGTGAAGCCCGAGAGCAGCCCCGCGAGCAGGATCGAGCCGATCAGGGCGGTGCCGAGCGAGGAGCCGAGGTTCTGCGCGGTGCCCTGCAGGCCGCCCGCCTCGTTGGTCTGCTCTGGGGGCGCGGCGGAGATGATCACGTTGCCGAGTTGCGACATCAACAAGCCTGCACCGACGCCGAACAGGGCCAGAGAGAGCTTGAACGCGAGCGCGTTCAGCTCCACGTCGATCGTGTCGACCATGACCACCGCGGCAACCACCATCGCGAGCAGCCCGACCCGGACGATCAGCCTGGGCGCGAGCCGGGCGGAGAGCTTCGGGCCGCTGAGCGCCGCGATCAGCATCGTCACCGACATCGGCAGCAGGCGCTTACCCGTCTCGAACGCATCGAACCCGAGCACGACCTGCAGGTAGACGGGAAGCACGAAGAAGGTCCCCATCAGCACCAGCTGCTGCGACATCAGGGTCGCCAGTCCGGCACGCAGCGGCGAGATCTTGAGCAGCCGCCGGTCGAGCAGCGTGTCCTTGTGGAGGCGATCGCGGTGACTCTCCCAGAGGCTGAAGAACCAGATCAGGAAGAACCCGCCGAGGATCAGCAGCGGCACGACCGAGTAGCCGAAGGGCGTGATCTCCTTGCCTCCGATCTCTGGTGCGTCGATCGGGTGAATCCAGCCCCACGAGCTGCTGCGCAGGATCGCGAACACGATCAGACCGAGGCCCGCAGCCGACAGGGCCGCGCCGACGACATCGAGCTTCGGCGGGTTCTCGGGCCGTGGCGCCGCTTTCATCCGGTTGCGCACGATCAGAATGAAGATGACGACGACGACCTCGCCGACGAAGACGTAGCGCCAGCTGAAGTTCGTCGTCACCCAACCGCCGATCACGGGTCCGACTGCGATCGCCGCTCCGGCGACACCGCCGATGATCCCGAAGCCGAAGGCACGGTCCTTGCCCTCGTAGTTGGCGGCGACCAGGGCCGCGATCGCGGGGATCACGAGCACGGCGCCGAGCCCCTCGACGAGCGACCAGCCGATCAGGAGCACACCGAGGTTCGGGCTCAAGGCCGTTGTCAACGAGCCGAGTCCGTAGACGGCCAGGCCGATGCCGAACGCCCGGTCGCGGCCCCAGATGTCGCCGAGCTTCGCACCGACCAGCATGAACGCCGCCATCACCAGGGTGTAGGCGGTGATCGCGAGCTGGACGCCGGTGACGGTGGTGTTGAGGTCGTCGACGATCTGCGAGATCGAGACGTTCATGACGCTCGAATCGAGCACCATCACGAACTGCGCCGCGGCGAGGATGATCAGGGGAAGCCAGCGGCGCATCGCGCGCGACTCTACTTCGTCGGGCGGGCGTCAGCCGGCTGCGAGCTCGGCGAGCTGCCCGAGCAGCCCGTTCACTTCGTCGAGCGAGTTGTAGTGCACGATGCCGACGCGGACCGCACCCTCGGGCAGGCCGAGACGCTGCATGATCTCGAAGGCGTAGTAGTTGCCGTGCCAGACCGCGTAGCCCGCTGCCCCGAGTCGCTCCGCGACCTCCTGGGGCCGGCGCCCCTGGACGTTGAGCGCGAACGTCGGGACACGCTGTTCCATCGCGGTGGCTCCGTAGAGGCGGCAGCCGTCGGGCAGGCCGTCGAGGAAGACCTGCCCCAGTGTGCGCTCGTGCGACTGGATGTAGTCCCAGCCAACGTCGTCGAGGTACTCGACCGTCGCCACGAAGCCCGCGAGCAACTCGTGGGCGAGCGTGCCGGTCTCGTACCGGTGCCCGAGCGGCTCGTCGGCGGAGGGTCGCACCTTGTACGGCCGCCAGTCGTTCGCAATCTCGCGCTTCGTATAGGCGAGACCGAGGTGCGGCCCACAGAACTTGTACGGGGAGCAGAGGAGCACGTCGGCCCCTGACGCGGCGACGTCGATCGGACCGTGTGGCGCATAGTGCACGGCGTCGACCCAGGCGAGCGCACCGGTCTCGTGCGCGAGCGCAGCGATCTCTGCGACCGGCGTGACCGTGCCGACCGCGTTCGACGCCCATGGGTAGGCCACGACCCGCGTCCGATCGTTCAGCAGCGAGCGAAGCTGGTCGAGGTCGAGCCGGCAGTCGTCGTCGACGTCGGCGAACCGCACCGTCAGATCCCTGTCGCGCGCGAGCTCGAGCCAGGGCGCGACGTTGCCGTCGTGGTCGAGCCGCGTGCAGACGATCTCGTCGCCTGCAACCCACGTGCGGGACGCGGCGCGCGAGAGCGCGAAGTTGAGCGTCGTCATGTTGGCGCCGAACGCCACCTCGCCGGGGGTCGCCCCGAGAAATCGTGCAGCGGCCTCGTGAGCGGTCGCGAGCAGCGCTTCGGTCCTGTGTGAGGTCGCGAACGGCCCGCCGACGTTCGCGTTCGAGCTGCGGAGATAGTCGGCAACGGCGTCGATCACCGAATCGGGCACCTGGGTGCCGCCGGGACCGTCGAAGAATGCGAGCGGCTGCCGGAGCGCCGTGAAACGCCCGCGGACGTCCGTGATCGTCGTCACGCGACGCGCCACGTGTAGGTCGGCTCAACGGTCAGCGAGGCGCCGACGAAGCAGTCGCGCTCGGCTTTGGCGATCAACTCGGCGGTGTCGTCCGACCGAGGCGTGAGCTGGACGTCGAGCGAGACCTCGATCGAGACGAACGCGTAGCGCCCGTCGGACTCGCGCCGCGTGATCGTTCCCTGCGCCGATCCGGCTGCGGCGGCCTCGTGGCCGGAGCGGTGGGCGTGGTAGACGAGACTGTCGATCGAGCAGCGGACGAGCGCCGCGAGAAGCAGGTGGTCGGCGGACCAGCCCTCGGGTCGCTCGACCTGGGCGCCGCCAGGGACGGTCATGCGGCCGGCGCGGTCGACCTCGACCACGTACTCGAACACCTTGGCCTGCGCCGCGGTCACGGCGGCCAATCTATCCGTCCGACCGCGGTCCTAGGGTTCGCCGCGATGAGGCTCAGACAGCTGACCGAGGCGGAGTGCTACGCACGCTGCTACGGCGGCGCAAACAGAACGGAGCGCGTCACCGTCGTCCGCCTACCCGTGGGCGGCTCCCCTCGCATCACCCCTGGCGAGGAGCTGCGTCTTCGTTTCGAGGCGCTCCTCGACGAGCGCGGCCCGGAGGCGGAGGCCGCATGACCCGCGCCTGTCGCACCTGGACGACCCGGCGTCGGAACCCGGTACATGCCGCCCGGCGGCCCGCGCCGCCACTTCCGAGCTCGTGGGTCTGCACGGCGACGTGGACGCAGGTCGTGCCACGCTGCAAGCCGCGTGGCCGTTCCTCCTAGCGCAGTCCCAGACGTCCTCGGCCCAGGCCTGACCTGCATCTTCTGCGGGATCAACCCGGGTCGCGTCTCGGCCGCCGCCGCAGCCCACTTCGCGAACCCGCGCAACGACTTCTGGCGGCTGTTGCACGAGGCGGGGTTCACGCCGCGGCTGTTCGAGCCGAGCGAGCAGTTCGCGCTCCTCGAGCTCGGCTTCGGTGTGACCAACGCCGCGCTGCGCACCACGCCCGGCTCGGGCGACCTTCGCCGGGGCGACTTCGACGGCTCGCGCCTCGAGCGGATGGCGGCGGAGCTCGATCCGCTCGCGATCGCCTTCGTCGGCAAGGAGGCCTACCGCGGCACCTTCAACGAGCGTCCTGAGCTCGGAGCTCAGGTGCGCACGTTGGGCCCGACCGCGCTCTACGTGCTGCCATCGACGTCGCCGGCCAACGCGGCCGTCCCGTATGCCGAGCGCCTGCACTGGTTTCGCTCGCTGCACGACGTGGCTCGCACCCGAGCATCGCGAAGCCGTGCGGGCGTTGCTCGTCGACGCGGACGAGCGCGTCATGCTCGTCCAGTACCGCAACCCTGCGACGGGTGCGACGTGGTGGGGGACGCCGGGCGGCGGGATCGAAGCCGGTGAGGACCACCCGGCAGCTCTCCGCCGCGAGCTTCGGGAGGAGCTCGGCCTGCACGAGTTCGAGCAAGGCCCGCTCGTCTGGGTGCATTCCCGCGCGTTTCCGTGGGACCGACGCTTGCTGCACCAGACGAACAACGTCTATCTCGTGCGTGTGGGCACGCACGAGCCTCAGCCGACGATCGATCTCGCAGCCGAGGGTGTTGCAGACGCTCGCTGGTGGACCTTCGAGGAGCTGGAGCGGACGACCGAGCGTCTCGCGCCGCCCGACTTCCTCGAGCGGGTGCGTACGATCCTGAACGCGTGACCGCCGTCCTCGTTGTCGTGCACCTGCTGGCCGCGACCGTCTGGGTCGGCGGCTCGACGGCGCTGATCTTCGTCGGCGTACCGGCGATCCGCACACTCGAGGGAGAGCCGCGGGGGCGGGCGATGAAGGAGCTCGGCCTGCGCTGGCGGCCGCTCGGCTACGGAGCGCTGCTGGTCGCGGGCGTCACCGGTGTCGCGCTCGCGGCGCGCGACTGGGAGTCGAGCGCGGCGTTTCAGATCGTGTTCTGGGTCAAGGTGGCGCTCGCGATCTGCCTGGTCGTCGTCTCGTATCTGCACAACTTCGTGCTCGGCCCGCGGCTCCAGGCGGAGATCCGTGACGAGCGAGAGCAGACGACGCGCCCGACGCTCGTCGTCGTCGGCTGGCTCAGCTACGGCCTGACGCTGACGCTGCCGGTGCTCGGCGTCGTCCTGCAGCGGCTGGTCTCGTAGCACCCCTTCGCTTGTGCCAACTTGGCACAAGCCTTGGGTTCAGCCGGTCCAGCGGTTCGTGATCGGCGTCCGGCGGTCGCGGCCGAAGGCCTTCGGCCGCAGCTTCACGCCCGGGGGCGCCTGGCGGCGCTTGTACTCGGCGCGGTCGATCATTGCCAGCGCCCGCTCGACCACCTCCGGGTCGAACCCGTCCTGGCCCAGTTCCTCGCGTGAGCGGTCGAGCTCGACGTATGCCTCGAGCACCCGGTCGAGCTTCGGGTACGGCGGCAGCGAGTCGGCATCGAGCTGGTCGGCGCGCAGCTCTGCGCTCGGGGCGCGCTCGATGATCGAGCTCGGGATCAGCTCGCGCCCTGAACGCTCGTTGAGGTAGCGCGAGAGCCGGAACACGTCCGTCTTGAAGACGTCCTTGATCAATGCGAAGCCGCCGGCGAGATCGCCGTACAGCGTCGAATACCCGACGGACAGCTCCGACTTGTTGCCGGTGGCGATCACGAGCCAGCCGAACTTGTTCGAGAGCGCCATCAGGAGGGTGCCACGGATGCGCGCCTGCAGGTTCTCCTCGGTGAGGTCGCTCTCACATCCCTCGAACGTCGCTGCCAACGCGCCGGTGAACGCTTCGACCATCGGTTCGATCGCAATCTCGCGGAAGTCGATCCCGAGCGATGCCGCGAGGCGCTCGGCGTCGCCGCGCGTGCCCTCGGAGGAGTAGCGCGATGGCATCGAGACACCGTGTACGCAGCCGGCGCCGAGGGCTTCGACGCAGAGCGCAGCCGTCAGCGCCGAGTCGATGCCGCCGGACAGTCCGATCACGACATCGCGGAAGCCGTTCTTCGTCACGTAGTCGTGCAGGCCCAGCTCGAGCGCGAGCCGCATCTGCTCGAGGTCGTCGAGCTGCTCGGCGACCCGGGCCGGGAGCGGCGTGTCCTGGGCGCGTGGCGGAGCGAGCTCCAACTCGACCACTTCGAGCGGGTCCCGGTCGCGTGCGAGCGCGCGGCGGCGCACGTCGCGCAGCCTGCGTGCCACCGCGGCGGCCGGGTCGATGTCGACCACGAGCAGCTCTTCCTCGAACCCGGCGGCGCGGGCGAGCACCTCGCCCTCGTCGTCGAGCACCACCGAGTGGCCGTCGAAGATCAGCTCGTCCTGGCCGCCCACCGCGTTGCACAGCGCGACGAAGCACGAGTTGTCGGTCGCCCTGACCTTGAGCATCTCCTCGCGCTCCCGGTCCTTGCCGACGTGGAACGGCGACGCGGAGATGTTGGTGACGAGTTGCGCGCCGGCGAGCGCGAGATCGGTCGCCGGCGGTCCGGGCTGCCAAACGTCCTCGCAGATGGTCGGGCCGACCACGACGTCGCCGAGGCGGAGGAGCTGGAGGTCGCGCCCGGCGGCGAAGTAGCGATCCTCGTCGAAGACGCCGTAGTTCGGGAGGTACCACTTCTTGTAGACGCCGCGGACCTCGCCGTGGGCGAGCACGAAGCACGCGTTGTAGAGATCCGTGTCGAGGTGGGGAGCTCCGACCAGCACGGTGATCCCGTGGGCCGACCGGGCGATCTCGTCGACCGCGCGGCGCGCGGCCCGGACGAAACCGGGTCGTAGCAGCAGGTCCTCGGGCGGGTAGCCGGTGACGACGAGCTCCGGAAAGAGGACGAGGTCCGCGTTCGCCTCGCGCGCCCGGCCGAGCCATTCGACGACCGACGCCGCGTTGCCGTCGATGTCGCCGACGACGCTATTGATCTGGGCGAGTGCGAGTCTCATCGGTTTTCGCCTCTCGGTCGAAAACTCTAGCAGCGCGCTCGTTCCTGACGGCGCGCCGCCAGTAGGCATAGAGCAGAACCGCGCCGAGAAACGCGCCGAACCCGATCGCATTCAGAATCTTGTTGTCCGCCCGATTGCCGAAGAAGCTGACCACGGCCGCCACGACGACCAGCCCGATCACGTACATCCGGAGCCGCGCCGCGGTCATGCCAGCAGCCGCCTGACCAACGGCTCGACGGCCGCGGCGACTGCCGCGTGTCCGTCGGCGTCCAGGTGGATCCCGTCGAGGTCGCTGTACGCGGCCACCCCGTCGAGGTCGAGCAGCTCGCAGTCGAGGAGTGCGGTCATCTCGGCGAAGTATCGCCCGACCTTGCGCGACTTCTCCCCGGAGTGCGCGAACGAGCCCTCCGGATCGAGGCGGGCGAACGGCGGCGGGCAGATGACGAGCACCGGCGGGGCGGCACCCTTCGGCCCCGATTCGCTCGCTCGCACCACTCGCACGAGCCGGCCCACCGCGCCCGCGACGTCGGGGGCGGGCAGCCCGTACCGGTCGCCCAGGTCGTTGGTGCCGAGGTAGATCACGACGAGGTCGAGTGGCGCGTGCGAGTGCAGGCAGGGCATCAGGTAGGTGAGCCCGTTGCGACCGTCGGCCACCGGGCTGTCGAGTGTCGCCGTGCGGCCGTTCAGGCCCTCGGCGACCACCTCGAATCCCGGCCCCAGTGCGGTCGCGAGGCGGACCGGCCATCGAACCTCGCGCGGGAAGCGGGCGTCGGGGTTGGCGGGGTCGAAGCCCCAGGTGTTCGAATCGCCGTAGCAGAGGATCGTCTTCATGCTGCTGTGGCACCAGCGGGCTCGATGGCGTCGAGCGACTCGGGATTCTCGACCGAGGAGAGGTCGCCGGGGTCGGCGCCGAGGACCTTGGCGCGCAGGGCGCGGCGGACGATCTTCGCCGAGCGCGTCTTCGGCAGCGCGTCGACGAACACGATCCGGTCGGGCTTGAACGCTTTGCCGAGCTCGTCCGCGACACGCGCCGCAACCGCCGCCTCGAGCTCCGGGGTCGGGTCGAAGCCCGGCAGCAGGCAACAGAAGATCCACGACGTCTCGCCCTTCACCGCGGTGCGGCACGCCGATCGCTGCGGCCTCGCGCACGGCCGCGTGCGCGACAGCCGCGGATTCGAGCTCTGCGGGACCGATCCGCTTGCCGGCGATGTTGAGTGTGTCGTCTGAGCGTCCGTGCAGGAACCAGAAGCCGTCGGCATCGGCCGACGCCCAGTCGCCGTGCACCCAGACGTCCGGGATGCGCGACCAGTACGTCTCGAGGTACCGCTCGGGGTCGCGCCAGAAGCCGCGCGTCATCCCAGGGAACGGGCGGCGGCAGACGAGCTCGCCGACCTCACCCGTGCCGACCAGCGAACTGCCGTCGTCGGCAACGATGTCCATCGCCATCCCGAGTGCGGGGCCTCCGACCGAGCACGCCGCGATCGGGCCGATCGGGGTGGGCGAGAGGAAGCACGCCCCGACCTCGGTGCCGCCGGTGCAGTTGATGATCGGCACGCGCGAGCCGCCCACGTCCTCGAACAGCCACCGGTACGGCTCGGGGTTCCACGGCTCGCCAGTCGTCACGAACGTGCGAAGCGAAGAGAGGTCGGCCGCGGGCACGCCGTGCGGCAGCAACGCTCGTGCCAGGGTGGGCGACAGGCCGAGCGACGTGACGCGCTCCTGCTCGACGGTCTGCCAGAGCCGGTCCGGCGTCGGCCAGTCCGGCGCACCTTCGGCGAAGACGATCGTCGCGCCGAGCGCACCGACGCCGACGACGGTCCACGGGCCCATGATCCAGCCCATGTCGGTGGCGAAATGGACGACGTCGCCCGCATGGACGTCCGCCTGGTAGGCGACCTCGCGGGCGATCGAGACGAGGAACCCGCCTTGTACGTGGACGACGCCCTTCGGCGTGCCGGTGGTGCCGGAGGTGTAGGTGAGGAGGTACGGCGTCTCCGAGTCGACCTGTGCCGCCGGCAGTTCGCCGGGAAGGGCGTCGAGCTCGAACGGCGCGAGCACGACATGCTCGACGGTCGGAGACTCGCGCAACGCCGCTTCGAGAATGGCGAGCATGGGCACCGCCTTGCCGCGCCGGGACGACTCGGTCTGCGTGATCACCACCTTCGCGCTCGCTCGCCTGCAGCCGCTGGGCGACCGCAGGCGCGGCGAAGCCCGAGAAGACGGGTACCTGGATCGCGCCGATGTGGGCGATCGCGTGCGACGCCACCGCCACGTCCGGCGACATCGGCAGGAAGATCGCCACCCGGTCGCCGGCGTCGACGCCGAGCGAGACGAGCTGCTCCGCGAGCCGGGTCACGTCACGCGACAGCTCGGCGAACGTCAGCTCGCGTCGCGAGCCGTCCTCGCCGAGCCCGACTGCCGCGATCCCGTCCGGGTTCGAGGACGCCCACCGGTGCGACGCAGTTGTGCGCGATCGAGACCGTGCCGTCGACGAACCAGGTCGCCCACGCCGGGCCGCGCGAGTCGTCCAGGACGCGCGTCCACGGGCGAGCGAACTCGAGCCCCAGATCCTCGACGACGAGCGCCCAGAACCAGTCGGGCTCGGCGACCGAGCGCCGGACGAGCTCGGCGTAGCTCGCGGCCCCGGAGCGCTCGACGAGTCTGGTCGCGTTCGCATGGCGCAGCGTCGCCTCGTCGGGTCGCCAGACGATCTCGCTCACGCGCGAAACCCTACGCGACGGCAGAGTTAGCGTCTGCTAACCTAGTGCGCGCTAACGATGGAGGAGAGCTGATGCAGCGGTTCGTGACGCCGGAGAACAAGAAGTGGTGGACGCTCGGCGCGGTCTCGGTCGGGCTGTTCATGATCATGCTCGACAACACCGTCGTCAACGTCGCGCTGCCCGCGATGCAGCGCTCGCTCAATCTGCAGCTCTCGGAGCTCGAGTGGGTCGTCGCGGGTTACGCGCTCACGTTCGCGGCCTTCATGCTCACCGGCGGCAAGCTCGCCGACTACCTCGGTCGGCGGCTGATCTTCATGGTCGGCCTCGGCGATCTTCACCGCCGCCTCGCTCGGCGTGCGGTTTCGCGCCGAGCGGCGGTTTCCTGATCGGCGCCCGCGTCGTCCAGGGCCTCGGCGGCGCGCTGATGAACCCGGCCACGCTGTCGATCATCACCGCGACGTTCCCGCCCCGGCAGCGCGGCACGCGCGATCGGCATCTGGGCCGGCGTCTCGGCGATGGCGCTCGCGATCGGCCCGCTCGTCGGCGGCCTGCTGACCGAGCACGTCAACTGGAACTGGATCTTCTTCATCAACGTCCCGATCGGCATCGCTCGGCCTGCTCGCGATCCCGATCTTCATCGACGAGTCGCGCGACACGTCGCACGAGCAGCGACTCGACATTCCCGGGCTGGTGACCTCGGCGATCGGCCTGTTCGCGCTGACCTACGCGTTCATCGAGGCGAACAGCTACGGCTGGACCTCGCCGCGCATCCTCGGCTCGTTCGCCGTCGCCGCCGTCGCGCTCACCACCTTCGTCCTGCTCGAGCGGCACCAGCGCGCTGCCGATGCTCGACCTCAACCTCTTCCGCAACCGCACCTTCAGCGGCGCGAACACGGCGATGCTCTTCGTCGGGCTCGCGATGTTCGGGACGTTCTTCTACGTCTCGCTCTACATGCAGAACGTCCTCGGCTACTCGCCCGTCCAGGCGGGTGCCTGTTCCTGCCGATGACGCTCCTGATCGTCGTCGCTCGCCCCGCAGCGCCGGCAAGCTCTCCGACCGCTTCGGCTCGCGCTGGCTCGTCGGCGGCGGGATGACGCTGCTCGACGATCGATGCTCCTCTACTACTCGCAGCTCGGCGCGAACGAGAGCTTCTGGGCGATCCTGCCCGGTCTGCTGATCGGCGGTATCGGCATGGGAATGACGATGACGCCGACGACCGCTGCTGCGATGAGCTCCGTGCCGGTCGACCAGGCCGGTGTCGGCTCGGCCGTGCTCAACTCGAGCCGGCAGGTCGGCGGCTCGCTCGGGATCGCCGTGATGGGCGCGATCATCGCCGCGGGAGCGGCGGGGTCGCATACCCCGGATGCGTTCCTGAACGGCTTCCACAACGCCCTGCGGGTCGCGGCCGCGCCTCGCATTCGCCGGGGCGATCGTCGCGACCGCTCGCGATCCGCAAGCCGGCGCACCACGCCCTCGCCGCATGCTGCGGCCGTCGAGGCCGCGTGACCCGCACCGCCTCGAGCCCGGCCAAGCCGAGGCTGACCGCCGATGCGCGGCGGCTCGCCGTGCTCGACACCGCCTGCCGCATCTTCTCGCGCTCGAGCTACCGCGGCGCGACGACGGCGGAGATCGCGCGCGAGGCCGGGATCAGCGAGCCGATCCTGTACCGCCACTTCGGCTCGAAGCGCGATCTCTATCTCGCGTGCCTCGACGAGGCATGGCGGAGCTTTCGCGAGGTCGCCGAGCAGGCGATCGCCGAGGATCCCGACAGCTGTCTCGGCGCGATCGCCGACGCCTACATGGCGAAGAAGACGAGGATCCGGATGGTCGACCTGTGGATCCAGGCGCTCACCGAGGCGTCCGACGACCGGGTGATCGCCGCGGCGCTGCGGCGCCAGGTGCGCGAGGTGCACGACTTCTTCGCCGACGTGATCCGGGACGGCCAGGCGCGGGGCGTGATCGTCGCCGACCGCGACCCGATCGCCGAGGCCTGGCTCTTCGTCGCCGGCGGCCTGCTGACGACGATGGACAACCGGCTCGGCGGTCTGCTCGGCGACGACCTCAGCGCGTGCGCACGGAGCGCCGCCGCTGGATGCTCGCGAAGCCCCTAAGGCTCACTCACCAGCTCTTTGGTGGCAGGCGACCGCTGCCGGAGCCGGGCTTCGCCCGGCGGGAGTCGAAGAGCGTTCGGCCACGCGATCCCGGAAGGGAGGGTTTGGGAGGGAAACCCGTGGTTTCGCTCCCAAGACGTGAGAAAGCCCCGGCTGCGGCACCCGGGGCTCTCCCTGGTCAGGCGGGGCGCCGGGTGGGCGATCCCGAGTTCGGCTCTGCGGCTGGCCGATTGCTCAGAACTTGTCGCCTCTGGCGCGCACCCCATGCACTGCGACCTGGCGTCGGCCTCGGTGCAAGGTGCGCTCACTCTACGAGCCCTTCGCGGCCCTGTCAAGTAGCTCAGTCAAGTGATTTTGCTTTCGCTGTTGTTGACAGGGTTTTCGTAGGCGCTATGCCCCTTTTGGGGGACATGTCCCTTTTGGGGGATTGCATTGGAGTCAAGCATTCTCGATACTTCGTTCCCTGATGAGCTCTCGTGCCGTACGGGGCAGCTCCGACGCTGCCCTTCGCGCTTCCGACCGCGCCCCGCGCGGGCCGCGGATCGGCGAGCGCCTGCGCCAGCTGCGCGTCGCCGCCGGGCTGACTCAGACCGACCTCGCCGGCGACCGCTTCTCGAAGGAGTACATCTCCCAGATCGAGCGCGGCAAGACGCGCCCGACCAGCGAGACGGTCGACTGGCTCGCGCTCCGGCTCGGCGTCGACTCCGGCTTCCTCGCGAGCGGCGTCTCCGCCGACGACCGGGCGAAGGCCGAGGCGATCCTCGCCCGCGCCGATTCGCTGCTCGGCGATCACGTGTTCGACGAGGCGATCGCCGAGTACGCGCGGTCGCTGCCCGCCGTGCTCGGAACCGGCTCACCCGAGCTGCAGGTTCGCGCCCTGAACGGCGAGGCGATGGCACGCGCGCAGAGCGGCGACGTGAAGGGAGCGCTCGCCCTGCTCGCCGATGCTCGCGGCCTTGTCGAGGGCGAGGGGTTCTCCGACGTCGACCGGGCCGAGGTGCTGTATCGCCTGGGGGTCTGCCGGTACTTGCTGTCGAGCATCTCGACGGCGGTCGGCCTCTTCAACGAGGCGCTCGTGCTCGCCGAGCGGTCCGAGCTTCCCTCGGATGCGTTGCGGTTGAACGTGTTCGCGTGGCGTTCGCGGTGCTATCGCCGCCAGCGCGACTACGAGGCGGCGCGCGAGGACGTCGAGCGTGCGCTCGAGCTGGCCGAGGCGATGCACGACGCCCGGGCGCTCGGCCAGGCGTACTTCCAGGCTTCGATGCTCGCCGAGCGCGACGGTCACTGGGTGCTCGCCCGCACCTACGCCGAGAAGGCGAAGACGCAGTACGAGGAGCTCGCCGACCGCGCGAACGTCGGCCGCCTGCTGAACAACCTCGGCGGCATCGAGTTCCTGCTCGGCAAGCCCGAGCAGGCAGTCGAGCACCTGAAGCACGCGTTCGCCGTCGCGCTCGAGATCGGGCGCGACGAGGACGCTGCCACGGCCGTCTCGTCCCTCGCGCAGGTTCACCTGCGAAGGGCGATGCGAAGCGCGCCGAGGAGCAGGCCCTGCACGCGCTCGAGATCATCGGCGAGCCGCGAGGACATGCTCGACGAGATCGGCAACGCGCGTCTCGTGCTCGGTCGTGCGCTGCTCCTGCAGGAGCGCCTCGACGAGTCCGAGACGGCCCTCGCTGCGGCCGAGAACGCGTTCGACCAGTTGTCATCCGCTTCACACCGCTCCGCTGCGTGGATCGCCCAGGGCGACCTCGCTGCGCGGCGCGGTGACGAGCGTCGCGCGGCGGCTCTGTACCGCCGAGCGGCCGAAGCGCTCCAGGACTTCCGCTTCTGAGGGAAGGAGGTGTTCTCTGTGGCCACCAAAATCGCACTTCTGCTCCATCGCCGCTCGACGGTCGTACTCGTTCTGACTGTCGTCGCGGCGTTGCTCGGATGCACGCACGGTTTCGCAAATCATGGCACCGGCCTCTGGGACGGGCCTCTGTAGGACCGTTCGATTCGCGCGCTTGCATGCTGGGGAGCCGGCAGCGCGCTTGAGTCAGCCAAAGCGCTTGAGTCAACCAAAGCGCTCGAGTCTCGAAGGCGCTCTTAGCCGCTAGGTGGACAGCAACTTGCGAAGGTCGTGCAGCACTTGCGCTGCCGTCACCTTCGAGTCGTACAACACGCGCTCCTTGCCCGCGGGGTCGATCAGCGCGGTATAGGCCACGTGGTCGACGAGCTCTGGGCTTTGGCGGACGGCGATCACGTGCCACGCGGCCCACGTCGGTGCAAGCTCGGCCTTCGTCCCGATCAGGTAGCGAAACTGCGGCAGCAGGCCGTGCTGGGCGATGTAGCGCCGTACGGATGCGCGGGTGTCGCCACGAGGGTCGACGCTGACAGCGAGCACGCGCACGTGGCTACGGGCCGCACCGAGTCGGCGGAGTGCCGCGTTCAGGTTCTGCGCGATCAGCGGGCAGACGTCCGTGCAGTGGACGTAGAGAAACGTGACGAGCACGTAGCGCCCGCGCTGGCCGGCCAGCGTCACCGGGCGGCCCCATGCGTCGTGCAGTGCGATCGCCGGCGCCGGACGCGGCGGTGTCAGCGCGTTACCCGCGAACGTCCGCGGCGCCTGCGGCGGCGTCTCGATCTTCGCTGCCGCCCGACCCCCGCAGCCCGCCGCCGCCAGTGCCAGCGTCGCGACCGAGAGGTAGAACGGCAGGCGTGACACGCTCCGAACGGTAGCGCCGCTGCCGTGTGCCCTGGCTCGAGCGTGTCGCGAGCACCGAACCGGTGAGCACGAGCGCGAAGCCGATCGCCATCCCGGCGGTGAACTGCTCGTTGAGCACCGTCACGCCGAGCACCGCTGCGACTGCGGGGTTGACGTACGTGATCACCGTCGCGCGCACCGGCCCGACCTCGCCGATCAGCTTGAAGAAGAGGATGAACGCGAGCGCGGTGCAGATGACTGCGAGCGTGACGACCGAGGCGACGACCTCGAAGGATGGGAACGTGGAAGGCCGCGAGAACGCGGCGAACGGCGCATAGCCGATCGCAGCGATCGCGAGCGACGCCGCGACAACGCCGAGCGACGGCGCGTCGCTGAGCCAGCGGGCGAGGATGATAGGCCCGACGGCATACGAGACGACAACGATGGCGATCTCGAGCAGCGGCACGACGCCGACGCCGTGAACGTCGAAGCCGACGATTGCCGCGACGCCGGCCATGCCGATCAAGAGACCCGTCCAGCGGCGGGCACCGTGGCGTTCCCGCTCACCCGTGAACGTCGTCAGGACTGCGCCGACGAGCGGGACGGCCGCGATCAGCAATCCGGTCAGGGAGCTCGACAGCTGCGTCTCGGCGCGAGCGAGCATCAGCCACGGCAGCATGATCTCGATGCCCGTGAAGACCAGGAGGGGAATCCAGTGGCGACGGGCAAGCCGCAACTCGCTACGCCAGATCGCGATCGGCACGAGCAGCAGTGCTGCGATCCCGGTGCGCGCGAAGACCAGCATCACCGGAGTGAGCTCGCGCACGGCGACGCGGATCAGGAGATACGGAATGCCCCAGATCACGCACATCGCCGCGAACAGCAGAACGCCGCGGCGGGTCATCCCTAGCTCTCTATCAGTCGCGAGGTATCAGCCGACGCCGTCGCGCCCGCCGACGCGCTCGATGATCACCTGCGGAATGCGCGCGCGCGGGGACAGGCGGAGGCACATGCGGACGACCTCGGCACAGTCGGACGGCTTGATCATCTCGTCCGCCGAGAGGCCCGACCATTCCGCCATCGGCGTGTCGACGAAGCCCGGGCAGATCGCGATGGCGCGCACGCCGGCGGCGTCGAGCTCGGCGTTCTGCGACCTGGTGAGCGCGATCACAGCCGCTTTCGTCGCGCCGTAAACGGTCAGCCCCGGTGTGGGCGCCGTCCCCGCGATCGACGCGAGGTTGAAGATCCAGCCGTGCGTCTGCTCGAGTAGCGGGATCGCCTCCCGGGAGACGAGCAGCAGTCCGCGGAGGTTGACCCCCAGCTGCAGGTCGATGTGCTTCGTCTGGAGCGAATCGACCCGGCCGGCGATCCCGATCCCTGCAGAGTTCACGAGCACGTCCAGTCCGCCGTACCGCTCGGCGTGCTCGGCCACGACGCGCACACAGTCTTCCTCCTTGCCCATGTCCGCCGCGATCGCCTGAGCGCCGAGGTCGGCTGCGGCTGCCTCGATCTTCTCGCGGGTGCGCGACGCAAGCGTCAGCTCGAAGCCCTCCTCGCGCAGCATGCGGGCGATCGCGAGTCCGATGCCGGACGAGCCTCCGGTGACGAGTGCGCTCCTCATGCAGGCGAATCTAGAGGAGAACGGGCCCAAGGCGCCGAAACTGGCGGTGCAGTTCCTCTCCCTAGAGTGACGGCGACCTCGGGTCGCCGTTGCTCTCTAGAGTTCGGTTCAGCGTGGTGAGGCTGACCGAGCTCGTGACCGCCGGCGGCTGCGCCGCGAAGTATTCGGCGTCGCGGCTCGAGGAGTTGCTGCGCGGATTCGTGCCCGCAGAGGCCGAGAACCTGCTCGTCGGGCTCGACCCGGCCGACGATGCCGCGGTCTACCGACTCGATGACGAGCGCGCGCTCGTGTTCACGATCGACTTCTTCCCACCGATCGTCGACGACCCTCGCGACTTCGGCGCGATCGCAGCGACGAACGCGCTCAACGATGTGTTTGCGATGGGCGGCTCGCCGCTCCTTGCGCTCTCGGTCGCGGCCTTCCCAGAGGAGCTGCCGACCGAGGTGGTCAGGGCCGTGTTCGACGGTGCGGAGGAACAGGTGCGCGCGGCCGGAGCGCTGCTCGCGGGCGGTCACACGATCCGCGACGCGGAGCCGAAGTACGGCCTGGCGGTCGTCGGCACGGTGTCGCCCGACGGCATCTGGCCGAAGTCGGGTGCGCGGGACGGCGATCTCGTCTACCTGACGAAGCCGCTCGGCACGGCGCTCGTGCTCGGCGGGGCGAAGCTTGGGCTCGCCGACTCGCTCGACCGCCGTTCGCTGGATGCGCACGCTGAACCGGGAGGCGGCCGACGTGCTCCGCGCCTTTCGCCCGAACGCGGTGACGGATGTGACCGGCTTCGGGCTGCTCGGTCACACCCACGAGATGGCGACGCGCAGCGAGGTGCGGATCGAGCTCGTCGCGGCCGCATTGCCGGCGCTCGACGGGGCGCTCGAATCGGCGCGCGCCGGCGTCTCGACGGCGGGCACGCGGAACAACCGTGCCTACGCAAGTGTCGACATCGGTGACGTCGAGCCCGAGCTCGTCGAGCTCGCCTACGACCCGCAGACAGCGGGTGGGCTGCTGATCTCGCTTCCGCGCGATCATGGCCCGGCGCTCGAGGCCGAATGTGCACGCGCGAACGTGTTTCTCGCCCGCGTCGGCGCGGTTGTCGCCGGTACAGGCGTCAGCCTCGGCTAACTAGAGTGGGCGCGTGGAGACTGGCGCGCAGCCGCTGCCGCGTGTGCGCGGGACGGCGCTCTCGCTGGACGCTTTCCGGCGGCTTGCCTGGGTCAGTGCGGGCATGCTCGTGCTCATCGTCGCGACCGGCGCAACGGTCCGCTTGACGGGCTCGGGTCTCGGCTGCGAGCACTGGCCCGGCTGCGCGCAGCATCACTTCGAGCCGAAGAGCTTCCACTCGTACATCGAGTTCTCGAACCGGGTCGTTGCCTTCTTCACGATCCTCGCGACGCTGCTGACGTTCATCGGTGCACTCTGGGCGCGGCTGTCGGGGCGGCTCCGGGCACTCGCCTTCGCAATCTTCTTCGGCACGTTGCTGCAGGCGCCGCTCGGGGCGATCACGATCCACTACCACCTCAATCCCTGGCTCGTGCTGTCCCACTTCCTGCTCTCGGTTGTGGTGCTGACCCTTGGCGTCGCGCTCGCCGTCGAGGTGAGCGCCAGGCCGTCTGCGCGCGTCCCGCGGTACGTCCGGCAAGGCAGCCTGCTGGTTGCCGGGGCGGCGTTCGTCCTGATCGTCAGCGGGACGCTCGCGACCGCCGCGGGCCCGCATCCGGGAAGCACGGTCGTTCGCCGCCTGTGGTCCTTCGAGCCTGCCGTGTACTGGCACGTGCGTGCGACGGCAGTGTTCGGGGTGTCGTTCGCCGTACTCCTCGTGTGGCTCGTGCGGAACCGGAGCCCGTACCTGCGCGGTGCCCTGCTCGTGCTCGGACTGCTTGCCGTGCAGATGACGATCGGCGAGATTCAGTACCGGACGCATCTGCCGTGGTGGCTCGTGCTCGTGCACGTCACGGTTGCGGTGACCGTCTGGGCTGCGCTCACGGCCTTCGTAGTCCGTCTCTGGCGGCCGGCTGCGTCGGCGTAGGATGGCGCGATGACGGAGGAGCTCCGCATCGATACGCGTCCGAGTCTCGAGCGCCCTGTGTTGATCGCCGCGTTCCGCGGCTGGAACGACGGTGGCCAGGGTGCGTCGCTCGCCGGTGCGTACCTCGCCCAGGCGTGGGCCGCGGAGCAGTTCGCCGAGATCGACTCGGAAAGCTTCTACGACTTCCAGGCGACGCGGCCGATGGTGTCGCTGGTCGACGGCGTCACGCGCCAGATCGACTGGCCGGAGAACATCTTCCTGCACGCCCCGCTGCCCGGCGGGGGCCGGGATGTGATCTTGCTCCTCGGCGTCGAGCCGAGTCTCCGCTGGCGGACGTTCTGCACGCACGTGACGGAGCTCGCGACGTCGTTCGGCGTCGAGCTCGTGATCACGCTGGGCTCGTTGCTCGCCGATGTGCCGCACACCCGTCCAGCGCCGGTAACCGGCAGCGCGACCGACCCGGAGCTGATCGAGCAACTTGGCCTGCAGGCGTCACGCTACGAGGGGCCGACGGGGATCGTCGGCGTCCTTCACGACGCATGTGGCCAGGCCGGGCTGAAGTCCGCGAGCCTGTGGGCTGCGGTGCCGCACTACGTCTCGCTGACGCCGTCACCGCGGGCGGCGAAGGCGCTGGTCGACCGGCTCGCCGAGCTGCTCGAGGCGGACGTCGACACGGCCGAGCTCGACGAGGCCGCCGAGGCGTACTCCCAGCAGGTAAGCGAGGCGGTCGCCGCCGACGCCGAGACCTCCTCGTACGTCGAAGAGCTCGAGCGCCGAGTCGACGAGATCGCCGCCGAGGAGAGCATCCCGTCGGGCGAATCGATCGCGGCCGAGCTGACGCGCTATCTCCGCGAGCGGGAAAACGGCACGGACGACGACGACGTCGCCCGCGACCAGTGACTAACCGAACGTGAAGGAGTAGCCCTGGATGCCGGGCGTGAACTGGAGCTCAAGCGTCGCGTCCGCGGTCTTCGGCGAAGCGCGCACCGTGTAGAGGCGCTGCGCGTTGACGTTCAGCGTGCGCACGGGTTTGCCGTCGATCAGCGCGCGGACGGTGCCGTGGCCGCCGAGCACCACGTACACGTTCTTCGCGTGGAAGTGAAGGCGCAGCTTGGCGTCCTTGCCGGCGATCACCTCCTGCCCGCCGACCCGCCACCGGCCGCCGTACGCGAACGTGTTTTGCGGAACTGCAACGGGCAGCTTGTAGTCCGCCTCGCTGTCCGGTGAGACGGCGGTGCCGACGTAGTTCGACAGCCGCGAGTAGCCCAGGTACGTCTCCGGCGTCAGCAGCCCGGTCGGCGTCGCGTCGGCGATCTGGCGTGCCTTCGCGCCCTTCGCGCCGAGCAGCTGCCGGATCAGGCCCTCGGTCTTCCCGTACTCGCCTTCACCGAAGTTCGTGTGACGGATGTGGCCGGTCTTGTCGATCAGGTACTCCGCCGGCCAGTACTGGTTCGCGTACGCGTCCCACGTCTTGAACCGGTTGTCCTGCACGACGGGATACGTGATCCCGAGCCTCTTCACGGCGTCGCGCACGTTCGAAGTGACGTGTTCGAACGCGAACTCGGGGGTGTGCACTCCGACGATCACGAAGCCGTCCTTGTGGTACGTCGCATACCACGACTTGAGGTGCGGCAGCGTGCGCAGGCAATTGATGCAGGAGTACGTCCAGAAGTCGACGAGCACGACCTTGCCGCGGAGCTGCGCCAGCGTGAGTGGCTGCGTGTTGATCCACGCGCCGTCCGGCTTCAGGGGCGGCGCCAAGCCGTAGTCAGGTAGGCCACCGGTGGTCGACTGCACGGCCGCGAGGGGCGCGCGCCCGCCGCGAACCTTCGCGAGCTCGCGCGACGCTGAGGCGTTGTTCTCGATCTTGTTCTGCAAGAACGTCGTGTAGCCGGGTGTCCAGTTTGCGAGGTGATCGTCGACGTGGAAGACGAGGCCCAGCGCGACCGCCGCAACGACGACTCCGGAGACCGTGCGCAACGTTGCGGCGTGCTCCTTGATCCGCGCTGCGGCCTCACGACCGCCACGCACGATCAGGAGCATCGGAATTGCGGCGCCGACGCTGTAGGCGACGGTCGCCGCGATCGTTCGCGCCCCGAAGTCCTCGCGTGCCGCCGCGGTCGTGACGGCCGCGAGGAACGGCCCCGCGCACGGAACGAAGACGAGTCCGAGTGTCACACCGAGGAAGAAGCCGCCGCCCGCGTTCGCGGGGCGCAGGCGGGAAAAGAGTGAAAGCGACTGTTCGACCCAGAGCGCCAGCCTGGGAATGAGCAACACGGCCGCCATCACGAACAGCAGCGCGATCGCAAGGTTGCGGAGCAGGTCCTGTGGCAGCCCGAGTGCGTCGAGCAGCCACGAGGCGAACAGCGTGAAGACACTGAAACTGAGGACAAGCCCGCCGATGATTCGGAGCGGCTTCCGTCCGGCCGCGCCGCTCGCGAGCAGGATTGGCAGCACGGGGAGGACGCAAGGCGAGATCGCCGTGACGATGCCTGCCAAAAGCCCGATACCGATCAGCACCAACACTGGACCTACCGACCAGTGTGCCCGCTCGGATGTTACGCGGCGTCTTGCGCGGGCTCGGCAGCCGACTCCGCGGCCGGTGCTTCAAGCGTCGGCTCGCCGGCGCCCTGCTCGGTTGGCTTGCGCCGCCGCCGCCGGCGCTTCCTGACGGGCTGGCTCCCGTCGCCCTCCGGCGGCGTGGCGCTTGCGGGCGTAGCCGTCGTCTGCCCTTCGCTCGCCGCGGGCCTCTTCTTGCGCCGGCGCCGCTTGCGCGTCCGCGCCGGGCCTGTCTTCGGCTGCGGCAAGTTGTCGGAGATCCAGCCGGCAACCTCCTCGATCGCGCCGAGGCGCTCGCGCGCCGCATCGAGCAGTTGCGTCGCCCGGGGGGTGTAGCCCTCGGCGGAAGCAAGCAGTGCGGCGCCGACTTCCTTCGGCATCTCCAGTGCTGCGTTGACGAGCTTCGCCGCGTTCTCCTCGTGGCGATGGCCGCGCGAATTCGCCAGCGCGCCGAGCAGCCGCTTGGCGTCCGGATACTCCTGCGAGGCTTTCCGGTCGAGTTGCTTGCGCACGGCGCGCGAGAGCCGCCACGTCCAGCGAGCGAGGATCTGTTCCGGCGCATCGGGCTTGCCTTCCGCGATCGCCCGGAGCAGGATCCGCACGCCGGCCGAGCGATCCTTCTCCCACGGCGGCCCCTGGGTGACCAGCGTGACGAGATCGTCGAAGTCGGCACGGCCGATCGTCATCGAGACGCGGTCCGCGAGCGCGATCAGGCGCAGTCGCCGGTTCGGGTTCTGCGCCGCGCAGGTCGAGAGGAAGGTCTCCATCGCTCGTTTCGACGCGCCGCGGGCCGTCAGCTTCTCGACGAACGCTGCGCGCTCGTCGAACCGCAGCTGGCGACCGGCGATCTCCCCCCAGAACTCCTGCTCGTCCTCGTCGAGGAACTTGGGATCGACGCGTTGCCACTCGCGCGCGATCACGACCTTGCGACGAAGCACATCGGGTGTGACCGGCACGAGCCACGAAGCGGGTGTCAGCTTGCGGCGAGCGCGGCGCTGAACACGGCGGCGCGGCGCAGGCGTGACCCGCGCGCCCTCCCGGTAGAAGTCTGCGTCGAGCAGCGAGTGAAGCGAAACCACGCGCTCGTTGTGGGTCGCAGCCTTCGGCGTGAAGTCGACGACGATCCCCGCTTCCTTGCGCGGATGGATGCGCATGATCCGGCCGATTCGCTGTTGGTACACGCGCTTCGAGGCGGTCGGCGCGAGATGCATGATCACCGTCGCGCGCGGCGAGTTCCAACCCTCGGCGAGCAGCATTGCGTTGATCAGGACGTCGATCTCGGCGCGCTCGTATGCGGCGAGGATCTCCGCGAGCTTCACCGGCGGCGTGCGCCCGGAGACCGCTTCGGCGCGAATGCCGGCTGCGCGGAACGCGGTCGCGAGGTTGTAGGCATGATCGACGCCCGCCGCGTAGACGATCCCCGGCGTGTCGCCGAAGCGTTCGCGGTAGAGCGTTGCCGCCGCCATGTTCAAGGCTTCGTGGTCGAGTGCGTGGGCGAGGGCTCGCTCTTCGAAGTCGCCGCCCACGATCGGTACCTGGTTGATCGCGGCGACCGGCGGCACGCGCAGGTTCCGGAGCGGCGCGATCAGACCGCGGCGAGCCGCATCGGCGAGCGGCAAGTCGTCGACCGAGGCCGGGAACACGTCCGACACCTGCTTGGCGATCAGCTCCTCGGTGGCGGTCATGCCGATGTAGATCGGCTCGGAGAGCGAGCGGATCGCGGCCGACGTCTTCTCGCCGAGCGCCGTATGCGCCTCGTCGCAGATCACGAGTTGGTACGCGTCGCGGGCGATCTCCGACACGTGCCGCGCGAACCACGCGTAGGTCTGGATCGTGATCGGGTTCGACGGACGCGGTGCGGTGTGTCCTTCGAGAATCGCGTCGTGGAACCTTGACCCGTATCCGTGCTCGGTCAGCTCGCGCCGGAACTGGTCGACCAGCAGCCGGCGGTGGGTGAGGATCAGGACACCTTCGGTCCGGGCCGCTTCGACGAAGCCCGCGGCCGCGATCGTCTTGCCGGACGCAGTCGGGTGGCGGAATCGGTAGCGCCGCACCGCGCCCGGGTCTTGCTCGACCGGCAGCGGCTCTGGCAGCTCATCGTCCAGCTCGGGCGCGAGCTCGAGCTCGTCCTCCGGCTCGTCGTCCTCGTCAACAGGCTCTTCGGCGTGTCCGTTGCCGTTCGCGTTCTTCTGCGTGGCAGCGATCAGCTCGGTCAACATCCCGGCGAGCGCATCCACCTGGTGCCGGCGCAGCTCCGTTCCGGAGGCGAGGTGCGGTGGCCGCTCCGAGAGCGTGCGCTCCAGACCGAGCAGCAGGGCAAATCGCACTTTCCAGGCCGGCGACGGTTCCGGACGATCAGCGGCGAGCTCGACCAGAGCGTCGTCGAGCGCCCGCCTGCGTGCCGTGCCGGGAGCGAGTACGACTGCCGGGTCCTCGTCGGCGCGCACGAACGGCTCGCCGGCCCAGGCTTCTGCGCGGAGGGCGTCGGCCCGTAGAGCCAACGCGTCCTCCGACTCTGTCGGAGATTGCGTGATGGTTTCTGCCAATGCGTGCGGCACCGTCACGTGCCGCCTCCTCAAAGGGTGCGCTCGCGGTGAGTTCTCGTTCGCGGAGCGCACGCTCACGATAGCCGATCCGGCGGTCGGCGGCGAGTGTGTCAATCTCCGACCTGGATGGACGTCTTTCGGGGCACCGCCTCCTACTACGCCCGCTACCGGCCCGGATACCCACCGCTGCTGATCGACCGCCTGGTCGAGGCTGCCGGTCTCGGCCCCGGGAGCCGGGTACTCGACGTCGCCTGCGGCACCGGGCCGATCGCGGTCCCGCTCGCGGCGCAGGTCGGCGAGGTCGTGGCGATCGACCGCGAACCGGAGATGCTCGCCGAGCTCCGCGCGATGGCGCCTGCCAATGTGACGGTGCGCGAAGTCGACGCCGGTGTGATCGACGCGAGCCTCGGCAGCTTCGAGCTGGTGACGATCGGACGCGCGCTGCACTGGCTCGGCGGTGACTCGTACCTCGAACGGCTCGAGCCACTGACGGGGCAAGTCGCGCTGCTCGGGGATCGCATCTCGGACAGCGAGGCATTCAGCACGGTGCTCGCCCTCGCCGAGGAGATCACCGGCGCGCGACCGCAAGCGCCCGGGCATCTCGTCAGTTACGAGAGTGCTCTGCGCCAGTCCGCGTTCTCGGAGGTCACGAACCTGTCGGTCGAGGACGAGCGCACGTGGACGAGAGACAGCCTCGTCGGCTGGGCCTTCTCGACTTCGTTCGCGTCGCGTGAGCGTCTGGGGGCGAGGAGCGACGAGTTCGAGCGCGAGCTTCGGTCTCGCCTGCGGCCGGTCTACGTCGAGCGCGTGCCCGTCGACGCGCTCTTGGGGCGGCGCCCGTGAACTGGCGGGACCTAGCCGACGAGAAGCGCGCCCGGTACGAGGTACAGCACGGGGAGGAGGACGAGCGGTCGATCGTCCGCCGCGGCAACGTCGCGTACGCGGCAGGGCTCGCGCTCCTGATGGCGCACGACGCCACCGCCGGAACGTGGTTCCTGCGCGCTGCGGAGGGGTGGCGGGTGAGCTGGGAGGTCGGCCCCGGTCTCGATTCCTGGGGACGCCCGGTCGGAGCGATCAAGGCGTCGTTGCTCGCGCGCGACGATCAGGCTGCCGAGGTCTACGCCCGCTGGACGATCGGGTTGGGTGCCGAAGCGGCGGAATCGCCGATCGGGCGCTACGCGGCGACGCTCGCGCTGCTCGTGCTCGCACGGTGGGCGGATGCTCGGCACCTGGCAGAGTCGCTGCAGGCCCGCGCCGATTTTCCGGCCGACGTCGCGGATGCGCTTGCGTTCGTCGCGGGCAACGACCCCGTCGCGTTCGTCGAGGCGGTCGAGGCGGTCGTGCGCTCGTTCGAGACGAGGTCCGACTACCTCGAAGACGTACCGGTCGCCGACACCGCACTCGTCCTCGAACGGCTGGCGGCGCGACGCGGCTTCACGAGCGAGCTGCCCGAATCGCCTACGCTGCCGTCGCCGCCTGGCTAGTCGGCGTCGCCCTGCTCGAACGCGGGGTGGAACGCGAATGTGATCGTCTGCAGCGGCTCGCTCTCGTCCTCGACCTCGTTGATCGTGTCGAGCAGTTCGCGGAACAGCTTCCGCAGCGTCTCGACGTCGACCTTCGCGTGGACCTGAGCGCTCCGGAACTCGCCGTGTGCGGCGTGCAGGTCGAAGCCACGTTGAAGCTCGCGGAGCTGTGCGCCCTGCAGGTCGCTGGCGAGCCCGGTCGCCCGGATCTCCGGCCCGACGCGCAGGTGCTTGGCGACCGGGCGGTACGGCTTCTCGCGGCCGGCCGCCTCGGCGCGCTCGATCAGGCCGGCGCGGTTGAGCATGCGGACGTGGAAGTGAAGGTGCCCAGGGTCGACGTTCAGTCGTTGAGCGAGCTCACGGTTGGTCAACGGCGTGCCGGTCTCGCCGAGCACCTGCAGCACCTTGAGGCGAAGCGGATGCCCGAGCGCTTTCAACTGCTCGGGACGGTCGAGCTCGAGGACGTCGAGCGGGGCCGGTTGCTGCTCGGGCTGCGTCACGTGGACAGTCTGGACGATGCGGCGGCGTCGAGGAAGACCTGCACGCGTACGGGCGCCAGCCGGGTCAGGCTGGCCGGAGTCTCGTCGGAGACGGGGCCGGCGAATGCGCGCTCGGCAGCAGCCGCCTTTTCCGCCCCGGCGACCAGGAACACGATCTGGCGGGCGGCGCGGATCGTCGGCAGCGTCATCGTCACCCGGTCGACCCACGGTTCGAGACCTGCCGGGCCGCTGGTCGCGCGACGGTCGGCCACCACGAGCTGTGGCGAGCCGGGGAAGAGCGATGCCAGGTGGCCGTCGGGTCCGAGCCCGAGCAAGAGCAAGTCGAGCTCGACACCGGCCAGCTCCGCATCCAGCGCGTCTGCAGCCTGCGCCGGCGGCAGTTCGCCCCGGATCCGGTGCACCTCGGCCGGCGGTGCCTCGATCCGGTCGAGCAGCGATTCGGCTGCGAGGCGGTAGTTCGACAGCTCGCTGTCCGGCGGGACGCACCGCTCGTCGCCCCACCAGAGTGTGACGCGACCCCAGTCCGGCTCCAGCGCTGCCGCGAGCTCGTAGGCGCGGCGCGGTGTCGAGCCGCCGGTCAGGACGATCGAGCCCCCACGCGCGGCCTGGTCGGCGAGCAGCCGCGCGACCGGCGACGCCGGGTCGTCGGAGACGTGCAGCTCAGGCGGCTCGGGCACGCGGCAAGGGTACGAGACCCTGGCGCCGCCCGGCGAGCAGGTAGACGCTGGCGAGCCCGGCCCACTCGCCGTAGGGGGCGAGCAGCGCGTCGGCCTCCTCGGCCTCGACCCGGCGCCCCCAGAGCTCCGACGCGAGCTTGATCAGACCGAGATCGCGGAGCAGGCCCCGTTCGAAGCGGCCGAGGCCCTCGAGACAGACGACACCCACCGACCACGGGCCGAGGCCGCGTTCGCGGCCGAGTCGCTCGGCAGCGGCGTCGGTCGGCAGCTGCTTCAGCCGCTCGAGCTCGACCGCGCGGCAGATGCGCACGAGCGCACTCGCCCGGCGTGCGCCGAGGTCGTGCCGCGCGAGTTGCGCCGGGGAGAAGGCGCCGAGCTCCTGGCACGTCGGAGCGGCGTGCAGCCCGTCGAGCGCCGGTGTGCAGGACCGAACGATCGAGCGCTCGATCTCGCGTGCGCGTTTGGCGAGAATCAGTTGTCCGGCAACGGCGCGCAGGAGCGATTGCGCGACCGTCCCGGTGCGGACGGGCCGCAAGCCGCGGACCCGTCGCACGGTCTCGCCGAGCAGGTCGTCCTTCGCGAAGCGGCGGAGAAACTCGCTGTGGTCGTCGTCGAGCCCGAGCACGAAGCGAACGTGCTCGACACCGCCGTCGCTGTCGGCGTCCACGACGATCTGCCCGTCCGGCCGCTGCGCGGCCCGGACGCGCTCGACCCGGCCCTCGACCCGGATCGTCGAGCGAAACAGCCCGTTCGAGACCACCCGGCAGGCGTCGCCGGCCAGCCGGCCCGAGACCCGTAGCGAGTACGGGCCTTTCGGGCTGAGCACGGCACGGATCATCGAGCACACGAGTCTAGGGACCCCTCGGGATAGGCTCCGCCGATGCTGAGCCGGGTGGCGTCTCGCGTCTCGATGCGAAGCCGCGAGCGGAAGCTGCAGCTCTTCCTCGAGCTGCTGCAGCCCGGCCCGGAGACGAGCGTGCTCGATGTCGGCGTGACCGACGCGCCCGTTCGGGGACGGTTCGACGGACAACTTCTTCGAGGCGCTCTACCCCTGGCCCGACCGGGTGACCGCGGTCGGGCGAACCTCGCTCGAGCGCTTCACCGCTGCCTTTCCGGCCGTCACTGCCGTCCAGGCGGACGGTCGCGACCTGCCCTTCGCCGACGGCGCATTCGAGCTCGGCTTTTCGAACGCCGTTGTCGAGCACGTCGGCGGCCGAGACGAACAGCGGCGCTTCGTCCACGAGTTGTGCCGCGTCGCGGAGCGTGTCTTCGTGACGACGCCGAACCGTTGGTTCCCGCTCGAGGTTCACTCGCTGGTGCCCTTCGCCCACTGGCTGCCGCGCGGAGCGCGCGACCGGATACTCCGCGCGCGCGGCTTCGACGACATCCTCGAGCCGCTCGGGCCGAAGGAGCTGGCGTCCCTCTTTCCTTACAGCGTCCGTGTACTCAACCAGGGGATGACGCTGACTGCGGTCGGGCCTCAGTGAGTAACGACGCGGGGTCGACGGCGCCGCCCGCGAGTAAGGGCGCGCGTCCCGTCTGGGCGCTGCACGTCCTCGTCGTCGGCCTTGCGCTGCACAACCTCGTCATGTCGCAGCTCTATCGCGCGGGCGTTCGGGGCGCCTCGCTCTCGGCGATCGCGTCCTGGAAGGACGTGCTGCTGGTCGGCGCGCTCGCTGCCGCCTTGTGGGGCCGTCGCGGGCACGGCTTCGCGTTGCGGACCGTCGATTGGCTCGCGCTCGCGTTCGGTGCCTTCGTCGTCGTCTACGCACTGGTGCCGCAATCCGTCCTTGGTGGCGGGGCGACGCACAAAGGTGTGCTCTACGGCACGCGGCACGACTTGCTGCCGCTGCTCGGTTACTTCCTGGGCCGTGCGCTTGCGCTGACTCGGGCGGAGAGGTCGCGGCTCTGTCGGACGGTGCTGGTGACCGCGGCCGGAGTGGCCGCCTACGGCTTGATCGACGTGTATGTCGTGCCGCTCTCGTGGTGGCGCCACTCGGCGGGGTGGTTCAGCGACCAGCTCGGTCTGAGCTACCACGGCCTGTCGGGCCTGGCGGAGAACTTCGTCTACAACGAGGGCGGCGGCGTCGTCTTCCGGCGGCTCACCTCGACGTTCCTCTCGCCGCTCGCGAGCAGCTACCTGCTGGTCGTCGCGTTGCTCTTCGTCCCACTGCGTGGCCGGCGTTGGGGCCCGCCGCTGGCTGCGTTGCTGTTCGTCGCGCTGCTCGCCACCCACACGCGTGCTGCGCTGCTGGCGCTCGTCGTCGGCCTGCTGGTGATCGCGGCGCTTCGGCGTGCGCTGTTCCCGGCAGGCCTGGCGGTTCTCGTGGCCGTCCTCGGTCTCGTCTTCGTCGAGTCCTACGACCACCTCGGGCCGCGCACGCATTTCACGCCGACCGAGCTCGCGCAACAGGAGGCGAACGCGCATAAGCATCCGACGACGAACAACGATCCGACGAGTGCGAACGAGTCGTCGGCGAGCGAGCACCTCGCAAGCCTGCGGGCCGGCATTCGCACCGCCGTCCACCATCCTTACGGGTTCGGGATCGGCAACGCGGGCGTTACGGCGGTGCGCACGAAGGTGACGGTCGAGGCGGGTGAGTCGACCTACACGGAGCTTGCCGTCGAGACGGGTCTTGCCGGCGGCCTGGTCTTCATCGCGTGGTCGCTGGCGCTCCTCGCCGGGCTGCGACGCGTGCCGTGGCTCGCCGGGGCATTTGCCGCGCTGCTCTTCATCGGCTTGCAGACGGACGTGATCGGGATCCCGTGGGTCGCCGTCGTCGTCTGGGCCCTCGCCGGGGCGGAAGTGTCGCGAGGGAGCGCCGACTCAGCAACGATTCTGTAACGGACACTGGTGCGCCGCCCGGGCATTCGTAGCCTGGAACGATGCGGCTTTCGCTGCTCGAACTAGGCCTCTTCGCGCTGGCGGCGGTGTTGCTCGCCCAGGCGCTGCTCGGCGGCGCGCTGCTCGGGCAGCTCCCTCGCTGGCCGCGGCCGAGCGCACCCTCGGCGATCCTCGCGAGCTGGGCGCTCACGCCGGGGGTCGTCAATCCCGACGTGACACAGGCGACGATCGCCGCCACCATCTGCCGCCGCGGCTGGACGCGCACGATCCGTCCGCCGGTCTCCTACACCAACGACCTGAAACGCCGTGGTCTTCGCCGGTACCGGTTACGCGGGCCGCCGTCCCGCTACCAGGAGGATCACCTGATCAGCCTCGAGCTCGGCGGGCATCCGACCGATCCGCGCAACCTCTGGCCCGAGCCCTACCCGCGTGCGGCGGTGGTCGACCAGACCGAGAACGAGCTGAACGCCGAGGTCTGCAGCGGCAAGCTATCGCTTGTCGACGCGCAGCGGCGCGAGTCGCTGCTCAAGCACACAGCCGGCTGAGAGATCGACGCGTCATCGACGCGCCGATCGTCAGAGTCCGTGCTCGAGACCAAGCCGTCCCGAGAGTCGCGTGAGCAGACCGAGCAGCTTGGCCTGTTCGGACGCCGACAGTGCGTCGAGCGCCGGTGCGAAGGCGGCAGCGACCCGGGCCTCGCGCTCGGAGGCTCGCGTGTGCCCCGGCTTGGTCAGGCCGAGCCGCAACGCTCGCCGATCGTCCGGGTCGCGCAGCCGGTCGACCAGGCCGAGCTCGACGAGCGCGTCGATCGCGCGGCTCGCGGTCGGTGCGCTGACCCCGAGCCGCGCGGCGAGGTCGTTCAGGCGCATCGGTCCGCCGGTGTAGAGCTCGTAGAGCGCCAGCCGCTGTGTGCCGGTGAGTGGGGTGTCGTCCTCCGCGGTGCCCGAGATGCGGGACAGGTCCCGGATCAGCAGGCTCAGCTCGCGCAGTACGTCGCGCGCGGGATCGTGCCCGGTCTCGTCCGCGGGTGAAGATGCTTGCATCATGCAATAGTTGCAGATTGATGCTATGTTGTCCAGGTGACCGCGCCGAGCACACCCGCGCCACGCGTCCGCCTGATCTTCCTTGCGTTGATGCTGGTCTTGCTGCTGGCGTCGCTCGATCAGACGATCGTCTCGACGGCGCTGCCGACGATCGTCGGCGATCTGGGCGGCATCTCACACCTCTCCTGGGTCGTGACCGCGTATCTCCTCGCCTCGACGATCGCAGGCCCGCTGTACGGAAAGCTCGGCGACCTGTACGGCCGCAAGAAGGTGCTGCAGACCGCGATCGTGATCTTTCTGATCGGCTCGGCGCTCTGCGGTCTCTCACAGAGCATGTTCGAGCTGATCGCGTTCAGAGCTCTCCAGGGTCTCGGCGCGGGTGGCCTGATCGTGACGACCTTCGCCGTGATCGGCGATGTGATCCCGCCGCGTGAGCGCGGCAAGTACCAGGGGTACTTCGGCGGTGTGTTCGGCGTGGCGACGGTGATCGGCCCGTTGCTCGGCGGGTTCTTCGTCGACAACCTCTCGTGGCGCTGGATCTTCTACGTCAACATCCCGATCGGCTTGATCGCACTCGGCGTGATCGCCGGGGCGTTCCACGCCCGGACGAGCACCGAGCGCCACTCGATCGACTACGCCGGCGCGGCGCTGCTCGCCGGTGCGCTGTCGTCGATCGTGCTGTTCACGAGCCTTGGTGGGACGACGTGGCCGTGGGCCTCCTGGCAGATCGTCTTGTTGATCGTGCTCAGCATCGTGCTCTTGCCGGCGTTCATCTGGGTCGAGTCGCGCGCCGCCGAGCCGATCATCCCGCTCTCGCTCTTCCGCAACCGCACGTTCTCGGTCACGAGCGCGGTCGGGTTCATCGTCGGCTTCGCCCTCTTCGGTGCGATCACCTATCTGCCGCTCTACTTCCAGATCACCAAGGGCTCGAGTCCGACCAAGTCGGGCCTGCAGCTGACGCCGTTGATGGCCGGCGTGCTCGTGACGTCGATCGGCAGCGGCCAGTTCATCTCGCGGCTCGGCCGCTACCGGATGTTCCCGATCGCCGGTACGGCTGTGATGGCACTCGCCATGTTCCTGCTCTCGAGACTCGAGCCTTCCACGCACGTCTGGGTCGCGTCCGTGTACGCGCTCGTCCTCGGCCTCGGCCTCGGGATGGTCATGCAGGTGCTCGTCCTCGCCGCCCAGAACGCGGTCGACTTTCGCCAGATCGGCGTTGCGACGAGCGGTTCGACGCTCTTCCGCCAGATCGGCGGTTCGATCGGCGTCGCGCTCTTCGGGTCGATCTTCGCGAACCGGCTGCACGTCGAGCTCGCCGCTCGGCTGCCGGTACACGCGATCATCCCGAAGACGGTCAACCCGGCGGTCGTCAAGCACCTGCCACCGGCGGCGCGACAGGCGTTCGAGGACGCGTTCGCAGCTGCGCTGCACCCGGTCTTCGTCGTTGCCGCAGCGGTCTCGGTGCTCGCGTTCGGCCTGACGTGGATGCTGCGTGACGTGCCGCTCCGCACCGGCAAGCCCGCGGGGGATGCGGTCCCGCCGCCGCCAGGCGATCGCGCCGTGCACGAAGCCGCTGCCTGAGCCGACGCGGCTCGTGTTGTCCTCTTAGGGAACTCTCAGGCCTCTTTGATCTGCTTGCTGCGTGTTCTACCTCCGCTACCTCCGCAACGAACTGGTACGCCGCAGGACACGGACGATCCTCACCCTCGTCGGGCTCGGGCTCGCCGTCGCGCTGGTCGTCGCGATCACGAGCCTCTCGAACGGCCTCGACCGCGCGCAGAAGAAGACGCTCGACCCACTCGCCGGCATCGGCACCGACCTGACCGTCACGCTGCAGCCGCAGCAGGACTCCGGCGCCGGCTTCGGCGGCCCGGGTGGCGGTGGCGGCAACCGAGACCTCCTGCGCGCGAACCAGTCGGTGATCACCGACCTGTCGAAGCTCGGGAAGCCCGGTGCGCATTTCGTCCACGACTTCTTCCTGCCCGGCACGCAGCTGACGTTCCAGCAGTCCGCCGCGAAGCAGATCGCGTCGATCGCCGGGGTCGCGCAGGTGACGCAGGGCCTCACGTTGCTCGCCGAGCATCAGGAGGGTGTCGTCCCGAAGATCGTCGCCAAGCTGAAGACCGGCGGGCAGACGTTCCGGATCCGCCGCAACCTGCCGCGGCCGACAGCGGCGCAGGCGCTCGCCATGCAAGCCTGTTTCGACAAGCTGCGCTCGCAGAACGGCGGCTCGGGCGGTTCCCAGAACGGCGGCGGCCTCGGCAACGGCGGTGGCGGCTTCGGCGGTGGGGGCGGCGGGTTCGACCGTGGCGCTTTCTCGAAGTGCCTGCCGAAGAGCCTGCGTCAGTTCCGCACCAACTTCACGACGCCGACCCAGACGCTCCAGCAGGTGCTGAATCCGCCGCAGACGAACATCACGACGACCGCGTACACGATCGGCGGGGTCGACCAGACCGATCCGACGATGGGAGTCGTCACCCGGTCGCAGGTCACGAAGGGCCGCTTCCTCGCCGCCGCCGGGGGTCGTGAAGCACTCGTCTCCGGCGCGTACGCAGCCAAGCACGGGCTGCAGGTCGGCTCCAAGCTTCCCCTGAACGGCACGACGTTCACCGTCGTCGGGCTCGTCAGCCCGCCGCTCGGCGGCCAGAGCGCCGACGTCTACCTCCCGCTCGTGCAGCTGCAGAAGCTGGCCGGCCAGGCAGGTCTGGCGAACGTCGTGCTGGTCCGCGCCGCGAACAGCTCCTCTGTCGCGCAGGTGCAGAAGGCGATCGAGACGGCGCTGCCGCAGGCTCAGGTCGCTAGCTCGAAGGACGTTGCAGACCAGATCAGCGGCTCGCTCGTCGACGCGAAGAACCTCTCGAACAACCTCGGGCTTGTGCTCTCGATCGTCGCGGCGGTGGCTGCGTTCCTGCTCGCTGCGCTGCTCGCGCTCTCGTCGGTCGGCAAGCGCATCCGTGAGCTCGGCACCCTGAAGGCGCTCGGCTGGACGCAGGGGCTGGTCGTACGGCAGGTCGCCGGCGAGTCGCTCGCGCAAGGGATCCTCGGCGGCATCTTCGGGATCGGTCTGGGGATTCTCGCCGCGCTGGCCATCGACGCGTTCGGGCCGACCCTCACCGCGAGCTCGTCGTCGGGCAGCGGAACCCTCTTCGGCGTCAGCGTCGGCGCTGCGCGCACGGCCTCGAGCACCGTCTCGCTCGACGCGCCGATCGACTTCGCGATCATCCTGCTCGGCTTCGGCCTCGCGGTGCTCGGCGGTCTGATCGCCGGCGCCGCCGGCGCGCTCCGAGCGGCGCGGCTCCGGCCGGCCGATGCGCTCAGGCAGGTCGACTGATGGCGCCGCTCTACGACGTTCGCGGCGTCGAGAAGTTCTTCCAGCGTGGCCCGGCGACCGTGCGTGCGCTCGACGGCGTCGCGCTGCAGATCGACGCGGGTGAGTTCGTCGCTCTCGAAGGGCCGAGCGGCTCGGGCAAGACGACGCTGCTCCAGCTGCTCGGCGCCCTCGATCGTCCGAGCGGAGGTGAGGTGCTGTTCGAGGGCAACGACCTCGCGAAGCTCGCCGACCGCGACCTCGCACAGCTTCGGCTGCGCTCGTTCGGGTTCGTCTTCCAGCAGTTCAACCTGATTCCGACGCTCACTGCCGTTGAGAACGTCGAGGCGAAGCTGATCCCTGCCGGTGGCGTTCGTGAGCGTGCCCTCGAGCTGCTCGGCGAGGTGGGGCTCGTCGAGCGCTCGGATCATCTGCCGTCCCAGCTGTCAGGCGGCGAACAGCAGCGGGTCGCGATCGCGCGGGCCTTGTCAGTCGATCCGCGGGTCGTCCTCGCCGACGAGCCGACGGGCAACCTCGACACCGACACGGGCCGCGAGATCATCGACCTGCTCTCGAGCCTGGCCGCCGAGCACGGCTCGACCGTGATCGTCGCGACGCACGACGCGTCGCTGGCGGCGCGGGCGCCCCGGCGAATCGCGATGCGGGACGGGCGCCTGGTCGGCCCACCCGTGCTCGCGTCGAGCGGCTCGCAGGTCGGGCAGGAGTCGCTCGAGGCCGGTTGAAGGTGGCCTTTCGCACCAAGCGACGACCGAAAGGGGCAGCAATGCCGAGAAAGGCCACTGAGGCCGCCGCATCCACCCGGAAGCCGGCCGCCAAGAAGACCACGACCCGCCGCCCGAAGAAGGCGGAACTGGTCGAAGCCACGTGGGACCACGTGGCGACGCGCGCGTACTACATCCATCTCGAAGAGGGCGGAGACCCCACCGAGAACTGGCTGCGCGCCGAGCGTGAACTGATCGCTGCCTGACCGCAGTTTCGGGCGCGGGGCGGCGACTCGCCACCCCGCGCCCGCTGGTCTAACCTGAGGGCATGCGGTCGCGCGTTCTGCTTGCTCTGGGTGCCCTCGTGGCCGCGTCCGTGTGGTGTGGCGTCCTGCTGGCGGTACGCAAGATCGAGTTCGGCTACTTCACCTACGCGGGGCTCGTCTGGAACCTGGTGCTGGCCTGGGTGCCGCTCGTGCTCGCCTCGCTGCTCGTCGTCTCCTACCGTCGCGGCCGCTCCCGCTTCGAGCTCTTCGCGGTCGGGTTCGCTTGGCTGATTTTCCTCCCGAACGCGCCGTACGTTCTGACTGACTTCGTGCATCTCACCCCCGACCATCCCGTGTACGACTCGCTGTTGATCGCGTCGTTCGCTGTCACCTCGCTCGTGCTCGGGTTCGCGTCCCTCTTGCTCGTCCAGCTCGTCGTCACGCGCGCCGCGGGCGCGGCGGTCGGCTGGCTGACTGCTGTTGCGTCGCTGTTCGTGGCGAGCCTCGGCATCTATCTCGGGCGCGTGCATCGCGTCAACAGCTGGGATGTCGTCCACCATCCCGGTCGCTTGTGGGAGCTCGCGCGGGTGCGGATCGACAACCCGCTGGGCAACCCGCATTTGATCGGTTACGTGGTGTTGTTCGGCGGCTTCCTGACGCTCGCGTACGTCGGTCTTTACGGTCTGAGCGCGCTGGTAGGGTCGCAACGGAATTGGCCAAACCGGTAGAGCAGCTCGGTTCCGTCGTCATCCGGTTCGCCGGAGACTCAGGCGACGGGATGCAGCTGACGGGAGGGCGCTTCACCTCCGAGACGGCGTTGACCGGGAACGACCTCGCGACCTTCCCCGACTTCCCGGCCGAGATCCGCGCGCCGGCCGGCTCGCTGCCGGGCGTCTCCGGGTTCCAACTGCACTTCGCCGACCACGACATCCTGACTCCGGGTGACCGCCCCGATGTGCTCGTCGCGATGAACCCTGCCGCCCTGAAAACGAACCTCGGCGACCTGCCGAAGGGCGGGACGCTGATCGTCGACACCGACGCGTTCACCGAGCGCAACCTGAAGAAGGCGGGCTACGCGACGAACCCGATCGAGGACGGCTCGCTCGCCGACTACCAGGTGCATGCGGTGCAGCTGACGTCGATGACGGTCGGCGCGCTCAAGGAGATCGAGGGCGTCACGGCCCGCGAGGCCGAGCGGGCGAAGAACATGTTCGCGCTTGGACTGATGTCGTGGCTCTACGGCCGGCCCACCGAGTCCACCAAGAGCTTCCTCGAGAAGAAGTTCGCCAAGCGCCCCGAGATCGCCGCGGCGAACCTGAAGGCGTTCCACACCGGCTACGCGTTCGGCGAGACGTCCGAGGCCTTCTCGGTGCAGTACGAGGTCAAGGCCGCGCCGCTCGCGCCGGGTCTCTACCGACAGATCACCGGCAACACCGCGCTCTCCTACGGTCTGATCGCGGCGTCGAAGCTCTCCGGCCTCAACCTCTTCCTGGGCGCTTATCCGATCACGCCCGCCTCCTCGATCCTCGAGGAGCTCGCGCGCCACAAGGCACTCGGCGTGCGCACCTTCCAGGCCGAGGACGAGATCGCCGCGGTCGGTGCCGCGCTCGGCGCGTCGTTCGGCGGCTCGCTTGGCGTCACCACGTCGGCGGGACCGGGGATCGTGCTCAAGTCGGAGACCGTCGGCCTGGCGATCGCGCTCGAGTTGCCGCTGCTGATCATCGACGTGCAACGCGCCGGTCCGTCGACCGGGATGCCCACGAAACCTGAGCAGGGCGACCTGCTGATGGTCCTGTTCGGCCGGAACTCCGAATCGCCCGTGCCGGTGATCGCGCCGTCGACACCGGGCGACTGCTTCTACGCCGCGATCGAGGCGGTGCGCGTGGCGCTCACCTATCGCACGCCCGTCTACCTCCTCTCCGACGCCTACCTCGCGAACGGCGCCGAGCCGTGGCAGATCCCGGATGTCGGTGCGCTCGCGCCGATCGACGTCGAGTTCGCGACCGCGACCGACGAGCCGTTCCTGCCCTACAAACGGGATCCGGACACGCTCGCCCGGCCCTGGGCGATCCCGGGCACGCCCGGGCTGGAGCACCGCATCGGCGGCCTCGAGAAGGCGAATGAGACGGGCAACGTCTCGTACGACGCCGAGAACCACGACCTGATGACCCAGCTGCGCGCGCAGAAGGTGGCCGGAATCGAGGTACCGGATCTCGAGGTCGACCACCAGGAGGGCGCCGACCTGCTCGTGCTCTCCTGGGGCGGCACGTATGGCCCGGTGCACGCCGGTGTCCGGCGCGTACGCGGCGCCGGCCGGCCGGTCGCGCATGCGCACCTGCGCTGGCTCAATCCGTTCCCCGCGAACCTCGGCGCCGTACTCAAGAGCTACGACCGTGTGCTGATTCCCGAGATGAATCTCGGCCAGCTGTCGCAACTCGTCCGCGCGCGCTACCTCGTCGATGCCGTCGGCTACAACCGCGTCACCGGCAAGCCGTTCGGCGCTGCAGAGATCGCCGACGCGGTGGAGGCACTCGCATGACCGAGCTGACCATGAAGGACTTCAAGTCGGATCAGGAGGTCCGCTGGTGCCCGGGCTGCGGTGACTACGCGATCCTCGCCGCTGTGCAGAGCTTCATGCCCGAGCTCGGGCTCGAGCGCGAGAAGATCGTCTTCATCTCCGGGATCGGGTGCGCAGCCCGGTTCCCGTATTACATGCAGACCTATGGGATGCACTCGATCCACGGCCGTGCGCCCGCGATCGCGACGGGCCTCGCCGTCTCGCGGCCCGATCTGTCGGTGTGGGTGGTGAGCGGCGACGGCGACTCGCTGTCGATCGGCGGCAACCACCTGATCCACGCGCTCCGCCGCAACGTGAACGTCAAGATCCTGATGTTCAACAACCAGATCTACGGCCTCACCAAGGGTCAGTACTCGCCGACGTCGGAGCAGGGCAAGGTGACGGGGTCGACGCCGATGGGTTCGGTCGACTACCCGTTCAACCCTCTCTCGCTCGCGCTCGGTGCCGAAGCGACGTTCGTCGCGCGTGCGCTCGACACCGACAAGCCGGGGCTGACGAACGTGCTGCGGCGCGCCGCTTCGCACAAGGGGGCGGCGTTCGTGGAGATCTTCCAGAACTGCAATATCTACAACGACAACGCGTTCGACTTCGCGCGCGACTCGAAGGAGAACCGCCTCTATCTCGAGCACGGTCAGCCGGCGGGAGATACGGGCATCACACACGACGAAACCGACTTCGCGACGGCGTTCGCGCTCTCGCGCGTCACGTACGCCACCCACGGCGTCGTGCCGCTCGGCGTCTTCCGCGACATCGAGCGGGAGAGCTACGACGCACTCGTGCAGGCGCAGCTCGACAGCGCAACGGGGATCAGTGAGCTGGAGGCGCTCGTCACCTCCGGCGACACCTGGTCGATCTCCTAGGAGGGTTTGGCGCGATACAGGTTGTGCCGCAGGGGCACGCTGCTCGCCCCGATGCTGCGTCCTCAGTCGCGCCGATAGCGACGGCTATCGGCGCTCCCTGTGTCCTTGCCTCGGAACGACCATCGCGTCCCTGCGGCGAACGGCATCCCGCCAAACCCTCCTAGACGAGCGACTTCGCGGCTTGACGGTCGCGCGGGATCCGTACGACCTTCCAGGCGAGGCCGAGCTTCTCGAGCCCGGTGATCACCCAGCCGCCCGGATCCATGATCGCCTCGAGCTTGCGCATGCCGTGAAACGCCGAGGTCGGGAAGGCGTGGTGGTTGTTGTGCCACGACTCGCCGAACGAGATCAGGCTCAACAGCCAGACGTTGCGGCTCTCGTCCGATGAGCGGAAGTTGCGCCGTCCCCAGAAGTGGCAGATCGAGTTGATCGAGAACGTCACGTGGTGGAGCAGGAAGATGCGGATCGCCCCGCCCCAGAGCAGCGCCGTCACCGCGCCCTGCCAGGTGCCGACGATCGCGTAGCCGATCGCTGCCGGCACCACCAGCGAGACGAGCAGCCAGAGCCAGAACAACTTGTTGATCGTCTTCATGCCTCGCTCCGCGAGCAAGTCGGGCACGTACTTGGTGACCTCCGCGCGGCCCTCGGCGACGAACAGCCAGCCGACGTGCGCGTGGAAGAGGTTCTTCGTCGCCGCCCAGAAGCCGTCTCCGGCACCGATGTGCGGGCTGTGGGGGTCGCCCTCCTGGTCGGAGAACTGGTGATGCTTGCGATGGTCGGCGACCCAACTCAGCACCGGGCCTTCGACGGCCATCGAGCCGAGGATCGCGAACGTCCAGCGCAGCCACTGCTTCGTCTGGAAGGCGCGGTGGGTGAAGAGCCGGTGGTAGCCGACCGTGACGCCGATGCCGGTCAACAGGTAGCCGACGACGAGCAGAGCGACATCTACCGGGTGCAGCCACGTGTTCCAGAGGAGCGCGACGGCGACCAACAACCCGACGAGTGGCAACGTCACGCCGAGGAGGTTCGAGACCTTGTGAGCCCGACTCACGAGGCCCACGGTAGCTTGCCTTGGTCTTGGCCGCTGTCATCTACCAGATCTACGTGCGCTCGTTCGCCGATTCGAACGGCGACGGGATCGGCGATCTGCCAGGGGTGGCGAGCCGGCTCGACTACCTCGAATGGCTCGGCGTGGACACAATCTGGCTCAGCCCGACCTTTCCGAGCCCGAACGTCGACTGGGGCTACGACGTCGCGGACTATCTGGGCGTTCATCCCGATTTCGGGACGCACGACGACCTCGACGCGCTGATCGCCGAGGCTCGTGCCCGTGGCATCAGCATCTGGCTCGATCTCGTCCCGAACCACACCTCGGACCGCCATTCGTGGTTCAGCGACCGTCCCGAGTACTACGTCTGGTCGGACGCGATCCCGAACGACTGGCGCTCGATCTTTTCCGGTGGGAGCGCCTGGGAGTACGACACACGCCGCCGCCGCTACTACCTGCATCAGTTCGCGGTCGAGCAGCCGGACCTCGACTGGTGGAACACCGATGTTCGGGCCGAGTTCGACCGCATCCTCCGTCACTGGTTCGCTCGCGGCGTCGCCGGCTTCCGCGTCGACGTCGCGCATGCGCTGATCAAGGACCGCGAGCTTCGTGACGGTGTGCGCTACCAGCGCGAGCGCCCGGAGGTCCACGAGATCTATGCCGGCTGGCAGGCGATCGCCCGCGAGTACGACCCGAAGCCGGTGTTCATGGGCGAGACCTATGTCGAGCTGCCGAAGCTGTGGGCGTACGCAGAGCAGCTGGATCTCGTCCAGAACTTCACCTTCCTCAAGGCAGGGCTGACCGTGGACGCGCTGCGGCCGATCGTCGAGCTCGTCGAGGCGAAGCTGCCGGCCGGGCGAGACCCCGTCTGGTTCGGATCGAACCACGACCACTCGCGACTCGCGACGCGCTGGGCCGATGGGGACGAGCGCAAGGCGCGCGCCGCGCTCTTCTTGCTGCTGACGCTCCGCGGCAGCACGGTTCTCTACCAGGGTGATGAGCTAGCTCTGCTCGACGGCGCGGTTCCTGCCGCCCGCACCACCGATGTGGCCGACCCGCCGCGCGACCCCGAGCGGACGCCTCTGCCCTGGACGCCGACGGGTAGCGAATGGCGCGAGCCTTGGCTGCCGCTCGCCGACTCGCGGCGGAACGTCGAGGACCAGCGTGCCGACCCTGGAAGCACCCTCAACTACGTGCGGGCGCTGATCGAGCAGCGGCGCGCGTTCGCCGACGCGCCGTACGTCTCGCTGCCGAGTGCTGCCGGCGTCTGGGCCTATGCCCGCGGCGATGTCAGGTGCTTGCTCAACCTGACCGATCAGGTTGCCACCCACGACGGGCACGTCCTCGAGCCGTGGCAGGGCGTGATTCTCGAGCCCTAGCGGGCGGCCCGGCCGCTGACCTCGAGCTGGCCCGCGGCGATACGCGTGGTCAGGCCGCTGGTGACGCGGCGCATCAACGCAAGCGAGCTCCGGTTGTCGGCGTGCATCGTCGCGCGCAGTCGCTCGATCCCGGCTGCCCGAGCGTCGGCGGCGAGCCGGTCGGCGAGAATCGACCCGACGCCGCGGTGCTGCCACTCGTCGACGACCGCGAACGCGACCTCGGCGTCTGCGCCGTCGCGGACCAGGCGTGCGATCCCGATCGGCCTGTTGCCGGCGAGCGCGACGAGGACGTGGTGGTCCGAATCGACGAGCGTCAGCGCGTCGAGGTCGGCGGCGCTGAGCGCGGTCTTGGCGCCCCCAAACCGGAGCAGGCGGGAGCGAGGCCCGAGCCGGTCGAAAACCGACTGGACGACGTCCCGCTCACCCTTCCGGAGCGGCCGAATGGTGATGCCCTTGATCACTTCCGCCTGCATGGAACCGAGCATGTCTACGGGGCATGGCCCGCCGCATCGGCCCGACGGGCCATCTTGCGCATATGGCCCGTCCGGGCCATTAGGCTTGGCCTACATGGACCAGGAGATCCGCTTCCTCGACTTCAACGGCCAGCGGCTCGCGTACGCGACCTTCGGGGAAGGCAGGCCGATCGTCTTCGGGCCGCGATGGGTCAGCCATCTCGAGGAGGAGTGGGCGGACCTGCGCCAGCGGGCCTTCTACGAGGAGGTCGCCAAGACGCACCGCGTCCTGCGCTTCGACCGCATCGGCTGCGGGCTGTCGTCGCGCGAGCTCGAGCCGCGCCCGACGATCGAAGCCGAGTCCGGTCAGCTCGAAGCCGTGATCGAGGCGACGGGCGAACCGGCGGTCGTGTTCGCCTCGTCGTGCTGCTGCCTCGCAGCGTCACAGCTCGCGGTGCGGCGGCCGGAGGCCGTCTCGAAGCTCGTCTACTTCGGCGGCTACGTGTCGCGCGATGACATCCCGGAGGCGACCAAGCGCTCGTTGATCGAGTTCGTCCGCACTAGCTGGACGCTCGGCGCGCAGATGCTTGCCGGGCTGTTCGATCCGCATGCGAGCGGCGACGAGATCGCGGACTACACGCGCCAGCAGCGGCGCGCGGCGTCCGCCGAGGCAGCGTCGATCTTCCTCGCGCTCGACCTCGACGCCGACGTTCGCGATGTGCTGCCGCACGTCCAGACGCCTGCGCTCGTGCTCCACCGTCGCGGTGACCGCACGGTCCCCTTCGGACGCGGGCGCGAGTTGGCCGCGCTCCTTCCGAATGCGCGCTTCGTCCCGCTGACCGGTGACTCGCACCTCCCGTGGCGCGACGACCAGCGGGAGCTGCAGCGCGCGCTGGCCGGCTTCCTGCACGGCGAGACGGCCGCAGAGGCGGACGGCGACTCGCCGCTCACCTCTCGCGAAACCGAGGTCCTGCGGCTCGTCGCGACGGGGATGAGCAACCGCGAGATCGCGACGACGCTCGTGCTGAGCGATCACACCGTGCACCGTCACGTCGCGAACATCCTGCGCAAGCTGTCCCAGCCGTCCCGTGCCGCGGCCGCGATCCAGGCCGCCCGCGCCGGGATGATCTAGCGAGCTAGGACGCGGCGAGCCACGCGGCGATCCTTGCGCCGACCGCGTCGCCTCGATCTTCCTGCAGGAAGTGTCCCGCTCCCTCGAGTGGCGGATCGAGCTCCGCGTTCGGCAGGAGGTCGGCCATCACCTCTGCGGCGCGCCGGGTGAAGATCGGGTCGCTGTCCGAGAACAGCACGAGGGCAGGCCGGTCGAAGCGACCTAACCGGTCGCGCACGTCGAGCATCGCGGCGGCGGACGGGTGATCGGAGCTCGTCGCGACCAGCTCCGGGAACCGCACGATCCCGGCGCGCGACTCCGGGACCGGGAACGGCGCGTCGTAGCCCGCAATCACCTCGTCGCTGACCGGCCGCACGAGCGACAGGCGGAGCAGTTGTCCGGCGACGATCTCGTTGCCGACTCGCCGCATGAACGCCTGGAACCGCAGCCATTCCTCGCTCGGTGCGCGGGCGCCGATGCCCGTGTTCAGCACGACGAGCCGCGCGACCCGCTCCGGGTTCTCGACCGCGAAGCGAAAGCCGATCGGCCCGCCCCAGTCCTGCACGACGACTGTCGCATCCCGCAGGTCGAGCTTCTCCGCAAGTCTCGCGATCGACGCCGTATGGCGTTCGTACGAGTACCACTCGGGCTCCGTGGGCTTGTCGGAGCGCCCGAAGCCGAAGTAGTCCGGTGCGATGCAGCGCGCCGTTGGTGTCAGCTCGGCGATCACCTTGCGGTAGAGGAACGCCCACGTCGGCTCGCCGTGAAGCAGCAGCACCGGATCGCCGGTGCCTTCGTCGACGTAGTGCATTCGCAGCCCGTCCTGCTCGGCGTACTGCGGCTCGAAGTCGTACCCGGGCAAGCGCTCGAAGCGTTCGTCTGGTGTGCGGTAAACGTCGATCGAGATCCTCCTGACGGACGACGCGGAATCCTCAGCCCGGCCGACGCCCCCCGAGCATGTGGGCCGTAGCCTCCCACACATGAAAGGAGGTGCAATGCCCACGTATTCGATTCATCACTTCTCCGCCACGGCGCTGAAGCCCGTTCACCGGCCGAAGAGCGCACGGCGGATCGCGATGAGCGCCCGCAAGGCGTCCGTCGCGTCACGTCGCACGTCGCGGCGCGCTGCATGACCAAGCAGTCCTGGTCGACGGCCGGGAGGCATTGCGCCTCCCGGCCGACACCTCGCGGCTAGTCCGCCGGGTCGGTCTCGAGGACGACACGCTCCACCGCGTGTCGTGGCAGCTCTCCCTCGACGTAGGAGCGGACGGCCTCGTCGATGCCGACGTCCTTGCCTTCGCGTTCGGAGAGGAACCAGCGGTGCTCGAGCACCTGGTGGAACAGCTCGGCGGGCGGCAGCCGCCCCTGCAGCTCGGCCGGGACGGCGGCGACTGTCGGCTCGAACACCTCCTGCCGCCACCATGACGCGACCACGGACTCCGACAACGGCCGCTTCTGCGTACGTTCGAGCGCCTCGCGGAAGCGCGCGATGTCGTTGAGCATCCGCCGGGCCTGGTTCTCCTCAGCGTCCAGGCCGGTCAGCCGTAGCAGGCGGTGACGGTGATGCCCGGGCTCGACGACGTGAGGGTCGAGCCGAAGCAGGTAGCCGCCGGGCGTGGCGACGAGCTGAATCTCCTCGACGTCGAAGCCGAGCTCGTTCAGCCGCTGCAGCCGCTCGTCGACCCGGAACCGCTCGTCGGCGGCGAACGCTTCCTCTCGCGTCAGCTCGCTCCAGAGATCGTCGTAGCGCCGGACGACCTCTTCGCCGATCTCGTCGGGGTCGAGATCAGCCGGCAGCCCTACCTCGGCGTCGACGTCGAGGAGCTCGCCGATGATGTTGACGTGCGCGATTTCGAGGTCGTAGCGCGCGCTGACCATCGGAGAGCGCGTTGTGGAGCTCCCCTGTCTCGGCGTCGACGAGGTAGGCGGTCAGCGCGCCGGCATCGCGCCGGAAGAGAGCGTTCGAGAGCGAGCAGTCACCCCAGAAGAAGCCGCGTAGATGCAGGCGGGCGAGCAGCTCGGCGAGCGCGTTCAGCAGCTGCGTGCGCAGATCCGGGATGCCACGCGCGGAGAAGAGCGAGCGATAGGGCAGTGAGAACTCGAGATGGCGCGTGATCAGGATCGCGTCCAGGCCGTGCGCGCGCCCGGTGGCGATGCCGACGGCCTCGACCACGGGCAGGCCCTGACCTTCGAGCGTACGCAGCAGAGCCCACTCGCGGTGAGCCGGCCGCGCGGGCAGCTCCTTCAGTGCGTACAGCGCCCCGTCGTACTCGACGAACCGCACGATGTGCCGGCTGATGCCGCGGATCAGGTTGACGAGCCGTGGCGACGTCCACTCCTCGAGCGGCGTGTCCCAGGGCAGGTCGAGGAAGCTCGGGTGACCGGTACGTGCGACGAGTTCGAAGCTCGTGGGCATTCAACGGCCGCCGCTCGAACCGCTTGCGCCCGCTGATCCGTCGCGCGAACCGATGCTCGATCCTACGCTCCTCGATGGGTCTCTAGGCGGCTAGCTGTCCCGTGACGGGTTGCGGCTGCGCGCGTTGTGTCGCCTTCCGCTGCGGCCGCTTGATGATCACGGCCCCGAGGGCGGTCATGGCGATCGCGCTGACGCCGCCGACGGCGAATGCGAGCTCGGTCCCGCCGCGGTCGCACATGTAGCCCACGATCAGGGCCCCGAGGGGTGCGAAGCCGTTCCAGGCGTAGTAGTAGAGGCCGAGCACGCGCCCGCGGATGTAGTCGGGGCTGGCCAGCTGGATCGTCGTGTTCGACGTCGCGCTGTAGCTCGTGAAGAACACGCCGCAGACGAAGAGCAGCGCGCCGACGAGTGCCGTCGAATGGACCGGCGCGATCAGCAGCTCGGTCAGGCCGAAGCCCGCCGCGCCGATGAACATGACGCGCCAGCGCGCCCGCGCCATCGCCGCGGCGGAGAGCGCCCCGACCAGTGCGCCCGCGCCGAAGCAGGCAGAGATGATGCCGAACGTGCGCGGCCCTGCCTCGAGCGTGTCCTTTGCGAGCAGCGGCAGCAGGATGTTGAAGTTGAAGCAGATCGACGAGAAGATCACCATCATCATCAGGATCACCCAGACGGTTCTGTTGCGGCGCGCGTAGCGAAAGCCTTCGCGGGTTCCGCGCCAGAGCGTCGGCCGTCTGCGGTCGAGCAGGGGGAAGAGCTCGCTCACGCGCATCGCGAGCAGGCTTGCGAGCACGGCGAGGAAGCTGACCGAGTTGATCGCGAAGCACCAGCCGGCTCCGACCGCCGCGATCAGGACTCCCGCCAGCGCCGGGCCGAAGATGCGCGCCGTGTTGAAGAGCGTCGAGTTGAGCGCGACGGCGTTCGGCAGCTCGTCGCGGCCGACCATCTGGAAGGTGAGGTTCTGCCGCGACGGCGCGTCGAAGACGAGCGCGGTGCCCGTCAGCGCTGCGATTGCGTAGACCTCCCACAGCTGGACGTGCCCGGCGAGCGTGATCACCGCGAGGATCGCGGAGAAGAGCATCTGCACGGACTGCGTCACGATCACGGTGCGGCGATTGTCGAACCGGTCGGTGACGACGCCGGCGGCGAGCCCAAGGAGGGTGAACGGGCCAAAGCGGCAGAACGCGAGTGCGCCGACCGCGAGGCCGCGGGAGTGGGGGGCGAGCTGGACGACCACCCACGCGAGCGCGATGTTCTGCATCCACGTGCCGGCCACCGAAGTGAGCTGGCCGAAGAAGAAGAGGCGGTAGTTGTGGTGGCGTTTGAGAGAGACGAAGGTCCGGGCAGACGCGAGCTTGAGAAGGGTCACTGCGTCGGCGTCTCCAGCAGCTTCTCGAGGGCCGGCAGTGCGGCCGAGATCGCGTTGCGTTCGTCGTCGGTCAAACCGGTGAGGTGGTCGGCGAGCCAGGCAGTCCGGCGCCGCTTGACGCTGGCGAGAATCGCCTCACCCTCCGCGGTCGCGCTGAGGCCGATCCGTCGGCGATCGGCGGCACGTGTCCGCTCGATCAGGCCGGCAGTCTCGAGCCGGGCGATGTGGCCCGACATCCCGGGCGCCGACATGCGCTCGTGCCCCGCCAGTTCGGAAGCCGTGATCCCGGGGTTCCGCTTGATCTGGATCAGCAGCGAGACCTGCCCGCCGGTCACCCCGAGCGACTGGGCCTCGCGCCTCAACTCTCGCGACAGCCGGAGCAGCACCGGTCGGAGCTGGTCGGCAAGCGTGCGTGCGCTCGGCGAGGAAGGGCGGGCTTTCGTCATCGGGATCATTAACCTACTTAACTATAGCGCCAAACAACGCTCTTCACATAACCCTTTCAACCTTCTCACCAATGCGCGCTCAGATCTGCCAGACGCCGTCGCGGACCAGCGCGACGCGCTTGCCCGACCGGCGGATCCCCTCCGCTTCCAGTCCGTCGGTGCCGATCATCACGTCGATGTGCGTCCTCGAGCGGTTGACGCCGTAGCGGCGGCGGCCGAGTGGGACGGTGCGCGTCTTCGCGAACCCCGAGCCGAAGGCGATGTGCGCGGCGGCATTCTCGTCCAGCAGGCCGTTGTAATAGATCACCCCCGTCCGGCCGATTCGCGACCCGTTGTCAACGAGCGCGATCTCGCCCAGCCGGTCGGCGTTCGAGATCGCTGCCAGATACCGCGCGAGCCAGTCACGGTCCGAGTCGCGCTTCGCGTTCAGACGCACGAGCCGCCCGCCGCGGAACTCGCCGGAGAGCTCTTCGAAGACGCGTCCGCCGAAGCTGCGCGGCCGCGAACAGTGGAACGTGCCCTCGGTCGCGCGCGCATCCGGCGAGATGAAGTTCTCCTCGGTCGGGACGTTCATCGCGATCTGCCGGCCCCAACGGTCCTGCTCGCCTCCGCCGCGCCACTGCGAGTACGGCCCGAGTGCGACGCGCAGGTCGGTGCCGCGGTCGCGGATGTGCACCGCGGCGAGATCGAGCTTCGTCAAGCGCGTCGCTCGCCGGCGGAGTGTCGCGAGGTGCGCCGTCCAGCCCTTGTGCCCGGGCGGATCCTTCGGGCCGAGGCGGCAGAAGGAGAGCAGGTCCTTCGCAAGCCGCCGTTTCGCCCGCTCCGGATCGAGCTCCGGGAAGACCCGCGCCGCCCATTCGTCCGTCGGCCAGGCGCAGATCGTCCCGCGGAGGCGTCCCTCGCCGCGAATCCGCGCCATGGCTGCGTCTGCCGAGAGGCGCTTCGAATCCTCGGCCACGCGCTCCGGCGGGAGGCCGGCGACGACGTCGAGCTCGTGCTCGCCCGAGATCTGAACGACTGCCACGTGCTCATGGGCGAGAGCGCGCATCCGTTCGCGCTGCCACGAGGTGCGCCGGCCAAGCGCCTTCTCCGACGCATGCCTGATCCGCTCCGCATACACGAGGCCATCCTCGTACTCGACCTCGACGCCGAGCGCCCCGGCGCGGTACGCGGCTCCGGTGATCGCGGCCGCCAGCTCGCGATGAGCCAGCCCCGCTCGGACCAGCAGGGTGTCGCCGCGCCGAAACGCGATGCAGCCTCGGACGATCATCTCCGAGTACCGGCGCAGCTCGTCTGCCGTCATCGGGCCAGGCATCGCTCGGCAAGCTAACCGGTACGGTCCTGTCGTGCCCGTGCCAAACCCGCTCGAATCGCTGAAGGCGCTCGGCGATCAGCTGCGTGCGCAGATCGGAGAGGAGCTCGACCTCGACGTGCTGCGCCGCACCGAGCCCGCCCGGCCGCTCGAGGAACTGCTGGCCGAGCTCGACTCGCTTCCCGGTCTCGAATCGGTCAAGGAGCAGGTGCGTTCGCTCGTCGCGTTCCTCCGGGTGCAGGCGCGCCGCAAGGAGGCAGGGTTGCCCGAGGTCGCGACCACGCAGCACCTCGTCTTTCTCGGCAACCCGGGCACCGGCAAGACGACCGTCGCCCGCCTGCTCGCGCAGATGTACCGCTCGATGGGCCTGCTCAAGCGTGGGCACCTGGTCGAGGTCGACCGGGCGGGGCTCGTCGGGCAGTACGTTGGGCTGACCGCGATCAAGACGGAGCGCGTGATCCGAAAGGCGATCGACGGCGTGCTCTTCGTCGACGAGGCCTACGCCCTGGCGCGCGACGGAGACCGGCTCGATTTCGGCGACGAAGCGATCGAGACGCTGCTCAAGCGGATGGAGGACAACCGTCACCGCCTCGTCGTGATCGTCGCCGGCTATCCGCGCCTGATGCACCGCTTCCTCGACTCGAATCCGGGGCTGCGCTCGCGGTTCTCGCGGGAGATCACGTTTCCCGACTACTCCACCGAGGATCTCGTCGAGATCTTCGGTCGCTTCGCCGCCGAGTCGGAGTACACACTCGGGGAGGGCGCGGAAGAGGTGCTCCACGGGATCATCGAGCGCGCCGAGCGTGACGAGTCGTTCGGCAACGCCCGGTTCGCCCGCACGCTGTTCGAGCAGTCGCTGAACGCGCAGGCGCTTCGGCTGGGTGCGGGTGACGTGGAGAGCCTGACTCCGACCGAGCTCGTGCGCCTGACACCCGAGGATCTCGCCGCCGGCGCCCGCGCGCTCGGCGAGGAACCGCCTGCAGACCGCTCGTCCTGGTTCGGCCGCCGTCGGCCATGACACCGCTGAACGTCTGGGAGTACGAGCGCCTCGCCGGAGAGCTGCTCGACGCCGGTGCCCACGGCTACTACGCGGGCGGCGCCGGCGACGAGCTGACCCTCCGCGACAACGTCGACGCCTTCCGCCGCCTGCAGTTGCGACCTCGGATGCTCGTCGACGTCGAGGCCGCCACGACCCGCACGACGGTGCTCGGCCAGGAGATCGAGTTGCCGGTGCTGGTCGCCCCGGTCGCGTTCCAACGCGTCGCCCACCCGGACGGCGAGATCGCAATGGCGCGGGCCGCCCGTGCGGCCGGCACCATCATGTGCCTCTCGACGCTCGCGACCGCGACGCCGGCCGAGGTAGCCGAGGTCGGCGGCCTCCGTTGGTTCCAGCTGTACGTCCTGCGGGACGAGGGCGTCACGCGGGACCTGATCGCCCAGGCGCGCGACTGCGGTTTCAGCGCGATCGTGCTGACCGTCGACGCGCCGGTGCGCGGCAACCGCGAGCGCGACGTGCGCACGGGGTTCGCCGTTCCGTCCGACATCCGCGTCGCATCGCTCGGACGCGGCGGGCTCACCCCGCGCGAGGTGTTCGAGCAGATCTCGTCGTCGTTGACGTGGCCCGATCTCGAGCGCCTCGCAGGCGAGGCAGGCTTGCCGGTGCTCGTCAAAGGGGTACTCGGCGCCGAGGATGCGCGACTCGCCTGCGAGCACGGCGCGGCGGGGATCGTCGTCTCGAACCACGGCGGCCGGCAGCTCGACGGCGTCGCAGCCGCGGTCGACGCGCTGCCCGAGGTCGTCGACGCCGTCGGCGGCCGTGTCGAGGTGCTCGTCGACGGCGGCATCCGGCGTGGAACGGACGTGGTCAAGGCGCTCGCGCTCGGCGCCAGGGCGGTGCTCGCCGGTCGCGCTCCGCTCTGGGGCCTCGCCGTCGACGGTGAGGCGGGAGCCCGCGACGTGCTGCGGATCCTGCAGGCCGAGACTCTGAACGCGCTCCAGCTCGCGGGCTGCACGTCGCCGGCCGGCGTCGGCCGCGATCGGGTCGCCCCTCTACCCTGAGCGTCGTGAAGAGGGTCGTAGCCCTGGGCCTGGCGGCGGCCGCCGTCGTGCTGGCAGTCGCGCATGATCGAACGCGGGCCGACGCCGCGGCGTGCGGTCTGCCTGCTGCCGCGCCGCTCTGGGTCGACTACGCCGGACACGACGCGCCGATCGTCCCGAAGCCGGGCATGGTGCTCGCCGTCTCCTCCGGCACGGTCGTGCCGACGCAGATGCGGGCGGCAGGCGCGGCGACCATCTTCTTCGACCTGCACCTCAACGACCGGATCGGTACGACCAGCGCGCCGGCCGATCCGGCGACGATCGAAGGAAAGGCGAAGAAGTTGTTCGACTTCGCCGTCCAGGTGACCGGGTGCAGCACCCCGCTGATCGCCGAGAACGAGCTCTTCGGCGCCCAGACGCCCACTCCCTGGAGTGCGACGAACGCGCAGTACCGGGCGAACGCCCTCGCCCTGCTGCAAGACCTCGGTGACCTCGGCGCGACGCCGGCGATCACGATCGCCAACCCGCCGTACACCGGTGGCGACGCGGCTGACTGGTGGCGCGAGGCCGCGAAGGCGGCGATCCTGATCCGTCAGGTCTATTTCACGTCGCCTGGCCCGAAAGGGCTGATCGCGCTCGGGCCGGCGCGCGCGAGCCGCTCGATGCGGAAGGGGATGCGCGGCCTCGTCGCGCGGTTCGGTGCGATCGGGATCCCGGCGAGCCGGGTCGCGCTCGAGCTGCAGTTTCAGTCGGCTCCGGGTCAGGGTGGGCGACAGGGCCTGCAGCCGACTGCGGCCTGGCTCGAGTTCGTCAAGCTCGAGGCGCTTGCCGCGAAGCAGGTGGCGGAGGACACGAGAATCGAGGGCGTCTGGTCGTGGGGGTGGCCGAGCTTCTCGGTCGCGGGCAACGATCCGGACAAGCCGGCTGCGGCCTGCGTGTACCTGTGGACACGCGACCCGAGGCTCTGCGACGCGCCTGCCGTCGCCGGCGCCGGATTCAACACGTCACGCTCGGAGGGCCAGGTCGAGCTGCCGGCGGGTATCCGCTGCACCTTCGGCGCGCAGCGGATCGCGAAGGACGACGTCGGCCGGACCGCGACGCTCACGGGCGACCTCGCCGCTGCTGCGACGGCATTGCTGCAGCGCGTGGTCCTGCGCGCCGACGAGCCGGTCGATCCGCTCACGGTGCTCGCCGCCGAACGCGCGATCGTGCGCGATCGGTTCGCGGGCAGCGGCACCCGCTACCGCGCTGCGCTCGCGGCCGCTCACCTGACCCAGGCCGACGCCCGCGCGATCATCGCGGACCGTCTCGCCCGCGACCGGGTCCAGGAGCGGTTCCGGCCCAAGCCGGCGACGTCCCGCCAGATCGCCGACTTCAGCGCCACGTACTCGGACACGAATGTCCGCCTCGTCTCCGTCGACGCGCCGGCACCGTGGCTCGGCGGCGCCCAGCGGGGCTTCGCGGTCGAGACGATCGCTCCCGAGCAGGTGTTCTCGCTCCCGCTCGGCAAACGCCGCTCCCTCGACACGATCGACGGTCGCTTCGTCGTGCGTGCGCTCGGGCCATCACTACCGCTCTTCGCGCTGCCGCCCGCGCGCGCGCAGGACGTTGCCCGCGCCGTGCTCGGCCGCTTTGCAAAGGACGACGTCTACCAGCGCTGGTTGCGCACGCGCGAGAACGCGCTGCTCGGCGACGCCGTCTGCGCGCGCGACGATGTGCCGGCCCCTGGTGATGTCGATCTGACGCTCTGGGCACCGTTTCTCGGCGCCTGACAGAATCGCCTCGATGGCCGCACCTTCCAGTGCCGATTTCGGGACCGCGATCTCAGCTGCGTACACCGTCGAGGGAGAGGCAGTCGATCTCGGCCTCGGTGTCTACGACGGCGCCGTCGTGCCCGCGGCGCTCGTGCGCCTGCCGATGGCGACGATGAACCGGCACGGCCTGATCGCCGGGGCCACCGGCACCGGGAAGACACGAACGTTGCAGTTGATCGCCGAGCAGCTCTCCGACGCCGGCGTGTCGGTCTTCGCAGCCGACTACAAGGGCGACCTTTCCGGGCTGGCCGACCCGGGCGCAGCCGACGGCCCGGCGCCAAAGCGCATGGCCGATCTCGGACTGCCCTACCAGCCGACTGCGTATCCGGTCGAGTTCCTCTCACTCGGCGGCATCGGCGACGGCGTGCCCGTGCGTGCGACCGTGACCGACTTCGGACCGGAGTTGCTGGGCAAGGTGCTCGGCGCGAACGAGACGCAGGAGCAGTCACTCGCCCTGCTCTTCCGCTTCGCCGACGAGCGTGGCCTCGGCCTGGTCGACCTCGCCGACCTGCGCGCTCTCCTCACGTACCTGGCCTCGGACGCCGGCAAGCAGGATCTGACCGGCATCGGCGGTGTCGCGAACCAGACGATCGGCGTCCTGCTGCGCTCGCTCGTGCAGCTCGAGGACGGAGGCGGCACGCAGTTCTTCGGCGAGCCGCAGCTGGAGATCGGCGATCTCATCCGCACCGCGCCGGACGGGCGCGGGATCATCACCTCGCTCGAGCTCGCGGCGGTCCAGGACAAGCCGCAGCTGTTCTCGACCGTCCTCATGTGGGTTCTCGCAGAGCTGTTCGAGCAGCTGCCGGAAGTCGGCGATCTCGAGAAGCCCAAGCTCGTCTTCTTCTTCGACGAGGCGCACCTGCTCTTCGACGGCGCGACGAAGTCGTTCCTGGACTCGGTGACGCGCACAGTGCGGATGATCCGGTCGAAAGGCGTCGGTGTCTTCTTCGTCACGCAGCAGCCGACCGATCTGCCGGCCGAGGTGCTCGGGCAACTCGGCGCGCGCGTGCAGCACGCCTTGCGTGCGTTCACACCGGAGGACGCAGATGCCTTGAAGAAGACGGTCCGCACCTATCCGACATCCGACTTCTACGACCTCGGCAAGCTGCTCACGGAGGTCGGCACCGGCGAGGCCGTGGTGACGATCCTCTCGGAGAAAGGCGTGCCGACGCCCGTCGTCCATACGCGCCTGCGGGCACCGCGCTCGAGCATGACCGAGTCGGCGAGCATCGCGCAGGTTGCGAAGGCGTCACCGCTCTTCACGAAATACGGGACGCGGCTCGAGCGCGAGAGCGCCGCCGAGGAGCTCGCGAAGCGCGTCGAGGCTCCTCCGCCTGCCGACGACACCGCCGAGGCTCCGAAGCAGCGCAAGGCGGCGAAGCCGGCCGGAAACGCACTGACCGACTTTCTCGGCTCGCGGCAGGGCAGAGCGCTGCAGAACGAAGTCGTTCGCGGCGCGTTCAGCTTGCTGCGCAAGAAGCTCTAGCGCCCGTGCGGCTCGCGGTCGTCGCCGCGGTCGTCGCCGTGGCGGGGTGCGGCGGCAGCGCAGAGCCGTCACCGTCGCCGCAGGCTCTGCTGCGCGAGTGGAAGGCAAACGTCGCGGTCGTCATCCAGCAGCTGCGCGCAGATGTCGACGTGACACAGGTCGTGGGTGCGACGCCCACCTCGGCGCGCTCCGCGCTTCGCAACGAGTCAGATGTGTACGCGCTGCTCGTCGCGTACACGGATCTCGGCGGCTGCCACCGGATGGTCGTCGCTGCGGGAACCTCGACACCGGCGACCGAGCGTGTCGACCGGCTGCTCGCGTCGGCCTGCGGCCACGCCGAGCGGGCGTCGAACTTCTTCACGCGCGCCGTCCGGACGGAGTCGGGGGACGATCTGCTCGCGGGCGCTCGCGAAGCCCGCCGCTCGCTACCGGGGCTCGTTCGCGCGGCCGCCGCGCTCGACACGGTCGGCTAGACGGTCGCGGCGAGCCAGCTTCGAACCGCAGCGGCGAGCGCCGCGAGGTCGGTGCGCAGGCTGTGGTCGCCGTTCACCTGCACGACTGTGCGCGCCGTACCGGCCGGTGGCATCCCAAACGGGTCACGGACTCCCTGCACGACGAGCACCGGGACGGTCACCGCCTCGAGCTCGTCGAGGCGGCTCGGTCGCGGGCCCGAGCGGCGCGGCGGTGAGAGCGGGAAAGCGAGGCACAGGACGGCCGCCGCGCCGGTCGCCTCAGCGGTACGGCAGGCCACGCGCGCCCCGGAGGAGCGTCCGCCCGTAACCACGGGCAGACCGTCAAACGGATCGGTTCGCAGCTGTTCGACGACCGCAGTCCAGGCGGCGTCCAGGTGGTGCGCCGGCGCCGGGCTTCGGCGGCCGGCGACGCGGTAGGGCTGCTCGACGAGGGCCACACTGATCCGCTCGGCGAGCGCAGCCTCAGCAGCTGCCACCAGGTCGCGGGCCGTCACCCCACCGCCCGCGCCGTGCCCGAGCACGAGCGCCGCCCGCGGCCGCTCCGCGAGCTGAAGGTGCGCGTTCGCCTGGCCGTGCGGCGTCTCGATTGCCACAGCGCGGACTCGCTCCACGCGCTACCCCTCGCTGTCCGCCGCGGGGAAGAGCACGGTCGGCACGTCCTCGTCGCTCGGGATCGCGATTGCGCACGACGACGTCGACGAGGGTCGAGGCGACGGCTGCGATCGGGATCGCCAGGATGACCGCAAAGCCGCCGAAGAGAATCCCGACCGAGGTGACGGACACGAGCACGACGAGCGGCGTGAGACCGACGGCATCGCCGAGCACCCGCGGCACGATCAGATAGTCCTCGAGCAGGCGCATCAGGAGCACGACGATCCCCGCCTCGACCCCCAGCCGGACCGACTCGGTCAGGCCGACGCCGACCGCGAGTGCGCCGGCGGCGAGCGGGCCGATCACCGGCACGATCTCGACGAGCCCGGCGAAGCAGCCGACGAGGATCCAGTAGGGCAGGCCGATCGCCCAGAACGCGAGCGAGAGCACCACGGCGACGAGGACGATCAGCAGCAACTGGCCGCGGACGAAGGCGCCGAGCTTGAGGTCGATCAGGGTCCACGTGTCGCGGACACGTTTGCGGCGTGGTCGGGGGAGCAGCGAGCAGACCACGTCGATCGCCCGGTCGCGTTCGAAGATCCAGTACGCGGCGCTGGCGAAGACGAAGAAGATCCCGACGAGGATCTCGAAGGCGGTCACCCCGACCTGCAGTCCCGGCCGCACGAGCTTCGACGCGGACGGGAGGTGCTCCAGTCGTCGCTGCAGCGCGACGAGGATGTCGTGCTTGACGCCGGTCGAGGTGTTGGCTGCGTGGTTGAGGTCGCCGGCCGAGGTCGGGAGACCCGAGACCCCGAGTGCGTTCTCGACCTGCGTCAGCGCGCGCGGCACGACGAGCCAGATGAAGAGAGCGAACAGACTCGACGATCGCGACGTAGTGGATGGCGATCCCGAGTCCGGTCGGGACGCGCCGGCGACGAAGCGCCTCGATCGCGGGCCGCATCGCAGCCGCGAACACGATCGCCAGGAAGAGCAGTGCGACGACGAGTCGCAGTTTCCAGACCGCGACCGCGAGCACGACGATGCCGAGCACGACGAGCGCCGAGATGGCGGCTCGCTTCGCAGACTGGGCGAGATCCTGGGGTGGTGCCGGTTCTGTCACGTCAGCCGTCGACGAGCAATCCGGAGAGCGGTCCGAAGGCGCGGCTCGAACGTCGTGAGAGGTGCGGCAGCCGCGCCAGCCGGTGGGTCAGGGGCTTGCCGTCGAGGCGGCGCTCGAGCTGCTCCTTGCTGATCGGCTTCCACAGCTGGTCGATCGCGGCGATCGGGTCGGTGGGGAGGGCGTCGTCGGGCAACTCGAGGTGCTCGCACCAGAGGCGGCGCCGCGTGGCGGCGGCGAGGTGTGGGTCGTGGACCACGATGTTCATCTCGGTGTCATTGAAGAGCGAGTGCTCGTTGAGATTTGCAGAGCCGATCGTGAGCCAGGCATCGTCGACGATTGCGAGTTTCGCGTGCACATAGACGGGGTCGACGACGGAGCCCGAATGGGCGTAGAGCGTACAAGCAAGCAGCCGGTCGCCCTTTCCGTCCGCTTCGATCAGCTCGGCGAGGACGCCCCGGGTGTCGTCGGCGCCGTTGTTCGCCTTTGCCGGCAGGACCAGCAGCAGCCTGAAGTCCGGGCTCGGCGGGTTCGTCAGCTGGTCGGCCAGGATCTTCGCGATCTCGGGCGACCAGAGGAACTGGTTCTCGATGTAGATGAACCGTCTCGCACCTTGGAGAGCCCGGATGTAGGACTCGAGGATCCGGAAGTCGCCGCGCGGCAGGGCCTCATAGATCTTCTCGGGAACCGTTCGCACGATCTGGAGCTCGGTCTTTCCGACGGGCGGGCTCGCCGCAGCCGGCTGGAAGGCGTTCCCCTCGCCACTTCGTGCCAGCGCATCCGGAAGTGCTCTGCGACATCGTCGACCGCCGGCCCTTCGATGCGCGCGCACGCGTCGTGCCAGCCGACGGTCGAGCGTGGCGGATGCTCGTTCGAGTCGAACCGGTCACCGGCCTCGGAGGTGAGGTCGATGCCGCCGACGAACGCGATCCGGTCGTCGATCACGATCGTCTTCTCGTGGTGGCAGTGCAGTGGCCGCTCTTGCGCATCAAGCCGACACTGGACGCGGGTGTTGCGAGTCAGGTCGGCGCGCATCGCGCGCACGTCGCGCCGTGACGGACGGAAGAGCGGGAGGGGCGCACCCGCCCAGGCGAGCACACGCACGTCGATCCGCTCGGCGAGCTCGGCGAGCAGGTTGCGGAGGATCGCCGGTTCGCCGTCCCGGCGCAGCGCGAAGCCCGGTGTGAAGTACCACCCGGTCAAGTGCACGTGCGAGCGGGCCCGCTCGAGCTCGCTGGCAATTGCGGGCAGCGCGTGTGCGCCGTCGATCAGCAGCTCGACGGTGTTGCCTGGGCGCGGCGGCGGTTCACCCGTCGCCCAGCCGCCCGGCTGCGCGTCGAGGGCGCGCTCCCAGCCGACTCGTCCGAGGCGCCGGTGGTGGTGATCGCACACCAGTTGCGAGACGGCGCCGCCGACCCGCCGATCGACCGAGAGCACGAGCTCGCGGACCCTTGCGTTGCCGAGTGTCGCCATGTTCGTGCACCCGTACCCGCGCGCTCGAGTTCGTACGCACGCACCCGGGAAGTCTGTCCCGGCAGCGCTCTCAGGCAGAAGCTGAGGACGTATCGCGTGCGCGCTTGTTCCAGCCGTGGAAGGGCGCGAGATCGCCCGCGTCCCATGCCTCGCGCAACCCGGGCGTGCTCAGGTCCCAGTCGGGCCGAATCTCGCTCGTCGCGTCCCGCAGGTCGCGGCGGAGGTCCTCCACGGACGGGCGGCCCCAGAACCAGTAGCCGTTGTAGATGCTGTGGATGACGAGGCCAGGCTTGAGCACGAGGGTGTGCGGGATCATCGGGTCGTTGTCCGGGTCGGTGTATTCCTGGATCTCGAGGTCGCGCTGGACCGTGCGTTCGGGGTCTGAGAGGAAGGGCCACTGGGCGCCGACCGAGGCGCGGAACTCCTGGCTCGTGTGGTGGTCGTCGGTCGAGATCGTGGCGATCTGGGTGTAGCCCACGGCGACCTGCGGAAAGAAGGCGGCGAGCTGGAGATGCTGCTGGTGCTCCTTCGGGCAGTAGTGGCCGCGGGCGAGCGTGAGGATCAGCGGGTCGTCTCCCTGCAGTTCGCTGAGCTTGCGCGGCGTGCGGGTGTGGTCGGGCAGCTCGTAGTCGGGAAACGTGCCGCCGGGAACGATGTCGGATCTCATCGCCGTACTCCTTCGCTGGTGTGTCGCTCGGAACGGGTCTTCCCGCACTGGAGTCTCCCAGAAGGCGTCACGCTGCCGACGCGTTCGCGAGTGAGCGGTAACGGTCGCCTACGGGGCGGTCGCCGGGCCGATCCCGTTGCGCAGCAGGTTGCCGCGGCCGGTCGGCCACGGCAGGCAGTTCGTGCCGGAGCCTGGGACGTGGAACACGTCGATCCCATGGTCGAACGTCGTCAGGATGATCTCCAGCTGACCGTCTCCTTCGAGGTCGCCGATCGACGGGGCCGCCGGGACGCCGATGCCGTTCCCGTCGTGCCCCTGGTGCGGAAGCCGGATGTCGTAGAGCAGCTTGCCGGCGCCCGTGAGGACGACGAGGCGGCCCGATCCGGAGGCGAGGGCGTACGTCCCGAAGACGAGCTCCGGCCTGCCGTCGCGGTTCAGATCTGCGGCGACCACTTCGGACGCAAACGTCTTGGGCGCACCGTGGGCGTAGTTGAATCGCCACAGGCGCTTGCCTGTCGGGCCGATCGCATAGACGTAGCCATCTGGGACGGCCGCGACGATCTCCGGACGCGCGTCGCCCGAGATGTTCGCCAGGGTCGGGGCGGGGATCCCACTCGGGGGATACCAGTCGCCGTCCGGGCGGAACGCCGGCTTGGTCGAGAGCGGCGGCCGGACGAAGCCCGCATGGCGCATCGCCGAGCGCGCGCCGCCCTTTTGGGCCCCGTCGAGCGCCATGAACGCGTACGACTGCGTGACGTACGGCTCGCCACGCTCGACGTTGGGGAGGCCGATCACCTCGTTCCTGCCGTCGCCGTCGAGGTCGGCCACCGCCGGCGGTGACGCGGTCCACTGCAGCCAAGGAGTCTTGCGCACGTCGGGCCACGGCCCGACGTGGCGGTGGTACTGGTTGTTCTCCACCGACGGGTCGAGCCAGCGGATGAACTGTCCCCAGCCGAGCCGTCTAGCCGCGTAGCCGGACTCGCGGTTGGTGAACCACGGGGCGGCGAGCATCGACGTCCCGTCGTCGTTGAAGACGTTGATCTGGTGATTGTCGAAAGTGACGACGATCTCGAGTTGCGGATCGTCGTCGAGGTTCCCGACCGCCACGTTCTCGCCGTAGGCGCCGTACCCGTGGTTGCCCATCCCGTTGAATGCCGCGTCGTTACCAGCGCCGCGCAGCCGGTTGTAACGCGGCCACGAGGTCGCGGGCGCGCCTTTCGGGTGCCAGAGGCGGCCGTTGGCGCCGAAGACGAAAACCTGCGAGCCGGTGGGCGAGGTGTTCGTCGTCGTGACCACGACCTCGACGTGGCCGTCGCCCTCCAGGTCGGCCGCTGCCATCCCGCGAACTTCTGGGCACTGCCCGCCGCTGCACGTCGACGCCGGCCAGCCGCGCTTGAGGCGCAGCTTCCCGCCGACGAACTCGTAGCCGGCGACGGTGCCCTCGTTGCCGCCGACGACGATGTCGGGGATCTTGTCGCCGTCGAGGTCGGCGACGACGCCCGGTGCGTAGACGCGGCCTTTCGACGCGGTTCCTTTCCCGAGCAACTTCCCCTTGGCATCGAACACGAAGGTGGAGTAGAACGGGGCGACGATTTCGAGCTTCCCATCGCCGTTCAAGTCGACGAGGCTCGGTGACGCGAACCACCCCGTCTCGCTGGTCGCGATGTTGCGCACGAACAGAGGCCGCTTGACGTTCGACGTGCCGCCCGCCGGAGCGCAGCCGGCTGCGGCGTTTGTCCTCGCATGTGTCGCGCCGGCGAGCGTCAACGTCAGGCCGGCGAGCAGCACCACGGCGGTGACCGAGCGCGTCATGAAGCCTGGCATCGTAGTCCGGCGGCTGGCCGTTGCTCTCAGGGCGACGGGATAGCCTGGAACCCGGATGCCGCAGCTCGACCCCACTACGGCTCGCGCGTCCGAGCCATCATCGACGTCGGCCGAGGTCCTCCTGTCGATCGTTGTTCCGGTGTACAACCAGGAACAGTCGATCCTCCGCAACGTCCGCACGATCTGTGAGCGCGTCCGAGAGGGCGTGAACGAGTCCTTCGAGATCATCGTCGTCTCCGACGGATCGATCGACCGAACCGACGAGCAGTTGGTCGAATCTCGGATCGAGCGCGTTCGCTTCCTGCGCTACGACAGAAACCTGGGGAAGGGATACGCGATCAAGGTAGGCGCGCTCGACGCGCGGGGGCGGTGGATCGCCTACGTCGATGCGGACCTCGACCTCGATCCTGCTTCGCTGCCCGAGTACGTCGCCGTCGCCGAACGCGAAGGCCTCGACTTCGCGATCGGTTCGAAGCGGCACCCGGATTCCGTCGTCTCGTACCCCTCATCGCGGCGATTCGCGTCTTGGCTGTTTCAGTGCTACGTGAAGTTGCTGCTCCGGTTGGACATCCGCGATACGCAGGTCGGGATCAAGGTCTTTCGTCGGGAAATTGCCGATCAGGTGCTTCCGCTCCTGCTGGTGAAGCGGTACGCATTCGACATCGAGCTGCTCGCAGTCGCGCGCGCGTTCGGCTTCGGTCGAGTTCGCGAGATGCCTGTGACGCTGGACTACAACTTCTCAGGATCCGGCGTGCGTTTCACGGCCGTCGTCCAGGCGCTGACCGACACCCTCGCCGTCTTCTACCGGCTGCGCATCTTGCACACGTATCAGCGGAAGCGTGCGCTCGTCGGGCCGTTCGGTTGGACGCGGCCGGCTGACTTCGCTCCCTTGGTCACGCTCGTGACCCTTGAGCCAGGCCTCGCGGATCACCTCGATTGGCCAAACCTCGACGTGGTCACGATCGACGACGACGAACGCGTCAGCGATGCGGCGCGGCGAACGACGGCCGAGTTCCTGGCAGTGATCGAACCCGGCGCGGTGCCGTCCGGGAATTACGTGAGCGCCACGGTTCCGTTTCTCGCCAGGGAGGCTGTCGGTGCCGTTGTCACCTCGAAGGTCGCCCCCGCGACGGGCAGTCTGCGTTCGTTGGGCGCGGCGGCGGTGAGGGAGAGCCGCGTCGGTGGCGGTTCGCTCTACTTTCGCTACTTGCCCGGCAACATTCGGTACGTCAGTGACTTTCCGACCGCATCGTTCGTCGTGCGACGAGCTCTGCTGCTCGAGCTCCCCCCTCAGCTCGAGCCGGAGCGCGTGCCGTCAGCCCTTGCTGAGCGCGGAGACCTCGTGGTCTACACGCCCGAGGCGTTCTTGCTCGAAGCACCCGAGCCGCTCTTCCGCCCTCATCTGAGGGGCACGTTCGCCTACGGGCGCGATCGCGGCTCCGCCTTCGCCCGTCGTGGGTTCTCCGTCCTGCGACCCTCGACCATGCTCGCCGTGCCCGTGGGACTCTTTCTCGTCCTTGGCTGGCTCCTACTGCTGGTCCCAGGGGCTGCACCGATCTGGGAGGCGGCGACGGGGTTGTACGTCGTTTTGCTGGTCGTGAGTGGACTGGTCGGATCGCTTCGTTTTCGCTCGGTGAGAGTCGGGCTCCTCGTAGTCGCCGGGCTGCTTCTCACTCATGCGGTTTACGCGGTGTCGTTCGCGAGTGGAATGGTTCGTCGATCACCACCGTGACGGTCATCATCCCGGTCTTCAACGAGGAGCGTTGGATCGGAGAGACGCTTTACTACTTGCGGGCCGCCGCGGCGCAAGCCCCCGGTCTCGTGCTCGACGTCGTCGTCGTCGACGACGGTTCGACAGACCGAACGGCCGAGGTGGTGAAGGAGACCGATGTGGGGTTGCCCTGCAGGGTGATCACGCAGCCCAACTCTGGTCGTGTTGCGGCTCGCACGCGAGGGCTGGCAGAGGCTACGGGAGAGCTCATTTTGTTCCTCGATAGCAGGGTTCGGCTTGACGCAGGTGCTCTTGCGTTCATCGACGGACGCCTGACGGACGATCCGGACGATGCCGTTTGGAATGGTCACGTTCGCATCGAGACCGAGGGGAATCCGTACGGCCGGTTTTGGAATGTGGTGACCGAGCTCGCGTGGAGCGAATACTTCGCTGATCCGAAGATCACCTACTTCGGCAGGTCGAATTTCGATGCTTACCCGAAGGGCACGACCTGTTTCCTCGTTCCGCGCGAACTGGCAGTGGACGCGGTCGGCATTCACAAGAGCTACTACGTCGATTCGAGAAACGCGAGCGACGACACGCCGATGATCCGCGCGATCGCGGAGCATCGGCGGGTCGGGATCGCGCCCGGGTTTGGCTGCACCTACCGGCCGCGGGAGGCTCTCCGCCCGTTCGTGCGCCAGGCCTATCACCGTGGCATCTTCTTCCTCGACGGGCATGGTCGGCGAGGGTCGCGGTTCCTCCCGGTGGTGGCAGCGTTCTACCCGGCGAGCGCGCTGATCTCGATCGCCTCTGTTCGCAAACCGTCGGTCGGCATCCTCGCGCTCGCCCTGGTAGCGGGTGGCGCCGGGGCGGTGAGCATCGCCAACAGGAGGCCGCACGCCGAGACGGTGGCCGTTGCGTGGCTCAGCCCGGTCTACGCGGTCGCGCATGGTCTCGGAATGTGGCGGGGCCTCGTCCTCGCGGCGGAGGCGCGGACGAGGCGTCGTCTCGTCGTGATTCTCGTTCTCTTCGGAACGACGGGTGAGCTGATCAAGCTGATGCCGGTGCTCGCGCGTCTGACGCGGCGCGGGCAGCCGTTTCTTCTGATCTCAACGGGCCAACAGGTGACCCAGATCCCTCGGCTGCTCGAACTGGCGAATCTTCCCCCGGTCGACATCTGGCTCGCCGAGGGCGCGGGCGGTCGCGACCTTCGTACGAACCGGGACATTCCGCGCTGGGCGGCAACGGTGGCGGCGCGCTACCTCCGCCTCTACGGACCGCTGCGGCGCCGGCTGCGGCGTGAGGGCAGCGGATCGCTGGTGCTCGTGCACGGCGACACGATGACGACTCTGTACGGCGCACTCCTCGGCCGCGCACTCGGGCTGCCGGTTGCCCACATCGAGTCCGGGTTGCGGAGCTTCGATCTCCTGCACCCGTTCCCCGAGGAGCTGAATCGACGATTGACGTCTCGAATCGCGACCATCTGCTACGCGCCGGGCGCGTGGGCGACAGCCAATCTCAGTCGTGGTGAGGTCGTGGACACCGGCTCGAACACGATCCGCGATGCGCTCGCGATGGTGGAGCCGCAGGCCGCGGTGCCGATCGAGCTCCCGAGTGAGCCGTTCGGGATCGTCAGCCTGCACCGTTTCGAACTGCTCAACGACCGTCGCCTCCTCGCGCAGGCCCTTGAAGCGCTCTCGGCATCGGATTGGCCACTCCTGTTCGTCGACCACCCGGTCACCGTTGCAGCCGTCGAGCGCTTCGGACTTCGGGATCACTTCGAGGGGCGTCTTCGGCCGGTCCCGCGGCTCGACTTCTTCGGGTTCGTCGCGACGATGCGGAAGTGTTCGTTCCTGGTGACCGATAGCGGCGGAAGCCAAGAGGAGACCTATTACCTCGATCTCCCATGTCTCGTCCACCGGAAGCGTACGGAGCGCCGTGAGGGTCTCGGAGAGACCGCCGTGGTCTCGGGATACGCGATCGACGTTCTGCAATCCTTCCTCGAAGATCCGGCGCGCTTCCGCAGGCGCAGCGAGCTCGCGGTGGAGTCGCCGTCGGACGTGATCGTCGACGATCTTGCCGCCCGGCTGGGCTTCTAGCGCACGTCGCGAATGCTGGTCGTGACATCCGCAAGCGGCTGGATCTGAATCGACGACAGCTTCGCGGTGCTCGACGGCGTCGTCCGCAACTGGAGTCGTGCAGATGTCCCGGCCAGCGGGATCGGGCCGAACGAGACGAGGGTGTCTGCGGCACCGATTGCAGACTGGCCGATGACGCTGCCGTCTGCGGAAACCAGCTGGAGCGTGGTCGGCGACGGCGAGCTTGCGTGGATCAGTACCTGGGCGCGGGTGAGCCGCGAGTCGTTCCACGTCAGATTGAACGAACTGTTGCCGCGCAGGACTCGCGCCCCATCGGGTCCCTCTGCTGTGTCGGGCATCGCGAGCGCTGGAGCAGGCAGGCCTTCGACGAGGGCGATCTGCGACGCATTCTGGTCGAGGACGCTGGCTAGGTCGTCGGCCTGAACGCCCCTGTCGAGTGCGATCGCGCGCACGTCGCCCGGCAAGCTCGCGACGAGATGGAAGCCGGCCGGGATCGGAGGTGGTGCCTCGCCCTGCGCGCGGTAGACGTCGTCGTGCAGCAACACGTACCTGACGTCTTCTGCCTTGAGGATTCCCGGCGTCAGCGGATCGGTCACGTAACGAGCGAGAATCCGGATCGCATCCTCTCGGGTGTCGCCGTACCCAGAGCCGAACAGCGCGAACTGCGGCTGGTGCGTGTACGTCTGCTGGAAAAAGCTGCTCAGCAGCAAGCTCAGCGCCTGGGGCTTGTCCGTCGGCATCGGATAGTTCGCGACCGTCCCTGTCGGTTGGGCGCGGAGCCACACGGCCCAGGCCGGAGGCGGTGAGAGCCGATAGACACGCGGGAAGCCGGCCGTGTACTCGACCACGATCAAGGCGAAGGCGACCGCCATGATCAGGCGACCCCGCCTCAGACGGCGCGCGGCGACGGTGAGGGCGAGGGCGGCCAGCATCGCGCACGCGAACGTGACCAGGACGCCGAACCGGGCGAAGATGCGCCAGAACGTGGTCACGTGCCCGACGAAGTACGCAGGCATCGGCACGTTGACGCCCAGGATGGACGTCTCGCGCTTGAGTGAACACACGAACGCGGCCGGGACGAGGATCAGCGAGCAGACGAGAAAGAAGCGGACCGTCGCCGTTCGCGTCGTTTCGGGGTGGCGTCGAATGACGAGGACGGCACCCACTGCGGCGAGCGCGATCAGCGACCAGCCGATGTACAGCGTGTTCGTGTTGTTGTCGGACCATTTGGACGGGATCGCCGGATAGAAGTGGGTGGTGATCCGGCCGAGCGCCGGGTTGCGCCACCACGGGAGCACGTACGAAACGAGGGATGCGCCGCCGTTCTGCAACTGGCTCACCGGATTGGTGATGCCGGAACTCACGGCTTGGCGGTCGCCTCGCCACGCAATCAGTGCCGGGAGGAAGGTGACGATCGCGGTGATCGCGGCGACGTCGAAGAGCGTGAAGGACCACAGTCGGTCGCGCCACGTCCTCTGCTGGAAGAAGTCGACCAGCATGAACACCGCAAAGACGAGTGCGGCGAGGAGCCCGTAGTACGAGCTCTCGTAGAAGGTGAGTGTGAGGGCAGCGCCGACCAGTGCCGCGGCGAGAAGGCGTTGCGTTCGATGGACGTACAGCAACGCTGCGATCAGCAGCGGGAAGACCCACGCGTGCATGTAGCCGTGGTGTCCTGCGTAGGCGCGCTCGATCATCCATGGGTTGAAGGCCACGACGTAGCCGGCGTAGACGCCTGCGAGCGGGTCGAGGCCGAGACGATCGAGGAGGACGTAGACGGCGAAGCCTGTGAGGACGAAGCCGGACAGCAGGAACACGTTCTCCGCGGCCGTGAGTCCCAGGAAGTAGTGCAGCAGCCAGATCGTCCCCGGAATGATTCCGTTGGCGACCTGCACCGCGGTCGAGACGAAGACCCCTTCCGGAGCGCCGTTGAACGGGTCGTGATGGAGCGTGAACGGTGTCTTCCCGAGTTGCTCCGCGGCCCAGTACTGCCTGATGTTGTTGGTCTCGTCGTTCGGGCCGAGCAGCACCGCATCTCCGAGATGCAGCAGCAATCCGTGAAACCAGAACGCCGTGAACCCGATGAACGCGACCAGTACGGATGCGTCCCGCACGCGCCGTTTACCCCACGCGTTACTGACGTGTCCGAGGATGCCAGTCGTCATCTCGCTTCGCGTTTCCCGGCCCGGGTCTAGGGGAGACTTTGGACTCCGCCCCGGCCGCCCACAGCGTGACGGATGCCTGCCACGATCGACCTCGAGAGCAGCCCCTTGAACAAAACCTCGTGCCCGATCAGGAGCGCGGCCGCCGCGGCCACGTCGACCGCGATCAGCTGTCGGGCAGATCCATGGATGAACAGGAACGCGATCACCTGCGCGACCGCTCCGCCTGCGAGCAGCCAAGACATGCGCGACTGATCTCGACCCAGGTGGTAGATGAGGAGGACGCTGAGGACGGCGAAGCCCCCCATCGCCACGCCGAAGCGCCAGAGGAGGGGGGCTGCGGCTGCATAACTCGCCCCGAACGCCAGGCGCACGATCGTCGGGCCGGCCACCCAATAGATGAAGATCCCGAGCAGACAGAAGACCGCCGTGGCCGCGACGCTCTTGAACAGAATGTCGAGCGAATCCTCGTTCTTGGCGGTCCTGGCGGCGACGCGCGGTAGGAGGACCGTGATGATTGCCGCCGGCAGGTAGAGGATCACGCGTCCGATCAGTGAGGCGCTCCCGTAGATCCCTGCTTCGTGCTCGGTGAGCGCCACTTTGGCGACGACGACGTCGACGCTGGTCAAGACCGTGATCGCGAGCAGCCCCACCATGACCGGCAGCAACGACCGGATCGCGCCCCAACGGTCGATGCGACCACCATGCGTGGGTGCCGGCCTGAACCAGCCGCGGAGGATCCAGGCCGGAAGTAGGAGTGCCACCATCATCGATCCGAACGTCGCGAGCATTGCGCCTCCCGCGTGCAGCCCGATCGAGAAGGCGAGCGACCATCAGCCCGATTCGCGCGACCGGGCCCGAGGCGTAGATCAGAGCGACGAGAGTGAATCGCTGGAGACCTTGAGCCAGGCCCCACGTGAGCGGTGAGACAATTGCCGGAAAGGCGGTCAGGGCTGTGAGGGCGACCGCGGCCGGGCTTGCGATCCCCAGCGCGTGCTGGATCGGATAGACGAGCGCGAGTAGGAGAATCGTCGCGGCCGACCCGATCGCGGCGAGGACGAGACCGACGCGTCTGACGAATCGATGGACAGCGTCACGGTCGCCTGTCGACTCGTACTCCGCCACATGTCGGGCCACCCAGATCTGCACTCCTCCGAGCGGCAGGGAGATCAGACCGGCCAGGATGACCAACGTCGCGAGATCCCCGTACCGCGCAGGACCGAGCTCGCGCGCGGCGATGACATGAAAGAGGTAGTTGCCGGCGTTCATCGTCGCGACGCCGACGAGGACGACGGCGCCTGCGCGGACCCCACTCGTCCGCGCACCGGCGCGCGGCTCTGCTGCCGAACTCACCCGAGCACGCTCACTCTTTCGAGGACCGAGCCCGACCAGCGGCATCCCAGAGCCGCGTGCTGACGGCGAACACGGGTCGATAGTACGCTCGGGCTCTGCCTGTCAAGTCAGCTCTGTCGCCGGATCGCTGACGTGGTCTAGGGTCGCGTGATGGAGCGCTGGCGTACCAGCTGGCAGTTCGCTGCGATCACGGCCGCCGGGCTCGCCGGCGCTCTGTCGGTGCTCGTGGCGACGCGCACGTGGGGACTCGGGGTCTCCTATGACTCGGTCGCATACGTGCAGGCAAGTCATCACTTGTCAGTGGATCTGCCGCAACCTCGAGATCTGGGCGGGCAGCCGCTCTACTGGTGGGGCCCGATCTATCCCCTGGTCTTGCGGGCCGCCGGCAGCAGTTACGCGAATGCGCGTCTGGTCAATGCGGGCCTGCTGCTCGTCGGTGCCGTCGTTGCGGGGGCCGTCGCCCGCCGCGCGATCTCGAATCGAGCCGGGGTTGTCGCAGCGGCGGCGTATGCCCTTTCGCCGGTGGTCGTCGCGGCGCACCTGGATCTACTCGCAGAGCCGTTGTTCCTGGTCTTCGCGACGGCCGCGCTGGGATTGATTGCTGCCTCGCGGCCGACGCTCGCGGGCCTTGCGACGGGTGCGGCTCTGCTGACGCGCTACGCGGGTCTCCCGCTGCTGCTGGTCGGGGTCTTCGCGTTTCGCGGCCGCGACCGTTTGCGGTTCGGGCTGACGAGCGTCGGGATCTACGGCGCGTGGCTGCTCCGCAATCAACTGGCCGCCGGTCAAGCGACGGGCCGGGAGCTTCGTTGGCATCCAGTGAGCTGGCAGGCACTCAGCGACGCGGCCGCGTCCGTGGCGCACGTGATCGTGACACCGGGACGACTGCCGTCTCTGTCCACGCATTCTCTCGATCCCGGACTCGCACTGCAGTTGCTCGTCGTCGGCGCGCTCGCAATCGCGCTCGCTCGCATCGACACGAGCAACGTTCCTCGGCTCGTGACGGTGTCGCTCACCTATGGCGTCGTCTACCTGGCGTTTCTCGTGGTGACGGTGTCGTTGTTCGATGCGGCCACGCCGATCAACGACCGATTGCTCGTCCCGCTCGGGCCTGCGGTGGCATTCGCGATCGCGTGGGTGACGTCGCGATCGCCGATCCTCGCTGCGATCGTCATCTGTTGCTTCGCGCTGGCGACCGCGCAGCACGTTCGGACCGTTTCGCTGTACGGCCTGGACTACTCGGGCCGCATCTGGCAGCCCGCGCGTCTGGACGGGCTTCGACTGCCTCACCGCGTGCTCTATTCGAACTGGCCCGGTGCCGTCGCCTATTTCTCGGGGCAGTCCCCACGACGGATCCCAGCGGAACGTGACCCGCACACCCTCGACTCCAATCCAGCGTTCGCCGCACAGACCAAGCAGGTGATCGCCGACGTTCGCGCCGGAACAGCGGCAGTCGTCGTTCTCGACGACCCCAAGTTCCTTCAGACGCCGCGCCTCGACCGTGGCACACGACGAGTCCTTGCCGGGCTGCGCGGAAGCTGCCGGCGGCCTCGCGCTGTGATCATCATCTGTGAGTAACCCGTTTGAGGAGTCGCACCGAGCGGCAAGGCTCGTTAGCGTTCGGTGCCTGGCTTCTCGACTCGAGCGCTGAGAACGATCAGATTGGAGGCCAGGCTGGGGACGTGGTTGAAGATCCGATCGATCAACTGCATCGACGGCGGGAGGGAGAGAAAGATCGCGCCGCGCTCGGCAATCGGCTGGAAACCCTGGCTGTCGAGAAGATCGAGTAGGGCGCGCTTGTTGAAGACACGCACGTGTCCAACCGGCGTCGATCCATGCTTGAGACGGCGAAGCACTCCAGCCCCGATATGGGTCGACCTCGTCGATGTCTCGTAGAAGATGGGCTGGATGCCCAGCGCGAACAGAATTCGGTTGTACCAGGCCTGAAGGTTTGGTGTCGTAATGATCAGGTGTCCACCAGGCACGATCACGCGGTAGCACTCCTCGACGAACGCATCTGGGTTGTAGAGATGCTCAATCAGTTCGCCGCAAAAGACCACGTCGTACGAGGAATCAGCGAACGGGAGCCCCTCCTCGACGTTGCATCGGGCGAACTCGTACGGCCAACGTCGCGCATGCGCGATCCGGGACTCTGAGTAGTCAATACCGCTGAGCTTCCAGCCGCGTTCGCTGAGCGACAGCTTCGTGTCGCAAATCGACAGGAACAGGCCGTCTCCGCAACCTATGTCGAGTAGCGTTCCGTCGTTCTTCGAGACGAGCGGCTGGGCGAGTTGGAGCGCGATTGCTTCCCGGGGCTCGATGGCGTCACGAATGTCGTCATGGCCTCCGGTTCGCGGGTCCCAGTGGTCGATCGGTGCGAAGCCCATCCTGGCGAGCATACTGGGGCCGTTTGGAGCTCGGCGGTCCCGCCGAGGTGCAGCCGTGACGCGCGAATTGCTGACCTCCCCGTCGTGGCCGCCCGCTCCCGTTTCAGCGCTTGGGGGCGTGGGGAGAAGAACCCCGATGGCTCGCCGCATCCTTGTCGTCACGACGGCGACTGCGACGCAGACCGACGTCGAAGCCGTCGTCCGGGCGCACGCAGGCGCCGATGCGGAGGTGCAAGTGGTAGCCCCGGCGTCGAAGATCTCCTGGCTCGACCGATTGACGAATGCGGAAGACGAAGCGCGTGCCGAAGCGGCCGCTCGGGCCGAAGCTGCATCCGAGGCGGCGACCGGCGATCAGGCGCACGGACACGTCGGCGACGTGGATCCGCTGCAGGCGATCGAGGACGCGCTGCGGATGTTCGGCGCCGACGAGGTCGTCCTCTTGACGGCGCCGGACGAAAACGCTTCCTGGCTCGAGTCTGGGCTTGGCGAGAAAGCAAGCGAACGCTTCGCCGTACCCGTGACTCACCTCGTCACAAGCTGACACAGGAACGTTCCGAAGAGCTCCGAGAAACCGGCTACGCCGCCGACGACGCCACCTGCGGGCTCGTGTCAACCCGTGGGCAGTCGCAGCCAGCGAGCGCGCGGGAGCTGGCCGCGAAGATCGATCATCGTCGAGCGCCGACGGCGAAACAGCGACCGGCGCGACCGTCGGCGCGCGACCGGCTGTAAGACGCTGATACGCATGTCGGATCTCCTTCGAGCGTCGGCCAACGAGCTCCTGCCGAACTGCACGGAAGGTTCGGCCGCCGCTCTGATGGGTATCGGGCTCGAGATGTTCTTCTTCGTCCGGACTGTCTTGCTTCGCCGCTTCGGGGTGGTCGGATTGTTTCTGACTGTCTACGACGTCTGGCGTCGTATCCCGGTGCGGCAGCGCAAGCGGTTGCTGGACCGCGGACGTCGATCCGGCTCCCGGGTTGCGGCGCGATTCGGGCGCTGAGAGGCTCCCGAACAAGTCGAAATCTTTCACCAGCGGTCGGCGAAGGAAGGTCTCGCGAAGCTCTAGCCGAGCGGCCGCTCGTACCGATCGCCTCGCGGTTTGCGCCGCTCATCGACCGAAACCCGCCGTCGGTCGATGCCCTAACGCAGGGACGGTTTGTCGGTTCGGGCGCCCGTCGATAAATCGCGTGGCCGGGCGGGGCGCTGTCCTCGCGCGGGAGGGAGGCGAGGACAACTGACCGCGCCTGCGTCCGGCCCCTTCACTGCCAAGGTTTCAAGATCGCTCTCGACGTCCAGACTGATGCGCGACCCCGGATCCTGTTCGGCGAGAACCCAAGCGAGGAAGGCGAACCGCGACGATGACACAGCCCAGGACGTTTCATCCGCTCTGCCCTCAATGCGGCCAGAATCTCAAGGAAGTGGGTGTCTCCTCAGGCGTCGTGTCCTCGGGGCCCCACAACATCGAGGTGCTCGCGTGCGGTGCCTGTTCCAAGGTGTTCGGAGCGTTTCCAGGGCCGCTGATCCCGTCGGCTGAAGAGGCCTGATCGTCCGCGGCCACGAACCTTCGCTCATCGCGGTGACCTCAATCTTTTGAACTCTCGGTTGACCTTCACGTGCCGCGATCGCTTCTCCACGGGGTAGGGAGTCGAATGTGACCAGCCGCGAAGAACGCCTAGCTCGAAACGAAGTCTTGTTCCGCAATGTCAACCAGCGAATCATCGAGCTCGATGGCAACTGGCACGCATCGCACGACCTGATCTGCGAATGCGCGGATACCAGCTGCATGGCCGTGATGAGAATGACCCTCCCCGAATACCGAGGCCTGCGCCTCAATCCGCACCGATTCGGGGTTCTCCCGGGTCACGAAATCCTCGACGTCGAAGACGTGGTCGAGCGCAACGACCGATACCTCGTCGTTGAGAAGCACCTCGACACGCACGAACTTATCGAATGATCGGCCTCGGCTAGCTGTGTTAGGAAGGCGCCATGGCGGAGATGTTCCCGGGCTCCGACGAGCAGCGGCGGTTTACGCGACGTGTGTTCGCTCGTCGGGCGGGCGGGGCGGTGCTCGGCGCGCCGTTCCTGTCGCTCATCGATGGGATCACGGTCGCCCGGCCGGAGGTTGCGCAGTCGCCTCCGCTCGAGCAGCACGTCGTCCCGGGCGTTCGCATCAGCATCGACAACGGCGTCGAGATCGTCGTACCGCCGCTCTACCACGAGCTGATCACCGCCCGGTTGACCACCGCGGGAGGCCCGGCGCTGCTCGCCGCGCGCGATGAGCTTCGGCTAGCTCTCAAGCACATCGAGAAGGGACACGTCGCCGGGCCGCGCGGCCTGCTCGTGACCGTCGGGTGGGGCAGGCCGTATTTCAGCAACCATCTGTCTCGCCTGAGGGACGGGCGGCGCTTTCCCGACTACCTGCCGATCGACCTCATCGCCTCCCGCCGTCTCGGCCGGCGGGTGCCGGTGCTCGTCGACGCAGTGCGCTTTCCGAGCGACCCAGAGACGACTCTCCTGGAGAGCAACGACCTCGTGGTGCTCCTGCAGAGCGACGTTCGGTCGCATGTCACGTCGGCGCGGGAGCGGCTGCTCGCACGGCTGGAGGGCGTCCTCGAGCCGACGAGCATTCGCAGCGGTTTCGTCGGCGCCGGGCTTCCCAAACGGTTCGCGACCGCGGCCGGGATCCCCGGCTCCGATGCGATCCCCGACGACGCTCAGCTCTTCCTCGGCTTTACATCGACCCAGCGCAGCGCGCTCGGCCCGACGCGGATTGCGAACCTCGAGAGTCTCCGCGGCGTCACCGACCAGTGGCCAGGCGGCTACTTCCGGCATGGGACCGTGATGCACCTCTCGCACGTCTTCGAGGACCTCGATGCGTGGTATTCGGGCCGCGACTTCCTCTTCCGCGTCTGGGCCACCTTCAGGCCGGGGATCGCCCCTCCCGAGAGCACGCGAACGCTCCCCGAGGACGCGAGCGTCGTCCAGACGGAGAAAGACGTGACCGACGGCTTCGCAAACCTGGGCATCGTCGGCCACAGCGCGTCGCTGCAGCCGCTGTCGCGCCTCCCGTCGGCGACGGTCGACAACTATGGCGAGCACTACAAGGCGGGCACGGCGCTCGTTCAGCGGGCCGATTTCAACACACTCGACAACCCGTTCGGCTGGACGGCTGACAAACGCGGGGACAAGTGGCGGGCAGAGCCGGCAGCGGGGCTGCACTTCGTCTCTTTCACCGCGACCGCGAGCATCTTCGAGCGGGTCCGCCGGGCGATGGACGGCCACTACCCGGACGGCAAGGGCACAGGCCTCGACCCGCGCGACGCCGAGTTGGGGTTCAACAGCATCCTGCAAACGACGCACCGCCAGAACTTCCTGGTGCCGCCGCGAGCTCACCGCTCCTTCCCGCTCGCTGAGCTCGCCTGAGCGGCGGCCCGACTGCGAAAGGCAAGAGCGGGAGCGACGGGACTCGAACCCGCGACCTCCGGCGTGACAGGCCGGCGTTCTAACCAACTGAACTACGCCCCCGTGCGCGCCGCAGTGTAGCGGCGGCAGGGAAGGAGGTCACACCGGCCGAAGAGGGCTAGATGGTTGATCCGCAATTGACGCCGCCGCGGCTGGGGGCCTGCACGCGGCGCATTGCGCCCGCCTCCCCCGGCACCAAGGCCCACCAGCCTTGGCACCGGTCGAGTCGACCACACTGCTTGGTGCAGACCCTCCTCGCGACGACGTCAACTGCCGACCAACCACCTCGATGACGCGCGTCGACTGGGTCGCGGCCGCGATCGTGGCGCTTGGTGCGCTCTCGGGCCTCCGCCGCGGGCTGGTCGCGACCGCGCTCTCGCTCGGCGGGCTGATCGCCGGCGCGCTGATCGGCGCGCGCATCGCGCCGCACCTCTTGCACGGCGGAGCCGGTTCCCCTTACACGCCGCTTGCCGGTCTGGTCGGCGCGTTGATCGGCGCCTCGTTGCTGCAGTGGGCGGCCAGTGCGGCAGGTTCGTTCGCGCGAGGTGGGCTGTCCGTGATCCCGCCACTGCGGTTCCTCGATTCGGTCGGCGGCTTCATCGTGGGCGCCGGGCTGGGGCTCGCGCTCGTCTGGGTCGCCGGGGCCGCGCTGCTCCTGATCCCGGGGGAGTCGCGGCTGCGCACGGAGGTGCAGCAGTCGACGATCCTGCACCGGCTGAACGAGGTCGCGCCGCCCCGCACGGTGTTGCGCGCCCTCGCCCGCATCGACCCGTTCCCGCAGATCGCCGGGCCGGCGCCTCCGACGACTCCTCCCGACTCCCGCGTCCTCCGCTCACCCGGAGTGCGCGCGGCCCGCCCCAGTGTCGTTCGGATCACTGCGCTCGCCTGTGGCTTCGGCGTCGAGGGCTCGGGCTGGGTGGCGCGCCCGCACCTCGTCGTCACCGCGGCCCACGTCGTCGCCGGCGGCAGGAGCATCCGGGCCAACGGCCATGCGGCAACGGCGCTGGTCGTCGACCGGAAGCAGGACGTCGCCGTGCTGCGAGTCCCCGGTCTCAAGTCGCCGCCGCTGCAGGTCGCGGATGCCCACGTCGGCGATTCCGTGGCGATCCTCGGCTACCCAGTCAACGGCCCATTCGATGCGCGTCCGGGCCGGATCGGCAACACCGCCGACGTACTCGTCGAGAGCGCCCTGCGTGAGGTGACGGCCCTGAGCGGCCTCGTTCGTCACGGCAACTCGGGTGGCCCGGCCGTCAACGCGAAGGGACAGGTCGAGGCGACGGTCTTTGCCGCCCGGATCGGCTCGAAGGCAGGTTACGGCGTCCCGGCAGCCCCGGTGCGCCGTGCGCTCGGGCGCGCCACGCATCCGGTGTCGACCGGCGGCTGCTAGCCGATCAGCTCGAGCACGCGCCCGGGGCGCTTGTACGGCGCGACCACGTAGACGCCGGCGCAGCGTCCCCGCGCGTCGGCGACGAGCTGCTTCGCATGGGCCAGGCCGAGCGTCGGGGCGTCGCGCCCCGCCTCGAGCAGTGCGTCCTGAAGCGCCTGCGGCACGCTGATTCCGGGCACCTCGTTGTGCAGCCGGAGCGCGAGCCGGTGGCTCGTCAGCGGAAAGACCCCGGCCAGAACGGGAATCGGCCAGCTGCCGCCGAGCACCTCCGCGAACCGGTCGAGCACGTCGAGGTCGAAGACGATCTGCGTCATCGCGTACTTCGCCCCGCACTCGACCTTCCGGCGGAACCGCTCGGCTTCAGCCTCGAGGTCGTCGGCGGCCGGATTGACGGCCACACCCGCGAAGAACGACGTCGGCGCGTCGATCGGACGTCCGTTGAAGTCTTCGCCGCGGTTGAGGCGCGTGATCAGGTGGGTCAACCCGATCGCGTCGATCTCCCAGACACCCCGCGAGCCCGGGTAGTCGCCGACCTCGGGCGGGTCGCCGGTGATCGCGAGCACGTTCCGCACACCTTCGGCATGGGCGCCGAGCAGCATCGACTCGAGCCCGAGCACGGTCCAGTCGCGAGTCGTCAGGTGCGGAACCGTCTCGAGGCCCGTCTCCCGCTCGATCCTCGCCGAGACCATCAGCGAGCTCATGCCGGCCCGCGCCGTGGCGTTGTCGTTCACGTCGACGAAGCGCACCCCGCCCTCGCCCAACTCGCGAGCGACCTCGAGGAGGCCGCGAGCCGACCCGCCGAGCGGCGGATCGAGTTGCACCGAGACGACGAACTCACCCTCGCGGAGCGCGCGGGCGAGGGCGGTCTCGCGCTGCTCCTCGCCGAGCGCTTCGACCAGCTCCCGTTCGGAGAACTCGAGTTGCGAGCGCGGCTCCCGCGCTTCCTCGACGGCAGCACGGATCGCGGCGATCTCCGTCGGGGTCGTGCCGCAGCAGCCGCCGATCACGCGCGCGCCGAGCTTCCGAGCATGCGCGGCGAACTCTGCGAAGTATTCGGGCGCCGCGTGCGGATAGATCACGCGGCCGCCCGAGAGGCTCGCGAGACCGATGTTCGGCAGCGCCGCCAGCGGCAAACCGTCGCTGCTCATTTGCTCGAGCGCCTCGAGTGCTGCGAGCAGCCCACTGCCGTGGTTGGCTCCGATCGCGGCGACATCCAGCTCCCTGAGCCGGTCGGCGGCCTCGCGCGCGTGGACCCCCGCGAGCGTCTCGGCGCCGTCGTCGAACGTCATCAACGCGACGATCGGCAGTGTCGAGACGGCGCGCACGGCGCCGATCGCGTCGACCAGCTCCTCCAGGTCGAAGAACGTCTCGATCATGAACAGGTCGGCTCCGCGGCCCTCGAGCACGCTCGCCTGCTCGCTGTAGAGCTCCTCGCGCACCCGGGAGGTCGCAGACTCGCCGAGCGGGCCGATCGCACCGGCGATGAAGACGTCGCGGCCCGAGATCTCCCTCGCCTCCCGGGCGAGCTTGACGGCGGTCGAGTTGATGCGCTCAAAGTCGTCCTCGAGGAAGTGCTGGGCGAGCTTGCGGCGGTTCGCCCCGAACGAGTTGGTCTCGATCAGCTCGGCGCCGGCGTTGATGAAGCTGACGTGCAGGGAGACGACCGCCTCGGGGGCGCGCAGATTGGCCTCCTCGGGCGAGCGCAACCGCGGCACGGCGGCGGTGATCAACGAGCCCATGCCGCCGTCGGCGACGATCGGCGGCCCTTCGCGCAGGCGCTGCCTGAAGCGGTCGGTCACGCCCAGAAGGTAGATGACCGGTCAAGTCGCGCGGTCAAGCACGGAAGGGGTGATGGATCAAGTGCCGGGGCAGCCTCAGAGTTCGACCTGTCACCCGCGAACCCGAGGCCCGATGCGGCGGGGCCTCGTCGGAAGCGCGGGGGCGACAGCTCCAGCGGAGAACGGCGTCGGCGGCGGCGCCGTTTTCTCGTGCTACTTCACGACGAGGCGGCCCACGTATGCGGCGAAGCCCTTGCTGTAGGTGACGTTGATCGTCATCCCGCCCATCCGCTTCGGCCGCCACGAGATCGTCGAGCCGCTCGTGACCACCGTGACCGGCGCCCCCGACACCGCGACCCGAACCTTGGTCGGTTTTACGGCGAAGCTGACCGTGACGAGACCGCCCCGGTGCACGATGATCGGCCGTCCCGAAGCCGCGATCGGCGCGCCGCAGTGGGTGCCCCAGCACCACGACGAAACCGCCAGCCGGACGTGGCCGGGCGCGGCAAACGCGGCCGGTGGTTTGACCGCTCCGAGCAGCAGCACGACGAGCGCGACCACCCTGCAAAGTTAACGTCGCCGCGAGATGTTGCGACGATCGAACAATTTCGTGTCGGTTTGGCGAACTCTGATGTATTGTCAGCGCGCTGAGGGCGAGCCGGCACGTGTGAGAAACCGGCTCCGTGTGCGTTGAATCGTTGTGTCCCTGTCAACGAACGTCGTAGCCGGAGGTCGTGCTGAGGTGCTCACTGTCGACATTGCTCTTCCCGACGTCGAGGAACTCCAGAAGCTCGTAGCAACGGGACAAGAGAAGGGCTTCCTGACCTATGACGAGATCGTCAAGGGCATCGAGGAAGTCGAGCTGACGAAAGAGCAGGTCGAAGATTTCACCACCTACCTGATCGACCACGGTGTCGAGCTGGTCGAAGGCGAGGAGCACAAGCGGCTCCCGCACGAGCAGCCGCTGGTCGAGGAGGAGGTCAAGTCGGCGCCGAAGCTCGACCTGACCGTCGAGCCGTCGCTCGACTCGCTGCGCCTGTATCTGCGCGAGATCGGCAAGGTGCCGCTGCTGACGGCCGATCAGGAGGTCTATCTCGCGAAGCGCATCGAGCGCGGCGACATGGGCGCCAAGACACAGATGACCGAGGCGAACCTGCGCCTCGTCGTCTCGATCGCCAAGGGCTACCTCGGGCGCGGGCTCAGCTTCCTGGACCTGATCCAGGAGGGCTCGCTCGGCCTGATCCGGGCGGTCGAGAAGTTCGACTACCGCAAGGGCTACAAGTTTTCGACCTACGCGACCTGGTGGATTCGCCAGGCCGTGACGCGGGCGATCGCCGACAAGGCGCGGACGATCAGGATCCCGGTGCACATGGTCGAGAAGCTCAACAAGGTCGTCCACATCGAGCGGCAGCTCGTGCAGCGGCTCGGTCGCGAGCCGCGTCCCGAGGAGATCGCCGAGGAGCTCGAGATGACGACCGAGGAGGTGCGCGAGATCCTGCGGATGGCGCAGCACCCGGTCTCACTCGAGAAGCCGATCGGCGAGGAGGAGGACTCGGCACTCGGCGACTTCGTCGAGGACGAGAACACCGAGACCCCGGACGAGGCCGCGTCCTTGACGCTGCGGCGCTCCGACATCGAGGTGGCGCTCGCTTCCCTGCCCAAGCGCGAGCGCCAGGTGATCGAGCTTCGGTTCGGCCTGACTGGCGGTCAGCCGTGCACGCTCGAGGAGGTCGGCAAGGCCTTCGGCGTCACCCGCGAGCGCATCCGGCAGATCGAGAACAACACCTTGAAGAAGCTCGAGAGCCTGCCGGAAGCGCAGGCTCTCAGAGACTGTATGTAGGTCAGGCTAGGCGCGCTCGGCCGGCACGAAGAGCCGGCAGTGCGGGCATTTGAAGCCCCGGTATCGCTCGGCCCCGCCTTCGAGCAGGTCGGCGCGGAACGTCTTCCTGCAATGCGGGCAGACGATCTCGTCCGAGCCCTCCGGCCGCGGAGCGGCGCTCACGTCACCGAGATCGACTCGATGCGCACCTCGTCCAGCGGGCGGTCGTTCGCGGTCTCGACCTTCTCGATCGCGTCCACGACGTCCATGCCGGAGACGACGCGGCCGAAGACCGTGTGCTTGCCGTCGAGCCACGGGCACGCGTCGGCCGTGACGATGAAGAATTGCGAGCCGTTCGTGTTCGGCCCGGCGTTGGCCATTGCGAGCGCTCCGCGCTCGACGAGGTTCTCGTTGAACTCGTCCTCGAACTGGTAGCCGGGACCGCCGGAGCCGGTGCCCGTGGGGTCACCGCCCTGGATCATGAAATCCGGGATCACCCGGTGGAAGATGACGCCGTTGTAGAAGCCGTCGCGGGCGAGCTTCGTGAAGTTGCCAACGGTCTTCGGCGCGTCTTCGTCGAACAGCTCGAGGTCGATCGAGCCGTGGTTGGTCTGCATCGTGGCGTGTGTCATGCCCCGCAGGGTAGACGCACGCTCGCTGCAGGCGGTCGGTAGGCGCTGCCTACGCGAACGCAAGTACGACGTAGCCAAGAGCCGCGAGCCACGCGACCTGGACGACCACGATCAAGGCCAGGGCGAGGCGGGTTCGCAACGAGCCGCCGGCTTCGGCCGCCTGCTCGGGCTCGACGACCGTCAGTTCGAACGGACGGGCCTCTTCCTCGATTGCGAGTGCCGTAGAAGTCACTGGCGTTTCTCCTGAAAATCCACTTGGGCGATGGTCTTCTCGGTGCTGCGGTAACACCCGAAGTATTGCCCCGCTCTTCGAGGCAGCGCCCGCCGAAGGGCCGGACCGTTCCGCCTGAAGGTGGGGCATGCGAGACTGCCGGGGCACGTCAGCAGTTCTCTGGAGAGGAGATGGCCGATGGAACTGCACGAGATCGAGGGGATCGGGCCGACCTATGCCGCAACACTCCAGTCGCACGGCCTGACGACGACCGATCACCTCCTCGAGCACGGCGCGTCGAAGTCGGGCCGGGAGGCACTCGCCGAGAAGTCGGGGATCAGCGAGAAACTCCTCCTCGAGTGGGTGAACCACGCCGACCTGTGCCGGCTCGACGGGGTTGCCGGCGAGTACGCCGACCTCCTCGAGGCCGCCGGCGTCGACAGCGTCCCGGAGCTCGGCCAGCGCAACGCCGCAAACCTGACCGTCGCTCTCGAGCACACGAACGACACGAAGCACCTCGTGCGGCGTGTCCCGTCCGAGTCCGAGGTCACCCGCTGGATCGAGCAGGCCAAGGGGCTGCCGCGCGCCGTCCACCATTGATGCCGGGATCGCGTCTCAGGATTCTCGGCGCGCTCCTTGCCGTCGCGGCCGTCGCGGCGCTCGCCGCGTGCGGCAGCACCTCGACGACCACCACGACGACTGCGTCCGGCCAGGTGCAGGTCAGCTGTCACGTGACCCTGGCGCGGACGAAGTTCGTGTTGCACACCGGAATCGCGGTCGGCGCGTTCCATCGTTACGTGATCAAGCCGTACCGGGCCGGCGCCTTCAAGCAGGGCGCGCCGGGTCGGAAGAAGGCGTTGCTGAAGGCGGGAGCCTCGGCGCTGCTCGCCTACCACGAGTTGAAGGTCGCCGCCCACGACGCGAACTGCGACGGCCCGGCGCTCAAGAAGCTCGCGCACCCGCTGTCGGAGGCACTCTCGGGGCTGTCATCGCTCAGGTCGGCGATCGGGACCGGGAATCTCGCCGGGATCGGAGGCGCCGGAGCCCTGCTCGACACCGTGATCGCAAAAGCGTCGGAGAACGGTGTCCAAGTGAAGGACGTCAACCGCTAGAGCCAGGAAAGAGAGGGCCGATGGACCTGACCAAACTCACCGAGAAGGCGAAGCAGATGTTCGACAAGCGCGGAGGCACCGAGGCCGCCAAGGAAGACGCGACGGAACTCAAGGACATCGCCGGCAAGGACGAGAGCCTCACCGACAAGGCGAAGGACGCCGCTGCTGCGATCGAGGACCCAGGCGCGCCGGGGCCAAGCGCGTAGCTCCGCACAGTCGGCCGTGTCGCCGCCCGCGGCACGGCCGACGATCTCGGCTCAGGTCGCGAGCTGCTCGGCGACGCGCCGGGACGCGTTCGAGTAGACGTCCTTGCGCAGAATCAGGTCGCCGTCGAACGGGAAGACGTCGATGCCGTCCCACGACACCGACGTGCCGCTCGGGTGGGTTCCGGTCGCCGTCCACTCCTGGACGACGAAGTCCGGGCCGATGTAGGTCGAGCGCCCGACGAAGCGGAGATCGGGCCAGTGCTCGAAGATCGTGGCGATGTGCCCGCGCACGGCGTCGCCCTCGGCCCGCTCGCCCGCGGTGTGATTCTCGAACACCATGCCCGGTGCGTGCGCGGCGCAGATGGCGTCCACGTCCTGTCGATTCCAGGCGTCGTTGTAGGCGGCGATGATCCCGGCGAGGTCGCTCACAGGCGCGGTCCTATCATGTCGGCGCTTGACGCCGCTCGGAGAGCATGCAACACTGATGTTGCATGACCGCATCATCGAAGATGCAGGTGGACGAGCAGCTCCAGAACGCCACGATCGCGGTGCTGCGGGAGCGGGGCTGGGACGGGTTGACGCTCGAGCGGGTCGCCGAAGTCGCCGGCCGAGCACGCTCGACGCTCTGGCGCCAGGGCCTCGACCGAGACGCGCTGATCGCGGCGTTGACCGGCGCGCTCGCCGCCGACTTCCGTTCGACCATGTACCCGATCCTCACCTCGGGCGGCAGCGGGAGGGAGCGCCTCGAACGGTCGCTGCACGAGCTCTGCGGCCTGCTCGAACGGCACTTGCCGCTGATGCTCGCGACCGATGAGGCCTTCCATCAGCGGCCTGGGCCGGATCAGCCGCACGACTACCTCCATCCCCTGATCCGATTCCTGCGCGAAGGCAGCGACGACGGCTCGCTGCCGCCCGTCGCAGATGCCGTCGAGACGGCGGACGTTGCCTTCAACGCCGTCGCGTGGACGTACGTGCACCTGCGCGGCCGTCACAACTGGCCCGCGAAGACCGCGACCGACCGGGTCGTCGACCTGGTGCTGAACGGGATCGCCGGCGGAGCTCGGCCGGCATCCGTCAAGTCCCGACGAAAGGAGTCCCGATGAGCCTTCCCTACGCCGAGCCCCTCGTCCTGCGCGAGCCTGGCGCTCTGCAGATCCCGGAGCCGCCGCGCCGCGGCGAGCCCGGCGGCAAGCCGTGCGGCATCTGTGCCGGCCAGACGACGTCAGCTGTCTGGTCCGACGAGCACTGGACGCTGCACCCGCCCGTCGGCGGCAGTCTGCCGGGCGCGGTCTGGCTGGCTAGCCGTGAGCACGTCGACTCGTTCGCCGACCTGCCCGACGAGCTTGCGGCCGATTTCGGCCGCGTCGTTGCACGTGTCGAGCGAGCGGTTCTCTCACTCGGCGGCGTCGGCCGCGTTCACCTCTATCGCTGGGGCGACGGCGGAGCGCACTTCCACGTCTGGTTCATCCCACGGCCGCTCGGCATGGTCGAGGCCGCCGGGATGATGCTGCCGCTCTGGGAGGACGTCCTACCGAACGTGCCCGACGAAGAGCTGGCCGCCGCGGCCGAGCGAGTCGCGGCCGCGATGTGACGTCGCCCGCGCCGCTCGTCCGCCGGCTCGGCACGCGAGACGCGGTCGTCATCGGGCTCGGCTCGATGATCGGTGCCGGCGTCTTCTCTGCCTTCGGGCCGGCGGCACGGGCGGCGGGGAGCGGCCTCCTGATCGGGCTCGCGCTCGCCGCGGGCGTCGCGTACTGCAACGCGGTTTCCTCGGCACAGCTCGCCGCCGAGTATCCGACTTCGGGGGGCACGTACGTCTACGGCCGCGAGCGGCTCGGGGAATGGTGGGGGTTTCTCGCCGGCTGGGGATTCGTGATCGGCAAGACAGCGTCGTGCGCCGCGATGGCACTGACGTTCGCGTCCTACGCGTGGCCCGGGTCGCTGTGGTCGCAGCGCCTCGTCGCCCTCGCGGCTGTCATCGTGCTGACCGGCGCCAATCTGCGCGGTATCTCGCGGACCGCTCGGGTGGCCAGCGTCCTCGTCGCGTTCTCGCTGGTCGCGCTCGCGGTCGTCGTGGTCGCAATCGCCACCGGCGACAGCGCCGGTTCCCCGATTCCCGACGGCCTCTCCTCGCTCTGGGTGCACGGCCTGTACGGGATCCTCCAGGCCGCGGGCCTGCTCTTCTTCGCCTTCGCGGGGTACGCGCGCGATCGCGACGCTCGGCGAAGAGGTGCGAGATCCGGAGCGGACGATCCCGCGCGCGATCCCGATCGCGCTCGGCATCGCCGTCGTCGTCTACGCGCTCGTCGCCGTCGCGGCGCTCGCCGGGGCGGGGCCTGAGGCACTTGCTGCCAGCACTGCGCCGATCGCGACGGCTGTCAAGGGCGCGGGTGCGGCGTGGGCGGTGCCGGTCGTGCGGGCCGGCGCCGCCGTTGCCAGCCTCGGCGCCTTGCTCGCGCTGATCGCGGGGATCGGGCGGACGGGGCTTGCAATGGCGAGGAACGGCGACCTGCCGAGGTGGCTCGCTGCCGTCGACCCGCGCCATCACGTGCCGCACCATGCAGAGCTCGCGGTCGGCGCTGCCGTTGCGGTCCTGGTGCTGACCACCGACCTGCGCGGCGCGATCGGCTTCTCGTCGTTCGGCGTTCTCACCTACTACGCCGTGGCGAACGCCTCGGCGTTCACCCAGACTGGCGAGCGGCGCCGCTGGCCGCGCGGTCTGAACGTCGTCGGGTTCGTCGGGTGCGTCGTCCTGGTCGTCACCCTGCCCGCCTCGGCGGTGCTCGTCGGCATCGGCGTTCTGCTGGCCGGCCTCGCCGGCCGCGCCGTTCTCGGTCAGACCGCGAGCGGTCTGTAATCTCGCCACAGCGACGCTCACGACCGGAGGAGGACGAGTATGGGACTGCAGATCGGCGATACCGCCCCGAACTTCGAGGCGGACACCACGGACGGCCGGATCGACTTCTACGAGTGGCTCGGCAACTCGTGGGCGGTGCTCTTCTCGCATCCGAAGGACTTCACTCCGGTCTGCACGACCGAGCTCGGCTACATGGCCAAGATCAAGCCGGAGTTCGACCGCCGCGAGGTGAAGATCATCGGGCTCTCGGTCGATCCGACCGACAAGCACGCCGACTGGTCCGCGGACATCGCTGAGACGCAGGGGCAGGCGCCCAACTACCCGATGATCGGCGATGCCGACTTCAACGTCTCGAAGCTCTACGGGATGCTGCCGACGAGCGTGTCGGGCGAGGCGGCCGACCGGACTGCGGCCGACAACCAGACGGTGCGCAACGTCTTCGTCGTCGGGCCGGACAAGAAGGTGAAGCTGATCCTCGTCTACCCGATGACGACGGGGCGCAACTTCGACGAGGTTCTGCGCGTAATCGACTCGCTGCAGCTGACCGCGAAGCACAAGGTCTCGACGCCGGTGAACTGGCAGCAGGGCGAGGATGTGATCATCGCCGGCTCGGTCTCCGACGACGAGGCCAAGGAGACGTACCCGGACGGCTGGGAGTCGCCCAAGCCGTACATCCGGATCGTGCCGCAGCCGCAGTAGGCGCGTTCGCTAGGTCCAGCCGACCACCGCCCAGCGGCGGCCGGCGAAGCGTGTGCCGAGGAAGATGAGGCGGGCCGCGATCAGTGCGTCGAGGCCCGCCCACACGCCGACGATGCCCCAGCCGAAGGCGAGCGACGCGAGCGCGATCGGGAGGAAGACGCCGAACGAGGCGGCGAGCATCGACCACATCAGGTACGACGTGTCGCTCGCGCCGATCAGGATGCCGTCGAGCGCGAAGACCGCGCCGGCGAGGGGCTGCATGACGGCGAACAACACCCAGATCTGGTCGGCGGCGTGCAGCACCTCCGGATCGCTCGTGAAGAGCCGCGGCAGCCACGGCTCGAGCGCGAGCAGCAGGACGCCGAAGATCGCGCCGAGGCCGACCGACCAGCCGATCATCCGGCGTGCCGCCGTGTACGCGCCGACCGGGTCGCCTGCTCCGAGCATCCGCCCCACGATCACCTGTCCGGCGATCGCGACCGCGTCGAGCAGCAACGCGATGAAGACGTAGAGCTGAAACGCGATCTGGTGCGCCCCCAGTGGGGCGTCCCCGACCCGCGCCAGCACGGAAGCCGCGACCAGGAACGACGCGTACAGCGCCGCCGTCCGCACGAAGATCTGACGGCCGACCCGAACCAGCGGCGCCATCTCGGCAATGCGGGGCCGCTTCGAGCTGGCGTGCGGCCGGAGCAGCTCGACGACGAACGCCACGCCCATCCCGGCCTGGGCGATCGCCGTCCCGGCGGCCGAGCCCGCCATGCCCCAGTCGAAGCCGTAGACGAACAGGACCTCCAGGAAGAGGTTGACGACGTTCGCCACGACGACGATCTCGAGCGGACGACGTAGGTTGCTGACACCGCGCAGGTAGCCCTGGCCGGCGAGCGCGATCAGCGCGGCCGGCAGTCCCAACGCCGCGATGCGGAAGTAGACGAGCGCCAGGTCGCCCGAGCGGCCGTGCGCGCCGAGTGCGTCGAGGAGCGGCGAGGCGGCCAGCTCGCAGACGACGAGCAGCAGCGGCGCCGATCGCCACCGCCACCCAGAGCGCCTGAGCGGCGAGGCGGGCGGCGCGCTCGGACTGGCCGGCGCCGCTCGCACGCGCGACAACCGCGGTGGTCCCGTAGGTGAGGAAGTTGAAGATCGTGAACGCGCCCGCGAGAACCGTCCCCGCGAGGCCGAGCGCCGCGATCTGCGGCCTGCCGAGATGGCCCACGATCGCGGTGTCGGCGAGCACGTAGAGCGGCTCGGCCGCGAGAGCGCCGAGCGCCGGTAGCGCCAGGCGCAGGATCTCGCGGTCGTAGCTCGAGCGCCGGGCCAAGTAACACAGTGTTACTAGCTTCGATTCCTCGATGATGGCGAGATGCAGACCGTCGTCATCTTCGCCGGCGGCACCAGGCCGCTTGCACGCCGGGTGCGGGCGATCGCGTCCGAAGCCTCGTTCGTGATCGCGGCGGACAGCGGCGCCGATCATGCACGTGCCCTCGGCGTACCGGTCGATCTGGCGGTTGGCGACTTCGACTCGATCTCTGCGGAGGGGCTCGGGGCGCTCGAGCGGGCCGGTGTCCGGCTCGAGCACCACCCGAGCCAGAAGGACGCGACCGACCTGGAGCTTGCGCTGGCAGCTGCGCTGGCGCTGCAACCGCAACGCGTCGTCGTGCTCGGAGGACTGCGCGGCAGGCTCGATCATCTGCTCGGCGAGCTGTTGCTGCTCGGGGCGGAGCCCTACCGGGCGATCGAGGTCGACGCGCTGCTCGGGCCTGCGACCGTCCACGTGGTGCACGACGAGCGTCTCCTGTCAGGCCGTGTCGGCGAGCTCGTCTCGTTGTTCGCGCTGCATGGGCCTGCTCACGGTGTCGTCACCGACGGTCTCGTCTATCCGCTGCATGGTGAGACGCTCGCTCCGGGCTCGACCAGGGGCGTGTCGAACCTCTTCGCGGCGACCGAGGCGCGTGTCGCCCTCGCGAGCGGCGTCCTGCTCGCCGTTCGCCCGGGTTGATCAACAGCTGCTCGGCAGGAACCGCGTCGTCATCGCCGCCGAGGTTGCAACGGGTGTCTTGAGCAACCCCCGCCGGTGCATCCAGGCGCCGAAGCGCTGCCACTCGGCTGCGCGCATGCAGCCGACGCCGTGGGTGCCGGCCAGCAGCGCGAGCGTTGCGGGCGTCGCCTTCGCGAGAAAGCCCGTGTCGCTGCGCGTCGCCTTGCGGAGGATCGCGAGCGACCGCTGAGGGTGGCTGCGCGCCGCTGCGGTTCCGAGGCGAAGCGCGCGTACGAACCGCTGCACCGTGTCGGCGTAGGCGGGGTCCGAACCGAGGCGGGCGGCGCTCGCGACCAGCACGAGCTCGTCGTAGAACGGCACACCGGCGCGATCGAGCGGGATGATCGTCGGCTTCAAGCCGCGACGCTCGAGCTCGATCCCCTCGACGTTCCGGTAGACGCCGAGGATCGCGTCGACGCGATGGGCGAGCAGCGCCGGGAGCAGGCTGTAGCCCACCGTCACGACCTTCACGTCACTCCGCTGCAGGCCCGCGGACGCGAGAGCCGTATCGAGTGAGGCGTAGTCCGACGGAACGCCGGTGATCCCGACGGTCTTTCCGCGGAGGTCGGCGACGCGCTTCAGCTTCGCGTCGATCGCCATGATCGAGTTGAGCGGCTGCGGGACGATCGCGGCGACGGCGACCACCGGCAGCTTCTTGGCGGCAGCGAAGAAGACTTCTTGCTCGTACGAGACGCCGAGGTCGCTCTTGCCGGCGGCGACCAGCTTCAGCGTCGCGCTCGGATCGGAAGGCGCACGGATCGACACGTCGAGCCCCGCCTTCGCGAAGAGCCCTTCGTCCCGTGCGTAGTAGAGCCCGACGTGATCCGGGTTCGGCGTCCAGTCCAGCGTCAGCGTCACGTGCTGTGGGCCGGCGGCTGCAGCGGGAACGAGCAGAGCTGCGGCCGCAAGCGCGACCGCGGTGACGTTACGAAGCATTGACGACCTCCCGGTGCCAGGGAATGAGCAAGCGTTCGGCGAGCGAGACGAGCCCGTACAGCGCGAGTGCGATCGCCGAGAGAATGAGGACGGCCGCGAAGATGCGCGCCGTGTCGAGCGATGGCTCCGACTGCAGCACGACGAAGCCGAGCCCGGCCGTCGACCCGGACCACTCGCCGAACACCGCGCCGACCGCGGCATAGGTCGCAGCGATGCGTGCCCCCGAGAAGATCGCCGGCAGCGCGCCGGGAAACTCGACGCGCCGGAAGATCCCGGCTCGGCTCGCATCGAGCGTGCGCATCATGCGCACGAGCTCAGCGTCGGTCGAGCGCAGACCGTCAACGGCGTTGACGACGATCGGGAAGAAGCACACGATCGCGACGACGATCAACTTCGGCGTCAGGCCGAACCCGAGCACGATCGCGAGGATCGGTGCGAGCAGCACCGTTGGGACGGTCTGCGAGAGCACGAGGAGCGGCAGGAGCGCGCGTCTCAGCAGCGCCGAGAAGTGGATCAGGATCGCCAGGCCGAGCCCGACGGCAACGGCGAGCAGGTACCCGAGCAGGACTTCGCGTGCCGTCACCCAGGCCGCGCTCGCCAGCAGGTGCGTGTCCGAGCCGAACGCCGACCCGACGGCGGTCGGCGCCGGGAAGAGGTAGTCCGGCACGTCACGAACACGCACGACGAGCTCCCAGACGATGACGCCGGCGAGCAGCAACGCGAGCGACGGTCCGTACCGCTTCATGCGATCGCCTCCAGCGCCGTTTCGCGGAGGGCGACGAAAGCGCGGTCGACGACCGTCTCTCGACGTGGGCGGTCGCGCGGGAGATCGACGTCGAGCTCGGCGGTCACGCGCCCGTCGGAGAGCACGATCACGCGATCGCAGACGAGTAGCGCCTCTTCGACGTCGTGCGTGACGAGCACTACGGTTCGCGGTTCCACGGCGAGCAACCCGGTCAGCCACTCCTGCAGCTCGGAGCGTGTGATCGCGTCGAGTGCTCCGAAAGGCTCGTCGAGCAGCAGCACGTCCTTGCCTGCGAGCAGCGTCCGGAGGAAGGCGACCCGCTGCCGCATCCCGCCCGAGAGGTGCACAGGCCGAAGCGACTCTGCGCCCGTGAGCGCGAAGCGCGTGAACAGGGGCGCCGCGCGGCGGCGGGCTTCCGCGCGCGGCAGTCCCTGGTTCTCGAGCGCGAGACACGCGTTGTCGAGTGCTGTCCGCCACGGCAGCAGGCAGTCGCGCTGCGGCATCAGGGCGCAACGCGCGAGCCGTCCGGTGGGCGAGGCGTCTCCGAACACGGCGATCGTGCCGGCGTCCGGCTCGTCCAGCCCGGCGACGAGGCCGAGCAAGGTCGATTTGCCGGCGCCGCTTCGCCCGACGATCCCGAGACGACCGTGGACCGGCAGGTGCAGATCGAGCCCGTCGAGCACCCGTTTGCCGCCAAGCACACGTGTGACGCCGTCGAGGGCGACTTCCGCGCTGCTGCCGATTTCGAGCGTCTGTGACATGGGCTCCCTTCGCCGGCATGACCCGGATCAGGTTCGACGGGTATGCGCTAGGAAGCGCGCTCTCAGCCTCTCGCCAGAGGCTCCCCGGTGGTACGGAAGACAGCGTATCGCGCGGTGGTGTGGACGGCGCTGCAGCGCCGTCCACACCGTCCGGTCAGAGGCTGCTCATCGCGGGGTTGTACGACGCCCCGCTCGAGCTGGACGAGCCCGAGCCTGAGCTGAGCTCGAGCCCATGTTCGGGCAGTTCGAGCCGTTCGGCGCGTTGCTCGGCGCCTGGCTCGGAGCCTGGCTTGGCGTCGTCGAACTCGGCGTGGTGGTCGTCGAGTTGCCACTTGCCGCCCAGGCAGCGCCGCCTGCGCTGAGTGCCGCGGCGGCGACGATCGGTGCGATGTAGCGCATACGAGTCACCGTGTACCTCCTTTCCTTCGTTGACCCGATCAGACCAACGCGACCTAAGGATTGATGGAGAGTCGCCTAGGAATTGCCCGTCGGAGGCGAATTCGGTCGCCACGGTCGACTACATCTACGCCGTGCGTGCGCTCCTCGCAGCGATCCTCTGTACGGCCGCGGTTCTCGCGACGGCCTGCGGCGGCGGCTCGGTCGACACGGGCTCGATCGGCGCCGGCCTGCGCGGACCGTCGGATCTGAAGGCGGTCGTCGACACACGTGGCTTGAGACACGTCTCGGCACTGGCGCTCGACACGCAAGGGCGGCTCTGGGCGACCACCTCGGGCTCGTCCACGCACGCGACCGACGGCGTCTTCCTCGTCGCGCGGCCCGGCGCCCGTCCGGTGAAGGTGGTCTCCGGGCTCGTCGCACCGCTCGGCCTCGCGTGGGTCGGCAAGCGGCTCATCGTCAGCTCGCTCGGCCGCGTGACCGCGTACTCGGGCTTCGCCGGCAGCCACTTCGCGCACGCCAAGGTGATCCTCGACGGGCCGGTCGCCGGTGGCGAGAACAACAACCTCGTGCTCGCGCCCGGGGACGGCTGGTGATGGGCATCTCGGCGTCGTGCGACCACTGCGTTCCGGCATCGAAGGAGTCCGGCTCGATCGTGTCGTTCCGGTCCGACGGGAGCGGCCTCTGCAGTCGTGGCGTCGCACGTCCGCGCGGCGTACGGGCTCGCCTATCTCCCGGGGACGAGCACGTTGTTCGTCACCATGAACCAGCGCGACGACCTCGGCGCTCGAACACCTGGCGATTGGCTCGCCGTCGTCCGCTTCGGGCAGGACTGGGGCTTTCCGCGCTGCTACGGCCAGCAGACCAGGGCCTGCGCGGGGCAGCCGAAGCCGGCGGCCGTCCTCGATGCCCACGCAGCCGCGGGTGGTGTTGCGCTGCTCGCCGCCCAGCTGGGCGAGCGGTATCGCTCCTCGGCGCTCGTCGCGGAGTGGCAGCTGGGTGTCGTCAAGCGCATCCCGTTGCAGGCCGCCGCCGGCACGTACACCGGCGCTGCGAGCACGTTCCTGTCGGGGTTCGAGCACCCGTTACCGGTACTCGCCGCCGGCAGTTCGGTGCTCGTCGGCGACTGGGGCAGCGGCATCGTCTACCGCATCACACCGCGCGGTTGACCTCCTGCACGAGCCACGCGTTGCCGTCCGCATCCTCGAACGAGACGAACGAGTTGTACGTTCCCCGCTCCGGATCGGGACCCGACGTCCGGCCGCCCTTCTCGAAGTGGAAGATCTCGCTCACGGCGGTGCCGCGCCCGGCGAGCTCGGCGTGCGCAACCTCGATGTCGGCAACGATCAGGTACAAGCCCTGCGCCGAGCCGGGCGCTGCCTGGTCGAATCCCGTCCCGATCAGGATCGAGCACGCGGAGCCTGGCGGCGTCAGCTGGACGATTCGAAACCCCTCGCCGGCAGTGGTGTCGAGATCGAGGTGGAAGCCGGCCTGCTCCACGTAGAACGCCTTGGCGCGATCGACATCCGCCACGGGGACGGCGACGAGCTCGAGCGACCAGTCCACAGCGCCTCCTTCTTCGTTTCGGTCTAGACCGGCAGGCGCCGCGAGATTCATCGGCGCCGGCCGGTCCGCGACCTTAGTTCGCCGCGACGCCGACGACGTGCCCCTGCGCGTCGGCGAAGACGCCGAAGCTGACGCCCGGAACGGACTGTGCGGGCTGAATCGTCGTGCCGCCGAGTTCCTCGGCACGCTTGAGCGTCGCTTCGACGTCGTCGACGGCGACGAAAAACAGAACCGCATCGCTGCCTCCCTGCAGCGGCCCGATCGCCGTCGGGATCGCGCCCTCGACGCCGGTGTCGACGAACGTGTAGCCGGGAAACGCTCCGTCCGAGTACGTCCAGCCGAACAGCTCGCCGAAGAACGCTCGGGTTGCGTCGGGGTCTGTCGAGCGAATCTCCGCGTGGATCACCGGATGTGCCATGACTTCTCCTCTCACTCGTCGGTCGGCGGCTGTAGGCCGCCGAAGAGAAGACGAGTGGGAGAGAGCCGAAATCGACAGCGGTCAGGCGAGCAGAGCCGCGAACTGCCGAGCGACGACGACGTCCTCGCGCGCGTGAACGACCCGGACTTGCACGCTCGAGGCAGCTGCGTCCGATCGCGCCTTCCCCGGAGAGCGCGTCGTTCGCCGCCTCGTCGAGTCGAGACGCCGAGGTGGTCCAGCCTGGCGCAGACCTGCGCTCGTACCCGCGCCGAGTGCTCTCCGACGCCGCCGTGAATACAGTGCGTCGAGGCCGCCGAGCGACATCGCCATGGCGGCGACCGCCTGGGCGACGCGGTAGCAGTAGATGTCGAGCGCCAGCTCCGCGTCGGGGCTCGGATCGCCTGCCGAGGACCGCGACGTCGCCGGTGCCCGCCAGTGCGAGCAGCCCCGACTCGTGCTCCAGGGCCTCTTCCAGCTCGGCCAGCCGACGCCGTGGCGCAGCAGATAGAGCAGTGCGCCGGGATCGACCGGCCCGCGCGTGTCGCCATCGGCACGCCTTCGAGTGGCGTGAAGCCCATCGTCGTGTCGACCGACCGTCCGTCGCGCACCGCCGTCACCGACAGCCGCCGCCGAGGTGGCAGACGACGAGGCGCGTCACCTGCACCTGCTCCGCGGCCCATGCGACCGAGAGCCCGTGGAAGCCGAAGCGCTGGATTCCCACGCTCGCGTTATCGGCTCGGGAAGGCGTAGGTGCGAGCGACCGCGGGATCGTCCGGTGGAACGCCGTGTCGAAGACGGCGACGTGCGGCACGTGGCGGCAGCGCGCGCGCGCCTCGGGATCGCCGCGAGCGCCGGCGGATTGTGCAGCGGCGCGAGCTCGACGCAGCTATGCGAGCTCGGCCATCACGTCGTCGTCGATCAGCGTCGGCGTCGACGAACCGCACGCCGCCGTGAACGACTCGATGGCCGATCGCGCGCGACGTCGCCGCGACTCGCGCGAGCGATCGCAACGTGTCCGCGATCTGTCGTCGCCGTCGACGATGCTCAGCTTGAGGCTCGTCGAGCCGGCATTGACGACGAGGACGTCCGTCAGTACGGCCACGTCCAGTCTCGGATCGCGGGATCGTCCTCGCCGTGCTCGCGCGTGTACGCGCGCGCCGCGAGCCGCCGCTCTTGCATGTGCTGCCGCAGGTGGGCGGCGCTGTCAGCGAGCCCGGGCACGCGGTCGATGACGTCGATCACGAGATGGAAGCGGTCGAGGTCGTTCAGCATCACCATGTCGAACGGCGTCGTCGTCGTCCCTTCTTCCTTGTAGCCGCGGACGTGCAGGTTCTCGTGGTTCGTCCGCCGGTAGGCGAGCCGGTGGATCAGCCACGGGTAGCCGTGGTAGGCGAAGACGACCGGCCGCGACTGCGTGAAGAGCGAGTCGAACTCGGCATCGGACATACCGTGCGGATGCTCGCTGTCCGGTTGCAGGCGCATCAGGTCGACGACGTTCACGACTCGCACCTTGAGCTCGGGGAGGTGCTCGCGCAGCAGCGCAGCGGCGGCGAGCGTCTCGAGCGTCGGGATGTCGCCGCAGCACCCGAGCACGACATCCGGCTCGCCGCCTTCGTCGGTCGACGCCCATTCCCAGATGCCGGCGCCGCGCGTGCAGTGGATGATCGCCTCGTCGATCGTCAGGTAGTCCAGCGCCGGCTGCTTGCCGGCGACGATCACGTTGACGTAGTTGCGCGAGCGCAGGCAGTGATCGGCGACCGAGAGCAGCGTGTTCGCGTCCGGCGGCAGGTAGACGCGGATCACCTCGGCCTTCTTGTTGACCACGTGGTCGATGAAGCCCGGGTCCTGGTGCGAGAAGCCGTTGTGATCCTGGCGCCAGACGTGCGAGCGAGAGGAGGTAGTTCAGCGAGGCCACCGGCCGCCGCCAGGGGATGTCGCGGGTGACCTTCAGCCACTTCGCGTGCTGGTTGAACATCGAGTCGACGATGTGGATGAACGCCTCGTAACAGTTGAAGAGCCCGTGGCGGCCGGTCAGGAGGTAGCCCTCGAGCCAGCCCTGGCACTGGTGCTCGGACAGCACCTCCATCACGCGGCCGTCGGTGGCGAGCCCCTCGTCGGTCGGCTCCGTTTCGGCGTCCCAGGCCCGCGCGGTGACCTCGAAGACGTCACCGAGACGGTTCGACGCGGTCTCGTCGGGGCCGAAGAGCCGGAACGTCGTCGGGATTCCGTGACGATCACCTCACGCAGGAAGGCGCCGAGCCTGCGCGTCGGCTCGGTCGAGGTCGTGCCCGGCTGCTCGACCGCGACGGCGTACTCGCGGAAGTCGGGCAGCACGAGGTCCCGGAGCAGGATCGCCGCCGTTCGCGTGCGGGTTCGCACTCATGCGGCGCTCGCCCGTCGGGCGCGAGCGCGCGCAGCTCGGGTCGCAGCCTGCCGCCGTCGTCGAACAGCTCCTCCGGCGCGATAGCTCCGTAGCCACGTCTCGAGGACCTCGCGGTGGCTCGTCGTTCTCGCGGGCGCCGACGACCGGCACCTGTGCGAGCGCCACGTCCCTTCGACCTGCAGCGCCGTCGACCTCGCGCGGGCCGGTCCAGCCCTTCGGCGAGCGCAGGATCAGCATCGGCCAGCGCGGCCGCTCCCGTCGCTCCGTCGCCGGGCGCGCCTCCTGGATCGTCCTGATCTCGTCGAGGGCCTCGTCGAGCACGGCGGCGAACCGCTCGTGCGCGTCTGCGTGCGGCTCGTCGAGCCCGCGTCGAGACGATCAAGGTCGCCAGCCGTAGCCCTCGAAGAGCGAGACGAGCTCGTGCTCCGGGATGCGCGCGAGCACGGTCGGGTTCGCGATCTTGTAGCCGTTCAGGTGCAGGATCGGCAGGACGGCACCGTCGTCGACCGCGTTCAGGAACTTGTTCGAGTGCCAGCTCGTCGCGAGCGGCCCCGTCTCGGCCTCGCCGTCGCCGACGACGCAGGCGACGAGCAGATCGGGATTGTCGAACGCCGCCCCGAACGCGTGCGACAGCGCGTAGCCGAGCTCACCGCCCTCGTGAATCGAGCCCGGCGTCTCCGGCGCGACGTGGGACGGGATGCCGCCCGGGAACGAGAACTGGCGGAAGAGCTCGCGCAGCCCGTCCTCGTCCTCCGACACGTGCGGGTAGAGCTCGGTGTAGGTGCCTTCGAGGTACGCGTTCGCGACGAGACCGGGCCCGCCGTGGCCGGGGCCTGTGACGTAGATCACCGACAGGTCGCGCGCCTTGATCGCGCGGTTCAGGTGCGCGTAGACGAAGTTCAGCCCCGGGGTGGTGCCGAAGTGGCCGAGCAGGCGCGGCTTGACGTGCTCGGCCGCAGCGGCTCGCGCAGCAGCGGATTGTCGAGCAGGTAGATCTGGCCGACCGAGAGATAGTTGGCGGCGCGCCAGTAGGCGTCGATCAACTCGAGTTCGCGTGGCGAGAGCGGGGACGTCGTCATATGCCGTTGGTCGGCGCGGGTCAGCCGCGCTTGTCGAAGATCACCAGCACGCTCAGCTGCTCGTAACCGGTGAAGCGATGCTCGGCACCGGCGGGCACGAAGGCTGCGTGCCCGACCCGCAGGGCGACCTGCTCGCCTTCGATCTCGAGCATCCCGTCGCCTTCGAGTACGACGTAGACCTCGTCGTCGTCGTGGGGCTGCTGGCGGTCGGGCTCCGGCGCGACGAGCACGTAGACGCCGATCTCGAGCCCCTCGGACTGGTGGACGATCTCGTAGCCACCGGCTTCGGCGAGGCGCGCTTTCGCGGCTTCGATGTCGATCGGGTGGGGGGTTGGCAACGGCCCTGCCTCCTCGGTCAGTGGTTCCGCGCTCGACCTTAGCGGGCGGATTGGGCCACTGCTTCGCCGGTGAGTATCCGAGCGATCTCGATTGACCAAGCGGTCACGGCGTCCCATTCCCGGTAATCGCCGCTCGGTACGCGCAGCGCGCCCGCCAGCGCCCGCTCCGCTACTCCGAGTTCGGCCTTGTCGAGCTTGCCGCTAAAGAGCCGATGGTCATGTGCGCGGGTTGCGGTCATCAAACCGGCGACGTCGAACGAGTCGCTCTGCTCGGTTTCGGGCGTCGAGCCGATCGGCCCGCTGCTGAAGAGCCACGTCGGATGGCGCGCGAGCAGCTCGGCATGTCCGTCGACGAACTTCCGCGCCCCTCGCATCCATTTGCCCATGTAGACGGCGCTGCCCACGACGAATGCGGTGTAGGGCAGGACAGTGTCGACCTTTTCCATTCGCCGGACTTCGACCGTCAGTCCTTGCTCGTCGAGAATCTCGCCGATCGAGCGCGCGATCTCTTCCGTCGCCCCGTGCTTGCTCGAGAATGCAACCAGGACCTTCATCGGAACCTCCTTGTCGCTCAGAGCCACCGGCACGTGCAGGACGAACCGGGGCGGTGGCAGACCGGGCAGGAGGGGGCTCGGCGACGAAGGCGCCGCTTGCCGAGCCCGGCCTGCGTCATCAAGAACGCGGCCGCCGCAACGAGTGCGGCGGCCGTGGTGGGATCGAGTGAGGACGGAGCCAACGTCGGCACGTCCCCTAGCGGACGACGACCTTCAGGGTGAGCACGTTGTCCTCGCCGGTCGTCTTGACGCCCTTCATGTAGTCCTCGCCGGCCTTCGTCGTGAAGACGTAGGTACCCGTGTGCGGGAACTTCACTGTTGTCGTTGCGCCCATGTGGGACATCGCGGGCGAACCGGAGATCGACGGCCCTCGGGCCGCTCTTCTCGATCAGGCGGTGCGACATCACGTCGTTGTTCGTGAACGTGATCGTCCCGCCGGCTGCGATCGCAGCGTTCAGATGCGCCGTGTATGCGCCGTGGCCGAGTGCCCAGGCGTGGCAGTGGCTCGTCTGGTGCCGGATCGTGATTTTCGCGTGTGTCGTCGACGAGGCGGCAGCCGTGGCCAGCGCGGCGCCGAGAACGACAACAGCGAGCAGAGAAGTGAAGGTCTTCATGGTGGCTCCGTTTCCTCGTGGATCCGTGACGCGCACCCTCGCCGCGTTCCGACGGCGGCGAGTTCGTGAATTCGCGGAGCGCGCTGCGTAGTAGCCCGCACGATTTGCCTCAGCGGTGGAAAAGCCGCAACTGAATTCAGCGCTGACCACGATTGCCGCTCAGCCGATTCGCGCCGAGACTGGCCAAAAGGAAACGGTCGAAGGCGCGGAGACGAGCATCGGCCCTGATGGAAGGAGATTCGAGATGCGTAAGTTCTTCGAGATCGGTGGGCTCGTCGCCGCTGCAGTCCTGATCGCGTTCGGCGTCGCCGCAATCGTGATGGGCGTCAACGGCCGCAGCACGGTCCAGGACAGCCTGAAGCTCGAGCAGATCGTCGGCTACGCCCGACATGACGCCGTCGGCGATCGCGGCCGAGGCGAAGAAGGCCGGCCTGCCGGCATCGATCGCGCTCCCGACGACTGACGTCGCCGGCAAGCCGATCAACACCGGAGATCGGGCACGTGCATTCGCCAGCTACATGCGGATCCACACGCTCGAGGCGACCGGCGGTGTCCCGTACTCGCAGATGCCTCGCTTCGCGACGGCAGACGGCAAGGGCACCAATGACCCGAAGGCCGCGCTGCAGGCCAACGGTCAGCCCGTCGACAACGCAGCACGCAACATCTGGGTCACCGAGACGGCACTCACGACGGCGCTCAACACGAGCTACATGGCCGAGCAGCTCTCGCTCTTCGGCATCGTCGTCGGAGTGGCGCTCCTGCTCTCCGGGATTCGGCTTCGCGATCCTCGCGATCGGCGGCGCCCTCCGGAATCCCGACCCGGCGATCTCCTGGTTCGCACGCAAGCCGAGCGGCGCGAAGCCACTCGCAACCGCGTAGCGGAAAGTCCCCGTCAGGGTAGAAGAGGGCCGCGCAAGCGGCCCTCCTGTCAATTCCTCGAGCAGACCCTGCTCGATCGCGTAGCGGACGAGTTCGGCGCGGCTCGTCAGGCGGAGCTTCTGCATGATGTGCGCACGGTGCGTCTCGGCGGTGCGGACCGAGATGAAGAGCTGCTTGGCGATCTCCTGGTTCGTGTGCCCGAGCGCCAGCAGGCGCAAGACCTCGCGTTCGCGATCGGAAAGCGGATCCTGCTCGGCCTTGCGTGCGGCGTCGGCGTCGGCTGCGATCAAGCGCGCGCCGAGCTCCGGGTGCGACGTACCGGCCGCCGCGGGCAACCTCCCGGACGGCGGACGACGACCTCGACGTCGGCGGCCTCCTTGAGCACATAGCCGCTGGCGCCCGCTGCGAACGCCGCCCGGACGTATCGTGGGTCATCCTGCATCGACAGGACGAGGATCTTCGTCTCGGGTCGTTCCTTGAGCAGTGTCGGGATCGCGTCGAGGCCATTCCCGTCAGGCATCACGACGTCCATCAGGATCACGTCGGGCTTGAGCGTGCGCGCCTCGAAGATGGCCTCGCGTCCCGAGCCTGCTTCACCGATCGGTTCGATATCCGGCTCCTGCTCGAGTAGCAGTCGGATGCCGGCGCGTACGACCGCGTGGTCGTCGACGATCAACACCCGGGTCGGGGAGTCCATCATGCGACCTTAGCCAGCGGCGCAGACGGGGACATACCAAGAAAGCCGCAATCGCGAACGGGTGCGCCCCGGATGAGCGAGGCTCGGGCGGCGCCGTACCGTCTGTCGGATGAACGGCACGGTCGCGATCCTCTGGACGCTCCACGGTAGGCGTTATTCCGGCAGCCTCGAGCTGCTCGCCGACCGGCTCGAGCTTCGCGGCCGCGGGCGCACACTCGTGATTCCACTCGAGTCGATCGAGGGGTTCGCGATCGAGCGCGGTGCACCGGTGCGGATCAGCGGGCTCGCCGTGCTTCGCCTCAGCCTGGCCGGGGGAATCGTGGTGCGGATCGCAAGTCTGCAAGGGATGGGCGTCCTGCATCAGCTGGCGGGCCGGCTCGCTCCCGCCGCAGCGCTCACCGGCACCTGAGCCGCGATCGTCGTCCCGGACTCCGGCGACGACTCGACCGCCAGGGTGCCCCCGACCAGCGCGAGCCGCTCGCGCATCCCGAGCAGCCCGAGGGCATCGGCGCGCACGTCGCCGGCGTCGAACCCACGCCCGTCGTCGTCGACGATTGCGGCGACGCTTCGGTCTCGGCTCGAGATGACGATGCTGACGTGCTCCGCACCGGCGTGCTTGACGACGTTCGTCAGCGCCTCCTGGACGACCCGGTAGAGCGTCGTCTCGATCTCGGGGGGCAGCCGCTCCTCGAGGTTCGCCTCGACCATCGTCTCGATGCCGCTCCGCTCCGAGAACGTTTCCGCGAGGCGCTCAATTGCCGGGCCGAGACCGAAGTCGTCGAGCGCCGCGGGGCGTAGCTCGACCGCGAGGGCGCGTACGTCCTGCAGCGCTTGAACGACGAGCGCGCGCACCGCCGACTCCGCGCGTTCGGCGTCGGCATCGGTGCTCGACGACCGAATTGTCTTCAGGCCGAGCAGAATCGAGGTGAGAGCCTGGCCGGTCTCATCGTGCAGCTCGAGTGCCAGGCGCCGGCGTTCCGCTCTCCTGCGCGTCGATCACGCGCCGAACCGTGTCGCGCGCGACACGCTCCGAGAGCGAGACCGCCACCGCGGCGCGTGCGGCGAAGATCTCGGCGACCCTGAGGTCGCCGTCGGTGAACCGTGCGTCGGCGCCCAGCTTGTCGTGAAGGGCGATGATCCCGATCGCTTCGCCTCGGGCGACCAGCGGCACGTACAGCCCGGTTCGGGCTCCCATCGCAGTCGTGCCTCCTCCTGATCGACCTCCGGGTCGTCCAACAGCGAGTCGACGCGGGCGCTCCTGCGACCCTCGAGCACGCGACCGCTCTTCGAGTCTGTGCGGCTGAAGCGGTGCCCGACGAGGGACTCCTCGAGGCCGCCGCCGTCTCGCCGCAGCGATCGTCAGGTCGCCCCCGGTGGCGAGTCGGCGAGCGCAACGATCGCCAGGCGCGCGCCGATCAGCTCGCGCAGGCGGGCGCAGACCAGTTCGAGGAGGTGCTCGAGCTCCATCTCTCCCGACCAGCGAGCGAACCACCTCGTGCAGCGATTCGAGCTGCCGCGACCAGCGAGTCGCAGTTTCATACAGGCGCGCGTTCTCGATCGCCACCGCCGCCTGAGCGGCGAGGAGCTCGACGATCTCCTGGTCATCGACGGTGAACTCGCCTGCACCTTCCTTTTCAGTCAGGTAGAGGTTGCCGTAGGCGACTCCTCGCAGCATCACCGGCACCCCGAGGAAGATGTCCATCGAGGGGTGGTTTGGTGGAAAGCCGACCGACCGTGGATGGTCGCTCGAGCTTCGGCAGGCGCAGCGATCGTCGCATCGCGAATCAACACCCCCAGGATGCCTCGGCCTCGCGGCAGGGCGCCGATCTCCGCATGCTGCTCCGCATCGATCCCGGTCGTGACGAAGCGCTCCAGCGCGCTCGCCGGACTCGTCGATCACGCCGAGCGCTGCGTACTTCGCGCCCGTCAGTGCCGCGGCAGTCTCGACGAGCTTCTGGAGCAGCGCGTCGAGCGACAGCTCTGAGTTGAGTGCGATACCGGCCTGAAGAGCTCGCGAAGGCGGTCGTCGCCCTGGGCGTCGGGTCACGCAGGCAAGGCTAACCGTTAGGGCGTGCGGCGCGCTGAGCGTCGTCGCGCCCAGGGTCAGCGCCAGGAAGACCGAGTCATCACGATCAGGCAGTCGGCCCAGAGCCTGCCGTCGATGAGACCACGGCGACCCGGTCCAGACCGTCGTACGCGTACGAGACGGGCAACGCGTCCGACACGACCCGCAGCGCGCGCGGCATCTCGTGCGCGGGGCACGAAGAGGCCCGCACAGGATGATCTGCGGCAGCAGCACCGCCGGCATGAACTGCACCGCCTGGAACTCGCTCGTCGCGAAGGCGCTCAGGAAGAGCCCGAGCCCGACCCCGAGCAGGGCATTGCAGACAGCAAGTGTGACCACCAGAGCTGGGGAGCCAGCCGTCTCGACGCCGAGCAAGCCGAATGCAACCAGCGAGGTGACCGCAGGCCTGCACGCAGCGACAGACGCGAACGCGAGTCCGTAGCCGGCGAGCAGATCGATCTTCGAGAGCGGCAGTGACATCAGCCGCTCCAGCGTCCCGCCCGTACGCTCGCGCAGCATTGCGATCGAGGTGACGAGGAACATGACGATCAACGGAAAGAGGCCGATGAGCGGCACGGCGACTCGCTGGAAGGCAGCAGGATTGAGCCGTCCAGCACGTAGCGAAGCAACACAAGCAGCGCCGGAGGCACGACGAGGATCAAGGCCAGCGTGCGGTGGTCGCGTCGCAGCTGCTCGAGGACGCTCCGCGTCGTCGCGATCGTCGCTCCGCGCGCTCATTCCGCTTCCGCCAGCGCGAGGAACGCTGTTTCGAGGTCGCCGGATCCAGCGCCGCAGCAGTTCGTCCGGCGATCCGGTCGCGAGGAGCAGCCCCTCGCGCATCAGCAGCAGCTGGTCGCAGCGGCCCGCCTCGTCCATCACGTGTGTCGAGACCAGCAGGGTGTCCCTTCGGCCGCCAGCCGTGGAACATCTCCCAGGCTCGCGCCGCAACAGGGGTCGAGGCCGACCGTCGGCTCGTCGAGCACGAGCAGCTCGGGCTGCCCCGAGCCAGGCGACCGCGAGGGACATTCGCGACCGCTCGCCGCCGGAGAGATCGCGCACGAGCGACCAGTTGCGGTCGCCGAGACCGACCGTTCACGACGACCGAGGCGTGCGCTCGCGTCCACCGACCAGGCTGCGAAGTACTGCAGGTTCTCGCGGACGGTCAGGTCCGCGTACACGGACGGCGCCTGGGTCATGTAGCGACACGCGCCGCAGCTGCGCGCGTGCCGGCGGGCAGGCCGAGCACGTGACGCTTCCGCTCTGCCACTTGCTGCACGCCGACGATCGCGCGCATCAGCGTCGTCTTGCCGCAACCGCTTGGGCCGAGGAGGCCCGTGACGACGCCCGTCGGCTACCTCGACCGACAAGCCCGGAGTACCGCGCGCGCGACCTCGTTCGACGAACAGATCGATGCACGACGACGGCCGGCGCGGAGGCGCTCATCGGCGTCATGCTCACAGGCAGGGCGGGCGACGGGAAGCGCCGCCCGCCGACCTGGCTGGCTCAGCCGTGATCTCTGCAGCCGCCGCCAGTGCTCGTCCTCGCGCGGGACGTCGTCTCCGTGAACGACGAGGACGGGGCACGGGGCGTGGTGCAGGACGTACGGTCGAGACGCTGCCGTGGATCAGCCGGCCGATGCGGTCCCAACCGTGGGCGCCGACACCAGCAGCCGCGCGTCGCGTTCGCGGGCGGCGCTGCAGATCTCCTGTCCGCGTAGCCCTTCGGGCGACAGGTCGTCGCAGGGCACGCCCGCGTCGGTCGCCTTGCTGCCGACCGCCGCCAGCACCTTGGCGACGTGCTCGACCTGCGCCTTGCGCAGCTCGGCTGCGATCTCCGGATAGCCGTAGTACCCGCCGTACATCGGCGGCGTGTCGTGTGCGACCGAGCGACGACCAGGAGCGGCACGTCGAGTGCCTGCGCGAGGCCGATCGCCTCGGCGGTTGCGGCCTGCGCAGACGGTGAGCCGTCGGTCGCGAGCATGATCGGTTTCATGGTCTCTCCTTTGGACCGGTGTACTGACGACAGTGTCCAGTCTCCGCCGGGAGCTGTCCGCGAATCGGGGCGCCGCGCGGCGGCGCCGGTCGTAGTTTCCCGCAGCACGACGCGGCGGAGCGCCGATTCCGCCTGCGAGTAGTGTGGACACGATCGCCGCATGACATCGACCGTCCTCAGACCCGGCTGCGCCTCTCGTCGAAGACGTCGTGCTGCGTGACGGCTCGACGCTTCGGCTGCGCGTGCCGACCGCCGCCGACGAAGCGACCTTGATCGACTTCTTCCAGGCGCTCTCGTCCGACAGCCGCTACCTCCGGTTCCACGGTGCGACGCCGATCGATCACGCGACGGTCGCCGGAGCGCTCGAGACCGACTGGGACGACGCGCGCCTCGCTGCTCGGCGAGCTCGCAGCCCCCGGCGGGGTCGTCCGCGCCCGGTCGCGCTCGCGACCTACGTTCGCCTCCATGACCCACGCCGGGCCGAGGTTGCCTTTGCCGTCGCCGACGACCTGCACGGGCGCGGGGTCGGGACGCGTCTGCTCGAGCGGCTCGCCGCGCACGCGTCGGAGTCCGGGATCGAGGAGTTCGTCGCCGAGGTACTGCCGCAGAACCACGCCATGCTCGGTGTCTTCGACGACGCCGGCTTCGAGACGGCCGCACCCTGCAGGGCGGTGTCGTCGAGGTGACGCTACGGCTCGCCTCGCACGGCTCGACGGTGGCGGAACGGCGCGACCGGCGCGATCACGTCGCGGTCGCCGCGTCGTTGCGGCCGTTCTTCGCAGCCGCGCTCGGTCGCCGTCATCGGCGCCTCCGCCGCGCCGCGGGCACGATCGGCGGCGAGCTCTTCCGGAACGTGCTCGAGGCCGACTTCGCGGGTGCGGTCTATCCGGTCAACCGTGGCGGCGAGCCGGTCGGCGGCGTCGCCGGCTACACGTCGTGCGCGGAGCTTCCGACCACCGTCGACCTGGCCGTCATCTGCGTGCCGGGCGCCTGCGGTGCTCGACGCCGCCCGTGAGGCGCTCGAGACCGGCGTGCAGGCGCTCTGTGTCATCTCCGCCGGGTTCGCCGAGACCGGCTCGGATGGAGAGGCGCGGCAGGACGAGCTGCTCGCGCTCGTGCGCGCGCACGGAGCACGGCTCGTCGGCCCGAACTGCCTCGGCATCGCCTCGAGCGCGGTCACGGCTGAACGCGACCTTCGCGCGTCGCTCCCTGCCCGCCGGCCGCGTCGCCTTCTCCTCGCAGAGCGGCGCCCTCGGCCTGGCCCTCCTCGAGGAAGCGGACGGTCGTGGCCTCGGGCTTTCGAGCTTCCTCTCGATCGGCAACAAGGCCGACGTGTCGTCGAACGACCTCCTCGAGTACTGGGAGGAGGACGAGGACGACCGACGTGATCCTCCTCTACCTCGAGTCGTTCGGAAACCCGCGGAAGTTCGCCCGCGTCGCAGGCCGCGTCGCGCGCTCGAAGCCGATCCTGGCGATGCGAAGCGGGACGAGCCGCGCCGGTGCGCGTGCGGCGAGCTCGCATACAGCGGCGCTCGCCAGCTCCGACGACGCTGTCGACGCGCTCTTCTGGCAGGCGGGCGTGCTGCGCTCCGCGACCCTGGAGGAGCTGCTCGACGCCGCCGTCCTCTTCTCGACGCAGCCGCTGCCACGCGGCAACCGCGTCGCGGTCGCTGACGAATGCCGGCGGCCTCGGCATCCTCTGCGCAGACGCCTGCGAGGTCGCCGGTCTGACGCTGCCGCCCCTCGCCGACGAGACGCTAGCGCGCGCTGCAGCAGGTCGATCCCGGCAGAGGCCAGCGTCTCCAATCCGGTCGACCTGCTCGGCTCGGCGACCGCTGCGACGTACGAGGCGACGTTGCCGCTGCTGCTCGCCGATCCCGGGATCGACGCAGTGATCGCACTCTTCGTCCCGCCCGTCGTCGCGACGGCCGCAGACGTCGCGGAAACGATCGCGCGCGCCTCGGAGAGCGCCGGACAAGCCGGTGCTCCCGGTCGTGATGAGCGCCGACGGCACCGCGGCCGGCGGCTTCGCATATCCAGAGTCCGCTGCGCGCGCGCTCGGGCTCGCCGCACGGCGAGCGGCCTGGCTGCGCCGGCCCGCCGGCGATCCGCCCCGACGCTCGATCGCATCGACCGGAGCGCGGCCGCAGCGCATCTGATCGCGGACGCGCTCGCGGCGAGCGATGACGTCTGGCTCGATCCGGCAGCGGTTCGTGCGCTGCTCAGCTCCTACGGCCTGCCGCTCGTCGAGGAGCGTTATGCCGCGACGCCGGGCCGCCGCGCTCGCTGCGGCGGCCGCGATCGGCTACCCCGTGGTCGTCAAGACGGCCGCAGCCGGCGCGCACAAGACCGAGTCGGGCGGTGTCCATCTCGACTTGCGGGACGCCGAGAGCGTGTCACGTGCGCGCCGTGCAGATCGGTACGCCGGTAGTCGTGCAGGCGTACGTGACAGAGGGCGTCGAGCTGCTCGTCGGGCGCGATCCAGGACCCGGTGTTCGGGCCGCTCGTCGCGTTCGGCCCAGGCGGCGTCTTCGCCGAGCTGATCGGCTCGACGCGACTCGCACTCGCGCCGCTGACCGACGTCGACGCAGCCGAGCTGGTCGCGAGCGGCAAGGCCGGACGGCTGGTAGCCGGCTGGAGGGGAACCCCACCGGCCGACTCGGCGGCGCTTGTTGATGTGTTGCACCGGCTTGCCCGGCTCGTCGAGCACCATCCAGAGGTCGCCGAGCTCGATCTGAACCCTGTGCTCGCCGGCCCTGAGCGTTGCGTAGCGGTTGACGCCCGCGTCAGGCTGCGGCGCCCGAGCCGGGCGCCCTCGCTCAAGTCCTGGTGAGCGAGACCTCCGAGGCCTCGCTCACGTGCAGCTCATGAAGAGGTCAGATCGCTGCGGCGTCCGGGTGGCAGGCCCAGGCACTCGGCAGCACGTCGACCAGTTGCTCGCCGGTCTCCGTCCGACCATCTCCGACGAGCGCCGTGATGGTCAGCACGCCGTCGTGAATCCGCCCGTGCAGGTTTCGCATGTCGGTTTGCTTAGGCAGGACGAACTCGCGGTGAAACGAACCGACCCGCTCATGCAGCAGGTAGCGCCCGGTCGGCTCCTGCGTCCGGTGGCCCTCGACGATCACCGTGTGACCCCGCGTGTGTACGGCAACCGTTGGTTCTAAGCCGGGTACGTCGACGACGATCCGGATGAATCCCTCGTCGCGGATGACATCTGCGCTCGGGGCGGCAGATGGGACGGTGAGGTTCGTCATCGTGGCCTCAACCGATGAACGCGGCGTTGGATCCAACGTGCCTTGGCCGCCGCCGGCGCGCGCGGGCAACCCTTTTCGAGGCCTTGGCCGGGACGACGATCACCGGCACAGTGGCCTGGCGCAGCAGATCCGCCGCGACGCTGCCCGTGAGCAAGCCGAACAGCCCTCCGAGCCCGCGTGTCCCACAGACGATCGCGTCGGCGCCGGCGTGGTCGGCGACCGCGCCGATTTCCCGAGGGGTGCCGTGCTCGGTGAGCTCGATATCCAGCGCGGCGTCGATGCCCGCGGCCCGTAGTTCGTTGACCTGTTCTTCGATATGGCGACGACGGTCGTACTCGTCCGCAAGTGCGGGCGCGCCTGGGGCGCGATCACCCATGAAACGTTGGTCGCAGGGAAAAGCAACCAGGCGGCCGCCGGAAGCGAGCAACTCAAGTGCCTCGGCGAGGGCAAGGTCCGCGTCGGGCGACCCGTCGGTTGCCCAGAGGAGCGTGCTGTACATCGTGCCTCCTTCGTCAACGACGAGCTTCAATCCGGAGGCCCGCTTCCGCGTCGGCCGCGTCACGGATCGAGGTTGCGGCAATCCACTGATTCTTCGTTTCGCTGGCCGGCGCATTTCGCTGATCGTCAGTAGAAGCCCGTAGGCCGTACGCAGCGTTCGCACCGATGACGCTGCGGCCGCGCGAGAGCAGGCTCTGGTCGAATCGACCGAAAGGAGTCTGCGATGTCTGTCCGGGTGGCAATCAACGGATTCGGGCGCGTGGGGAGGTGTGCGTTCCGGTCGGCGTTCGAGCGAGGTTCCGCCATCGAATGGGTGGCGATCAACGATCTCGCCGACCCGGCGACGCTGGCCCATCTGCTCCGCCACGACACGGTCTATGGGCCGTTTCCAGGCCAGGTCGAGGTCGACGGCTCGACGCTCGTCGTCGACGGCGTCACGATCCCGGTCTTCAACGAGCCCGATCCGGCAAACCTGCCGTGGCAGGCACTGGGAGTCGACGTCGCACTCGAGTGCACCGGCCGCTTCAGGAGCCGGGAAGATGCCGCGAAGCACCTCGCAGCGGGTGCACGCAAGGTCATCATCTCCGCCCCCGGCAAGGGAGTCGACGCGACGATCGTCCTCGGTGTCAACGACGACACGTACGACGCCGAACTGCACGATGTGATCTCGAATGCGTCGTGCACGACGAACTGCCTGGCACCCGTCGCGAAGGTGCTGCACGAGGCCTTCGGGATCAAGCACGGGACGATGACGACGATCCATGCGTTCACGGGCGACCAGCAACTCGTCGACCTGCCGCACAAGGACCTCCGGCGGGCACGCGCAGCCGCGGCCAACATCGTGCCGACCTCGACGGGTGCCGCGAAGGCGATCGGCCTCGTCATTCCCGAGCTCGAGGGCAAGCTGCACGGCGTGGCCGCTCGGGTCCCGGTGCTGACCGGCTCGCTCGTCGATCTGACGGTCGAGCTCGAGACCCTGACCACCGTGGACGAGGTCAACGCCGTCTTCGCGGAGCAATGCGACGTCGACAACTTCGCCGGCATCCTGCAGTACAGCGACGAGCCGCTCGTTTCGAGCGACGTGATCAAGTCGTCCTACTCGGCGGTGTTCGACTCGGGACTGACCGCCGTCAGCGGCGGCACCCAGGTCAAGGTGGTCGCCTGGTACGACAACGAATGGGGTTACTCGACCAGGCTGGTCGAGCTGGCAGAGCGGGTGCTCGCGCCGGTCGCACTCACCGTCTGATTGCGGAGAAACCCCGATCGGCCTCAGAGCCGGCCCCGATTCGACGAGGCCGGCTCTGGAGGACGATGGAGGCAACCAAAGGAGGCGCTCATGAAAGCACTCGTCTACCACGGCCCCGGACAGCGGGCCTGGGAGGTCGTCCCGGATCCAGTGCTCGTCGATCCGACGGACGCGATCGTCAAGATCGACACGACGACGATCTGCGGGACCGATCTCCACATCCTGAAGGGCGACGTGCCTGAGGTGACGCCGGGAACGATCCTCGGTCACGAGGCAGTGGGCACCGTTGTCGAAGTCGGCGCGGCCGTCACCACGGTCGAGCCGGGCGACCGGGTGCTCGTCTCGTGCATCACCTCGTGCGGCCGCTGCCGCTTCTGCAAGGAGGGCCACTACGGTCTCTGCACGGGAGGCGGCGGCTGGATCTTCGGCCACACGATCGACGGGCTCCAGGCGGAGTACGCTCGGGTCCCGTTCGCCGACACCTCGGTCTACAAGGTGCCGGACGGGTTGACCGACGAGGACGTCCTGTTCCTCGCCGACATCCTGCCGACCGCATTCGAGGTCGGCGTGCTGAACGGCGGCGTGCAGCCCGGTGACACCGTTGCGATCGTCGGAGCCGGCCCGATCGGCCTCGCCACGATCATGACGGCGAAGCTGTTCACGCCGAGCCACATCGTCGCGATCGATCTCGCCGACGCACGGCTCGAGAAGGCACTCGAGTTCGGTGCCGACTCGACGATCAACAACGGCCGCGAGGACGCGGTCGCGATGATCATGGAGCTGACCGGCGGACTGGGCGTCGACGTCGCCATCGAGGCGGTCGGCGTGCCCGAGTCGTTCGAGCTCTGCACCTCGATCGTGCGGCCCGGTGGTCATGTCGCGAACGTCGGTGTACACGGCCACTCAGCGACGCTCCACCTGGAGACGCTGTGGATCCGTGACATCACGATCACGACCGGACTCGTCGACACGACGACGACGGCCCAGCTGATGCGGCTGATCCAGGAGCGGCGGCTCGACCCGTCCCCGTTCGCAACGCATCACTTCTCGCTCACCGACGCCGAGACGGCTTACGACGTCTTCGGTGCGGCGGCCGAGACGAACGCGCTCAAGGTCGTGCTGACCGCTGAGCCGGTGCCTGCGCTGACGGCCAAGATCGCCGGCAGGCAGACAGAGCCGGTGGGCGTCTAGCCGACCGAGTCGGAAGCCCCGAGGCGAGCGGCAGGTCGATCAGCCGCTCGCCTCGGCGCTTGGGCGTTCAATTGGAGAGCACTCGCGCAAGGTCGAGTGTCGAGAGGACACCGACCGGCCGGCGTGTCGCCGGCTCGATGACCGCGAGGTGCGAAACGCCGTACTCGGCCATCAGTTGCGCCGCCCGGTCGAGCGAGTCGTCGCTTCGGACGCACACGAGCGGGGTGACCGACGAGTCGCGCGCCGTCTGTAGATCGATGTCCTTCCGTCCTGCGGCCACGAGGTCGAGGTCGGAGACGATGCCCCACAGCTCCGTGGTCTCGTCGTCCTCCTCGCCGTAGTCGAACACGTAGACGGAGTGGACGTGCCGGTCGGCCATGATCGCGGCCACGTGCCGAAGCGGCGTCTCCGGGGTGCAGCTGATGACGCCTGTCGTCATGGCTTCGTCGACTCTCATGCTGGTGAGCGGTCTGGCTGTCAAAGTCTCCATTTGGTCATCCTCCTCGCGTTACGTGCCTGCAGCACCGAACATCCGTGTCAGCACCGAACATCCGTGTCGATCTGATCGTCGACGCTGCGCCCGTTTGCGGCATCCGTGCATGTGCGTGCATCGCGTACGGCTGACTACCTATCGCCCGGGAGTGGCGTGTCAGCGCGATGTTGCGAGGCGGCGGTCGAGCAGCTCGCGAAGGTTCGTGACCACCAGGTCGGCCCCTCCAGCCGCGAGACTCCGCTGCAGTGGCGCCTCGCCGATGGCTGCGACGAGCGCGAAGCCGGCAGCGCGTCCTGCTGTCACTCCATCGGCCGTCGACACGAACGCGGCGGCGAGCTGCGGTTCGACGTCGAGCTGCCAGCAGGCGGCCAGGAGGGTGTCAGGCGCCGGGCTGCGCCGCAGCTCCTGCGTGAGCATCGTCGTGCCGTCCACGGTCGATTCGATCAACGTTGCGAGGCCGGTGTGCTCGAGGATCGACTGCGTGTTCGCGCTCGCAGACACCGCTGCGCAATGGAGCCCGGCGCCGCGGGCGAGCTGAAGGTAGCGCCGCGATCCACCGACCGCGCTCAGCCCGCCGGCGTCGATGCGTCGCAGCAGCGATCGCTGCTTCAGGTTCGCGAGCCCGTACACCGTCTCGCATCCCGGCGGGTCGTCGGGGTCGCCGGCAGCGAGCGTGATCCCGCGGCTCGCGAGGAAGTCCCGGACGCCCTCGAGCCGAGGCCGCGCGTGGAGGTGCGCGTAGTAGTCGAGCCGCGGGTCGAAGGGCGCGAAGTGTGCGGCCTTGCGACCGTCCCGCTCCGCGGACAGTGCGGCCCACGTTTCGCCCCAGCCCGCGACCTGAAGAGACGGGCTGCCGGTGAGCACGTCCTCGACGTCGAAGACGCACGCCTGCACTTCGGGTGGCAGCCCGAGCAGGCGATAGAGGTTCCAGGCGGGGATCTCGAGATCCGAGCGCCAGTTCTTGATCTGGAAATCGCGTGCGAGGCCTTCGAGCAGCTGCGCCGTCCTGGCGCGCTCGACCTTGAGCTCGCCGGCCCGCCCGGGCAACGGGTCGGAGCGAAACGCCGCCGGCGCTGCCTGCAGCGCCGCTTGCGCGGCGTCCAGCGCGAGCCGCCAGCGCGCGCTCAACTCGTCGAGCTCATCGACTCGCGCGAGCGTCGTCTCCGGGCCGTTCGGAGGCGCGGCTCGGCCCCTCGGCCGTGCCGTTTTGGGAACGACCCTCGGCTGAACCGCCGTCGCCATGGTTCCAGCGTTGCTCGTCTGGCGCCGCGGGGCATCCGCAAACGACCGGATCCGCTGTTGCGGCAAGAGCGCAGTGCAGGCTGAACATATCGAAGATTGTCGATATGATGCTCCGATGAGCGTCGGGCCTACCCCAGCCACGTGTTGTGCGCCACTGGCCGCTCCCGTTCTCTCGAGCGAGGAGGCAGCAGCCACAGCGGAGCTGTTCAAGGCGCTCGGCGATCCGGCACGTGTGCGGCTCGTCAACCTGCTGGCCACCAGCCCGGAGCCCGTCTGCATCTGCAATCTGATCGAGCCGCTCGGTCTCTCGCAGCCGACCGTGTCGCACCACATGAGCAAGCTGCGCGACGCGGGTCTCGTCGAGCGTGAGCAGCGCGGTAAGTGGGCGTATTTCTCGTTGCAGCGCGAGGCCGTCGAAAAGCTCGCGACCGTCGCCGATCTGAAAGGAGCGTGTTGCTGATGGGAACGGGGGCTGAGGAGCTGCGGGAGCGAGTGCGCCGCCGTTACGCGGCGTCTGCACGCTCGGTGACGGAAAGCTCCGGCTGTGGCGGCGGCGCCTGCTGCGCAGACGGCGAGAGCGATGCGGCGAAGTTCGGCGAGACGCTCTACGACGCAGAGCAACTGGGCGCGCTGCCGGAAGCAGCCACGCTTGCCTCGCTCGGTTGCGGCAACCCGACCGCAGTTGCCGACCTGCACGAAGGCGAGACAGTGCTCGATCTCGGTTCCGGTGGAGGCATCGACGTGATCCTCTCGGCCAAGCGTGTCGGGCCGAGCGGCACGGCATTCGGCCTCGACATGACAGACGAGATGCTCGCACTGGCCCGGCAAAACGCTCTCGAGGCTCAGGTGGCGAACGTACATTTCTTGAAGGGCGTGATCGAGCAGATCCCGCTACCCGGCGAGTCCGTCGACGTCGTGATCTCGAATTGCGTGATCAACCTCTCGATCGACAAGGCAGCCGTCCTCACCGAGATCGCCCGGGTGCTGGTCCCCGGCGGCAGGATCGGGATCAGCGACGTCGTCGCCGAGGACGGGCTTTCAGCCGAGGAGCGTGCCGAGCGAGGCAGCTTCGTCGGCTGCATTGCGGGGGCATTGTCGAAAGACGAGTACGAGGCCGGTCTCGAGGCTGCCGGCTTCGAAGGGATCTCCGTCGAGTTCACGCATCAGGTCGCCGACGGCATGCACGGGGCGATCATCAAAGGCCTTAAGAGCCACGAGACAAAGAGGCAGGGTCTACCGATGATCGACCCTGCCGCGAAGGTGGGCTGTTGCTGACCGACCCTGCGTTCCGTCGTTCGCTTGCCGCCGAAGCGATCGGCACATTCGCACTCGTGTTTGCGGGCGCGGGGGCGATCATGGTCGACGCCAAGACCCACGCTCTCGGGCACGTCGGTGTGGCAATCACGTTCGGTCTCGTGATCATGGCGATGATCTATGCCGTAGGGCACGTCTCGGGGGCGCACTTCAACCCGGCGGTCTCGTTTGCGTTTGCGCTGACGCGGCACTTCTCGTGGCCGCGGACGATTGCGTACTGGGCCGCACAGGTCAGCGGTGCTGTTCTCGCAGCCACGGTCCTGCGCGCGTCCCTCGGCAGCATCGCGCAGGTCGGAGCGACGCTGCCAGCCGGGTCGCAAGCTCAGTCCTTTCTCTGGGAGCTGCTGCTGACGTTCTTCCTGATGTTCGTGATCATGGCCGTCGCGACCGATGCCAGAGCGGTTGGGGAGGCAGCCGCTGTGGCGATCGGCGGCACCGTCGGCCTCGACGCCATGTTCGGTGGGCCGATCTCCGGCGCCTCGATGAATCCCGCCCGCTCACTCGGACCTGCACTCGTCAGCGGTGATCTCCACGCGCTCTGGCTCTACATCGCAGCGCCGCTTGCCGGCGCCGCGCTCGGTGCCCTCGCCTACCAGTTCGTCCGAGGACAACGGGTGGAGGAACTTGCCGCGTGACGAACGTGCTCTTCGTCTGCGTCGCCAACGCCGGCCGGTCTGTGATGGCGGAGCGCCTCTTTCGCGAGGTTGCCGGCGATAGGCACGCGGCCCGCTCGGCCGGCAGCGCTCCCGGAACGGCGGTGCACCCGCAGGTGCTCGAGGCCCTCGCCGAGGTCGGCATCGATGCGGGCGACCATGTGCCGCGGCTGCTCGATGCCGAGCTCCTCGACTGGGCGGATCTGGCCGTCTCGACGTGCAGCGAAGAGGTGTGTCCTGTGACCCACGGCGTTCGCCGGCTCAGCTGGGAGCTTCCCGACCCGAAGAGTCTCCCGCTCGAGCAGGTCAGGCCGATCCGCGACGATCTGGCACGCCGTGTCGCCGCGCTCGCCGACGAACTCGGCTGAGCGGTTCCGATGAATCCGGGCACCCTCGGGCGTCTAGTCTCTTGACAGGTTCAGGGACAGGGGGATTGATCGTGATCGAAGAAGAACAGCGGATCGCACACACGGGCGCGCTCGCAGCTATCGCGGGCCATTGCGCGCGTCATCCATGGCGTGTCGTCTTCACATGGATTTCGATCTTCGTCGTCCTGATCGGGCTGAACGCGGCCTTCCACGGCAAGCTGATCAACGACTTCAAGATTCCTGGTTCGGACACCCAGAAGGCGACCGACCTGATCACCGCCAAGTTCGGCGGCCAGAAGGGTGCCGCGCTGCGGGTTGTGGTGGCGTCGAAGGACGGGCAGCCGCTCGACAGCGAGGCGCACGCCGCCGCGGTTCACCGCATGCTCGTCGCGAGCGCTGCCTCGCAGCGCTCCCTCGCCCAAGACCCGACCGATGTCGTCGCGATCACGAACCCGCTGGGCTCCGGGTCGAAGCAATTGGCCGACAGTGGCAAGATCGCCTACTTCGACGTGCAGTACGACCAGACCGGGTTCGAGCTGCCCAGGTCTGGCGTCGTCTCGGCGGAAGATCAGTTGCGCTCGATCGCGGACGCTGCGGGCATGCAGGTCGAGTTCACGGGTGAGGCCGAGAGCGCCCCGCCGACCCAGGGTCTGAGCGACATCATCGGGCTCGTCGCCGCCTTCGTGATCCTGATGGTGCTGTTCCGCGCGCTCGTCCCGACGATGATTCCGCTGCTCTTCGCGATCACCGCGGTGCTCGGCGCGTTTCTGATCCTCTTCCTGGCCGCGCGGCTGACCCACTTCAACACCGTCACCGAGATCCTCGTGCCGATGATCGGGCTCGGGGTGGGGATCGACTACACGCTGTTCATCGTCACGCGCTTCCGACAGTTCCTCCACGACGGCCTCTCGCCGCAGGACGCGGCTGCCGCTGCAGGCGCGACCGCGGGACGAGCCGTGATCTTCGCCGGTGTGACAGTCGCCATCTCGATCACCGGCCTGGCGCTGATCGGGCTCGACTTCATCACCAAGCTCGGGATCGGCAGCGCGCTCGGCGTGCTCACCGCGGTGTTGCTCGCCAACTCGCTGCTGCCGGCGGTCCTCTCGCTGCTCGGCGGCAAGATCGACCGCGGTCGCCTGGGACTGCGGCCCGTCGACGAGTCGCGCGAGGGGCAGGCACGCACGCCGGTTGCGGCCTGGGGACGCTTCGTCTCCCGCAACGCGAAGATCGTGCTGCCGGTTGTCCTGGTCGTCCTGCTGCTGCTCGCCTCGCCGGTGCTCGCGGTCCGGCTCGGCCTCGCCGACTCAGGCACCGCGCCGAAGGATCAGACGACCAGGAAGGCGTACGACCTGCTCTCGAGCGGGTTCGGCCCGGGCTTCACCGAGCCGATCCCGGTGGTCATCGACATGCAGTCGGACCACGCTGCCGCCACGAAGCTCGAGGCGGCGCTCAAGGCAGTTCCAGGCCTCGCCCAGGTCGACAAGCCGATCTACAACAAGAAGAAGACCGCGCTGGCGACGGTCGCGATCGTCAACTCCTACGGCAAGTACAAGCCGCAGGACTCGAGGACCGACGACCTCGTCTCGTTGCTGCGGCACACCGTGATCCCGCGGACGCTGGCGGGATCGAGCGCGCGGGCGTACGTCTCGGGATCGAATGCCGCCTTCACCGACATCGGCCACCGGATCTTCTCGCACTCGCCGTGGTTCCTGCTCTACATCATCGGCATCACCTTCCTGGTGCTCGCGATGGCGTTCCGGTCGGCGGTGATCGCGGTCAAGGCGGCGCTCACGACGCTGCTCTCCGCGCTCGTCGGCTTCGGCGTGCTGACACTCGTCGTGCAGCAAGGACATGGGATGGGATTCATCGGCCTCGATCGCACCGGCCCGATCGAAAGCTTCGTGCCGCCGATCGCGTTTGCGATCCTCTTCGGCCTCTCGATGGACTACGAGGTGTTCCTGATGAGCCGCATCCGAGAGGAGCGCGTGCACGGTGACAACACCGTCGACGCCGTCAAGGACGGCGTCGCGGCCGTCGGACGCGTGATCATCGCCGCGGCGCTGATCATGTCCTCGGTGTTCTTCTCCTTCCTGCTCAACCCGGACCGCGTGTCGAAGGAGTTCGGCCTGCTGCTGGGCGTCGCCATCCTCACCGACGCATTGCTGATGCGGATGACGCTTGTTCCTGCGCTGCTGACCGTGCTCCGGGGGAAGTCGTGGTGGATTCCGGGCTGGCTCGACAAGATCCTCCCGAACATCACGATCGAGTCGCCGGGCGCGCGCGCCCCTGCCGAACCGGCGCCACGTTCCGTGCCGGCCGACGTCCCGACGCGCTGAGTGCCGAAGCTCAGGTTCACGACCACGATGTCGCTCGACGGCTACGTCGCCGGGCCGAACCAGAGTCTCGAGAATCCGCTCGGGGAGGGCGGGCTCGCGCTGCACGAGTGGGCGTTCGCGACCAAGTCGTTTCGCGACGCGCACGCCCTGCAAGAGGGCGCAGGGGAGACCGGGCTCGACGACGAGCACGCTGCGAGGTGGAGCGAGAACGTGGGGGCGACGATCATGGGCCGGAACATGTTCGGTCCGATCCGCGGGCCGTGGGACGGGAGCGAGTGGAAGGGGTGGTGGGGCGACGACCCGCCGTTCCACACGCCTGTGTTCGTGCTCACCCACCATGCACGCGAGCCGGTGTCGATGAGCGGCGGCACGACCTTCGAGTTCGTCACCGACGGGATCGAGGCTGCGCTCGAGCGGGCGTTCGCCGCCGCCGACGGCCTCGACGTCTCGATCGGCGGCGGTGCCGAGACCGTCCAGCAGTACCTACGCGGCGGGCTCGTCGACGAGTTCGAGATCCACGTCGTACCGGTGCTGCTCGGCGCCGGCTCCCGACTGTTCGATCAGCTCGACGGCGGGCCGGCTGGCTACGGGTGCACGGAGCTCGTCAGCTCGCCGGTGGTGGCGCACTACACGTACGCCCGCACGTAGCACTCCGGCGTGGGGTAGCTCGCTACACCCCGGGTGGCGGTGCTCGGACGAACAGGACCGTGGCTGCGGTCGCACCCGTCGCGCGGAGCCCGTGCAGTGCGCCGGGAGGGGCGCACAGCCAGGCGCCTCGGCCGGCGCGGCTGTAGTCGTCGGCGACTGCGAACTCGACCTCACCGTCGAGCACGAAGAAGGCGTTGACCTGGTCGTCGTGCACGTGGGGCGCGACGTCGAAATCCGAGTCGACCATCAGCTCCATCGCCTCGAACTGCGACTCACGGCGAAGCTCGCCCTCGGCGTCGGCTCGAGTGACGGTCGCCTCGGCCGCAGGGCGGCCACCGTCCGTCGGAGCCTCGAAGCTGTCGAAGCCGTCCCGCTCGCCGCGCAGGTATGCGATGAAGCCGGTGCTCGGTGCGTGGAAGTTGAGCCAGCGCGCCGTTGCGCCGCTCGCGTTCCTGAACGTGTGGACGATGTTGGGCGGCACCGCCATGAACGTGCCCGCAGGAGCCCGCACCGGCTCGACGTCGGGGCCGACCCCGAACTCAAGCTCGCCTTCGAGGACGTAGAACGCATCGACATGCTCGTGGTGGACGTGCGGGTCCGGCCCGCGTTCTCCCGCCTCGTACTGCGACCAGGTCGCGTCGAGCAGCGCGTGCTCGCAGAGCGCGCGCACCGTGCGTCTCGGGCGCTCCGAGATGGCCGGAGCCTCTTCGGGCGCGCGGAGCACGAACGCCTCCGTCACGCGGCTCAACCGCCGCTGATCGCGGCGATCACCTCGACCCGCGAGGATCGCTCGAGCGGTGTCTCGAGCAGGGCGCGTTCTCGATCGACGTAGAAATGGATGTGGCCGCGGATGCTCGGGCCTGGCTCGCAGAGCCGATCCCGCAGCCCCGGCCAGCGTTGCTCGAGTTGCTCGATCGCACCGCCGACCGTGTCGGCGTCCACCTCGACGTGGCGCGGCAGGTCCTGAAGAGCGGGGTCAGTGTTGCGGGGAGGTGGATGTCGGCCATCGGCGTCAGTCGAGAATCGCGACCTCGACGGACGAGATCGCCGGCAGGTAGCTCGCGATCTCGCTCCAGTTGTCCCCTTCGTCGACACTTGCGAACAACTGGCCCGTGCTCGTCCCGAAGTAGAGCCCGGGTGAGTCGTAGCTGTCGATCGCCATCGCCTCGCGCAGCACCCCGACGTAGGCGCCGTGCTCGGGTAGTCCGCGTTCGAGACGCTGCCACGTCGAGCCGGCATCGTTCGTCCGCCACACCGACGCGCGGCCGTCCGGCATGCAGCGCCCGTGTCCCGGATCGAGGGGAACCACGTAGAACGTGTCACGGTCGTGCGGGTGAGCCGCCGCGGCGAAGCCGAAGTCGCTCGGCAGGCCTTCGGTGATCTCCGTCCACGTCTCGCCCGAGTCGTCGCTGCGGTGCATGCCGCAATGGTTCTGCTGGTACATCCGCGTCGGGTCAGCGGCCGAACGGACGAGCTTGTGGACGCAGAAGCCGACGTCCTCGTGCTCGCGCGGCCACTCGGCGCGCAGTCCCTTGTTCCGCGGCGCCCACGACTGACCGCCGTCGCCGGTCTCGAACACACCGATTCCCTGCACGATCGCCCAGAACCGCTCCGTGTTCTCGTCGTCCAGCATCAGCGCCGACAGCCCGAGGTGCCCGGGCGGCTGGTTGGCGGGATCGTCCCAGACTTCGCTCCCTGGCTGGCCGGCGAGCGTCGACAGCTCCGACCAGGTGGAGCCCTCGTCTCGGCTCTCGAAGATCCCCGGCGCCTCGACGCCGACGAGGACGCGGCCGGGTGACGCTGCGAGGCTCGAGACCTTCGAGATCTTCCGCTCCTCGCCGGCGTAGGCAAGACCCTCGCTGGACAGCGCCCAGCTCTCGCCGAGGTCGGGGCTGCGCCAGACCGCCGAGCCGTGCCATTCGCTCGCCGCGGCGGCGTAGATCGCCCCGGATGAGCGCTCGAGGACTGCGTGGTACACGGGCCACGTCTTCGCAGTAGGGGCCGCGCAACTTCCAGTCGCGGCGGTCCGAGTCGCTTTCGAGGATGAAGCACCCTTTGCGGGTGCCGATCAGGAGCAGCGTCTGTGGCACGTGCGAGTCACCTCCGAGATCGAGCCATGGCCGGTCGTCATTCTCCTGAAGTTAGACCCCCACCGCACACGGAACTCATCGGTCGCTCAGAGTTTGGCCGTCGGCGTCAGCCCGGTCAGCGCCGAGAAGTCGCCGTCGTCGCGCATTCGCTCCGCCGCCGCGACCATCGCGTTGACGGCGACCCACGTGAGGGCGCCGCCGACGCTCACCCGCTGACCGCCGGCCTCGACGATCGCGGCCATGGTCAAGCCTCGATGGGCGAGCACGTTGACCGGCTTGGTCGTCGCGTCGCAGACGGATCGGATCTCCTCTGCCGTTCGCAGCCCCGGCGCGTAGAGCACGTCGGCGCCAGCGCGTTCGTACGCCTGCAGGCGGGCGATCGTGTCGTCGAGATCGTCGACGCCGCGGATGTGGTTCTCGGCCCGGCCGGTGACGAGGAACGGCACGTCCAGCCGTCGGGCGGCCTCGCACGCGGCAGCGACGCGTTCGGCGGCGTGGGCAGGCTCGTAGATCCGGCCCGCCGGGTCATAGTCCTCGATCGAGCCGCCGACCGCTCCGGCCTCTGCGACTCGGGCGATCGCGTCGGCCGCGGCCCCGGGCTCAGGCCCGTAGCCGTTCTCGAGGTCGACGGAGACCGGCAGATCGGTGGCGCCGACGAGCTGCCGGACATGCTGGGCCACGTCATCCAGCGACGCACCTCCGTCGGGGCGGCCGAGCGTGAAGGCGAAGCCGGAGCTCGTGGTCGCGAGCGCCTTGAAGCCCAGTGAGGCGAGGGCTCGTGCCGAGCCTGCGTCCCACGGGTTCGGGATGATGAACGGCTCGCCCTCGTGGAGGGCGGCGAAGGCGGTGCCCTTGGCGTGCTGTGTCATGTCCATCGTCCAATCATGCGTGCTCCGCACGAGCTAGCGTCGACTCGATGGAGCTGACCGACTACGGGGCAATCACTAGCGTGGTGGTGTCACGTGCGGGCGACGTCGTGGCCGAGGACTACCTCGTGGGCGACGCCGAATCGCTGCGCGACACGCGCTCCTGCACGAAGACGGTGCTCGGGATGCTGCTCGGCCAGGCGATCGACCGTGGTCTCGTCGCCGGCGTCGACGCGCGCGTGCTCGAGCTGGTCGGCGGGAAGCGTCCGGCCGCGAACGACGTCCTGGCCAAGCAGGCGCTGACGGTCAGGGAATTGTTGACGATGAGCTCCTGTCTCGACTGCAACGACTGGGACGACGCGTCGCCGGGGAATGAAGAGCTGATGTATCCGCAGCGCGACTGGCTGCAGTTCGCGCTCGACTTGCCGGTTCGCGCCGGTCGGGGTTTCAGCTACTGCACGGCGGGGGTCGTGATGCTTGGGATCGCGCTCGAGCATGCCGTCGGAGAGCCGCTGGCCGCCTTCGCCCAACGCGAGCTGTTCGAGCCGCTCGGCATCGACAGGGCCGAATGGCAGGAGACGCCCGACGGCCAGACGTCGACCGCCGGTGGTCTGCGCCTCACGAGCCGCGCCTTGCTCGCGCTCGGCGAGCTGTACCTGAACGGCGGCCTCGGCATCGTGCCCGCCGCCTGGGTGCGCGAATCGCTCCAGCCCCACGCTCGCATCGACGGCGAGACGGAGTACGGCTATCTGTGGTGGTTGAAGTCGTTCGCCGGTGTGCGGTCGTTCTACATGACGGGGATGGGCGGCAATCGCGTGCACGTCTTCCCCGAGCTCGAGTCGGTCGTCGTGGTCACCTCCGAGAACTTCGGACGCCGAGACGCGCATGCGCTCAGCGACCGGCTCTTGCTCGAGCAGGTTCTGCCACGTTGGCAGTGAGCGCCCCGCCGCGGTAGCGTCGCCCGACCAAAGACGACACGAAGGACACTCATGCGCAGCACACTCGTACTCGGTCTGGTGGCCGCTATCGCCTCGGCCCTTGCGGTCGCGGTTTCGGGCGCCGGCGCGTCCGTTGGTTGCAAGGCCGGAATCACGACGTACGGCGGGGCGAGTGCGCGTGTCTTCTGTGGTCCGGCGACCGCCACGATCCACGCGGGCGGCAAGACGTTCACGCTCAGGCAGGGCCTCTGCCAGAAGACCTCGGGCTCTTTCACGATCAACATCGGCGAGATCGTCCTCGGTACGTCGTCGAAGCCCAAGCCCGAGTACTTCGGCGTCACGGTCGGGCGCGAGGCGGTTGGCGTCGGGCCCGCGGCCGGGAAGGACGGCGTCTACCACAGCGGTGTGGTCGCAGTCGACCACGCGGGGAAGGGCTATGCGTTGCGTGCCAACGCGACCGTCACCCTCAAGGGCGGGCGGAGTCACGGCACGTTCGCAGCCACGTCGCTGACCGGTGGCACCGTCACCGGCTCATTCACCTGCTGACGGCGGCCGTGCGGGCTGCAACCACCGAAGCACTAACCTCGGTGCTGATCCCAAGGAGGAATGCCGATGTCCGAATCGCCCACCGCCATCCTCACTGAGTACGAAACCGGGCAGATCGACCGTGCGAACGCGTCGGGCCGCACACCGGTTGTCTTCGTGCACGGGCTCTGGCTGCTCCCGTCGAGCTGGGAGCGTTGGGCGGACTTGTTCGAGGACGCCGGCTACAGCTCGGTGACTCCGGGCTGGCCCGACGATCCGGAGACGGTTGAAGCGGCAAATGCAGATCCTGAGGCGTTTGCGCACAAGAGCCTCGGCGATGTTGCCGAGCACATCGACGCCTTCATTCGCGGGTTGAACACCAAGCCGGCGGTGATCGGGCATTCCTTCGGCGGTTTGCTGACGCAGATCATGGCCGGGCGTGGACTTGCGGCCGTCTCGGTCGCAATCGACCCTGCGCCGTTCCGCGGCGTGTTGCCCCTGCCGTTCTCGGCGCTCAAATCCGCATCGCCGGTCCTCGGCAATCCGCTCAATCGCCATCGCGCGGTGCCGCTCACGTACGAGCAGTTCAGGTACGGCTTCGCAAACGCTGTCCCCGAGGACGAAGCCAAGGAGCTGTACGAGACATACGCGGTGCCGGGCTCAGGCGAGCCGATCTTCCAGGCCGCGGCGGCGAACCTGAATCCGTGGACGGAGGCGAAGGTCGATACGAAGAATCCCGACCGTGGGCCGTTGCTGATCATCTCCGGCGAGTTGGATCACACCGTTCCGCCGGCGATCGCGAACGCCGAGTTCAAGCGGCAGCAGCGGAACGAGGGCGTGACGGAGCTCATCGGAGCTGAAAGGGCGCGGACATTCGTTGACGATCGACAGCGGGTGGCGCGAGGTGGCCGACACGGCACTCGCGTTCGTCAAGCGACACGCCTGAAGACCGATGCGGGCGCCCCGCACACTAGGCTTCGGCGGTGAAGTCCTCACTCGAACGTGAGCTGAAACTCGAACCGCCGGCCGACTTCGAGCTGCCCCAGCTCGAAGGCCGGCGGCTCGGGACAAGGGTCTTCACGTCGACCTACTACGACACACCCGTGCGCTCGTTGGCGCGCGCCGGGATCACGATGCGCCGGCGTCTTGAGAACGGCGTGTCGCGGTGGCAGCTGAAGCTGCCGCGTGCCGAGCACGCCCGCACCGAGATCGAGGCGCTCGGCGGGCCGTCGATTCCCCCCAGCGAGCTGCTGGTGCTGCTCAAGCTGCATCTGCGGAGCGGCGAGCTCGAGCCCGTTGCGACGCTGCGGACGCGCCGGGCCGGGATCCGAGTCGGCAGCGGCGGACAGGCGGTCGCCGACGTGACGCTCGACGCCGTCGACGTTCTCGACGGCAGCTCCGTGACTGACCGCTTCAGCGAGCTCGAGGTGGAGCTGATCGACGGCGACGAGAGCGACCTGAAGAGGCTCGGGCGCGAGTTGCGGCAGGCCGGCGCGCAACGCTCCGATGGCAAGGCGAAGGTGATGCGCGTCCTGCGGCTCGACACGGAGATCGAACCGAAGAAGAGCGCTTCGCCGGCGAAGCACACGACGTACCTCCTCGGCAGGCAGCTTCGTGCACTCGAGTCGTACGACCCGGGTGTCCGGCTCGATATCGACCGGGAGGACTTGCACCAGTTCAGGGTCGCGACCCGGCGGGCGAGGGCCGTCATCCGTGCCACCAAGACATTGTTCGGCGACCGCCTGGAGCCCCTGGCGGCGGAGCTGAAGTGGCTCGCCGGCGCGCTCGGCCCGGTGCGCGACCTGGACGTCCTGATCGAGCACCTGACGGGCGAGGTGTCGCGCCTGGGGTCAGACCGCGAGCAGGCGGAGCCGCTGCTTGCCGAACTCGGGCGTGAACGCGACGTGCAGCGGCAGACACTGGCGGCGGTGCTCGATTCCGAGCGCTACCTACAGCTCCCAGCGCTGTTCACCGAGGCGCTCGAGTCGCTTCGCGGGCACGGGGCGAAGGGTCGGCTCGACAAGCTCGCGGCCGTCGAGTTCCACAAGCTCGACAAAGCTGCGAAGCACACGCCGCCCGACGCCGCCGACGACCAGCTTCATGCGCTCCGCATCCGGGCGAAGCGCGCGCGCTATGCAGCCGAGCTCGCGGGCGGGCGGCGAGCTGACGCCCTACGTCGAGGCGCTGAAGCGCGTCCAGGACGTGATCGGAGAGCACCAGGACGCCGTCGTGGCAGAGGAGCGGATCAGGAGCGTCGCAGGCGGCGGCCACGCAGTCGCCGAGCGGCTGATCGAGGCAGAGCGCTCCCGCAAGCTCGCCCGCCGCGCCGAGTACCCCGCTGTGCTCGATGACGCGCGCCGTCGCGGGCACAAGGCGTTCGACTGAGCGATGGCGCTGCTCCTCGTCCGTCACGCGAGCGCCGGCGACCGGCACCTCTGGGAGGGAGACGATCGCCTGCGGCCTCTCGATCCGCGTGGGATCACCCAGGCGAATGACCTCGTGGCGCTGCTCGAACGCTTCGAGATCGATGCGATCTATACGAGCCCCGCCCTCCGCTGCGTGCAGACGATCGAGCCGCTCGGCGCCGCGCGGTGCCTCGCCGTCGACGCGCGTCCGGAGCTCGGCGAGCGCGAGCAATATGAGGCGGGGAGCGAATTCGTTCGCGCGCTTGGCGGGCCGATCCGTCGTCGTCTGCGGGCACGGCGGCCTCGAGACGCTCTTCCTCGACGACCCTCCGAAGTGGCGGAAGGGCGAGACCTTCGTCCTCGACCAGCAGCTGCGGCTCGTCGAGGCTCTGCGGTAACCGTTTGCAGGTATAAGGTCCCCGCTGGAACGTTCTTGCAGGTCGAGCGAGGAGCTGGTTTTGCCTGGGCAGCAATCACAGCGTACGAGCACGCAAGCAGTCGTCGACGCGATCCGCGAGGTGCGGCCGCGGAGCCACAGGAACTGGCGCCGGCGCCGGCTCTGGGTGCTCCAGTTCGAGCGGCATCACGGCACCGAACAGCGGCTGAAGACCTAACCATCCGCTAGACATGGCTGGAGTCGTCGTCTCGAACAGCGGCATCGCTGCGCACGCCGAGCGACTCCTGACTGCACCCGGTGTCGCGCGGGCCGCCCTCGCACTCGCGTTCGAGCCGACCAGCGCCGCCTCGGCGGAGCTCCACGTCGAGGGCCGCAACTTCTACCCGCCGATGCTCGCCGATATCGCCGGCGCGACCTCGTCGGTCCACATCAATCAGTTCGGTTTCCGTCCGGGCCTGGTCGGCGACCGGTTTGCGGCAGCGCTGATCCAGAAGGCGGGGGAGGGCGTGCCGGTGAGGCTGATCGTCGACCGGCAGGGCTCCGATCCCGAAGGCGGCTCGCGCGAGTTCTACGAGCGACTCACCGGAGCCGGGATCGAGGTCTACGTCACGCGGGCCACGAAGCCTCGTGCTCCCAGAGGCGCCCTGAGCTCGGCGACCGGGAACAGCTGGAACCTGAGCGGGCTGGCCCACATCGACCACCGGAAGGTGGTCGTCGTCGACGGCCGAGTCGGCTGGGTCGGGGGCGCCGGAATCGAGGATCACTTCGAGAACGGCGCCTTCCACGATCTGTTCGTCCGCGTCGAAGGCCCAGTCGTCTCACAGTTACAGCTCGTGTTCATCGCGAGCCTGCGCTGGCTCGGTGGCCGGATCCCGCCGGCCGACGTGCCCGACCTGTTCCCGGCCCTCGGCGAGGGCTCCGACCCGGTCCCCGCGACGGTGCTCCACAACGCGCCCGGCCGGTTCAGGCCGATCACGACGGCGATCGCAGCGCTTGATCGACGGAGCCGCCGACTCGCTCGACGTCGTGAATCCGTATGTCACCGATCGCCGCATGATCGGGCGCATCGTCGCCGCGGCGCGTCGCGGCGCACGCGTGCGGCTCTTCGTGCCGGCGAGCCCGAACAACTGGGCCTGCGGCGCGGCCGAGCAGTTCCACCACGGGCGGCTGCTCGAGGCCGGCGTGCAAATCCTCGGCTACCCGAAGATGCTGCACGCGAAGGCATTCGTCGCGGACGGCAAGCACGTGCTGGTCGGCACCTGCAATCTCGAGGCCTGGAGCCTGAGGCGGTTCTTCGAGATCGACATCGGCTTCGAGTCGCCCGGGCTGGTGCAGCAGTTCGAGGAACGGTTCTTCGCCCCGGCAGAGGAGATCAGCTCCGGGCTGAAGCCGCCGGAAGGGTTGAAGGAGCACGCGCGCGCCGCTGCTTTCGCGGCAATCTCGCCGTTTCTGTAGCGGCTGCTAGCGGCCGACCGCGTAGCCCTGGATGCCGCGCGGGTTCGCCGCGGCCTTGAGCACGCCGTCAGGGTCGACGCCGACGGCACTGACGCGGCCGAGCGACCACGGAGCCTGACACCTCGACGTCGTGCCCGCGGCTGCGCAGGCCTTCGATTGCCTGCTCGCCTGCTCGGTCCTCGACTGCGAGGTGGCGAGGTCGCGTCTGCCGCGGGTAGAACGAGCTCGGAAACGCCTCGGTGTGGTGGTTCGGCGCGTCGATCGCCGCCTGCAGGTCGAGCCCGAAATGGACATGGCCGAGCAGGGCGTGCAGCGTCCACTGGTCCTGCTGGTCGCCGCCGGGCGTGCCGAATGCGAGGTACGGCTCGCCCGTCGCGTGCGACGAGCGTCGGCGAGAGCGTCGTCCGCGGACGCTTGCCCGGCTCGAGCGAGTTCGGCAGGCCCTTCTTCGAGCCAGAACATCTGAGCGCGAGTGCCGAGGCAGAAGCCGAGCTCGGGCATCACCGGCGAGCCCTAGAGCCAGCCGCCGCTCGGCGTGGCCGAGACCATGTTCCCGAAGCGGTCGACGACGTCCAGGTGGACGGTGTCCCCTTTCGTCCCGCTCGCGTCGGCTCGCCGACCCCGGCCGCCTCGCCATGCTCGGAGTCGACGTCGACGGCCGCCAGGCGCGGCTCGACGCCGCCGGCGAGCCCGGTGCGAGGAGCGCCGCGGCGTCGTCGCCGACCAGCTTGCGACGCTCGTCGCGTACCCGCGGGAGAGCAGCTCGTCGATCGGCACGTCGACGAATCGGGGTCCCCGTACCACGCCTCGCGGTCGGCGAAGGCGAGCTTCGCGCACTCGGTCAGACGTGCACGTACGCGCGCGTCGACTGGCCCAGCTCACGGAGATCGAAGCCGTCGAGCAGACGCGAGCTGCTGCAGGAAGACGGGCGCCTGGCTCCACGGCCCCGCCTTCAACACAGTCAGCCCGTGGTAGTCGACCGCGAGCGGCGGCTCGAGCGAGGTCGCCAGTCGGCGAGATCGTCGCTCCGCGAGCAGCCCGCTGTGCCGCTCGCCGGAGCTGTCGAGCCAGGCGCGCGACGAGAAGCCGGTCGATCGCCTCGGCGACGAAGCCCGCGGTACCAGACGTCATGCGCCGCGTCGATCTGCCCTTCCCGGTCGGTCGCGCCTGCTTCTGCCTCCGTCGACCACCCGCCGGTAGGTGGCCGCGAGCGCCGGGTTCCGCGCCAGCGCTCCGGGCTCGGGCACAGGCAGGTAGACGTCGGCTGAGGTCGTCCACTCCTGCGAAAGAGCTGCTCGACGTTGCGAATCGCTCCGGCGACTTGCGGCGACGACGGGATACCCGTGCTCGGCGTAGCCGATCGCGAACTCGAGCACGTCGCGCGAGCCGCAGCGTCCCGTAGCTCGCGCAGCATCGCGAGCCAGCCGCCGAAGGCGCCCGGGACGAACGCGGCGAGCGGGCCCGGTGCCGGGCACCAGCTCGAGCCCGAGCCGTCGCGGTAGCGCTCGATCGTCGCCGCCGCGAGGCGCGACGCCCTGCGCGCAGAGCACGAGCGGCTCGCCGCGCGGCGCCGGCCAGAAGACCGCGGGCAGGTCGCCGCCGGGCCCGTTCAGGTGCGGCTCGACGACCTGCAGCGTGAAGCCGGCCGCGACGGCGGCGTCGAACGCGTTGCCGCCGCGCTCGAGCACGGCCATCCCGGCGGCCGAGGCGAGCCAGTGGGTCGAGGCGACCATGCCGAACGTGCCGCGCAGCTCGGGCCGGGTCGTGAAGCTCATCGTGACGTCGACTCGCCAGGTCGACCAGGTGCGGGTCGCGTCGCCCGCGCGCGACGAGATGGCAGGCGACGAGGTGCCCGTCGCCGACCGTCGACGAGCGCCGGCTCGTCGTCGTCGAGCGCGGCGCCGACTGCGGCTGCGAGCGGGCAGCGGGTGCGGAAGCGGCAGCCGGACGGCGGCGCGAGCGGGCTCGGGATGTCGCCCTCGAGGACGACGCGCGTGCGCGTCGCGCTGCGCACGCCGGGTCCGGCACGACCGCGGCCGAGAGCAGCGCCTGCGTGTACGGGTGCTGCGGCGTCGCGAAGAGCTCGTCGCGTCGGCGCCGCTCGACGATCTGGCCGAGGTACATCACCGCGACGCGGTCGCAGAGGAACTCGACCGTCGCGAGGTCGTGGGTGATGAAGAGGCAAGAGAAGCCCATGTCGCGCTGGAGGTCGCGCAGCAGGTTGAGGATCGACGCCTGCACCGACACGTCGAGCGCCGAGACGGGCTCGTCGGCGACGAGCAGCGCCGGCTCGACGACGAGCGCGCGCGCGAGCCCGACGCGCTGGCGCTGGCCGCCCGAGAGCTCGTGCGGGTAGCGGTGGCGCAGCTCGGCGCGCAGCCCGACCTGTTCGAACAGCTCGCCGACACGCGCTGTCGAGCTCGCGGCCGCGCGCGAGGTGGTGCAGCCGCAGCGGCTCGCCGACGATCTCGCCGCACGTCATCCGCGGGTTGAGCGACGAGTACGGATCCTGGAAGACCATGTGCATCTCGCGCCGCAGCGGCCGCAGCGCGCGCCGCGAGAGATGCGTGATGTCGAGGCCGTTGAGGCGGATCGTCGCCGGCCGTCGGCTCGACGAGCCGCAGGACGCAGTTCGCCGACCGTCGACTTGCCGCTGCCCGACTCGCCGACGAGGCCCGAGCATCTCGCCCGGCGCGATCGCGAACGAGACGCCGTCGACCGCGTGCACGAGCCCGCCGCCGCCGAGCAGCTGCGAGCCGACGTGGAAGTGCTTGACGAGGTCTGTCGACCTCGAGTACCGGCGGCGGTCACTCGTCGACGTCGGTCATCCGGCTCCCGGGATGGAAGCAGGCGACGAGGTGGTCCGGGCCGGACCTCGCGCAGCTCCGGCACCTCGCGTCGCGCGATCGCTCGTCGGCGCGCGGGCAGCGGTCGGCGAACGCGCAGTCGCTCGGCGGGCTCGCGCGAGCGACGGCACGCGGCCCGGGATCTCCTGCAGCCGGCCGTCGCGCGCCGCGCCGGGCGCGGGATCGCGCCGAGCAGGCCGATCGTGTACGGGTGCTGCGGGCGCGCGAACAGCTCGTGCGACCGGCGCCTCCTCGGCCTTGCGGCCGGCGTACATGACGAGCGACGCGGTCGGCGATGTCGGCGACGACGCCGAGGTTGTGCGTGATCAGCACGATCGCGGTGCCGAGCCGCTCGCGGATGTCGCGCATCAGGTCGAGGATGCCGGCCTGGATCGTCACGTCGAGCGCGGTCGTCGGCTCGTCGGCGATCAGCACCTTCGGGTCGCAGGCGAGCGCCATCGCGATCATCACCCGCTGCCGCATCCCGCCGGAGAGCTGGTGCGGGTACTCGTCGACGCGGCGCTCGGGCGCGGGGATGCCGGACGAGGTCGAGCAGCTCGACCGCGCGCGCCTGCGCGCCGCGCGCGCGAGAGCCCGAGGTGGCGGCGCAGCACCTCGCCGATCTGGCGGCCGACCGGAACGCCGGGTTCAGCGAGGTCATCGGCTCCTGGAAGACGAACGCGATCTCGCGGCCGCGGATCTTGCCGCAGCTGGCGCGTCGAGCAGCGCGAGCAGGTCGACGCCGTCGAAGAGCGCGCTGCCCGCGACACCTGCCGTCTCGGCGGCAGCAGCCGCAGCAGCGACATGCAGCGTGACGCTCTTGCCGCAGCCGGACTCGCCGACGATGCCGAGCACCTCGCGCTCGCCGAGCGCGAACGAGAGCTCGTCGACCGCCTGGACCGGCGCCGTCGTCGGTCTCGAAGCGCACGCGAGAGGTCCCGTCGACCTCGAGCAGCGGCGCCGCTCATCAGCGCGTCGTCCGCGGGTCGAGGACGTCGCGCAGGCCGTCGCCGAGCAGGTTGAACGAGAGCGAGCAGAAGAAGATCGCGAGCCCGGGATAGACCGCAAGCCGCGGCGCCTGCGTGAGGTAGCCTGCGCGTCGGCGAGCATCACGCCCCACGACGGCGTCGGCGGCTGGACGCCGAGCCCGAGGAACGAGAGCACCGCCTCGCCGATGATCGCAGCCGGAATCGTCACCGTCGCCTGCACGATCAGCGTCGAGCGTCATGTTCGGGAGGATGTGCCGGAAGATGATCGTCGCGTCGCTCGCGCCGTTCGCGACCGCGGCGCGCACGTAGTCCTCCTCGCGCAGCGCGAGCGCCTCGCCGCGCGCGACGCGGATCAGCGCCGGGAGCGGCGCCGATGCCGAGCGCGATCGTCGCGTTGCAGCAGCGACGGCCCGAGGATCGCCGCGAGCCCGACCGCGAGGATGAGGAACGGGAACGCGAGCAGCGACGTCGGTCAGCCGCGGATCACCGGGTCGATCCAGCCGCGGTAGTAGCCGGCGACGAGCCCGATCGGCACGCGCGATCACCATCGCGAGCAACGTCGCGAAGACGCCGGCCTGATCGATGCCCGCGCGCCCCAGATGAGCCGCGAGAAGACGTCGCGGCCGAGCTCGTCGGTGCCGAGCAGGTGCTCGCGCGACGGCTGGGCGAGCAACGCGTTGAAGTCGGTCGCCGAGGCCGAGTACGGCGCGATCCACGGCGCGAAGATCGCGATGAGGACGAACGCCGATCGACGACGACGAGCCCGATGACCGCGATCGGCCGCCGCAGGAACCGCTTGCGCAGCAGCCGCCGGCGCCGCGCCCGCGGCGAGAGCGTCGGCGGCGGCGTGCTCGACGTAGCTCATGACGGCGCTCCCGACGACCCGGATCCGCGGGTTCAGCAGCGAGTAGAGGAGGTCGACCATCAGGTTGACGATGACGTAGCCGGCGGCCGCGACGAGCACGACGCCCTGGATCAGCGTGTAGTCACGCTGGTTGACGGCGTCGATCGTCAGCCGGCCGAAGCCGGGGATGACGAAGATCGGCTCCGTGATCGACGACCCCGGAGATGAGGGCGCCGAGCTGGAGGCCGATGATCGTCGTCACCGTGATCAGGCTGTTGCGCAGCGCGTGCTTGACGACGACGGAGCGCTCGCGACAGGCCCTTCGCGCGCGCCGTCCGGACGTAGTCGGCGCCGAGCGAGTCAGCATCGACGAGCGCATCTGCCGCATCAGGACCGCCGAGAGCCCGGTGCCGAGGACGATCGCGGGCATCACCATTGCTCGAGGTTCTCGACCGGGTCCTGCCTGAACGGGCACGTAGCCGCTCGGCCGGCAGCCAGTGCAGGTCGACGGCGAAGAAGATGATCATCATCAGGCCGAGCCAGAAGTGCGGCACGGACAGGCCGACGAGCGCGCCGCCGTCGCCGCGTAGTCGCTCGGCTTGCCGCGCCGGACCGCCGCGATGATCCCGGCGGGGATCCCGATCAGCGATCGCCGACGATGATCGCGAGGAACGCGAGCTCGAGCGTGATCGGCAGCCGCTGACGATCGTGTGCGCGACCGGCAGCTCGCGCTGGTCGCGCCGAGGTCGCCGCGCAGACGCGAGCCGAGCCACTTCACGTACTGCACCGGACGGCTGGTCGAGGCCGTAGTGGTGCCGGATCGCCTCCAGCACCGCCGGGTCGCGGTTCTCGGCGCCGAGCGCGATCGCCGGGTCGCCCGGGAGCGCGCGCACGCCGAGGAAGACGAGCATGCTCGCGAGCAGGAGGACGATGAGGGCGGCTCCGACCTTGCGGAGGAGGAAGCCGCCCATCGTCGTCGTTCCTCCGACGCCCGCTACTTCGTGAAGCCGGCGATTGCGCGCGGATCAGCCGTCGCCGTAGATCTGCACGCCGGCGACCTTCTTGGTGACGCCGTACCAGTTGACCGGGTGGTAGAGGTAGATCAGCGGCCGGTCCTGTGGATGATCTGCATGAGCGCCGCGTGGTAGAGCGTCGATGCCGGGCTTGTCAGCTTCAGACTTGCGCGCGCTGGTTCGAGGATCTTGTCGAGCTGCGGGTTCGAGTAGCCGCTGTCGTTCTGCGAGCCCTTCGTGGTGACGAACTGGTAGATGTTGCCGTCCGGGTCGACGCGGCCCGACCAGCCGACCGCGAACGTGTCGTAAGTTGCCGGCGTCGGCCGCGTTGAGCGACGTCATGAACTCGGTCGGCTCGAGGATCGACGTTGATGCCGACCGCCTTCTCCTCGGCCTGGATGAACTGCGCCGAGGCGCGCGCGCGACCGGGTCGGTGCCGATCATCAGATGCACGTCGATCGGGTTCGAGACGCCCGACGCCTTGACGAGCTTCTTCGCCGCGTCGAGTTGTCGGCAGGTGCACGTGAGCCCTTCGTGCGGCGTACCACGGGCTCGACGGCGAGATCGGGTAGCAGCCGGGCTGTTCAGCGTGCCGCCGAACACGACCTTGTTGATCGGCTTGCGGTCGAGCGCGAGCTCGAACGCCTTGCGCAGGTACGGCGACTCTCGCGAGTCGGCGTGCCGATGTTCTAGTACGCCTTGTTGAGGCCGTTCTTGTTCCCGATGTTGATCGTGATGCCCTGGTAGCCGATCGCGTCGCTTGATCGACGCGCAGGCTCGTGTCGCTGCTTGATCGCCGGCAGCTCGGTCGACGTGGATGCGTCGAGTGCCTCGACATCGATGTCGCCGGCCCGCAGGTTCTGCGACCGCGGCGCGCGGGTCGGTGATGATCTTGAACACGATCTTGTCGAGGTGGACCTTCTTCTTGGCGTAGTAGTACGGCGACTTGACGAGCGTGATGTGGTCGCCCGGCGACGCGGTCCTTGAACATGAACGGGCCGACGCAGACCGGGTTCGTCGCGAACTTGGCGCCGAGCTCGTCGAGCTGCTTCGGCGACATGATCATCCCGGAGCGGTCGGCGAGCTGTGCGGTGAGCGGCGAGTACGGCGGCTTGCAGGTGGAGGATCGACCGTGGACGGCCCCTGCGCCGTCGACCGACGCTGATCGGGCGAGATCTCGCTCGCGCGCGCCGAGCCCTTCAGGTCTTGTGCGCGGTCGAGCGTCTTCTTGACGGCAGCCGCGTTGAACGGCGTGCCGTCGTTGAACTTGATCCCGGTGCGGAGCGGATCGTGACCGTGAGCTTGTCCTTCGAGATCTTCGGCAGCGCCGCGGCGAGCTGCGGCACGATCTGAGCCTTCGAGTTCGAGGTCGTAGAGCTTCTCGCACATGTGCAGGAACACCATCGCGCCCGACGAACGTGCGCGCGAGCGTCGGGTCGAGGGCGTCGGGCTCCTCGGCGGTAGCCCGACGTCGAGCGTGCCGCCGTTCTTGACCGCTGTGCCGGTCGACCCCGACGGCTGCGGCGGCCGCGGCGCGCGGCGAGGAGGGCGACCGCCACGCCCGCGAGCACGGCGGTCGCGCGAAAGCTGATGCGGCTCATCGCATTCGTCCTTCCGTGGTGGGATCAGATCCCGGGAGACCGGGAAGCTAGCGAGTCTAGTTTGGATCCACTTCCTTGTCAACTGGATCCAGATGCGTTAGATGTCGCGTCTCGATGGCGGCGCCCAGGCGAGCCTCCCGCGCCGAGCCGAGCGGCCCGCTCGCGCCGTGCCACGGCTCGACGCCGTCAGCTCGTCGCGATCGGGGTCGTCGGCGGGCGTCCTCTCGGGGCTGCTCGGAGTCGGCGGCGGCGATCGTCATGGTGCCGCTGCTCGTGCTCTGGGCGCGCTACGGGCAGCGTGACGCGCATGCCGCCTCGCTCGGGGCGATCATCCCGATCAGCATCGCGCGGGATCGCTCACGTACGGGATCGCCGGCGAAGTCCGGCGTCGGCCCGGCGGTCGGCCCTCGCCGCGGGCTCGATCTTCGGCGCGCGACTCGGGCCGGGCCTGCTCGCCCGGCTCGATGAGCGGGTTCTGAAGATCGGTCTTCGGCATGCTTCCTCCTCGCCGTCGCGCGTGCTTATGGTCGGTGCGCGCGATGACCGGGGCGACGCTTCTACGTCGCCCTCGTTGCGCTTCGGCGTCGCTCGCCGGCGTCGCCTCGGGTCTCCTCGGCGTCGGTGGCGGCACGCTGCTGGTGCCGTTCCTGACGCTCGCCGTCGGCCTGTCACAGCACGCGGCGGAGGCGACGTCGCTGCTCGTGATCCTGCCGACCGCGATCGCCGGCACCCTCGCCCTGCGCCGGCGCGGCGTCGGCAACGCTCGGGCTCGCGGTTCGCTTCGGCGTCGTCGGCGTCGGTCGGCGCCGTGCTGGGCGCGCTGCTCGCCCTCGCGCTACCGGCAGCCACGCTTCGCATCGTGTTCGCCGGCTTCGTGGCGGTCGTCGGCGTCAAGCTGGTGCGCGACGGCCTGCGTCCAGGAGCACGGCTTTCGTGACGCACGCCGTGGAGGATCGGTCGGCGCTCGTCGACAAGCTCGCGCGCGACGCTGCAGGCGCGCATGGTGAGCGGCGAGCTCGTCTCGGGGACGCGGCTCCGGCAGGAGGCGCTCGCCGAGGAGTTCGGCGTCAGTCGAACGCCGATCCGCGAGGCGCTCCGGAAGCTCCAGGCGAGCGGCCTCGTCGAGCTGCAGCCCAATCGCGGGGCCCTCGTGCGGGGGCCGTCGTCGCGCGAGATCCGGGATGCGTACGAGGTGCGCGCCGAGCTCGAGGGGCTGGCTGCGGAGCTCGCCGCCGAGCGGATCCAGCACGTCGCAGCTCGACGGTCTCCACGAAGCCCAGTCGGAGTTCAGGGAGACGCTCGCGCGGATGATGCGTGTGCGTTCTGACGGCGGCCGGTGTCGTCCCGGACGAGGAGATCGAACGCTGGCGCCACGCCAACGATCGCTTCCACCAGCTGATCCAAGATGCGCGCGGCCAACGACGTCCTCGTGGCGACGCTCGTCCACCTGCACCGCAGCTTCCCGCGCGACCTGACGCGTATCGTGCTCGGCGAGAGCGCGACGCTCCTCGCCGAGAACGTGCACGAGCATGAGGCGAATCCTCGAGGCGATCGAACGCCGAAACGCGGCCGCTGCGCGGAAGCGGATGATCAAGCACGTGCGGCATGCCGGTGCGCTCGTGACGCTGCGCTTCGAGCAGAGCGGCTAGCGGGAACGGTTCCGTGCCGAGTTGAAGTTGCCCCTGCGGCGGAACCGCGAGTTCGTCCTGCTGCAGGCCGGCCAGCTCCTGTCCACGGCCGGCACGCAGACGACGACGATCGCCTACCCGTTGCTCGTGCTCGCGTTGTCGCACTCGGCCGCGCAAGCCGGGCTCGTCGCGTTCGCGCGGCTGACCCCGTATGGCTTGTTCGGACTGTTGGCCGGCGTCGCGGCCGACCGTTGGAACCGCAGGCGCGTGATGATCGCCGCGGACGCGGTGCGTGCCGCGGCGATCGCGTGTCTGGCGGTTGCCGTGGTTGCGGGTCACGCGTCGGTCTGGGCGATCCTCGTCGTCGCGTTCGTCGAGGGAACCGGATCGACGGTGTTCGCCGCCGCGCAGGCGGGAGCCTTGCGTGCGGTCGTGCCGGCAGAGCAACTCGCCGACGCGGCAGGCGCGCAAGAGGCGCGCCGGGCGATCGTGCAGCTCGGTGGTCCGCCGCTCGGCGGCGCGCTCTTCGGTCTCGGCCGCGCGGTGCCGTTCTTCTTCGACGCCGTCTCCTACGGCTTCTCGACACTCTCGTTGCTCGCCATGCGTGCGCCGTTCCAGGAGCCTCGCGATCGCGACCTCTCGCGGCTTCGAACGCAGATCGCCGACGGGATCAGGTTTCTCTGGCAGGAGCCATTCCTCCGGACGTGCGCCCTCCTGTACGGGATCGGCAACTTCATCGCGCCGGGGATGCTGCTGGCGATCGTCGTCGTCGGTGAGGGACAGGGTCTCTCCGGCGGCGCGATCGGGCTGCTCACGGCCGTGCTGGGCGGCGCGCTCCTGGTCGGCGCGCTCGCATCGCCGCTCGTCCGTCGCACCCTTTCGATCCGGCAGATCCTGCTGCTCGAGCTCTGGACGTGGAGTGCGGCGTGGGCGTTCGTGATCTGGCCGAACGTCTATGTCCTGACCGCGGCGACTCGTCCCCTTCGGGCTCGCGGCGCCGGTCACAGACTCGGTCGTGGTGGGGTACCGCGTCGCACTGACGCCGGACCGGCTGCTCGGGACGAGTCGAGAGCGTCCGCAGCTCGATCTCATTGCTGGTGGCACCACTCGGGCCGCTCGTCGCCGGGTTGCTGCTCGACTCGACGTCGGCGCGCGTGATGGTCGGCTGCTTCGCCGTCGTCGGGCTGGTCCTCGCGCTCTGGGGAACGCTCAGCCCAGCGATCCGTGCCGCACCGACGCTCGCGCAACCGAGCTCTGCGTGAGCCCACGACTCCGGCAAGTTCTCGGGGTCGCGTGCGGCTAGAGTCGGCTCGTGGCGGTCGACGTCCGGACCGAGATCGAGATCGATCGCCCGCGCGCCGAGGTCGCCAGGTACGCGGCCGATCCGAACCACGCGACCGAGTGGTACGAGAACGTCGAACGGGTCGAGTGGAAGTCGGCGAAACAGAAGCGACGGCCGTTCGGCGTCGGCTCGCGGGTCGAGTTCGTCGGCGCGTTGCTCGGCCGGCGGCTTTCCTACACGTATGAGGTGACCGAGTTCGTCCCGCTGGAGCGCCTCGTCATGCGCACCGCCGACGGGCCTTTCGCGGTCGAGACGACCTATACCTGGGAGGACGCCGCGGACGGCGCGACGCGGATGACGCTCCGCAACCGGGGCGAGCCGAGCGGGCTCTCGTCCCGAATGGCGGCACCGTTGATGGCGTCGGCGATGAGACGAGCGAACCGCAACGATCTCACACGGCTCAAGCAGATCCTCGAGGACGAAGGGGACTAGGGGTGGCGACCGATTCAGCTGTGCGCGTGGCGGGCATACCTCCCTCATGGTGAACGACGATCTCGCGACGTGGCTCGCTGCTGCCACGGGCGACGATCCCGACCGGGTCGCGGCCGAGCTCGAACTGGGGGAGCGCCGTCGGGAGTTCGTCTTCAACGAGTTGGTCGAGGCGGGCTACACCGGCGGCGATCTGCTCGACTATCTCGTGCGGCTGACAGGGCTGGGTGCGCAGGACGCTCGGGCGCTGGTCGCGGACTACGAGCGGCGGCTCAGCGACGCCGCGGAAGATGCGTCGCCGCGCGACGCGAGGCTGGCCCAGAACGAGATCGCGTTCCGGGGCGTCAACGAAGTGGTCGCGCACGGCGGGCCTGGACTGCCACTTCCGACGGAGCTCGAACTGGTTTGCGAATGCTCCGACCGCGACTGCCGGCGATCGCTGACGATGCCGTTCGCGGAGTACGAGTGGCTGCGCCAGAACCCCTGGCGGTTCGTCGTCCTACCGGGTCATGACGCACCGGCGATCGAGCGCGTCGCCGAACTGCACCCGACGTACGCGATCGTCGAGAAGCACGCCGAGAGCCGGCCGCAGGTCGAGTCGGCCGACCCGCGACGATAGGCATCCGCAGCGTGTCGTAACGTCCTCGGCGTGCAGCGTGTAAGGCCGCTCGCAAGGCGGTTCGCCAAATTCATGGAGCGTCCGCCGACGATTCGCGGGGCTGCGAGCGTGATCGTCCTCGCGACGACGATCGTCGTCATCGGCGCCGGTGTGCTGATCCGGTTCATCGACCACCAGGAGTATTCGAATGTCTGGGTCGGGATGTGGTGGGCGGTCCAGACGGTGACGACGGTCGGCTACGGCGACGTCACACCGCACCGCGTCTCGGGTCGAATCGTCGGCGCGGCCGTGATGCTCGAAGGGGTTGCATTCATCGCGATCCTCACCGCCGTGATCACGTCGACCTTCGTCGCTCGCGCGACGCGTGACACCGACGTCGGGCACGAGCAGCAAGAGTTGAGCGACAGGGAGATGATCGAGCGGCGCTTCGACGAGCTCGAGGCGAAGCTCGATCGGCTGATGGGCGCCGGGCGCTAGGGCAGCGGAACCACCGGAACGAACACGACGCCGAGCCGTTCGAGTGTCGCGTCGGACTCGGCCCGCACGTCGGCGCCGGCGTTGCCGGTATCCGCGAGGGCGCGCAGCGAGATGGCCGTCTCGTACTCCGACCCGACCCGGCGCGCGAACTCGACGCTCTCGGTCAGATGGGTTCTGGCTTCCTCGGGTCGTCGCGCCTGGTGGAGTGCGTACCCCAGCGTCCGCTCGAGGAGAATGCGTGTCGGCCCTGTCTGCCCCTCGTAGTCCCGTGCCTCAAGCGCGGCGATCGCCTCCGCGTGGCGGCCCTCGAAGACAAGGCACTCGCTCTGCCGGGCGAGCGCCTCCAGCTCGAAGCCGGCCGAGCCGATCCGCTCGAAGAGGCCGTGGGCCTCGTCGAACAGCGTGTGCGCCTCTTCGAACCGACCCGCGCGTGCCTCGAGCCGCGCGAGGTTGTTCAGAGCAGCTCCTTCGCCGAATGCATAGCCGGCCGCCTTGCAGACCCGCGCGAAGTGGCGAAACGGCTCCTGCGCGTCGTCCAGCCGCCCCTGATCGGACAACACTTCGCCCTCGTTGTTCGCGAGCGTCGCCTCACCGACCACGTCTCCGGCGCGTTCAAGTGCTTCGCGCCCGCGACGATAGGCCGCAACCGCCTCGTCCCAGCGCCCCTCGTAGTAGAGCCGGATGCCGAGGTTGTTCAGCGTCCTGCCCATCCCTCCGAAGTCGGAGAGCTCCTCGTAGATCGGCAGTGCGAGTTCGCAGAACGCCAGCCCTTCGGGCCGGCCGAGCTCGTTGTAGCCCGCAGCCATCAGGTAGTACGCATGGGCGAGTCGGCCCCGGTCGCCGACCTCCTCCGCATGCGCTGCCGCGATCTCCGCCCAGCGCACGCACTCGTCGGGCTGCCCCTGGCGAAAACGAATACCAGCAGCGCCGAGCTCGATCTCGGTGCGGTTCTCCAGCAGTTCGTCGCTGGACGGCAGTCGGTCCAGGAGCGCGAGGCCCTCTTCGTAGATCGAGAACGCGTCCTCGTAGGCGCCGACGCGCTCGGCGAGCGCCCCGCGCTTGGCGTATAGGCGAGTCTCGGTCGCCGGATCGTCCGGGAGGAGGCGCAGCACGCGCTCGTACGCCGCGCCGGCACGCTCATAGGCTCCGAAGTGCTCGCACACGTCGCCGAGTGCCTCGGCAACGTCAGCCGCCTCCGCTGCAGCTACGGCACCTTCCAGCGCGTCGGCGGCGTTGAGCGCACGTTCGAACAACTCCGCGGCAACGATGTTTGCGAGGCCCGCCTTCGCGCGGCGTCCCGCCAGGACCGCGTAGCGCCAGCCGCGCTCGTGGTCTCCGGCTTCGGCAAAGTGCAGCGAGAGAAGCGCGGCCTCTTCGTCGACGCGATCTCCCAGTCGCAGCTCGAGTGCCTGCCCGACCCGGCCGTGGATCTCGCGACGGCGGCGGAACGACAACCCCTCGTACGCCGTTGCGCGCATCAGGTCGTGGCGGAAAGCGAGCGCCCCCTGGCTGCCGGGCACGACGAACTCGCCGAGCCGGTCCCAGCGAGTTTCGTCCCCCGCGCCCTCGATCTCACCGTCCAGGATCTCTTCCAGCAGCGCGAGCTCGAACGTCGGTCCGACGACGGATGCGTAGCGAAGCAGCATCCGGTCGGCGGGTTCAAGGGTGTCGATCCGAGTCGTGAGCAACGTCTCGATCGACTCGGGGACGTCTTCCGGTGCGCCGTGCCGCGCGGCGAAGACGAGCTCGCGGAGGAACAACGGGTTGCCTCCGGCACGGCCGGCGAGCGTCTCGACGGTGTCCGTCGACAGGGCGTGCTCCTGCGCCACCGCCAACGCGAACGCCTCTGCATCGTCGTCCGTCAGCGGCTGCAGATCGATGCGCGCGCCGGGGCCTTCCTTGGACAGAATCGACTCGGCGCCCGGACGCGCCGTCACACAGACGAGCCAGGGGCGCGGCGCGGGGTGTGCGAGGAGGTGCCGGAGCAGGAACAGTGATGCGTCGTCGAGCCAGTGCGTGTCCTCGACGACGATCAGGGTCGGCATCATCAGTACCCGCTCGAGGAATGTCTCGACGGTCGCGTGCAAGCGATCGCGACTGTGTGCCGGGTCGAGTGCGTTGGTCTCGGGCGTCGACGGCACGCTCGCATCGAACGGCACGGCGAGTAGCGGTAGCCAGGGCGCGAGGTCGGGCATGACCGATTGCACCCACGGAGCGAGCTGGGCGCCTGCCTCCTCACGGGAGCGGTCGGGTGTGATCCCGGCGAGCGGGCGTAGGAGCTCGCGCCAGATCGAGTACGACTCGGTGGCGGCGTACGGTTCGACCGCCGCTCGTAGCTGCTGGAAGCCGAGCGCCAGCCCCGGCAGCTCGCGGACGAGGCGCGACTTGCCCATCCCCGGCTCGGCGACGATCTCGATCGCCTGCAGTTGGCGCAGGCGGGCGGCGTCGATCGCCCCGCGGAGGATCTCGAGCTCGGCGCCGCGGCCGACGATCGGGATCGTGTCGACCTGCGCGAGCTCGCGGCGGCCGGTGGGTTCGCCCACGTGATGCGCCATCACGGCGCGCTCCTTGCCCTTGACGAGCAGAGGCTCGCGGTCGGTCGCATAGAGCGTGCGAGTGCGGTCGAGCACGTCGGCGGTGGCGAGCACGTCGCCGGGTTGTGCGCGCCCCGTCAGCCGCGCGGCGAGGTTGACGGCGTCGCCCATCACGGCGTACGTCCGTCGCGTGACGGCGCCGATGTCCCCCGTGAACACGCTGCCGCGATGGACGCCGGCCCGGATCGGCAGCCCGATCTCGACCGCCACGAGCTCGCGGAGCGCGCGCAGCATCCCCTCGACGTCGTCGCCCGTGCTCGACGGCGCGCCGGCGGTCAGGTAGAGCTTGAACGCGTTCACGTCGATGTCCGACTCGAGCCAGGTGATCCCGTAGCTCGTGCACGCGGCGCCGACGGCGGCGGCCAGCGTGTCGAGCCGCCGGAGCAGCTCTTCAGGGCCTTGTTCGGCGATCACGTCGTCGGTGCCCGAGACCTTCACGAATGCGACGCAGACGTGGCGATGCTCGGCTTCGCCGCTTGCCACGGCGAGGTGAGCGCGGAGCGGAGCCGGCACGTACAGCTCGAGGTCACGTCCGGGCACGGCGGGCGGAGGCGGGATCCGGCTCGAGCCGGGCTCGAGCCGGATCATCAGCCGCGCACCATCCCGCTCGTCACCGAGCCACGCCGGGTCGACTGACGCGGCAGTCTCGGCGCTGACGATGATTTCGCCGGCCGTGGCGAGATCCTCGAGCTCGAACACGCGGGTCGCTGCCGGCCCGCACACGATCAGCTCGCGATGGGGAGCCTCGGTGAGGAAGAAGTTGCAGCCGCCGGAGTGGACACCGGCCGACATCCGCAACTCGACCGGGCCGACCGAGCTGTCGGCGCTGCCGACTTCCTCGATCGTCCACTGCATGTCCGACGCAGCACCGCAGGCGCGCTCGCCATGCCGCTCACCACCGAAGAAGAGCAGCAGTGCGTCGCCCCGGAACTTGAGCACGTCGCCGCCGTGCCGCTCGGCGACCCCGATCAGGTCGTCGAAGACGGCCGAGATCCGGCCGACGAGCTCCTCGGCGCCTGCCTTGCCGTTCACCGCGAGCTGCTCGGCGAGCGCGGTGAACCCGGAGATGTCGACCGAAACCAGCGAGCCGTCGAGCGTTCGCGCCCGCGGCCCGGCAGGGTCCTCGCTCCAGCCGCGCACCAGCCGCGGCAGGTACGGCGCGAACGTGGACTGGGCGGCGGTCTCGGTCACGGTCCCTTCCTAGCATCGCGCCGCCTGCGCTGCCTGCCGGCGGGGCGGGATCTTGATTTTCGCAACGCCGCACGCGAGGATGGGGTGCTCGCAGCCTCACTTGGCTGCCACTGCGAGCGGACGACGGGGAGTCAAGTGAGGAGAGGAATGCTGCGGCGAGCGTGTGCTGGACTTGTGGCGCTGCTTGCGCTTGCCCTGGCGCCGTCGGCGTTCGCGGCCACGTTCACCGTCAGCTCGAATCAGGACTCGGGTGCAGGGACGCTCCGCCAGGCGATTCTCGACGCAAACGGCAGCCCGGGCGTCGACACGATCGATTTCAACCTCACCTTCTCGAACTCGGTGATCACCCCGACGACGAGCCTGCCGCCGATCACCGGTCAGGTGATGATCGACGGATCGACGCCCGGGTCAGCATCCGCGTGATCGACGGCTCGTCCGTCGCCGGCACGGGCCTGGTGTTCGCGATTCCGGCCGCCGCCCAGGCGCAGGTACGGGGTCTCACGATCACGAACTTCAGCCACCGCGCTCGATCTCGCGTCCGACTCGGTGCTCGTCGCCGGGAACTTCATCGGCACCGACAGCGCCGGGACCGGTCGGCCTCGGCAACGGGACGGGCATCGCCTTCTCGGGCGGTTCCCTGATCGGCGGGACCACCGCAGCCGACCGGAACGTGATCTCGAACAACGGGACCGGCATCGCGATCACCGGGGGAGTCGGTGCCGTGATCGAGGGCAACTACATCGGCACGACCCCTGACGGCGAGGGCTTCATGGGTTCGAGCTTCGTAGGCATCGACATCAGCGGTGGCACGGCCGCGATCATCGGCGGTACCGGCCCGGGTACCCGGAACGTGATCTCCGGGTTCGACCAGGAAGGGATCGTGATCGCCGGCGCGACCAACGTCACCGTCCAGGGAAACCTGATCGGCCCCAACGCGAGTCAGACGTCGGTGTACTCAGGTGACACCGGCGTGGAGCTGGACACGGGCGCCGACAACAACACGATCGGCACCCCCGGCGCCGGCGCGAACGTGATCGCAGGTGCCGGCGGCGACGTCGGAATCCTGCTCTTCGGCGGCGACGACAACACGGTCAGCGGCAACTTCATCGGCACCGACACGAACGGCACACCCTTCGCGACGACGAACGGCCAAGGGGTGCGCATGATCAACGGGTCGACGGGTAATACCCTGACGCACAACCGGATCAGCACGAGCAACGACGTAGGCGTGGAGCTCGATTCCGAGCCCAACACGGTCAGCGGCAACCGCATCGACTCGAACGACTCCGGCGGAATCGCCGCGACGGTCGGAGGCAACACGATCGGTCCGGGGAACACCATCGCGAACAACCAGAGCTTCGGCGTTCGAGTGTCCTTCAGCAACGGCACGCGGATCACGCAGAACTCGATCGACGGCACGGGCGGTGGCCTGGGGATCGACCTGGTCGGCGCCGCCAACAACAGACAAAGCGCGCCGGTGTTGTCGTCGGCGCCGGCTCGGGTGCGAAGCATCCAGGTTCAGGGCTCGCTCACGAGCGCGGCAAGCACGTCGTTCACGCTCGAGTTCTTCCGCAGCCAGTCCTGCAACGGAAGTGGCAACGGCGAGGGCGGTGCATTCCTCGGCTCCTCGACACAGAGCACCGATGGCAGCGGCAATTTGAGCTTCAACCTCGCCGTCCCCGCCTCGGGCAACGGTCAGATCATCACTGCCACCGCGACCGATCCGGCCGGGAATACGTCGGGATTCTCGACGTGCGCGACGATGTCGGGCACGGCGGCGTCCAGCTTCGTCGTCACCGCGCAAGACGACCAGTCCGGCGCGTGCACCGTCACGCACTGCAGCCTGCGCGAGGCGATTGACGCCGCGAACGCGACAGCCGGCACCGACAAGATCGCGTTCGACATCGAGCCGGCGGGGCTCTGGACGATCGCCCCCACGAGCCAGCTGCCGAGCATCTCCGACCCGGTCACGATCGACGGCACGACGCAGCCCGGGACGGCCCCGAACACGCCCGGGATCGCGCTCGATGGCACCAACGCCGGAAACGTGTACGGGCTGGACCTGGCGGGAGGAGCCGCAACGATCCGCGGTCTGGCGATCGACAGGTTCGGGGCCTCCGGGATCCTGCTGGAGAGCAACGGCAACAAGGTGCAGGGGAGCTATCTCGGTCTCGATCCGACCGGCACGCTGGATCGCGGCAACGGCGCGTCGGGGATCCTCGTCCTCGGGGCGGCGAGCAACACGATCGGCGGCACTGCGCCGGGTGATCGCAACGTCATCTCGGGTAATGACAACGGCGGCATCATCTTCTTGAACGGCGCCTCCGCCGGCAACGTGATCGAGGGCAACTACATCGGCCTGAACGCGGCCGGCAACGCGGCGGTTCCGAACCAGAACGAGGGCATCTACATCGACGGGCCGAACAACACTGTCGGCGGCACCACTGCGGCTGCTCGCAACGTCATCTCCGCGGCGATCAATGCGACGCCGACCCATGGCGACGGCGTCAGCATCAGCGGCGCGACCGCGACGGGGAACGTCGTCGAGGGTAACTACATCGGCACCGACGCCACGGGGACGCTCGACTTCGGAAACGCCATCCGCGGTGTGCTCGTCAACGCGAACGGAAACACGATCGGCGGCACGACAGCGGGCGCACGCAACGTGGTCTCCGGCAACGACGACGCGGGCGTCGAGGTCTCGGGCGGCACGGGAAACGCCGTCGAGGGCAACTACGTCGGCCTGGCGTCAGATGGGGTGACTGCGCTCAAGAACACCGGCGCTGGCGTACAGATCGATTCCGGCTCCGGCAACACGATCGGCGGCCTGGCCGCGGGCGCCGGCAACGTCATCTCCGGCAACGGCACCGAGGGTGTGGTGCTCAACGCATCCACGACGGGCAATACGATCCAGGGGAACCTGATCGGCACCGACAAGACGGGCACGCTCGACCGCGGGAACCTCGGCACCGGGCTGTTGATCAGTTCGGCCAGCGATACGACGATCGGCGGGCTCGCCGCAGGCGCAGGTAACACGATCGCGTTCAGCGGCATCGACGGGATCGAAATCACGACCACGGCGGCACCGGTAACTCGATCCGCGGCAACTCGATCTTCTCGAACCACGGAGAGCCGAACGCAGGTCTCGGGATCGACCTGGACAGCCTCAGACGTCGGACCGTTCGGCGTGATCGCCAACGACCCCGGCGACCCTGATACCGGCGCGAACGATCTCCAGAACTTCCCGGTGATCACGCAGGCGACCAGCGCCGTCGGCACGACTATCGACGGCACGCTCAACAGCGTGGCCGCGACTACGTATCACCTCGACTTCTACTCCAATCCGACCTGCGACCCGTCCGGCTACGGCGAGGGCCAGCTGTACGTCGGGAGCCAGGACGTCACCACGAATGGGACCGGCGACGCGTCGTTCAGCGCGACGTTCCCGAGCGTCACCGTTGCGTCGGGCGACGCCGTCTCCGCGACCGCCACGGATCCTGCGGGCAACACGTCCGAGTTCGCGCAGTGCGCGACGGTGAACGGCGGGAGTGCCGGGTCGCTCACCGGAGCCGTCCAGCCGGATCCTGCGGTCGCCGACGTCAACCTCAGCGCTCTCGGCACCGAGGACTGGGCGATCTGGGGCAGCGCCGCCAACGGCACGAGCACGTCGCTCGCGCCGAACTCCCGCAAGCTCGGCGCCAACGAGATCAGCTCGCTGACGAACATCGACCCCTCGCCCTCGGTCGTGCTGCGCGGCCTCGGGCAGTTCCCGGCCGTCGAGCCGTTCTACTTCGGCTGGGCGAACGGCACGACTCCGATGAACGCCGCCCACGTGGCAGGCGGAATCCAGCACGACGGCGAGCAGCAGTCGCTCAGCACGCTGAATCACGGCTTCGGCTTCGACGTGCCTGCCAATACGCAGACCAGGACGCTGCGCGTCTACGTCGCCACCAACCGGGCAGACGGGACGCTCACCGCGACCCTGTCCGACGGGTCGGCAGGGCCGTTCGTCGATGTCCTGCCGCAGGCAGTCAACACGCGCTCAGCGGTCTACACGATCACGTACGCCGCCGCGTCGGCAGGCCAGACGCTGCACGTCGACTGGGTCGAGACGGCCGACAACTGCAGCCCGCCTCACGACATCTTCTACTGCGACAACGCAGCGATCTACGCGGTCGCACTCCAGGCGCCGCAGACGTACGTCGTCAACACGAACGTCGACCACGACGACGGCACCTGCAACGCGGCCGACTGCTCCCTTCGCGAGGCGATCAACGCCGCCAACGCCGCGGCTGCACCCGGCGTCGCCGGCATCACATTCGCCTTCCCGGGCGGCGGGGCACAGCAGATCGCCATGATCGGATCGGGCCTGCCGACGATCACGGTTCCGGTCGCGATCGACGGCACGACCGAGCCCGGCGCTCCCGCCGGCACGATGGGCGTGACCCTGAACGGCGACGGCGCCGGACACTCCGACGGGCTGGTGCTCGGGCCGGGATCGGCCGGCTCGACGATTCGCGGGCTCGCGATTCGCGACTTCAACCAGGCCGGGCAGGCGGGGATTCGCGTCCAGTCGAACGGCAACCAGGTGATCGGCAACTACCTCGGCACCGGCGACAACGGACTCATCGACGCCTCTGACTTCGAAGGTGTCGTCCTCGAAGGGGACAAGAACACGGTCGGCGGCCCGAACGCCGGCGACCGCAACGTCATCGCGGGCAACAGCGATGCCGGCGTCCTCGTCAACCTGCCCGCAGGCGCGCCCGGACGGGAACGTCGTCGCCGGCAACTACATCGGGCTCGACGTCACCGGACAACAGGCGCTCCCGAACACGGGCACCGGTGTCTGGGTGGCGAGAGGCGCCCACACGGCTGTCGGTGGCCCGATCGCGGCGGACGGCAATGTGATCGCGGCGAACGCACGTCAGGTGCTCGTCGGCGACTTCAACTCACCGTTCACCGGCAGTTTGAACTGCGTGCAGCACAACGCGGTCGGTTTCCTCGCCGACAAGAGCGCGACGGTCGGCGGATCGGCCGACGGTGTCGTGGTCACGAATGTCGGCTCCAACACGATCGCCGACAACGTGATCGGAGGCGGGGGCGACGGAATCCGGATCTGCGGTTCGCCGCAGAACACCGTCGTCCGGAACCTGATCGGCTCGAACACCACCGACCCGGCGGGACCCGATTTCGGTGTCGGGAACGACGGGATCTCGATGTCCGACGGGCCTTGCACGTTCACGGCCGCTGCCACGCAGAACGTGATCGGCGGAGCGCCGGGAGACGGCAACACCGTTCTCAACTCGACCGGCGAAAACATCGCGGTCGACTCGGACTCGAATCCGGTGTCGTACAACACGGTCAGAGGCTCGATCGGCGCCGGCATCGGAGTGCGCGGCAGCCAGAACACGATCGGCCCGGGCAACGTGGTCACCGACAACGGCGCCTCGTTCACCGGCGTCGCGGTGATCTCCGGGACGGGCAACAGGATCACCCAGAACTCGATCAACTCGAACATCGGCCTCGGCATCGACCTGAACGACGACGGCGTCGACACGAACGATCTCGCGGGCAGCCCCGGTCCGGCAGACAGTGACGGTGGCGCGAACGGGACGCAGAACTACCCCGTGCTGACGAGCGCCTCGCGCAACGGCACGTCGATCACCGTGGGCTATGACTTCAACGCGGCCCCGGGCCAGTCGTACACGATCGAGTTCTTCAAGAGCCCGACCTGCGACGGGAGCGGCCACGGCGAAGGCGAGACCTACCTCGGCGGCGACACCGTGGTGGTCGGGAGTGGTGGCCTCCCGACCAGCTTCATTTCGACGATTGCGACTCCGGCAGCCGGCACCGTCGTCAGCGGCGACTCGATCACGGCGACCGCGACCGATCCGGCAGGCAACACCTCCGAGTTCTCGACCTGCGCCACGGCGTTCGACCCCAGCGTGCAGCCGCTCGGCGTCGTCAGCATCACGGCCGGTGCCCCGGCGGTGCAGGCCGGCGCAGCGCAGGTGAAGCTGAACGCGATCCCGCCCGCACTGTTCTTCAACGCCGCCGGCGCGTTGGGCTCGTCGCCGGTCGGCTCGATCCCGGTCGGCTCGATCCCGGTCGGCTCGATCCCGGTCAACTCGATCCCGGTCGGCTCGATCCCGGTCAGCTCGATCGGCCTCACCGCGACGCAGACCCTGCTCTCGTCGATCGCGCTCTCGACGATCCCGCTCTCACCACCGTCGAGCTGGGCCGGGGTGCTGGCAGGCACGACGCTCGCCGGTCTGCCGTTGCAGAACGTGACCCTCGCTCAGGTGCTCGCGCTGGCCGCGACGACACCGGCCGTCGCCACCAGGCTCAGCTCCGTTCCGGTCGGGTCGATCAACCTCAGCCGTAGCGCGCTCGGCTCGCTCACCCCGGCGGCGATCGGACTCGGTTCGACGCCGGTCGGCTCGATCCCGGTTCCGCCCGCGACCGGAGAACCCGCCAGCGACACCACGCTGCAGCGCTGGTGCACGTGGCTGAGCGGACCCCCGATCAACTGCCGGTCGACGACGACCCTGACCCCGACCACGACCATGGTGTCGGTCGGGCTGCAGGGAGCACCCGTCGGCTCGATTCCGGTCGGTTCGATCCCGGTCGGCTCGATTCCGATCAACTCGATTCCGGTCGGCTCGATCAAGCTCGGGAACATCCCGGTCGGCTCGATCACGGTGCAGCGGGTCAACATTCAGTACTCGCCGGTCGGCTCGATCCCGGTCGGTTCGATCCCGGTCAACTCGATCCCCGTCGGTTCGATCCCGATCGGGTCGATCCCGGTGTCGTCGATCGACCTGACCGAACTCACCCGTCGGCTCGATTCCGGTCAACTCGATCCCCGTCGGCTCGATCCACATCGTCTTCAGCTGCACGACCGCGTGTCCGACGACCGGGACGCTGCTCTCCAACCGCGGCGCGCTGCAGCCGGGCCTGACCCTGGAGCAGTTGCTGAGGGCGACTCCCGGCGCGTTCGCGAACATCACCTTCGCCGACGTGATCGCCTGGACGCTGCCGTCCGTGCTGAACAACTACACGGTCGCGCAGCTGATCAACAGCCTGCCGCCGAACAGTGGGATCACCTACGCCGACGTGCTCGCGCTGCTACTGAACCCGAGCGAGCTGAGCTGGGAGACCCTCGACCTCACCGGCACGCCGATCCAGAACTTCTCGACCGGGGGCAGCACGCTCGCCTACACCGCCGATTTCCACCTTGCGCCGAACGGCGGCCCGGTCGGCGTGCCGCATGCGGCGGCGCTCGACGTGAAAGTCCCCGACGGCTTCGTCTACCAGGCGGGCAGCACGCAGCTGCTGGTCAATGCCGTCCCCGCGCCGAATCAGCCCGGCAACCCGACTGTGCAGCCGGACGGGACGCTCCGCTGGAACGTGAACGTGAACGTCGGCACCAACTACACCCTCCACTTCACGACCCGGCCCAGCCTGACGCTTGGCCCCACTGACGCGACCGCGACGATCACACCGGCCGGCGGGGTACTCGCGCCTGCGGCGACGCCCGCGCCGGTTGCAGTCGGCGACACGCTCGAGCCGAACGACACGCCTGCCGGCGGGCCCATGCTGACGACAGACACGAACGGCTCGGGCGATTCGTTCTACCTCTCCTACCTGACCGCCAAGTCCGACGTCGACTACTACAAGTTCCCCGTTCCTCCCGCCGGCTCCCGGGTGACCTTCCACCTGAGCCACCTGCCCGCGGACTACGACCTCGTCGTCTACGGCCCGGCCGGCAGCGGGACGCCGCGGCCGGCGCAGAGCACGACGCCGCCGATCGACGGACAGCCCCTGGCAGACACCGGCTTCGCGACCACGCACGCAACCGATCCGCTCGCGCCGCAGACGCTCAACGACGTCGCGCTGGCACAGGGTCTGCCGGTCGACGGCGTCTCGACGCTGCGCGGAACGCAGGATGACGCGGTCAGCGTGATCTCGAACGGCGAAGGCGGCAACTACACCGTGCAGGTCTCGGGGTTCAACGGCGCGACCAGCAACGACCCCTACATGCTGCGGGTCGCGACGACGCCGGCGCCGGCGCCGCCGGCCTGCACGCCGCGCACGCTCGGCGCCGCGACCGCCGCGACGACCCTGGTCACGACCGCGACCGGTCAGGTCGCGCGCGACGTGAACACGCTCTTCGTCGTCGACGACCAGCAGCTCAGCCGGATCTACTCGACCGGAACCGTCACCGGCGCGAACGTGGTGACGAAGCTCAATTCGCAGGCGACGTTGAGCGGCTTCGCGAACGCCGGCTTCCCGGCCGCCGTCGTCCACGTCGACGCCGACGCCCGCGTGACCGCCGCCTTCGCAGCCTGGAACGGCTGTCCCTCCGATCCCGTCAAGGCCAACGGGGTCAGCAAGACGATCGCCGACGTGCTCGACACCGTTCGTACGACGTACCCGAACGTCGAGTACGTCGTGCTCGTCGGCGGCGACGATGCCCTGCCGTTCTGGCGGCTCGACGACCTGACGACCCTCTCGACCGAGAACGGCTATGCAGAGACCTTCCCGCTGACGAGCGCTCTCGGCGGGTCGCTGGTGGCGGCGAAGATGCTGACCGACGATCCGTACGGCACCACGGAGCCGGTGCCCTTCTTCAACCAGCAGCTCGACGTGCCGGATCTGGTCACGGGCAGGCTCGTCGAGACCCCGACCAACATCAGCGCGCAACTCGACGCCTTCATCGGCGGCACCACGCCGGGCCATCTCCACCCGGCGACCGCGCTGACGACCGGTTACGACTTCCTGTCGGACGGCGCCACCGCGGTCAGCCAGGCACTCGGCGCTGCGGCCACGGGCACCGCCAACAAGACGGCGATCAACGACACCTGGACGAAGAGCACGTTGATCGGGCCTGGCGCGCTCCTCTTCCCCTCGAACGGCGCCCCCGCACCGGACATCGTCTCGCTGAACGCCCACGCCGATCACAACCACTTCAAGCCGGCCGCAGGCCCCGATCTGTTCAGCGCGTCTGAAGCCGCGGCGGCGACGCAGACCTTCGGCAACAAGCTCGTGTTCAGCATGGGCTGCCATGCCGGCCTCAGCGTGTTCGACGCGTTCGTACCGTTGAACAATCTTGACTGGGCACAGCTGTTCGCGCAGAAGGGTGCTGCCGCGTACGTCGCGAACACGGGCTTCGGGTACGGCGACTCGAACACGATCGCCTACTCCGAGGATCTCAACCGTCGCTTCGCCCAGGGTGCGGTCGCCGGCTTGACCAACCCGACGGGCGCCGACCTGACCGTCGGTGAGGCGCTGACGGTTGCGAAGCAGGCCTACAAGGGCGACCTCGGCATCGTCGGTGCCTACGACGAGAAGGCGATGGCCGAGCTGACCCTCTACGGGCTGCCGATGTACCGCATCGGCGGCAGCGGCATCGCGCCGCCGCCGGCGCAGAACCAGGCGCAGGCTCAGCAGACGCAGCCCTTCGCGCAGCAGGCGCAGGCGGCGGCGCCGCTGGCCGCGCCCGCGGGGTCGTTCCCGACCGATCCGTCGACGGGGCTGCACGTCGAGTCGTTCAACGCCGACCGCACCTTCGGCCCGGCTGTCGTGACGAACGCGCCGGCGCGCGGTTCCTACTACACCGGCACCGACGGGTTGCTCGTCGAGCACTTCCGCCCGATCGAGCCGAAGGCGATCCGGCCGATCACGATCGAGCAGGCGCACGGCGCGCTGCTCACGCAGCTCAACTCCCAGGATGTCGCTCCGTTGAACACCTTCGACCCGGTGTATGCGCGGCCGACGATCGATTCGTCCGGCGCCGAGCCCGAGGTCGCGTTCGACGACCTGGCGTTCCCGAGCAAGCTCCAGTCGGTGACGACCTTCAAGCGGCTGCGTGTCACGAAGCAGCAGGTCGTGCTGGCGCAGGGGCAGTTCTTCTCGGCCAGCCCGACCGATGGGCTCGGCATCGGCACCCAACGCCTGTTCACGCACGAGAACGGTGTCGTCTTCAGTTCGGCCAGCACCGACTACGCGCCGCCGGTGTTCTCGACGCTCGCGGCGCAGGTGCTGACGAGCGCAGGACAGGTCGCGTTCAGCGTCGGCGTCACCGACCGCGACGGCGCCTCGGCGGGCACGGTGAAGCGCGTCCTGGTCGGCTACAAGGACAGCGGCGACCCGGGGACCGCCTGGCACTTCGTCGATCTGGCCCAGTCCGGCACGACGTCGAACTGGTCGGCGGTCGCGCCGCTCATCGGCCCGCACCTGCAGTACTTCGTGCAGGCCGTCGACGCGCACGGCAACGTCGCCGTCAGCACGAACAAGGGCGTCTACTACCAGGAGACTCCGCCCACGGCCGCCACCGGTGGGGTGGACGTGCAGACGCCCGGAATCCCGACGAACGGGTGGTTCGACACGACCGCCTCGGTCGTCGTCACCGTCAACGGCGTGCCGCCCGCGCCGAACACGGCGACGCTCTCGATCGACGGTGGAGCACCGGCGCCGTACACCGGTCCGGTGAACGTCAGCGGCGATGGCCTCCACACCGCAACCGCGCAGACTGCGACCGGCTCGGACTCGACCTTCTTCCTCGTCGATTCGACGCCACCGGCGATCACCTTCGGCGCACCGGCGGCGAACGTCGCAGTCGATCAGAACGGGCCGAACGCGTCGAGCTTCAGCTGTCGTCGACGCCGGGATCGGCGTGCAGTCGTGCAGCGGCCCGGCGACCTTCGACACCGCCGGCCTCGGCTTCCACGCGTTCTCGGTCACGGCCACTGATCGGCTCAACCACTCGACGACGCAGAACGTCACCTACGGGGTGATCCGCATCACGATCCCGGCGCAGGGAGCGAACGTTCGCCCGCGGCGCAACGTCAACCCCAGACTTCTCCTGCGGGTCGTCCTTGCCGACAGGAACGACCTGCAACGCGACTGTGACGCGGCTGACGCCCCTGCCACGCCGGCTGCGCCGACGGCGAACACGAGCGGCCAGGCGCTGCCGACCGACGATCGCCGGCACCTACAGCTTCGCCGTCACCCTCGCCGACGGCGCGGGCGGCCACACCGCCACGCTGACGCACACCTACACGGTCGGCAGCGTCGCCGTCGATCTCCGGCAAGCTCGTCTTCACGCGCGAACAACCGCATCTGGTCGATCAACCCCGACGGAACCGGGCCTCGCCCCGCTGACCGGCACCAGCGGCGATCCGGGAACGTGCTTCGACGACCAGGCCGCGAAGTCGCCGGACGGCACGAAGGTCGTCTTCGCGCGACGCAGCACGTGCGAGCGGTCCTGCCAGCTCTGGACGATCGACTCCGACGGGTTCAACCCTCAGCAACTCACCTCCGGCACGGCGCGACAACACCGCGCCCGCATGGTCGCCGGACGGGCGGAAGATCGCCTTCCAGTCGAACCGCGACCGGATTCGAATGGAATCGACGTCTGGGTAGGGGAGTGGAATCCGGCCTGCCGACGCCGCTGTTCAACCTCGTCAACCTGACGAACGCCGCCGGCGACGACCTGACGCCCGCCTGGTCGCCCGCGAGCGTCGGCAAGCTCGCCTTCTCCTCGAACCGCAGCGGGCAGTTCGACATCTACACGATGCCGGTCGCCGGTGGAGCCCCGCTGGCGCTGACCAGTGACAAGGCGACCGACCGCGAGCCGACCTGGTCGCCCGACGGAACCAAGATCACGTTCTCCAGCAACCGCGCGACTTCGAGCACGAGCTTCGGGTACGAGATCTACGTGATGGGAGCGCCGAACGGCAACTCCCAGAACCGGATCACGACGATCGCGGGCGACGACAAGGCGCCCTTCTGGTTCGACGCGAACCGCATCGTCTTCTCCTCGGCCCAGGTGGCCCCGCCGACTCCGCCCGGCGGAGCGCTCGGCGGCCTGGCGATCGTCGCGCCTACGGGCGGCGCCTCGACGAAGATCGCCGACACGATCGTGAACGACGGCAACCCCGGCTGAACCGAGCGACCACTGAGCGCCGGGCTAGAGTCGGCGGCGGATGCGCATCTGCTCGTTGCTGCCGAGCGCCACCGAGATGATCGCCGATCTCGGCTTCGTCGACTCGCTCGTCGGCGTGTCGGACGAGTGCCGCTGGCCGCAGGCGGTGGTCGGCAAGCCGGTCGTGACCGCCGCGCGGATCGACCCGGCAAGCCTGTCGAGCCTGGAGATCGACGAGGCGGTCCGAGCGGCGGTGCGGGAGGGCCGGTCGCTGTACGCGGTCGACGCGGCGCTGATCGAGGCGCTCGCAGCCGGACCTGATCGTCACCCAGGATTTATGCGCGGTCTGCGCCGTCTCGAGCGGCGAGCTCGCGTCGGTCTGCCCGGTCGGTGCGGACGTGCTCTCGCTCGACCCGCGAACGCTGGGCGACGTCGCAGAGTCGGTGCGCGTCCTCGGACGGCGGCTGGGCGCCGCGACCCGTGGCGACGAGCTGGCCGAGCAGATGCTCGACGAGATCGAGCAGGCCGCGGCCTTGGTGCGAGGCCTGCCGCGACGCCGGGTGTTCTTCGCGGAGTGGATCGAGCCGCCGTTCTGCGCCGGGCACTGGCTGCCCGAGATGATCGACCTCGCCGGCGGCGAGGATGTCCTCGGCCGACACGGCCAGGCGTCGCGGCCGACGACCTGGGACGAGGTGCGGTCACTCGAGCCGGAGCTCGTGATCGCCGGGCCATGCGGCTTTGGGGTCGACGAGGCGGCGGCGCGGGCCGCCCACCTCGACCTCCCGTGTCCGGTGATCGCGGTCGACGGCGACGCGTACTACTCGCGGCCGGCGCCTCGGCTCGCGGCCGGCGTGCGGCAGCTCGCGCACCTGCTGCACCCGGAGGCAGCGCCGGATCCGGGCCTGCCGGCGATCACGCTCAGCTCGGCCGACAGCGGCTCGAGGTTCCTGGCTCGCGGCGGTAGGCGCGGGAATCGGCTCGATCGCCGGCTCGACCGCATCCGGGCTGGCCTGTGCCTTGCCGATTCCCTTGCCGCGCGGCAGCAGCACGAGCGCAGCTGCAGTCACGGCACCCCCCACCGCCTCCAACGGGCTGACGTGCTCGGAGAGGAGGATGACTGCGAAGAGCGCGCCCAGAAACGGCTCGAGGTTGATGTAGAGGGATGCTCGGGGCGCGCCGACGAGCCCGATCGTCCGGAACCAAACGAGATTCGAGAGGATGTAGCTCGGCACCAGGGCGTACGCGAACGCCAGCCAGCCGCCGATGCCGATCGCGCCCCAGTTCTGGCCTGCGAGCTGCAGTGCCGACGACGCCAGCAGCGGCACAGCGGCCGCCGTCGTCAGTACAGCGCTCAAGCGGTAGGGCGAATAGACGCGCGTCAGTGGAACGAGCGCGCACGAATAGAACGCCCAGGTCGCCGATGAGACGAGGCAGAGGAGGATTCCCCCGAGGCTGCCGGAGAGGTTGCCACCCGAGCCGACGACGAGAATCGCCACCCCAACCGAGGAGACGACAGTGGCGAGCCACGTGCGCGCGCCGACGTGCTCGATCCGGCTCAGGTGTGCGAACACCGCCACCAGGATCGGAGCCGTGCCAAACAGAAGCGCCACCGTGGCCGCCCCGGCGAGCCGCAATGCGTAGACGAATGCGAGCTGGTTCAACCAGATTCCGACCAGGGCGGCGGCGAGCAACAGGCGCACGTCTTGCCGCCGCACACGCAGGGTCCCCTCGCGGCGAATCGCGATCGCGCAGAAGATCATGCCCGCCAATGCGTAGCGGGGTGCCGTGAACGCGAGCGGGAGAAACCGCCCGAGCGCGAACTTGGCGACCGCGAAATTGAGACTCCAGACGACGATCGCACCGACGAGCAGAAGCTCGGCGCGAGCCTGCGTGGAAAGTGCCGGCCGGTGTGACGAGAAGGCCGAGAATCGTCTGCCGACACCGGGTGCCACTATGATCATGCTCTCAGTTTTTCATTCTGACCGTAGAGCCAGGGAGGGCGAACACGGTGGGAGATGTGAACGGGGAGCGGCACCATTCCAATCTGAGGCGTGGAGTAGCCTTGCAGCCGCAATACAACCGACAGGCGCGGCGATGACAATCGAAAGCTCGATCCCCAGCGATCCGTCGCTCCTGGTGGGCGACCTCGGCGAGCACGTTCGCCGACTTCGGCTCGAGCGCGGCCTGACCCTCGAGGAGGTCTCCGCAAAGAGTGGATGCAGCGTCGGCTCGCTCAGTCAGTTGGAGCGCGGTAAGGGGAATCCGGCGTTTTTCACCCTGGCGAAGATCGCGCACGCCCTCGATGTTCCGGTCGCCCGGCTGCTCCACATCGAGAAGTCGATCGAGCCGGTGGTGCGCCGCGGCGAAGGGCGACGCCTGAATCCTCATCCGACCGGCTATCGAGGCGCGATCTACGAGTTGCTGACGCCAGATCTCGACCGCGCGCTCGAGCTCGTCCGGTACGAGCTGCCGCCGGGGCTCTCGACGGAGAAGACGCCGTTCGTCCACGGTGGCGAAGAGTCCGGGATCATCCTCCGCGGCATCCAGGAGATCAACGTCAACGGGACGTTGTACACGCTTCACCCGGGCGACACGATCTCGTTCCAGAGCACGCTGCCGCACTGGTTCCGCAACCCGGGGCCCGAGGTCGTCGAGGGCATTTTCGTCTGCACGCCGCCGACGTTCTGAGGCCATGCTGACGTCGTGAGGGCGGAGTGTGGCTCTGTTGACCGGATGACAAATTTTCAGTATGTTGGCACTCCGCCGCCAGGCCTGGGGACGGGGAATCCGGTCGGTCTGAAGCGTGGTCTCGATCCCGACAGTCACCGTTCAGCTCGACACGCTCGGCCGTTTCTGCCGTGAAGCAGCCGAGCGGATGGGCGTGCCGTCGGACGCTGCCGAGATCTTCGTCGATGTCCTGCTCTCCGGCTCACTGAGATCACTGCCGGGTCAGGGGCAAGGTGTCCAGCAGCTCCCGGTCTACTACGAGCGCATTCAGCGCGGCGTTGTCGACGTCGACGCAGACTTTGAACTCGCGAGCCGACATGGCGGCGTCGCTCTGGCCAACGCCCACCGCGGCCTCGGATCGGTGTCGGCGACGAAGGCGATGTCGCTCGCAGTCGAGCTCGCCGGCGAGCAAGGCATCGGCGCGGTCGGTGTCCGCGACAGCACCCATTTCGGGATCGCCGCGTATTACGCGATGCTCGCGCTGCCGCACGACTTCATCGGCATCGCGTTCAGCAACGCGGGTCCGGAGATCGCGCCGTGGGGCGGCACCCGGGCGATAGTCGGAACGAATCCGTGGGCTGTCGCGGTGCCTGCCGGCGTCGAATGGCCCGTCGTGCTCGACATCGCGAACAGCACGTCAGGCAAAGGCATGATCGGCTGGCACCTCAACGAGGGCAAGGCGATCCCCGACGACTGGGCCCTCAGCGTCGACGGTGAGCGCACCACGGACCCCGAACTGGGATTGGCCGGGACGCTCTTCCCGCTCGGCGGTGCGAAGGGATACGGCATGGCTGTCGTCGTCGACGCGCTGACCGGTGTCCTCACCGGTTCGGCGTTCGGGCTCGCGTGTTTCGGTGCCGAGTGGCAGAACGTCGGCCACCTGCTGATTGCGCTCGACGTCTCCCGCTTCGGGCCAGTCACGGAGTTCAAGGAACGCATGGACGCGCTGATCGGCCAGATCCGCTCGACCCCGCTGGTCGACGGCACCGACGCGATCTACCTGCCCGGCGAGCTCGAGTACCGCCGGGCCGAGCAGCGTCGCATCGAGGGCGTCCCGATCGAGGCCGGCCGGTTCGAGGCGCTCCTCGCCCTCGGAACGGAGCTCGACGTTCCGACGCCACTCGAGGGAGTGCTGGTCGGATGAGCGACTCGCGGGTGCAGGTTCCGGTCGAGATCGCCGCGCACGACCTCGTCGCGCAGTACGCATCGATCCGTGCCGAGGTCGATCAGGCGATCCAAGGGGTGCTCGCAGGCGGGGAGTTCGAGCGCGGTCCCGAGCTCTGGAGCTTCGAGGAGGAGTTCTCGCACGCGTGCGCGACCACGAACGGGATCGGTGTCGGCACCGGGCACGCGGCGCTCTTCGTGGCGTTGCGCGCGCTCGGCATCGGTGCGGGCGACGAAGTGATCACGGTCGCCAACACCGACATCTCGACGTGTTCCGCGATCGGACAGGTCGGTGCCCGGATCGTCTTCGTCGACATCGACGAGGCCACGTTCAACATCGACCCTGCCGCCGTCGCGGCAGCGATCACGCCGCAGACGGCTGCGATCGTCGCCGTGCACCTCTATGGCCTCCCGGCCGACATGGTCAAGCTGCGCGAGGTCGCCGACCGTCACCGCGTCGCACTGATCGAGGACGCGGCACTGGCGTTCGGCGCAACGGTCGCGGGGCAGCCGGTCGGCGGGCTCGGGGACGTTGGCTGCTTCAGCTTCGCTCCGCACAAGATTCTCGGGGCCTATGGCGACGGCGGCATGATCACGACGCGCGACGACGAGCTCGCCCAGCGCGCACGCCTGCTCGCGGGGTATGGCGAGCCCTGGCGGGAGAGCATGGCCGGCCCCGACGGCCGCCTCACGTTGCTGGCCGAGGGCTACCACTCGCATCTCGATGTACTGCAGGCGGCGGTGCTGCGCGTCAAGCTCCGCCACGTCGGGGGCTGGATCGAACGGCGGCGTGCGAACGCCGCGCGGTACGACGAGTTGCTGGCGGGAGCGGCCGTGATCACACCGACGGTGCCGACCGCCCGAACGCACGTGTACCGGAACTACGTCGTGCGCTCGCCGGAGCGCGACGCGCTGCGAGTAGAGCTCGCGGCGCGCGGCATCGAGACGGCCCTGCTCTACGTCCCGTCCTTGCATCGGCAGCCCATCTACCGGGAGTTGGGCTACGGCCCGGGCTCGCTGCCCAACACTGAGGCAGCGGAAGAGGAGCTGCTCTGTCTCCCGATCTATCCGGAGCTTTCGGACAGTGACCTGCGGCGTGTCGCCGGCGAGCTCCGCCGCGCAAGCGAGCGCCCACGATCGAAAGAAGGAGCAACCGTATGAGCACGATCGCGCGCGAACAGCGCCTGAATTCCCCGCCGGCGCACCGACCCCGGCTGATCGATCTTTCGGGTGACCGCCTCGGTCTGCCGACGGCGCCGCACGTCCGCGAGGCCGCGAAGCAGGCGCTCGACACCGGTGAGACGCACTACACGACGCGGCCGGGCCTCAACCCGCTGCGCCGCGCGATCGCCGCAAAGCTGGCGCAGGAGAATGAGATTCAGGTCGACGCGGAGCGTGAGGTGCTCGTCACCTGCGGCACGCGAGAGGCGCTCTTTGTCGCACTCCACGTGCTCCTCGAGCACGGTGACCAGGTTGTCGTCACAGGTCCGGCTTCGCCGCTCTACCGATCGGTGGCGCGGCTCGCTGGAGGCACTGCTCGTGTCGTGAGCGGCGATCCGGGCGACGGCTTCGCAGTCGATCCCGAAGCGATCGGCAGCCGGCTGACGCGACGCACTCGTGCACTCGTCCTCGTCTCCCCATCGAGCCCGGCGGGCAGCGTCGCCGACCTCGCGCGCCTCACTGCACTCGCGGAGCTCGCGAACGCCCAAAACCTTGCAGTCGTCTCGGTCGAGATGCTCGAGCCTTTCGTCTTCGACGGTGCACCCGTGCGCAGTATCGGCTCACTGCCAGGGATGGCCGAGCGCACCGTGACGATCAACGGCTTCTCCGAGGCGTACGGCCTGGCCGGCTGGCGCGTCGGCTATATGGCCGGTCCGGAGTCGTTGCTCGGCCCGATGACGCAACTCAAGCAAGCAATGAGCATCTGCAGTCCGGCGGTGTCGCAACACGCCGCACTCGCGGCGATCAGGGGACCACGCGCACCGCTTGACTCGGCGCGCGCTCTCGTTGCTGAGCGGCGAGACCGCTTCTTCGCTGCGCTCGAGAGGGCAGGTGTTCGGTTCCGTCGTCCGGCCGCCGGGTACCACGTGCTCGTCGACGCGCGCACCGCGGTGTCGAACGGGTCGCTGGGGAACGCTCTGCGAGCTGAGCGGGTCAGGGCCGGTTCCGGCAGCGCAGTCGGCGCACCGGGTTGGCTTTCGCTGGCCCTGACGCGACCGGCGGACGAGCTCGAAGAGGCGGCCTCGCGGCTCGGCTCCGTGCTCGCAGACGTCGATGGAGGGAGGACCGATGGCTGAGCCCGAAGCCCCGAGCGTTCCCGATGAGCAGCTTGAGCGTCTGGATGATGAAGGAACACGGCAGCGTTACGATCTCCTCGAGCGCGCCGAGTCGATGACCGGGGTGATCGCGCTCGGACGCGGCGACCCGGACTTGCCGACGCCGCAGCACATCGTCGAGGCCGCGAAGCGCGCAATCGATCGCGGAGTCGACCAGGCCAGCGATCCAGCCGGCTTGCCTGAGTTGCGCCGGGCGATCGCGGCGAAACTCCTGCGTGAGAACGGCGTCAAGGTCGACCCCGCGGGCGGAGTCGTCGTCACGACCGGCGGCCAGGAGGGCCTCTTCCTGCTCGTGCAGGCGATCCTCGAGCCCGGTGACGAGATTCTCGTGCCGGACCCGCGGTACACGTCGTACGACGTCGCGATCCAGATGGCGGGAGCGAAGATGGTTTCGGTCCCGACCGACGAGCACGACGGCTTCGATCTCGATCCTGAGGAGGTCGAGCGGCGCATCACCCCGCGCACGCGCGTCCTCCTGCTGATCACGCCGGGCAACCCGACTGCGGGCACGATCACCCCGCCGAACCTTCGGCGTCTGGCAGAGATCGCACGGAAGCACGACCTCCTCGTCATCTCCGACGAGATCTACGAGAAGCTCCTCTACGACGGAGCCGAGCACCTGAGCATCGGCTCCCTGCCCGGCATGGCCGACCGGACGATCACGCTGAACGGCTTCTCGAAGACGTATTGCATGACAGGCTGGCGGGTCGGCTATCTCGCTGGGGCCCGGTCGGTGATGCGGAGGGTGCGGCGCTTGAAGGACCTGGCGAGCTCGTGCGCGCCTGTCGTCTCGCAGTGGGCCGGCGTGGCCGCCCTCGACGGCCCCCAGGACGTGGTCGAGGAGTACCGGAGCATCTATGAGCGACGCCGCCGCGTGATGCTGGACGGCCTCGATCGCATGGGCTTCACCTACGGCGACCCACGCGGCGCGTTCTACATCTTCGTCAACGCGTCTTCCGTGGGCATGGACTCGATCGATCTCTCGCAGAAGCTGCTCGAAGAAGCGCGTGTGTTGATCTTCCCGGGGACGGGCTTCGGCGAGCAGTGGGTCGACTACATGCGCGCCTCCTACCTCGCCCCCGAAGCGGAACTGGCCGAGGCGATGTCGCGGATCGAAACGTGCCTCGGTTTGACCGGGCGAAACGGAGGCGTCGCGGCGTGAAGTCGAAACCCGTCGCGATCGCCTGGCTCGATCCCCAGCCCGCTGAGGAGGTCGAGTTCGCCCAGAGCTTGCTGCCCGACGGCTTTCAGATCGCTGCACCCGGCACCGGCGACCCGGGCGATCGTGAGCGCGTGCTCGCGGATGCCGATGCCGTGATGACGCGAAAGCAGCGCGTCGGTACCACGGTGCTGGCACAGGCTCCGGGCGTCCGCTTCGTCCAGAAGTACGGCGGTCGCGAAGATGGACTCGATCTGGACGCCGCCGCGCGGGCCGGCGCCACGGTGGCACTGATGCCGCTCCGCGGTTGCATCGCCGTTGCCGAGCTCGCCCTCACCCTGGTGCTCGCGCTGTCGAAGCAACTCGTCCAAGGTCACATGGCCACGATCGCAGGCGCTTATCGCGACCTCGGCCTCGAGCCGGTGCGGACGAGCGAGCGCGTGATCGCGTTTCAGTGGATGAAGCTGTCCGGCCTGTTCGAGGTGTACGGCCGGACGCTCGGGATCGTCGGCTACGGCGAGATCGGGACTGAGGTCTCGAAGCGGGCGCGCGCCTTCGGCATGAATGTCCTGTACACGAAGCGTGAGCGGCTGCCGACCGCGATCGAGCAGCGTCTCGGTGTTGTCTGGCGCGAGCTTGACGGGCTGCTCGCCGAGTCGGATGTCGTGCTGTTGACGTTGCCCCACAGCGCCGAGACCGAGAGGCTGATCGGAGTACGCGAGCTGAGCCTGATGAGACCCACGGCATATCTGGTCAACACGGCGAGGGGCGGGCTCGTTGACGAAGATGCCCTGGTCGACGCCCTGAGCGAGAAACGGATTGCCGGAGCGGCTCTCGACGTGTTCGTCGAAGAGCCGGTTCCGTACGACCACCCACTGCTCTCGCTGGACAATGTGATTCTTGCCCCGCACATCGGCGGCGGTACCGGTGGGGCTCGTGTGAACCAGATGAGCGACGTGCTCGACAACATCGTCCGCTTCTTCCGCGGCGGGGAGGCTCTCCACGTGCTGCGGGCAGATGCGGGAGGGAGGTGACCCATGCTGAGGACCAACGCAGATTCGCTCGTCGAGGTCGCGGTGTACGGAGAGGTCTGGCCGCCTGCGGCCGCGCGCGACCCGTACAAGGCGACGTCCGAGGGCCTGGCGGCGGTGACGCTCGGAATGGCGGGGATCTGTTTCCAGAACCGAGTCGGTGACCCCGCGTTCGGTTGGGAGGCAGACCACCTCGAACCGGGAGTGTCGATCCGGAATCAGGCGGACGGCGCGGAGCACGCGCTCCACTACCTCGCCTGCATAGGGAACGAGGCTGTCGTCACCTCAGGTGCAAGCCGCGGGGCGCGAGGGACGGTGACCGGCGAGCACGCACACGTGCTCGTCGACTTCCCGCCCGAGTCGATTGAACTGCTGGCGATCGGCGACCTGATCCAGGTGAAGGCATACGGCACAGGTCTGGCGCTGCTCGACCATCCCGACATCCAGCTGCACAAGTGCAGCCCGCGCCTGCTCGAGGCGCTGCGACTCGAGTCGCTCCCGGACGGCCGGCTGCAGGTGCCGATCGTGGCGGAGATCCCGAGCCGGCTGATGGGGTCCGGAGCCGAGTTGATGGCCGACTATGTCGACCAGGACTTCATGACCGGCGACCGCGCCGAGATGGCCCGCCTCGGGCTCGACAAGCTTCGTCTCGGTGACGTCGTCCTCGTGCGCGACCAGGACCACACCTGGGGCCGCGGTTACTACGAGGGTGCGGTGACGATCGGCCTGATCATCCACGGCGACTCGGCGTGGACCGGGCACGGCCCGGGTGTGCTCGATCTGATGTCGAGTCGCGGCCCCGGAATCGTCGGCGTGGCCGACGCGGACGCGAACATCGCCTGGCGGCTCGGGCTGCGCGATCCGGCCGCCGAGGACGTGCGTCCGCCCGGCGCCGTGAGTTCCTATGCAGCGATCGAGAAGGTTTGACCTCGAAGATCGAAGGAGGACCAATGTTCGACAACAGAGAGCAGCTGATCGGGGTCTCGGTCCAGGGAAGCATCGTCTCGCCCGAGTACCCGCCTCTGCCGGCGACGCCGTACGTGATCGGCGCCGACGGGCGTCCCCAGCTCCTGCCGTCGCAAGGCGGCATCGTCTACAACGTCCACGTCGGCGACAGTGCGTTCGGTTGGCTGGCCGACCTCGTTCAGCCCGGTGTCAGCATCCGCGCAGCCGCCGAGCCGGCCAACCAGGCGTTGAACGTTCTCTCGTGTCTCGGCAACGAGGCGATCGTCGTCTCCGGACAGGCGACCGGCGCGCGCGGAACCGTGATCGGCAAGAGTGGGCGGTTCGCCGAGCACGTGATCGTCCACTTCGCCCCGAACACGCTCGAGCAGTTGGCGATCGAGGACAAGGTGCTGGTGCGTGCCTACGGACGCAGCCTTGCCCTGGCCGACTACACCGACGTCCAGCTGAAGAGCATCTCACCGCGGTTGCTCGACGCTCTCGAGGTGGAGACAGATTCCCCCGGAGCGCTCACGGTTCCGGTCGCAGCCGAGGTGCCGGCTTTCCTCGTCGGCGCCGGGTCAGGGTTGATGCACGAGAGTGGCTGCATTCAGATTCAGACGGACCACGAACAGGCGCTCGCCGAGCATGGTCTCGACGAACTTCGCCTGGGTGACGTGGTTGCGGTACGCGACTACGACAGCCGCTGGGGAAACGGGTACCTCAAGGACGCGGTGTGCGTGGGAGTGGTCGTTCACGGCGACAGCCCACGTGCCGGGTACGGGCCTGGCCTGACGATGATCATGGCGTCGACCGAGAATCGGATCCGCCCGGTTCTGCGCAGTGGTCGGAACATCGCCGAGCTGCTCGGGCTCGGGGCCGCAGTCGGGGCAGCCGCGTAACGACATGGGTCTCCTCGCCGGCAAGGTCGCCCTCGTCACGGGTGCCGGAGCAGGCCTCGGACGGGCGGTCGCGCTCGGTCTTGCCGCCGAAGGCGCTCACGTATTCGGAGTCTCGATCGTCGCCGCGGAGTTGCAGGAACTGGCGACTGCCGCAGCCGAGTCGGGCGTGCGGGTCGAGACGATCGACGCGGACGTTGGCGACGAAGCCGACACGCGGCGTGTCGCAGACACAGTCCTCGAGGGTCGGGATAGGCTCGACGTGCTCGTGAACAACGCGGGCGTGATCGCCGTCAAGCCGATCGAGGAGACGGAGCCGGGGAGTGGGATCGGATCCTGCGCACGAACCTTCGCGGGCCCTACCTCTACTGCCGTGCCTTCGTGCCCGCGATGAAGCGCCGGCAGGAGGGAACGATCATCAATGTCACGTCGACAGTCGGGCGTGATGGGATTCGTCGGCGAGGCCGCGTATTGCCCGTCGAAGTTCGGGCTGGAGGGACTGACGCAGACGCTGGCCCTCGAGTTCGGCTCCGTGGCACATCCGGGTGTGCAGTGTTCATCCTGGCGTGGCGATGCGCACGCCGATGTCGATGACCACCTACGACGAGGCGGCGAAGCGCGAGTGGGTCGATCCGGCGGAGATCGCGCCGGGCTTCACCCGGCTCGCCGCGGCCGCAGGTCAGAACATCACCGGTCGCCGCTTCGACGTGTGGCAGGTAGCGACGCAGGGAGTGCCCGGAGCAACCGGACCGTGACCGCATGAGCCGGTTCGGTTTCGTGGGCGGGAGGACGCTGCAGGCGATCCCGGTCGTGCTCGGCGTCACGATCATCAGCTTCTTCGTCCTCAGGCTGATCCCGGGCGACCCCACGGTGGTCATGCTCGGCACGCACTGGACGCCGGCACGGGCCGGCAGTTGCGGCACAGCCTCGGGCTGAACAAGCCGATCTGGGACCAGTACTACCTGTTCATGAATCACCTCTTCCACGGCAACCTGGGCCAGTCGCTCTACTACCGCTCACCGGTCGCGCACCTGATCGCGCAGCGGCTCCCGGTCACGCTCTGGCTCACCACCTACGCGACGGTGCTCGCGATCATCATCAGTGTCCCGCTCGCCACGATCAGCGCGCTCCGTCGCAACGGTGTGATCGACCAGACCGTGCGCGGCACGTTCCTGCTCGCCTTCGCCATGCCGCCGTTCTGGGTCGGACTGGTGCTGATCCTGCTGCTTAGCCTGCAGGTTCCGCTGTTTCCAGTCGCGGGCTACGGCAGCGGCTTCTTCGGGCACCTATACGACCTCTTCCTGCCGTCGCTGACGATCTCGCTGGGGTTCGCAGCGATCCTGATCCGAACCCTTCGCAACGGCATCCTCGGCATCCTGAACGCCGACTACATCGACACCGCGAGGGCCAAGGGCCTCGCATCGCGGCGTCTGCTCACGCGGCACGTGCTGCGCAACGCGATGCTCTCGGCGGTCACGGTTCTCGGTGTCAATCTCTCCTACCTGATCGGCAGCACGGTCGTGATCGAGAACGTGTTCGCGCTCCCGGGCCTCGGGCAGTTGCTCGCGTCGTCGATCACGACCCGCGATCTGTCGGTCGTGCAGGGAATCACGCTCGTCTTCGGTGTCCTCGTGGTTGCGATCAACCTGCTCACAGACATCGCGTACGCCGCACTCGATCCGCGCGTCGCCTACGACTAGGTAACCGGATGAGTCTTCCTCCCGACAACGCGGTGGCGACGCCGGTTCCGATCGGACCGCCGCGCACCGCGCTACTCGTGGGTCCGCTGGCGTGGGCGCCTGCCGTTTGCGATCGGGATCGCACTCGTCGGGCTCACGGTTTTCGGCGCGGTGTTCGCCCCGTGGCTCACGAAGTACGACCCCAACGCGCAGGACATCCTGAACGCGCTCCTGCCGCCTGGGAGCCGTGGCCATCTCCTCGGAACCGACCAGTTCGGACGAGATGTCCTGACCCGCCTCCTCTACGCGGCCCGCATCGACCTGCTGATCGCGGTCGGCGCCACCAGTGTCTGCTTCCTCACCGGATCGACGCTGGGACTCGTCTCGGGCTATCTCGGCGGGCGTGTCGACGCCATCTTGATGCGGATCGTCGACGTCGTGTTCGCATTCCCGTTCATCGTCCTCGTGCTCACGATCATCGCGATCCTCGGCCCGGGCCTTCGCAACATGTTCATCTCGATCTGGCTGGTCGGTTGGGTCCCGTACGCGCGCATCGTGCGTGGCGAGGTGCTCGTCGCGAAGCGTCAGGAATACGTCCTCGCTGCACGCGCGCTCGGCTTCAAGACGCCCCGCATCATGGTCGGGCACCTTCTGCCGAACGTCCTCGCGCCGGCGATCGTCTTCTCGATGCTCGATGCCGTCAACAACGTCGGGCTCGGGCGCGGCGCTCGGATTCCTCGGGGCTCGGCGTCCAGGATCCGCAGGCCGAATGGGGCAAGATGATCTCGGATTCGCAGAACTTCCTGGCCACCGACTGGTGGCTCCCGACGATTCCGGGGATCGCCATCGTGGTCTTCGGGCTTGGCCTCAGCCTGATCGGAGACGGGCTCGCCGACCGGCTTCGGCCGGAGTGATCAGGATGGAAGACATGGCGCCGGCAGAGGAGCTCGTGCAGAGCGACACCACGGTCGAACCGGGAGAGACGCTCCTGCGCGTCCACGACCTGCATGTCGGCTTCGAGGTCGGCAACCAGCTCGTCCGGGCTGTCGACGGCGTCAGCTTCTCCATTCGCCGCGGTGAGATCTTCGGCATCGTCGGCGAGTCGGGCTGCGGCAAGAGCGCAACGCTGCGGGCGCTGATCGGGCTGCTGCCCTCGACCGGCGCCCGGACGACCGGCAGCGTGCGTCTACGAGGGTCGCAACCTGCTCGAGCTCGGCGAACGGCCGCTGCGGCGGATCCGCGGGGCCGAGATCTCGATGGTCTTCCAGGATCCGATGACGTTCCTGAATCCCGTCCTGCGCGTCGAGCGAGCAGATCGAGGAGGCGCTCAAGCAGCACACCGAGCTCGGCCGAGCGCGAACGGCGCGCGCGCGCCGTCGAGCTGATGCGCCTCGTCGGGATCGCGTTGCCCGAACGCCGCCTACGCGAGTATCCGCACCAGTTCTCGGGCGGGATGCGGCAGCGCGTGCTGCTCGCGATCGCGCTCGCGTGCGGCCCGAAGGTGCTGCTTGCCGACGAGCCGACGACAGCGCTCGACGTCACGATCCAGGACCAGATCCTCAAGCTGCTCAAGCGCCTGCGCGACGAGCTCGGGATGAGCATCATCCTCGTCAGCCACGACCTGGGCGTGATCGCGCAGATGTGCGAGCGCGTGGCGGTGATGTACGCGGGCCAGGTGGTCGAGAGCGCGCCGGTGCGCGAGCTGATCCGTAATCCCCGGCATCCGTACACGGTCGGCCTGCTAGCTCCCTGCCCGCGCCTCGACGTCGACAGCCGCTACCTCGTGCCGATTCCCGGATCGCCGCCGAGCATGATCGAGCTGCCGCAGGGATGCCGCTTCGCCGCTCGCTGTCCGCTCGTGCTCGACGAGTGCCGCGGCTGGCAGACCGAGCTGCTGGAAGCTGCGCCGGATCACCGCTCGCGGTGCCTGCGCCACGAGCAGGTGCGGGGGCGCCAATGGCTGAGCGCGATCGCCGAGGCCGTCGCCGCTCGTCGAGACGCGCAGCCTGAGCAAGCGCTACGAGCTGAGCGGCAGCATTGCTCGGCCGCGTACGTCGCGGCGAGCGCGAGTCGCTCCGTGCGGTCGACGACGTCTCGCTGCGCATCATGCGCGGCGACACCGTCGGCCTCGTCGGCGAGTCCGGCTGCGGCAAGAGCACGTTCGGGCGTCTCCTGATGCAGCTCGAGGAACCGACGGCGGGCGAGATCCGGTACGAGGGAGCTGTCGTCGCCGGCGACGGCATCGCGGCGCTTCGCCGCAAGGCGCAGATCATCTTCCAGGATCCGTTCTCGTCGCTGAACCCGCGCAAGACCGTCGCCGTGCGATCGAGGAGGTACTGCGGTGCACCGCATCGTGCCCGCGGGGCGAGCGGGGTGCGCGGGTGGACGAACTGCTCGAGCGCGTCGGCCTCTCGCCCGAGCTAGCCGACCGCCGGCCGCGGCAGTTCAGCGGCGGGCAGCGCCAGCGGATCGGCATCGCCCGCGCTCTCGCGGTCGGACCGGAGTTCATCGTCGCCGACGAGCCCGTCTCGGCCCTCGACGTCTCGGTGCAGGCCCAGGTGCTGAACCTCCTCGTGGAGCTGCAGGAGCAGCTCGACCTCACCTATCTCTTCATCTCGCACAACCTCGGCGTGTCCGTCACCTGAGCCGGCGCGTCGTCGTCATGTACCTCGGCAAGGTGGTCGAGGAGGCGCCCACCGGCGAGCTGTTCGCGAAGCCGCTCCATCCGTACACCCAGGCGCTGATGCAAGCCGTGCCGCAGCTCGACCCCGGACCAGGCGGTCGAGGCCCCGGCGGTCGAGGGCGACCTCCCGAATCCGATCCACCCGCCGAGCGGCTGCCACTTTCATCCGCGCTGCCCGTTCGCGATGGATCGTCTGCCGGTCGGATCTCCGGCGCTGCGGCGCGTCTGCGGCGCGTCGTGCCGTCGCGTGCCATCTGTACGACGATCGGCCGCGAGGTGCCGGCGGCACTCGCCGCGGCTCAGTAGCCGCTCGGCGCTCGGGTTTCCCTGGGCGCCGTCGACGGCGATGTTCGCGCCGTTGATCCAGCCGGCTCGGGGTGAGAGCACGAAGCAGATCACGTCGGCAACCTCCTCCGCGCGTCCCGAGCCGCTTGGCCGGGAAGCTCCTCCTGCTCGAACCGGCCGAAAGCTCCGGGTTGCGCTCGCGGTAGGCCTCCCAGCCGCCGCCGGGAAAGAGCAGCGAGCCGGGGCTGACAGCGTTGACCCGGACGCCGAGCGGCGCGAGCTCGCGCGCGAGCGAGCTCGCCGCGAGGATCGTGCCGGCCTTCGCCGCGCCGTACTGCGCGAGCGGGGCCGGCTTCCAGCCCGAGATCGACGAGACGAAGACGACCGATCCGCCGCCGCTCGCCTGCATCAGCGGAGCCGCGGCTCGGGTTGCGCGGATGCAGTGCAGCAGATTGAGCTCGAAGGTGGCGCTCCAGTCCGCGTCGCTCGATTCGAGCAGCGGCCCGCCGACGATGCCGCCGACGTTGGCGACGAGGAGGTCGAGGCGGCCGAGCGCCGCCGCCGCGTCGCGCACGAACGTCTCGAGCTCGCCGGGCGCGGTGACGTCGCAGGCCCGGCCGAAGAGTGCCGAGCCGGCGCCTGCGTGCTCCCCGAGCGTCTGCTCGACCGCCTCGCGCCGAGCGCGCGCAGAACGCGACCGCACGACCCTTCGTCGACCAGTCGCTCGACCGTCGCGCGCCCGATGCCTCGCGTCCCGCCGGTGACGAGCGCCACCTTTCCCTGCCAGCCCGAGATCCATTCGTCCTCGCCCTCGTTCGTCCGAGCGTGGCCTCAGACGCCGATGAAGAACTATTGACATGATGAAAATCGTAGCAGTAGGCTGCCCGCGCTCCTCGTTCAGCCGCGTTGCGATATCTCGCGACCTCGGGAGGGCTCATGAGACATGTTCGTCTCACAGCTGGGCAGCGCCGATCGCTCTTCGGTGGCGTGCTCGCTGTCTCCATCCTCGCTGTGCTCGTCGCCCTGCAGGCGTCGGCAGCCTCCGGCTACGCAGACGGCGCCGGCCAGGGCGAACGCCGCTCCGCCGCGCATCGCCGCCACGGCCGACTGCTCGTCGGTCAAGCGCGGCGGCACGCTCAATCTACGGGGTCGACCAGGACGTGATCAGTTTCGACGCCGCGAACACACAGGACAACGGCTCGCTCTGGGCCGACATGAACATCTACGACCAGCTCGTCCGCCTGAACCCGGACGGCACGAAGGTCGTGCCCGACCTCGCGACGTCGTGGGACGTCAAGCAAGGGCGGCAAGGTGATCGTGTTCCACCTGCGCAACAACGCCCGCTTCTACGACGGCACGCCGGTCACCTCCGCCGACGTGCTGTTCTCCTACGACCGCGTGCGCTCGCCGAAGTCAGTCGTCAACTGGACGCTCCAGGCGATCAAGTCGGACCGCGCGATCGACAAGTACACCTTCGAGGTGACGCTCAAGCAGCCCTGGGCGCCGTTCCTGAACGACATCAACCTCTGGGGTGCCTCGATCATGTCGAAGAAGGCCGTGCAGAAGCTCGGCGGCAAGTTCAAGTCCCAACCGGTCGGCAGCGGCCCCTTCTACATCTCGAAGTTCCTGCCCGGCCAGTACGTCCTGCTCAAGCGGAACCCGTACTACTGGGAGCGCGACGCGTGCGGCAAGCAATACCCGTACCTCGACTCGGTGAAGCTCGTCTACACGCCGAACGACAACACCCGCATCGTCAAGCTCGAGGGCGGTGCGCTCGACGCTGCAGTCGACGTCCCCTACAACCTGCTCGCGTCGTCGACAAGCAGCCGAACATCACGGCGAAGACGACCCCGCAGCTCGGGATCATGTCGATCGCGCTGAACCAGAGGAAGTTCGCGCCGTTCCGCGACACGAACGTCGTGCAGGCGATGAACTACGCGGTCGATCGCGCAGTCGATCGTCAAGGCCGTGTTCTTCGGACAACGCCACCGCGGCGACCTCGCCGATCGATCCGGGCGTTCTCTTCCACTCGGACAAGTACGGCTACCCGTTCGACCTCGACAAGGCGAAGGCGCTGATGAAGGCGTCGAAGTACCCGAACGGCTTCAAGGTCACGCTGCTGACCGTCTCGGGCGACACGATCGGTAACTCGATCGCCGTCGTCCTGCAGAGCGAGCTCAAGCAGATCGGGATCGACATGAGCCTGCAGGCTCTCGACTCGACGACGCAGTTCGAGCGCCAGACGAAGAAGCAGTTCCAGATGGCCTGGGGCTACGGGACGAGCGACAACCTCGACCCGAACTCGAACATGCTCTACTGCTGCGTCTCGACCGGCGGCGCCGACTCGGCGAACACCGGCTGGAAGGATCCGGCCGCCGACAAGCTGTACGGCAAGACGCAGACGGCGCACGAACCCGCGCCAGCGGGCCAAGCTCCTCGACCAGTGGCAGAAGATCGTCATGGCCAAGGCGCCGTTCATGTGGCTGATCAATCCGACGAACCGCTTCGCCTACCGCGACAACGTGCACGACTTCTTCCTGCAGAACACGGCGCACTGGCCGCTCTGGGTCGTCTGGAAGAGTTGACGGTCGGCAGAGGCTGCACTCACTCCCCTCGTCGACGGGGCGCCGGCTTTCGCCCGGCGCCCCGTCACGGGGCGACGACCGCAATGAGCACCGTAGTCGAGATCGTCTCGGGCGGACGATCGTCGGTGAGCAGGGCGTCTTCCGGGCGGACGTCCTCATCCGCGACGGTCGGATCAGCCGGGCTCGTCGAGGATTCGTCCGGGCTGACCGGCGAGCGCCTCGACGCGACCGGCCTGTACGTCTTCCCGGGTGGGGTCGACATCCACACCCACCTGCGCGAGCCGTCGAAGATCGAGCGCGAGGACTTCGCCCACGGGACCGCCTCGGCGGTGGCGGGCGGGATCACGACCGTGGTCGAGATGCCCCAGGCGGATCCGCTCGTGACGACGTCGAGAGCCTGCACACGAAGCGTGCGCTCGCGGAGCGAGGCTCGATCGCCGACTTCGGGCTCTACGCGGCCGCCGTCGGGCAGAGCCGTGCGGAGCTCGCGGCGCTGCAGGCCGAAGGTGTGCTCGCCTTCAAGGCGTTCATGTGCGACTCGAGCCCCGGCTATCCGCGGCTCGACGACGCGATGCTGCCTCGAGTGCCTCGAGGCGATGCGCGACCTGAACGCGATGCTGATCGTCCACGCCGAGAACAACGACCTCCTGCAGGCCGGCCTCGCGCGGATGGCCGCCGCTGGGCGGGTCGATCCGCTCGCCCACGCCGAGTCCCGCCCGCCGCTCGTCGAGATCGAGGCGATCCGGCTCGCTGTCGACCTCGCGGTCCACGCGGGCGCGAGGCTCCACGTCGCGCACGTCAGCACGCCGGCGGGAGCACGCATCGTCGCCGATGCTCGAGCCGCAGGGGCGCGACGTCACGTGCGAGACCTGCCCGCAGTACCTGCTGCTCGACCTCGACGATCTCGAGCGGCTCGGCCCCTATGCGCGCTGCGCACCGGCGATTCGCTCCAGGGCCGACGTCGACGCAGCTGTGGCCGTTCGTCCTCGACGGCACGATCGCCGCCGTTGCCTCCGACCATTCGCCCTACCGACTGGAAGAGAAAGAGGCCGGCGCCGAGAACATCTTCAAGGCCGCGCTCGGGCTTGAACGTGATCCAGGTGATGCTGCCGGCCGTGCTCGACGAAGGCCGGAACCGCCGCGGACTCTCCTTGACCGATTCGCGGAGCTGTCGGCGAGCGGCCCTGCGCAGGTCGTCGGCCTCTATCCGACGCAAGGGCAGCATCAGCGTCGGCGCCGACGCCGACCTGGCGCTGTGGGATCTCGATCGTGAGTGGGAGGTGTCGCGCGCGCAGCTGTTCAGCCGCCACCCGTGGACGCCGCTCGAAGGTCGGCGGATCCGCGGCAGGGTGGAGGCGACGATCCGGCGAGGTGAGCTGGTGTACCGCGACGGCGTCGTCAACGGCGAGCCGGGCTCGGGGCGCTTCCTGAGCTCCGCACGCCCGGCCGCACGCCTGCGCAGGTCTAAGCAGTTCCGAGCGAGGAGGACACGGTGGTCAGACGCATCAAGCACATGGCAGTCGCAGTCGAAAGATGTCGACGCGGCGGTGGGCGAGTACGAGCGCCGGCTCGGAGTCGCCGAGCCGCGCCGAGTCGAATGGAGCGAGGGCAAGTCGAAAGAGGCCCACTTCGCATTCGGAGAGGTGGAGATCCAGCTGTGCGAGTCGACCGATCCCGACGGGCGCTTCGCGCAGCACATCGCGCGCTAGGGCGAGGGCGTCCAGCACATCTGTCTCGAGGTCGACGACATCGACAAGCACTTGCCGAAGCGCTTGCCGACGGCGCGACCCTGAAGGAGTGCCGCGCCTGCCAGAAAGTCGGCTCTCACCCGCACAGCGAGGGCTGGGTAGCGTTCCTCGAAGGGCAGGCTGTCCCGGGTTTCGAGCTCGAGTTCATGCAGGTCTACAAGGACGGCGAGCGGCCGGCCGACTTCGCGACCGGCGTGTGATCGCGCCCGAGACGCTGAGCGCGGTTGCGAGCGCGGTCCGACGGCGACCGCGTGCTCAGCCGTCTCGACGAGCTCGCGTCGATCGGTGCAGATCCCCTCGGCGGGACGACGCGGATCGCCTTCTCGCCGGAGGAGGAAGCGGCGGTCGCGCTCGTGTGCCGGTGGGCGCGGCGAAGCCGGGCTCGAGCCGGCGTTCGACGAGTTCGGGAACCTCTTCGCGTCGAGCGACGGCAACGTGCCCGACGTCGTGACGAGTGCGGCGGGATCGCACCTCGACACCGTTCCCAACGGCGGCCGTTTCGACGGAGCGCTCGGCGTCGTCGCGGCGATCGAGGCCGTCGAGGCGATGCGTACGCTCGGCGAGCTGCCCGAACGCCCGCTCGAGGTGGTGGTTTGGCGCTGCGAGGAACCGGTGCGCTTCTCGCAGGGGAAGGTCGGCAGCCTGCTCTTCACGGGTCAGTTGGCGCTCGACGATCTCGTGCCGCTCGGCGAGCCGCCGTTCGATGTCGTCGCCGCGCTCGCCGGTGACGACCGCGGCCGTTCCGCGATCCGTCGCGCCGGATCGCGAGCTGTCTCGAGCTTCACATCGAGCAGGGCCGTCGGCTCGAGCGCGCGGGGAGCGCCGGTCGGTGTCGTCACCGCCGTTGCCGCCCCGATCCGGCTTCGCATCGACGTCGACAGGGCACGCCGACCACTCGGGCGCTACTCCGATGGACGACCGTCGCGACGCGCTCTGTGCTGCGGCCGAGCTCGTGCTTGCGGTCGAGGCGGCGGGCCGCGACGAAGCCGCGGCCGACTCGGTCGCGACGAGCGCGCGATTGACCTGCCTACCGGGAGCGATCAACGTCGTCCCGGGTCATGCCGAGGTCCTGATCGACGTCCGCGGCGTCGACGCCGCGGCATGCGCAGGGTCGTCGAACGTATCTCGCTGTCGAGCGCCGCTATCGCCGAGCGGCGCCAGGTCGCGCTCGAGACCACGGTGCTCTCCCATGGCTCGCCAACCGTGCTGGACGAATCCATCGTCGCGTTGCTGGCCGACACAGTGCGGCACCTCGGGCATGAGCCGCTGCTCTTGCCGAGCGGCGCGGGCCACGACGCACAATGCCTGGCAGGTACGGCGGACGTCGGCCTGCTGTTCGTACCGAGCGTCGACGGGCTGAGCCACTGCCCCGAGGAACTCACGCTGCCCGCCGACGTGATCGCCGGCGTGCAGGCGCTCGCCGCCGGCTGGTTGCGGCTCGCGAACGCCTAGACGGCGCGCATCCGGTTGTTCCGTGGGTTGTGCTCGACCTCGGCCAGCCCGAGCGTCTCGAGGAGCGGCGGCATGTACATGCCGAACCGACCGCGCAGGCCTTTCTTCAGCCCGTACCAGCCGCCGACCGGGTTGTCGGCGGAGCGCGCCCAGGCTTCGACGGTCCCCTCCTTGGCCGGTTTCTGCTCGTCGGCGCTCCCGAGCTCCACCCAGTCGCCTCGGGTTGCGAGCATCGCCTGGAGGTCGTCGATCGCGCGAGCGTCGTAGAGGAGGGTGGTCTTCCCGACGGCGCAGACGATCACCTGCGTTCCGTCCTTGTCGTCGAGGTACATCTGGTAGTCGGAGGTGAGCGGTGGCGTCTTCAGGCGCCACGGATCCTCCTTCGTCCCGGCGTTGCTCATCGTTCCGTCCTTTCGGTCGTCACGCGGTGGAGGGTTCGGGGGTCGCTGTCGCTTCCATTGCCTTGTTCAACTCGTCTGACCGTACGAGCATGAAGGTCACGGGAATCGCGACGAGGGCAATCGCGCCGCAGACCCAGAGCGCCCACTGGAGGCCGCCGCTCAGCGCTGCGGTCGCCGTCTCGCCCTGGTGGCTGAGCACGTTCATGTGGGCCGCCGTGACCGTGGAAGCGACCGCTACTCCGATCGCGCCACCGAGTTGCTGTGACGTGTTCAGCAGGCCCGAGGCGAGACCGGCTTCGCGGTCGGCGACTCCGGCGAGTGCGGCGATCGAAACCGGGATGAACGCAAATGCCGTTCCCAACCCGGTGACGAAGAACGGCCCGAGGAGGCTGCTCCAGTATGCGCCGGCTCCCGCCTGAGCGGTCCAGAGCAGGCCGATGCCGATCAGCGCCATCCCGGCCGCCATCACGAGCTTGGGCGAGCCGCGCGTGACGAGTTGCTGCGAGACGCCCGCGAACGCGACCGAGGTGACCGATGTCGCGAGCCAGGCGAGGCCGGTCTGCAGCGCCGAGTAGCCGAGCACCTGCTGCATGTAGAGCGTGCCGATGAAGATGAACGCGAAGAAGCTCGCGCCGAGGAGGAAGCCGACGGCGTTTGCGCCGGCGAGCGTCTTGAGTCGGAAGATGCGCAACGGCATCAGCGGTGCTTCGACTTTCGTCTCGATCACGATGAACGAACCGAGCAGGCTCGCCGACGCCGACGAGCAGCGAGATCGTGCGCGTGCGTCCCCCAGCCGACGTTCGGCGCGTTCGAGATCGCGTAGACGAGCAGCAGCAACCCGGCGGTCACGGTCAACGCCCCGAACGGGTCGTAACGCCGCCGCTCCGTGCTGAGCCGGCTCTCCGGGACGACGCGCCGCGTCAGGCTCAGTGCGACGACGCCGATCGGCACGTTGAGGAAGAAGATGTACTCCCAGCCCACGTAGCGCGTGAGCAGTCCGCCGGCGAGCACGCCCACCGTGGCACCGCTCGCGCCCACGGCTCCCCAGAGGCCCAGTGCCTTGTTGCGCTCAGCACCCTCGGGGAAGATGTTCATGACGATCGAAAGGGCTGCGGGCAGGATGATGGCGGCGCCGATCCCCTGCACGCCGCGCAGCGCGATCAGCGCCCAGTCCGTCGCCGCGAGGCCGCAGCCAAGGGACGCCAAAGTGAAGATGGCGAGCCCGACCATGAAGATCCGGCGACGGCCAAGCAGGTCGGCCGCTCGCCCGCCGAGCAGCAGGAAACCCCCGAACGTCAAGCCATAGGCAGTGACGACCCACTGCAGGTTCGACTCCGAGAAGTGAAGGTCGCTCCCGATCGTCGGCAGTGCGACGTTGACGATCGCGAGATCGGCGATCGTGACGAAGAATGCGACCGCGAGAAGCGAGAAGGCGCGCCAGCGCTGGGCGGTGGTCATGGTGGACTCCTGTCCCGGTTTGGAAACCGATCGGTTTTCTACTTCTGCGCCACTATACACATCTCCACCACCGTGGGAAACCGATCGGTACCATGTCGTGCATGGAAGAGACGAACGCCAGAATTGCCGCCCTTGCCGCCGAGCAGTTCCACGAGCACGGGATCACCTCGACCGGGGTGGACGCGCTCAGCAGAGCGGCCGGGATCTCGAAGCGAACGCTCTACGAGCGCTTCGGTAGCAAGGATGGGTTGATCGTCGCTGCCTACGAGGCGCTCGATCTACCGGTCTTCCAGATGTTCACGCAAGCGGCGGAGGCCGCGGCGGACACCCCACGTGGACAGCTCGAGGCGTTCTTCGCCCAGCTGGAGGTGATGGTGCGCCTGCCGGAGTTTCGCGGTTGTCCGTTTGCGAACGCTTCGGCTGAGCTCGCGGACTTCGACCATCCGGCGCACCAGGTCGTGCGGAGGCACAAGGAACGCATTCGCCGCTGGCTCCTTCGACGTGCCCGCGAGGCTGGTGCCGCAAATCCCGAGCAACTGTCCAGACAGTTGATGCTCGTTTTCGCGGGGGTGCAGTCGCAGGCCCTGGTCGAACGTTCGCCGCGTCCTGCGCGTGACGCGCGGGTGCTCGCGGAGGCCTTGATCGCTGCCGCGATCGACGGTTGAGTTCGTCGCCGTCGGCCGAACAAGCGACACTCTGGTCATGACCTCGGTCGTCACCGCCGAACCGCCGCCGCGCCGTTCGAAGCTTCGCCGGTTCGGGCCGCCCGTGATCGGACTCGCGGTCGTCGTGGTGATCTTCGCCTTCGTGCTGCCGAAGATCGCCGACTACGGGTCGGTGTGGGACGCGGTGAAGACGTTGACGTGGCGCGAGGCGGTCGTGCTCGGCGTGTTGACCGCGATCAACATCGTCACGTACGCGCCGCCCTTGATGTCAGCGCTGCCCGGCATCAAGTTCATCCCCGCGCTCACCGTCTCGTTGGCGTCGACGGCCTCGACGTACGTCGCGCCGGGCGGGGCGGCGGTAGGGATGGGCCTCAGCTTCGCGATGCTGCGGGCGTGGCGCTTCCGAGCAGCCGACATCACGCTCGCCGTGACGCTCACCGGAGTCTGGAACCAGCTGTTCCAGTTCGGCGCGCCGGCGCTCGCGCTCGGGTTGCTGACGCTCACGGGGTCGGCGCAACACGGCTTGTTGCTCAGCATCGGGCTGATCGGGTTCGGCGTCTTCGTGATCGGCGCAGGTGCGCTCGCGGCGGCTCTGTCGAGCGGTCGGTTGGCCCGCTCCGTCGGCGATCGTGCCGCGCGTGTGACTAGCTGGACGCTCCGGTTCCTGCGTCGCGGCCCGGTGGATTGGGACGGCCAGTCACTGGTCGATTTTCGCACCCGGGCGATGCTGCTCCTCGGACGCCGCTGGTGGGCGCTGACACTCGCGACCATCGCCGGGCAGCTGACGGTGTTCCTGCTGATGCTGGCGACGCTGCGTGCGTTCGGCGTCGACGACAGCCAGGTGGGCGTGACCGAGGCGTTCGCCGCCTGGTCGGTCGGTCGCCTGATCGGCTCGTTGCCCTTCATGCCACCGGGCGGCATCGGCGTCGTCGAGATCGGGTTGACCGGGCTGCTGATCGGCTTCGGCGGCAGCGCCGCCGAGGTGACTGCTGCCGTGCTGATCTACCGGGCACTCACGATCGTCCCGACACTGATCGTCGGCTCGATCGCGGGCTTGACCTGGCGGCGCCACCGGCCGGCAGTCGCGTAATCGCGAGCCGCCTCGAGCTCGAGCAGCGCCCGCTTGCGGTCGACTCCGCCGGCGTAGCCCGTCAACGCACCGCTCGCTCCGACCAGGCGGTGGCACGGGATGATTACTGCGATCGGGTTCGCGCCGTTCGCGGCACCGACCGCCCGCGCCGCGGTCGGGCTGCCGATCCGACCGGCCAGCTCGCCGTAGGTCATCGTCTCGCCGTAGGCGATCTGGAGCAACGCGTCCCAGACCCGACGCTGGAAGAGCGTGCCTCTCGGTTCGAGCTCCAGCTCGAAGCTCATACGCTCGCCGTTGAAGTACTCGTGCAACTGACGCACCTCAGCGGTGAACGCCGTCGGCTCCCACTGCCAGCCCGGGTGAACCGTTCTCGGCTTGCTGCCCGCCTGCATCGCCAGACCGTGCAACGCCGCTCCGTCGCCGAGCAGCAGCAGCTCGCCCAGCGGGCTGTCGATCGTCGTGTACAGCATCGCCGGCAGCTTGCCTGACGAGCGACGGCCGGGAGCCGTTCCCGGCGAATCGCTAGGCTCCGGTCACTCTGCTACATGGAAGGAGTACGGATGGACGAGATCGGTCCCGTCGACTACGCCGCATTCGCTTTCCCCGGTAACGAGTTCAAGGGCGAGATCACACCGGCGCTAGCCGACCTTGTTGAGGCAGGGACGATTCGCATCATCGACGCTGTCATCGTCACGAAGAACCAGAACGGTGATGTGGCGGCAGCCGAACTGACGGAGCTCGCGCCGGACGTTCAGGAGGCGCTCGCAAAGTTGCACATCGAAGTTCAAGGACTCATGAACGACGAGGAGTTGCTCGCCATCGGCGCCTCGCTCGAGCCCAACTCATCGGCCGCGCTCCTGATCTGGGAGAACGTCTGGGCACGGAACGTCGCCGACGCAATTCGCGCTGCAGGCGGCATTCTCGTCGGGTTCGAACGGCTCCCGCACGATGTCGTTCAGGCGGCGCGTGAGGCCGTCCTCGAAGAGGCCAAGTCGGCCTAACCATCGACCTAGGAGGCTCAAGTGTTCCGTCGCAGAGGTCCCGGCTTGATCGGGACAGCGCTAGTGGTGGGCGGGGCGGCTCATATGGGCGCCCGGAGCGCCCAGCGAAGTCAAGCCGCTGCCGATCAGGAAGCATCCCAGAACCAGCAGCTTGCCGATCTGCAGGCTCAGCAGCAGTACGCGCAAGCCGCTCCCGCCGCGCCAGCCGAACTCGATGAGGTCGGGCAGATCCAGAAGTTCGCGGCACTGAAGGGGCAGGGCCTGATCACGGAAGAGGAGTTCGAGGCGAAGAAGAGGCAGATCCTCGGGATCTAGTCGGTGAGCGAGCGCTGTCGTCGAGCTAGCGACGGAGCGCTTCCACCGCCTCGTGGATCGTGCGCAAGATTCGGGCCTCTCCGAGTGCGTCGGAGAGGCCGGAGCGCTGTGCCATCTCGACCACCGGTTGCCGGATCTCCGCGAGCGCCACATCGATTCCGGCGGCGTGCAACTCCTCGACCAGCGCGGTCAACGTGTGCGCAGCCGTGACGTCGAGTTGGTCGCCGTTCGCGCCCGCGTCCAGAATCACGCCGTGCGGTGTCGGATCGGCCGCTCCGACGAGTGCCTTCACGTGGTCGCGCACCAGCGACGCGTTGGCGTAGAAGAGCGGGGCTTCGAGTCGCAGGATGAGTAGGCCGGGTACCTGCCGGTAGTCGGGATGACGCGTGATGTCGCCGTAGGCCTCCTCGGCGTCCGGGACGGCGCCGAGGACGCCGAGGTGCGGACGGCTTGCGTGGTAGACGACGAGCAGCACCATTGAGACCGCGCCGATCACGAGACCGGGGAGGACGTCGAGGGTGACCACGCCGACGAGTGTCAGGAGCCCGAGCCAGAACTCCGGCCGCTGCTCCGCGTAGTACTCCCGGAACGCCTTGACCTTCATCAGGTGCGAGACGGCGTGGATGATCAACGCTGCGAGCACCGCTTCTGGCAAGTCCTTGAAGAGCGGCGTCAGGAAGAGGATCGTGACGACTGCAAGCACCGAGGCGACGATCGGAGACATCTCCGAGCGAGCACCGGCACCTTCGTTCACGGCCGTCTGCGACAGGCTGCCGCCGCCCGCGAGGCCACCGACGAGGGCCGAGGACGAGTTGGCGACGCCGAGGGCGATCAGCTCCTGGTTCGAATCGATCTCGTAGCCGTACTTCGTCGCGAACGTCTTGGCGGCTCCGAGTGACTCGCTGAAGATGACGAGCACCAGGCCGGCCGCTGCCGCCATCAGCGCGAACAGGTCGTCCCGTGCGATGTGCGGGATCGCGACCGACGGAAGCCCGCTGGGTACCTCGCCGACGACCGCGACGCCGTGGTTGACGAGATCGAACGCCGCGCTCACGGCAATGCCTAGGACAAGTGCGATCAGCCCGCCCGGCAGCGCCGGCGCCAGTCGTTCGACACCGAACAGCAACACGAGCGCGCTCGCGCCGATCACCAATGTCGTCCCGCTGGTGTCGCCGAGGTGGCCGAGCAGGTGCAGGAACTGGCGGACCGTGTCGCCGCCGCCCTTCTCGATCCCGAACAGCTTCGGCGCCTGGCTGACGGTGACGAAGATGGCGAGCCCGAAGACGAAACCCTCGATCACCGGCACGGAGAGGAACTGGGCGATGAAGCCGAGCCGGAGGAAGCCGGCGAGCAGGAAGACGATCCCGGCGATCAGGATCAGGCCTGCCGCGAGGGTCGCGTACTCCTCGGGATTCGCCGGATGTCGGTCGGCGACCGAGGAGCCGACGAGCACGCCGCCCGCCGAGGTGCCTGCGACGACGAGATGTCGGCTCGTACCGAAGATCGCGTACGCGGTGAGCGTGACGAGCAACGTGTAGAGACCCGCTTGTGGCGTCAAGCCGGCGAGTCCCGCATAGGCGATCATCTCCGGGACGAGCAGCCCCCAGATGGTCGCCCCCGCGATCACGTCGAAGCGCAGCAAGCCCCAGTCGTAGGCGGGCAGCCAGGTCAGGATCGGTACGTAGCGCCGAAGGCCGGCCGGCTTCGGCGCTGCCCAGGTCCGTGGATCGACGGTGCTCATCGCGAAGGCGAAAGGCTACGCACTGCTGCCGGACGAACCAAGTGGTCGCGAGCTAGCTGGAGAAGCCGCTGATCGCCTCGCCCACGAGCTTGACGCCGATCACGAGCAGCAGGACGGCCATGATCACTGCGTTGTTGTGTGCCATCCAGTCCTTGAGGCGCTCCAGGACCGCTCGCGAGTCCGAGCCCATCACGAAATAGATGACGACCGGCGCTCCGACGCCGATGCTCGCGATCACGACGAAGATCACCCACGCGAGCGTCTGCTCGCCGTTCGACAGGCCGGTCGCCGCGATCGCGGTCGCGCCGGCCACTGCGAGCAGCAGGTTCTTCGGATTCAAACCCGACAGCAACACCCCCGCGCCGACCGCCTTGAACGGAGTGAAGCTGTCGAGCGCACCCATCCACTTGGGAGTCGGCGGGTCCTCGCTGCCGTGCGGTCGCCCGCGCCACTGCCGTAGCGAGACGAGCAGAAGGAGCAGTCCGAGCACGAGCTTCAGCACGTCGACCCAGGTGGCCGGGGAGCCTTCGTCGGTCGCACCGGCTCCGTTCGACACCGAGAGCACGATCGCCCCAACGATCGCGAGCCCGATCCACCAGCCGACGATGAACGCAGGCCCGTTCACGCGACCTCGCGGCGTGACGAGCATCAACACGACCGCGACGATCGGCAGCGGGCTCAGCGCGATCCCGACGGCGGTCGGCAGCATCTGGCCGATCGCTTCACCCATCGGCTCCTCCCGTCGCGGAAGCTCGCACGACGCACCGGAAGCCCACATGGCTCGCCGTCGTGTCGACGGCTTCTCCCTGGCGCGCTGCGGGTCGGTAGCGAAGGCAGTAGTTGGGTGCGCAGAGGTGGGAGCCGCCTTTGGTCACGCGTCGCGGGATGTGCTCGCCCGGCGCGCCGATGTCGTAACTGCTCTCCGGTGACTCGACGCGCGGGTTTCGCGGCGTGCAGCACGGGTGCTCCACCTCGCCGGGGTGACTCGGGGTGAAGTAGTCGGCGGTCCACTCCCAGACGTTGCCGGCCATGTCGTAGAGGCCGTAGCCGTTCGCCGGGAAGGTCTTGACCGGCGAGGTGCGCTCGAAGCGGTCGAGCAGCAGGTTCTGCCAAGGGAATTCGCCCTGCCACGTGTTCGCCATCAACTTGCCCTTGGGAGCGAACTCGTCGCCCCAGCAGAAGACCTTGCCCTCGAGTCCGCCGCGTGCCGCGTACTCCCATTCGGCTTCGGTGGCCAGGTCCTTGCCTGCCCAGGCGGCGTACGCAACGGCATCCTCGTAGGCAACGTGAGTCACCGGGTGCCGTTCGCGGCCGTGCAGGGTGCTGCCCGGTCCCTCCGGATGGCGCCATTGTGCGCCGGGCATCCACGTCCACCAGTTGTGGACGTCGGTCAGGTCGACTGGACCAGTCGAGCCGGTGAAGACCAGCGATCCAGGGACGAGCAGTTCCGGGGGCGCATCGGGGTAGTCGGTGGGATCTGGCGCCCGTTCGGCCCAGGTGATGTGATCGGTCGCCTTCACGAAGCGTCGGAACTCGGCGACCGTGACCGGGTGCTCGTCGATCCAGAACCCGTCGACGGCGACACGGTGGGTCGGACGCTCTTCAGGATAGAACTCCTCCGACCCCATCAGGAACTCGCCGGAGTCGATCCAGACCATGTCCTTGCGTGTCTCGGGTGCGTGGCTCGGCGCGGGCAACAGTCCGGTGAAGATTCTACGGTCGCGAACGCCGCGATCTCGGCGCCCGTCGGCAGGCACGGTTATCGTCGCTCCCATGGGCGACAGCGAGCGCGCCGCGCGCAGCGGTCGCATCAAGGCCGCGCAGGACTGGCTCGGCCGTCGCGCCGACTCGCCGCTCGGGCGGCTCGCCGAGCAGTGGTTCCGCGCGTACTTCGCTGCGAGCCGCAACTCCGCGTGCGCCGTCACGGTCTACTCGTCGTTGTCGGTGCTGCCGGCCGTACTGGTGGCGATCGCGTATTTCCATCCGTCGCGCACGAATGCGAACGTGTTCGCGGAGCGTCTGATCAGCCACCTCTCATTGACGGGCTCGACCGCCAGCCTCGTTCATGACACCTTCGGCAGTACGTCGGACAACGCGCTCGCTGCAACGATCGCAGTCGTCTTCGGCTTTCTGCTCTGGGGTATCGGGATCGGGCAGATCTACCAGGAGGTCTATGCGAAGGCGTGGCAGGTCAAGGTGCGCCCGGTCGCCGACCAGGGACGCTTTGCCGTCTTCTTCTTCGCCCTCACCGGCGCGATCGCGCTCGTCGTCGTCTCCGCCGAGCAGCTTCGCGATCGCGGCTGGCTCGTGCTCCTACCGGTCTGGCTGATCGGGTCGACTGCGTTCTGGCTCTGGGTGCCTCGCTTCCTGCTGCACCGGCAGATCGGCTTCCGTGCGCTCCTGCCCGGCGCGCTGCTCGCGTCCCTGCTCGTCGGCGGGACCTCGGCGACATCGCCGCTGTTTCTGGCCAAGCCGTTGAACGAGAGCGGCAAGTCATTCGGCTCGTTCGGTGTCGCCCTCACGATCGTCGGCTACGTCTTCGTGATGCTGACGATGTCGCTCATCTGCGTGGTCTTCGCCCCGGTCTGGGCGCACTGGCGGCAGTCGGAGCGACGCCGCAGCGTCAGCAGCTGACGGAGCGCGTCACGGGTGCCCGGGCGCCTGCGCGGCCGGAGGAAGTTGCACCGTCTGCTCGAGCTCGACGAGTGGCGCAGTCGTGATCTTGATGAAGCCGCGCGCAGGCCTGTCGAGGTCGAAGGAGACGAAGAGCAGGAGCGTCAGCAGGCCGGCAGCGAGCAGCACGGTCACGACGCCGCGAGCGAACAGCGCGACGTAGAGCGCGAGAAGCGCGAGCGCGACCGCGACGCCGATCACCTCGATCGACATGAACGCCGCCGGAACGCGGTTGTCGAGCGCGGAGACGCGCGTGGTCCGCGCGTCGATCATCGTGTTCAGGCTCTCGACGTACAGCCGCGGCGCCGACTGCACGGGATCGGCGGCGAGCGACTCGCCGGCAAGGCGCCAGAGCCGACGCTGCAGAGCCGCGCCTTCCTCGATCGCCTGCTTCTGTGTCTCGGTGCCCGGGACCGACCGGGAGAGGTCGAGGCTCGCGTCGGCGTACTGCCGGTAGAGCGGCAGCGAGCGGCTGCGGACCGGCTCGTGCAGCGTCTGAGCCCGCAGGTACGACGTGGTGACTGCGTTGACCTCGGCCACGAGCGCGTCGCGGCGCATGTCGTACCTGCCGACTGCCATCGCAAGACCGAACGCGAGCACGAGGCCGACCAGCGTCAGCAGGGCCCCCTGCACGACGCCGAGCGACTCGTGGAGGTTCTCCTTGTGGACGCTCAGCGACCGGCCGGCCCACAGGCCGAGCAGCGTCGCGCCGAACGTGATCGCCGTCAGCACGATCGCGAGCTGCCAGGTCGAGAGCGTGAAAAACATCCGGCGCCACCCTATCCGCCGCGTCTCGAGCTACCGGCGACCCGAGAGATGTGTCCCGCCGTCGCGCGCGAGCGACGACGGCGGGACCCCCGGCCCGCTGGTCAGCCCGCGTTGAACGGGTGGACGAGCGGATTCATGCTCGAGTAGATCCCTGTCGGGTTGGGGTACCAGAGCCAGACGTGCAGCGTCACCAGGTTCGGGTGCCAGAAGGTGAACACCGCCCCGGAACCAGGCGCCGTCTTCGCACATGCATCCTGCGAGTCCGCCGGCACGAACGTGCCGTCGGCGTAGTGGCAGGCGGCCGGGAACGCGCCGTAGCGTGCACCAGGCAGCGGCGGTGCCTTGGGCTTCTCCGGGAAGACCCATTCGAGCGCTGCCAGCTGCCAGCTCGTGCCGTGCTTCTCGTAGACGAGGATCGGCGGCTTCGTGGGGTCGAACCCGCTGATCTTGGAGTTCAGGAAGTGCCACCCCATGTCGGGGATCATCTTCGTGATGATCTGGTAGCCGTCCGCCTTCGCGGCATCGAGGTTGGTGACGTACTTCGAGGTCGCCAGACGCGCCCTCGAGAGCGTGGTCGCCAGCGGCGATCCCATCGACGGCATCGCGGCCATCCCCGGCATCGCGGCCATCGACGAGCCTGCGGCGGTGCCGGAGCGACCGGCGCCGGCAGACGCCCAGGTCGCGGCGGCACCCACCGAGACAGTGAGAAGCACCACCGTGAACAACATGACCCTGCGCATCGTTCCTCCTAGCGGTCGAGGTACTGGTAGGGATCGAGCACACGCACCGACGTGATCGAGTCGATCGGGAGGGCGTTGCGCGCAGAGCTCCGCCGGATCGCTTCCGGGCTCGGAGCCTCGTAGGCACAGAACCACCTGAGACCGTCCTCGCTGACGTAGGACTGCAGCCACGTCACGTCGTCGCCGTTTCGCTCGACGATCTGGCGACAGCCTTCGCCGATGGCGCCTTCGGCGTCCCAGAGCTTCGAAAACGTGCGTTCGACTAGGTAGCGCGGCATCTCGATCGCCGTTGACGCTAGGGCCGGCGCGACCGGATGGCATGGGGAGAGCTCCCCATCTTGCGTGAGGCGTTACCGATCTATGGAACGAGGCCGAGTCGCGCTGCCTCTGCGGCGGCGCGCCCGCGTGTCGGCACCTGGAGCTTGCGCAGGATCGCCGAGACGTGATGATCCACGGTCTTTTCCGAGACGAAGAGGCGCTCCGCGATCTCGGCGTTCCGGAGCCCTCCGGCAACCTGAGCCAGCACCTCGAGCTCGCGCGAGGTCAGCCCGGCCGGATTTTCGCGCGTCGCCGTCCGCGGCCCGCGCGGTAGAGCGCGCACGCCGCGTTCGCGCAACCGCCTCGTGACGATCGCCGCCGCCGGCTGCGCGCCGAGCTCGCGCAGGTCGCCGAGGGCCTGGCGAAGCGTCTCCTCGTCGTCCGTGTGTGCACCCGCCAGCGCGGCGTCGTGCCGGCAGCCGAGGGCGGCCCAGGCGTTCGCTGCGTCCTCCGTTCGACCGGCGAGCTCCAGGGCGTACGGCGGGGCGGCCTGCACGTCCACCGGTACGACCACACCCGCGCGCCGGCGCCAGCAGGCGAGCTCACCGACGAGCCACGGAGCGTTCCGGCGCTGCGCGAGCTCGAACGCGACCTGGGTCTCGGACGCCACGGCTTCGGGTCGCCCCTCCAGCCACGCCGCCTCCGCGCGTGCTGCCGCGACCGGGCCCAGGCGCGGCAGCTCTCCGGTCGGCTCGGCCAGCGTCCACGCGTCGTCGAGCAGCGTCCAGACATCGGGATCGCCGCGCCGGGCCCGGACCAGGGCGAGCACCACCGAAGCGAAGATCCGCGGCGTCGTCGAGGTGCGCGGGATGCGCAGAACGGCTGCGGCGGTCTCGGCGGCAGCAGACCAGTCGCCCTGGTCGAGCTCGAGGCGAGCGCGGGCGGCGAGGAGGTAGAGCCGGTAAAGCTCGAGTCCGCGCTCGCTGCAGTACGCGATGCCTGGGTCGATGTAACCGGCGGCGAGCGCATGCCGTCGTTGCTCGACGGCGGCGAAGCTCAAGGTGACGTAGGCGTGGCCCACGTCGTCGCCCAACCCGGCCTGCCGGCTGCGGGCGAGGCTCTCCTCCATCTTGCGGTAGTCCCCTTCGCAGGCGCCGAGGCGTAGGAGCGCCCGGACAGCGACGTCCGTCGCCCCGAGCGATTCGGCGAGCTCTTGCGCGCGGTAGGCCGCGGTCAGCGCGTCCTCGGTGCGGTGGTCTGAGGCGGCGATGAAGGCGAGGTGGGTGTAGGCGCTCGCGAGCTCTGGCCCCGGTGGCAGCGGGTCGAGCAACTCGACGGCAGCTTGCGCAAACCGACCAGACTCGGCCGTCCGGCCGGGGCACCAGAGGAACTCCGACAGTCGCCGCAGTGCGTCTGCCTCGCGGACGGTCTGGCCGAGCGCGCGGCGATACCGGACGGCCTCTTCCAAGGCCGCGATCCCGTCGTCGTACTGATCGGTTCGTAAGCACGCTTGGGCGCGGCGTTCGAGCAACTCGGCTCGCTCCGTCTCCGAGAACTGGGCGGCATGGCGAAGTGCGCGCGCGTACTGTGCCGCGGCTTCGCGGTGCGCGCCGAGCGACGCCGCCCACTCGGCGGCCGCCGGGGCATAGCGTCTGACGGCGTCGGCATCGGCGGCAGCCTCGGCGTGGTGGGCGAGCCGCGCCAGGTCCTTCGGGCCCGGAGCCTCGGCGAGCGCGACCAGTGCGGCGCGGTGCAGCGCGATCTTTCGGTTCAGAGGAATCGCCTGCTCGATCGCAAGCCGTGCGAGCTCGTGCCGGAAGGCCACGCCCGTCGGTTCGGACGCGAGCACGCCCGAGCCGAGACACTCGCCGAGCGAGTCGATCGCGTCGCCGACCAGTGCCTCGAGTAACGGCAGTTCCGCTTGCACCGGCACGATGGCGACGGCGTCGAGCAGCTGCCGCGCGCGCGGGCTGAGCGGTGCCGCGCGCGCGAGCACCGCGTCTCGAACCGTGTCCGGAATGCCGGTCGACGGAGCTGCGAGGGCCTCGACGACGAAGAACGGGTTGCCGGCCGTCTTCCGGTACAGCTCGTCCGCGTCGACGGCGTGCGGCGCGGCGAGCTGGGCAACAGCCTCGGCGGAGAGTGCCTCGACCCTGACCCGCTGGACGGAGGAGCTCGTTGCGAGCTCTCCGAGCACGATCCGAAGTGGGTGCGCTCGGTCGAGCTCATCGTCGCGGTAGCTCGCGACGATCAGGATCGGCATGCTCGCGATCCGGCGAGCGAGCAGCCGCAGCAGGTCGAGTGTCGCCTCGTCGGCCCAGTGGACGTCCTCCAGCACGAACAGCGTCGGCGACCTCACCTCGCGCGCCAGGACGGCTGCGACCTCGTGCGGCATCACGCCCCGGGAGAGGACATCGGCGAGCTCGCCGCCCACGTCTTCGGCGACCGCGAGGAGCGGCCCGAGCGGCCTCGGCGTGAAGAGCGGATCGCAGCCACCCCAGAGAACGCGCTGACGCGGCGTGAGCTGCTCGTGGAACCAGCGGAGGAGCGCCGTCTTGCCGACGCCGGCCTCTCCACTCAGGAGCACGAGGCGGCCCTGCGAGGTCGCCTGCACCGCCGCGAGCGCGGCGACAAGCTCTGCGAGGGCCTCGTCGCGTTCGAGCAGCCCCGCATCGGGGCCGGCCGAGACGGCTGAGATAGCTCCGCTCGCCATCATGGTGGTATCCACGAGACGCACCGGCAGCGTGAGATCTTTCACCCCGCAGAGATGTTGTCGTGGAGCGATTTCAACGCCGCGATGTAGATCTCCGAGAAGGTCGGGAACGGCTGAATCGTGTCGCGCAGCACGTCGAGCGGCACGCGAGCGCGGATCGCCAACGTCGCCTGCTGCAGCCACTCGCCTGCCTCCGGCCCGAGTGCGTAGGCGCCCGTCAGCCGCTCGCCGTCGCTCAGCAGAGTCAGGAAGCCGTTCTCGTCGGCATAGGCGCGCGTGTAGGTGGCGGTCTTCGGCACCTCAGAGACGAGAGCCCTGCCGCTGAATCGGTCCTCCGCTCCTCCCACCGACGCGGCCTGTGGGTCGGTGTAGACCACCCGTGGGACGGCGTCGTAGTTGGCCTCGCGGGGCCGTCCCAGGATGTTGTCGGCGACCACGTCTCCCTGGTACTTGCCGACGTGGGTCAGCGGCCAGATGCCGGTGATGTCGCCGATCGCCCAGAGGCGCTCGCCGGCGCTGAGACGTGCGTCGACCGGGACCCCATGCGGGTTCGGCTCGATGCCGACAGTCTCGAGGCCGATTCCCTCGACCCGGGGGCGCCGGCCGGTGGCGACCAGCAGACGGTCGCCGCGCAGCTCGCGCCCGTCCTCGAAGCCGAGCACGTACTCGTCGCCTTCGCGCCGCGCGACGGTTGCATGAGCTCCGAGAACCAGTTCGATGCCGTCGCGGCGGAGAACCTCGCCGAGCGCCTCTCCGAGCGGTGCCGGCTCGCGCGCCAGGACGTGCTCGGCGCCTTCGACCAGCGCCACCTCGCCGCCGAGGCGGCGAACCACCTGTGCCAACTCGACGCCGACCGGACCGCCGCCGAGGATCAGGAGCCGGCGGGGGACGGCCTTCATGCCGGTCGCCTCACGGTTCGTCCAGATTCCCTCCAGCTCGCGCAGGCCTGGGATCGGGGGCACGATCGGGTCTGCGCCGGCTGCCACGACGACGTGCTCGGCCGTGTGGCGCACCCCGTCGACCTCGACGACGCCCACACCGGCGAGTCGCCCGCTGCCGCGCAGCAGGGTGATCCCTTCATCCTTGAGCCACCGCTCCTGCCCGGCGTCGGAGTAATCCGAGACCATAAAGTCGCGCCATGCGAACACGGCCTCGACATCGACCTCCGCGCTCGCGGCTGCATTGCGCGCGGCGTTCACCGCCTCGCCCGGGCGCAGCAGTGTCTTCGACGGGATGCAGGCCCAGTAGGAGCACTCGCCCCCGACCAGCTCACGCTCGACGAGCGCGACCCGCAGACCGCCTTCGGCCAAGGCTCCGGCGCAGTGCTCGCCCGGCGAGCCACCGCCGATCACGATCACGTCGTAGTCGGCGCTCATCAGTTTCCGGCCTCCAGGTGACGGCCGGCCGCCGCCGCTGCATCGTCCGGCGTGCTGCCCTGCTCACGCGCGACGATGTAGGCGGCGTACCAGCCCGACCAGTGATGCGGTGGCGCGATTGCCTCGTAGGCGCCATGGTGCTCCTCCGCTTCGCGCAGGAGCTCGGTCAGCCTTGCAACGTCCATGGGTCGATCCTCCTCGTTCGCGTCGGGCTACCGTCCCGGAAGCCGAACCTTGATCTCCTGGAGCAGCCAGCCGTTGCCGTCGGGGTCGCTGAACGATGCGAACGAGCCGTAGTCGCTCCGCTTCGGATCGGGGCCGGCGACGCGCCCTTCGGTTCCGGCGTGGTGGAAGATCCCGCCGACGTCGTGAAACGGCTCGCTCACCTCGACGCCCCGGGCGACGAGCTCGGCGCGTGCGGCCTCGATGTCGAAGACGGTGAGCTGCAGATCCTGGGTCGACCCAGGCGCGGCCGAGGTAACCCCGGTGCCGATGATGATCGAGCACTCCGAGCCTGGCGGTGTCAGCTGCACGACCCGGAAGTCTGCACCGGTCGCGAAGTCGGCGTCGAGCCGCCACCCCAGCGATTCGTAGAACTGCTTCGCCCGATCGACGTCCGAGACGGGCACGACGACGACTTCGAGTTTCATCTCCACGAGCTCAGTTCCCCCTTCTGTTCGCCCCGGTCGATTCTCCCAGCTAGCGGACGGCAGCGAGCGAACGAACGAAGAAGCCGTTCAGCCGTCCGAGCTCGGCCAGGTAGCGAGGGCTCAGGCGCGGTGTTGCGTGCGCGAGGAGTGAGGTCACTGTCAGCCGGACGCACGCCGAGGCCGCGACGAGCGACCGCGACTCGGCGACCGGGAAGTAGCGGTCGCGCGGCGCGGTTGCGATCTCGACAGGCGCCGCCAATCTCGGCGCGGCGTTGATCGGGGACAGCTCCTCGACGGTCGATCGGATCTGCTCCGGCAGCGCCGCGTAGAGCTCGTCGAAGCGCGCCGGGTCTCGGTTCGACAACAACCGAAGAAGTGTCAGAGCGTCGTCCCCTGCCTCGCGAAACGCGGCCTCCGGAAAGGTTGGAGCAGTTGTCGTCGACGGGTCGAGCGCACGCAGCGCAGCGCAGAGAGCGGTCGCCGCTGCCGTCGGGGGCAGCATCGCTGCGAGTGACCGCGCAAGCCCGACGGCGAGATAGGGCGGTACCGGATAGGGGAAGACTTCGGCGCCGTTCCGGTAGGTGCCGGTGGTCGCGAGGAGCATGACCTTTGCGAGGTCGGCGTACGGTGCGACGCCGGCGACGGCCGAGACGTGCCTGGCGACGCTGGGATCCGCTGCGGTGAGCAGTGCCAGGCTTGCGCCGATCGAGACACCGCCGAGCGCAACCCGTCCGTCGGCAACTTCGCGCGAACCGGCGGCGTCCTGGGTGAATGCGATCGCGCTGGCGAGCGTCACGGGCGACAGTTCGCCGCCGGCGATTCCCGGCAAGTCGGGGATGAAGACGAGATGGCCCGTGCGAGCGAGCGCCGCACTCAGGCGCAGCACCATCGGGTGGGTGCGACCGTCGGGCGTCGCGCCGTTCATGAAGACCAGCGCCGGCCATGGCGGGGCGCCGGTCGGCCGGACGACCGTGGCGGGTACGCCGGCCAGGACGTCCTCGTGCGGTGGATCGGCGCGCCGCACGAAGAGGGACGTGCCGGGAAGGTCGAGCGTTGCGCCGAGGACGCCGGCCGCCTGCGCCTGGGCGAGGAGCAGGCCTCTACGCGAGCGTTGCATGGCCGAGGTACCGCCGCCGCAACGTCAGGAACAGCGATCCGCCGACGCCGATGACAGCTGCGGCGAGGGCAGTAACGGTCAGGAGCATGCCGGACGCCAGCGAGAAGTTGATCGCTGCGCTTCTGGTGACGCCGAGTGCGAGGAGCACCCCTGACGTGGCGCTGACACTGACGATCGCGCCTCCGGCCGTGATCGGCAGGATCGATGCTGCCGCCGCCAGGCAGAGGATGACGAGCGCCAGGTCCGGGGAGAAGCCGACGCCGAGCGCACTCAGGAGCAGCGTGCTGCCGAGAGCTCGCATCGTCCAACAGCCGAAGAGAAAGCCGCTCGCGGCGAAGGTCGAACGTGAGATGCCCGCGTGGTCACCGACTCGCCGCAGGACACCTGTGACCCGACTGGAGCGGCGGACGAACGGCAGGAGCACGAGTCTCGGTCCGAGTGCGAGGACGCCGATGCACCCGAGGCAGAAGAGCATCACCACGACCAGCGGGGCACGGAAGATCGCGCCACTCGTGACGATTGCGGCGGTCGCGAGCGGCAGCATCGCGACAGCGTCGACGAGGCCGAGTGTGACGATCGAGAGGCCGACCGTTTCGAGACCGAGTCGGACACCGCCGAGTCGTCGCAGCATCGAGATCTTGACCACGTAGTCGAGCCGGAACGGCAGCACGACGCCGCTTGCCGCGGCCGCGCCGCAGGCGGCCAGGCAGCGGCTTCGATCCGGCCGCTCACCCGGGAACAGGCGCTGCCAGCCGAGGGCGCGAAAGACGAAGCTCGCGAGATAGGCCGCCGATGCGCCGAGCACGAGGATCACATTCGCTTCCTGCAGCGGCCAGCTCGTGCTCGTGAGTCGCCGGGCGGCGAGGAAGCCGACAGCGACGCCGATCACGCAGAACGCGATACCCGCAGCGGTTTTCAGTCGACCGTTGTAACGGCTCATGCTCGTGGCAAAACGAAGAATGCGACCGCCGCGTACTGGCAGGCGACCGCGACGATCACGAGCGCGTGGAAGAGCTCGTGGTAGCCGAACGTGGCGGGAAGCGGATCCGGACGGCGCCGCACGTACACCATCGCCCCGATTGCGTAGGCGAGGCCTCCGCCGACCAGCAGCAGAGTGCCGGGGATGCCAAGGTCATCGGCGATCTGGGGTAGGGCGATCAGCGCGATCGACCCGAGCCCGATGCACGTCACCGGCGCCACCCAGGTCGGCGCAGTCGGCCAGGCGACCTTCCCTGCGGTAGCGAGGAGCGCTCCGCCCCAGGCCGCCGCCAGGATCGGCCAGCGCCAGGCCGGGTCGATGACGAGGAGCCCGATCGGAGCGTACGTGCCGGCGATCAGCCCATAGATCGCCGCGTGGTCGAGCTGCCCGATCCGTCGCGCGCCCTTCGGTGACCACGAGAGCCGGTGGAAGAGCGTGCTGATGCCGAAGAGCGACACGACGCTCACAGCGAAGGCAATCGTCGCCGTCTTCGCCATTGTGCCGTGCGCAGAGAGCGCAAGCGCGACGCCGAGCGGAACGGCCGCAATGAAGGCGAACTGGTGCGACACGCCGCGCAGACGGGGCCGGGGCGAGCCGTCGCAGGTCGTCCTGCCGGCAAAAGCTACGGGCGATGCATAGGTGTCAATCTCGAGCCTCCGATCGGTACTCCGTCAGCGGTCTCAAGATTCGAGGGCCGGCGGGCGACGGTAGTGGAGTCGCCTGCAACCTGCGGGGAGCCAGTCCACTCGAAGCTCCTTGGACGGAGCTTAGCGCGGTCTGGCGACGGATGAAGGACTGGCTCCCTCCCCCGCAGCGTCCGACCAGCGTCGATGATGCCCGGCAGACGAGATGAGCTTGTGACGGACCACGCGATCGACGAGCAACCAGCCTCGCGCTTCTCCGGCCGGACGGCGTGGGCGCGCAGCATGCAGACACCGCTCCGGGGGTTCCTGCGGACCGAGACCGGCGGCGCGGCCGTCCTCCTCGCAGCTGCAATCGCCGCTCTGCTCTGGGTGAACATCGACGCCTCGAGTTACGAGTCGCTCTGGTCGAAAACCCTCTCGATCACGCTCGGGTCGTCGGGCGTCGCACTCGATCTGCGCGGCTGGGTGAACAGCGGCCTGATGACGTTGTTCTTCTTCGTCGTCGGTCTCGAGGCGCGGCGTGAATTCGACCTCGGCGAACTCCGCGAGCGGCGACGGTTTGCCCTGCCCTTCGCTCGCCGGCCTGGCCGGGATGGTGGTGGCGGTCGGGATCTACCTGCTCTTCAACGCCGGTCGTTCGTCGGCTCACGGCTGGGGGGTCGCGATGTCGACCGACACGGCGTTCGCGCTCGGTCTGCTCGCCCTCGTCGGGCCTCGTTTCCCAGATCGGCTGCGCGCCTTCATGCTCACAGTCGTCGTCGTCGACGACATCGCTGCGCTGATCGTGATCGCGACGGTCTATTCGGGATCGCTGAGTGCCGAGCCGTTGCTGGCCGCCTTCGTGTTCTACGGCGCCATCTTCTCCTTGCACAGGCTTGGCCTGCGCATCGGCCTCGTCTACCTCGTCCTGGGTGTCGCCGCGTGGGTCGCGCTCCTCAAGTCCGGGGTCGAGCCGGTCGTGATCGGCCTCGCGATGGGTGTCCTGCCGTTCGCCACATCCGGCGCCCCGCTCGACCCTCGAGCGCGCGACCGAGCGGTTCCGCGAGTTCCGCGAACAGCCGACCGCCGAGCTCGCACGAACGGCGGGCGCGCAGCTTCGCGCGGCTACTCCCCCCAATGAGCGCCTGCAGCAGCTCTTCCACCCGTGGACGAGCTACGTGATCGTGCCGCTGTTCGCGCTCGCGAACGCCGGCGTTGCGATCGACGGTGCCTTCTTGAAGAAGAGCTTCACGCTCGCCGATCACGCTCGGAATCCTGTTCGGCTACGTCGTCGGCAAGCCGATCGGGATCATCGGCGGCTCGTGGCTCGTGACGCGACTGACGCACAAGCGGGTGCAGCCTCCCGTGGGTTGGATCGCAGTTGCCGGCGGTGGCACGATCGCCGGCATCGGATTCACCGTCTCGCTGCTCGTTGCGACCCTGGCGTTCCACGGCGTTGAGCTCGAGGAAGCGAAGCTCGGCATTCTCAGCGCCGCGCTCGGGGCGACGGTCGTCACGTGGCTGCTCTTCCGTGCGACCGCGCTCCTGCCTCGCCGCACGCGCATCCAGGCCCTGCTCGGAGCGGCCGAGCCGCTGACCGATCTCTACATCGACGTCGACGCCGAGCGCGACCACATCCGCGGCCCGACCGAGGCGCCCGTGACGATCGTCGAATACGGAGATTTCGAATGTCCCTACTGTGGCCAGGCCGAACCGATCGTCCGCGAGTTGCTGCGCGACTTCGGGGAGGTTCGCTACGTGTGGCGCCACCTTCCGCTCAGCGACGTACACCCGCGCGCGCAGCTCGCAGCAGAGGCGTCCGAGTGCGCCGCCGACCAGGGAGCCTTCTGGGAGATGCACGACCTGTTGTTGGAGAATCAGCAGGCTCTGCGTCCCGCGGATCTGGTCTCCTATGCCACCAGGCTCGAGCTCGACGTCGATCGGTTCACGAACGATCTCCAGAGCATGCCGGCGCCGGACGGGTCGCCGAAGACGTCGACTCCGCCGACCTGAGCGGTGTCTCCGGCACACCCACGTTCTTCATCAACGGCCGCCGTCATTACGGCGCCTACGACATCGACACGCTGTCCGCTGCCGTTCGGGCGGCTGAAGCGCGTGCCATGCTGGTGAGCTGATGCGCCTGGCGTGCGTTGTCGCTCTTGTCGTCCTCGCGGTCGCCTGCGGTGGCGCCTCCGCGCGCGAGAGTGCAGGGCCGCTGAACGTGTTGTTCGTCGGCAACAGCCTGACGGCGGCGAACGACCTGCCCGGGGTGGTCGCGTCGCTTTCGCGCGGCGCGCTCGCCACCCGAATGGTTGCGCCCGGCGGCGTTAGCCTGGAGGACCACTGGACACTGACGGGCGCACGCGAGGTGCTCGAAGCCGGTTCGTGGGACTACGTCGTGCTGCAGCAAGGACCGTCGACGCTGCCCGAGAGCGCGTCGAACCTGCGCGAGTGGACGGTCCGCTGGTCGGATGCGATCCGACAGCGTGGCGCGAGACCGGCGGTTTACGAGGTCTGGCCCGACTCGGCCTTCGGCGTCCGACTCTCGTTCCCGGCGGTCATCCGCAGCTACCGGGCGGCCGCCGACGCTGCGCACGCGCTGTTCCTGCCGGCGGGCGAGGCGTGGCAGGAGGCCTGGCGTCCCAATCCGCGCTTGCCACTGTACGGGCCTGACGGGTTCCACCCCTCGAAGCTGGGCACAACACTTGCTGCGCTCGTGATTGTCGCGCGCCTGACCCACCAGCCTGTCGCGCGCATCAGCCTGCCGTATCCCCCGAAGACCGCGAAGCTGCTGCGCGCCGCGGCGGTGGCGGTAGTCGGGTCTCGATGAGCGATCGTCGATCCGGGGTTTAGGTGCGATGCGCTTTCTGATCGTCGACACGTGCTATCCGGCGTTCCTTGCCGCGCACTACGCCGCGAGTCCCGGGCTCGACCGGCGGCCGTATGCCGAGCAGTGGCAAGCGCTCATGGCCACGTCGTTCGGGACAGGGGACGCCTATTCGCACTACCTCTCGCAGCTTGGCCACCCTGCACACGAGGTCGTCGTCGACTGCGATCCGCTGCAGCGCGCCTGGGCGTCCGAGCACGGGCTCGGGACCGAGGCCGAAGCCGAGCAGATCCTCCTGGCCCAGGTGGACGACTTCCGCCCGGACGTCGTCTACCTCCAGAACCTGCACGTCCTCTCCGACGGGACGATGGAGGCTCTGCGGGTGAGCGGCGCGCTCGTCGTCGGTCAGATTGCGAGCGAGCCGCCCTCGTCTGCACGGCTTCGCACGTTCGACCTGATCCTCACCTCGTTTCCCCATTTCGTCGAACGCTTTCGGCGCCTTGGCGTCGCGGCCGAGTACTTCAGAATCGGCTTCGACCCGCGGATCCTCGAGCGGCTCGGAGATGTCCAGCAGGAGCACGAGCGTCGTCTTTGCAGGTGCGCTGAACCGCCTCCGGCACCGGCGCGGCAACGAGCTGCTCGCCAAGGCTGCGCGCGAGTTGCCGCTCGAGTTCTGGGGGTACGACCTGCGAGGGTGGCCGCCCTGGTCGATCGTGCGAAGGCGATACCGAGGGGAGATCTGGGGCCTCGAGATGTACCGCTTGCTCGCCTCGACGCAGATTGCTCTCAACAGGCACATCGGCGTCGCGGCCGAAGTATGCCAACAACATGCGACTCTACGAAGCCACCGGCGTGGGGGCGATGCTGCTCACGGATGCCAAGTCGAATCTCGCCGATCTCTTCGAGCCCGGTCGCGAGATCGTCGCCTACTCGTCGCAGGTTGACCTCGTCGAGAAGGCACGTCATTACCTGGCCCACGAGGACGAGCGGCGTGCGATCGCCGACGCCGGGCAGGCCCGAACGCTGCAGGATCACTCGTATGCGATTCGAATGCGCGAGTTGGTGCAGCTGATCCTGAGAAGCTCAGCCGCTGATGTCGGACGCCGCAGCAGCGTTCGCCGGCAAGAACGTCCTGATCACCGGCGGCCTCGGCTTCATCGGCTCGAATCTCGCCCGCCAGCTGCTCGAGCTCGGCGCTCAGGTCGTGCTCGTCGACTCGCTCGTCGACGAGTACGGCGGCACGCTCTACAACGTCGCCGGGATCGAAGACCGCGTCGCGTGAACATCTCCGACGTGCGCGACGAGCACAGCCTGCGGTATCTCGTCCGTGGCCAGGACTACCTCTTCAACCTGGCCGGGCAGACAAGCCATCTCGATTCGATGGTCGACCCGTATACGGATCTCGAGATCAACTGCCGCAGCCAGCTGTCGATCCTCGAAGCGTGCCGTCACGAGAACCCCGCGGCGAAGATCGTGTTCGCGAGTACGCGGCAGATCTACGGCCGACCGCGCGCAGCTGCCGGTCGACGAGCGGCATCCGATCGCGCCGGTCGACGTCAACGGCATCAACAAGACCGCCGGCGAGTGGTTCCACCTCCTGTACGGGCGAGATCTACGGGATGCGGACGACTGCGCTTCGTCTGACGAACACGTTCGGGCCTCGGATGCGGGTGCGGGACGCACGCCAGACGTTCCTCGGGGTGTGGCTCCGGCTCGCACTCGAGGGCGTGCGAGATCCTGATCTTCGGCGACGGCTCGCAGCGGCGCGACCTGACGTTCGTCGACGACGCGGTCGAGGCGTTCGTCGACGCGGCCGCCCGCGAGGAGCAAACGGTCGCGTCTACAACCTCGGCGGCATCGGCCACGTCTCGCTGCTCGAGCTCGCCGAGATCGCTGATCGAAGAAGCCGGCAGCCGGGTCGTTCCGCCTCGTGCCGTTCCCCGCCGATCGCGAAGCAGATCGACATCGGCGACTTCTACGCTGATTACTCGGCGATCGAACGAGACCTCGGCTGGCGGCCGACGGTCGACGTGCGCGAGGGAGTCTCGCGCGCACACTGGCGTACTACCGGGAACACGGCTCGCACTACTGGGACTGATGAGTGGCGGTCCCGTTCCTCGATCTGCGGCGTGAGACGGAGCGGTTGCGTCCGGAGCTCCAGACTGCGATCGATCGCGTGCTGGGCGAGCGGTCAGTTCATCCTCGGTGAGGAGGTCGAGAAGTTCGAACACGAGTTCGCGGAGTTCCTGGGCTCGCGCGCACGCGATCGGCGTCGCGTCCGGGACCGACGCGCTGACGGTTGCGCTCCAGGCGGTCGGGGTCGAGCCGGGTGATGAGGTCGTCACCGCTGCGAACACATGCATCCCCACGATCGTCGGGATCGAGCGAGCAGGCGCGATCCCCGTGCTCGCAGACGTCGACGCTGCGAGCTTCACGCTCGATCCGGCGTCGGTGGCCGACCGTCTGACAGCACGCACACGCGCGATCGTCCCGGTTCATCTTTACGGCCAGACGGCGGACCTTGGGGCCCTGCTGGAACTCGCGAACAGCCACGGACTGGTGGTGGTCGAGGACTGCGCCCAGGCTCACGGTGCGGCGTGGCACGACGCCTCTGCCGGCTCGATCGGAGCTGCCGCAGCGTTCAGCTTCTATCCGACGAAGAATCTCGGCGCGCTTGGCGACGGCGGCGCGGTCGTGACCTCCGACGACGCCGTCGCAGACAGAGCGCGCGTTTGCTGCGCAACTACGGCGAACGTGCTTCGCTTCGAACACGTCGTCCGCGGGCTCAACAGTCGGCTCGATGCTCTGCAAGCCGCGGTCCTTCGCCGTAAGCTGCCGCACCTGATCGCGGCAAACGGCCGCCGGCGCGAGTTGGCGTCCGTCTATGCGCAGGCTCTGGCAGATTCAGGTCTGGTGCTACCCGTCGAGCTGCCCGGCCGGTTCCACGTCTACCACCTCTATGTCGTCCGGACGGCGGCCCGCGAGCAGCTGAGAGCTGCATTGACGAAGGCGGGCATCGGCACGGCGGTCCACTACCCGATTCCCGTCCATCGCCAGCCCGCGTACAGCGCAGCTCGGAGTGGATGCGGCGTTCCCGGTTGCCTATCGGTCTGGCGTCCGAGATCCTGAGCCTGCCGATGTCGGCCGACCACACCGAGGAGTCCGAGCTGCTTGAGAGGCGGCCGCGGCCGTCGAAGCCGCCCGCTAGATCAGGTCGCTCAGATACGAGCTCGAGCCGGCCGACGATCCGAGTCGGTGTCGTGCTGTTCGCGAACGTGTCGCCTGCGCTCGGCGGCCGAACGCTTCTGGGTCGGCGAGCACCTGCTCGACTGCGTTGCGAATCGCCGCGGCTGAAAGCGGGACGACAAAGCCCGCCGCCGGCTTCGGCTGATGCCGGGAATCTCGGTCTGCTCTGCCAGGACGACCGCCGTGCCCGAAGCCGCTGCCTCGAGCGCGGCGAGCGACGTCTCCTCCCAGTGCGGGGGCGTCAGACAGAAGACATCCGCATCGACGTATGCCTCGAAGCGCGCGTCGCCGTACAACGGCCCGGCAAACCGCACCGTGCTGTCGGTGAAGCGCGAGGCGAACCGCCTGCGGAGCTCTTCGAGTTGGCCGTCGTCGCGGCCAACGATCGCGAGCGTCACTCCCTGGTCGAGCAGAGGCTCGACGGCCCCGATCAGGATGTCGAGGCCCTTCAACGGGTGGATGCGGCCGACGAACAGCAGCAGCGGCTGGTCGTCGTGGAGGCCGAGCGCTCGCCCGGAAGGCGCCTTTTCTCAGGGAGCTCCGGCAGCTCGGGAAGCGGGAGCGGAAGGATCTTCACCCGCTCCCGCGGTGCGCCGAGTTCGACGTAGAGGTCGTGCTCGTGAGCCGTCTGCGCGAGCAGCAGCGCCGAGTGAGCGAGCATCGGTTTGAGCAGGACCCGAGTCATAGACCGCCTTGACGGTTCCTCGCAGTCCGGTCGACTGGGGAAGTGAGCCGTGAGCGGAGACGACGAGTTGTGGCTGTCTCGCCGCGTGCTGCGAGTCCCGCGGTCGCGGTGAGGTAGGTGCGGGAGTCCGTCAGGTGCAGGACGTCGTACTCACGAGCCCGTCGTGCCACCTGCGTCAGCAGCCCGCGGGGCAGGTACTTCTTCCGCCGCCACGCGAGCTGGTTGCTGAGGTTCGGGAAGCGCCGCACCGTGACGCCGTTGAGCACCTCGAACGCCGGCGCCGCCGAGCCTCTCCGTCGAGTGCGTCCGTCGTGAACACGTCGACCTCATGGCCGAGCGCGACGAGACCTCGCGCGTAGTCGTACATCACACGCGGCGGCCCCCCGTATGCCCACGCAGGGGCGAAATACGGTGTCACCTGAAGGATTCGCACGCGCGCTCAGCTACGGATGAGCTCGTCGATCACCGCGCGGTAGCTCGCGGCAGCGATGAGTGCGGTTGGCGTGCGCCTCGACGTACGCGCGTCCGCGTTGCCCCATTCCTTCGAGATCGAGTTCCCCATCATGCGCCTGGCGAATCGTCGCCGCCAGGAGTTCAGGATCGTCGGGCGGGAGCGTGATGCCGCAGCCGACCTCTCGCACGAGCTCGGTCGTCTCACAGTCCTCGTCGCCGCCACGATCACCGGCCGACCCGCCGCCAGGATTCCGTATAGGCGGCTCGGTACGACGAGGCCGGTCAGCCCGGCGGCGAGCCCGACGTAGTGGACGTTTGCTGTTCCGAGGGTCTCACTGAGTCGATCGCGAGGCTGGTACGGCAAGAAGCTCACTCGATCCGCCCCGAGTTGTTCCGCCAAGCGCTCACCTCGTCGGATCCGGGTGCCGAAGCCGATGATCGGGACGTAGAGGTCCTCGAGGTCTCGAACCAAGCGTCGTTGCTTGCACCAGATTGTCGAGATTCTGAGCCTGGCCGACGTTGCCCGAGTGCATGACGACGAAGTAATCGTGGAGCCCGCATCGCTCGCGACCAGTTGTTGTCGCGGCCGACGGCTTGATCTGGTCTGTGTCGACCCAGTTCGGGATCACGGCGATCCGATCCGGCGCCGCGCCCTTCGCAATTAGGCGGTCGCGCATCCGCTCGCCGATCACGATCAGCTTGTCCGCGCGTCTGGTGTAGAACGCGACGAGGCGCTCGAGCAGCGAGACGAGCGTGGGGTTCGTCAGTCGTCCGAGTGCCGTCGCGATCTCGGGGAAGACATCCTGGCTGATCGACGACCAACGGCACACGGTGACTGCGCGCGACGATCCAGGCCGAGGTCGCCGACGATCGGCGGGTCGGTCATGCAGAGCACGATGTCCGGCCGTTCGAGCGACAACGCCCGCACGAGGCTGTCCCGCGAGATACGTCAGGTAGTTCAGCGCCCGGTATGGAGCTTCGACCGGTCGAACGAGGTCGATCGAGTACGAAGGACGCGAACACCCTCCAGCATCTCGTTCGCGTGGCAGCGTCCTCTTGGCCGCGGACCCGCCCGGTCACGACGGTGATCTCGTAGTCCGACGCGAGTGAGGCGCACAGGTCCGCGAGCAGGTTCGCGGTCGCCTCGACGCCGGGCCTGTAGTACTGGTTCAGGACCAGCAGCCGTGGGCGCGACGACCATCGCTCGGAGGCTACCACCCCGCTGTTTGATCCTCCACATCACCTTCCTGAGCGTCTCGCGGGCGCGTAGGACCGAGCCGAAAATTGCGTCCGACGCCGCCGATCCTTGGTCCAGTCGGTGAGTCGCGTCGTGAATCGTGTACATCCGGCCGCGTCCCGCCGGCGAGCGCACGATTCTGCCTGCCTCGCTCCCGTGGTGCGCCCCGTCGTGGCCGCCCGACATGGGTGTAGTCGTGATGCTGGTGAACAGCCACGACTGCTTTTCTAGCGTCGATCACTGGCGCCTCGCTGAACGAGCGCGCCAAACGAGCCAATTGTCGAAGCCGGCTCGGCCGACGGTAATGGCGGCACCGGATCGAACAACCCCGGCGGTGTAGACGAAGTAGTCGATCGCCGTTGCGCCGCGCGGGCGGCCCTCCGTCGTGCGCGCTCAGCAAGGAGATCCCGGCGCTGCGGGCTGATCGAGTTCCAGTTCCTCCGGTCACGACCGAGATCGACGCGTTTGTCCGATCATCAGTAAGTTGACCCTCGATCGGGGCGAAGGCCGTGCGAGCGCGGACGCGAAGTCGTCGAGCAGGATGATGTCCGCGTTTACGAAGCAGTGGATGCCGTCGATCCGAGTGCACTCTCAACAGCGGCAAGTGCAGATATCCAGTCACGGTGTTCCTTGATCGTTCCTCTCCACGTCGCGTACATGCTTCGCTCCATATGCGGCGGCCGCTTCCGCAGTGCCTTCTTCGTTGCCTACGAGCAAGATCTCGACGTCCGGTAAGCGCAGCCCAGCTTCGTAGCGCGTTGCGCTGAATCGTTGCGATCAGGCCGACAAACGGCTTCGGTATCGAGACGAGTGTCAGCAACCGTCGCGAAGAAATGCGTACGAGTAGATGTCGTCGGCGACCCGTGTCATTGCGACGGCGCGCCGCCCGTGCCGTATTGCGATCTCGTTCAGTTGCGCCGGTGTGACGAATCGAGCGGTACGTTCGCTGGCCACGGTAGCCGGCACCATCTTGACGCGTGGAGCCACGCTCGTCGATCTGTTGTCTATGGACGATTGCCCAGCGGGCGCTAGACCCAAGGAATATGTCGAGAGCCCGGTCAGGATCTGGCATCACATCGATGACTCCGCTTGCAAAGATCACGTCGAATCCATCGAGGGCACCGGGTTCGTACAGGTCGTGGTTCTCGAATCGCCTGACCGGGCCAACGCTGACGTGCCGCCTCGAGCATCTCATCCGCGTAGTCGGCTCCTACGTAGTCGAACCGCCCAGGTGCGTATCGAGTCAGCAGTTCGCTGTAGGCTCCGATGCCGCAGCCGATATCGAGAAAGGAGGCAGGCTTCCGCAGTTCCTTATCCTCGAGCAGCGCCGGCAACAGCTCGAGAAAGGCTCTATATGGCAGATACTGAAGCCGGATCTCGTTCGAATTTCGCCAATTCGCCGTCGACCAAGGTGCCCATTTGCGCCGCGACCGATTGACTCTTCCAGCTGTCTCGATACGGTGCATTGCGCCTGGCACGAATCGCGCAACCTCTAATGACCGAGCCCGGCGATACGCGCCGCCTGCAACCCGTCGTGAGAGCACCGATAGTGGATAGCCGGGCGGCTTCGGGCGAAGTCCGGGAGCGACTCCGTCGACCTCCTGCGCGGCAGATGCCGAGAGCTGTTAGGTACGGCATCCAGACGAGCCGGCCGCTCCAGTCCGGACACCGGGTAGTTGCCGTCCCAATAGGCAGCGGCCGGCGAGACGCCGACGCGAATCCGCCCGAGCCCTGCGGCCGCCCGGCTCGTGGGCGTCGCGCCGTATTCGCGCAGTGAATGGAAGTGGTAGAAGACCAGCGGACGTCCGTCGACCCGCACTTCGCCGTTCTCGCCGGAGAGTTCGTGAGCGCTGACGTTCCACGGTGCGAGTCCGGCTCCCGGCTCCTCGAACATGTGCACGCCCCGAAACGAGTGTCGGAAACGACGTCAAGGTACTTCTGATCCCCGAACTTGCCCGTCCTCGTGGCGTGCGTAGCACCATTCGATGCAACGCGCGTGCCACCAAGCGAGGGCGGCAACCCCATTCTTGTCGCGTCGTAAAGGTGACCCAGCTCACATTGTAGGTGCCGCTCGTTTGCCTCCTTCGTTTGGTACTCCAGCGCATACCGATGCGGCGTGATCGCCACGGAATTGTCGCCGATCTCGTCGAAAATCAGCTCGCGGATCGTTGAAGAACATCAAGTCAGCATCCAGATAAGTCACTGATTCTGAACGACCGGATTCTGTCTCTAAGACATACCTGCAGATCGCAGGTGTGGCGGTCCAGCAGTACTCAACTTGACTTCGGTCGCCCTTGGTGGCCTCTCAGCGCGGGATCGTGCGCCTCGAGTGAGATGAGCGGAACGACCTCCAGTGAGGGCAGTCCCAGTCGGTGAAGGGCCGTCTCTGTCGGGTCGTCCATGCAGAACGCCCACAGCCGGAAGTCCTCCGACGAGTCCTTCTCAAGCGACCGATAGAGGGTGATCCCTCGCGTCATATAATTGACATCGAAGAGCGTGCAGTAGGCGCGCGTCACGGCGACGCCCAGCGTACTCACGGGGTCCGGACGAAGAGACCGTCGATCTGGAGGAGTCGCCCGGTGTCAGGATCGGTAAACGCGGGCTCGAGCCACACCGGTACGAGTCCGCGCGCCTCGAGGAATGTCGACGACTTCGCCGATCAGTGGCGCTCCCTCGTAGAGCGGCGCGAGTGACAGTTCGATGTCGGCCGCGACGACCTGCCCGAGCGTGTCGACAGCGCCGTTCAGCACCTCGAGCTCGTACCCCTGGGTGTCGACCTTCAGGTAGACGCGATCCCGTGGTTCGACGAGCCCGCTCCGTAGATCGTCGAGCCGCGCGATCGGGACGCTCTCCTTGCCGACGTACCGAGATTCGGGTGCGCTCGCGACATGCAGGTCGCCGATCTCGAGGAGGGAGGAGCTGCTCGAGTTCTTGGCGATGTGCAGACTCGCCACGCCGTCGCTCGCGCCGAGTGCAAGCTGCCGGCACGTCCAGGCCGAATCCGCCGCAGCGCGTCGTTCGAGCACCGCGAAGGCGGCCGACTGGGGCTCGAAGGAGACGATTCGGCCTGAATAGCCACCGCGGCGGAGGCCAAGGGCTAACGACCCGTCGTTCGCCCCGACATCGAGGACGGTGTCGACGGCGGCGTTCTCGATCAGAGCCGCGCGTCGCAGCTCGGGAAAGCGCGTCGGCTCGTACCGGACGACGTCGAACCCGCGCAACCGCAGGAACGAGCGCGCCGCGTCCCGGGCGCGGCGCGCCTTGCTGGTCGAGGTCACGCAGTCATTATCCGCCGTTACGCTGGCCTGAAGTGGCGCCACGAATCACAGTCATCACGCCATCGCTCAATCAAGCTCAGTTCCTGGAGCGCACCATCCGCTCCGTGCTCGACCAGGCGTACCCGCACCTCGAGTACATCGTCGTCGACGGAGGATCGAGTGACGGCTCCACCGACATCCTCGAGCGATACACAGCCCGCCTGGCGCGTTGGGTGAGCGAACCCGACCGCGGCCAGTCGCATGCGATCAACAAGGGTCTCGAGTGGGCGACCGGCGATGTGATCGCGTACATGAACAGCGATGACTACTACCTACCCGGCGCATTCGAGGCTGCTGCGCGGGTGATGGAGGACTCGCACGTTCGCTGGTCCGTCGGACGCTGTCGCTACCAGCACGACGACGGCACGTTGGAGCGGCTGTACGTGCCGCGAGCCGCCGTCGATGCCGCGGACGACGATGATCCGCGAGACCTGGTACGTGCCGCAGGCATCGTCGTTCTGGCGGCGCGATGTGTTCGAGCAAGTCGGGCCCCTCCGGGAGGACCTGCACTACATCTTCGATCTCGAGTTCGGCTTGCGTTGCGTATTGAGCGGCATCGTGCCGACGTGTATCGATGCGGAGCTCGCAGTTCGCTTTCTGCATGGCGACGCGAAGTCGGCGGACCCGGAGCGGTTCCGCGCCGAGTACGAAGACGTCGGGGCCGAGCTCGAACGCCGGTTTACGGGGCCGACCGACCGCGCGCGCGATCTGCTCTATCGCGCCCGTCGCCGGGCCACGAGGGTCGCGACCGGCGGAGCTAAGCCATGAGCCGTTCCAAGCACGACCCTCTCCTGCCGGCAAAGCTGGCGGTCACGAGGCTCCGTATTCGCTCGCGCGAACGGCGAGATCAGGAACTGGCACGCGTCGGCGCTGCCCTCGGCCGGCTGGGGCGCCGGACCGTATTGCGGATCCACCGCCACGAGGACGTGGGGGAGGTCCAGCCGATCGTCGTCGGCGCCCACACCTTCGACGTGATCGACGACCTGCGGCGATATACAGGGCTCGACGCCGGACAGGTGCAAGACCTCGTCGCGCGTCGCACCGACTCCTTCCGCGCCGAATGGCTCCTGACGCCGTCCGAACACAGGATCGACGACTGGTTCTACCTGTCTTCCGGTACCTATCTCTTCGGGAACGCGATCCACGATCCACGGCCGGTTCTCGAAACACTGACGCGCGTCTGCGGCAGCGGTGGACGGGCGCTCGACTTCGGCGGCGGCTCCGGCAATCTCGCGCTTGCGCTCGCGGCCGCCGGTTGGTCGGTCGACTACCTGGAGCGCTCCGCTCTCCAGAAGGACTTCGTCGCCTTTCGGGTCGACCGCTACGGCCTCGCTGACCGCCTGCGCATTCTCAACGCGTGGGATCGACTTCCATCGGGCGAGTACGATCTCGTCTGCGCGCTCGACGTTCTCGAGCACGTCGAGGATCTGGAGGGGTTGCTCAGTGCTTCGTTGTTGCCGGCCGTTCGAGCCGGCGGCGCGCTCGCCGAGTCATCGCCGTTCGTGCGGACTCTGTCGAATCCGATGCACCACGAGCACCAGGATTCGACGCGCTCATGGAACGCGCCGGCTTCAGGCTCGAGGCGGACGACCCGGCGTGCCGCGTGTGGCGTAACGCCGGCGACTAGGTAGCCGGGCGCGAGCCGGTGGCGGAGGCTCCGACACGGTCCAGCTGTGATCGACGAAGACGCGGCCGTGGCTCGTCGGCGGCAGTTGCCCGCTGCCGAAGACGTCGGATTCGAAGACGTCGAAGAACAGCGCGTTGCGGACCCAGTCCGCGAGGACGCCGTTCACCTCCGCGTAGATCGACATCGCGTAGCGCCCTGGCAGCAGCGGCAGCCGCGAGATCGAACAGACGAGCTCGCCGTCGCCGTCGACCGTGCGCAGCACCTGGCCCGTGACCCGTGTCGAGCAAACGAAGACCGGCTCGCCGAGCGGGCCCTCGACGCTGACACCGATCCCGAGCTCGCAGTCGGGGGGTGCGTCGAGCTTGAACCGCAGCGAGATCTTCGCGTTCAGCCCGGTCCGTGCCGGGCTGCCGTCGGTAGAGGTCACTTCGCCGTGCAGGATCCGCAACCGGCCGTCGCCCGTCCGGTCGGCCCTGTGCTCGAGCGATGAGCCTGTCGCGCCTGGACGGTCCAGATGTAGTGGTCGACGTCCTCGTCGACGGGGCCGTCCTTGACCAGCTGCCCGTGTCGAGGAGCAGTGCCCGCGTGCAGAGCGATGTCACGGAGGCGAGTTGTGGCTCACGAAGAGGATCGTCCGGCCGCTGCGGGCGATCTCGCCGATCCGCCCGAGGCAGCGCTGCTGGAACGCCTGGTCGCCGACGCTGAGCACCTCGTCGACGAACAGGATCTCCGGCTCGAGGTGCGCCGCGACGGCGAACGCGAGACGGACGTACATGCCGCTCGAGTACCGCTTCACCGGCGTGTCGATGAACCTCTCGACCTCGGCGAACTCGACGATGTCGTCGAACTTCGCGTCGGATCTCCCGCGCGCCGCATGCCGAGGATGGCGCCGTTCAGGTAGACGTTCTCCCGCCCGGTCAGCTCCGGGTGGAAGCCGGTGCCGACCTCGAGCAGCGAGCCGACGCGGCCGCGGACGCGCGCTCGCCCGTCGGTCGGCTCGGTGATGCGCGAGAGGATCTTCAGCAGGGTCGTCTTGCCGGCGCCGTTCCGGCCGACGATCCCGACGACCTCGCCCTCGTCGCACCTCGAAGGAGACGTCCCGCAGCGCCCAGAACTCGCGATTCGGCGGCTCGGTGCGCTCGCCGTGCGTGCGCCGATGCAGGCGCGGCACGTGCGCGGCCGAGATGTCCTCGGTCAGCCGGCTGTAGCCGCCCGCCGTGTTCGCCGATCCTGTACCGCTTGCCGAGGCCCTCGACGTGTGATTGACCGCGGTCCATCAGATGACGTCGGCGAAGCGTCCGCTCGACGCGCCGGAAGTAGAGGAAGCCGAGGAGGACGAGCACGAATCGCCGACGGCGACGGAGACTGCGGCCACGACCGAGGCCGGCAGCACCGCCGTCGCCGAGAAGCGCCCAGCGGAAGCCGTCGATCCGGCCACCATCGGGTTGAGCGCGTAGATCAGCGGTACTGCGATCGACGACGCGAAGCTGATAGGCGACCGGTGAGGCGAACAGCCAGAGCTGGATCAGGAAGGGCACGCGTACCGGATGTCGCGGTAGCGAACGTTCAGCGCCGCCGAGCAGAGTGCCCGTCCCGAGTGCGACGATCGATGACGTAGAGCGCGAAGGCGGCACCACGAGGAGCGCGTGGTCCGACGGACCGATGCCGTACAGCGGCCATGACGACGATCAGCACGACGAAGCTGATCCCGAAGTCGAGCAGAAACGAGCAGGAGGCGGCGATCGGGATGAGAAGCCGCGGGAAGTAGATCTTCGAGACGAGCGTCGGAGTTACCGACGAAGCTGTTCGCCGCAGCCGGCGACCGCATTTGCGAAGAACGTCCACGGCACGAGCCCCGCAAGGCGAAGACCGGATAGGGAATGCCCTCCGGGCTCACACCCTGCGAGCCGGCCGAGGAAGATGGTGAAGACGACCATCAGCAGCAGCGGCTGGAGGACCGCCCAGGCGGCGCCGAGCGCCGTCTGCTTGTAGCGAACCTTGACGTCGCGCCACATGAGGAAGTAGAAGAGCTCGCGATAGGCCCAGAGCTCACGCGGCGCGACGAGGAGCGTACGGCGCGGCTCGATGACAACCGTGGGAACGTTCGCCGCGCTGCTCACGATCTCAGGATAGTGGGGCCTGCGGCGGCTGCTTCGCGGCGCAATCGGCAGGCGGCGGGCGTCACATGAGCGCTGATGCCTAGGCGCGAGGTGACGTCGAAAATCCTGATAAACCTGCGCGAACTGAGCAGTTCTCGAGCCGGAGGGGGATCGGTATGGGCGCGCAGCCGTTCAAGGGGACGATTAACGTCGATATCCGCGACTCGAAGCCGGACTGGTCTCCGTTCGAGCCGCCGAAAGCGCCTGACGGCGCACCCAACGTCATCTTCATCGTCCTGGATGACGTCGGCTTCTCGGCGATGAGTTGGTACGGCGGCCCGATCGAGACGCCGAACATGACCGGATCGCCGACAAGGGCGTTCGCTACACCCAGTTCCACACGACCGCGCTCTGCTCGCCGACGCGCGTCGTGTCTGCTGACCGGGCGCAACCACACCCGCAACAGCATGGCCTGCATCACCGAGGCGGCGATCGGGTTCCCCAATGCCAGCGGCACGATCCCGCCCGAGAACGGGATGCTCTCCGAGATTCTCGTCGAGCGTGGCTAGAACACCTACATGGTCGGCAAGTGGCACCTGTGCCCGACCGACGAGATGAACCTCGCGGCGACGCGGCGCAACTGGCCGACCGGTCGCGGCTTCGAGCGCTTCTACGGGTTCCTCGGCGCGGAGACGAACCAGTGGTATCCCGACCTGGTCTACGACAACCACCCGGTCGACCAGCCGTACGTACGCCGGACGAGGGCTACCACCTGACCGAGGACATCACCGACAAGGCGCTCGAATTCATCCGCGACGCCAACGCTGTCGCGCCCGAAAGCCCTTCTTCCTCTACTTCGCACCGGGAGCCTGCCACGCGCCGCACCACGCGCCGAAGGAGTGGATCGACAAATTCAAGGGCCAGTTCGACATGGGCTACGAGGCGTTCCGCGAGCAGACGCTCGAGCGGCAGAATAGATGGGCTCGTGCCGGCCGACACCGTGCTGCCGCCGATCAACCCCATCGGAACGAACGAGACGCGGACCGGTCCGGAAGGAAAGCCGTTCCCGATGCTCGACGTCACGCGTCCCTGGGATTCGCTGCAACGACGACGAGAAGCGCCTCTTCTCACGCATGGCCGAGGTGTACGCGGGCTTCCTCGCGCACTCCGACCACCACATCGGCCGCCTGCTCGACTACCTCGAGCAGAACGGCGAGCTCGACAACACGCTCATCGTGCGTCGTCTCCGACAACGGCGCCAGCGGCGAGGGCGGCCCGAACGGCTCAGTCAACGAGATGAAGTTCGCCAACGGCGTCCCCGATGACCTCGCCGAGAACCTGGCGCAGATCGATGACCTGGGTGGCACGCAGACCTACAACCACTATCCAAACGGGTGGGCGATGGCGTTCAACACACCGTTCAAGATGTGGAAGCGCTACGAGTTACAACGGCGGAACGTGCGACCCGTGCATCGTCTCCTGGCCCAGCGGCATCAAGGCTCGCGGCGAGATCCGCCACCAGTACTGCCACGCAATCGACATCGTGCCGACGATCCTCGACGTGCTCGGCGTCGATCCGCCAGCGACGATCAAGGGGTATACGCAGTCGCCCATTCGATGGTGTCAGCATGCGCGACATCGTTCGACGACGCGACGCAGCCGAATCGCAGGAGGAAGTCGCAGTTCTACGCCATGCTCGGCTCCCGCTGCGATCTGGCACGAGGGCTGGAAGGCCGTCACGACACACCCGACGGTCGCCGGGTGGGGCAACTTCAACGACGACGAATGGGAGCTGTACCACGTCGACGCCGACCGTTCCGAGGTCAACAACCTCGCCGCCAAGCAGCCCGACAAGCTGAGGGAGCTCATCAACATCTGGTTTTCGGAGGCCGGTACGAACGCCGCTTTCCCGCTCGACGACCGTTCACCGGTCGAGATCCTCGTGCACGCCTCGGCCGCAGCTGGCCGCTCCTCGCGATCGGTACGTCTACTTCCCGGGCACGGCCCCCTTCAGCGAATGGCAGGCCGTCAACACTCGAAACCGCTCGTTCGTGATCGGCGCACTCGTCGACATTCCGGCCGCCGGTGCCGAAGGCGTCCTGTTCGCGATCGGGGCCCGCTTCGGCGGACATGCCCTCTATGTCAAGAACAACCGCCTGCACTACGTCAACAGCTTCGTCGGTGCCGAAGAGCAGATGATCGTCGGTTCCGAAGATGTGCCGACAGGTGATGAATCTGATCCTCTCGGCGTCGTTCGAGAAGGAAGGGACGGAGCCGACGTTGCGCCACCGGACGCTCTCCCTGTACCACGGAGAGACCAAGGTCGGCGAGGGGAAGATCAAGACTCAGCTCGGGGCCTTCGCGATCGCCGGGTCAGGGCTGTACGTGGGGCGGCACAGCGGAGAGCCGGTGACCGACGACTACCCGGGCGAGGCGCCCTACGCGTTCACCGGCGGCACGATCAACCGCGTCGCGGTCGACGTCAGCGGCCAGCCATACGTCGACCTCGAGCGCGAGGCGGAGATGCTGATCCGGTCGCAGTGACGACGGAGCGGTGGGGGACGTGGATTTGCGCTCCCGGCCGCGGCTCGTGAGAATGGCCCGGCCCGTGGGAACTCATGCGGGCCGGGCGCGCCCACTGGAGGAGGAGTCGGTAGCAGATGTCGTCGATTGATGCTCCGCTAGACGGGCCGACTGCCACGACCGCGGACGCCGGCCACAAGGCCGGCCTCGGCGTCCTGATCGCGGCCTGCGTGTCGGCGCTGGTCGTCAACGCGAACACCTCGGCGGTCACGATTCTGCTGCCGGCGATCAGCAAGGATCTGAATGCACCGATCGCGCAGCTCCAGTGGGCTGTCACCGGCTACATGCTCGTCGGCGCAGCCGTGATCGTGACGTCGGGAGCGCTCGGTGACGTGTTCGGCCGCCGGCTCATCTTCCTCGGCGGGCTCGCGCTCTTCGTCGCGTCCTGCGTGCTGATCGCACTCTCGTCGAGTGCCAGCGGCGTGATCGCGGGCCGCATGATCCAGGGAGCCGCAGGCTCGACAATTCTCGCCTGCGGCATGAGCCTGCTCTCGGTCAGCGCCTCGGGCGCCGGACAGATGAAGGCGATCACGCTCTGGGGTGCCGCATCGGCGGCAGGCGCCGCCGCTCGGCCCGCTGGTCGGCGGCGTCCTCGTCGACACGACCGGCTGGCAGGGGCTCTTCTGGATCGACGCGGCGATCGCTGCTGCCTGCGTGCCGCTGACGTTGCTCACCGTCAAGGAATCGCGCGACCCGACACGCTCGCGTTCGATCGACTTCGCCGGCACGATCCTGATCGCCGTCATCCTCGTGCCGCTCGTCCTCGCCCTCAGCGAGGGCACCAAGTGGGGCTGGCTGTCGCTCGCCACGATCGGCTGTCTCGTCATCTCCGTGCTCGGCGCGATCGGCTTCGTCCTCGTCGAGCAGCGAGTCACCGCGCCGCTCGTCGACCTCCGGCTCCTGCGGAACGCCGTCCTGGTGGGCTCGACGCTGGCGATCCTGATCGTCGCCGGTGCGATCAACGCCCTCATGTACGTCCTCAGCCTGTACTTCCAGGATCCGTCGGCCTTTGGCCTGAGCGCGTTGCAGGCAGGTTTCGCAACGCTTCCCGCCGCAGCGGCGATGATCGCGGTCACACCGTTCATCACGCCACTCGCCGTCAAGATCGGGTCGCGCCTGGCGGTCGCGCTCGGGTTCGGCATCGCAGCGGTGGGCGCGGCGTCGTTGGTGTTCGTCACCGCATCGTGGGCCTACGTTGCGTTCGTGATTCCGCTGATTGCGATCGCCCTCGGCCTTGGGCTGGCGAACGGGCCTGCGTCGTCGGCGTCGACGTCGGCCGTGTCCCCCGACCAGGTCGGGCAGGCCTCCGGCATCTCGAACATGGCCCGTTACATCGGCGGCTCGCTTGCTGTAGCGGCCGTCGCGACGGTCTACAACGCAGTCACGATCAGTCACAGCAACGCAGGCGAATCGCCAGCCGACAGCCTGGCGGCAGGCCTTTCACGCTCCGCGCTCCTGCTGGCGATCATGTCCGCAGCCGGCGTGTTGCTTGCGATTTTGCTGGGGCGCTACCAGCTCGCGAAGTCGCGGCCGATCGACCGCGTCGCGGCTGCCGCGTCCGTGACGCACACGATCCCGACCGAACCCGCATAGATCCTGCAGTCAGGCCGAGGCCGTCCAGGCCCGACTCCGCCGATCCGCTCGGCGGTGATGCGCAGCACGCACCCAGGAGGCGGGTCGGCCATCGGCGGGAAGGTGACCTCAGGCCCCAGGTAGACATGGGCGAGCCGCTGCAGCAGCTCCGGCGCTCCGCCGTCAACGATCTGCGCCCGCCCGCGAATGACGAGGTGCTCCTTCAGGCCCGGCGGCCGAATCTCGCTCCCTTCGATCGATAGCGCAACGCGTGGGTCACGTCTGACGTTCCTCAGCTTGTGCTGCTCGCTGTTGAGATGTCCCGACACGATCTCGTCGTCTTCGAGCCCGACCCAGACGCAGGTCACGTGGGGAGAGCCGTCGGCGTTGAGTGTCACGAGATGGGCGAGCGAGCCTGCGCCCACCAGCCGACGCGCACTCTCCGGGAGCTGCATGGAGTCAAGCCTAGAGGTCGATGCCGAGCTTGCGCAGCTCGACGATTGCCGTCCTGCGCCAACGCACCGTGTCGGGAGAGAAGGGAAGCGTGAACGGCATGCCGCTCTGTTTGCGCAGTGGCTGGCCGTCGCGCAGCACGTGATAGTGACCGGGTTTCGACTCGACGGTAAGTCCGGCAGCCTCGAGTCGACGGATGAACTCGCGGACGTCCTTTCGCATTCCCAACGTCCGTCAGTCCTCTTCCGCGACCGCCCGCACGACGTCGAGCGAGGAGAGAACGCCGATCGGGATCGGCGAGGCCGGGTCGGCCACGACGATCAAGTGCGCGGTGGAGTGCTCGCGCATCAGCTGCGCCGCATTCATCACAGTGTCGTCGGGCGTCACCGTGACCACTGGTGACGCGGCGATCGCGCCGGCGTTGGCGCCACTGTCGATGGCTCCGACGAGATCGAGGTCCGAGACGACTCCCCACGGCAGCAAGGTGTCCTGGTGGCCGAACACGACGATGGCGTGCACTCGATGGGTCGCCATCATCTTGGCGACGGTTCGCAACGGCGCGCTCGGAGAACAGGTGAGGATGCCCGCGGTCATCAACTCGCCGACGGTCCCGTTCGTCACTTCGCTGAACACGGTTGACACAGCGTTACCTCCTGCTTGACGGACCATCTCTTTGTCCGACCGTAGCCAGCCGAATCGTCGCGATCATCGGGGCATACCGTGCTTACGGTGCGGCGAAATACGTTTCCTGCGAACGGGGCAGGCCTGTGCCAAAGCCGGAGGAAAACCAGTAGAAGTTCCGCACTCGGCCGCCGCTCCCGCACGTTAGGTTGACGCTCATGCGGGACGTGACACCGCTTCCGGATCTGCTGCACGGTCGCTCGCACACTGGGCCGACCCGGGAGCGCCGCCCCGTTTACGTCGACTTGTTGCCGCCATGCAATTCGGGCTGCCCGGCAGGCGAGAACATCCAGGCCTGGCTGTCGCATATGCAAGCTGGCCGGCATGAGCAGGCGTGGCGTCAGCTGGTCGCCGACAACCCGCTGCCCGCGATCCACGGGCGGGTCTGTTACCACCCGTGCGAAAGCGTCTGCAACCGAGCCAGCCTCGATAGCGCGGTCTCGATCCATTCGGTCGAACGGTTCCTGGGCGATCTTGCGCTGGAACAGGGATGGCTGTTCGACCCTCCGCAGCGCCGCACCGGCAAGCGGGTGCTGGTCGTCGGCGCCGGGCCTTGCGGTCTCTCGGCTGCGTACCACCTTGCCCGCCTCGGCCATGAGGTCGAGATTCGTGATTCCGGCGAGGAGACCGGCGGCATGATGCGGTACGGCATCCCCGCTTACCGGCTGCCCCGCGAGGTGCTTTCTGGCGAGCTCGCCCGGATCGAGGCGATGGGGGTGCGGGTGACCTGCGGGCACAAGGTCGATGACCTGGTGGCCGAGCGCGAGGAGGGCGCGTTCGACGCGGTCTTCGTCGCCGTTGGTGCGCACCTCTCGAAGCGAGTCGATATCCCGGCCAGTGATGCCGGCCGGATTGTCGATGCGGTCTCGTTCCTACGCAGTGTCGCCTCCGGTGAACGACCGGTGATCGGTCGGCGCGTCGCCGTTTACGGCGGCGGCAACACCGCGATGGACGCCGCTCGCGTCGCCCGGCGCATGGGTGCCGACGAGGCGCTGATCGTCTACCGGCGGACGCGAGAGCAGATGCCCGCGCATCACGAGGAGGTCGAGGATGCCGAGAAGGAAGGAATCCGGATCCACTGGTTGCGGACGATCACAGCCTTCGACGGCCCCGAGCTGGAGATCGAGCTGATGGAGCTCGACGACTCGGGGTACCCGCAACCGACTGGGCGGTTCGAAACCCTGGCCGCGGACACGGTGATCCTGGCGCTCGGCCAGCGGTCGGACACCGCGTTCCTGCGACAGGTCCCAGGCGTCGAGTTCGAGCGAGACGGAACGGTTCGCGTGTCGACGTCCCTCGAGACAGGAAGTCCCGGCGTGTTCGCAGGGGGGGACATGGTGCCGAGCGAGCAAACCGTGACGGTCGGTGTCGGGCACGGCAAGAAGGCTGCGCGGCACATCGACGCATGGCTCCGCAACGACGAGGCCGCCACGCCGCCGAAGCACGAGGCGGCGAGCTTCGAAAAGCTCCATCTCTGGTACTTCGGCGACAACGCCCGCCGGCAGCAGCCGGAGCTAGCACCCGAGGAACGCGTCGCGAGCTTCGGGGAGGTAGTCGGTGGGCTGTCCGAAAGGGAAGCCGTCTACGAGGCGGGGCGTTGCCTTTCGTGCGGCAACTGTTTCGAATGCGACGGTTGTCTCGGCGCGTGCCCCGAGGACGCCGTGATCAAGCTGGGCGAGGGGCATAGGTACCGGTTCGACTACGACCGCTGCACCGGTTGCGCAGTGTGCTTCGAGCAGTGCCCGGTACATGCGATCGAGATGGTCGCGGAGGCTGACTGAGATGCGGGCGACGGTCGACGGCAACGAAGCCGCAGCCTCGGTCGCCTACCGGCTGAACGAGGTCTGCTGCATCTATCCCATCACGCCGTCGTCGCCGATGGCCGAACTCGCCGACGAATGGTCGAGCCAGGGTCGGCAGAACGTCTGGGGCACGGTGCCGGCGGTGGTCGAGATGCAGAGTGAAGGCGGCGCTGCCGGGGCGTTGCACGGCGCACTGCAGAGCGGCGCGCTCGCGACGACCTTCACCGCTTCGCAGGGTCTGTTGCTGATGATCCCGAACATGTACAAGATCGCGGGTGAGCTGACACCCGCGGTGCTGCACGTTGCGGCGCGGTCGTTGGCCGCGCAGGGTTTGTCGATCTTCGGCGACCACTCCGACGTGATGGCAGTGCGCCAGACCGGATTCGCTCTGCTCGCCGCGGCGTCGGTCCAGGAAGCGCACGACTTTGCGCTCGTGGCCCAGGTGGCGACGCTTCGCACCAGGGTGCCGTTCGTCCATTTCTTCGACGGGTTTCGGACGTCGCACGAGTTGAACACGATCGAACTGCTCACGGACGACGACTTGCGCGCGCTGGTGCCGGAGGAGCTCGTTCACGCCCATCGTGGCCGCGCGCTCTCGCCGGAGCGCCCGTTCATTCGCGGGACCGCACAGAACCCGGACATCTACTTCCAGGCACGAGAGACTGTGAACCCGTTCTACGCCCGGGTCCCGGACGCCGTCGAGGCGGCAATGGCGGAGCTTGCAGCGCGGACCGGCCGCCCGTGTCACATCGTCGACTACACCGGTCACCCGGAGGCGGACCGAGTCGTGGTCGTGATGGGGTCGGGCGGCGAGACGGTCCGTGAAACGGTGGCGTCGCTGACCGAGCAGGGTGAGCGCGTCGGCGTGGCGCAAGTTCGGCTCTTCCGCCCGTTCCCGGCCAAGGCGCTCACCGAGGCGCTTCCCTCGACGGTTCGCCATCTCGCCGTGCTCGACCGGACGAAGGAGCCTGGATCGATCGGAGAGCCGCTTTTCCTCGACACCGTCACGGCCTTGACCGAATCGTTCGGGGACGGCGAGCGAGCGGTGATGCCGAGAATCATCGGCGGCCGCTACGGCCTCTCGTCCAAGGAGTTCACGCCCGGAATGGTCGCCGGAGTGTTTGCCGAACTGAAGGCGGAACGACCGCGTCGGCGCTTCACGATCGGGATCAAGGACGACGTCTCCGGGACCAGCCTCGACTACGACGCGGCGCTCGACATCGAGCCGCCGGAGACCGTGCGGGCGATCTTCTTTGGCCTCGGTTCAGACGGGACAGTCGGTGCGAACAAGAACACGATCAAGATCCTCGGCGACGGGGGCCTCTACGCGCAGGCCTACTTCGTCTACGACTCCAAGAAGTCGGGCTCGCAGACGGTTTCCCACCTGCGCTTCGGGCCGCAACCGATCCGCGCGCCGTATCTCGTGCGGAAGGCGAGCTTCGTCGGCTGCCATCAGTTCGCGCTCCTCGACCGGGTCGACGTGCTCGGCCCCGCTGCCGACGGCGCGACCTTGCTGCTCAACTGTTCTCGGCTGCCTGACGAGGTGTGGGACGCACTGTCCCGCCCCGTTCAGGAGCAGATCATCGCCAAGAACATCGACGTGTACGCGATCGACGCGGGCCGCATCGCGCGCGAGGTCGGCCTGGCCGGTCGCACGAACATCGTCCTGCAGACATGCTTTTTCGCCCTGGCCGGCGTCTTGCCGCGGGAGCAGGCGATCGAACGGATCAAAGCGGCCGTTGCGAAGACGTATGGGCGCCGCGGCGCCGAGGTGGTCGAGCGAAACCAAGCTGCCGTCGACCGAGCACTCGAAGGGCTTCACCGGATCGAGGTGCCGGAGCTAGTGACCGCGAAGCGCGGGCTGCCGCCGGTCGTGCCGGCACATGCTCCGGCCTTCGTTCGCACCGTGACGGCAGAGATGCTCGCGGGGCGGGGCGATGAACTCCCCGTCAGCGCCCTGCCGGTTGACGGCACCTACCCGAGCGGGACCGCGGCCTACGAGAAGCGCAACATCTCCGAGCTCGTCGCGGTCTGGGACCCCGAGCTCTGCATCCAGTGCGGCAACTGCAGCTTCGTCTGTCCGCACAGCGTGATCCGTTCGAAGTACTACGACCAGGCGAGCCTCGAGGGTGCCCCGGCTGAATTCCGATCGACTCCGCTCGACGCAGTTGGCCTCCCCGATACCAAGTACACGCTGCAGGTCTACGTCGAGGACTGCACCGGCTGCGCCTTGTGCGTCGAAGCCTGCCCGGCCATGGCACCGGGCGACTCGGTTCGCAAGGCGATCAACCTCGCACCGCGCGAGCCGCTGGTGGCGGCCGAGCGGGACAACATCTCGTTCTTCGAAACCCTGCCTACCAACGACCGATCCCGGGTCGACTTCGGCACCGTGCGGGGCACCCAGTTCCTCGAGCCCCTATTCGAGTTCTCCGGCGCCTGCGCAGGCTGCGGCGAAACGCCGTACATCAAGCTCCTGTCCCAGCTGTTCGGCGACCGGCTGATGGTCGCCAATGCGACCGGCTGCTCGTCGATCTACGGCGGCAACCTGCCGACGACGCCGTGGACGACCGGCGCCGACGGGCGCGGGCCGGCGTGGTCGAACTCGCTCTTCGAGGACAACGCCGAGTTCGGGCTCGGCTTCCGCCTGGCAGTCGACCGCAACGTCGACCTGGCCCGCCGCCGGCTCGAGGAGTTGCGCCCCGAGCTCGGGGCCGAGCTGGTGGACGAGATCCTGTCGGCGCCACAACTCCGAGAGTCGGAGCTGAGGGCGCAGCGTGAGCGGGTGGCCGAGCTGAAGCACCGCCTCGAGGGCCTGGACGGGGTCGCCGTCAGAGACCTGCAGAGCGTCGTCGACCAGCTGGTCCGGCGCAGCGTCTGGATCGTCGGGGGTGACGGCTGGGCGTACGACATCGGCTCCGGAGGGCTCGACCACGTTCTGGCAAGCGGCCACAACGTCAACGTGCTGGTGCTCGACACCGAGGTCTACTCCAACACGGGCGGGCAGATGTCGAAATCGACGCCGCTCGGCGCGGTGGCCAAGTTCGCCGCTGCCGGGAAGACCGTTGCCGAAGAAAGACATAGCGCTCCAGGCGATTGCGTACGGCAGCGTTTACGTCGCTCGCGTCGCGATGGGCGCCGATCCGCAACAGACGCTGAGCGCCTTCCGGGAAGCGGAGGCGTTCGACGGCCCCTCGCTGGTGCTCGCATACAGCCACTGCATCGCGCACGGCATCGAGATGCAAAACGGGCTCGACCAGCAATACCGCGCCGTCGCGAGCGGCTACTGGCCGCTCATTCGCTACGACCCGATGCTGCATGCAACCGGCGGTAACCCGTTCCTGCTCGACTCGCCGCGGCCGCGAATTCCGCTCGCCGAGTACACGAACCGGGAGTTGCGCTACCGCACGCTCACGAACACCGATCCGGCCGAAGCAGAGCGTCTCCACGCGTTAGCCGAACAGGCGGTCGACCAGCGCTGGGACGTGTACGAGCAGATGGCGACCCGTGGCGCACAACACTTCGCCGCCGATGCGCGGAAGGATCGCTGATGAATCTCTCGACCCGGTACATGGGGCTCGCGCTGTCCAATCCGCTTGTCGCGTCTGCGTCGCCACTCTCGCAGACCGTGGACGGGGTACGGCAACTGGCCGACGCTGGTGTCGGGGCGATCGTTCTCTACTCACTCTTCGAAGAACAGGTTCGCCGGGAAGCGGCTGAGAATGCCCGCCTCTTCGACGCCGGCAGTGACAGCTTCGCCGAGTCGCTGACGTACTTCCCCGAAGCGGCCGAGGAGGAGCTCGGCCCCCGGCGCTACCTGAGCCTGCTCGAACGCGCGGCGGCTGCAGTGGATGTTCCGGTGATCGGCAGCCTGAACGGCGTCACGCCCGACGGCTGGACCGACTACGCGCGTGCGATCGAGGATGCGGGCGCGGCCGCGATCGAGCTCAACATCTACTACCTCCCCGGCGACCCCCGCATCGCGGGCCGCGACGTCGAGCAGCGGCACGTGGACATCCTGGCGCGCGTCAAGGCCGTTGTCAGCGTGCCGGTGGCGGTCAAGCTGAGCCCGTTCTTCAGCTCTACCGGCGAGATGGCGCTCCGGCTGGACGAGGCCGGTGCCGACGCGCTGGTCCTGTTCAATCGGTTTCTCCAGCCCGACATCGACCCCGATCGCCTCGCCTTGCTGCCGGAGATCGGCCTTTCGAGCCCTTCCGAGGCCCGCCTGCCTCGAACGTGGATCGCGCTCCTTCGTGGGCGCGTACGAGCTTCGCTCGCCGCAACGACTGGCGTCGAAACCTCCGCGGATGTGGCGAAGTATCTGCTCGCCGGCGCAGACGTCGTGATGACTGCCTCGGCGTTGCTGCGACACGGCCCCGGCTACGCAGCCGTGCTGCTCGACGGCCTGGCGGAGTGGATGGGCCAAAAGGGATTCTCGGCTGTCGACGACCTGCGCGGCATGCTCGCCGTGCCGTCCGACTCGGACGAAGCCGGCTTCGAACGGGCTGGCTACGTCGGGGCGCTGCAGGAAGCGAACAGCCGCAGCTTCGGACCGTGGTGACCGCCTAGCCGCCGGCAGCCTCGTAGCTCGTGCCCCGCTCGTCGAGCGCAGCGTGCGCGGCGGCCAGACGGGCAACCGGCACGCGGAAGGGCGAACAGGAGACGTAGTCGAGACCGGTCCGGTGGCAGAAGTCGATCGACCGAGGATCGCCACCGTGCTCTCCGCAGATCCCGATCTCGAGCTCCGGCTTCGCACGCCGTCCACGGGAGACGCCTAGTGACAAGAGCTCTCCGACGCCTTCTTGGTCGAGCGTCTCGAAGGGATTGTCCTCGAGCACGCCGTGCTCGAGGTAGCCCGTGAGGAACTTGCCCTCGGCATCGTCCCTCGAGAGGCCGAGCGCCGTCTGTGTGAGGTCGTTGGTGCCGAACGAGAAGAAGTCCGCATGCCTCGCGATCTCCGCGGCCCGCAGGGCGGCCCGCGGCAGCTCGATCATCGTGCCGCACAGGTACGCGAGCCCTGGAGCCTCCTCTGCCATCACGGCGTCGGTCAGCTCCCGCAGTTGACGAAGCTCCTCGGCGAACGCGACGAGCGGATGCATGATCTCCACGATCGGCGGCTCCCCGGTTCGGGCGGCGACGGCCGCTGCGGCGCGCCCGATCGCACGAACCTGCATCTCGTAGATCTCGGGCCATTGCAGCCCGAGCCGGCAGCCGCGGGTCCCGAGCATGGGGTTCACTTCGCGAAGCTCACGTATGCGCGCACGCATCTGCTCGCTCGTCGCCTCCTGTTCGGACGGAAGGAACTCGTGCAGCGGCGGATCGAGGAGACGAATCGTCACGGGCAGTCCGTTCATCGCCTCGAAAATCGCTTCGAAGTCGGACTGCTGGAACGGCAGCAGCTTGTCGAGCGCGACGCGGCGCGCCGGCTCGTCGTCGGCGAGGATCATCTCCTGGACGACCGGGAGGCGCTCGTCGCCGAAGAACATGTGCTCGGTACGGCAGAGGCCGATGCCTTCGGCGCCGAACGCGCGGGCGCGCCGGGCGTCGGCGGGCGTATCGGCGTTGGCGCGCACGCCGAGGCGACGGGCGGTGTCAGCCCAAGCGAGAATCGTTTCGAGGTCGGCGTTGGGGCCGGGGTCGACGAGCGGTGCAGCACCGACGATCACACGGCCCGTCGAACCGTCGACCGTGAGTTGCTCGCCTTCGCGGACCTCCGTTCCGCCGATCACGCAGAGCCCTGCCTCCTCGTCGATACGGAGAGCGTTGCACCCCGCGACGCAAGGCTTTCCCATGCCGCGTGCGACGACGGCTGCATGTGAGGCCATACCGCCGTGGGCTGTCAGGATCCCCTTGGCGGCGGCAAGGCCGTGGATGTCGTCCGGTGTGGTGTCGAAGCGAACGAGAATCACGGGCTCGTTTGCGCTTCGCTGCACGGCGACGTCGGGATCGAAGACGACCGCACCCACGGCAGCGCCCGGAGAGGCTGGCAAGCCGGTTGCCGCAACCTCGACCGTGGCCCCCGGCTCGACCATCGGATGGAGGATCTGCTCGAGAGCAGAGGGTTCGATCCGCCGTACCGCCTCGTCGCGCGAGATGAGCCCTTCACGGACCATCTCGACGGCTGTCTTCAAGGCGGCGGCTGCGGTTCGCTTCGCGGATCGGGTCTGAAGGATGAACAGCCTGCCCTGCTCGATCGTGAACTCGACGTCCTGCATGTCGCGATAGTGGTGCTCGAGAATTCTCATCGCGTCACGGAACTCAGCGAACGCCTCGGGCAACAGCTGTTCGAGGTGCTCGAGCGGCTGCGGCGCACGGATTCCCGCGACGACGTCCTCGCCCTGAGCATCGAGGAGGAACTCGCCGGTAAGGCGCGTCTCACCGGTCGACGGATCGCGTGAGAAGGCGACGCCCGTTGCCGAGGCGCTGCCTGCGTTGCCGAACACCATCTGGACGACGTTGACAGCCGTGCCGATCGCGTCGGGAATCTCGTTCAGATGCCGGTAGACCTGCGCGCGAGGGTTCTGCCAGGAATCGAAGACCGCTTCGACCGCAGCGCGCAGCTGTGTCCGCGCGTCCTGCGGAAACTCGCGCCCGAGGACATCGGTGTAGATCTGCTTGTAGGTCCCGACGAGCTCACGCAGATCGGCGGCCGAGAGATCCGTGTCGTCGGTGACGCCCCTGGCTGCCTTGAGCGCAGAGAGCGTCGCTTCGAAGCGTTCGGAAGGGATGCCGTCGACGACCTCGCCGTACATCTGAATCAGGCGACGGTACGAGTCGTACGCGAAGTGCGGGTTTCCGGTCGTACGCGCGAGCCCTTCGGTCGCCCCATCCGAGAGGCCCAAGTCGAGGATGCTGTCCATCATCCCGGGCATCGAGATTGCGGCGCCGGACCGAACCGAGACGAGCAGCGGGTTCTCATCCGACCCGAACGTCTTCGACGTCTTTGCTTCGAGGCGGTGCACCGCTGCGTGGAGCTCCTCGCCAAGTCCTCCCGGGAAGCCGCCGCTATCCATGTGCGCGCGGCACGCATCTGTCGTCACGGTGAAGCCGCTTGGCACCGGCAGACCCATCCGGGTCATCTCCGATAGCCCGATCCCCTTGCCACCGAGCGTCTGGCGCCCACCCGGAGCCTCTTCGTCGAAGTCGTACACGTAACGGATCCCGGTTGCCGTCAGCGTCATCGGAAACTCCTTCGTCTCGGGATGCCTTCTTCGTCGTCGGGCTGATCCTCGCGCTGAGCTGCCGCCAGGCCATCGGCGCCAGACCTGAGTTGAGCTGCGGGTTTTCCACCGGCGAATCGGGCTAGGCACCGATGCCAGCCGTCGCCGGCCCCGTGAGGCTCGTCGTGCACATGGCGAGAACCGAACAACCCAAGAGCTACGGCGGCCTGCGCGTCTTGATCGCCGGCGGGGGTGTTGCCGGGCTCGAGGCGCTGCTGGCGCTACGGGCGCTCGCGGGCGACCTCGTCGACCTCGAACTGCTCGCGCCCGAACCGGCGTTCTGGTATCGGCCGGTCGCCGTCGCCGAGCCGTTCGGCCCCGCTCAGGCCGGTCACTTCGAACTCGGGGAGATCGCCGATGCCGTTTCGGCAGGGTTCACCCTGGGTGGGCTCGCCTCCGTCGATGCCGACCGCAGGATCGCCCGCACGAGTCACGGCTCGGAGATCGAGTACGACGTGCTCGTGGTCGCATGCGGCGCGCTGCCACGCCCGTGGCTCGACGGTGCACTGACCTTCCGCGGTCCTGCCGACAGCGACGCGTTCCGCAACCTCCTCACCGAGGCAGAGAGCGAAAGCGCGCGCTCGATCGCATTCGCGCTGCCGGCCTCAGGAGTTTGGCCGCTCCCGCTCTATGAGCTCGCGCTGCTCACCGCGGCTCACTTCGAGCGACGCGCCGAACGTATTCGGCTCGCGCTCGTCACGCCCGAGCCAGAGCCACTGTCCCTCTTCGGCCGGGCTGCCAGCGACGCCGTTCGCGTGCTGCTCGGCGAATGGGGGATCGCCCTCCACACCGGCCGGCACCCAGTTCGCTACGACGCGGGCATCCTCGAACTCGGAGCGGGCGCCACGATCGCAGCTGATCGCGTCGTCACCCTCCCACGGCTCGAGGGGTTGCGCATCCTGGGGCTCCCGCAGGACACGGATGGGTTCATCGACACCGACTTGAGCGGGCGAGTCCGCGGGCTCGACAACGTCTACGCCGCGGGTGACATCACCCAGTTCCCGATCAAACAGGGGGGAATCGGCGCCCAACAGGCGGATGCCCTCGCAGAGGTGATCGCCGCACAAGCTGGAGCGGCAGTCCAGCCGCACCGATTCCAGCCGGTGCTTCGCGGGCTGCTCCTGACAGGCGGCGGGCCGCTCTACTTGCGTACCGAGCCTGCCGCTGGCCCGGGCCACACCGGCACGATCACGGGCGAAGCACTCTGGTGGCCGCCGAGCAAGATCGTCGGGCGTCACCTCGCGCCGTTCCTTGCGGGCCGGGGAGCCGGTGTCGCAGCTCCAACCGAGGTGCCCGACGGGCTCGAGATCGAGATCGACCTCCCGACGCACAGCCTGCACTGAACGCCGCCTCCGTAGTCGGCCGCAGAGTGACTCCCGAGCGTCCCTGATTCGAACCTCCGAATCCAAACCGATAATCGCTCGATGCGTATGCGCTGGAAGCGGATCCTTCTCGTGGGCACGGTCGTGTGTGTCAGCCTGTTCGGGCTGATTCAGCTCGTGCCCTACGGCCGAAACCATTCGAATCCGCCCGTGCTCGCAGAGCCGCGCTGGGACAGCCCCGCAACCCGCACTCTCGCGGCGAAGTCGTGCTTCGACTGCCACAGCAACCTGACCACGTGGCCGTGGTACTCGAACGTCGCGCCCGTGTCCTGGCTCGTCCAACGCGACGTCGACGGCGGGCGCAGTCAATTCAACTTCTCGGAGTGGAACAAACCGCAGGACGTCAGCATCGGAGATGCTGTGGATGCGATTCGGAGCGGCTCGATGCCTCCGTCGATCTACAAGCTGATGCATCCGAAGGCGCGCTTGTCCAGCAGTGAAAACGATGCACTGATCAAAGGATTGGTCGCCACGTTCGCGGCCGACCCGCCCAAGGGCGGTGGCGGTTGAGTCGACCCCGGGCGCGCCGTGTCGAGCGTGTCCTGACGCTCGACATGAGATCAGCGCGCATCGGCTCGGCGAAGACGGACCACCGCATCGATGCCGCCTCCCTCTGCCGGGGCGAGTTCGACGGTACCGCCGTCCGCCTCGACCAGGCGGCGTACGATCGCCAATCCGATCCCGGAACCTCCTGGCCCGGTGCCGGCGCGCCAGAAGCGGTCGAACGCTCGCGCGCGCTGCTCGGCCGTCAGCCCGGGGCCCTGGTCGACGACGTGGAGATCGACCCTCGTTCCTGATGTGCGTGTCGCGACCGTGACGGTCGTGCCGGACGGGGCGTGCGCGAGTGCGTTCGACACGAGGTTGTCAAGCACCTGAGCGAACCGCGCAGGCCCGGTGCTGGCGAGCGCCGGGCCGTCGGCCGATGCGACGAGGGAAATGCCCTGCTCGCCGGCGAGGGAGCGCCACGTCTCCACCCGCTCCCGGGCGACAGTGACGACGTCGACGCTGGCAGCGGGCTCGACGCTCGCATCGGCCCGGGCCAGCGCGAGCATGCTCTCGACCATCTCCGAGAGGCGGCGGACCTCGTGGAGTGCGGCTTCGAGGTTGACACGATCCGTGCCCTCGGCGTGTTCGGTCGCGGCGTCGAGGCGCAAGCGCAGGGCGGTGAGTGGCGTCCGCAGCTCGTGGGAGGCGTCCGCGACGAATTCCTGCTGCGAGATGAGCAGTTGCTGGAGCTTGACCGCCGTCTCGTTGAACACCGTGGCGAGCGATCGAACCTCCGGAGGCCCGACGCCTTGCGGAGCTCGCGCGTCGAGTTCTCCGGTGCCGAACGCCGCCGCCGCCTCTTCGAGTCGCCTCAGCGGCTTCGTCACGAAGCGCGCCAGCCGTATCCCGATGAGAGCCGCAGCCGCGAGAACGGAGAGGGCGATGCCACCCAGCAGAAGCCAGTAGCGGAGGATGCGTGCCTCGACCGACGTCATCGGGTCGGTGATGCGGACCGCGCCCGTCACCGCACCGCCCGATCCGACGGGTACGGCGACGTACAGAAGGTTCGAGCCCAGGGTGTCCGAGTGTCGAGTCCCGACGGCGATCGTCCCCGTCAGAGCTCTGGCGACCTCCGGGCGAGACGCGAAGCTCTCGGTGCCCGGCACACGTGAGCTGGTATCGACGAGAGCGTAGCCGCGACGATCGACGAGCACGACGCGCGTTCCCGTCGATTGTGCGTAGCTGTAGGCGTAGCGGGCGACGTTGGCCAGCTGCGCGCGGTTCCCGGTCTGCACAGCGTCCTCGGCGTACGACGACAGGACCGTCGCATCACGTTCGACCTTCACCTCGACGTCGTGGCGTTCGTTGCGCTGGTTCTGAACGCCGAGTGGAACCTCGAGGGCGATCAACACGAACAGGGCGACTCCGAGATAGCCGGCGAGTAGGCGGCGAGTCACGTCCGGAGCCGGAAGCCCACGCCTCGCACGGTCTCGATCCAGTGCGGATCCCCCAGCTTGCGCCGCAGCGCGGCGACATGCACGTCGATCGTCTTGGTCGACCCGTACCAGGTCGTGTTCCAGACGTCTTCGAGTAGGCGCCGTCGGCTGATTGCGGCGCCGGCATCGCGCGCAAGCGTCGTCAGCAGGTCGAATTCCTTTGGGGTCAAGTCGAGTTGGCGGCCGTCGACCGCCGCCCGGCGCGCGCGCTCGTCGATCTCGAGGGTGCCGACGCGAAGCAGCCCATGAGGGCGAGCTCGCCGGTCTGTGCGACGCGTCACGGCGCGGATTCGTGCGATCAACTCGCGCAGGCCAAAGGGCTTGACGATGTAGTCGTCCGCGCCCAGCTCGAGGCCGACGACACGGTCTGACTCCTCGCCGCGGGCGCTGACCATGATGATGGGCACGTCGGAGCGTTCGCGGAGTCCACGGCAGACGTCGAGACCGTCCAGATCTGGCAACCGGAGATCGAGCAGAACGACGTCCGTCTCGCCTGCGGCGAGCGCCTCGGCTCCGGTCGCCGCTCGTTCCACGACGAATCCTTCGTCGCGGAGGCCGTCCGACAGGGGCTCCGCGATCGCATCCTCGTCTTCGACGAGCAGGATCCTCATGACCTGATCGTGGCTGGCCGAGCCGGCTCCGGCATCGGCACTTTCCCGAACCTTTGCACGGGTTTCCTGAAACTTGGCGAAGCGCTCGCCCGGTCGTTACCTGGCGCCTCCTACCGTCGAAGCATCAACTCGGGAGGTTCCGCGATGAACAAGATCCACGTCGCCCTGATCGCCGGACTGCTGGCCCTGGCCGCGCTGGCCGGGACGTTTGCCGCCACCCGCACCGTTTCGCTCGGCGCAGCCGGCAAGCACGCAAGCAATGCGGCGATAGCGGCACGTACGCGCCAACTCGACGCGTACGCCTCGTCGCTGCGCCGCGCACTTGCGAACAAGCCCCCTGCCGTCCCCAGTGTGTCCGGGGCGACGGCCGGCCCGCCCGCTCCTGCGGCCCCGCCGCTCGTCATCTACCACCGCCCGCCGCCGATCGTGGTTGTGAAGCACAGCTCGCATAGCGGAGAGGGCATCGAGCGCGGCGACAGCGGAGGCGGCGATGACTAACCACGTTGGACGCCTCTACGTCTTGGCGGTGGCCCTCGTCGTGTTCTTCCTCGCCTGGGCGGTGATCGCTGCTCGGCCGTGGGTGAGCCCGACGGCTGACAAGCGGCTGCAGGCGCTTGCTGTTCGCGAGACGCAGCTGCGGCAGGACGCGCTGCTCGTGCACCAGATCGTTGCGCAGCGCACGGCGAACTATCGAAGTGAGCTGCGGCTCCGGCGTCACCAGATCGCTGCCGCCCAGCAGCTCGCCACGCAGCCTGTTTCGCGCCCCGCTCCGGCGGTCAGGGTCGTCAACCTGCCGCCGCTGACGATCACGAGGACGTCATGATCGAGCGTCGCCTCTTCCGCGCGATGGGCACTGACATCGAGCTCCTCGTGGATGCCGAGGGTGCGTCGGGTGCGCTCGAGAACGCCGAGAGCGAGTTCCATCGTCTCGAGGCGACCCTCACTCGTTTCCATGAATCGTCGGAGCTCTCCCGCCTCAATCGCTACGGCGCCCTCGATGCTGGCCCGGACCTTGCCCGCGTCGTCGAGCTCGCCGTCGCAGCCCGCACGCGCACCTCCGGCCGCTTCGACCCGACCGTGCACGACGCGGTTGTCGGAGCCGGCTACGACCGCACCTTCGACGAAGTGCCGTCCGAGGCAGATGGACCCCGCCCGCCAGCCTTGCCGGCGGGCGGCGAGGTGCGCGTCGCGGGCAACCGCATCGAGCTGGCGCCAGGTGTGCGCCTCGACCTCGGCGGGATCGGCAAGGGGTACGCCGCCGAGCGAGCCGCGGAGCTGCTGGCGCTTGCCGGCCCGTGCCTCGTCAACGCCGGTGGGGACATCGCCACCCGAGGCGGTTGCTGGCCGATCGGAGTGCAGACATCGCAGGGCTTCGTCACGCTCGAGCTCGCGGGTGGGGGCCTTGCCACCTCTGGCAGCGACCGCCGCCGCTGGCGGCGGAACGGCCGTGAGCTGCATCACTTGATCGATCCCCGGACCGGCGAGCCGGCCGAGTCCGATCTGGTGCGCGTGACCGTCGTCGCCGGCGATGCGGTCGAGGCCGAGATTGCGGCCAAGGCGCTGTTCCTCAGCGGCGCAGACGGCGCCGTCCGGGAGGCAGACGCCGCAGGCCTTGCAGCCGTGCTCGTCGCGGCCGACGGCCGGACACTCTTCGCGGGAGGGATCGCGGCATGAAGGGCGACCCAACGTTCTGGATGCTCGCGCGAGCGAGCGGTCTGACCGCGTACCTGCTTCTGACCGCGTCGGTGGTCGCGGGGCTCGTCGTCAAGTCGCGACCGTTCGGACGCGCGGTGAAGGCCGCCGCTGTAACCGACGTTCACAGGTTCCTGGCGCTCCTCGGCCTCGGCATGATCGCTCTGCACGGAGTTGCGCTCACGCTCGACCGCACGGTGCACATGCCCCCGGCTGCGTTGGTGGTCCCCGGGCTGTCGCCGTACCGAACGCTCCCGGTTGCCGCCGGCGTCCTCGCCGCGGAGTTGGCCGGGCTCATCGTCCTCTCGTTCTCGCTTCGCCGTCGCATCGGCATGCGCAACTGGCGGCGACTGCACTGGGCGACGTACATCGTCTTCCTCACCGGCACGATCCACGGCCTGACCGCGGGCACCGACTCGTCGCGCCCGTGGGCGCTCGGCCTTTATCTCGGCTCGATCGGCGCGGTTGTGTTCGCCACCGCGTGGCGTGTGCTCGCCGCGCCGACCCGTGCTGTCACTTCCAGCAAAGGAGGCTCCCATGTACAAGATCGTGATCGACCGCTCGCTCTGTAGCGGGTTCGGCGCCTGTGCCGAGCTGGCTCCCGACGTCTTCGACGTCGACGATGGCGGTCTCGTTTCCGTGCGGACGGGAACGAGCGGCGACCCCGCCGTGCTCGAGGCCGCGGCCGCCTGCCCGATGGGTGCGATCCAGATTCTCGAGGAGGAGGCGGCATGAGGGCTGGGGTCGTGGCGATCGTGGGCGCCGGGCTGGCCGGCGCCCGCGCAGCCGAGACATTGCGTTCCGAGGGCTTCGACGGTCGCGTCGTCATGATCGGCGATGAGCCGGTTTCACCGTACGAGCGGCCCGCGCTTTCCAAGGAGTACCTCGCCGGGACGCGAGACGAGCAATCTCTGCTCCTGCGACCGGCACCGTATTGGGCCGAGCACGACATCGAGATGGTGTTGGGCCAACGTGTGGAATCGGTCGATCCGATGTCGCGGAGGCTGAGGACGGAGCAAGGCCTCGAGCTTGCATTCGACGGGCTCGTGCTCGCGACCGGCGTCCGGCCCCGCCGTTTGCCGCTCGTACTGCCCGACGGCGTTCACGAGTTGCGTACGCTGGCCGACGCTCGCGCGCTCCGCGCCGATCTTGTTCCCGGCTCGCACCTCGTCGTGATCGGTGGTGGCTTCGTCGGCGCCGAGGTTGCGTCGACCGCGGTGTCGCGAGGGCTCGCTGTGACGATCGTCGAGGCTGCGCCGGCGCCCGTCGCCCGCGTGCTCGGCTCACGCGTCGGACTCATGTTGGCCGAGCGCTGGCGCGCGCATGGCGTCGACGTTCGCCTCGGTGTCGGCGTGGCTCACATGCGCGGCGACGTCTCGGGCCGAGTCTCGTCGCTGCTGTTGACCGACGGCGACGTCCTCCGCGCCGACTCGGTTCTCGTCGGCGTCGGCGTTCGACCGGCGCGGGAGCTGATGCCTCCTCGGCCGGCGGCTCACGTGGTTCTAGCCGGGGACGTGGTCGGGCCGGGCCACTGGACGTCTGCGGCGCTCGACGGTGCGGCGGCGGCGCGCCGGTTGCTCGGCCTGCCGGTGTCCGGCTCGCAGCCGGCGTACGTCTGGTCGGATCAGTTCGGGTTGCGTCTACAGGTGGTGGGGACCCCCGGCCCACAGGACGAGCTACAACTCGAAGGCGATGGTGACTCGTTCGCAGTTCAGTACCGCGCTCCCGATGGGCGGCTGACCGCGGCCCTCTTGGCGAATCGGCCCGGAGACGTGGCGGGGATCCGGCGCCGGCTGCTCGAGGACACGCCGGCGCTGGCGGCATGAGAAGCGCGCTCGTCCTCGCCCTGCTCGTCGTCGCCGCGCTGGCGACCGCGCTGGCACTCAACCTGGTCCTGCTCAGTCGAGCCTCGGCACAGAACGATCGCGTGGGCCGCCTTGTGCCCACGAATGTCGTTCCTCCGGCACCGGTGTGGACGGTCAGGCCCGTCACGGGCAGGATCGAAGACCTTCGCGCCGATGACTAGGGCGATCATGCGTCGGAGCTCGGATCTGGTATCCAGTGGTCGAGCAGGCTGCGGGTGCAAACGGTGCGCCCGTGCGAGGAGGTCGTAGATGACTGAACGCAAGAGTTTCACCGTCGAGGAAGCGCGCCGCATCGGCGAGGAGATCGGGATCGACTGGGCTAGCTCTCCCTTCGACGTCGAGCAGTTCAGAGCCGGTATGGACGTCGAGCTGGAGCATGGACTCCACGATCCAGCCACGAACGTGACCGACGACGATGCGCACGTGACCGCGAAGATCGCTCGCGCCCACCTGAACGAGTTCGCCGACTACTACACCCGGCTCGAACGGATGGAGGAGGAAGCGAAGCGCGACTGGAGCGAGCGGGGCGGCTGACGGGCCTCATCGGTGAGCGCTGAAGTTGTCGCGGCGCGATTCCACGCGCAGCTCCTGAGCGAACAACGAGCCGCCGATGCCCGCGAGGTGTGCGAGCGGCTGCTCGCCGTCCAGGGACAGGACCTCCGCAGCGCGCGGCTGGCAATTCGAGCGCGCACGAGCGGCTTGACGGTCAATGACGTCGACCGCCAGCTGAACGAGGGCGCCCTCGTGATCGGCTGGCTCAACCGAGGCACCCTTCACCTTGTCCGGCGCGAGGACTACTGGTGGCTCCATACGTTGACGACGCCAACGCTGTTCGCCGCGAACGCGCGCCGGCTCGCACAGACCGGCGTCACGACCGAGCAGGCGGAGCGCGGTGTCGCCGCGATCGAGAGCGCGCTCGTTGACGAAGGTCCGTTGAGCCGTGAGCAGCTACGCACGCGAGTCGACGCCGCGCAGGTCCCGACCGCAGGGCAGGCACTCGTGCATCTGCTCATGCTCGCCTGCCTGCGCGGAATCGCGGTTCGCGGTCCGCTGGTCGACGGCCGTCATGCCTACGTGCTGGCGAGCGAGTGGCTCGACCCGCCCGGTTCGGTCGAGCGTGAGGCGGCGCTGGCCGAGCTGGCGCGCCGCTACCTGATCGGACATGCGCCGGCCGACGATCGCGACCTCGCAAAGTGGGCGGGGCTGCCGCTGCGCGACGCGCGGGCCGGGCTGAGGGGAATCCAGTCCGTGCTCGTCGAGCGGAGCGACGGCCTGGTCGAGCTGGCAGGCACCGCCAACCACGGCCGGCCGCGTGCCTGCTTGCTGGATCAATGGGATCCGCTACTCGTCGGCTGGCGGTCGAGGGAGGAGTTCCTCGCTCACTACCCGCGCCTCGATTCGCCGGAGGCGCACTACCGACCGTTCGCATACGTCGCCGGGAGCGCGGTTGCGTTGTGGACTCTCCGCGCGGGCGAGCTCGAGCTGGGCGAGCCGTTCATAGCCCTCACCGATCGCCAGCGGCGTTTGCTCAACGCGGACGCTGCCGATGTCGTTCGCTTCCTCGCTCCCGCTGGCAAGACGAAGAGCCGCTAGAGCCGAAGCGGCTTAGGAGGGTTACTGCAGGAGCGGCGAGGGCGGGATCTTGGTCTCGCCGCGGATCCCGTCGACGAGGAACGCGACCTCGTCGACATAGCACCAGTTCCAGTCCTCGCCGGGCTCGAGTGACCGGATCAGCGGATGCGACGACGAGTGGGCGTGTGCTGTGGCGTGCCGGTTGGGTGAGTCGTCGCAGCAGGCGACATGACCGCAGACGAGGCAGATCCGGAGATGCAGCCACTTGCCGCCCGTCCGCAGGCAGTCTTCGCAGCCCTCGACGGATGCCGGCAGGTCGCGAATCGCGATCTGGTCGAGGTGGGTACACACGGCGTTGCTCATCTCACCTCCTCAGGAGTACGGGACAGGTGGGCGTGGGCGAACTGGACCGCCATCGCACCTTCGCCGACCGCGGTGGCGCAGCGCTTGGTCGACCCGGAGCGGACGTCACCCGCTGCGAACACGCCGGAGACATCGGTTTCGAGCAGGTTGTCGCTGTTCGCCGCCGCGCCGGTGAGGATGAAGCCGTCCTGGTCGCGGCCGACGGTGTCGCCGAGCCACTCCGTGCACGGCAGTGCGCCGAGGAAGAGGTACGCGAACGAGAAGGGAAGCCGCTCGCCGCTGATCAGCGTGACGGCCTCGAGGCGACCGTCCTCGCCGTGGAGCTCCGCTATCTCACTACGGTCGCGGACGGAGACGCCGTACCGCTCGAGCTCCTGGATCAGGTAGTCGGACATCGTCTCGCGGAGATCGGCGCGCCGGTGGAGGAGCGTGACGAGTGCACCGCCCCGGGCGAGCCAGACGGCTGCCTGACCCGCGGAATTCCCGCCGCCGACGACCGCGACGCGCGAGCCCGCGCAGAGGTGGGCCTCGGGTGCCCCGGCCGCGTAGAGGACCGTCAGTCCCTCGAACTCGGCCAGGCGCTCGACCGGCAGCCGCCTGTACTGGGCGCCCGTTGCGAGCAGGACCGCGCGCGCGGCGATCTCCCTCTCGTCCTCGAGGCGGACGACATGCCGGCCGTTCCCCGGTTCGAGCGAGAGTGCGCGGTACGGCGTCGCGGTGCGGGCGTTGAACTTGCGCGCCTGTGTGACCGCCCGGCTCGTGAGCTCCGTGCCGCTGATTCCAGCGGGAAAGCCGAGGTAGTTCTCGATCCGACGGGACGACCCGGCCTGGCCGCCGAGCGCCGTGCCCTCGATGACCAGCGTGTCGAGCCCTTCGGAAGCGCCGTAGACCGCGGCAGCGAGGCCTGCCGGGCCGGCGCCGACGATCAGCAAGTCGACCTCCTCACGAGGTGCGAGCTCGAGCCCGATTCCGAGTGCGCGCAGCACCTGACCGGCGGTCGGGCCGTGCAGTTCGCCCCCGCCGGGCAGTCGCACCAACGGCAGCGCGCCGCCCTCCGGCGGAGTTGTCTCCTCCCAGGTGAACGGCAGGCGGTTCGCGCGTGCGAAATCGAGCATCCGCATCGTCGCCTCGGAGCCGTGCGGCCCGACGATCTCGAGACCGATCCCCTGCACGCTCTGCAACGCCTCTCGGCGCGCGATGAACGTGGACAGCAGCAGGTCGCTGAGCAAGCCGTCCTCGTTCAGAAGCGAGCGAAGCGCGCCGCGCTCGACCGCGATGTACCGCACCGGCTCGGTCACGAGCGCGTTCACGAAGACCGTCTGCCCCGAGAGGATGTTCAGCTCTCCGAGGAATGCCGAGGGTCCGTGCTTGACGAGCTCGTTCCCGGCGGCGTCGACGATCGCGACCTCTCCCGCGAGGATCGCGATGAACGGATACGTCCGATCGCCTACCTGGTACAGCAACTCACCGGCAGGAGCCGAGCGCTCCTCGCCGATCTCGGCGAGGGCAGCCAGTTGCGACGCGGAAAGCAGTGGGCTCGCAGGTGTTGACAGGTTCGTTCCTCCCTGACGACGGCTGGCGTCGATGCCGACACATCGTGCCTCAGGCGGCCAGGCTCGCGGAGTCGATGGTCTGCCGTCATCTTTGCGAACGTGTCAAGTCCCAGAGGAGTCGGCCCCGCCGGGCAGGAGTTGCCCTTGCCGCTGCGACGCGTGTCTACGATCTCGGCGTGGCATATGACGAGGTTCTGGCGCAGCGAATCCGCGACCTCGCCGCGAACACTCCGAACGTCACGGAGAAGAAGATGTTCGGCGGCCTCGCGTTCCTGGTCGGCGGCAACATGGCGATCGCCGCGAGCGGCCAGGGCGGAATCCTCGTGCGGGTCGACCCCGAGGAGTCGTCAGCGTTGGTCGCGACGACGCCTGCCGAGGTGATGGTCATGCGCGGCCGCCCGATGGAGGGATGGCTCCGCGTGGCCGCCGAGGACGTGCGGACGGAGCAGTCGCTCGCCTCGTGGGTTGAGCGCGGCACGAAGTACGCGGCGTCGTTGCCGGCCAAGTAGGTCTCCGCCCTGTCGCACCGCAACAGCCGGTGACCTGATCGGCGCGTAGATTGCCTGCGTGGTGCGCCTGCCCCGGGTAAGGAGCATTTCCGACCGCGCGGGTGTTGGTGAGCGCCTCGGCGGCTTCGTCTATGGGACGGTGCTCGTGCTGTCGGTCGTGGTCGCTGGCGTGAAGGCGTTCCCGGACGGCCCCGGGCACGTGGCGCTCCTAGTCGGCGTCACCACCTTCGTCTTCTGGGCCGCCCACGTGTACGCAGACGCGCTCACGTACAGCGTCGCCCACGACGCGCACCTCTCGATCGCGGAACTGCGTCAGATCGCCGGTCATGAGGCCTCGATCTTGGGCGCCGGAGTACTCCCGGAGGCCGCACTTCTCCTCGGCGCGATCGGACTGCTGTCGGAAGCCGCCTCAGCCTGGCTCGCGCTCGCGCTCGGACTCGCCGTGCTCGCGACGGCCGGGATCGTTTTCGCGCGAGTAGAACGCCTCGCACCGGTCCAGGGGCTCGCTGTTGTGCTTGCGAACCTTGCGCTCGGCGTCGTCTTGATCCTGCTCAAGGTGCTCGTCGCGCACTAGCGCGATACCGAACGGCAGTCGTCGTGCTCTAGACGAGGATGTTGACTGCCCGTGCTGCGACGAGGAGCAGGGTGATGACGGAGAGCATGGATTCGGCGGCCATCAACGCCTTGGCTGGCCGCGTTAACGGCATCGCATCGGCCGCGCTGAACGCCGTTGCGTTCGTCAGCGACACGTAGAAGTAGTCCCACAGTCGGGGCGCCCAACCGTCGCGTGCAAGCTCCGGGTTCTCGTCCTGCGGAAACTGGAAGTCCGGCGTGCGAGGTGCGGTGGCGAATGCGCGGGCGACCGGGCCGCCGCAGTCCAGCTCCCAGAAGGCGAGGCCGAACGCGATCGCGTTGGTGAACCAGACCGCGCCGCCGCTGGCCAGGAGCTGCGGTCCCGTGATGTGGATCGCCGAATGCGCGATCAGCGAGGCGACGAGGACGACCACACCGAAGATGTTGAAAATCCAGACCAGCGCTAGGAGGCCGATCACGATCTCCCGCCGGTGATCGTGGCGGACGAGGCGCTTCAGGCCCAGGAGCAGCGTCGCCGCGAGGCAGACGTAGGGGGCGGCGATGACCAACCACATCCACCACAGCGAGTGTCCGAGCGATTCCCAGTTGGCATGCTTGGCGACGAGAGCGAGCGCGATCAGGATTGCTGCCGCGGCCAGCGCGAAGGGTGCGGCGTCATTACGTGCTTCGCGAGCCGCCGCATGCAACCGTTCCGGGTCGGGTGAGAGCGCGGCCGCGGCAGCAGGTCCCGTGGCTTCGGCCATCGCCGCACCAGCCTGCGCCGGCCGTCGGACAGCAGAGAACTACTGAGCGCAATTCGGTGTTTTTGCCGGCCAAGTCTGCGGGCGAGCCCACCCATCGGGCGGCCGGCATCCGCCAGGCTGGACGCATCCCGATCCGCGCCGCGGATCACAGAACGACAAGGAGTCGCCACCATGAACACCCCACTCAAAGGCTTGCTACTCGCGCTCTGCTGCCTGCTCCTGCTGGCTGCCGCCGGTAGCGCTTTCGCCCAGCAAAAGCGCGTCGTCGCGATCAAGACCGTCACCGTTGCAATGCATGATCCTGGCTGCCACTGGTTCTCGGTCGGTGGCAAGTTCACCAAGACGCTGACCGTGAAGGGACCGGTCGCGCTTGCCAACTACGACGAGGCCGCGCTGAAGGTCGCACGCGCTGGCAGCGTCGTGCGCGATCGGGTCGGCCATCGCGTCGTTCTCTCCCGTGGCTCCTACCGGATCACGATGGTCGGGCAGGCGCCGGATGACAACACGTTGAAGCTGGTCGTCAGGTAATCGCCTGGCCGTTCGCGGCCTGCAAGTTCCGGGGCATGGCGACTCCGGCGAACACGGAGGCCGGCTCGTCGCCGGCCTCCGTGTTCGGACAGGTCGTTGACAGGACCTGGGTCGTCCCGGCTCAGCCCGGCCGTTTGTGCGTATAGAGGTGTCGCCCTGATTGTGCTTGGCGGCTGGTGGACGCTACGTCGCGAGTAGCGCCTTCGGGATCAGATCTCGATGCTACGAGGCCACTGCTCGGCCTGGTTCTGCGCGTACGACGGAACCGGCCCGGTCGGAAGTCCACGGATTCGCGCAAGCTCCTCGTTCCAGGCGTCGGTGTACGCCTTCACGAAGCTGCGTATCTCTGCTCTGTACTTGAAGAGCGCCGCGTTGCACGCCTGGTCCGACGGCGTCCCCGGGTCCACCGGCCAGTAGGGGTCGAGGTTGTCACCGCCCTTCGGGATGGCGGGCACGTACGGCTCGGAGTAGGCGAACGTGAAGTAGAAGGTCGACATCGTGCCCATCGTTCCGGTGTACGGCATGCGCTCCAGCAGCTCCGCGTCGCTCAGCTCGCTGCCCGCCTCGGGCATCTCCGTGCTCTGAAGGCAGGGCGGGAAGTTCGACACGAAGGCGAGCGCCGGGTTGACAACCGACGTCAGGCTGCCCGCACCGTGCGCCGTGACCCGGTAGAGGAGACTCGTCAAGAGCTCGATGAGCAGTGGTCGCGTCGTGATGTCAGGCAGCCGGACATTGCCCTTGTCCGAATCCTTGCTCGCCGTGATCCACGCCTGCAGGCCGGTATCGGCCGCCACCTCTGGGTCGGTCGTGTAGAGCTCGTCCACGACGACCTTCACGAACCCGTGGCAGATCGTCCAGATGCGAATCAAGTGCCCCGCGAGCGGGTACATGTCCCAGTCCTTGCCCTTGGCGGTCGTGAAGTCCTTGACGTCGATCCGGTTCTTCGCCAGCTCGCGCAGCGGATCGAGATCGAAGAAGTCGCGGCCTGCGGCGTAGCGGTCGAGCAGCGCGAGCAACGGCATCGGGCCGGCCACCGGGGTGGGTGGCGAGATGTGCGCGAACATCTCCGGGATCTGGAGCAGCACGAAATCGAAATCGATGAGTGACTGCGACTGAGGCTGGAGCAACGTCCAGAGTGGGTGACCGGGCGGAAGCGCGTTGTACATCGTCATCTGCATTGCCGCCGTCGGGATGTGCCAGTGGAACACGTGGCCCAGCCAGATGCCCCAGACCGTGATCGACGTCTTCGCCGCCTGGAGCGCGTAGATCCATGCATCGTCGCCCTTCGGATAGACGCGCGACGCGTCCGCGGTGTAGAGCTTGATCACGACGGGCGTCAGCGCCTTGGACTGAGGATCCTGCGTCAGCAACACGAGGCAGCCGGGGGCGAAACGAACCGCGCTGCCCGGGATCGGGGGCGTATACGAGTCGACCACGCCGATGATGCGCGTGTCGATCTCGTACGCGAGTCCGGCCGCGACCTTGTCGTCCATGGCCTCGGCGTCCCAGGCGTCGCCGAACTCCGCTTTGAGCTCAGCGGTCCGTTCGGTGTCGACCTTCGACAGGACGAGCAGGTTGTACGGGATCCCGAAGGACGCGATCGTCGGCCAGAAGCGTTTTGTCGCGACGTCCTTGTGGCTGTTCTTCAGCGTGTCGGCGAATGCGTCCCGCAGGTCGAGCGAGTCCGTGTAGACGCCGTCGTACTTCGTCCAGGGCAGGGTGAACTGGCCCGCTTCATCGAGCGGCAAGTAGCAGACCGGGTTCGACGGGTCCGGAGCCGAGCCCGGCGGCTCGCTGCCGTAGAGGAACTCGTAGGCCTTGATGTCCGGGTGCCCGCCGATCGTGTACTTGGTGGAGAGACCCTTGTAAGCGTCGGCCCCCTCCTGCGCGCGCTGCGTCAACTGGGCGATCGTCCCCTGCCAGTGTGTGGGGTCGGGGGCCCCGCTCGAGTCCGCCCAGAACGGGATCGCCGGGCAGTTGTAGAACCCCCAGTCGTGCAGCTTCAGGGAGTTGACCCACAGCGACGGCGTCGATGGGCCGTCGAGGACATCGCTCTCTGACCCTGTCTCCGTTTGCGTCATGGTCGCGCGATTCTCGACCTGGCATCAGTCATTTGCAAGTGCCCGGACTCCCACGATTGGCGCGGCGAGCGCCTCGATCAGGCCGTAGCCGTGGGCCTGGGCGAGCTCGAGCGCGCGAGCGGCGTGCTCTTGCGCTCGCGCACGCTCCCCCCGATCAGCCAGCGCCTCCGCCCAGCCGAGGTGCGACCGCGCCGACCACAGCATCAGACCGTTGTCGTCGTGGAAGCGGCAGGCGAATGCGAACTGCTCGTCGGCCTCGTCGTCTCGCCCCATCGTCGCGGCCGCGACGCCGAGCCACAAGCGCACATGGCCGTAGGCCTGGGCGCCGCCCCAGATCACCTGGTCGTCCCAGGGCGACATCAGCTCGTGGATGAGCGCGGCGGCATCCGCCGCGTGGAGGCGAGCGGCCGCATCGGCGTAGAACGAGAGCGCGACGAGCCGGAGCGTGTCCCAACCGACCTGCTCGAGACCGCTGTCGACGGCGTCGCCGAGCAGCTTCCGGGCCACCTCCTGGCTGCCGAAGTGGGCCTCGTACTGGGCCGTCGACGCCGGCCAGATGGCCATCCGCGGGAACATGCTCGTCGCCTGGCGGCTGAGCTCGATCAGTTGAGCGTCGCCGCGGCCCTGATAGAGCCGAGCGAGCGCACGGAACTCGCCGAAGATCCGGAGCGCGTCGGGCTGGCCGGCGAGCTGACCGACCGCGAGCGCCGTCCTGGCGCGTTCCTCCCCGGCCACGAGGTTCCCTTCGACCACCGTCAACGCCGCGGACTCCATCTGTGCGACCCAGCTCAGCGTGGGCTGCTGGAGAGCCTCAGCAAGCACCCCGAGGCGGTCGCTCAGGGCCCGTGCCCGCGCGAAATCGCCCGTCTCGAGCGCGCCGTGCAGGAGCAGGAGGTTCGCCCAGGCTTCGAGCGCACGATCCTCGGCTGCCTGGGCGCTCGCGAGGAGGTCTTTGGTCAGGTCCGCTCTCGCGGCGACCATGTCGGGGCTCCAGAGGCCGTGGAACGCATGCTGCAGCACGCGTGCCCTGACTCTGGGATCGCCGATGTCGCGTGCCAGCGCGATCGCCTCAGTCGCGAGCGCTTGTCGACGCGTCGGATCGTGCTCGTACAGGAGCTCCTGCGACTGAAGCGCCAGCAGCAGCGCCCGCCGTCCGATGTCGGCACCGTCGTCGAGCTCGAGCGCGCGTTCGATCGCCTGTTCCCGTTCGTCGTCGAGGTCGCCGATCAGGCTCGTGAAGCCGCGGGTGTTCGCGAGCGCCGCGGCGGCGGCCAGAGCGGGGTCGCCGAGCGACGAGGCGATCTGCGCGGCCTGCAGCAACGTCGTGCGGTAGGCGGGGTCGCCTGTCAGCTGCTCCGCCTCTCCCAGGCCGATCAGCGCCTCGCAACGTTCTGCGTCGTCATCCGGCCCGAGCAGGTCGAGCGCGTCGGCGAACAGCGTGGCCGCCTCCGCCGGCGCAAGGCTGTCGAGCGCTTGCCGGCCGGCGAGCGCCGAGTAACGAGCCGCCTTCGGCTTGTCGGTCGCCGCGAGCCGCCAGTGCAATGCCAGCTCCGCGACCCGCTCCTGCCCGTACAAGTCCTCGAACGCAATCGCAACGCGCTGGTGGATGCTCGAGCGCCGCGTGGAGCCCAGACTCTCGTACAACGTCTGGTTGATCAGCGCGTGCACGAAGCGGAAGCGGCCGACGCGCTCCGGCGACTCGTCCAGCAGCGACGCCGTGACTGCAGTCTCCAGCCGATCCAGCAGCTCGCTCTCACTCGCCTCCGCCAGCCGCCCGAGGAGCTCGAGCTCGAACGACCGACCGACCACGGCCGCGAGCGTCAGCACCTCGTGCGCCTCCTGGCCGAGCCGTTCGACGCGGCGGGTGATCACGTCGCGCACGCTTTCCGGCAACCCGAGTGGGGCCGACCGGTCGATGCTCCACCGCTCGGTCGTCGAGTCGTACAGCAGACGTCCCGACTCCACCAGGCTGCGAAGCACCTCACCGACGAAGAACGGGTTGCCGTCGGTCTCGCTCGCGATCTCCGCTGCGAGCATCAACCCGTCCGCATCGAGCTCGTGTCCCGCGGCGGCCGCCATGACCTCTGACACCTCGGTCGCTCCGAAACCCTCCAGCGCGACGCGCTCGACGCCCTCGACCCGCCGCAAATCCTGAAGCACGGCGCTGAGCGGGTGATCCGTGCCGAGATCCGAGTCGCGGAAGGCGACGATCACCTGGAGCGCGGACGACGGGGCGGATGTGGTCAGGTGCTTCAACAGCGCGACCGACTGCGTATCGGCCCAGTGCACGTCGTCGAGCACGAGACACACGGGCACGGACGCCGCGAGCTCCACGAGCGCCCCGGATACGGCCGAGAACGAGCAGGAAGCGCTCGGTCTCGGGATCCGAGCTCTCCGGCTCCGGCGTCCCCGGCAACCGGCGCGCCAGGTTGCGCGTCAGGCGCCCAAGCTCGCCGCCGTGGCGCCCAACGTGCCGTTCGAGGAGCTCGATCGGGGCGTGCTCGACCAGCTGCGAGCACACGGCGATCCAGGGTTCGTACGGCACCGCCAGCTCCTCCGAGCACGCGCCCCACAAGACGGCGAACCCTTCGCCGTGCGCGCCGTGGGCTGCGAGCGACGACAGTCGGCTCTTGCCGATCCCGGGCTCCCCGGCGACCAGCACCACCTGCTGGGACCCCGCACGCACGGCACTCCGCGAGCGCTCCATGAGCGAGCGCTCGACGTCGCGACCCACGAAGGCTGCTCGTGGTGACGAGCGGAGCAGTGTCGGCAGCGGCCAGCCCCCGACGCCGGCAGTCTCGTCCGCGAGCCTCGTCCACGGGACGGCGAACGCCTCGACCGGTTCGGGAAACCCCTTGAACTCGATCGCGCCGACGGAGTCGAAACGGATCCCGTCGAGCCGCGCGGCAAGCATCCGGACCGTCGGCGACGCCAGGATTCCCTCCGCTCCGGCTTTGTCGCAGAAACGGGCCGCCTCGATCGAAGGCATGCCGAAGTACTCGCCGTTCTGCACCGTCGACTCACCTGCACCCAGGCCGATCCGCACTTGGAGCTTCGGCTCGGCCCGCCGGTAGCGACGCTCGATCAGCTGCTGCATCGACACTGCACACGACACGGCTGCCGACGCCGATCTGAACGCCACCATCATCCCGTCGCCCGTGCTCCTGAATTCTTGACCACCCCAGGCGCGGATCGCTTCGCGCAGCACGTCGAAGTGCTCGTCGCGCAGCTCGTCTGCGCGTACCGCGCCCACCGAGGTCGCCAGCCGTGTAGAGCCGACGAGGTCGGTCACCAGGATGGTCGCCAGCTCGATCGACTCAGCCATCGGGCCATTATCCGACGAGATGCGCCTGCGACCTACTCCGTGTGGCTCGTGGCTTGAGAACCGGACCTCTCGTCTCGCCCGTCCGCGCCATAGCCGCCAAGCCCCGAAAGGTCGGCGAAAGGTTCACGAAACGACGCGCTGCGACCATCGCTCCAACACGACGACAGGAGGAGCAATGGAATCCAAGAATCTCGTCAACTACCGCGCAGGGCACCAGGCCTTCAACCGCCGAGACTTCGACGCGATGGTGAAGGATTTCACCGAGAGCTTCAGCTGGATCGACCACGCCCAGGGCATCACGTTCAGGACACCCCAGGAGTTCAAGAACGACTTTCTGGCGGGGTGGATCCGAGCCTCCTCGGACTGCCAGGTCACTGACGCCCGGTACACGGACGCCGGCGAGATGGTGGTGGCGCGGTTCAACGCCCGGGGTACGAACGACGGCCCGCTCGGAGCCTTCCCGGCGACCGGCAACGAGTGGACGCTGCCGATCTGCGAGCTGTGGCATTTCGACGCCGACGGCCGGGTCGTCGGCGGCGAGATCTACTACGACCAGGTCTCTCTGCTCACACAGTTGGGGCTGCTGCCGGAACCGTCTCCCGTATGAGCGCAGGCTCGTTCGTTCGCGCGCCTAGGATGGCATCGTGAAGCGAACCGCAATCGCGAAGCGGATCAATTGCGTCTGTGGGAGAGTCGTCGAGGGCAAGGACGACGACGAGCTCTGGGAGAAGGCGCAGGCGCACCTGGCCGCTGACCACCCCGGCCTCGTCGGCCAGGTTTCGCGCAAGGACATCCTCGCGCAGGCCGAGGAGATCTAGTGGCCTAAAGCGTTGATGCGCCGGGTCGTGCTCAGTCCAGGCCGTTAGACAGTGCCGAGCAAGCGTCGGTACACGCTCTGTACGGCTGGGCTGGGCGCGACCCCGAGCTCGTCGCGCAGCAAGAGGCGCAGGCGGTCGAAGACGCGCAGCGCCTCTGCGTTGTTCCCACTCTCCGCGAGCGCCTTCATCAGGATCAGGTAGGCACTCTCGCGGAACGGGGCCAACTCGATCAGTTGACGCGCACAATCCGCGGCCTGCGGGAGAGTCGGTCCCCCGAGTCCGAGCCTCGCCTCTGCAAAGCACTCGAGTCCGCGCAGTCGAACGTCGTCGAGGCGTCGCCGCCAGTCATCCAACCAGGGCTGGTCGTGACCCTGGAGCAGGGGCCTGCTGGCGACGTGATAGGCGATCCCAGCGGGGCCCCACGCTTCCGCCCACTCGCCGGCAGCCACGTGCGACTCGGCTCGATGCAGCCCTTCGAGCGCCGCCTCGACATCGACGAATGTCTCGGCCGGCAGCACGAGTTCGAGCTGGGCTCGTCCGGTTACGAGCTCGGTACCGATGACACGGCGCAGTTTCGAGAGCAGAACGCTGAGCCGGGGTTGGTGGCCGGCCGTCGCCTCCTCGCCGTAGACGGCGATCAGCAGCTCGCCGCGATCGATTCGACGAAGCCGGTTGAGCACGAGGTACGCGAAGAGCAGCTGCCCCTTGTCGCCCGGCAGCGCTTCCTCGACCCGCTCTCCGTCCAGCCTCACCGCGAACCGGCCGCATAGCTGGATTCGCGTTTCGCCCGGCTGTGCCATCACATCAAGTCTAGAAAGGTCGGGAAAGGGTTCCGGAGAAGCGTCGACCCCGAACATGCTCCATCTGGTGAGCGGTCAGGTAGGGAAGCGGCGGGGGCCGAAGAGGGGAGTCGGCCCCCGCCGCCGTCTGCGCCTAGCCGGTGACGGGCAGGTCGTCGCTCGCGCCGGCGCAGTAGCCGACTCCACCTGCGGAGTCGTTGCTCCAGAGGCTCTGCACGGGATAGGGCTTGCCGTCGTTGCCGACGATGTTGTTCAGCCCGCCGGGAACGGTCGAGGGCGTCACGATGCCCTCGGCGTAGCCGACCCAGGCGCATTTGTCGCCGTTCTCCCAGCCGCTCACGTCGTACCAGCCGCCGAGATTGACGCCGTTGATCACGTCCTCGGCGCCCGGGTCGGTGATCGTCTCCTCGACCTCGTGACCGAGCACGATCGAGAACCCATCGAGGCGTCCGGTGTAGAAGCCGCTATTGACGGAGTTCTGGCCGCAGCTCGCGCCCGAGTTGAGCACGTACGGCATGTTGGTGAACGAGATGCCGGGCTGGACGCCGGGGTAGAACTCCGGCTGCGTGTAGTCGTGCCACGCGCAGTAGCCGGCACCCGAGTTGAACCCTGCCTCGTTGTCCTTCTGCGGCTGCGCGATCACGAACTGCGCGTTGTGCAGATCGGTCACGCCGAAGTGGGTGACAGCACGCTGCGCCTCCTGCGCGAGCTCTAGGCCCGACGAGGTTGTCGTGGATCGGAGTCGTGTTGTCGTTCCAGACGCCCGCCGAAGACGTTCGCGACATTCTGGATGTTGATGTTCTGGCCGTTCACGGTTTCGAAGTACTGCGTCTGGCTTCCGGCCCAGGCCGTGCCGCCGAGCGCCTTGATGAACGCGGTCATGCGCTGGGCTGCGCCGTCCGGGTCGGTACGTCGGCGCACCCGGGGTGGTGTGGTCGAACGCGCCCGGCTCGCCCCAACCCCAGAAGACGAGGTAGATCTTCGGCTGCACCTGCACGTGTCCACCGAAGTAGGCCATGTTGCCGGGTGCCGGAGCACCGGCCGCGAAGGGCGGGCCGGGGACGCAGCAGACCGGGGGCGGCTGCAGGGCCGGGTTGCCGACGTTGTGCGCGTTCGGCATGTACATCGGCCTATGGATGGGATTGCTGTCACCGCTCGCCGAGCCTGCAACCAGGCAGGCTGCGGCAGCGAGGGTCGTGAGCGTGAGCAGTGCGCTTCTCATCTCGTCACCTCTTGACGGTGAAGGTCGTGGTGGCAGGGGCCGAGTTGTCGAACCCCTGCGTGGACTTGACGTAGAGCGTGTGCTTGCCGACCGGCGGGGTCGCGATGGCGACGCTCCAGGTCGAGCCGCTCGCGTCGAGTCGCGCCGGGATCGACCGCGCGAACGAGGGGTCGTCGACGGAGAGTTCGACCGACCGGTTGACGCTCGCGGTGTACGACGGGACGTCGGTCCAGGACTTGCCAGACAGCCCGACGAAACCACTGTCGGCGTTCGGCCCGTGGATGTGAACCCGCAGGTCGAGTCCCTGCAGATCGGAGCCGGCGAGCGTCGCCGCGGGCCGGATCGTGAACGCCACGGGGTTGTCGGAGACGGTCGGGTCGACGAGCGAGCGACTCCGAGTCCGAGCCGACGGTGACACCCTGGCCGTTGACGAGCGCCTCCATGCTGACGTCGACCTCCACGAGGCCGACCGACGTGCCGGTGATGTCGATCGCACCGGTCACGTTGCGGCTCGTGTCGAGCGCCAGCGGCATGCCGTCGGTCGACGGGAAGTCGATGAACGCCGACTGGTCGGCGTCACCGCCGAGACCGACGACCGAGTCGACGATGATCCCGCAGCCGTCGCCGCCGTCGGTGCCGGTGGTCGTGGCCAGGTGCGGGTTGTCGCTGCTCGTGCCGCAGCCGTCGCGCCGGACGTAGAACCGGCTCGTCTGGGCGGCTACCGGCGCGAACGAGGCGCCGCCTGCGACGGCCGTGTACGGGTTCGACTTGAGCGAGATCGTCGAGCCGGCTGTCGGCGTCGTGAACGTCACCGCCGTTGCACCTGCCGAGGCAGCCGCCGCGATGACGAGGAGCGCTGCTGCCGATGCGATCGGCAGCAGCCTCCGTTTCGTGATCGTTGACATGACGTGTCGGTCCTTTCGCTTACCGGGAGACGACGCAGCCGTTGCCGGTCGCGTCGAACGCCTCGTTGCTCCACATCGGCTGGACGGCGAACTGGTGTGCCGCCGAGCGCGATGTTCTGCGTCGTTCGTCCAGGCGCACTTGTCGCCGTTCTCGCTGCCCTGCGCGTCGTTCCAGCCGTCCTGGTCGGAGAGGAAGTTGTCGGGGTCGGTGACCGCCTCGGCGTACTCGTGGCCGGTGACGATGCTGTAGCCGTCGAAGATGCCGTTGCCGAACGCGTCGCTCGTGGCGTTGACGTTGTGCATCCCGCAGCCGGTCGTGCCGAGCGCCGGGCCAGTTCGTGTTCAGCCATGGGATGAACGCGTACTGGATGCCGGTACGGGTTGCCGAGCCCGTCGATGCTCGTCGTCTGCGAGTGGTAGCCGCAGTAGACGGGCTGGCCGGTCCCGATCGTGCCGGGCGGCGTCAGGATGATGTAGGTCGCCTGCGGGTCGTAGCCGAAGTGCGCGGAGGCGCGCAGCGCCTCGGCCGCGATCGGGTCGTCGACGAGGTTCTCGGCGAGCCCGAGCGTGACGATGTCGGCCGGCACCGGCGTCGGGTCGGTCCAGACGCCCTTCAGCTGGTGCTTCGGGTTCGTGACGAAGCCGGTGCCGCCGACGCAGCTCGTCGAGCCGGGCAGCGTTCCGCGGCAGTACTGCGTCTGCACGCCGGCCCAGGGGCTGCCGCCGATGTCTGCGAAGAACGAGTTCGACGTAGTTCTGGAGCGTCTTGCTCGAGAAGAGCTTCCCGTCGGTGTCGGCGGTCTGGAAGCCGGTCGCCCACTCGGGGCCCCAGTAGACGAGATAGACGGCGGGCTTGGTCTCGACGCCGATCGCGCCGGCGCCGGCGTTGCCGCCGTGGTAGATCAGGTCGTTCGAGGCCGAGTCGGCGACCGTTCCCGCCGGGTTCTGGCCGGGCGCCCAGAAGAAGTGCTTCGGGTTGGTCAGGCTGCCGACGTCGGCGGGTGCGGCGGCCGACGTCCCGAGGCGCCGACGAGTACGAATGCGGCCGACAAGGCCAGCAGCGAGCTGAGCGGTGATCTCATTTGCTTTCCTCCCTGCGAGGTCGCCGACCGGAGCCGGGGACGAGTGGTATGACACCACTGTCAGTGGTGGAAGATAGACACCACGTTCAGTGGTGTCAACCCCACAAGGACACGCAAGTTGCTGCGCGTGTCGAGACCGGTCGATTGCTGCGCGCACCTGCTGGATGGCTAGGAGGTGGAAGCGCGCGCTCAGGCGGAGCGGAGTCGCTTCAGTGCGGCGCTCGGTCAGCTTCGTCGATCGTCACGCCCTCGGCCCAGACGGCCTCGAACGCGACCTTGAGCAGGCGGGCGAGCGCGCGGGTGCTCGACTACGACGATCGTCAACTCGGACGATGCCGGCGACCGGATCCTCCATCCCGAACATGACGATCGTCTCGTCGATGATCACGAGCTTCAGCGGCAGCTCGCTCGACGAAGCGAGCCTCCTCGCCGGCCTCGACGAAGCGGCGGACGCCCTCGGCGAAGGCTGGGTCGTCGAGCGCGCGAGAACTCGTAGACGCTCGCGGCCTTGTGCTTCGGCGAGACCTCGAGCCCTTCGACGTTCTCCTGCGCCGGCGTGGCGTACGGCGGCTTCGTGAAGACGAGGATCTCGCGCTCGATCGCCTTCCTGCAGCTCGCCGAAGCGCTCGTTGATCGCGCGCGCGGTCGCGCAGCACCTCGATGTAGTCCATCGGGTCGCGCTCCTTCTGGCCCTCGGCGAAGGCGGCGAGAGCGAGCTCGATCATCTCGCGGCTCGAGCGCTCGAGCGCGTCGAGCTCCTCCCGGCGGATCGAGGAGCAGGCGCTCGATCGCGAACTCGGGCGCGACGGCCGGCGTACTTCGTTGGCGAGCCGGGTCGCTGCGACGCGAGCCCTTCTGTGACCGAGCGAGGCCGAGGACGTCGTAGATGCGCTGGCGAGGGATGCCGGCGAGCCGGGCCACATCGGCGGCTGCCGTCGAGCCGCGACGGATCAGCGCGAGGTAGGCCTTGGCCTCGTAGCTCGTCAGGCCGAGCTCGACGAGCCGGTCGGCGTTAGCGGGCATGCCGTGAGTGTAACCACGGCGAATGGTGGCGCGGGCCTACGGAGTGGCGTCGTAGGCCGGCGCGGCGTCGATCAGGTTGAAGGGGACGCCGCCGACGCCCGCCCAGCGAGGGACGCTGTTCGCGACCGCCGGCAGGGTCATCGTGCTCGCGGTGACGCTGTAGAGCTTCGGCGCTGAACGGCGCAACGCCCGGGTCGAGGCTGACGTGCGCGAGCGGCACGTCGATCGTGATCGTGCCGTTGCTGCCCGATCGCGACCGCGCACGCGCCCGGCGCCGTGATCTGCGGTCGCGCCCGGGTAGGTCAGCTGCACGCCGCCCCGACGTTCTGCGCCAGCGCGTTCTGGCCGACCCAGCACTGGACGGCGCCGCCGCTGGTTCGACTCGGCGTACACGGCGAAGTTGACGCCGCCGTTCGCGCACGACGCCGCAGTCGAGGTGCAGCGCGGGCTCGCCGGCACGAGCCACTGCGTCAGCCAGACGAGGTCGGTGTCGGTGTCCGGCGAGGCGGGCGACGCCGAGGCTCAGGTTCGCGACCTTCATCATCACGCGCAGGCACGCCGTGCCCGGCGGGTGGCAACTCTACGCCGTCGGACAGCTCAGCTTCGAGGCGAGGATGTCGAGGTTCGGCATCGAGGCGCTCGACGTGGCCGAGCGCCTCGTAGGTCGCGTCGCCGGCCGGCGTCGGTGGTCGAGTTGAGCGGATCGCGCTGCCGGTCGGCTGCTTGCCGGCGAAGACGCCGCTGCCGCCGTTCTGCGCGACGAACATCGCGTGCGAGCCCGTACAGGTTGCCGTCGACGTTGGTCGAGTCGGCGTACGAGATCTCGGCCTGGCCGTGCGCGCCGATCCGGAGCTGGAAGAAGTCGCCGAGCGTGCGCGTCGTGCCGCGAGGCCGAGGTTCGTCGAGCCGCCGCACTGGTTGCCGATGATCGTCTGGATGCCGCCGCGCCGGATCGGAGTGCTCGGAGGCGAGCGACCGGCTCGCGTGAACGTGACGGCGGCCGGCGTGACCGTTCAGCGTCTGCGTCAGGTACAGGCTCCACGGGCCGCCGACCGCGTCCGGGCCGCCGTTCGGGCAGGCCTGCGGCCCGCCGGCCGGGTCGACGTGCGCGGCGGTGCCGTACCAGGCGATGTCGACGCGGCCGTCGTCGCCCGCCGCCGCCGAGGCGAAGACGTTGTTGGCGAGCCCCGTCGTCGGGCATCGCGACCGGCGCCGACCACGTCGTCCCCTCGTCGGTCGAGTACGAGTACATGAGCGACGTGTCGCCGGCCACGCGTCCCGTTCATGGCGCCTGCTCCCAGACCGCGTACAGGTTGCCGGCCTTGTCGATCGCCAGCGACGGGAAGTTGCCGCCCGTGCGCACCGTCGCCGGATCGCCGAGGTCGGCGACGGGCAGGTCGACGCAGTTGAGGCCGCTCGGGTCGCTGACGTTCGGGATCGGCGGGCCGAACGCGACCGGGAAGCAGCGCGCGATCAAGATCTTGCTGAGGCTGCCGTCGTCGTGGATCACGTAGACGTGCTTGACCGCGTCGGGAGTCGTCGGCGCCGTGACGATCTGGCCGGTCCGCGTCGCGACGGGGCTCACCTCGTCGTTGCCCATGATCCCCTCGTCGCAGGAGCCCGGCTGCGTGATCCGGTACGGCGGGCCGAACTCGATAGCCCGCCGTCGGCGCCGGCGCCCGGACGCGGCGAGCGGTACATGACGAGCACGTTGTTCGACCTGCGTCGTGCCGCACTGCACGGCGCCGCTGCCGATCTCGTCGTTCGTCAGGTAGAGCGAGCCGCCCGCGGTCGGGTCGCCGTCGAGCGCGTACCACTGGCGGTCGACCCCGCCGTCGGGAACGCCGGTCGGTGTTGCAGGCAGGAACGTGCGTCCCTGGTCGTCGGAGCGCGCGACGCTGAAGTTCGCGAGCGAGAGGTCGTTGAAGTAGAGACGGCCGGCGCCGTCGACGGCGAGCTCGGTGTCACCGCCGCCGGGGCACGCGGTCGACCTTGCCGTTGAGCGGCGCCGCGGCCGGGATCCACTTGAACGTCTTGCCGCGGTCGAGCGAGCGCCAGATCCAGCTCGTGTCGGAGCCGCCCGAGTCCGGGCGAGCTCATGTAGAGGCGGTTCGCGTTGCTCGGGTCGAGCCGGAGGTCCGCCTCGAAGCCCCAGCCGCCGATGCCGGCGATCGTCGGCTGCCCGAAGGTCGGCGGGCTCGGCGTCTTGGCGGTGACGGCTACGGCGCGGTCCCGAGCGGGAAATTGTTCACCGATCGTCGACCGAACGTGCCTGCGCGCTGGCTCTCGCCCTGCGATCCGCGTCGGTGCTGACGGCGTCGAGGAGCGCGAGTTGTAGCCTGCCCTGTTGTCGGAGCGCGCTTCCGCCTGCGTACGAGCCACGAGGAGAACCGCGCAGGCCGTGGAGACCGGACGCCGATCGTCCGTCTTGTTGGAAGGTTGAGCCGCATCATCTCAACTTGAGCATGGTGGACCAAGAACCGAGTTCAAAGGCAATCGGAGCGGCAGCTGCACCGCCCCGA
>CAWJZZ010000005.1:0-139723 GCA_963847475.1 uncultured Actinomycetes bacterium | reverse complement strand
CAGGGGCGCGCGTCGGTGCGGTCTGCGCGGTCGCGGCCTACGCGGATCGTGGCTCAGAGCCGTCGACGTGCAGGTCGAGGTTCTTCGATGGAGCTAGGCGGGCTCGAACCGCCGACCTCCTGGGTGCGATCCAGGCGCTCTCCCAACTGAGCTATAGCCCCGTTCGAGTGCCGATTGTAGCCGGGGGGCTCCTGCTTACGAGAACCTGACGAAACCCTTACCGCATTTCACGCGTGGACTCTGGGGATCTGGGAAGGGGGCTGTGTGCACCATTCCCAAACCGGAGGTAGGCACACATGAAACAAGGAAAGCTTGCTCGGCGGGGCGCGACCGCAGCGGGGCTCGCGGTCACCGCACTCGCGATCGGCGCTGCGTTCGGTGGCGCTGGATCCGGTCACGCGGCCGGCACGGCGGTGCCGACGAACCAGTCGCCGCCCACGATCTCCGGCACGACCGAAGACGGTTCGACTCTGACGGCCGCCAACGGCCAGTGGAACGGCACGACGCCGATCACCTTCACCTACCAGTGGCGTCGCTGCGACAGCGACGGCGGCAGCTGCGCGTCGATCAGCGGCGCGATCGACAAGACCTACGTCCTGAAGAGCGTCGACGTCGGCAACACGATGCGCGTTCGCGTGACGGCGAAGAACAGCGACGGCTCGAACGCCGCGACGTCCGTCCCGTCCGCCGTCGTGAAGGCGAAGGCGGGTCCGCCGCCGACCAGCGCGAACGGCTGCCCGACCTCGGGCTCCGGCACGGTCGACGTCAAGGACGTCTCCCTGCCGGCACGTCTCCTGATCGACGGCCAGTCGATCTCGCCGTCGGTCATCTCCAAATCGACGCAGTCGATCACCGTCCGCTTCCACGTCTCGGCGTGCAGCGGCCGGCCGGTGCAGGGCGCGCTCGTCTACGTGACGGCCGTCCCGTTCTCGCAGTTCACGATTCCGCCGGAGGCCGCAACCGGCTCCGACGGTTGGGCAACGCTGACCATGAACCAGGACCGCTACTTCCCGGCTTCGTCCCGGCAGCAGCTCCTGGCCATGCAGGCACGCGCCCGCAAGTCGGGCGAGCCGATCCTGTCCGGTATCTCGAACCGGCGCCTCGTCTCGTTCCCGGTTCACCTCTAACCGACTGAGCAGGACCGCGCGCGCCGCCTACGATACGGCGGTGCGCGCGGTCGTCCTCGACGCGGAAGGGCTGCCGAAGCTCGCCGACCTTCCGGAGCCGACTGGGCCCGGCGCCCTCGTTCGGGTGCGTGCCTGCGGTCTGTGCGGCTCGGACGTCGAGAAGCTGGGCCGCGCGCCGGCCGGCACCGTGCTCGGCCACGAGGTCGTCGGCGAGCTGGCCGACGGCACGCGCGGTCGCGGTGTTGCATCGGGTCCCTGCGGCAGGTGCGAGCGCTGCCGCGCCGGCCATTCCTCGACCTGCGCCGAGTTCGCCGCGCTGCGGATCGCGCCCGGCGGGTTCGCCGAGCGGCTGCTCGCGACGGACTACGTGCAGTTGCCCCAGTCTCTCGCGGAGCACGACGGGATCTGGGTCGAGCCGCTCGCGTGCGTGCTCCGCGCGGCTCCGCTCGTGCCGGTGGGACGAACGCTCGTCGTCGGCTGCGGCGCGATCGGGCTGCTCTGGACGCAGGTGCTGCTGCGCGGCGGCCACGAGGTTGTCGCGGTCGACGTGCGGCCGGATCGGCTTGCCCGGGCGCAGGAGCTCGGGGCGGTCGACCGACGGCGGGCGGGTCACGGCTGCCGTCGTCACTGCGGCCGCGGGCACCGACGACGCGCTGCGCCGGCTCGAGCCGGGAGGGGTGCTGCTCGTGTTCGCCGGGCTGCGACGGCCCGCTGCCCGTCTCGCTCGACGCGGTCTACCGGGGCGAGCTGACGATCGTCGGCTCGCGTTCTGCGTCGCCCGCGTCGTTCGCCGACGCCGTCGAGGTCTTGCCGCAACTGGCGCTGCCACCGTCGACCACGCTGCCGCTCGAGCGGTTCTCCGAAGGCGTCGAGCTGTATCGCAGCGGCGAGGTGCTCAAGGTGGTGTTCACACCGTGAAGGCGGCGCTCCTGTACGAGCCCGGCGACCTGCGGGTCGAGGAGGTGCCACGGCCCGAGCCCGGGCCGGGCGAGGTGCTCGTACAGGTCGAGGTCGCATTGACCGACGGCACCGACCTGAAGACCTACCGGCGCGGCCATCCGCTACTCGCCCGCACCTCACCGGCTCCGTTCGGCCACGAGTTCTGCGGGTTCGTGGACGGTCGCCGCGTCGTGGCGGCGAACTCGGCGCCGTGCCAGGCGTGTGAAGGCTGCGCGCGCGGCGAGCAGTGTCGTGAGCTCGTCTTCCTCGCAGGTGCGTACGCCGAGTGGCTCGTGGTTCCTGAACGGATCGCCGCCGTCAACCTGCACGACGTACCCCGCGGTCTGGCGCCGGAGGTCGCGGCGATGACCGAGCCTCTGGCCTGCTGCTTGCGCGGCATCGAGCGTGCGGCCATCTCGGCCGGAGATCACGTCGCCATCCTCGGGTCCGGGCCGATCGGCCTGATGCTCGCGGCGTGCGTCGCAGATGCCGGGGGCTGGCCCGTGGTGGTCGGCGGGCGTCCGGAGCGTCAGCAGCTCGCGGCGGAGTTCGGGGCCGAGCCCGGCGATGGTCACGGCGCCGACGTCGTGATCGAGGCGGTTGGGTCGGAGGAGGCCTGGACGGATGCGGTGGCGCTCGTGCGGCCGGGCGGCGTTGTCGTCATGTTCGGCGGGCTGCCGCGGGACGCCAGCCCGACCGTCGATGCCTACCGGTTGCACTACGACGAGCTGACGCTGCGCGGCTCGTTCCATCACACGCCGGCGACGGTGCGCGCGGCGCTCGGGTTCCTGGCGAGCGGCGCCTATCCGTGGGAGCGCCTCGTCACCCATCGCGTGCTGCTCGACGACCTGCCGGCGCTCTTCGCCGACCCGCCCGCTGATCTCCTCAAAGCGGCGGTCGTGATGTGAGGACGCTGACGGTCCGCGAGCTCAACCGCACACTGCTCGTGCGGCAGCTGCTCGCCGAACGTCGACGTCTGCCGGTCGTGAAGGCGGTCGAGCGCCTCGTCGGTCTGCAGGCGCAGTACGCCCCGTCACCGTATGTGGCGCTGTGGGCTCGGCTCGACGGGTTCCGCAAGGAGCAGCTGACGCGGGCGCTGATCGGCGGCTCGGTGGTCAAGGCGGGCGCGATGCGCACGACGCTCCACGTGATGGGTGCGCGCGAGTTTCCCGCGATCGTCTCCGCGTACATCGAGTCGCAACGCGGCCGGACGAACGGACTCGGTGTCGATCTCGAGGCGTTGCGCGCTGCGATCCCCGACCGGCCGCTGACGACGGCCGAGTCCTTCGAGCTCGGGCATCGAGTGCTGCGAACCGACGATCGCTGGACGGTGGCCTTCGCCTTTCGCGCCCTGCCCTTCGTCCGTACCGCGCCGCTCGGGCCCGTGGCCGCACACGAAGCCCTCACCGTGGCTGCTCTGGCGGGAGAGGCTTCCGGAGCCGCGTGACGCCGCGCTCCACGTCGTCCGTCGCTACCTGGCCGCCTACGGGCCGGCGACGCGCGACGACATCGCCCAGTTCACGTACTTCCGCCTCGGGCAGATCGATCCGGCGCTCGACGGGTTGCGCACTTTCGCCGACGGGCAGGGGCGGACGCTCTACGACCTCCCGCGGGCCAAGCTCGCGGCAGCCGGTTCGCCTGCGCCGGTTCGGTTCCTGCCGGCGTTCGACTCGGTCATTCTCGCCCACCGCGACCGGAGCAGGATCGTGCCGCCCGAGTATCTCGAGGCGGTGTTCAACACGAAGAACGCCACGACGAAGCAGACGTTCACGGTTGACGGCTTCGTCGCCGGTGCCTGGCGGATCGAGCGCAAGCGGGGCGCTTGGCGCCTCGGTCTCGAGCCGTTCGCGCCGCTGCCCACGAGGGTGCGCCGCGAGGTCGAGGCCGAGAGCGAGCGGCTGCTCGGCTTCTACGAGTCCTAGCGGGTGAAGAGCGTCAGTTCAGGCTCGCGTTCGCCACGCAGCACGGCCAGGTCGACCTCGGCGCAGGCGAGGCCGCGGCTCTCAGCTAGCGCAACGGCCTGCGGTTTGATCGACTGCGCCGCCAGGATCCCGCGGCACGCTGCGCGTGATGGGTCAGCGCGGATGCAGTCGAGGTAGCGGCTCAGCTGCTCGACGGCGTCGATCGTGCCGACGCGCTTGATCTCGACTGCCACCCAGCCGTCGGCATCGTCGCGGCACATCAGGTCGACCGGCCCGACCTCCGTCGGCCATTCGCGCTTGACGAGCCGCAGACCGGGCTCGATCTGCTCCGGTTGCTCGGCGAGGAGCAGCTGCAGGTCGCGCTCGACGCCGTCCTTCTCGAGCGCCGCCGCCTCGCCCATGTCGTGCGAGACGTCCGAGAGCACCTCGACCAGCCGGATCTCGAGGCGGTCCTCGCTGCGGCCGGCACGCTTGCGGATCACCACGACGTCGCCGTTGTCCTCGATCACGGTCGGCGGCGTCATCCAGTTGAGGGGCTTGTAGCCGCCGGCATCTGCATGCACGAGCACCGAGCCGTCATCCTTCAAGAGGAGCAGGCGGGTCGATTCCGGCAGGAACGCATTCAGGCGGCCGGAGTAGGTGACCTCGCAGCGGGCGACGATCAGGCGCATCGCGGCAACCTACCGCCCCTTTCGGACATGTCCCGCGAACGAGGTTCGAACCTGGTTCGAACGTCGTTCCAACGAGGTTCGCGAGTTGCGGTTTCGGCCGGCCGGGCCTGGCGTGCTCGGGGTTCCCGGGCGCGGGCCGCCCTTACCTCACGAACCTCGTTCGAACGTGGTTCGAACGAGGTTCAGGAGTTCGCGGGTCGCGTCGGGCTCAGGCCCGGCGGATTACGGTCATGCCGTCGCGGACGCTCAGGAGCACCTGGACCGTCCGGGGGTCGGCCGCGACGTGCTCGTTGAACAGCGCGATCGGCGGCTGCTCCGAGAGCACGCGGCCGCCGGCGAGCGTGTTGTCGGCGACGATCAGGCCTCGCTCGGTGAGCCGCGGGAGCACGGCCTCGTAGTAGTCGACGTAGCCTTCCTTGTCGGCGTCGATGAAGACGAAGTCGAAATCGCCCTCGAGCCCGTGGATCGTCTCGAGCGCCGGTCCGACATGGAGCGTGATTCGCGACCCGTACGGCGAGCGGTCGAAGTAGCGCTGGGCGAACGCAGCGCGCTCGGGGTCGAGCTCGCAGGCGTCGATCCGTCCGCCTTCCGGCAGCGCGGCCGCCATCGAGAGCGCCGAGTGGCCGCTGAAGGTGCCCACCTCGAGCACGCGCTGCGGACGCCCGAACCAGACGAGCAGTTCGAGCAGCCGCCCTGCGACGGGGCCGGTGAGCATCTGCTCCATGCCGAGCGTGCCGCGGGTCTCGTCGGACAGCTCGACGAGCAACTCGTCGTGCGCCGAGGTCATGCGCTCGAGGTAGTCCTCGAGGCGGGGGTCGATGACGTCCATCCCGTTAGGCTAACGGTGCACCCAACTGCAAGGAGCTGAAACCACCAATGCCGGGTCTGATGGCACGTATGTCGATGATTTTCAAGGCGAAGTTCTCGAAAGTGCTCGATCGGGCCGAGAACCCGAACGAGACGCTCGACTACTCCTACGAGGAGCAGCTGCGGCAGCTGCAGAACGTGAAGCGGGGCATTGCGGACGTGACCACCGCGAAGAAGCGGCTCGAGCTGCAGTACACCGGAATGCAGCAGCAGGTCGAGAAGCTCGACGGTCAGGCGCGACAGGCGCTGCAGGCGGGCCACGAGGATCTTGCGCGCGAGGCGCTGACGCGGAAGACCGCGGTTCAGGCGCAGCTCGACGGGATCATGCAGCAGGGCCAGCAGCTCGAGGCCCAGCAGCAGAAGCTGATCGAGGGCGAGCGCACGCTGCAGACCAAGGTCGAGTCGTTCCGCACGCAGAAGGAAGTGATCAAGGCTCAGTACTCGGCCGCCGAGGCACAGGTCCGCATCGGCGAGGCCGCGACGGGGATCGGCGAGGACATGGCCGACGTGGGCCTCGCCGTCCAGCGCGCGAAGGACAAGACCGAGCAGATGCAGGCGCGTGCGAACGCGATCGACGAGCTCACCGCGGCGGGCGCACTCGAGGACTTCGCGTCTTCGGGCGACGACATCGACCGGCAGCTCGCGCAGATCTCGGAGTCGAGCCAGGTGGATGACGAGCTCGCGAAGATGAAGGCCGAGCTCGGCTCGGGAGAGCAGCCGAAGGAGCTCGCGGGCGGGGAGGACGAGAAGGCTTGATCGTCCGCTTGATGGGCGAGGGGCAGTGGCGGGTCGACGACTCGGTCTCGGCGCGCCTGAATCGAGCTCGACGAGGAGGTCGCCAAGGCCGTCGAGGCCGGGGACGAGGCCGGGTTGTGGCGCGGCCTGCAGGAGCTTGCCGAGACGGTCCGCTCGAGCGGCGAGCGGCTCGACGACACCGACCTGACGCCGTCGGACGCGATCATCCCGCCGGAGGACCTGTCGCTGGAGGAGGCGCGCGAGCTGCTCGCGGGAGAGGGTCTGATCCCGACGTGACGGCCAGATGAGCACGGAAGTCGTTCTCGCCGCCCGGCCGCAGGGTGCACCGGTCGAGTCGGACTTCGAGTTGCGCGAGACAGCGGACGCGGCGCCGGCCGAGGGCGAGGCGCTCGTCCGCAACGTCTTCGTCTCGGTCGATCCGTACATGCGGGGACGGATGACCGGCGTCGACACCTACGTGCCCGGCTTCGCGGTCGGCTCGCCCGTCGACGGCGGAGCGGTCGGGCGTGTCGTCACCTCCCGCGACCCCGGCCTCGCCGAGGGCGACTGGGTGCTGTCGCAGCTCGGCTGGCGCGACCAGGGCGTGGTCTCGGCCAAGCGGGTCCGCAAGCTCGATCCCGCCGTCGCGCCGCCGTCGACCGCGCTTGGCGTGCTCGGGATGCCGGGGTTCACCGCCTGGATCGGTCTCGAGGTGATCGGGCAGGTGCAGGCGGGCGAGACGATCTACGTGTCGGGTGCGGCGGGAGCGGTCGGCAGCGCCGCGGCCCAGATCGCGCGTCTGAAGGGGCTGCGGGTGATCGGCAGTGCAGGCAGCGACGAGAAGGTCGAGTGGCTCCGCTCGCTCGAGATCGAGGCGTTCAACTACCGCGATACACCGGCGAAGGAGGCGCTCGCCGACGGGATCGACGCCTACTTCGACAACGTCGGCGGCGACCAGCTCGTCGCGGCGCTCGCGGCGCTCCGTCCGTTCGGCCGCGTGATCGCGTGCGGCGCGATCTCGCGCTACAACGACGAGCGCGCCGAGCCCGGGCCGCGGAACCTGTTTCTGATGGTGACCAAGCGGCTCCGCCTGCAGGGCTTCATCGTCTTCGACCACAACGACCGGCTCGGCGAGTTCGTGGCAGAGGTCGGGCCGTGGGTGCGAGACGGCAAGGTCGCCTACCGCGAGACGATCGTCGAGGGAATCGAGAACATCCCGTCTGCGTTCGCCGGCCTGTTCCGCGGCGACAACATCGGGAAGATGCTCGTCCGCGTCGGCCCGGACGACTAGCGCCGCCTAGATCGGCGCGTCGAAGAGCGCGAGCCAGCGCGTCAGGTCCTGCTCGATCGGCAGCTCGCGCTCGAGCTTCGCCTTCAGCTCGAGCTCCGTCGCGTTGTCGCGCTTCTGCTCGCCGATCGGGACGAACGGCCAGTACGCCCCGCGCTTGAAGCCGTAGATCCAGTAGACCGGGTTCGGGCCGCCGTCGAACTTGAACATCGCAGCGAGGAGTTGCGAGCCGAATCCTTTCGCGGTCAGCTCCGAGGCCAGGGTGTGCGCAGCCGCGACGAGGTCTTCGAGGTCGGGATCGTGGACGACGATCCAGTCGAAGCCGTAGGTGTCGCTCTGCCGCTCGATCGTCGTGCCCGACGACTGCGCGACGGCTTCGGTCAGCTGGTCGACGTCGTCGAATGCGCTCCGGAACTCGCCCGACGACTGAGGCTTGAACGCGATTGCCGCCGAGCCCGCGGTCTTCAGGCCGAGCTCGGTCTGAAGCGTGATCGCGGCGGTCGGCAGCGAGAAGAGGAGGTCGTCGCGCGGTTCGGCGAGCTTCTTCCGTCCGAAGAGGACGTCGCGAAGACCCAAGCGCTAGGCGACCGGGCGGCCCATCTCGCGGGCGATCTCCGCGAGCGCCGCGATCCGCTTCTCGAGCGGCGGATGATCCATGAACAGCTCGCTGGCGACCGATTTCGCCCGCGCCGGAATGATGAAGAAGGCGCTCATGCCCTCGACCTGGCGCAGGTCACGGTTCGGGATCAGCGTCATCTGCGACGAGATCTTCTGCAGCGCGCTCATCAGGTACTCGGGCGCGCCCGTGATCACGGCCGAGCCGCGGTCGGCCGCGTACTCGCGGTAGCGCGAGATCGTCCGGATCAGGACGAAGCTGACCGCATAGGTGAGGATCGAGACGGCGAACACGATCAGCCAGATCGGCGGCCCGTTGTTGTCGCGCCGGTCGCCGCCGCTGAACATCCCGGCGTACAGCCCGAATCGGGTCAGCATGGCTGCGAGCATCGCGAAGAAGCTCGCGACGGTCATGATCAGCACGTCACGGTTCGCGATGTGCGAGAGCTCGTGCGCGAGCACGGCCTCGACCTCCTTCGGCTCGAGCCGCTCCCACAGGCCGGTCGTGACGCAGACCGCGGCGTGCTTCGGGGAGCGGCCGGTCGCGAACGCGTTCGGCACCGGGGTGTCCATCAAGGCGACCCTCGGCTTCGGCAGGTCGGCCATCGCACAGAGGCGCTCGACCATGTCGTGCAGCGCGGGAGCCTCCTCGCGGCTGACGACCTTGGCCCCCGAGGCGGCGAGCGCGAGCTTGTCGGAGGTGTAGTACTGGAAGAACGCGAGCCCGATGATGATCACGAGCATCGGCGCGAGTCCGATTCCCAGGAACTGTACGAGCACGAGCCCGAAGAAGACGTAGAGCAGGCCGAGCAGCCCCGTGGTCAGGAGCATCCGCAGTGTCAGCCCGGCATCGCGACCGTAGGATCTGCGTTTCATGGGCGGCATTGTAGGCGGGTGCCGGACGCTGCTGACGGGCACTTAACGGCCGCTCAACGTCGCCCGGCCGTTATAGACTCCGCCCTCGTGCACCGCCTGGCACCGATCGCGATCCTGGCCTTGCTCCTGCTTGCCGCAGTGGGCTGCTCGACGAACAAGCCGGGCGAGAAGGTCGTCACGCCGACACCCGACACGGTGATCGGGACCGTGCCGACGGCTCCGACCGTGACCGTTCCCGCGCAGTACAAGAACGGCAACCCGGTGGCCGGCAAGGCTGTCTTCCTGAGTGCCGGGTGCAGCGGTTGTCACACCCTGAAGGACGCCGGCTCGACCGGCACAGTCGGGCCGAACCTCGACCAGGCGAAGCCGCCGCTCTCGCTGGCCGTCACTCGGGTTACGACGGGCGCGGGCGCGATGCCGTCGTTCAAGGGGCAGCTGTCCGACAAGCAGATCGCCGATGTCACCGCCTACGTCGTCAAGGCGTCCGGCGGCAACCCGAACGGCTGAGCCTGCAGCTTCCCGCAGCGTTCCCGCACGACGTCCGCGTCGTCGCGACCGACTTCGACCGGACGCTCGTCTGGGAGGACGGCATCCTGAAGCCGCGCACGATCGCGGCGTTGCGCCGTGCGCACGACGCCGGTTTGCACGTCGTCGTCGTCACCGGGCGCATGTTCCAGTCGGTGCGCCGCGCGCTCGAGCCCGCGGGCCTGGGCGATCCGGTGATCTGCTACCAGGGCGCAGTCGTCGCAGATGGCGACGGGCGGTGGCTCCGTCACCTGCCGATCCCGCTCCCTCTGGCTCGTGACGCGATCGTGTTCGCGGCCGGCGAGGGCTACAGCCCCAACGTGTACGTCGGCGACCAGCTGTTCGTGTCCGAGGTGACGCAGCACGCACGTGACTACGCCGAGTTCCAGCACCTGGAGATCGAGCCGGTCGGCGACCTGCTCGAGTGGCTCTCCGTGGCCGCCGACGAAGCTCGTGCTCGTCGGCGACCCGACCGCGCTCGACGCTGTCGAGACCCGCGCCAAGGCGCGCTTCGGGGCCGACCTCTACATCTCGAAGTCGCTGCCGTATTTCCTCGAGTTCGCAGCCGCCGGGGTGACGAAGGGAACCGGCCTCGATTTCCTCGCGGCTCATCTCGGCTTCACGCGCGAGCAGACGATCGCCTTCGGCGACGGCGAGAACGACGTAGAGCTGGTCGAGTGGCCGACCTACGGGATCGCAGTCGAGAACGCCCACGAGCGCGTCAAGGCGGTCGCCGATTGGATCTGCCCGAGCGCCCGTGACGAAGGCGTCGCCCAGGTGCTCGAACTCTTTCTAGACTCGAAGCGATGATCGACCTCCGCGCTGCTCGCAACGATCCCGGGACGGTGAGGGCTGCGCTCGCACGGCGTGGCGCGGGCGACGCCTTCGACGAGCTGCTCGCGGCCGACGAGCGCTGGCGCGGGTTCGTCCCGCAGGTCGACGAGTTGCGGTCGCGCCAGAAGCTCGACGGCAAGCCGACGCCCGAGCAGCTCGAGCAGCTCCGCCGGACGAAGGACGAGCTGAAGGCGGCCGAGGACCAGCTCGCCGCGGCGGAGGCCGCGCGCGACGCCGCGCTCGCAAAGGTCCCGAACGTGCCGCACGAGACGGCGGCCGACGGCTTCCGCGACGAGGACGCCATCGTCGTCCGCGAGTGGGGCGAGCGGCGCACCGGCGAGGCGCTGCCCGAGCACCTCGAGCTCGCCAACTACGACATGGAGCGAGGCGCGAAGGTCTCGGGCGCCCGCTTCGGCTTCATCATCGGCGACGCGGCCCGGCTCTCGCTCGCCCTCTACCGGTTCGCGCTCGACCGGCTGACCGCGGGCGGATTCATCCCCGTCCTGCCGCCGGTCCTCGTTCGGGAGGAGGCGATGTACGGCACCGGCTTCTTCCCGTCGGAGAAGAGCGACTACTACTCGATTCCCGACGACGGCCTCTATCTCGTCGGCACCTCGGAGGTGCCGCTGATCGCGATGCACATGGGCGAGATCCTCGACGAGCTGCCGATTCGCTACTGCGCGTTCTCCTCGTGCTTCCGTCGCGAAGCGGGTGCGGCGGGGAAGGACACCCGCGGCATGTTCCGAGTGCACCAGTTCCAGAAGGTGGAGATGGTCGTCTACATCGCTCCCGAGGAGTCGTGGGACGAGCACGAGCGCCTCCTCGCGCTCGAGGAGGCGCTCGTCCAGGAGATCGGCCTGCCCTACCGCGTCGTCAACAGCGCCGCAGGCGATCTCTCGAGCGCAGCCGCGAAGCGCTACGACATCGAGGCGTGGTTTCCGTCGCAGGACCGCTACCGGGAGATCACGTCGTGCTCCAACACGACGGACTATCAGGCGCGGCGCTCGGGGATCCGCTTCCGGGTGGGCGAGAAGCAGCTGGTGACTCCGCACACGTTGAACGGCACCGCCGTCACGGATCGCTGGGCGCTCGCGATTCTCGAGAACTTCGGCGGCGAGGTTCCCGGAGGTCCTGCAGCGCTTCGGAGCGCCGGCTCGCGTCACCAGGTGACGCGGGCGTAGTCGATCACGTATGCACACGGAAGCAGCCGTGGCTGACCACCAGCTCCCGCGCGACCCCGAGCCCCGAAGCGCGAGATCATGCGTTCTATCGGCGGGGCTTCCGAGTGACTGATCACTCGGCGGAGTGACGCATCGGCTTGAATGAGCCCGCGGCGGGGTGCCGGAGCGGCCGAACGGGGCGGTCTTGAAAACCGCTGACGGGGTAACTCGTCCCTGGGTTCGAATCCCAGCCCCGCCGCCTGGCCGCTAGGTTGCGGCCCATGGTCTCGACGGCCGATCTGCTCGACGAGCACGGGGCAACCGCCCAGGTCTGCCTGATCCAGTTCCGCTCGTTCGGCGCCCGGTCGTTCTCGGGACGCGTCGCGACGATCCGTTGCAGTGAGGACAACGTGCTCCTTCGCCGGCGGGCGCAGGAGCCGGGAGCCGGCCAAGTGCTGGTCGTCGACGGCGGCGGCTCGCTCGAGTGCGCACTCCTCGGCGACAACATCGCCTCGCTCGCCGTCGCGAGCGGCTGGGCGGGGATCGTCCTCAACGCCTGTGTCCGCGACTCGGTCGCGCTCGACGAGCTGGGACTCGGGATCAAGGCGCTTGGCACGAACCCGCGGCCGAGCCGCAAGGATGGCGCCGGTGAGGTCGACGTGCCCGTCAGCTTCGGCGAGGTGCGCTTCGAGCCCGGCGCCGAGCTCTACGCGGACGAGGACGGTGTCGTCGTCTTGTCCGCACCTTGAGCGACCGGGAACCGGTTCAGATTGCCGCGGCGAGCGCCGGAGCAGCATTCGTGCTCGCAGGCATCGCGGGCTTCGTGCCGGGTCTGACGACGCACGTCGGCAGCCTCAGCTTCGCGGGGCCTGGGTCGGCGGCCAGGCTGCTCGGGGTCTTCCAGGTGAGCGTGCTGCACAACCTCCTGCACCTCGCGTTCGGCTGCGGGATCCTGCTTGCGAAGACGCCTTCCGGGGCCCGAACCTTCCTGCTTGGCGGCGGCTTCGTCTATCTCGCGCTCTGGCTGGTCGGCGTGATCGGCGTACTCGACGGGTTGCCGGCCAACCCGGCCGACAACTGGCTGCACCTGGTGCTCGGGCTTGCGCTCTTCGGATTGCTAGCGCTTACGAGCCGCGAGGATCTCGGCGATGATCTCGAGCGCGATCTCGGCCGGGGACTCACCGCCTAGGTCGAGCCCGACCGGGCCGTGCACCGAGTCTGCGACGGCTCCGAGCTGCTCGCGGCGCTTCGCCTGCGTGCGCTTCGAGCCGAGCGCGCCGACGTAGAACGCGCCTCCTGCAACACCGGCGCGAAGCGCGGGCAGGTCGAGGCGCTCCTCGTGCACGAGCGAGACGACGGCGGTGTCGGCATCGACCTCGATCTCGTCCGGCCAGGCGACGATCAGCTCGTCGGCGCTCGGCACGCGCTCCCGCGTCGCCAGCCCGGAGCGCGGGTCGACGACGACGGTCTGCCAGCCGAGTGGACGCGCGATCGCGCAGAGCGCTTCGGCGATGTCCCCTGCGCCGACGGCGACGAGACGGGGTGGCGGCGCGACGCGTTCGACGAACACTGTTCGCCCCGGCTCGTCACGCAACGCCGTCCGGTTTGCCGAGTCGTCGTGCCAGCGCTCGCCGAGGCCCTCCCCGGCGACGACGACGTAGCTCGTGCCTCGCTCGAGCGAGGGTGCGGCCGTGAACGGTTCGACGAATACGTCGATTTCGCCGCCGCACGGGAGGCCGACGCTCCATGCCTGGTCATCGCTGATGCCGTAGGTGACGAGCTCGGGCGACGTGTCGGAGAGCACGGCTCGTGCCCGTTCGCAGACGTCGGCCTCGACGCAGCCGCCTGAGACAGAGCCGAACATGCGGCCGTCGGAGGTGACGGCGAGCTTCGAGCCGAGCGGACGGGGCGCACTGCGTCGGGCGCCGACGACGGTCGCCAGCGCAACGTCCTCACCTGCTGCGCGCCACTCCTCTGCCTTTGCGAGCACCTCGTCCATGGCGCGATGATGCCAGCGATGGACGGCCAGCCGGAAGACGGGGTCGACGAGCTGCTGGCTCGCCTCGACGCAGGCGAGCTCGGCGACCCGCTGCCCGTGCTCGCCTATCTCGCCGGTCGCGCGGTGTCGATCGACGAGGAGGAACTGAAGGGCGCCCGGCGCCGCGCCGTGCTGCTCGTCGCCGCGGGCGGCGATCCCCATCGTGGGCTGGAGATCGACGACCGCGCCGTCAAATCCCTCGCTGCGGATCTCTACGACAGCGAGCGGCGGTCGCAGCTGGCGCGGAGCCTCGATGCTCTGGTGCTGCGTGTGCGCGACCTGCCTGTCGTGCGCGAAGCCGCCCTCTTCCTCGTTGCGGACGTCGATCTCGCCTGGCGGATGTTCACGCTCGCGCTGCTCGTGGAGGAGCTCGGCGAATGACGCCGGCGGTGGAGGCCGCGCGGAGTGCGGGCGTCGAGTTCACCCTGCACGAGTACGACGGCGTCGACGTCGGTGACGGCGACTACGCACGTGCGGTCGCGGCGGCGCTCGGCCGTCCGGAAGGGCAGTTGTTCAAGACGCTCGTTGTCTCGGTCGACGGCGACCTCCGCGCCCTTGTGGTGCCCGCCGACCGTCAACTCGACCTGCGCAGTCTCGGCAAGCGCGCGCAACTTGCCGACAGAGCGCAGGCGGAGCGTGCAACCGGGTACGTGATCGGCGGCATCAGCCCGCTCGGACAGCGTCGTCGGCTGCCGACCGTGGTGGACGAGTCCGCGCTCGACTGGCCGACGATCCTGGTCAGCGCGGGCCGGCGCGGACTGCAGATCGAGCTGACGCCGCAGGACCTCGTCGCGCTGACGGGTGCGACCGTCGCGCGAGCCTCCTAGGTACTAGGTGCCCCACCAGAAGCTGGCTGCGATCACGACGTAGAAGCCGATCAGCACCGCTCCCTCCTCCCAGGTCGATTGGCCGTCGTTGACGACGAATCCGCCGAGAATGCCGGCGAGCAGCAGCACGAACGCGAGCAGGGTGGGGAAGACGAGTGTCAGGTGCGTCGCGAACAGGAGGGAGACGAACACGAGCACCGGCGTCAGCGCGAGCGCCACCTGCAACGACGAGTTGAGGATCACCGCGATCGCGAAGTCCGGGCGGTTGCGCGCCGCGAGCTGCACCCCGACGACGTTCTCGACGGCGTTGCCGGCGATCGCCACGATCACCAGCCCGGCGAACTCCTCGCTCATGTGCAGCGTGTGGATCGCCGGTGTCAGCGCCGTCACGAACCAGTCGGCGGTGAACGCGGCCGCCACGCCTGCAATCGCCAGGGTGACCGTGGTCGTCCGCACCGACCAGCGAGGCGGCGCGTGCTCCTCGCCAGGCGGGCTGCGGAGAAACCATGGCAGCGTCAGCACGAACAGCGCCAGCAGCACCCCAGCACAGACGAGCGAAAGGGTTGCGCCATGTGCCGCGGCCGGCGAGTGGAACGCATGGGCGAGGGAGGGAATCGCCATCGTCGCGGCCGCGAGCAACGTCAGCGTCGAGATCATCCGCGCGCGACTCGAGTCGAACACCTGGGGCCCGTTGCGAATCCCGCCGACGGTGAACGCCACGCCGAGCACCAGCACGCTGTTCGCGAGGATCGACCCGACGAGCGCCGCCTGAACGACGTTCACGAGCCCGTCGCCGAGAGCGAAGAGCGCGATGAAGAGCTCCGGCAGGTTGCCGAGAGCGGATTGCACGACGCTCGCGCCGCCCGATCCGAGCCGGGAGCCGAGCTGCTCGGTGGCCGTGCCCACGGCGTGGGCGAGCAGGGCGAGCGCGCCTGCCGCGACGAAGAACGTGAGCACGGGTGTGAACGACGCGTAATGGCAGAGGGCAGCGAGGCCGACCGCCACGGCGGTTGCCGCGAGCTCGATTCTCTCGCGCCTGCTCACAGGTGTCGGAACCTACCAAGCGCGTCCCTCATCTCAGGGGTGAGGAATCGTGCCCGCGGTGCCGACACCGGAGCGCAAGTCATCGTTCTCGGGAGAGGAACTACTCGTTGCGGCACGGTTTGCTCGTCCTCACCATCGCGGTTGTCGCGTCGGCGCTTGCGTCGACCGCGAATGCATCCGACCTGATCGACCGGAACGCCCACGGCGCGACGCTGTCGGTCAACGCGAAGGGCGAGGCGCTGATCAGCTTCACCGCGGCCGGCAAGCACAAGCACGTGCTCGCCTGGGGCGCGCTGAACGCGATCGCGCCGACCCGGGCACGACCGCAGGTGTCGTTCCAGCTCGACTACGCGGGCGGGTGGGGCAAGTACAAGCGCGATTACTGGAAGACGTTCCACAATGCGTGCAAGGCCTACACAGGTCCGGCGCTCGCGTGGAAGGTGACGGCGTGCACGGCGCCGGACGGCTCGTACTGGGCGCTGCAGGCGTGGCAGCGAATGCTGCCGAACTACGGGCTCGCTCCGACCGGCATGCAGAGCGCGTGGGAACTGCGTCTCTCACACTGGACGGGCGAGCTACCCGCGCTCCAGATCGACACGGACTGGGCGTGGCATCAGTGGGATCACCTCTTCGGCACCTTCAGGTACGCCAACGACCCCGTCTACGGGTTCCGTTCGACGTCGTCGGGAGTCCCACTCGACACGTTCGGGCGCAACGTCTTCGTCGACACCTTCGACTCCGCGTACGGCACCGGCTGGAAGCGTGAGAACAGCTTCTTGACCCACACAGGCACAGGGGCGTTCTGTTACTCGTTCAATCCGCACGGCTCTCATCCGGCAGGCAAGGGGACGCGTTACCGCGCGACCGTCGAAGGGCCCGGCGTGACGCCGGACGTGATGTGGCAGGGAGCCTCGGCCGGAGCGTACGACAAGGCGCTCGACGTCGAGAAGAATGCGCTGATCACGCAGCTCGGCGATCGTCAGTGCCGCGCCAACTGAGCGTTGCTCTAGGCTCGCCCGTGTGGCAGAGGTCGGAGCAGAGCAACGTGCGCTCTTTCGTCGCTGGCCGGCGGGAGTCTCCGTCGTCGTGGCGGAGGTCGACGGGCGCCGGTCCGGCCTGACCGTCTCGTCGCTGGTCTCGCTCTCGCTCGCACCGCGGCTCGTCGGGATCTCGATCGCTCTCGAAGCGTCGCTGCACGAGCTGCTGCGCGACGCCGGCGAGTGGGCGGCCTCGATGCTCTCGGGCGAGCAGGAGCACCTCGCGCAACACTTCGCGCGCAGCGTGCCGCCGATCGCGCTCTGGAACGGGATCGAGGTTCGAGACGACGACCCGCGTCTCCTGGTGGGTGCGGTGGGCTGGCTGACCGCCCGGACCGTCGACGAGATCTCGACCGGCGACCACACGCTCTTCGTCGGCGAGCTGCAGACCGTCGAGGAAGCACGTGAGCCGACCTCGCTCGTCTACGTGCACAGGGGCTACAGCAAGGTTTGACCGAGGCGGTCGTCTTCGATCTCGACGGCGTGATCGTCGACTCCGAGCAGGTGTGGGACGAGGTGCGCGCGCAGTACGTGCGCGAGCAGGGCCGGCACTACGGGCCGGATGCGACCCGCGCGATGATGGGCATGAGCTCACCCGAGTGGTCGGCGTACATGGCCCACGAGCTCGGCGTGCCGGAAACGCCCGAGCAGATCAACGCGCACATCGTCGAGCGCATGCTCGCCCGCTATGGCAGCTCGCCGCCGCTGATCGACGGTGCGGTCGACGCCGTGAGCCAGGTCGCGCAGCGCTGGCCGATCGCGATCGCCTCGTCGTCCAACGTCGAGCTGATCGACGTCGTGCTCGCAGCGTCCGGCCTCGCCGGCCTGGTGCGCGAGACCGTGTCGTCGGAGCAGGTCGCGCGCGGCAAGCCCGCCCCGGACGTCTACCTCGAGGCAGCGTTCAGGCTCGGTGTCGACCCGTCGGCGTGTGCCGCAGTCGAGGATTCGCACAATGGCATCCGCTCCGCAAAAGCGGCGGGCATGTTTGTCTACGCGATCCCGAACCCGCACTATCCGCCCGGGGACGACGCCGTCGCGGACGCCGACATCGTGCTCGCCTCGATCAGCGAACTGCCGGCAGCACTACTCGGCGCGGCCTAGCAGGACGCAGCCGTTGTGGCCGCCGAGCCCCATCGCGTTCGAGAGCGCCACGTCCACCCGAGCACGACGCGCCTCGTTCGGCACGTAGTCGAGGTCGCACTCGGGATCGGGCTCGCGGTAGTTGATCGTCGGAGGCAACACCTCGTCGTGCAACGCGAGGGCGCACATGATCGCCTCGATCGCCCCCGCGGCCCCGAAGGTGTGGCCCATCATCGACTTGGTCGACGAGACGGCGAGCTCGTAGGCGTGGTCGCCGAACACGTCCTTGATCGCGCGGGTCTCGGCGGCGTCGCCGAGTGGGGTCGAGGTTCCGTGCGCGTTGATGTAGCCGACTCGCGTTGGTTCGACGCCCGCGCGCTCCAGCGCACCGCGCATCATCGCGGCAACTCCGGTGGCCTCGGGCTCGGGCTGCGCCATGTGGTGGGCGTCGTTCGAAGCCCCGTAGCCGAGCACCTCGGCGTAGATCTCGGCACCGCGCCGCTCGGCGTGCTCCCAGTCCTCGAGCAGCAGCGCGCCCGCACCCTCTGACATCACGAAGCCGGCCCTCGTCGCGTCGAACGGTCGCGACGCGCGCGGCGGATACTCGTCTTCGGCGGCGAGCCCGCGCATCGCGGTGAAGCCGGCGAGGATCAGCGGGATCATGCATGACTCCGTGCCGCCTGCCAGCACCGCGTCGGCCGCGCCGCGCTTGATCATCTCGGCCGCCTCGCCGACAGCGTGCGAACCGGTCGCGCAGGCTGAGACGACGGCGTAGTTGGGGCCGGTGATTCCGAGCGAGATCGCGAGCTGGCCCGACACCGAGTCGACGAGCACGTTCGGCAGGAAGTTCGGCGAGACGCGGCTCGGGCCGCGCTCGCGCAACGTGTCTGCCTGTTCGAGGATCCCGGGCACGCCGCCGATCGCCGACCCGAAGATGATCCCGACCCGCGAGGGATCGAAGCCGTTCAGCTTGGCGTCGGCGAGCGCCTCACGTCCCGCCCCGACCCCGAGCAGCACGTTCCGTTCGAGCTTGCGCGCGTCTTTCGGCGACACCACCTGTGTCGGGTCGAAGCCCTTCACCTCGCCGGCCACCCGCACCGGCAGGCCGTCGGTGTCGAAGGCGGAGATCCAGTCGATCCCGCTTTCGCCCGCCTGCGCGGCCGCCCAGGTACTGGGTACGTCGAGTCCGAGCGGTGTCACCGCACCGACGCCGGTCACCGCGACCCGTCTCATCGGCCAAGCCTAGATGAATGCTTCGCCTACGCTTGGCGCGATGCCCGCACCGAGCATCCCCTTCCCGCCCATGGAGGCCGAGCTCGTCCGCGAGCTGCCCGACGGTGACGGTTGGCAGTACGAGCCGAAGTGGGACGGCTTCCGCGGGGTGCTCGAGAACGCCGGCGAGGAGCTCGCGCTCTGGTCACGGAACGAGCGTCCGCTCCTCCGGTACTTCCCGGAGCTGCGCCCGCTGGGTGACCTCATGCCACCACGCTCGGCGCTCGACGGCGAGATCGTGATCGCTCGCGACGGCGCGCTCGACTTCGACGCGATGCAGACCCGGTTGCATCCGGCCGAGTCACGAATCCGGAGGCTGTCGGCGGAGATCCCGGCCGAGTACGTCGTCTTCGACGTGCTGCTCTGGGACGGCGAGCCGGTGTGGAAGCTGCCGCTCGCGGAACGCCGCGAGCGGGTCGAAGCACTCGCGGGATTCCGGATCTCGCTGGCGACGCGCGAGCTCGCGGACGCGCGCGCGTGGCTCGACCGCTTCGAGGCGCTCGGGCTGGACGGCGTGATCGGCAAGCGCCTCGACGCCGCCTACCTGCCGGGCTCGCGCGACGCAGTCGTCAAGGTGAAGGAGCATCGCACTGCCGATTGCTTCGTGCTCGGTGTCCGCTGGAAGGGCGATCGGAACGCGATCGCGACCTTGCTGCTCGGGCTCTACCGCGACGATGGGGAGGTCGACTACGTCGGCTCGTGCGCCGTCGGCGCGCGGATGCGCGAGGAGGTCGCACGTCGGGTTCTCCCGCTCGTCGACGAGTCGTGGGAGGGGCGCGTCTCCGAGCCGAATCGCTGGGGGACCGGCGAGCTGCAGGAGAGCCGAGTGCGGCCGGAGCTCGTCGTCGAGGTGCGCTACGACAAGGTGCAGGGGAACCGCTTCCGGCACGGCACGAAGTTCATCCGCTGGCGCGACGACAAGGACCCGGCCGATTGCACCTGGCGCGAGCTCCGCCCGCCGCGCGACCCGAACGCCGGCGGCGTCGAGGAGCTGTTCGCGCGGTAGCTCGCGTCACTCTCGAACCTCGTTCGAACGAGGTTCGAGGGTCAAGTCCAAACCGCCGTCCGGCGGAATCCTGCGAGCAGTGGTGCGGTACGGAACCTCACGAACCTCGTTCGAACGAGGTTCGCGGGTCATGGCCCGCCGGGACGGCGGGCCACGTCTAGCTCGGCCGCCGGCTCGAGGCCGAGCGCCTCGAAGCGCGGACGGAGCGACGGCGGGTTCCGCCACATGCCGTGCATCGGGTCCCCGACGGCTGCGATTCGGTCTCGCATCGTCTCGATCGTGAACGCCTCCGGTTCGACGGTCGCGACCTCGTCCCAGCTGAGCGGCGCCGAGACCCGCGCATCCGAGGTCGGGCGCACGGAGTAGGCGGATGCGATCGTCCGGTCGCGTGCGTTCTGGCCGAAGTCGACGAACACGCCGACGCGATCGGCTACGCGCCAGGTCGTGGTCGCGATCGCCTGATCGCCGATGCGACGCTCGACCTCCTCGGCGAGCGCCTTCGCAGCACGCCTAACGTCCGGGAAGAGAACGTCGCGCTTGATCGGCGCCAGGATGTGCAGGCCGGTGGCTCCCGACGTCTTCGGATACGAGCGCAGGCCGAGCCCCTCCATCACCTCGTGCACGACGAGCGCGATCTCGCGCACGAACGGCCACTGGCCGTCCGTGGTCGGGTCGAGATCGATCAGCAGGTAGTCCGGCTGCTCGATCTCGGGAACGCGCGAGTGCCACGTGTGCAGCTCGATGCAGCCGAGATTCGCGACCCAGGCGAGCCCGGCAGTGTCATCGAGCACGGCGAAGACGGTCGAGTGGCCGCTCGGGAACTGCACGAAGACCTCGTCGACGTACTCCGGATGATTCTTCGGGACGCGCTTCTGGTGGAAGAACTCGCCCGTCACCCCGCCCGTGAACCGCTTCATATGGAACGGCCGCCGCCGGATGTGGGGGAGGGCGAGCGACGCCACATCGACGTAGTACGAGACGAGGTCGAGCTTGGTCAGCCCGGGCTCCGGGAAGAACAGCTTCTCCGGGTTCGTCACCTGAACGTCGGTTCGGCCGATGCGCACGGAGCGAGTATCGTGGAGCGCGTGCTCGAGGGGCATCCACTGACCGACGTGACACTCGAACCGCTCGACGATCACGTCGTCGTCGAGACACTCGACGAGTCCGAGTTGCCGAGCGGGCTGATCGTGCCCGCGAACGAGGCGGCGCAGTGCCGCACCGGCATCGTCGCGGCCGTCGGACCCGACGTCGGCACGATCGAGCCGGGCGACAAGGTGCTCTTCCCGCGGGACGCGGGGTTCGACGTGCGGCTGGCCCGGTCGTCGCATCGCGTGCGGGTGCTGAAGCGCGAGGATCTGATCGCGCGCATCAGCGATTGACGCTGGTCTGACCCCTGTACCCTGTCGCCCGATCGGAGGGGTGGCAGAGCGGTCGAATGCGGCGGTCTCGAAAACCGTTATCCGTCGTTAGGCGGATCGAGGGTTCAAATCCCTCCCCCTCCGCCTGTAGAGCCGGATCCCCGCTCCTCGAGCGGGGTTTCGGCGACGCCGGTTGCACCAGGACTTCTTGTCCTTCAGCTCCGGTCCGAGCATCATGGTGGGGTGGTGCCGCCGGCGTTCTTGAGAGGAGCAGACGCGTGACTGACACTGTCGTTTCCGAAGAGACTGCGTCGCACGTTCTCGAGGAGCACCCGGCGGAGGCTGAGAACGTCGTGGTGCAGGAGCCGGCGGCGAGCTTGACGGTTGCCGAGCGCGCCGCTCGGGGCAGAGAGGTTCGACGCGAGCTGTCTCGTTCGGCGCACGCTGAATGGGAACCGCCGTCGGGACGCAGAGACCCGGTCGATCTGCTCGAGGAGCAGGCGCGAACACGCCTGCCGGAGGTCGGTCCGATTCGGTACGGACGCATGCTGGTGTCCCCGTTCGCGTTCTTTCGCGGTGGGGCCTATCTGATGGCGGCCGACCTCGCGGCAAGTCGCCGGACGACCTTGCACACTCAGCTGTGCGGTGACGCGCACCTCTCAAACTTCGGCATCTTCGCCGCACCGGACCGCAGGCGTGTCTTCAGCATCAACGACTTCGACGAGACGCTGCCGGGACCGTTCGAATGGGACGTCAAGCGGCTTGCCGCGAGCCTTGCGATCGTCGGGCGGGCGCGAGGCTTCGACGAATCGATGCGCCGGTCGATCGCGACCACCGCTGTGCGCGAATACCGTGAGGCGACTGCGCGCTTCGCGAAGATGCGAAACATCGATGTGTGGTACACGCGCCTCGACCTATCCGCGATCCGCGATCAGCTCGGCGCCGGGGCTTCCAAAAAGCAGATGAAGCGCCTCCAGTCGAGCGTGGCGGGCGTCCGGACCAAGGACAGCCTGCGGGCGCTCACGAAGCTCTGCCATACCGTCGACGGCGAGCTCAGGATCGTCGGCAATCCTCCGCTCGTGACGCCGATCGAGGACGTGCTTCCCGGTGCGGAGCAGGAGCACCTCGAAGATGTGGTTCGGCGCATGATCGGCGGCTACAGGCAGACGCTGCCCTACGACCGCCGTCACCTACTCGAGAGCTACCGCTTCGTCCACGCGGCTCGCAAACTCGTCGGCATCGGCAGTGTCGGTACGCGAACCTGGATCGTCCTGATGGTGGGCCGCGACGACGGCGATCCGCTGTTCCTCCAGTTCAAGGAAGCGCAGGCATCCGTTCTCGAGCCATTCCTCGGCAAGAGCGAGTACGCCCAGCACGGGCAGCGCGTCGTCGTGGGGCAGCGGATGATGCAGGCGACGGCCGACATCCTCCTGGGCTGGGAACGGATCATCACGATCGACGGTGAGAACAGGGACTTCTACATCCGGCAGCTCTGGGACTCGAAGGGCTCGGCAGAGGTTGAGCTGATGAGCCCGCCGGGCTTGGCGGCGTACGGACGGATCTGCGGCTGGACGCTCGCCCGAGCCCACGCGCGATCTGGCGACCGGATCGCCATCGCCGGCTATCTCGGGCGCGGCGATGGCTTCGATCGCGCGATCGCGTCGTTCGCGGAGGCGTACGCCGACCAGAACGAGCAGGACTATCGGGCACTGCAGGATGCGGTGGCGACAGGCCGGATTACCGCCGAGCTGGGCGTTTGACCCGGATCACCCCGCCTCAACTGGGCTGAGTCTGTGCTGCGCGGCGTGATCAACGCGGTACCGATCTGGCTCCTGCTGGTCGCCGTCATCGTCGCGATCGTTGCCCTCGTGTTGTTCCTCGTCTGGCTGGCTCGCAAGCTCGTGCCTACAGTCACTGAGGGCTTCGACGCGGAAGTGTCGTCGCAGATGCTCGGCGTGGTCGCCGCGTTGTTCGGCCTGTTGTTCGCGTTCATCATCGTGATCGCCTACCAGAACTTCACCGACGCACAGAGCAACGTGAGCGACGAGGCCGGCGCTCTCGCCGCGATCGTCCGCGACAGCGGCGTCTTCCCACCGGCGGAGCGTGACCGCGTGCGAGGCGCCGTTGGCGTCTATGTCAAGACCGTCGTGAGCGAGGAGTGGCCGCGCCTGCGTCAGGGAAGTGCGAGCCCCGCGGCGCAGCCGGCCGTTGCCGGGATGTACACGGCCCTGCAAGGCGTCGACCCGCGTTCGCCCCGCGAGGTCGCCTTCTACGATGACTCGGTCCGCGAACTGAACACGGCGCTGGTCGCTCGCCGAAATCGTCTCGACAGCGCCAACGGCGGCCTCCCCTGGGCGATCGGGGCGCTCATCCTCATCGGCTCTGCCGTGATCGTCGGCTACGCGGTGCTCGTCGGATCCCGAAGCTTCTGGTTCCACGCGATCGGCGCCGGAGCGATCGCCCTGATCATCGGCCTTGCGCTGGTCGTGCTCGTCGACCTGAACTACCCCTTCTCAGGTGACCTGGCCATCGGCTCAGGGCCGTTCAAGGAAGGGACGCTCGCCCAGTTCTTCGCCCCGTCTCCGTAGAAGCACGAGGCTTGGTCAGGCGCTCTCCGCCGCGAAAACGGTCGACCAGTCGTTCTTGATGCTGACCACCGTCCAGTTCTTCTCGGCCGCCAGCTCAAGCGACTTCTCCGCGCCGGCGGTGTACGCGAACTCGCGCTCCTCGTCGTCGTGGAGGACGAGCAGGCGCAGCGCCGGGCGATCCTTGCCGCCGGCGTAGCGGAGCATCGGGATGTCACCGTTCGAGTTGCCGCCGGCGACGATCGGCCGCTGCCCGACGCGGCTCCAGATTCTCACCGGCTTCACCGGCCCGTCGTCGAACACGTCCGACGTGGCCTCGTAGGAGACGTTGCCACCGTGCTCGTCGTCGGCATAGACGAGGGCGTTCGAACTGCCGATCACCCGCTCGGAAGGGATCCCGTACATCTCAGCCGTGATCGGACGCATGAAGTCGCGGTCGCCACCGGACGCGATGTAGTTGGTGAACCCGTTGGCCTCGAGGTACCGGAGGAGCTCAACCATCGGTTGGTAGCCGCACTGGTGGTAGCCGTGGCCGAGCGTCGGATGCTTGCCCGTTCGCAGGAAGGCATCCGCCGCCGCCGAGTACTCGTCGACCGTCTGGCCGGCGAACGCCTGCAGGATGCCGCCCAGCAGCACCTTCACGTCTGATTCGTCGCCGTGGTAGTGCTTCGTGATCGTCTCGCCGAGCCAGCGGTAGTCCTGGTCGTGGGCTGCCTTCCACGGCTGCCGCTCACGCAGCGAGTCATCCGCCTCGACCATCTCGGCCAGGCGCGCAAGGATGAAGCCGAGCTCGATCGGCATCGGCTTCTCGCACCAGAGCGTGCCGTCGTTGTCGAACACCGCGACCCGCGCGTCGGCCGGCACGAAGTGGGTGCCTCCCGCAGTCGTCACGGTCTCGACGAAGTCGACGATCGCCTGACGTGCCGGAGTGTCGTTCCAGGAGCGAAGGATGTCGGTCACGGTCGCTGACCCCCAATGGTTTTCGGTGAACTATCGCAAAGCAGCCCGCCACCTAGTCACGGCTCGGCCAGCCTGTTACGTTCGCCTGAGCGAGCTGCAACCACCTGCCTTGAGGGAGGCGACCGAGCCCGTGGCCGGCGATCCGTGCCGGCACTCACGCCCGCGCCTCTCGAAACGAGTTGCGGGTCCCTGCAGGCCAGTTGGAGGCAACTACATGCACAAGGTTCTGCTCGCGCTCGTCGCGGCGGTGGCACTCGTGTCGGTCGCCACGTCGGGTGCGTCGACCCAAACGCAGCAGAGCGGCGCGTTCCGTGCCGACGTCGTCCGGATGTTTACGGATCTGACGCCGGTTGCCGCCGCACTCGACCAAAGCGCAGGCACCACGAACAACTCGTCGTCTGTCGCAGCGGCGAGGAGGAGTGTCACCGCGATGTCGCCGGCGCAACTGGCGGTCCTCCGGAAGGCGTTTTCCGCCTATCCGTCGTGGCGCTCGTTTCCGGCCCGGCTGGCGAAGCTCGTGGCTCGCCTGCCGCAGGGTCGGCTCAGCACCTACGGGGTAAAGATCACGCCCAACGACTGTGTCGCCTCGCGAGCGCCCGGGCTCACACAGGAGGACATCGAAATCGCGGCCGACGTCTCGTTTGCCGCCACCGCGGTTCTCGAGGCAGTCCCCCAGGACAGTGTGGACGAGGTAGGGCGCGGGATTGCAGTCGCGCTCTGGGCAATCCCAACCACAGTTGAACGCGCCTTCGATCACCTCTACAACGTTGCGCAGGCATGCGACGCCGATGACCAAGCGGCCCAGATCACCGCGATCCAGACCGCTGTGAACGGCATCACGAACGGATTCACAACTGTCGAGAATGCCATCACGGCGCTCAAGACCGACGTGGACACGAGTTTCACCACGGTGAACACGGCGACAACGAACATTCAGACCGCCGTCAACTTGGCAAACACGGCGATCACCGCCGTCCAGACCGCCATCACGGCTCTGAAGCTCGACGTGGACACCAGCTTCACGGCTGTCAACACGGCGATCACGAACGTTCAGACGGGCGTCAACCTGGCCAACACCCGGCTTGTCACGCTGACGGCCAACGTTGCGGCCGACAACGACCTGAACATCCGGCTGCACATCGAGGAGGACCTCGCGAACCCGGGCAACCACCCGATCGCGCTCTTCGAGCTGCCGGCCGCTCAGGGCGGCTACCTCGAGCTGGCGCGCTCGATCGTGGCGGACATCATCGCGAAGATGACCGCGAACGGACAGGGCGCCGGCACCGGCCCGTCGTTCCTGGCGAGCGGTGACCAGTCGCGCGCGGCCGGCCAGTTCAAGGCCGCGTACGCCTCTTACGGGAAGGCGTACCAGGCCGCCGCCAAGTGAAACCGGGACGGCTCGGAGTCCCGCACGCAAGGTGGGGGCTCCGAGCCGTTTCACGGCTACCCTCTGCACGTCCGCGTGGAGGGGTGTCCGAGCGGTCTAAGGAGCGCGACTGGAAATCGCGTATGTGCTGAAAGGTGCATCGAGGGTTCAAATCCCTCTCCCTCCGCTTCCACCGAAAGCCCGCCGCGTGCGGGCTTTCGCGTCGAAAGTGCTGCGGTACGATGCGCGACTTCGGGAGAAGTGGCCGAGTGGCTGAAGGCGGCGCCCTGCTAAGGCGTTAGGTGGGGAAATCCCTGCCTCGAGGGTTCGAATCCCTCCTTCTCCGTGCCCCGAAGGGGTGAGGCGAGGATCACCCCTCTGGGCGATGCCCGGGGCCGCTGCAGTCCTGCACGATGCGCCTTGCCGGCTCCCCCAATACTTTGTCGGCGAACTGACGTGACTGCGGCGAATCCCGCCCTTCCCCCGGGCGGGTTTCGCGCGTCAAGGGGGTCTTTTCCTACTTGCCGGCGACGCTCGAGACGTACGCGGAGACGTCGTCGATCTGCTTCGCGGTGAGCGTGCCCTTGAAGGCCGGCATCGGACCGCCTCCGTTTTCCACCTGGTGCTTGACGGTCGCGAAGTCGGGCTTCAACTGGTCGAGGTTGGGACCGACATTGCCGGTCGAGCCGGCGTCCTTCAGCGTGTGGCAGCTCGAGCAGCCGGCGCTCGTGAACACGGCCTTGCCGGCCGTCGGGTCGCCTGACGTCGGGGCCTCCGTCGGTGCCGTGGCGGTCGGCGGCTCGGCCGCAGTCGCCTCGTCCTTCTCCTTCCCGAGGACGAGGACCGCGCTGAGCATTGCGACGACGAACAGGAGGCTGACGATTACGAACCAGCCGACGTGGCGACCCGGGAAGTTCGGGTTCCGCCGCGGCAGCACGAGCGCCGAGATGAGCGCGAAGATGATGAACGCGCCGCCGAACGCCGCCAGGCCGAGTTTCTGGCCGGTGGTCAACCCGGCGACGACGAGTGACGTCGACAGCATCGCGGGCGGAACCTACCCGAACTAGTTGGTCGCCGCGCCGGTCTCGGCGGCCGGCCGCAGGTAGAGCATCTCGTACAACGATGCCGCGATCACCGCACCGGCGCAGGGGCCGACGTACCAGATCCAAAAGTTCGCCCACTGGTCGCCGACGAGCTGCGGCCCGAACGCGCGCGCAGGGTTCATCGCCGCGCCGGTCAGGACCCCGCCCATGAGCACGTCGATCGTGATCGTGAGACCGATCGCCAGCCCCGCGACCTGCTTGAAGGTGCTGCGCGGGTCGACCGCGGTTCCGAACACGACCCAGACGAGGAAGAACGTCAGCACTGCTTCGATGACCACGCCCTGCCCGGCGCCGATCCCGCCGCCGAGCGACGGAACGCCGAGGTGCGACTGCGACTCGAGGCTGGCGGGGAGCACCCACTTGAGCAGAAGCGCAGCCAGCGCAGCAGCTCCGAACTGGGCGACCCAGTAGCACGCGGCGAGTGGGGGCGCGATGCGCCGGGTGATCAGGAAGCCGAGCGTGATCGCCGGGTTGAACAGCCCACCGGAGGTGAAGCCCATCGCACAGACCATGACGCCGATCGCCAGGCCGTTCGCGAGAGCGACGTCGGTGAGCGTCCTGGCGAACACGACGGAGCCGGCCCCGATGAAGATGAGAGTGAAGGTGCCGATGAACTCGGCGACGCACCTGCGGAGATAGTCACCAGCCAGCATCACCGCGAGAATAGGACCTGCGTCGGACGTCAGATCATGAAAGCCCCGTTGTTGTGGTCGATCGCCTGCCCGGTCACCCCGACCGCGTCGGGCGACAACAGCCAGGCGACGGTCGCTGCGATCTCGGCAGGTTCGCTCATCCGCCGTAACGGCACTTCCTGCATCGCCACGTCGAACGCCTGCTCCCGGGTCAATCCCGCGAAGGCGTCCAGCCCCTCCCAGGCCATGTCGGTGTCGACCCAGCCGGGGCAGATCGCGTTCACCTGGATCCGGCGCGGCGCGAGCTCGGCGGCGAACGCGCGGACGAGCCCCAGCAACCCGGCCTTCGACGAGCAGTACGCCGTGTAGCCCGCGACGCCGATCCGGGCCAGGATCGACGAGATGACGACGATCCGTCCCCCGTCCGGAAGCTGTCGCTCCGCGGCCCGGATGCACCAGTAGGTACCGAACAGGTTGGTCTGGACGATGTCGTCGAACCGGTCACCGGCGCCGGCTTCATTCGGCCCGCCGAGCCCCGCGTTCGCCACCAGGAAGTCGAGCGGCTCGTCGATCGCCGCGAAGACCTGCGACCGGTCGCGGATGTCGCACGACCTCGTCGTCGCGCCCGGAACGACATCGCGCAGCCGCGACTCGTCGCGCGCGACCAGGGTGAGGCGAGCGCCTTCGGCTGCCAGGCGCTCGGCGACGGCGCGACCGATGCCGGTTCCGGCACCTGTCACGATTCCGTGCTTGCCGGCCAGGCGATTCACGCGCGCGAGTCTACGGGCGTGGCGCCGGCGATCGCGGCGCGCGCCGTGAATCCCGAGAACGACCAATAGGCGATCGCCGCCGCTTGCACGGCGACGATCGCCGTCAGCACCGGGCGGGCGCCCCAAGCCGCCAGCGCCGGGCCGACCGCCAGGACACCGAGCGGCGAGACGATGCCGCTCATCCCCAGCGAGAATGCAGACACTTGTTGCCGCAGCGAGCGGGGCGTCCGGACCGTCATCACGCCGCCGGCCGCGGAGTTGACGAACGGGTTGACGAACCCGGAGCCGAAGAGTGCGAGCACCTCGACCCAGGCCGGGGCGTCGAAGGTCAGCAGCACGAGCGGCACGACTTGCGCGAGCATCCCGACGCTCGCCATCAGGAGCGGGTCGACCCGGTCGAGCAGGCGGAAGGCAAACACGCTGCCGAGGATCGCGCCGGCGCCGAAGCCGCCGAAGATGAGGCCGACGAGGTGCGGGTTGCGGTCGTACTCGACGTAGACGAGGAACGGGATCGCGACGAACAACGCCTGCCAGCACAGTTCGATCACCAGCATCCCGAGCGTCCAGGCGCGGAGCAGTCGTTCACGCCAGAGGAACTTCGCGCCCGCGAAGAAGTCGTCGAGACCGGGGGAGTCCTGCTCGTGCGGGGCCGTGCGCGGCACGAACAGCCACACGAGCACGATCGAGACGCAGTAGGTCGCGGCGTCGATGTAGAGGACGCTCGTCGCGCCGACGAGGCCGATCAACACGCCTGCGGCCACCGGGCCGAGCAGGATCGTCAGCCGGTTCGCGGCCTGGAAGACAGCGGCTGCCTTGCCGATCACCCGCTCGTCCTCACCGACGACGTCCGGCACGATCGCGATCCGCGCGCCGAACGCGGGTGCCGAGAACGCGCCGATTGCGAATACGAGTGCGAGCAGGACGACGAACGGCAGCATGTCGGCTGCGTAGAGGAGCGGGATCGCCAGCGTCAGCGGTGCGCGCGCCATGTCGCAGGCAAGCAGCGTCGTCCGCGCACCCGCACGCGTCGCGAGCCGTCCGCTCAGGATGCCGAAGATCCCCATCGCCGCGATCTCTGCGGCGGCCACCCAGCTCATCCGCGTCGCCGACCCCGTCGTCACCAGCACGAACCACGGGATCGCGACCGCCGACATCTGCGAGCCGGTGGTCGACACGATCTCCGCGGCGAGCAGCGCGACGACCGTGCGGTTCCGGAGGATCACGGCTCGGTGACGGCGCCGAACGAGATGACCACTTGGCGGGTGCCGCGTCGAGCGCCGCTCCCGCGAAACTCATCGAGCAGCTCTTCGAAGCGGGCGCCGAGCTCCTCGAGCTCCGCCGCGGTCAGCTGCAGCGTCGCCGACGACGTCTGGGCGGCGCGCCGCCACCTCGCAGGAAGCTCGTGCTCGCGCCGGAGCGCGTCCCGCACCCGCTGTTGCTGGCGGCCGATCAGCTCGTCGCGCAGCACCGTCGCCTCGAGCCCGTCGGCCTCGAACTCGATCCGGGCGGCGGCGGCACGCCAGGGCCGCTCCCGTCCTGCGCCGCCGGCCGCCTCCTCGACGAAGCCCCACTTGGCGAGCGCACGCAGGTGGTAGCTGCAGGAGGAGGGGCTGTCGCCGACCGCCGCACCGCACTCGGTCGCGGTCGCGTGATCGACCGCGTGCAGGTGATCGAGCAGCGCGAGGCGGGTGGGATGCGCCAGTGCGCGCATCGCGCGCGGATCCGTCAGTGTGAGCGAGTCATCGAAAGAGATCTTTCGAAACTACTCTTTCGAACGCCACGCGTCAAGCACGACCCGTTCCTTCTCGCGGGCGAGACCGGCGGGGGCGTCTGTCGGCGCCTCGCCTGAGCGCACCCAGTCGAGTGTGTCTCGAACCGTCGCGGCGAGCGGACGAGTCTCGAGTCCGGCGGCGAACGCAGCCACGGGCTCGACCGAGAGCATTCCCCGATGCTCGTCGTCGTGGAGCCAGAGCGGCAGCTCCATCCACTCGCCGACCTCGTTCGCAGCCAGGAAGTCGCCGTCGACCCAGACGAATTCGGCGTCCGAGCCGGAGACGTCAACGCAGGTCTCGAACAGCGTCGTCCTGGTCGTCGGCTGGTCGACGGCGTTGTAGGTGCCGGCGGTCCCGTTCTCCGCGGCGAGCACGATCCAGTCCGCCAGGTCGCGTCCGTCGATCACCTGTGCCGACGCCTCGGGCGGGGCCGGTGCAAGCACCGCACCGCCGGCAGCGATTCGTTTGGGCCAGTACGTGAAACGGCCGGTCGGGTCCCAGGGGCCGACGATCAACCCGGGGCGGGGGATGAATGCGTCCGGGATCCGCTCGCGCACGACGTCCTCGCAGTCGGCTTTCAGCTCGCCGTACGCCTCTCGCCACTCCTCTGTCGGCCGCTCCAGTTCTCGGACCGGCGAGGACTCCGTCGGCGGCACGCTCAGGTCGGCATAGACCGAGATCGACGAGACGAACGTGTAGTGACCGACCTCGCCGAGCGCGTCGATCGTCTGGGCGACGATTCGCGGCACGTAGCCACTCGTATCGACGACCGCGTCGAACGCCAGGCTCTCGAGTGCGGAAAGGTCGCCGTCGCGGTCGCCGCGCAGCCGCTCGACGTCCGGGAAGAGCTCGGGGCGCGTCTGTCCGCGATTGAAGAGGGTCACGTGGTGCCCGCGTTCGAGCGCGGAGCCCACGACGTGCCGGCCGAGGAACTGGGTGCCGCCGAGGACGAGGATGCGCATACGCTCCAGCCTATGTTGAACATCCGGCACGCCGAGCCGGGAGATCACGAGCGCGTCGTCTCGGTGATCGACGGTTGGTGGGGCGGCCGCTCGATGGCGGCGATGCTGCCGAAGCTGTTCTTCGTCCATTTCCGCGACACCTCGTTCGTGTGCGAGCGCGACGGCTCGCTTGCCGGCTTCCTCTGCGGCTTCCGGTCACAGACGTTCCCCGAGGAGGCCTACGTCCACTTCGTCGGCGTCGATCCGGCCACTCGCGGGGCCGGAGTCGGACGCGCGCTGTACGAGCGCTTCTTCGCCGCCGTCGCACCGCGGACGATCGTGCGCGCAGTCACCTCACCGGTGAACGAGCGCTCGGTGGCGTTCCACCAGGCGCTCGGATTCGAGCTCGAACGCACGGATCCCGCGTACGACGGGGCCGGCGAGCCGCGGGTGTTGCTCGTCAAGCGGCTGCCGTAACCCTTTCGAGGGATACGGGCTCGCGCGGCGCGATCCGACCATTCAGAGGTGGGTGTACCGGTCTACCGGGGGCCGTTCGGCACACCGCAGGCAGAGCGGCTGCTTTGGCGCGCAGGCTTCGGTCCGCGTCAGGGCGAGGCCGAGGCGCTGGCCAAGCGCGGCCTCGACGGCGCAGTCCGTTCACTGCTCGACCCCGGGCCGGAGAAGCTGGTCGGGCCTCGTCCCCACGACGACAAGGGCCGCCCGCTCGCACCGGCCGACGCGTGGGGTCACGACCATTGCTGGTGGCTCGACCGGATGGTGCGCACCTCTCGCCCGCTCGTCGAGCGCATGACGCTCGTGTGGCACGACTGGTTCGCAACTTCGAACGACGGTGTCGGCAACCAGGCGCTGATGATCAAGCAGAACGACCTGTTCCGCTTCCACGCCGTCGGGTCGTTCCATCGGCTGCTGCTCGATGTCACGAAGGACCCCGCGATGCTGAAGTGGCTGAACGGCACCGAGAACGTCAAGGGCGCCCCGAACGAGAACTACGCCCGCGAAATGATGGAGCTGTTCACGCTCGGAGCCGACCGCGGCGCCTACAGCGAGCGTGACGTGCGCGAGCAGGCCCGCTCGCTGACCGGCTGGCAGAACAGCTGGAGCCGCGGGAAGGGCGACTACAACTTCCACTTCGACGCGAAAGACCACGACGAGGGGATGAAGACGGTCTTCCACAAGGCGGGCCGCTTCGACTGGCAGGACGCGTGCCGGCTCTGCGTCTCGCACTCGGCTCATCCCTCCTTCTTCGTCAACAAGCTCTGGAGCTACTTCGTGCCGGTGCCGCCGAGCAGCTCGACCCTGAAGGGGCTCGAAGCGCTCTATCGGCAGGGCTACGAGGTCGCTCCGGTCGTCAGCGCGATCCTCAAGCACCCGCTACTGATCGACGGGCCGCGGATGGTGAAGCCGCCGATCGTGCATCAGGCAGGACTGCTCCGCCGGATCGGGATCGGGGTCACGACCACCGATTGGGCCTGGATCGGCAGGCTCGCTGGGCAGCAGCTGTTCTATCCGCCGAACGTCGCCGGCTGGGACGACTCGCGCTGGCTCGACACCGCGACCTACCGCGGCCGCTGGATCGCCGTGCAGCGGCTGCTTCGCGACAACCATCTCGATCCAGCCAAGCCGCCGGCAGGGCTGCCGGCCGACGCCGCCGGGCTGCTCGCGCGTGCGCTCACCTTCTGGCGCAACCCGGCGCTCTCGTCGGGCACGCACGCCGCGCTGCTGCGCTTCGCCCAGGCCTCGCTGCACGACGCCCGTGGGCAGAAGTGGAAGCAGACCCAGTACCCGGTGCTGATCGAAAACGCGCTTCGCCATCTGATCGCCGTCTCCCCGGACGTGCAGACCTCATGAGCCGCATCTCTTGCGACGAGTGCTCGCGCGCTGACGTCCTGCGCGCCGCCGCGGGGAAGGGGCTGCCGGCGATCGAGCCGGGGATGCCGACACCCGCCGGCACCGGGTTGACGCGCCGTTCGTTCGTCGCGCGCTCGGCCGGTCTCGCGCTGGCCGTGTACGGCGTCGGCAAGCTCCAGTGGTTCGAGGAGGGCATCGCCGCGGCCGCGACCGGTCCCCAAAAGCCGATTCTCGTCACGGTCTTCCTGCAGGGCGGCGCCGACGCGCTGTCACTGCTCTATCCCGACGGCGATCCGCTCTACCGGAAGTACCGCTCCGCGCTCGCAGTCAGCGGTGGAACCCCCTTCGCCGAGGATGCCCGCCTGCTCTGGAACCCTGCTCTGGCACCGATCGCGCAGCTCCACACCGAGGGCAAGGTGTCGGTGCTGCCGTCCGTCGGCTACGACCATCCGGACCAGTCGCACTTCACCTCGCGCCACTTCTGGGAGGTCGGCGCGACCGATCCGCGCCTGCTGACTGGCTGGATGGGCCGCTATCTCGACGTCGCAGGCACGCCCGACAACCCGCTGCAAGGGCTCTCGATGACCGGCTCGCTCCAGCCGGCGCTCGCGACGTCGAAGGTGCCGGTCGCTGCGATCGACGGGCCGGACCAGTACGACTTCTGGGTACCAGGCGTGTGGGGTGAGGTGCAGAACCGCATGCTCGACGCAATCGGGGGCCTCGGGCACGCGAAGCAGCACGATCCGGCGCTTCGGGCCGCAGCCAACGTGACCGCACAGGCCGACCGGCTGCGCCGTCAGCTGGCGCCGTTCGCAGGCACCAAGCCGGTCGCACCGGCCGTCCCGTACCCGACCGGCGGCGACGCGTTCCCCGCCCGTCTGCAGGGTCTCGCGGCGATGATCGCCGCCGGGCTGCCGCTCCGCTGCGTTGCGCTCGAGGCGACCGGCGAGTACGACACGCACGCCGGTCAGGCCGCCGCGCTCGGCCCCGCGCTGACCACGACCGCTGCGTCGCTCTTCGCCTTCCAGCGCGACCTCGAGGCGCGCGGCGTCGCCGACCGCGTGCTCACGCTCGTCTGGTCGGAGTTCGGGCGGCGCGCGAAGGAGAACGGGTCGGGCGGGACCGACCACGGCGCCGCCGGCACCGGCTTCCTGATCGGCACGAAGGCGGCAGGGACGCAGGTCGGCGAGTTCCCCGGCCTCGCGTCGGGACTCGACGCCGACGGGAACCTCAAGGCCACCTCGGACTTCCGCGGCGTCTACGCCTCGCTGCTCGAGCAGTGGCTCCGCTTCGACGCCGCGCGGATCATCCCGGGCGCGCACAAGTTCGCCCGGCCGCAGCTCGTCAAATGAGGTTGGCGCTGCTCGTCGCGGCGCTCTACTTCGCAAGTAACACAGTGTTACTTGCGCGGGCTCCGGCTCCCTCGCGCCTGCAGGTGGTCGCTCGTGAGTTCTCGTACTCGCTCTCTCGTACACGGCTCAAGCCAGGCTCGGCGGTGATCGAGCTCGCGAACTTCGGCCAGGACGCGCACGACTTGCGCGTGCAGCGAATCGGCGCGCGGCACATCGCGGGTACGCCCGTCGTCGAGCCGGGGCGGCGTGCGGAGTTGACGGTGAGGCTCGCGCCCGGGCGATACTCGTTCTGGTGCTCGGTCGCAGACCATCGAGCGCGCGGGATGCGCGCGACGCTGATCGTCCGGTAACGCTCGACGACGTCGGCGACCCGGCCGGCACCCCGGTCGTCTACCTGCACGGCGGGGGCGACTCGCGGCTCTCGCGGCATCCGGACGACGCGATCGCAGCCGAGCTCGGGGTGCGGCTGCTCGCCGTCGACCGGTGCGGGCCGGCCGTGCGGCGGGGTTCGCTCCGGGTCTGGGGCGAGGACCTGCTGCGCGTGCTCGAGCCAGACCGGTTCGCGGTGATCGGCTGGTCGGCGGGCGGCCCGCACGCGCTCGCGCTGGCGGCGGTCGCACCCGAGCGGGTGACGAGGGTCGCGCTCGTCGGCTCGATGCCGCCCGCCGCCGGCAACCGGCTCCTGGCGCGCGACGTGCAGCGCGCGATGCGCACCGCCCGCGTCGCCCCGCGCGTCGCCGCCCGCGCCCTCGAGGCGTGGGGCAGGCGGCCGCCGCCGCCCACCGGCGATCCCGCGACGGACGCCGCATACGCGCGCCGGGCGCGTCGAGTCGTTTCGCGCACGGCGGCCTCTGGCTCGCTCGCGAGCTCGCCTACCTCACGCGCCCGTGGGGCTTCGAGCTCGAGGACGTGCGCGCTCCGGTCACGCTCTGGTGGGGCGAGGACGACACCGTCTGCGTCCCGGCGATCGGCCGCGACTACAAACGGACGCTGCCGGAGGCAACGCTGCGCCTCGAGCCCGGCACGCACCAGATCCTCTTCAGCCGCTGGCGCGACATCCTGGCCGACGTCGCGCGCCCGCTTCCCCCGCGGCGTCCTGATGCTGTGGGCGGTCACCGCGGCGGTCGGAGCGTTGCGAATGCGTCCGTGACTTCGAGGCGCTGGGAGGCGAAGCGGAAGACTGCCGCCGGTCGCCCGCCCGCCCGGCCCGACGGCCGCAGTCCTTCGATGCGCTCGAGGACGCCGCGGCGGAGGAGCACGCGTTGCAGGTTCGTCGCGGCGACGTCGTGCCCGAGCGCGGCCACGTAGACCTGGCGGAGCTCCGAGATCGTGAACGTCGCCGGAGCGAGCGCGAAGCCGATGTTGGTGTACGACAGCTTCGCGCGGAGCCGAGCCTGAGCCGCCGAGATGATCGCCGCGTCGTCGCGACCGAGGCGCGGCAGACGGCCGACGCCGCTCCAGCTGCCATCGAGCTCCGTGTCCGACCGTGCCAGCCCCAGGTACGCGGTCACGAGGTCGCTGTCGGCCCGCACCCGCGTCTCGAGCTGCTCGAGATGCGCGAGCGCGCTCGTGTCGACGGCGCGTGCGAGCGCGGCCTCGAGCGACTCACCACGCGCGAGCGGGGCCGAGGGGAGCGCCCCCTCGACCAGCAACACCTCGAGCCGGCCGTCGCGCGCCCGAAGGACGACGCCGACGGTGGTATGCCAAGTAGAATCGGACACGGTTTTCGTCCCACAGTCTAAAACCTCGGAGAGTGCCGTGAAGAAACTGCTGATCGCCACGCTGGTGTTCGTCCTCGCCGTCGCCGCAGCGGGCTGCGGTTCCTCGAAGAAAGCAAGCTCGACGGCGTCGACGACCACGGCCACCTCGCCGTTCAAGGTCGGCCTGGTCACCGACATCGGCGGTCTCAACGACCGCGGCTTCAACCACCTCGCCTACGTCGGCCTGCAGAAGGCCGCCACCGACCTCGGCGTCTCGACACGGGTCGTGCAGTCGGCCTCGCCGGCGGAGTACATCCCGAATCTGAGCGCCCTCGCCCGCCAGGGCTACAACCTCGTGATCGGTGTCGGCTTCACCGAGATCGAGGCATTGAAAGCCGTCGCGAAGACGTTCCCGAAGACACACTTCGCGATCGTCGACGTCTCGAACGCGGATGAGGGCAACGCGCCGAACGTCCAGGGACTCCTCTTCAAGGAGCAACAGGTCGGCTACCTCGCCGGGTATGCGGCGGCGCTTGCGGCGAAGGCGGACGGCAAGAACACGGTCTCGAGCGTCGGCGGCCAGAAGCAGCCTCCGGTCGACCGGTACATCGCGGGCTATCAGGCCGGCGCCAAGGCGGCCGTCCCGGGCATCAAGACGCTGAACAACTACTCGCAGGACTTCAGCGTCGAGTCGAAGTGCAAGGAGATCGCGCTCAACCAGATCGCGGCCGGTTCCGATGTCGTCTTCCAGGTCGCCGGTGGTTGTGGTCTCGGCGCGCTCGATGCCGCAAAGACGAAGAGCGTGTGGGGGATCGGCGTCGACGCCGACCAGGGTTTTCTCGGCCCGCACATCCTCACCTCCGCACTGAAGGGTGTCGACACTGCTGTCTTCCTCTCGATCAAGGACGCGCAGTCAGGTCACTTCAAGGGTGGTCAGGACGCCGTCTACGGGCTCGAGCAGAAGGGCGTCGGACTGGGCAAGTTTTCGGCGAAGGCGCCTGCGGGTATCGAGCAGAAGGTCTTGCAGATCGAGCAGCAGATCATCGACGGCAAGATCGCGAACATCCCGACGACAGTGAAGTGACGACCGTGAAAGGGGCGTGACGATGCCTGCGCTGACCGCTGAGCAGGTGGATCTTCTACGTGGACAGAACTTCGGCGTCGTCTCGACGGTCGACGACCGTGGCCGGCCGCAGACGAGCGTCGTCTGGGTCGACACAGACGGTGAGAACGTGATCTTCAACACGACGAACGCCCGCGCGAAAGGGCGCAACCTCCGCAGCAACCCGCAGGTCTCGATCAGTGTCTGGGACAACGAGGATCCCTACCGGTACTTCGAGGTCGAGGGCCCGGCGGAGCTCGACGAGAACGGCGCAGCCGAGCACATCCATTCGCTCGCACAGCGCTACTACGGCAGGCAGTTCCACTCGCCTGTCGACCGTGTGATCGTCCGCATTTCCCCCCGTCGCATCTTCGACCACGGAACCGACGACTGAGTCCGCTCGTCGTCATCTCGACGTTCCTGGCGTCCGGCGTCGAGTGGGTCGAGGCGTTCACGATCGTGCTCGCCGTCGGGCTGTTCAGCGGCTGGCGGCCGGCGCTGCTCGGAACGGGGCTGGCAGCCGGCGCGCTCGCGGTGATCGTCGTCGCCCTCGGCGCCGCGATCGATTCGTTCCCGGTCGCCGACGCGCAGGTGGTGGTCGGCGTGTTCCTGTTGTTGTTCGGCCTCCGGTGGCTGCACAAGGCGATTCTTCGGCAAGCCGGGCTGAAGGCGCAGCACGACGAGGCCGAGGAGTTCGAGGCCACGCAGCGGGCGCTCTCGAGTCGTGAGCACTGGGTTGCGTTGACGACGGCGTTCAACGGGGTGCTGCTCGAGGGCGTCGAAGTGGTACTGATCGTGATCGCACTTGGCGGCGTGGGGCATCGTGTCGGAGCGGTCGTCGGCGCGGTTGCGGCCCTGGCTTCGGTGATCGTGCTCGGCGTCGTGCTCCGGGCGCCGTTGACGAAGGTTCCCGAGAACCTGATGAAGGCGACCGTCGGTGTGATGCTCACCTCGTTCGGCGTTTTCTTCGTGGGCGAGGGCATCGGCCTCGACTGGTGGCACGACGACGCGAGTCTGGTGCTCCTCGTCGCGATCTTCGCGACCCTCTTCGTCGTCTGCTCGCGCCTGCTCGTTCACCCGCGCCGGTTGCCGGTGCCTCGGGCCGTTCGGACCGTGGCGGCCGAGATCTGGGGGCTGCTTGTCGGCGCGGGCTCGCTCGCCCTGGGGGCGGTGGCGGCGGTGCTCGCTGCTGCGTTGCTCGCCGCCCGGGTCGATGACGCCGCCGGCTGGGCGGCCGTCGTGCTCGTCGCGGGCGTCGTGCTCGCGCTGGTCGTGACGGTGGCAGCCTCGCGCCGGCCCGTCGACTGACGGCACGCCGATACGCTCCGCCAATGCTGTCGTGGCTGCGTTCTCGTCCCGGAGCGACCGTGCTCGTCGCGGTCGCCGCTGCACTCTGGGGGCTCGACGCGTGGATCCGCGCGCCGCTCGCCCAGTCGACGCCGGTCGCGACGATCGTGTTCGGCGAGCACGTCGTGCTCGTGCTGCTCACGCTGCCATTCCTCGCAGCGGCGCTCAGGTCGGTGATCCGGCTCGGCTGGCGCCACGTCCTCGCAGCCGTCGTGATCGGCGCCGGCTCTTCGGCACTCGCGACGATCCTGTTCACGCAGGCCTTCGTCGACGGTAACGACTACGTGACACCCGTCGTCCTGCAGAAGATCCAGCCGATCATCGCGGTCGTCTGCGCGGGGGTGATTCTCGGCGAGCGGCCCCGGCGCAGCTTCGCGTACTTCTTCTTTCCGGCGCTCGTCGGCGTCTGGCTGATGGGTGTGCAGGATCCGTTCCATCCTTCGATCCACGGCCTCAAGCCGACGCTCTACGCGCTCGGCGCGGCGGGGCTCTGGGCACTCGGCACGGTCCTCGGTCGCTACCTCGTTCGCGACATGCGCTTCGAGCATGTCGCGACATTGCGCTTCGCCTTCGGACTCGCCGGCAGCGCGGTTGCGCTCTTGATCCTGAGCGCACCCGCGTTTTCGTCGCTCCACGACACGTTCTGGATCGGCGTGCTCGCCTTCGTGACCGGCTTCCTGGCGCTGGGCCTCTACTACTACGGCCTGCTGCGCACTCCGGCGGTCGCTGCCACGATCGCCGAGCTGGCCTTCCCGGTCAGCGCGACGCTCGTTCTCTACTTCAAGTTCGGCCAGACCCCGACGAACCTGCAGTGGGTGGGACTGGCGTTGACGAGCCTCGTCGTGGCCCTGCTGCCGATGCGCCCGCGTGACTCGATCGACGTGCCGGTGCCCGCTGCCGCCCCGGCGTGATCACGATCTGCGACGTCGGGCCGCGCGACGGCCTGCAGAACGAGCCGGAGACGCTCGCGCCGGCGGTGCGTGCGCAGCTGGTCTCGCGGCTCGCCGGCGCGGGCGTGCCGCGGATCGAGGCGGTCTCGTTCGTCCGCGACGACCGCGTCCCGCAGATGGCCGGCGCGGAGGAGGTCGTGGCGATTGCCGAGGCCGGGAGCTCCGAGCTCGCCGGTCTGGTGCTCAACGAGCGCGGCTACGAGCGCTTTGCGGTGACGGGCCTCGCGCGGGTCAACTGCACGCTCGCCGCGACCGAGGAGTTCAACCGGCGCAATGGCAACGCGTCGCTCGCCGAGGCCGTTGCCCGAGTGCAGGCGATCCTCGCGCGGGCCGACGTGCCCTCGACGGTGACGATCTCGTGTGCGTGGGGCTGCCCTTTCGAGGGAGAGGTCGACCCCGGCGTCGTCGCCGATCTGTGCGGGCAGTTCGGGCAGGCCGCCGAGCTCGTGCTCGCGGACACGATCGGTGTTGCAACGCCGAGGCCGGTGCGACGACTCGTCGAGCGCGTTTCGATCCTCGGCAAGCCCGTCGGCGCACACCTGCACAACACGCGAAACACCGGTTACGCCTGCGCCTGGGCTGCGCTCGACGGCGGCGCCACGATTCTCGACGCCTCGGTGGGCGGGCTCGGAGGCTGCCCGTTCTCGCCGCGCGCAACCGGCAACGTGGCGACGGAGGATCTCGTCTGGCAACTCGAGCGCGACGGTGTGCGGACCGGAATCGATCTCCAGGCGCTCGTCGCCGTCTCGACCTGGCTCGCCGAGCTGCTCGGCAGACCGCTCGAGGGTCAGCTCTACCGCGCGGCGAGCTGGCCCGCGTAGGCGGCGAGCGTTCGTTCGACGTCGGCGTCGGACGTCTGCCAGTTCGAGACCGAGATCCGGATCGCGGCGCGCCCGTCCCAGACGGTCCCACTCATCCACGCCTCGCCGCTTGCCTGGACGCCGGCCAGGATCCGCTCCGTCTCGGCATCGGTCGAGAAGCGCAGGAGCACCTGGTTCAGCTCGACGTCGTTCAGGACGTCCGCGCCGAGCTCGCGGAGCCCCTCGGCGAACCGTTGTGCATGACGGCACGTGCGCTCGACGAGCTCTGCGATCCCGCTGCGGCCGAGCTCGCGGATCGCCGCGTAGACGGCAAAGCCGCGGGCGCGCCGGGAATGCTCGGGGTTCCAGTCGATCTGGTCCCGCTTGTCGGCGTCGAAGACGAGGTACGCCGCGCGCGCGGAGAACGCGGCGCTGTGCGATTCCGGATGGGCGGTGAACGCGATGCCCGAGTCGTACGGCACGTTGAGCCACTTGTGCGCATCGGTCGCCCACGAGTCCGCGCGGTCAGCGCCATCGACGAGGTGTCGGAGCGAGTCGGTTGCCGCCGCCCACAGTCCGAAGGCTCCGTCGACGTGGATCCAGGCGTTCGCCGCAGAGTCGCGAGCGTCTGCGATCGGGTGGAACGGGTCGAACGCCCCCGTGCTCACCTCGCCCGCCTGGGCGCAGATGATCGTCGGCTCGTCGGTGACACGTAGCTCGGTCGCCAGCATCCGGCCGTTGTCGTCGCTCGGAACGACGTCCGTCGGAGCGCCGAGCCCGAGCATTCGCAGCGCGCGATCGACCGTGCCGTGACGGTGCTCGCCGACCACCACGCGAATCCGCGGCGCTCCCGTCAGTCCGTCGCGCTCGACGTTCCAGCCCGCCTTCGCCAGTACATGGTGTCGCGCTGCGGCGAGCGCGGTGAAGGTCGCCATCTGGCCGCCCGTGACGAAGCCGAAGGAGGCGTGTGCAGGGAGTCCGAGCAACTCGATCAGCCACGCCCCGGCAACCTCCTCGACCACGGACGCCGCCGGGCCGCCGACGTAGAGGCCTGCGTTCTGGTCCCAGGCGGTCGCCAGCCAGTCGGCGGCGAGTGCGCCGGGCAGCGAGCCGCCGATCACGAATCCGAAATAGCGCCCGCTCGGTTCCGCGACCAGGCCCGGCTCAGCGGCGGCGACGAGCTCGGTGATCACCGTTCCGGGGTCGGTCGGGCCGTCCGGCAGCGGTTGCGCGAAGGCTGCGCGGAGCTCTGCAACGGTGGCGGCTGGGAACACCGGGCGCTCCGGCAGCGAGTCGTAGAAATCCGCGGCCAGGCCGGCCGTCAGTTCGAGCAGGTCGCGCAGTTCGGCCATCGCTGCAGCCTAGACTCGAGGCGTGGAGTCGCGCGAGTTTCGCGACGGCGAGCTGCCGCTGCTGCTCGCACTTGCGCAGGAGCTTCGGGGCAGCGACCCCGGGTCGTTGTCGTGCGATTTCGGCCAGATCGCCTTCTGGTCGGCGAATCTGCCCCACGGCGAGCATCGCGTTCGCCTCTGGTACGACGGCGATCGGCTCGAAGGCTGGGGCTGGCTCACGCGCGACACCGAGCTCGAATGGCAGGTGCGGCCCGAGCGGCCGGAGCTGCTCGACGAGATCCTGGACTGGGCGCAGCCGAGTGAGGTGCTGGTGCGTGCCGACCACACCGACGCGATCGAACGTCTGCGCGCCCATGGGCTGACGCACGATCCGGAAGGCGCGTGGATGCGCGTCAACGCGCGGACGCTCGAGCAGATCGAGGAGCCCGAAGCTCCCGAGGGCTACCGCGTCCGAACAGTCGAGGATCGCGACTTCGACTCGCGTGCGGCGGCACATCGATCCGCGTTCAGTCCGTCGCGCTTTCGTGACGACGTCTACGCGTGCGTGCGCGCGGCCTGGCCGTACCGACAGGATCTCGACTGTGTCGTTGAGGCGCCGGACGGCACGATCGCCGCGTACGCGTTGGCCTGGCTGGACGAGGCGAACGGCGTCGGCGAGCTCGAGCCGGTCGGAACGCACGCAGCGCACCAGCGACGCGGCCTCGGTCGTGCGGTGAACCTTTTCGCGCTGCAGCGCCTTCGGGAAGAGGGCGCAACGCTGGCGATCGTCGCCTGTCGCGGCGACGACGCGTACCCGATCCCACGCCGGCTCTACGAGTCGGTCGGCTTCCGCGAGCAGTACCGCATGCTGCCGTACCGCCGCGCCTGAACCCTCGAACCTCGTTCGAACGAGGTTCGAACGTAGTTCGCGAGTCTCGCGGCACGAACGCCGCAGGCGGCCGCGATGATGGCGGGGTGTTCGACTCCGCGCTCCATCTGCTCTCGCAGCCGCCAGAGGCGTACCTGATCGTTTTCGCGCTGGCGCTCGGGGACGGGGTGATGCCGGCGTTCCCGAGCGAGACCGGCATGATCATCGCCGGCTTTCTCTCCGTCGTCGGCGAGCTACAGCTCGGCTGGGTGATCGCCGCCGGCGCAGCCGGTGCGTTCGCGGGAGACAGCCTCTCCTACGGCCTCGGCCGGTTCGTCGGCCGCCCCGCGCAACGGCGCTTCCTCGACGGGCGCCGCTCCCGCGCCGCGCTCGAGTGGGCGAGAGTCCAGCTTCAGCTCCGCGGCGGGACGATGGTGATCGTCGGTCGCTACGTCCCGGGCGGTCGCACGGCGGTGACCTTCTCCGCCGGCATGACGCACTACTCGTACCGGAAGTTCCTGATGTTCGACGCGATCGCCGCGATCACGTGGGCGGCGTACGCCTCGCTGCTCGGGTACTTTGGCGGCCGCTTCTTCCACGATCACGCCTGGTTGGGGCTGCTGCTCGCGTTCGCCTTTGCGTTCGGCGTCGCACTCGCGGTCGAGGCTGTGCGACGGTGGCGCCGATGAACCGCCTTGCGAACGAGACGTCGCCGTACCTGCTGCAGCACGCCTCGAATCCCGTGGACTGGTACCCGTGGGGCGAGGAGGCGCTCGCTCGGGCACGCGACGAGGACCGGCCGATCATGCTCTCGATCGGCTACGCGGCCTGTCACTGGTGCCACGTGATGGAGCGCGAGTCGTTCGAGGATCCACTGACTGCGCGCGTGCTCAACGACAACTTCGTCAGCGTGAAGGTCGATCGTGAGGAGCGACCCGACCTCGACGCCGTCTACATGGACGCCGTCGTCGCGCTGAGCGGCAGCGGTGGCTGGCCGATGACCGTCTTCCTGACCCCCGCCGGGGAGCCGTTCTTCGGCGGCACCTACTTCCCGCCCGAGCCGCGACACGGGTTGCCGTCGTTCAAGCAGGTCCTGCTCGGCGTCGCCGAGGCCTGGCGCGACCAGCGCGAAGCCGTCGAGAGCTCGGGTCGCAACCTGACCGACCACGTTCGCCTGTCGGCGCGCCTCGAGCCGTCGAGCGAGCCTCTCGACGCGTCGCTCCTCGATGATGCGGTCGAGAACCTGAGGAAGAGCTTCGACCCGCGCTTCGGCGGTTTCGGACGGGCGCCGAAGTTCCCGCCCGCACCTGTGCTCGAGTTCCTGTTGCGTCGCGGAGAGCGCGAGATGACGCGCCGCACCCTCGACGGCATGGCGCTCGGCGGCATGCACGACCTCGTCGGCGGCGGCTTCCATCGCTACTCCGTCGACGAGCAGTGGCTCGTGCCGCACTTCGAGAAAATGCTCTACGACAACGCACTGCTCGGCTCCGTCTACCTCCGCGCCGCACGCGTCTTCGCCGACGACCGCTACCGGGAGATCGCTGAGCGCACGATCGACTACGTGCTGCGCGAGCTCGCGCTCGAAGGCGGCGGGTTCGCCTCCGCGCAGGACGCGGACACCGACGGCGTCGAGGGTCTGACGTTCACCTGGGCGCCAGGGGAAGGGGTGTCCGAGGAGCTGCTGCAGCCTTTCGAAGACGGCCGCTTCGTGCTGCGTGGCGAGCTCGACGAGCCGACGCGCGCCCAGCTGTTCGAGGTGCGTGAGCGCCGACCGAAGCCGGCGCGCGACGACAAGGCGATCGCGTCGTGGAACGGCTTGCTGCTGGCGACGCTCGCGCAGGCCGGCCGGATCGAGCCCGCCGTCGGCCTCGCGGAGTTCCTGCTCGGGCCGCTCTCCGACCACGGGCGCCTGCACCGGACGTGGCGCGACGGAGTGGCGAAGGGCACGGGGTACCTCGAGGACTACGCCGACGTCGCGTACGGCCTGCATGAGCTGCACGTGGCCACGGGCACGGCACGTTGGCTTCGCGAGTCGCGCCGGCTGGCGCTGCTCGCCGTCGAGCTCTTCGCCGACTACGAGACGGGCGGGTTCTTCCAGTCGCCCGCGGACGGCGAACAACTCGTCGCGCGGAAGAAACCGCTCGACGACCACCCCTCGCCGAGCGGCAACGCGATGCTCGCGTACGTCCTCCTGCGGCTTGCCCGGATCTGGGGCGACGACGAGCTCGAACGGCGAGCCGTCTCGAGCCTTCGGCTCGTCCGCGACGCGCTGCCGAAGGCCCCGGTCGCGTTCGGATGGCTGCTGGTCGCGCTCGACCAGTACCTCGCTCCGCACCGCGAGCTGGCGATCATCGGCGCACCCGGCGACGAGATCGCACGCAGGGCTGTGGAGCACGCGCACCCCACGGACGTGGTCGCCTTCGGGCCTGCCGAGGATGTTCCGCTCCTCTCCGGCCGGGTCGCCGTCAACGGGCTGCCGACGCTCTACGTCTGCCGCAACTTCGCGTGTGAGCTGCCAAGCACCGATCCCGCATCGGTGCACTAAGCTCAAGCGCGATGGCGCTGCTCGAGATTCGCGAGGTGACGCGGCGGTTCGGGGGGATCGTGGCGATCGACGACGTCTCGCTCGACGTCGACTCGGGGCAGATCGTCGGCCTGATCGGGCCGAACGGTGCCGGGAAGACCACCCTCTTCAACGTGATCACCCGGCTTTACAAGCCGGACACCGGTACCGTGCGCTTCGCCGGCAAGAGCCTGCTGCGGACGCCGCCGCACCGCGTTGTGCGGCGCGGGATCGCGCGCACGTTTCAGAACGTCGAGCTGTTCCGTTCGATGACAGTGCTCGACAACGTGCTCGTCGGCGCGCATACCCGAACGCGTCCGTTTCGTAGCGGAGCCGTTCGCGGGCGCGCACGCGAGGTCCTGGACTACGTCGGGATCGCCGACGTGGCCGGGCGCCCGGCCACCGGGTTGCCGTTCGGGACGCTGAAGCGGGTCGAGTTGGCGCGCGCGCTCGTCGCCGAGCCGAAGCTGCTCCTGCTCGACGAACCGGCCGGGGGCCTGAACCACGAAGAGGTTTCGGAGCTCGGCGTGTTCATCCGCAAGCTCCGTGACGACTTCGACCTGACGGTGCTCCTCGTCGAGCATCACATGGGGCTCGTGATGAGCGTGGCCGAGCGGATCCACGTGCTCGACTTCGGGCGGAAGATCGCTGAGGGCTCGCCCGAGGAAGTGCAGCGCGACCCGGCCGTGATCGAGGCCTACCTCGGCGCCGAGCCCGCCGCCGCCTGAGTTGACGGCGCTCGACTGGGACGGCTGCCTCAACGTCCGCGACCTCGGCGGGCTGCCGACCGAGGCTGGTGGCCGCACACGGTCAGGTACGGTTGTCCGCTCGGACAACGTTCGCTCGCTGACCGACGCAGGCTGGCGCTCGCTCGCTGCGCACGGTGTGGAGCGGATCGTCGACCTTCGCTGGCCCGAGGAGCTCGCCGAGGACGCCCCGCGAGACGTCGAGATCGAGGTCGTGCACATCTCGGTGCTCGGCGACGCCTACGACCGCGAGTACGTCGCCGAGCTCGACGCCCACCTCGCAGCCGTCGAGGACGTGGCCGATCACTACGCCTACTCGTACGTCGACTTCCTCGAGCGCTACCGCGACCGCTTCGGTCGGGCCTTCGCCGCAGTGGCGGACGCCGACGGCCCGGTCGTCGTGCACTGCATGGGTGGGAAGGACCGCACCGGGCTGGTCGCGGCGCTCCTCCTGCGGCTGGCCGGCGTGGATCGAGCGACGATCGGCGCCGACTACGCGCTCTCGTCGGCGAACCTCGCTCCGGCGACGGCTCGCTGGCTCGAGTCAGCCGCGAACGACGACGAGCGGTCGAAGCGGGAGAAGCTCTCGCACACACCCGCCGAGGGGATGGTCAGGACGCTGGCCGAGATCGAGGCGCGATACGGCGATGTGGCGTCCTACCTGCGCGCCGCAGGGCTCACCGACGCCCAGATCGAGCGCTTGCGGGAGCGCCTTGCCGCTCCTTGAGCTGCGCGACGTCGAGGCGCGGTACGGCGAGGTAAGCGCGCTACGCGGCGTCTCGCTGACCGTCGACGACGGAGATTTCGTCGCGATCCTCGGTTCGAACGGCGCCGGGAAGACGACCACACTTCGCGCGATCTCGGGCACGGTCAAGACCACCGGCGACGTGGTGTTCGAGGGCGAGAAGCTCTTCCGGCGCACCCCGGAGGGGATGGCACGTAGGGGTGTCGCCCACGTGCCGGAAGGGAGGGGCACGTTCACGACGCTGTCGGTTCTCGACAACCTGCGGCTCGGAGCCTGGGTGCAACAGGGACCCTCCCATCGGGACCTCGCGAACATCTACGAGTTCTTCCCGCGTCTGTACGAGCAGCGTGACCGGCAGGCAGGGACGCTCTCCGGCGGCGAGCAGCAGGTGCTCGCGCTTGCGCGCGCGATGCTGGCCAAGCCGCGGCTGCTCCTGCTCGACGAGCCGTCGCTCGGTCTTGCGCCGATCGTCGTCCGAGAGATCTTCGAGGTGCTCGCGCGGCTGAACGAGTCGGGGATGACGATCGTCGTGGTCGAGCAGAACGCGAATCTCGCCCTCGCTGCTGCCGCGCATGGGCTCGTGCTCGAGGCGGGGCGTGTCGTTCTCGCCGGCGAGGCCGCCGTTCTGCGTGACGACGAATCGGTACGACAGAGCTACCTGGGTTACTAGCCGGTCGTCAGATGGCGAACTTCTGGCAGCAGGTCGTGAGCGGGCTCGCGTCGGGCAGCGTCTACGGCCTGTTGGCACTTGCGATCGTGCTGATCCATCGTGCGACGGGCGTGCTCAACTTCGCCCAGGGCGAGCTGGCGACGCTCTCGGCGTTCATCTGCTGGACGCTCACCGACCACGGTTGGTCGTTCTGGCCCGCATTCGGCGTGACGATCGCCCTCTCGTTCGCTGGCGGAACGCTGATCGAGCAGACGTTGATTCGGCCGCTCCGGAACGGGCCTCTGATCGGCATCGTGATCCTCACGATCGGGCTCCTGATCGCGATCAACGGTCTCGACACGTGGATCTGGGGTCAGGAGGCGCGGCAGTTCGACGGGCCGTTCTCGACCGCATCGATCCACATCGGCGGCGTCGCGTTCCCGAAGCAGGAGATCGGCGTGATCGCCGTGTCGCTCGTCACGGTGCTGCTGGTCGCGCTGTTCTTCCGCCGCACGAAGTTCGGCCTCGGCCTGCGTGCCACAGCCGTCAATCCGTCCGAGTCGCGGCTCGCTGGCATACGTGTTCCGGCGATGCTCGCCGTCGGCTGGGGCCTGGCCGCCGCGCTCGGCGCGGTCGCGGGCGTGCTGGCGGCGCCGACGCTCGGCCTCGAGCCGAACATGCTGCAGACGGCGCTGCTCTACACCTTCGCGGCCGCGGTGCTCGGTGGCATGGATTCGCCGCTCGGCGCGGTGATCGGCGGGCTGATTCTCGGCGTCCTGCTGAACCTCGTCGTCACGTACGTGCACTGGGTCGGCGGCGAGCTGCGGCTCGCGGTCGCGGTCGTCGTGCTCGTCTCCGTCCTGCTCGTGCGACCGGCCGGACTGTTCGGGCGGGCGGCGGTGAGCCGGGTATGACGACACGCTCGAGGGCGGTGGCGCTCGCGTGCGTCGTCTTGCTGGCGCTGCCGTTCCTCGTCTCCGATGTTCCGCACCTTGCAGCTCGCCACTGTCGGCTCGCTCTTCATCGCGATTCTCGGGCTCGACGTCATCACGGGTGCGAGCGGCCAGATCTCGCTCGGGCACGGGGCTTTCATGGCGGTCGGCGCGTACACGACCGCGATTCTCGTGGCCAGCCACGGCGTGCAGGACGTGTGGACGATCGTCGCGGCGGCGGGCGTCGCCGGAGGCGCCGGTCTGATCGCAGGGCTCCCGGCATTGCGACTGAAGGGCCTCTACCTCGCGCTCGCGACCTTCGGGATCGCGCTCGCGTTTCCGAAGATCCTGACTAGGTTCGACCATTTCACCGGCGGCTCGACAGGGATCTCGTTCTTCGGCAATCCGCACGAGACGGGTCAGGGCGCCGGCGTCGAGGTGTTGGGGGTCAAGCTGAGCAACGACCAGTGGGTCTACGCGCTTACGTGGGTGATCGGGATCGCGCTCTTCGTGCTCGCGTGGTGGCTGCTCGACTCGCGGTTCGGCCTGTCGCTACGCGCCGTCCGTGACAGCGAGCTGGCCGCGGCAGCCGCGGGAATCAACGGCGCGGCGTTAAAGATCGCCGCGTTCGGCATCTCCGCCGCCTATGCCGGCGTCGCCGGCTCGCTGCTCGCGATCAATACGGCCTACGCGAGCCCGAGCTCCTTCCCGATCCAGCTCTCGCTCTACCTGCTCGTCGGCGCCGCCGTCGGGTTCTTCGGCTCGATCTGGGGCGCGGTGTTCGGCGCGCTCTTGATCCAGTTCCTTCCGGACATCGTCGGCGCGATCCCGCTGGTCGACACGAAGCAGCCGGGGCCGACGACATTCGCGTTCGGCGCGGTGCTCGTGACGGCGATGCTGTTGCTGCCGCTGGTGCGCAGAGCGGCGGCACGGATCGCCGACCCGCGCCCGCGCTGAAGCCGGACTGATCGCGTCCGGTGGAGCAGGAACGAGTGTCCGCGGGCCGAAGGACCCGGCCTGGTGCGCCGCCTTGGGGTCATCCTGGTGGTCGCCGCGCTTGCCGCGCCGGCCGCCGCACACGCTTCCGGAAACCCGCAGATCGCCGGGTTGCAGGTCGCGCTGCGCGCGCACGGCCTCTACCTCGCGCAGATCGACGGGATCGCGGGTCCGCGGACGGCAGCCGCGGTACACGCGTTCCAGCGTCGCCATCACCTGCCTGTCGGCCTCGCCGACCTCCGCACGCGCGCCGCGCTCGGGCCGCTCGGTCGGCCACTCTTCGGCTCGCGGACGCTCCGTCAAGGTGACTTCGGTTGGGACGTCTCGGTGCTGCAGTTCCTGCTCGTCCGGCGCGGCGTCTACGACGGCGCGCTCGACGGCTACATGGGGAAGGAGACGAGCGCCGCACTCAAGCGGTACCAGCGCGCGATGAATCTCCACGCTGACGCCGTGGTCGGCCCACGGACGCTGACTGCGATCGTCCGCCACGACCGCGTGCCCGTGCGCGCGCGCGTGCCGGGGTCGCCCGGGGCTCCGGCGGTGACCTACGTCGTGCACGAAGGCGACTCGCTCACCGCGATCGCTCATGCGCATGGAACGTCGGTGACCGCTGTGGCGACGCTGAACCATCTCGACGCCACCAGGCCGATCCTGATCGGGCAGAAGCTGCGGTTGCCGGCCGCCGCCCCGGGGTCGCTCGGCGCCCAGTCGGTCGACGTTCGCGGCGTCCTCGACGCGTGGTCGGCGCGCCTCGGCGTCGACGAGCACCTCGTGCGCGCGCTCGCCTGGATGGAGTCGGGGTACCAGACGTCGATCGTCTCGCCCGCCGGCGCGGTGGGCGTGCTGCAGACGCTCCCGACCACGCGTGACTACGTCGAGACCGTGCTGAACGGCAAGCCCATCCCGCACACGGTCAACGGCGACGTCGAAGTCGGAGTGCTCTACCTCAAGCACCTGCTGTCCGTGTTCGACGGCGACGAGTCGCTGGCGCTCGCCGGCTGGTACCAGGGTGAGCGGGCGGTCCGCGAGCACGGCGTCTACGCGGTCTCGAAGCCGTTCGTCGCCAACGTCCTTGCGTTGCGCGCCCGCATGTAAGGCTCCATTCGTGCGTCTCGTGCTCGTGCTGACGGTGGCGCTCGTCGCCGTACCGCTGGGGCTTGCCTCGCGGACCGGGCCGGAGCCGTACCGCCGGCCGCACGTACCCCTTCCCACCGAGCTGCGCCGTGCCGTGACCGTTGCTGTCGACCGCGGTCAGCCGGTCTACTGCGGCGGCCGGCGCTCGCACGCGGTTGCACTCACGTTCGACGACGGGCCGGGCGAGTACACCCGCCACCTGGTGTCGATCCTCCGCCGGGGCAATGCCCGCGCGACCTTCTTCGTGGTCGGCAACCGCCTGCAGTACTGGCCCGGCGTCGTCCGCGAAGAGGAGACGGTCGGCGTGGTCGGTGATCACTCTTGGTCGCACGCCCACCTGACGCGGCTGCCGCACTGGCTCGCCTGGCTCGAGCTCGCACGCACGCAATACACGCTCACGCAGGCGCTCGGCCACGCACCGCGGCTGTTCCGCGCTCCGTACGAAGAGCACGACGCGAGTCTCGACGCGACCACCGCGTCCTTCGGGCTGGTCGACGTGTTCTGGACGGTGCTGTCCGGCGACGACCGGCCGAGGCCGACCGTCCGCTCGATCGTGCGCAACGTGACCGCGGGCCTGCGGCCCGGCGCGATCGTCCTCATGCACGACCTCCATCCGTGGACGGTGCGGGCGATGCCGCAGATCCTGCGGGCGATCCGACTCCGCGGCCTGCGCGCGGTCACCGTGCCCGAGTTGCTGGCGCTCGACACCCGCGCCGAGCACGAGGCCTGTCTGCTCCCGCCTGCCAGACCCTCCTAGACCTCGTACGCGAGCAGGTCGTCGACCGTCTCGCGGCGGCGGATCAGCCGAGCCCGGCCGTCGTGGACGAGCACGGCGGCCGGGCGCGGAACGGCGTTGTACGTCGAGCTCATCGCGAGTGTGTAGGCGCCGGTCGACCGGCACGGCGAGCACGTCGCCACGCTCCGGCTCCGGCAGCTCGACACGCTCGATCAACACGTCGCCGGACTCGCAGTGCTTGCCGGCGACCGCGTAGGCTCCCGCGGCGGGCTCGTCGGCACGGTTCGCGAGGAGGGCCGTGTAACGGGCGCCGTACATCGCGGGGCGTGGGTTGTCGGACATGCCGCCGTCGACGGTCACGTACGTCGTCGCGGCGCTCGCGCGCTTGACGCCGCCGACCGAATAGAGGGTGACGCCGGCACGCGAGACCAGCGATCGGCCGGGCTCGAGGATCAGCTGTGCTGCAGGGAGCCCCTGCAGTTGCCAGGCGCGGCCGAGCTCGCCGACGAGGCCGCCCACGAACTCCTCGACCGTGAAGGGGGGATCCTCGAGCACGTGACGGACGCCGAGCCCACCGCCGAGGTCGACGATCCTGGGCGTCCAGCCGAGCTCGGCGCGGGCGCGAGCCGCGAATCCCGCCACCCAGTCGACAGTCATCAGCGACGCGCCGAAGTGCTGGAGCTGGGAGCCGACGTGGACATGCAGGCCCTCGGCGTCCCCGGCCAGCTCGAGTGCCTCGAGGGCATCCTCCGGAGGCAAACCGAACTTCGAGCCGTGGTGCGCGGTCTTCACCGCCTCGTGTGTGTCGGCCTCGATTCCGGGCGTGACGCGGATCAGGAACCGGGTCGCGCCCCACCGCGCGGGCGCGATCGAGCTCGGCCAGCGAGTCGAGCACGATCAGCGCACCTGCGGCGGTCGCGTCGCGGAGCAGCTCGTCCTCCTTGTTGTTGCCGTGGACGACCAGCCGCTCCCCAGGGATACCGGCGCGACGTGCGAATTCGAGCTCACCCGCCGTCGACACGTCGGCACCGAGGCCCGCCTCGGCGAAGAGCCGCAGGATCGCGAGCGAAGGGAACGCCTTCGTGCCGTACACGACGTGCGCGTCCGGCGCGGCCTCCCGATACGCGCGCGCCTGTCCGAGCAGGGTCAGCTGGTCGTAGACGACGAGCGGCGTCCCGAACTCGCGGACGAGGTCGGTTACGGAAAGCCCGCCCAGCACGAGCTCACCGCCCGTGAAGGCGGCGGTGTCCGGCAGCAACGGCAATAGCGTTGGCTCCATCAGGAATCCATGGTTACACTGACGGGCGTGAACGTGCTTCTTAGCTGAGTCAGGGAGCAACGCGACTTCTGTCGCGCCAGCCTCCCACGGCCTCTCATTCTGAGAGGCTTTTTCATTTCTGGGGACGAAAGAAGAGCCGATGGACGCGTACGACGCACACACGATCGAGGAGAAGTGGCAGGCGGTCTGGGCCGCCGAGGACGCGTTCGCGGTCGAGAACCCGACCCCGGGCGGCGAGCTGCCCGAGCCGCACTTCTACATGCTCGAGATGCTCCCGTATCCGTCGGGCGAGCTGCACATGGGGCACGTCCTCAACTACACCCTGGGCGACGTCGTCACGCACTTTCGCCGCCGAAACGGCGCGACTGTGCTGCGACCGATGGGCTTCGACTCGTTCGGCCTGCCGGCCGAGAACGCGGCGATCAAGGAGGGCGGTCACCCGCTCGAGATCACCGAGCGCAACATCGCTGCGATCGAGAAGCAGATGCGCCGCATGGGCTGGGCGATCGACTGGGACCGCGAGGTCTCCGCGCACGAGCCGTCGTTCTACCGCTGGACGCAGTGGCTGTTCCTGAAGTTCTTCGACCACGGGCTTGCCTATCGACGCGAGGCTCCGGTCAAGTGGTGCCCGAACGACCAGACGGTGCTGTCGAACGAGCACGTGGTCGACGGTCGCTGCTGGCGGTGCGGCGCGATCGTCGAGACGCGGAACATGGCGCAGTGGTTCTTCCGGATCACGGCCTACGCCGACGAGCTGATCGCCGGCCTCGACACGATCGACTGGCCGGAGCGCTCGAAGAAGATCCAGCGCGAGCACATCGGCCGTTCGGAAGGGGCCGAGGTGCTCTTCCGCGTCGAGGAGCTCGACCGCGACATCCCGGTCTTCACGACCCGGCCGGACACGCTCTTCGGCGCGACCTTCTTCGTGATCGCTCCCGAGTCGCCGCTCGTCGACGAGCTCGCCGGCGACAACGAGGAGGTGCGCTCCTACGCCAGCATCGCCGCCGCCCGGCCGACCGAGGAACGGGCCACGCGCGAGAAGACCGGTGTGTTCACCGGTCACTACGCGACCAACCCGGTCAACGGTGAGCGGCTGCCGATCTGGGTCGCGGACTACGTGCTGATGGAGTACGGGACGGGGGCGATCATGGCCGTGCCGGCGCACGACGGCCGCGACCGGGAGTTCGCCGAGGCTTACGACCTGCCGATCCGCCCTGTGATCGACGAGAACGGAACGCTGATCGACTCGGGCGAGTTCGACGGGCTCCCATGGCGCGACGCGGTCACCGCCGTCACTGCCTGGCTCGACGAGCGCGGGTCCGGCAAGGCCGCGATCCACTACCGGCTGCACGATTGGAGCTTCTCTCGCCAGCGCTACTGGGGCTGCCCGATCCCGATCGTCTACTGCGAGCGCGACGGGATCGTCGGCGTGCCGGAGGACGAGCTGCCGGTGCTGCTGCCGGACGTGGCGGACTACCGGCCGAAGGGCCAGCCGCCGCTCGCCTCGAACCCGGACTTCATCAACACGACCTGTCCGAAATGCGGCGGCCCGGCGAAGCGCGAGGCGGACACGATGGACACGTTCGTCGACTCGTCGTGGTACTTCCTTCGCTACACCGACCCGCACAACGACGAGGCGCCGTTCAACCGCGAGATCGTCGACTACTGGATGCCGATCGACCAGTACGTCGGCGGCATCGACCACGTCAAGGGGCACCTGCTCTACTCGCGCTTCTTCGCGAAGGTGCTGAACGACATCGGGCTGGTCGGCTTCCGTGAGCCGATCCAGCGGTTGTGGCACCAGGGCTGGGTGAAGCAGGGCGGCTCGAAGATGTCGAAGTCGCGCGGGAACGTCTCCGGCCCCGACGAGCTGATCCGGCTGTACGGCGCCGATGCGACGCGTCTCTGCATCCTCTTCCTCGGCCCGGCCGACCAGGACATGGACTGGACGCCCGAAGGTGTCGAAGGGATGGTGCGCTTCGTCAAGCGCCTGTGGCGGGTCGTCGGACTTGCGGCCGCGGAGCCCGCCTCGCCTCCGGGCATCGACACGCCGCTGGCGCGCAAGGCCCACGAGACGATCGCCCGGTTCACCGACGACATCGACCGTCGGTTCGTCTTCAACACGCCGATCTCGGCGGTGATGGAGCTCGTCAACGAGCTCTCGAAATCGGCCGGGCGACCCGGCGGCTCGATTTGCAGCCGAGACAGCTGTGTCGCTCGTCCAGCCGTACGCGCCGCATGTCGCCGAGGAGCTCTGGGCGACGCTCGGTCACGAGCGGCTCTGGCAGACGCCGTGGCCCGTCGCAGACGAGCGGCTGTTGCAGCGCGAGACGGTCGAGCTGGTCCTGCAGGTCAACGGCAAGGTGCGCGACCGCATCCAGGTTCCGGCGGGGCTGGGCGAGAGGGAGCTGGTCGAGCGAGCCCGCGCCTCCGAGAAGGTGCGCGCGCACCTGAACGGAGACGAGCAACGGGTGATCGTCGTGCCCGACAAGCTCGTCAACATCGTCATCTAGCCCGCGGCGCAGATATTTCACGAATTCGGCACGAAGCCGTTTCACACGCGTGACATCTCTCCCGGCACCGTTGCCGGATGCTCACCTTCCCGCTCACGGTGCCCCAACGGCGGGTCGCAGGCGCGGCGCTCGCCTGCCTCGCCCTCGCGGTCGTCGTGCTCCGGCATCACGGTAGTGGCGGTTCGCCGTCGCTTCGCGTCGCGCCCCTCGCTCCGGCGGCGCCGGCTCGCGCCTCGGTCGGGCCGCGGGCGATCGTCGTCGACGTCGTCGGGGCGGTCGCACGCCCCGGCCTCTACCACCTCCCTCAGAAATCGCGCGTCGCTGATGCGGTCGCCCGCGCGGGAGGGTTGACGCGGCGGGCGGAACGCGCGGCCGTCAACCTCGCCGCGCCGATCACCGACGGTGAGCAGATCCTGGTCGCGGCGCGAGGCTCGCCCGCCGGAGCCTCAGGAGCGACAGGCGACTCCGCGGCTGCCAACCCGGTCTCGCTCAGCTCGGCGACGGCAGAGCAGCTCGACACGCTGCCGGGCGTCGGCCCCGTCACTGCGCAGAAGATCGTCGCCTACCGGCAAGAGCACGGAGCATTCACGTCGGTCGAGGCGCTCGACGCGATCCCGGGCATCGGTCCTGCACGCCTGGCCGATCTGAAGGGGCTGGTCGTCCCATGACGGTCGCGTCATGACGCGGCTCGTGCCGGCCCAGTTGGTTGTCGGCGCCGCGGTCGCCGGGCTTGCGCTCGCGAACGCGGCTCGGCTCGGGCCGCCCACCGCAGTGCTCGTCGCGGGGGCTGTCGGGCTGGTGGCGCTGTGCCTCGACGGCAGCGGGCTCGGCGCGACCGGTCTGATCGTGGTCGTGCTCGCATGGGGGTGGGGAAGTGCACGTCTCGATGCGCTCGACCGGAGTGTGCTCCGCGCCGACGTCGGACGCGCCGGACGATTCCTCGCGGTCGTCACCGGAGAAGCTCGAGTCGGGACGTTCGCCCAGCGGGAGCCGGCTCGTGCTCGGAGCTTCGAAGGTCGCCCCGTCGACGAGCGGGTCGAGCTCGACCTGCCGCTCGGCCGCGCACCTCCTCAGGGTGCGGTGATCAGTGCGCTCGCGGTCGTGCGCGCGCCGCGCGGGCCAGAGCACGGCTTCGACGAGCGTCAATGGTTGCGCCGGCAGGGCATCCACGTCGTGCTGCACGTCGACGAGTGGCACGTGGTCGGTCGCCGAGGCGGCATCGGCGGCGTCGCCGATCGGCTGCGGCGCTGGCTTCGGCGGGCCTGCGCGCCCGGTCTCGAGGGAGAACGCCGCGCGGTCCTCGAAGGCATCGTCCTCGGCGACGATGCCGGGCTCACCCCTGACCTGAAGGCGAGCTTCCAGCGCTCCGGGCTTTACCACCTGCTCGCCGTCTCGGGCCAGAACGTGATCCTGATCGCGTTGGGCGCGCTCGGGCTCGTCTGGCTGCTCGGGCTGCCGCGGGCAGTCGGTCACGTCGCGGCGCTCGGCGCGATCGGCGCCTACGTGCTCGCGGTCGGTCCTCAGTCGTCCGTGATCCGCGCCGCGGTCTCTGGCGTCGCCGCCTCAATCGCCTGGCTCGTGTCGCGCGAGCGCGATCCCTGGCACACGCTCCTGCTCGCCGCGCTCGTGCTGCTCGCCTGGAGCCCGTACACGTTGTTCGATCCGGGCTTCCAGTTGTCGTTCGCCGCGGTGCTCGCGATCTTCCTCGCGGTCGGCCCGGTGCGACACGTGCTCGACGGCTACCCGGTCCCGCCCGCCCTGGCTGGCGCGCTCGCGATCTCGGCAGCCTGCAGCGTCGCGACCGCTCCGATCCTCTGGCTGCGCTTCGGCCAGGTGCCGCTCCTCGGGGTCGTCGCGAACGCCCTCGTCGAGCCGGTCGTCGGGCTGCTGCTCGGGCTCGGGCTCGTGACCGCGTGCATCGACCCGGTCGCGCCGGGAGCGGCGACCGTGCTGGCCGGCGTCAACGGCTGGATCGCCGCCTACGTCGCCGCCTGCGCGCGCCTGGTCGCCGCGGCGCCGTTCGCCCAGGCGACGGGCGGAGCCGCCGCGCTGGCGGGTCTCGGTGCGCTCGGGGGCGCCGCCTATGCTTGGTGGCGATGGCGGACGAGCTTCAGCCGGCGTACCTGATCGGCGGCAGCGACCGGCCCAAGGTCGACCGCGCGGTCGCGCGGCTCCGCAGCAGGTTCGACGCCGATGCGGTCGAGTTGCACGACGCCACTGCGGCGAGCGGAGAAGATGCGGTTGCCGCCTGCAACGCGATGGGGCTCTTCGGCTCCGGGAGCCGCCTCGTGGTCTTCGAGGGCGTCGAGGCCTGGAAGGCGCCCGACGCGAAGGCGATTGCGGCGTATCTCGCGTCGCCCGCACCCGGGACGACCCTGGCGCTCGTCGCGGCCGAGCTGCGCAAGGATGGGCCGCTCGCCAAGGCGGTCGCCGGCCGCGGGACGCTCCTGATCTGGGACGTCGCAGCCAGAGCCGTACCGAAGTGGATCGCCGAGCAGTTCACGCTGCACGGTACGACTGCCGAGCCCGAGGCGTGCCGCCTGCTCGCCGACCTGGTCGGCGACGACCTCTACGAGCTGGCGAGCGAGATCGACAAGCTCGTCACGTGGGCGTCGGGCGAGGCGATCACCGCGGCCGACGTCGAAGCGCTCGTCGCTCCGCGCGCCGAGTCCCCGCCCTGGGATCTGACCGACGCCTGGGGTGCCCGCGACGTCGGCGGCGTCCTACGGGCGACCGAGCGCATGCTCGACCGCACCGGCGATCCGGTCTCGAAGACGATCCCGCGCCTGCTCGGCAGCCTCACCAAACACGTGCGGAACGCCCGGGCGATCCGCCGTCTCGACGACGAGGGTGTGACCTCGCAGGAAGCGGCGAGCCGCCTCGGGCTCAAGCCGTATCCGGCTCAGAAGCTCTACGCCCAGGTCCGCAACTTCAGCGGACCCGAGCTCGACGACGCGCTGATCCGGTTGGCCGAGCTGGATCACGCGCTCAAGGGCGGTTCGCGGCTCGCGAGCGAGCTCGAGCTCGAGCGCGCCCTCGTCGAGATCACCGCGGCGAAGGGTTAGAGCTCTAGGCCTGCGGGCCGGCGGCGAGGCGCGTCGCCTGCGACTTCTTGCGGGCGCCGGCGTTCCGGTGCAGCGAGCCGTGCGCGACCGCGCGGTCGATCAGCTGCTCGAGCTGGCGCCGCTCCGTTGCGACCGCAGCATCGTCACCTTCGGCGACGGCGGCGCTGAGGCGCTTCGTCAGCGTCTTGATCGTCGAGCGATAGCGCAGGTTCTCGACGCGCTCTTCAGCGGCGATCCGGACGCGCTTCTTCTGCTGCTTGATGTTGGGCATAGGCGAGAAAATGCCCGCACACGCTGGACGGGGCGGGCGCGGAAAGGCTAGCAGAGCCTCGCCGTATGCTGGAGCGCAGTGGACGACGACGCACGAGGCCACGAGCGCGCGGCGCGACTCCAGGCGCGCAACGAGCGCCGCCGCGCTAGAGGAAAGCCCATGTGGGACCCGGGCGATGACGGCTGGTCCGCAGCCTTTGCGACCGACCCGGCCCCGCCCTCCGACGCCCCGCCGTCGGAAGCCCCGACCACCGAGCAGCAGCCCGAAATCCCGCGTCGGCTGGCCGTCTCGACGGCGATCTTCGGCATCGCAACCGGCCTTTCGCGCATCCTCGGCCTCGTCCGCGAGATGGTCGCGGCCTACTACTTCGGTGCGGCGGGGCGGATCAACGCCTTCACCGTCGCCTTCCAGCTGCCGAATCTCGTGCGCGCGCTCGTTGCCGACGCAGCGCTCTCGTCGGCGTTCGTGCCGGTCTTCAGCGACCTGCTCGAACGGGGCGAGCGCAAGCGCGCCTGGCGGGTCGCGTCGAGCCTCCTCTGGCTGATGCTGCTCGGGCTGACGGCGCTGACCGCGTTGTTCGTGCTCGTCGCTCCGTGGGTGCTCGGGATCTTCGGCGAGCCGGGACACGACCCGAGCCTCACCGTCGGCCTCTCGCGACTCCTCTTCCCGATCGTGGCGCTGCTCGGTGCCTCCGGGATCATCGTCGGGATCCTCAACAGCTACGACCACTTCACGGTCCCGGCAATCACCCCGGTCTTCTGGAACCTCGCGATCATCATCGGGCTCGTGATCGGCGTCCCGCAGGCGAACGGCGTCAACGCGAAGCTCTACGTCTACGCGGGCTCGATCCTCGTCGCGACCGTCATCCAGGTGTTCCTGCCCCTGCCGTGGCTGCGGGGGCTCGAGCGTGGCGAGGAGCGGCTGCAGATCGTGCTCGACTGGCGCGATCCGGCTGTGCGCCGCGTGTTGAAGCTGATGGTGCCGGTCGCGCTCGGGCTCGGCTTGATCAACATCAACGCGGTCATCGACACGTTCTTCGCCGCTCGCTTCATCAATCCGTTGCTCGCGCCGACGGCGATTCAGAAGGCGTTCCTCGTCTACATGCTGCCGCAGGGAGTCTTCTCGGTCGCAATCGCGACGGTGCTCTTCCCGACCCTTTCACGGCTCGCGTCGCGCGGCGATCTACACGCGTTCGCCGACACGGTCTCGATCGGGATTCGCCAGATCGCGCTCCTGCTCGCGCCGACCGCCGTCGTGATGGCGGTGCTCGCCGAGCCGATCATCCGCATCCTGTACGAGCGCGGGCACTGGGGTCCGGCGCAGACGCCGGTGGTGGCCGGGGCGCTCGCGGCGTTCTGCGCGGGCCTGCCGTTCAACGGCTTCATGCTGATGCTGAACCGTGCGTTCTTCAGTCTGCAGTCGAACTGGATCCCGACCGCGGTCGCACTCGGGAACCTCTTCCTGAATGTCATCCTCGATGCCGTCTTCTATCGCGTCGGTGTGTGGGGGATTCCGCTCGCGACGTCGATCTGCAACGTCGCCGGCGCGATCGCGCTGGCCGTGCTCCTTCGCCGCCGGCTCGGCAGGCTCGGCGGGGGGACGATGGGGGTCTCGCTGCTCAAGATCGCCGTCGCGGCGGCGCCCCTCGCCCCGGTCGCGTACTTCGTCTGGCGGCCGCTCGACTCGACGCTCGGGCGGTCGTTCGGCGCGCAGGCGCTGTCGCTCGGACTCGCGCTCGCGGCCTCCCTCGGCGTGTACTACCTGGCCTGTCGCGCGCTGCGAGTGCGCGAGTTGCAGACGCTACTCTCCTTGCGTGGCCGCCTGTCTCGCGGCTGAATCCCCATGGACCAGCAGCACATCCGCAACTTCTCGATCATCGCGCACATCGACCACGGGAAGTCGACGCTCGCCGATCGCATCCTGCAGTTGACCGACACGGTCGCGGCGCGCGACATGCGCGCTCAGCTGCTCGACTCGATGGAGCTCGAGCGGGAGCGGGGGATCACGATCAAGGCCCAGGCGGTTCGGGTCACCTGGAAGGGCCACCAGCTCAACCTGATCGACACCCCCGGCCATGTCGACTTCACCTACGAGGTGTCGCGCAGCCTTCAGGCCTGCGAAGGGGCGCTGCTGGTCGTCGACGCGGCGCAGGGCATCGAGGCGCAGACGCTCGCGAACGCCTACCTCGCGATCGAGAACAACCTCGACATCGTCCCCGTCGTCAACAAGATCGACCTCCCCGCTGCCGACCCTGACGGTGCCGCGCTCGAGATCGCCGACCTGATCGGCGACGACGCACCGAACGTGCTCCGTATCTCGGCGAAGACCGGCCAGGGCGTCGACGCGGTGCTCGACGCGATCGTCGAGCGCATCCCGCCGCCGGCAGGCGATCCGGACGCGCCCGCGCGCGCACTCATCTTCGACTCGTCGTACGACCAGTACCGCGGCGTCGTCGCCTTCGTACGCGTCGTCGACGGCGTCTTCCGGCCGCGCGAGCACCTGCTGGCGATGGCGCTCGGCACGCGGTTCGAGGCGCAGGAGATCGGCTTCATGACTCCGGTCATGCGGCCGGTCGACGAGCTCCGGGCGGGTGAGGTGGGCTACGTGATCACCGGGCTGAAGGACGTCTCGGAGCTGCGCGTCGGCGACACGCTGACCACGGAGAAGCACGGCGCGTCGGCGCCGCTGCCGGGCTACAAGGACGTCAAGCCGATGGTCTTCGCCGGTCTGTTCCCGACCGACTCCGACGACTACCCGGAACTGCGCGACGCGCTCGAGCGGCTGAAGCTCAACGACGCGGCGCTCTTCTACGAGCCCGAGACGTCGCAGGCGCTCGGCTTCGGCTTCCGCTGCGGGTTCCTCGGGCTGCTGCACATGGAGATCGTCCGGGAGCGGCTCGAGCGCGAGTTCGACCTCGACCTGCTCGTCACAGCCCCGAACGTCGCGTATCGAGTGCGGGCGCTGAACGACTCCGAGTGGGTCGAAGTGCACACGCCCTCTGACCTGCCGGACGCGTTCGAGGAGGTCGAGGAGCCGTACATCAAGGCGTCGATCATCGTGCCCAAGGAATTCGTCGGCGCGGTGATGGAGCTCAACAACGACCGGCGCGGCCGTTTCGACCACATGGAGTACCTGTCGCCGGAGCGCGTGCACCTGACCTACGAGCTCCCGCTCGCCGAGATCGTCCTCGACTACTACGACCAGTTGAAGTCGCGCACGCGCGGCTATGCGAGCTTCGACTACGACGTCACCGGGTTCCAGCCGGGCAACCTCGCGCGCGTCGACATCCTCGTCGGCGGCGAGCCCGTCGACGCGCTGTCACTGATCATCCACCGGGAGTTCGCGTACGACCGGGGCAGGAGTCTGGTCGAGAAGCTGCGCGAGGAGATCCCACGGCAGATGTTCGACGTCGCCATCCAGGCCGCGATCGGCGCGCGCGTGATCGCGCGCGAGACCGTCAAGGCGCGGCGCAAGGACGTGCTCGCCAAGTGCTACGGCGGCGACGTCTCGCGCAAGCGGAAGCTGCTCGAGAAGCAGAAGGCCGGCAAGAAGCGGATGAAGCAGGTCGGCGGCGTCGAGGTGCCGCAAGAGGCATTCCTCGCCGTCCTCAACCTCAACGACACGGCGAAGAAGTAGATGGCGCTCGAAATGCGAGGCGTGTGCGAGCGATGCGACGCCGCACTCCCCGCCGACGCCGAGGCGACGATCTGCTCGTTCGAGTGCACCTTCTGTCCTGCCTGCGCCACCGAGCTGCGACATGTGTGCCCGAACTGCGGCGGCGAGCTCGTCGCACGGCCACGCCGCGCGCAATGACCGGCGCCCCGCACCTCTACCTCCACCTGCCGTTCTGCGGCTCCCGCTGTGGCTACTGCGACTTCGTCACGGTCGTCGGCCGCTTCGACGAGCACGGCTCGTACGTCGACGCGCTGCTCGCGGAACTCGAGCTCGAGCGCGATCGGCTCGCGGCGCCGCTCGCGACGATCTACCTGGGGGGCGGAACGCCGACCTTGACGCAGCCGGCGGAGCTCGCCCGCTTGCTGGCGGCGCTGCCATCGTGCGACGAGCTGACCGTCGAGGCGAACCCCGAGACCGTGACGCCCGCTCTGGCAGCATTCCTGCACGGCGCCGGCGTCGATCGGATCTCGCTCGGCGCACAGACCTTCCAGCCGGACCTGCTGAGGACGCTCGACCGCGCCGCCTCGCCCGACGACGTCCGTCGCGCGTTCCGGCTGCTGCGGGCCGCCGGCTTCGACAACATCTCGCTCGACCTGATCTACGGGATTCCCGGCCAGACTGCGCCCGCGCTCGAGCGCGACCTCGCCGAGGCCCTCGCGCTCGCCCCGGAGCACGTTTCTGCCTACGAGCTCGAAGCCAAGCCGGGGACGCGCTTCACGCACGCACACGGCGACGAGCTCTCCCGCCAGGCCGAGGCGATGGAGACCTACTTCGAACTGGTCGTCGAGCGCCTGACCGCGGCGGGGTACCGCTGGTACGAGACGGCAAACTTCTGCCTGGCGACGGACGACCGCGACCTGCGCGCGCAGCACAACCTCGGCTACTGGCTCGGGCACGACTACCTCGGGCTCGGCGTGGGCGCCGTCAGCACGATCGACGGGTCGCGCTGGCGGAACGCACCGTCGCTCGGGCGCTATCTCGCCGCGCTCGGCCGAGGCGAGCGGCCGCCGCGCGAGACCGAGGAGCTGACGCTCGCGATCCGGCAGACCGAGCGCCTGATGCTCGGGTTGCGGCTCGACCTCCCGCTCACACTGGACGGCAGCGGCGAGCTTCTGGACGACCGCGCGGTCGAGCGGCTCGCCGGTCTCGGACTGGTCGTCCGCGAGGGCGACACGCTCGCCCTGACGGAGCACGGCCGCTTCCTCGGCGGCGGCGTCACCGCCCGGCTCCTGGCCTGAGCAGCGACGTCTCCGGGCAGGCGCCTACGATGAGGGGATGAAAGCCGTGCTGGCCGAGCGCCAGGGAGACATCCTTCGCCGCGTCGTGGAGGAGTACGTCGCGACCGGCCAGCCCGTCGGGTCGAAGACCCTGGTCGAGCGCGCCGGGCTCGGCGTCTCGCCGTCGACCGTGCGGTACGAGCTCGCCGAGCTCGAGCGGCTCGGCCTGCTCACCCATCCGCACACGTCGGCCGGCAGGGTGCCGACCGAAGCCGGCTACCGCCTGTACGTCGACCACCTGCTTTCGGCCCCCGAATCCCGGCCCGCAGCCTTCGTGCTGGAGCTTCCGGCGGCGCGCGCCGAGGTGGAGGAGGCTCTGCAGACGACGACGGAGATGCTCTCGCAGGTCACGCGCCTGCTTGCGGTCGTCTCGGCGCCCGCCCACGAGACGGCCAGCATCCGCCACGTCGAGGTGCTGCTGTTGCAGCCGAGCGTGGTCATGGTGGTCGTGATCACGTCCACGGGCGGCGTCACGAAGCTTCGCTACGCGTTCGTCGATCCGGTCGACCCCGGGCTGATCGCCTGGGCCTCCGATTATCTGAACGAACGGCTCGTCGGCGTCCGGATCGGCTCGCGCGCCGCCAAGCTGGCGTTCGAGGAGCCGAGCCTCGGCGAGCGTGAGCGCGCCTTCCTGGTCGTCGTGCGCGGCGCGTTCGACCACGCCCCCGACGACGAGCGGAAGCTGTTCTTCGGCGGCAGCGCGGGCCTGCTCGACGAGCTCCGCACCGAGGAGATCGGCGCCTATCGGAGCCTGATGGAGGCGCTCGAGAAGCGGGCCGCGCTCCTCGATGTGCTCGCCCAGCGCCTCGACCCGCGGCAATCGTTCGCCCGCGTCGGCGAGGAGCTCGAACAGCCGGGCCTCCGCGAGCTCTCGCTCGTCGGTGCGACGTACGGCTTCCAGCATCAGACCCTCGGCGCGGTCAGCTTGCTCGGCCCGCTGCGCATGGACTACGAGAAGGCGCTCCATTCGGTGCGCGCCGCGGCCTACGAGCTCTCCCGCTTCGTAGAAGACGTCTATGGGGACGACTGAGCATGGCGACGACCGACCGCGACTACTACGAGCTCCTCGGCATCGCACGCGACGCCGACGACGCGACGATCAAGAAGGCGTTCCGCCGGCTCGCCCGTCAGCTTCATCCGGACGTTTCGACCGAGCCGGACTCGGAGCTGCGCTTTCGCGAGGTGACGGAGGCGTACGAGGTGCTGTCGAGCTCCGAGACGCGCGCGCTCTACGACCGTTACGGCCACGCCGGGCTCCGCTCGGGCGGCTTCCAGCCGACGCACTTCGACCTGGGTGGGCTGAGCGACCTGTTCTCGGCGTTCTTCGGCGACGACGTCTTCGGCGGTGGCGTCGGCGGCGGCCGGCGGCGCGGCGCCGACATCGGCGCGACGATCGAGATCGAGCTCAGCCAGTCGGCGACCGGCGACAAGGTGCAGGTGCCGTTCGATGTGACGGTCTCGTGTGCGACGTGCGGCGGCGACGGTGTCGAGCCGGGCACCCAGCCGGTCGCTTGCATTCGCTGCGGGGGGACGGGCCGTTTGCAGCATGTGACGCGCAGCGTGCTCGGGCAGTTCGTTCGCACTCAGGCGTGTCCCGATTGTGCCGGCCGAGGCGCAATCGTCGAGCACCCGTGCCGGGCCTGCGCGGGTGGCGGCGTCACCGTCGAGCGGCGTGAGCGCGAGGTCGAGATTCCTGCAGGCATCCACGACGGGCAGCGCATCCGTCTCTCCGGTGAGGGCCACGCCGGCGATCCGGGTGGGCGCTCCGGCGACGTCTACGTGCTCGTGCGTGTGAAGCCCGACCCACGGTTCGTGCGCGAAGGCAACGACCTCTACTCGCAGGTCGATGTGACCGTCGTCCAGGCGTCGATCGGCGCGGCGATGACCGTCGAGACCTTGGACGGCCCGATCGAGCTCGAGGTCGCGCCCGGCACGCAGCCCGGTGACGTCCGCGTGCTGCGCGGCAAGGGCATGCCCGTCCTGCAGGGCTTCGGTCGCGGCGACCATCGCGTCCTCGTCAACGTCGTCGTGCCCCGCCGCCTGAGCGACGACCAGCGGCGCCTGCTGCTCGAGTTCGAGGCTGCGAGCGACGCAGACACGTATCGCCGTGACGAGAGCTTCTTCGACAAGTTGAAGAGCGCGTTCCGCTGATCGGGCTCCGCCGCGTCTCGGTGCAGATCGGCAGCGACCGTGCCGAGGAGGGACGCGCGATCATGATCGAGCTCTACCCGGAAGGGTTCGAAGAGGTCGAGAAGCGCGCCGGCATCGAGTTGGTCGCGTACACCGACGCGGCCGGGGAAGAACGGATGTGGCACGTGTTCGGGATGGGCGACGCCACCGACGTCGAGGAGGGCTGGGAGGACCGCTGGCGCACCTTCCACCGGCCCGTTCGTGTCGGAGGCCTGTGGGTCGGACCGCCGTGGGAGACCCCGCCGCCCGACGCGCTCGCGGTGGTGATCGATCCCGGCCGCGCGTTCGGCACGGGCGCCCACCCGACGACCCAGCTCTGCCTCGAACTGGTGCAGGAGCTCGAGCCCGGTTCGTTTCTCGATGTCGGGTGCGGATCCGGCGTGCTCTCCGTCGCCGCGGCGCTGCTCGGCCACGAGCCTGTGCTCGCCGTCGACATCGAGGCGCCCTCGATCGTCTCGACGCGCGAGAACGCCGCGCGGAACGGTGTCGAGCTCGACGCCCGCCTCGTCACGCTCGAGGAGGCATACCCGGCGACGACGTCGGCGGTCGCGAACATCTCGGTCGAGGCGGTTCGGGCACTACCGGGCCGCGTCGACGCCGAATGGCTCGTCACGTCCGGGTACTTCCTCTCGGAGCGGCTCGACCTACCTCGGTATGCGCACGTCGACCGGCGCACGCACGACGGGTGGGCTGCGGATCTGCACCGCCGCGCCTGATCCCTCTAGGCTCTGCGCATGGCGACGTTCCGCGTCGACTTCCTGGGTTGCAAGGTGTCGCACGTCGACGCACACGACGTGCGCGAGGCGCTGCTCCGGGGAGGACACGTCGAGGGCGGCGAGGTCGTCGATGTCGCCGTGATCAGTACCTGCTGCGTCACCCACGAGGCGCTCGCAAAGTCGCGCAAGGCCGCTTCGCGCGCTGCCCGGACGCATGCACGGGTCTACGTCACCGGCTGCGGTGCGAACCTCGGCGGAGACGCGTTCGCGGGGCTGCCGGAGAACGTCGTCGTGGTGGAGAAGCGCAGCGAGGAGACAGCGGCGTTCGTAGCCGGCGATGTCGGTGCGATCGGCTGCGTGCAGGCAGACGCTCGCCTCGATCGTGTGCGCGCGTTCGTGAAGATCCAGGACGGCTGCTCGTTCTCCTGCAACTTCTGCGTCATCCCGCTCGTGCGCGGCGGTTCTCGTAGCCGGAGCGCAGCCGCAGTCCTGGGCGAGATCGAACGGCGAGTCGCGCAGGGTCATCGCGAGGTCGTGCTGACGGGGATCAACCTCGGCTGCTTTCGCGACCGGGCGGACGGCTACGACCTGCCGCGGCTCGTCCGCGAGGCGGGGGCGACGCCGGGGCTCGAGCGGCTGCGACTCAGCTCGATCGAGATCAACCACGTCGACGCAGCGCTGATCGAAGCGCTGCGCGAGACGCCGACGGTCAGTCGTCACCTGCATGTCCCTCTGCAGTCGGGCGACGACGGCGTGCTGCGCGCGATGGGACGCCGCTACACGACGGCGACGTACCTGCGCCGGCTGGCCCCGCTCGCGGGTGAGTTCAACCTGACGAGTGACGTGATCGTCGGCTTCCCGGCCGAGGACGACGCCGCGTTCGAGCAGACCCTGGCCACGATCGAGCGCGCCGGGCTGACGAAGGTGCATGTGTTCCCATACTCGCCGCGGCCCGGAACCGCGACGGCAGCCGACGATCGGGTCTCGCCGGCGGTCAAGAAAGCACGAGGCGCGCGCCTGCGGGCGCTGTCGCACGACCTGTGCCTGGTGCGATGGGCCGGCAAGGTCGGGGCAGTCGACCGGGTGCTCGTCGACCGGCCCGGCCGCGGGTACGGCGACGACTACTCGCCGTGGCTCGTCGACGCGCCAGTCGGCGAGCTGGTCGCAGTTCGAGGTCTGCGCGTGACCGAGGAGGGGATCCTTGCCGAAGCAGCGTGAGGGCTGCCTCTTCTGCAGCATCGCGCGCCAGGGGTCGTACGTCCACCGCGCGAAAGGATTCGTGGCGATCAACGACATCAACCCTCAGGCACCGGTGCATGTGCTGGTGATCCCCGAACGCCACGTCGACACCTTCCGCGAGGTCGGCGAGTTCAGCGCCGGCGAGGCGAAGCGAATGCTCGAATTCGTGGCCGAGACGGCGGCCAAGGTCGGCCTGACGGATTACCGTGTCCTCGTCAATGTCGGTGCAGGTGCCGGCCAGACCGTGTTTCATCTGCACTGGCACATCCTCGGGGGTGCGCCCGGCACCGGCGTCGAGGTGCCGGCAACGGTCGCGATCGCGGAGGCAGAGTGAGTTTGATCGGCACGTTGGAGCAGGAAGTCCGTGAGGCAATGCTCGCGCGGGACAACGACCGCCGCGACGCTCTGCGGCTGATTCTCTCCAGCCTCAAGTCCGCCGAGAAGGACCTGCAGCGGCCGCTCTCCGACGAGGAGGAGCTGCAGGTGCTGCAGCGCGAGCGCAAGAAACGGCATGAGGCAGCGGACGCGTTCCGCGCGGCCGGGCGCGAGGAGCAGGCCGCCAAGGAAGAAGGCGAGCTCGCCATCCTCGAGGAGTTCATGCCGGAGCCGCTCTCCGAGGAGCAACTCGACCAGATCGTCGACGACGCGATCGCCGAGAACAAGGCCACGAGCATGCGCGACATGGGCCGTGTGATGGCCGACGTGATGCCGCAGATCGCAGGACGCGCAGACGGCTCGGCCGTCAGCCAGCTCGTCCGCGAGAAGCTCGCCTGAGCTGATTGCCCCGGCGAGTAGCGGATTCCGGGCGAGCAGCAGCCGCCGCTGAGTGCGGGTGGAGGCACGGCCTACACTGAGCCGATGCAGCAGACGCTCGATGTTTCGAACGCGGTCGCGGCCGAACTGGCCGGGATCTCCGACGGCGTGCTCGATGCGCTGCGGGAGCGCCTCACCTGCACGGTGCGTCTGCGGGGCAATCAGCTGACCCTCGAGGGCGACGAGCAGCACGTCGAGAACGCCCGTGCGGTGATCGACGAGCTCGTGGAGCTGGTCGAAGGCGGGCATCAGATCGGCTCGCACACCGTCGACGCCGTCCTCGGGACGCTGGAGGCCGGCCAGGACGTCCGTGAGGTGTTCGACGCGGTCGTCTGGCGCCATCGCGGCAAGAAGATCGCGCCGAAGACGGTGACGCAGAAGGAGTACGTCGACCTGATCCGGCGCTCGACGGTGACCTTTGGGATCGGGCCGGCCGGAACCGGCAAGACGTACCTCGCGATGGCGATGGCTGTCGCCGCGCTGCACGAGCGCGAGGTGTCGCGCATCATCCTGACGCGCCCCGCGGTCGAGGCCGGCGAGCGCCTCGGCTTCCTGCCGGGCGACCTGATGGCGAAAGTCGACCCCTATCTGCGCCCGCTGTTCGACGCGCTCTACGACATGCTCGACCCCGACAAGGCGCTCAACCTGATCGAACGCGGCACGATCGAGGTCGCACCGCTCGCGTTCATGCGCGGCCGGACGCTGAACGACAGCTTCATCATCTTGGACGAGGCGCAGAACACGTCGCCCGAGCAGATGCAGATGTTCCTGACGCGCCTTGGGTTCGGCTCGAAGGTCGTCGTCACGGGGGACGTGACACAGATCGACCTACCGCGCGAGCAGCGCTCGGGCCTCGTGCACGTTCGTGACGTGCTGGTCGGGATCGAGGGCATCAGCTACGTCGAGTTCGGACACCGCGATGTCGTGCGCCACAAGCTCGTGCAACGAATCGTCGAGGCGTACAAGGAGCACACCGAAGAGCGCACGCGATGATCTCCGTCGAGGTGGACAACCGAAGCGGGGTGGAGGTCGACGAGCCTGGTGCCGTCGAGCTTGCCGGTCACGTGCTTCGGGCGGAGGGAATCGATGCCGGAGAGCTCGGAATCGCCTTCGTGGGTGAGGACGAGATGCGCGCGCTGAAGCGCCGGCACCTCTCGCTCGACGAGGTGACCGATGTGCTCTCGTTCCCGATCGACGGCCGCGACGACGTGCCGGCCGGCGTGCCGCGCGCGCTCGGCGACGTCGTGCTTTGTCCGCAGGTCGTGCGCGAGAACTGGCGTTGGCCGCTGACTCACGGCCTGCTGCACCTGCTCGGCTACGACCATGGCGACGAGATGGAAGCCCGGGAGGCGGTGTTGCTGCAATGACCGCCCAACGGTCGTCGGGTGTCTTCGAGTCCTTCAACTACGCGTTCGAAGGGATCATCCACGTCCTCCGGACGCAGCGGAACATGCGCATTCATTTCGCGATCGCCGTCTTCGTGCTCGTCTTCGCGTTGGTCGTCAACGTGACGAAACTCGAGCTGATCGCGCTGCTGATCTCGATCACGTTCGTCTTGATCGCCGAGATGCTGAACAGCGCCGTCGAGGCTGCGATCGACATCGCGACCACGTCGTTCGACCCGATGGCGAAGCTGGCGAAGGACGTGGCGGCCGGAGCTGTGCTGATCGCGACGACGAACGCGATCGCCGTCGGCTACCTCGTGTTCGCGGGCAAGGTCGCCGACCGCTCGGCGCACCTGCTCGATCGGCTACGACAGGCGCCGGCCGAGCTGACACTGGTCGCCCTGGTGCTGACGGTGATCGTCGTGATCGCCACCAAGGCGTATACGGGCCGCGGCACGCCACTGCGCGGCGGGGTGCCGTCCGGCCACGCGGCGCTCGCGTTCGCGGGCTGGATGGCGGCGACCTACGTCGCCGGTCCGGGGCATCGCTTCCTGATCTCGTCGATCGCGCTGATCATGGCCCTGCTCGTGGCTCAGACCCGGGTCGAGTCCGGTGTCCATTCGGCGGTCGAGGTCACGTACGGCGCGCTGGTCGGCGCGCTCTCCGCACTCGTCATCTTCCAGGTGTTCTCGTGAGCGACCTCGTGCAGAAGGCAGAGGCGGCCGCGGCGAACGCCTACGCGCCGTACTCGAAGTATCTCGTCGGTGCTGTCGTCCGGACGAAGGACGGTCGCGAGTTCACCGGCGTGAACGTCGAGAACGCCGCGTATCCGCTGGGCGTCTGCGCCGAGAAGACGGCGCTCGGCGCAGCCGCGACCGCGGGCTACCGGCCAGGCGAGATCGAGGCGATCGGGATTACCGCGTCGCCCTGCGGTGGCTGCCGGCAATGGCTCTACGAATGGCGGATCGGCGACGTGTCGTACCGACGCGCCGACGGCTCGGTCGCCCAGGTCTCGGCCGCCGACCTGCTGCCCGACACCTGGGAGCTGCCTGAGTGAAGTCCGGCTTCATCGCCGTCGCGGGACGGCCGAACGTCGGCAAGTCGACGCTCGTCAACGCGCTCGCGGGGGCGAAAGTGGCGATCGTTTCCGACAAGCCGCACACGACGAGACAGCGAATCCGCGGTGTGCTCACGACCGACGAGGCGCAGCTCGTGCTTGTCGACCTGCCGGGCTGGCAGCGGCCGATCGACCCGCTCACGGAACGCATGCAGGAGACGGTCGACGAGGCGATCACGAGCGAGGACGTCGACGCCGTACTGGTCGTCGTCAGCGCGCGAGACCGCATCGGCGCGGGCGACCGCTTCGTCGCTCGCAAGGTCTTCTCGCTCGGCGTGCCCGTCGTGATCGTCGTCAACAAGATCGACCGTCTGCGCAACGGTCACATCGCCTCGCAGATGAAGGAGGCGGCGACGTTGGGCGACTTCCATGCCTTGCATCCCGTGAGCGCGAAGACCGGTGACGGCATCGACGAGCTTCGCAGCGACCTGATCTCGCTGCTGCCGGAGGGGCCGCAGATGTTCCCGACGGAGATGACGTCGGATCTGTCGACGGAGACCCGCATCGCGGAGCTGGTGCGTGAGCAGGCGCTGCGGGTGACGAAAGAGGAGGTGCCGCACGCGATCACGGCGGAAGTGATCGAGATCGACGGCGGCCATGTGCACGTGCGTCTGTACACGGAGACGGAGAGCCAGAAGCAGATCCTGATCGGCAAGGGTGGCTCGATGGTGCGAGAGATCGGCCGCAGCGCGCGCCCCTACATCGAGGAGCTGCTCGGCCAGCGCATCTACCTGCAGCTGCAGGTGAAGGCAGCGCCGAAATGGCGCCGCAACCAGACAATGCTCGAGCGACTCGGCCTCTAGCAAACGCGGAGCTACACTCGGCACGTGGCCCAGGCGCCCGCCCTTCCGCGCGGATTCGAGCTGCCGCTCAAGCAGCGGCTGCCGCGCATCGGCTCGATCGACCAGGTCGCCGTCGAAGCCCGCGCTGCCGAGCTCGCCAAGCGCAGCATCAAGAAGGACGCGAAGGTCTGGGCACTCGAGCTCGCCCTCCGCTGCTGCGACCTGACGACGCTCGAAGGTCAGGACACGCCCGGCAAGGTCGCCGCGCTCTGCTCGAAGGCCGTGCGGCCCGATCCGAGCGACGCGAGCATCCCCTCGGTCGCCGCCGTCTGCGTCTACCCGAACCTGGTTGCGACGGCGAAGGAGCGCCTGCGCGGCTCCAGCGTCAAGGTCGCGAGCGTCGCGACGGCGTTTCCGTCAGGGCAGAGCCCACTCGACGTGAAGGTGCGCGACGTCGAGGAAGCGGTCGCGCTCGGCGCCGACGAGATCGACATGGTGATCGATCGGGGAGCCTTCCTCTCCGGCCGCTACGCGAAGGTCTTCGACGAGATCGTGCGGGTCAAGGAGGCGTGCGGCGAGGCGCATCTGAAGGTGATTCTCGAGGTCGCCGAGCTCGGTACGTACGACAACGTTCGTCGCGCCTCGCTGCTCGCGATGGCCGCCGACGCCGACTTCATCAAGACGTCCACCGGCAAGCTCCCGGGCGCCGCGACGCTGCCGGTGCAGCTCGTGATGCTCGAGGCGATCCGCGACGTGCATGCGGAGACCGGCCGCAAGGTCGGCATGAAGCCCGCCGGCGGCATTCGCACCGCCAAGAACGCGATCCAGTACCTGGTGCAGGTGCACGAGACGCTCGGCCCCGACTGGCTCACGCCCGATCTCTATCGGATCGGTGCGTCGAGCCTCGTCAACGACATCCTGATGCAGCTGCGCAAGGAGAAGACCGGCGCGTATCAGTCGAAGGACTACTTCACCAATGATTAGCGCAGCGGCGCTCGTGGCCACGGCGGCGCTCTCGGCCGCCGTTCCGACCGGCACGTTCACGACCAGCATCAGCAACGGCGACCTGGCCGCCGGCCACGTGACCGGGAGCGCGGCCGTTGCGGCCCGCGGCACCTACACGCTGCAGCTCTCCAAAGGCGGCCGCTGGACGATGAAGAACACCGCCCCCGGGCACCTGATCAACCCGACGCAAGGCGGCACCTACCGCGTCACCGGCAGCTCGGTCGCGTTCACAAACCTCTTCAACGGCGGCACCTTCACGGCACGCCTCGCCCTGGGAGGCGCGGGGCTGCGGTTCACCATCCTGAAGGCGAGTCGACCTGAGCTGCGGGTCGTCTTCGGCGCTCATCCCTGGCGGAAGCTCGGATGACCGAGGTCGAGAAGCGGCAGGACCGCTCGCCTGTCCCGACCGACTGGACCTACGCGCCGGCCCCCGAGTCGACCGAGCTGCTGAATCTCGAGGAGCGGTACGGCTTCTATGTCGGCGGCGAGTGGCTCGAGGCGCGCGAGCACTTCACGACGATCTCGCCGCGCGACGAGGCGCCCCTGGCCGAGGTGGGCCAGGCGAGCGAGGCCGACGTGCACAACGCCGTCGCCGCGGCTCGCGAGGCATTCGCAACCTGGTCGACGCTGCCTGGCTCGCAGCGCTCGAAGTACCTGTTCCGGATCGCGCGGATCCTCGCCGAGCGTTCGCGCGAGTTCGCGGTGCTCGAGAGCCTGAACGGCGGCAAGCCGATCAAGGAGTCGCGCGACGTCGACCTTCCGCTCGCGGCCGCTCACTTCTTCTACTACGCCGGCTGGGCCGACAAGCTCGAGTACGCGTTCCCTAACCGTTCGCCGAAGCCGCTCGGTGTCTGCGGCCAGATCATCCCGTGGAACTTCCCGCTGCTGATGCTGGCCTGGAAGATCGCGCCTGCGCTCGCCGCCGGGAACACGGTCGTGTTGAAGCCGGCCGAGACGACGCCGCTGACGGCGCTCCTCTTCTGCGACGTGCTGCGCCAGGCCGAGCTGCCGCCCGGTGTCGTCAACATCGTCACGGGCGACGGGCGAACCGGCGCGGCGCTCGTCGACAGTGAGGTCGACAAGATCGCCTTCACGGGCTCGACCGAGGTCGGCAAGGCGATCCAGCGCCGGCTCGCAGGAACCGGGAAGCGCGTCACGCTCGAGCTGGGCGGCAAGGCGGCGAACATCGTTTTCGACGACGCGGCGATCGACCAGGCCGTCGAAGGGATCGTCAACGGCATCTATTTCAACCAGGGCCACGTCTGCTGTGCCGGCTCGCGGCTCTTCGTGCAGGAGTCGATCTACGAGCCGGTGATCGACAAGCTGAAGCTCCGCATGCAGACGCTGCGAGTGGGCGACCCACTCGACAAGAACACGGACGTCGGCGCGATCAACTCGCGCATGCAGCTCGACAAGATCACGGAGCTCGTTGCCGCCGGCGAAGCCGAGGGCGCCGAGATCTACCAGCCTCCCTGCCGCTTGCCTGAGAAGGGCTACTGGTTCGTCCCCACCGTCTTCACGAACGTCGCGCAGAGCTACCGAATCGCGCAGGAGGAGATCTTCGGCCCGGTCTTGAGCGTGCTCACCTTCCGCACGCCCGACGAGGCCGTCGAGAAGGCGAACAACACGCCGTACGGTCTCAGTGCAGGCGTCTGGACGGAGAAGGGGTCGCGCATCCTCTGGATGGCCGAGCACCTGCGGGCCGGTGTCGTCTGGGCCAACACGTTCAACCGCTTCGACCCGACGAGCCCCTTCGGCGGCTACAAGGAGTCGGGGTTCGGCCGTGAAGGCGGCCTGCACGGGCTCGAGCCGTACCTGGACTTCGCATGAGCAAGCGTCTTCCGGTCAAGAAGACCTACAAGCTCTACATCGGCGGCGCGTTCCCGCGCAGCGAGTCGGGGCGCACCTACGAGGCGCAGGGCCAGAATGTCGCGCGCGCGTCGCGCAAGGATGCGCGCGACGCCGTCCAGGCAGCACGCGGCGCACAGGCGAAGTGGGGCTCGGCGACGGCATACAACCGCGGGCAGGTGCTGTACCGGATCGCCGAGATGATGGAGGCCCGCCTGCCGGAGTTCGCCGAGCTCTGCAGCGGTACGGAGGAGGTCGAGCGGTCGATCGATCGCTGGGTCTGGTACGCAGGGTTCGCCGACAAGCTCGCGCAGGTGATCGGCTCCTCGAACCCCGTCGCAGGCCCCTACTTCAACTTCACGATTCCGGAGCCGACCGGCATCGTCGCCGTCGTGGCGCCCGACGACCCACCGCTGCTCGGGCTCGTCTCGAGGCTCGCGCCGGCGCTCACGGGTGGCAACGCAGTCGTCGCCGTCGCCTCCGAGACGCAGCCGCTTGCGGCGATCGAGCTCGCCGAGGCGATCGCGACCAGCGACCTCCCGGGAGGCGTCGTCAACCTGCTTACCGGGCAGCGCGCCGAGCTGGCGCCGTGGCTCGCGAGCCACATGGATGTGAACGCGATCGACCTGACGGGGGCGGACGGCCTCCGCACCGACCTGGAGCGTGCCGCGGCGGAGAACGTCAAGCGCGTCGTCCACGGCAGTCCGGACAGCCAGTCGCTGCACGACATCTCGTCGTTCCTCGAGCTGAAGACGGTCTGGCACCCGATCGGCACGTGAGCTACTTCGGGCACCTCGAGGAGCTCGAGCGGCTGCGCATCTGGGACGGGCTGATCGGGCGCGCGGTCGTCGGCGCGAAAGCAACGCTCGTGGCGATCGAGATCGACCCCGACACCGACGTACCCGAGCACCGGCACCCGAACGAGCAGACCGGGATCCTCACGCACGGATCGCTCACCTTCACGATCGGCGGCGAGGTTCGCGAACTGCGCCCGGGCGCGACCTGGGTGATCCCGGCCGACGTGCCCCATTCCGTGCGTTCGGGGGCGGACGGGGCGGCCCTGATCGAGCTGTTCGCACCACCCCGGGACGACTGGGGCGGCCTGGAGCGGCTCGAGCCCGCACCGCCGGCATCGTTCGGCGGTTCGCCGTCCGGCATCTAGTCTGTCCGAGCACGTGCCAGGATCACGCCGCCTCAGCCAGCTGATCTCCGAGGGAGACGGGATCGCCGTCATCGCCTGCGTCGACGACGCGGGTGCCGCGCGAGACGCCGAGGCGCAAGGGGCGAAGGCACTCGCGGTCGTCCGGGCGGTCGAAGGAATTCGCGAAGCGACCTCCTTGCCGATCCTGTGGATCGGCAAGGGTGAGCCGACCGACGCCGACGCGATCTGCCTGCGCCCCGAGGACGAGTACGCCCACATGCACCTCGAGCCCGTCGTCGACGTGCGCGACGAGGACGAGCTCGAGCTCGCACTCGAGCAGCGCGACCCGGAGATCTTTCTGCTGACCGCGCGCGATGACGACGACGACGCCGACCCGCTGGATCTGGTGCTGGAGCTGCTTCCCGACGTGCCCGCGGGCAAGCTCGCGATCGCGCGCGTCGACGTCGCGACTCGCGACGAGGTACTCGCCCTCGAGCGGGCCGGTATCGACGCCGTGCTGGTCAGCAACGGGGCAATCGCCCACCTCGTGGGCCACCAACCGTTCGAGGTCTGAGCCGGCCGATCGGTGGTTGGCGTGGTCGCGGGGAGGGTCTGCACCAAGCAGTGTGGTCGACTCGACCGGTGGCAAGGCCGGTTGGCCTTGGTGCCGGTCGAGGCAGGCGCAATGCGCCGTGTGCAGGCCCCCAACCGCGGCGGCGCCAATCACTGATCGATCGGCGTGGCTACCATCGAGGCCGTGAGAGGGCTTCTTGTCGCCGCGCTGACGCTGTGCGCAGCCGCGCTGCTCGCGTCGGGCTGCGGCGAGACGAAGCAGGCCGCGGCTGCCTCGGTGGTCAAGCCGAAGCCGGTCTGCGCGTACGCGGCCGGGTGGCAGAAGCTCGCGAACCGGATCAAAGCGCCGGTCTACTGCCCCGGCTGGTTGCCCGACCCCCTGAAGGGGCAGATCGGCGGCCAATGGAACAACATCAACTCGGTCTCGCCGGACCGCAGTTACCTCGAGAGCTTCGTCTGGCAGGAGACGGGCGGCGGTGCCGCCGGCGGCGAGCTGCACGTCAACCTGCGTGCTTACCCGGGACGCACCACGATCCCGACGTGCCGCACCGGCGGTAGCGACAGCCGTAACGTCCCGTGCTACGCCGACCCGGGACGGCTGATCAGCGCGAACGGCATCACGACCCGGCTCTACACGGTCAACCAGGACGCCGACGCCTGGCATGCGCTGCTCCTCTGGCGGCGTGACGGAACGCTCTACACGCTCTCCGAGCACGTCGCGCCGCCGCTGACGTTCGACCACGTCGTGCGATACCTGAAGCAGGAGCTCGGGTCGCTCGTGCTGATCAAGCCAGCCGTCTGATGAAGCTGACACGTCGGCAGCTGGTCGTCGGCACCGCGGCCGGCGCAGTCGGCGCGGCCGGAATCTACGAGCTCGTCGATCAGCTGGCGGGGTCGACGCCGGCGCGCACCCCGGTGGCGGCGCTTCGGCCCGAGCAGCACCTGCTCGACGGGATCCGGGTCGTGCGCTCCGACCGGATCGAGGTGCTCGTCCCACCGCTGCACCATCGGGTGCTCACCGCGCTGGTCGCGGTCGATGCCGCCGACCTGCGCGACGCGCAGCGCACGCTCGCAGCCGCACTCGCGGGGCTCGAGGCCGACTACCAGCCTTCCCCGGCCGGGCTCGGAGTGACGGTGGCGTGGGGGAGGCCGTACTTCGACCGGTTCGTGCCCGCCGCTGCGAAGCGCCTCATTCCCGCACGACCGGCGCGCTGACAAGTCGGTGCTCCTCGATGCCGAGCGCTTCCCGAGCGACCCCGACGACACGACGCTGGAGCACAACGAGGTCGCGATCCTCTTGCGCTCCGACTCGCTGCACAACATCGACGACGCGGAGCAGCGCCTGCGCGCGACGAAACTCTTCAAGCTGGCCTCGATCCGGCGCGGCTTCGCAGGGGGCGGGTTCGACGGCAGTCGTTCGCTTCCGAAGCAGCTCGCCGAGGCGGCGCAGATTCCCGGCGCCGACCTGATCCCAGATACGTCGGAGCTCTTCCTCGGCTTCACGTCCACGCAGAAGGCAGGCATGGGACCGGGGCTGATCGCCAACTTCGAGACGCTCGGCTACGTCGACTTTCAGGGCAGCGACTACTTCCGCCACGGCACCCACATGCACCTCTCGCACATCCACGAGGACCTCGAGGCGTGGTACCTCAACTTCGACTTCGACGAGCGGGTGGCGACGGCCTTTCGGCCGAACCTGCACGTGCGACAGGGCACGCAGACGGTCCGCCAGGATCCGAAGGACGTCTCGACGGAGGCCGACGTCCGCAGCGACTACAAGAGCTCCGGCCGGATCGGTCACAGCGCGCCGATCCAGACCACCTCTCGCCTGCAGTCCGACTTCGTCGGCGAGGACGGCACCGTCTACCCGAAGGGCAGCGCGATCCCGATCCGCGCCGACTTCAACACGCTCGACAACCCGTTCGCGTGGTCGGAGCGCGCCGACGAGATCGGCGCCCTACCGGCCGCCGGCGTCCACTTCGTCGTCTTCAACCCGACCGGCGACGACTTCCGGCGGAACCGTCGTGCAATGGACGGCGTCCTGCCCGGCGGCAAGATCCCCTTCGAGCCCCGCGCCCGTGAGCAGGGCTTCAATTCGGTGCTCTCGACCACGCACCGGCAGAACTTCATCGTGCCGCCGCGCCGGCACCGCAGCTTTCCGCTCGCCGAGCTCTGAGGAGTCGATCAGCCGGGAAGCTGTCGCTGCTGATTCTGCAACGCGTGCATGATCTCGCCATAGTCGCCGCGTAGCTGAGGCGGTACTCGCCAGACATCGACCGTCCCGAACAGGCCAAGCGCACGGATGTGCACCGTGGGTGCGTCGGGGCGCACCGCGTCGCGACCCCAGTCGCGCCGTCGACCGAAGACGGTCAAGCCACCGACGTCGACGTTGATTCCCTCCGGCACGTAGACATCGGCGTTGCCGAACGCGAGCACGATCGTCAGCGTGGTCTCGACGCCGTCGATCTCTGCCTCGCGGAGGTCGAGGTCGACGTCGGCGAACGCGCCGACGACCGAGGTCGACCGTCGTAGCCGGAAGCGACCGCGACGGATCACATGCCCGAAGAAGGCGGCGGTGACGCGGGTCGGCCTGCGCCGCGAGGGAAGGGACCTACCGGCGACCGGTAGATCCGCCCGGGCGAGCACGAGGTCCTGGCCGGTGCGGGCGCGGTAGGCAGTCTCGACGCGCTCGGAGAACTCCTCGAGTGTCAGGCGCCCGGCAAGCAGATCGTCGCGGAGGGCCGCGACAGTCCGCTCCCGGTCGGCATCGGAGACGAGCTGCGTCGACTCGTCCAAGACCGTTCAGCCGAAGAACGCGCGGGCGACGTCGTACCAGTCGTCCGTCACCGTCTTCAGCTCGGCGGTCGCCTCGCGCAGCGAGACCGAGACGACGTCGCTGCCGCGAAGCGACGCCATCTGACCGAACTCGCCGGCCGCGACGAGGTCGGCGGCCTTGAGTCCGAAGCGGGTCGCGAGGATGCGGTCGTAGGCGGTCGGTGAGCCGCCACGCTGGACGTGGCCGAGCACGGTGACGCGCGTCTCGAAGCCGGTGCGGTCCTCGATCTCCTCGCCGAGCCGGTCGCCGACTCCGCGTTTCGCGAGCAGCTTGTGACCGAACTGGTCGACTTCGCCCTGATCCTCTGCGCCGGGGAGCTCGCAGCCCTCGCTGACGACGACGATCGAGAAGTTCTTGCCGCTCGAGTGCCGACGTTGCAGCTCGCGTGTCACCTCGTCGAGGTCGACCGGCCGCTCCGGGATCAGGATCACGTCGGCGCCGCCCGCGATGCCGCTGTGCACGGCGATCCAGCCTGCGTGGCGTCCCATCACCTCGACCACCATCACCCGGTTGTGCGACTCGGCGGTGGTGTGCAGACGATCGATCGCCTCCGTGCAGATCGCAACCGCCGTGTCGAAGCCGAACGTGTAGTCGGTTCCGGAGAGGTCGTTGTCGATCGTCTTCGGCACTCCGACGACCGGAGCCCCGAGCTCGTCGTACAACCTGGAGGCGACGCCGAGCGTGTCCTCGCCGCCGATCGCGACGAGCGCGTCGAGCTCCGTGAAGGAGCGCTGGATGCCTTCGACCCCGCCGTCCACGTTGTACGGGTTCGTGCGCGTCGTGCCGATGATCGTGCCGCCGCGCGGCAGGATCCCGGAGACCTCGCGCGGCCCGAGCGGCTGGAACAGCTGCTCGACCATTCCGCGCCAGCCCTCGCGGACCCCGACCACCTCGTGGCCGCGTGCCCACGATCGCCGCGCCACGGCACGAATCACCGCATTCAGGCCTGGGCAGTCGCCGCCGCCGGTGAGCACCCCGATCCGCACCTTGATCTGAGTCTACGTTCAGAGGTGTGAACGCCTCGTGGGTGCCGTCAAGATCGGGGTAGTGGTCGCTTCCCGGCCCGGCCGCGTTCTTCGGGGCGCGGGCGGGCCGGTGCTACCTACGCGGGTCGGCCCCAGGTCACCGTCGCAACCACGTCGAGCTCGTAGCGCCCGTCGACCACGGGCACGAGGTCGCCGAGCGCCGCAGCGAGCTCACGGTCGAATCCCTCCGGGTCGTCCATCTTCTCGAGCACGAACCCGCTCTGCGAGTGGTGGCAGCCGATCAGCTCGTCGAGGGTCGGACGCCACGGCTCGGGAGCCGCCGTCTGCGTTCCGAGCTGTTCGAACAGATCTCGCCGGCCCAGTTCCTCGACCACGTCGCGGCGCGTGAAGTCCGTCTTCGCCGCGTAGCCGCTGTAGATCGGGCGGAGACGCTCGCCGAGCTCGGGAGCACGGATCCAGTCGCGATAGACGAGCGCGAGCACGCCGCCCGGAGCGAGCACACTCGCGAAGCGGGGGAGGGCGACCTCCCACTCGAACCAGTGCACGCTCTCGCCCGCGACGACGAGGCCATACGGCGGGTGCAGGCTCGCGGTCTCGATCGGGCTTTCGATCCAGGTCAGGTTTTCCGCCTCGCCGCCCGGCAGCAGCCGGGCCTGAGCGAGCATCGCTGTCGACTGGTCGACGGCGTCGACCGCGTCCACGAGCGGGGCGAGCCGGCGAGCCAGGTCGCCCGTCCCGCAACCGGCGTCGAGCACCGTTCGCGGCCCGTCGCCGAGCAGCGACGTGAGGATCCCGAACACCTCGGCCGGGTACGGCGGGCGAAAGTCATAGCGCTCGGCAACCGACGCCTCCTGGAACCAGGCGCCGTACTCGGCCGACCAACCGGGTGGCTTCGGCTCCATCGCACAGGATCGTACGAGCTACCGGCGGGTAGTACCTCATAGACTCAGTCGATGGACTGCACAAGGTGCGGGGCCGAGAATCCGGACCGGGCGAAGTTCTGCCTCGAGTGCGGCGCGCAGTTGGCCGCTGCCGCGCCTGCGTTGGAGGTACGGAAGACGGTCACGGTTGTCTTCTGCGACGTCACAGGTTCGACCGCTCTCGGTGAGTCGACCGACCCGGAGGCCGTGCGCGGCCTGCTCGCTCGCTACTTCGAGCGCATGAGCGGGATCATCGAGGCGCACGGCGGCGCGGTCGAGAAGTTCATCGGCGATGCGGTGATGGCCGTGTTCGGCGTTCCCGTGCTGCACGAGGACGACGCACTCCGGGCCGTTCGTGCGGCTCTCGAGATGCGAGAGGCGCTACCAGAGATCGGCGTGCAGGCTCGGATCGGGGTCAACACGGGCGAGGTGGTCACCGGTACGGCGGAGCGGCTCGCCACTGGAGACGCGGTCAACGTCGCGGCGCGGCTCGAGCAGGCGGCTCGTCCAGGCGAAGTGCTGCTCGGCGCCCAGACCGTCCAGCTCGTGCGCGACGCGGTCGAGGTCGAGGCCGTGGAACCACTGCAGGTGAAAGGCAAGGAGCAGCCGGTCGAGGCGTTCCGGCTGCTCGCGCTGACCGGTCGCGAGGCTGGTGCGCGTCGGCTCGAAGGCACCTTCGTCGGGCGCGAACGCGAGCGGCGGATGCTTCGCGAGGCGTTCGACCTCGCGGTCTCCGACCAGGCCTGCCACCTGTTCACGATGCTCGGGGTCGCAGGCGTCGGCAAGTCGCGGCTGGCGGCCGAGTTCCTCGCGCGAGGTGGACGCCACCGTCGTGCGCGGGCGTTGCCTCTCCTACGGCGACGGGATCACCTACTGGCCCGTGGTCGAGGTGGTGAAGCAGCTGCGGCCTGACGAGCGCGAGCTGGAGCCGAGCGTAGCCAGGCCGCTGCGTGTGCTGTTCGGCAGCGACGAGCGCGCGACCGCCGAGGAGATCGCCTTCGCGGTCCGGAAGTTGCTCGAGGAGGCTGCTTCCGAACGGCCGCTCGTCGTCGTCTGGGACGACCTGCACTGGGCGGAGCCGACGTTCCTCGATCTGATCGAGCACGTGGCCGACTGGAGCCGCGCCGCGCCGATCCTCCTGCTCTGCATGGCTCGGCCCGAGCTTCTCGACAGCCGCACCGGCTGGGCCGGGGGCAAGCTGCACGCCACCACTGTGCTCGTCGAGCCGCTCGGGCGGGTCGCGTGCGAAGCGCTCCTGGACGACCTCGGCGCCGATCTCGAGCCCGGACTCCGAACGAAGATCCTGGACTCCGCAGACGGCAACCCACTGTTCGTCGAGGAAATGGCGGCGATGGTCCGCGACTCGCCCACCGCCGACGTACAGGTTCCGCCCACGATCAGCGCGCTCCTCTCCGCGCGCCTCGACCAGCTCGCAGCGCCTGAGCGGGCGGCGCTCGCGTGCGGGTCGGTCGAAGGGTCCGTGTTTCACCGCACCGCGGTCGCTGCACTCGAAGGAGACCCGGCGCAGTTGATGGGGCTGGTGCGTAAGGAGCTCGTCCGTCCCGACAAGGGGACGCTGCCAGGGGACGACGCGTTCCGGTTCAGGCACATCTTGATCCGCGACGCCGCGTACGAAGCGCTCCCGAAGTCGACGCGCGCCAAGCTCCACGAGCGATTTGCCGATTGGGTCGAGCAGCGGTCCCCGGAGCTCGTCGAGCTGGACGAGATCGTCGGTTACCACCTGGAGCAAGCCACGCACTACCGGCTGGAGCTCGGAACGCTGACGGCGCGCGAGGTCGATGTCGCGGCACGGGCCGCCGACCGGCTTCTCGCGGCGGGCGAGCGGGCGCTTTTGCACAATGATGTGCGGGCGAGCGTGAGTCTGCTCAGGCGCGGTCTCGCCCTGCTACCGCCCGGGACACTCGCCGTCAAGGACGAGTGGAGGCTCGTCCTGGCGCTGATGCAAAGCGGCGAGCTCGCGCAGGCGCGGGATCAGGCAGATGACCTCGCTGCCCGCGCCGCGAAAGCCGGCGATTCTCGTGCCGCGCTGTACGGGCGTCTGGCCTCGTCGTTCGTCATCTTTCTGATGGCGCCGGCAGACGGCTCGATGGGGTCGCTCGCGGAGCTCGCTGCCGACGCACAAAGCCAGTTCAAGGCGACGCAAGATGAGCTGGGTCTCGGGTTGAGCTGGTTCGCGCTCGCGCACGTGGAACACAATGCGTGCCGATGGCAGGCGCGGCAGGACGCTCTCGAGCGCGCGCATCTGCACGGCTCGCGCGCCGGCGACAACTACCTGCAGGAGCAGTCGCTGCTCTGGATCGCCGCAGGAGCCGTGCACGGGCCGATGCCGACTGACGAAGGCCTGCGCTGGTTCGGCGAGCACGCCGACGAGCTCGGGGATGCACCGATGGTCGACTCGATGCGATCGGCGGTCGAAGCGATGGTCGGGAACTTCGAGGCGGCGCGAGCAACGAGCCAAAGCGCACGCCGCCGCTTGGAGGAGCTCGGCCTCGGGCTCTGGCTTGCGGGAACCGGGTTGCATACCTGTGCAATCGAGACACTCGCCGGCGATTACGCCGCGGCAGCGCGCGAAGGCATCGCCGGTTGCGAGGCCCTCCAGGCGATCGGCGAGCGCGGTTGGCTCTCGACGCTCGCCGGGCAAACCGCGCATGCGCTCGTGGAGCTCGACCGTGAAGAGGAGGCCGAGCATTGGATTGGCGTCGCAGGCGAGGCCGGGAGTGCAGACGACGTGATCACACAGGCGCTGATCAAGGAGGTCGAAGCGCGCCTTCTCTCGCGACGTGGTCAGCACGATGCAGCGAAGATCGCCGCCCGCGACGCGCTCGCTCTGATCGAGGGAACGGACATGCTCGACGCGATCGCAGAGTCGAAGCTCAATCTCGCCGAGGTTCTCAGCGCGGCCGGCCCGGATGACGACGCGGACCGGCTGCAGGCGATCGAGGAGGCCGCAGCGCTCTACGAGCAGAAGCGCCATCTCGTCGGGATGGCCAGGGCGGGGGCGCTGCTCGAGTCTGCGCGCCTGCCCACCTGACCGTTCAGGTGCCGAAGGTGGGAATCGAACCCACACGCCCTTTCGGGCACCGGATTTTGAGTCCGGCGCGTCTGCCAGTTCCGCCACTTCGGCCCGCGCGGGGGATCGTAGCCGCGTCACCGTATGACTTTTCCCGCTGAGTCAGTAGAGTCGCATTCTTGGCAGCGGATGCATCTGTCTCGGTGGTCAGTCGCCTGCGTGCACCCAGCGTCGTCGGCGTGCTCGGAAGCCTCTTCGTGCTGGCGATCGTGTTCTGGCTCGTCGTCAACCTGATCAAGAACCCGAGCGACTTCTTCGAGGTGACCTCGATCGGCCTGACGAACGGCTGCGTCTACGCCCTGGTCGCGCTCGGCTACACGCTCGTCTACGGCATCCTCGAGCTGATCAACTTCGCCCACGGCGACGTGTTCATGCTCGGCGGCATGTTCACGATCACCTACGCCAACCACGTCTTCGGGATGAACAGCGGCCAGGGCGCGCTGCTGATCCCGGTGATCATCGGGGTGATGTTCCTGACGATGGTCACGTGCGGCGCGCTGAACGCGATGATCGAGTTCTTCGCGTACAAGCCGTTGCGTTCGGCGCCTCGATTGGCGCCGCTGATCACGGCGATCGGCGTCAGCTTCATCATCCAGGACGTCGCACTCGCCGTCTGGGGTCCCGAGTACGTGATCGCGCCCGACGTCCTGCCTCGCTCCGACGTGATCCAGATCGGCTCGTTCGACCTCCAGTGGAACAAGGTGATCGCGGTGATCATCACCGTCCCGGTGCTGCTCGGGCTCGTCTACCTGATCCGCAACACGCGGCAGGGCAAGGCGATGCGCGCGACCGCCCAGGACAAGGATGCGAGCGCGATGATGGGCATCAACGTCAACCGGACGATCTCGTTCACGTTCATGATCGCCGGCGCGCTCGCGGGCGCGGCCGGTGTCGTGTACGCGCTCTACTTCACGAGCGTCAAGTTCGACCAGGGCTTCCAGCTCGGACTGATCGCGTTCACCGCAGCCGTCCTGGGCGGGATCGGAAACCTGCCGGGGGCCGTGCTGGGCGCAGTGCTGATCGGGATGCTCCAGGGCTGGAACGAGGGGCTCGACTGGCACGCACCGGGCTCCGACTGGACCCAGTCGATCGTCTTCGGGATCCTGATCCTGATCCTCGTCTTCCGCCCGTCCGGACTGCTCGGCGAGCAGACGCCGGAGGGTGGATGACCGCCGTGATCCCGGCGGAGGTCGGGTTCCGCAACCAACTGCGGGCACGCTGGCGGCACCTGCCCCAGCGGACGCGCGGCAGCGATCTCGATCGCACTACTGATCCTGCTTGCGATTCTCGTCTCGTTCACCGATCACTCGCTCGCCTATGCCGTCCTCCTCGGTGGCGCGATCTACTGGATGCGCCGACTGCCCGAGCGGCGTCAGCGGCTCGCGGCCATGGCAGCGATCGTCGGCCTGCTGGCGCTGCTGGCGATCGTCGGCAGCACGCCGTGGTCGCTCGTGATCATGCTCGCGGTGATCTTCACGGTCCTGGCAATCCCGGATCAGCGGCGTTCGCGAGCCGTCGTCATCGCCGCCGTGATCGCGGCGATCATGTACCCGTTCTACTACACGCATCTGTTCACGCTGCCGATCTTCGGCGCGTGGCCGGACGTGGCGACGGGCGTCTACATGCTCGTCTTCATCATGATGGCGGTCGGGCTGAACATCGTCGTCGGCTACGCCGGGCTCCTCGACCTCGGCTACGTCGCCTTCTACGCAACCGGTGCCTATACGGCAGCGTGGTTCGCGTCGCAGCAGTTCGCAGGGCAGAAGTGCCCGACGAAGGGCGTCAGCGTCGCCAACTGCGCTGAGGGCCTGGTCGCGAAGACGAACTTCAACCTCGGTTCGATCGGGGTCCTGCCGGGCGCCGGCGGGATCCACATCTCGATCTGGCCCCTGCTGCTGCTCGGCGGCGTGATCACGGCGGGCTTCGGGATCCTGATCGGGCTGCCGACGCTGCGTCTCCGCGGCGACTACCTCGCGATCGTCACGCTCGGCTTCGGCGAGATCCTGCCGCAGATCGCGCGCAACGGCGACAACTTCTTCGGTACCGGCTTCAACCTGACGAACGGCCCGAATGGCATCACACCGCTCGACTCGCCCGGGTTCGGCAACCGGATCTCCGACCTGACCGGCGGCTTCCTGCCGGCGAACTACCTGCAGTGCTGTAGCGCCAGCCACCTGGGTCACACGGTCACGTCGACCGATGTCTTCTTCTGGACAGCGCTCGTGCTGCTGCTCTTCACGGTCTTCTGCTCGTTCCGGTTGCAGTTCTCACGGCTCGGACGCGCGTGGATCGCGATCCGCGAGGACGAGACGGCCGCGGCGGCGATGGGCGTGCCGCTGATGCGCACCAAGACCTGGGCCTACGCCAGCGGCGCGTTCTTCGGCGGCGTGGCAGGCGCCTTCTACGCCTCGTTCAAGAGCAACACGTTCCCCGGTGACTTCTACTTCAACATCTCGGTCTTCATCCTCTGCATGGTGATCCTCGGGGGCATGGGGAACATCTGGGGCGTGATCGTCGGCGCCGCGTTCCTCTCGTACCTGAACGTGTTCGGCCTCGGCACCACCGGCCAATGGGTGAACACCCACATCCACGTGGGGAACCACCACCCGAACATCGACGCCCAGCTCTACGCGTCGGGCATCTACGGCGCAATCATCCTGATCGTGATGCTCTTCCGACCGGAGGGGCTGATTCCGTCGAAACGCAGGGCCGCGGAGTTCCACGAGGGCGTCCACGACGATCCTCTCTACGACGTGGCCGGGCCGCAGTGAGCACCGACGAGATCCTCCTGGACGCACGCGACGTGCGGAAGGTATTCGGCGGCCTCGTCGCGGTCAACGACGTCTCGTTCACCGTGCCGCGGGGCAAGGTCGTGTCGCTGATCGGCCCGAACGGTGCCGGCAAGACCACCTTTTTCAACATGCTGACCGGTGTCTACAAGCCGACGTCGGGCCAGATCATGTTCCTCGGCGAGGACGTCACGGGCAAGCCACCCCATGCGATCACGGCGCGGGGGATCGGCCGCACCTTCCAGAACATCCGCCTCTTCCAGAACATGACGGCGCTCGAGAACGTCCTCGTCGGCATGCACGCCCGCATGAAGGCGAACCTCTTCAACTCGATCCTGCGCACGCCGGGCGTTCGCCGTGAAGAGGTGCGGTCACGCGATCGCGCGCTCGAGCTGCTCGAGCTGACGAGCTTGAGCCGCAAGGCGGGCGAGGTCGCGCGCAGCCTGCCGTACGGCGACCAGCGGCGGCTCGAGGTCGCGCGAGCGCTCGCCACCGAGCCGAAGCTGCTACTGCTCGACGAGCCGACCGCCGGGATGAACCCGCAGGAGTCGGCCGAGTTCACCGCGTTCCTCTACAAGCTGCGCGACGAGTACGACCTCACCGTGCTGATGATCGAGCACGACATGCGCGTTGTGATGGGCGTCTCCGACCGGGTCTCGGTGCTCGATTACGGCGAGAAGATCGCCGAGGGCGCCCCGCGGGACGTGCAGAAGAACGAACGCGTGATCGAGGCGTACCTCGGCAAGGCGGCAGTCGAGGACATGAGACGGCAGGGCCTCGCATGAGCAGCGCAGCTGTCCGCTCGAACGGCACCACTCCGGTCCTCGAGATCAACGACATCCACACCTATTACGGCGCCATTCACGCGCTGAAGGGGATCTCGCTCGAGGTGCGCGAGGGCGAGATCGTGACGCTGCTCGGCGCGAACGGCGCCGGCAAGTCGACGACGCTCCGTTCGATCAACGGCCTCAACCGCCCGCGTCAGGGATCGATCCGCTTCGAGGGCAAGGACATCACGTCGGTGCCGGCCCATCAGATCGTCAAGCGGGGCATCGCGCAGTCCCCGGAGGGGCGGCGGCTCTTCCCGCGCATGACGGTGACCGAGAACCTCGAGATGGGCGCGTTCCAGCGCTCCGACCGCGCCGGCATCCGCTCCGACATGGAGCACGTCTTCGAGCTCTTTCCGCGCCTGCACGAGCGCAAGGACCAGAAGGCGGGAACCATGTCGGGCGGCGAGCAGCAGATGTGCGCGATCGGCCGAGCCTTGATGGCGCGTCCGAAGCTGCTCCTCCTCGACGAGCCGTCGTTGGGACTCGCCCCGATCTTCGTCGAGAGGATCTTCGAGATCATCGACACGATCAACAAGGAAGGCACGTCGATCCTGCTCGTCGAGCAGAACGCCCTGATGGCGCTCGAGGCGGCGCACCGCGGGTACGTCCTCGAGACGGGCCGCATCGTGCTGGCCGACGACGCGAAGGCGTTGAAGTCGAACGAGCAGGTCCGCAAGACCTACCTCGGCGAGAACTAGGACCGCTCAGGCGTCGCGGCGCTCGGTCCACCAGCGCCCCGCGGCCTGGAAGACCAGCACCCAGGCGGCGAGCACGAACAGAGCCGTTGCCCCGGACATGACGACCGGGGTGTCGTCGACGCCACCGGGCAGGAAGTGTTGCGCTGCCGCCACGTCGATGAACTTGCGCGCGCCGCCGAGCGCGTGGATCGAGATCAAGATGTGCGAGACGATCGCGTTCCAGGCGATCAGCACGCCGACGACCACCCTTGAGCTGGCGAATGCCGCGAGTCCGATCGCCACGCCGATGTTGACCGCTCCGATCAAGGCCAGATAGGCGGCGTAGTGGCCCACCTCGTTGCCGGTCGGGCCGGGCCGGTCGCCGGCGAAGGCATAGGTGGAAACGACGCAGATCGCGTACGCAACGACGAGCATCGATCCGTACACGGCCAGCGCGCCCGGATAGCGCACGGCGAAGAGCGTGCGTCGAGGGCGTCCGGTGACGACGAGGTCGCGGAAGACACCTGCTGACGCGTCCTGCGTGCCGGCTGCCGAGCCGATCAGGATCGCGGCGACGGTGCCGAGCCCGCCGAGCAGGAAGGCGAGGTTCTTCAGGTTCTCGGTACCGCCCGCCGGCCCGTGCTTGCCCGGGTTGGCAGCGTGCAACGCGAGCAGGACGATCACCGTGATCAGCACCGAGCCGATCGTCAGCAGCGCCGTCCAGATCATCGTGCCGCGCCGCCGGCGGAGCTTCAGGATCTCGGCGCCGACGAGTCTCACTCGTTGCTCTCCAGCCGCGAGGTGACCTCGAGGAACTTCTCCTCGAGCGTCGCACGCGCCGGCTCGAGGCGTGACACGGCGATGCCCGCCTCGACCAGCCGTTTGTTCAGCTCGGCCGATTCGAGCCCGTCGGCCAACGTCACGCGTAGCTCCGCGCCCTCCTGCTCGACCTTCGTCACGCGCGCCTCGGCCGACAGCAACTGCCGGGTGGCTGTGATGTCGTCGACGTCGAGCAGCACAGTTGGGTCGCCGGTCGCTGCGATCTCGTCGACGGCGCCCTGCAGGATGACGCGGCCCTGGTCGACGATCGCGATCTGGTCGCACGTCTTCTCGACCTCGTCCAGGAGGTGGGACGACAGGAAGACGGTGCGCCCTTCGTCCACGAACGCGCGGATCAGGTGGCGCGTCTCGAGGATGCCGGCCGGGTCGAGTCCGTTCATCGGCTCGTCCAGGATCAGCAGCGCGGGGTCGGCGAGCAGGCACCGGGCGATGCCGAGCCGTTGGCGCATGCCCAGCGAGTAGGTCTTGACGCGATCGTTGGCGCGCTGAGTCAGGCCGACCCGGGCGAGCGAGTCGTCGATGCGGCTCGCAGCGGCCCGGTCCCGGGCGGCCGCGACGATCTTCAGGTTCTCGCGGCCCGTGAGGTGGCCGTGGAAGCGCGGCTCCTCGACGATCGCGCCGACCCGTGCCAGGGCCTCGCGCCGCTTCGCCGGCTGCGGCAGGCCGAGCAAGCTGACCTCGCCGGATGTGGCGCGGGTCAGGCCGACGAGCGTCCGGATCAGCGTCGTCTTCCCGGCGCCGTTCGGGCCGAGGAAGCCGAACGCGACGCCCGCGGGCACGACCAGGTCGACGCCGTCGACCGCGGCGCGGTCGCCGAACTTCTTCGTCAGCGCCCGCGTCTCGATGACAGCGTCCACGCGCGACAGCCTAGATGGTTGATCGGTGATTCACTGGTCGCGGGGAGGGTCTGCACCAAGCAGTGTGGTCGGCTCGACCGGTGGCAAGGCCGGTGGGCCTTGGTGCCGGTCGAGGCGGGCGCAATGTGCCGTGTGTAGGCCCCCAACCGTGGCGCGTGAATTGCCGGTCAACCATCTAATTGCCGACGACGATCGGTACGTACGGTGGGGCGAGCAGGTAGCCGATCCGTGTCGCGCCACGGCCTCTCGCCATCTCGAGCGCGGCGCCGAGGCCGTGTGCCGGAACGAAACCGAGTTGTCGCGCCGACTGGGCGTCGCGACAGCCTGCGACGATCACCGCCCCGAGCCGGTGTGCCGACGCGTCACAGGCGCTCCATTCGAGGAACGGCTGCAGCGGATGACAGGCGTGGCCGGCGCGGTAGTCGGCGATCGCCTTGGCGTCCTGCGCTGCAGCCTGCTCGGCGTCGTGCATGGCGCCCGGGTCGCCCGCGGTCCGCGGGTCGAAGAACAGCGCGCGGTACGGCGTCTGCGTCGGTCGCGGAAACCGGCGCGGAAAGGGGTGGACGATGATCGCGGTGCCACCCGGCGCGATCGGCGGCGTGTTCCGCCAGAGCCGCAGGGCGAGTCCGAGCGCGAGGTAGGCCGCGCTGACCGGGTTCGGGCGTTCGCGCGGCATGAACGGCGTCGTCGCCGGGACGCCGATCACGAGCGCGTCGACCGGTTCGGCCAGCTCGATCCCCTTCAAGACAGTTCCTTGCAAGAGCGCCTCGGCGTGCGCCACCGAGGGTGTCCCCGCGTAGACGGCCGCAGCGGTCTGCTCGCGCGGCAGTCGTTCGAGGATCCGCTGCCGTACGCGCGCCGGCGCGAGCTGGAAGAGGTGCCGGACGCGCGAGTCGAGCAGCCGCTCGACGGCCTGCTCGTCGTACGGGTAGCCCGCGAACGGCCCGGCGACGCGCGGTGCGTTCAACGCGAGCGAGACGCCGGCGACCACGGTTCGCTCGGCGAGCCGCCGCTCGATTTCGACCGCGAGCCGCCAGCCCTGCGAGGCGCTCGTCTCGAGCAGCGACAGCGCTCCGCCGGCGCGCAGCGACTCGCGTCCGCTCGCCGCGAGCAGCGCTCCGGGGCCGCCGTGCAGCACGGTCTCGGCGGCGGTCACCGTGATCACGAGATCGGTCTCGACGAGTGCCGGGTTGACGCGCAGCGCGACGTTCCCGGCGTGGCCGAGGTCAGCGAGATCGTCCGCCTCGGCGTCGTGCACGATCACGCGGCCGCGGAAGCGCCGCCTGAACTCGGGCGGCACGAGCAGGCCGATCTCGCGCGGGGCAGTGCGCCGGAGCAGACCACCGGCGACGAGGATCGTCACCTGCTGGACGCCGAGCCGGTCGAGCTCGTCGGAGACGGCGGCGATCGCCTCGTGCCGAGGGCCGAACTGGACGCCCGGAATGGGCAGCGACGGCTGTTCGATCACGATCGTCGCGGTCCCGCCAGGGGTGACGAGCTGTTCGAGCGGACGGCCCCCGAGCGGGAAGGCGAGCGCATCGCGAACCGCCGCACCGACATCCTTGAGTTGGGTGCGCGCCTGGGCCGGGCGGAGGACGATGTCGTCCGCGGCGGTGTCCGCGACGACGATCCTGGCGTCGGCCAGGAGCGGGATGCGCGTCACGTGCTGCGGTGCGCCGCCGCCGCCGTGAGTCCGAGGGCGATGAAGATCCCGCCGGTCGCGAATCGCCGGAGCCGGGCGACCGTACCGCCGCGGCGAAGCCGGCCGGCGAGCGCGTCGGCGAGCAGGGCGTAGGCGGCGTCGGAGCAGAGCGCGATCAGCACGAACAGGCACCCGAGGAAGGCGATCTGAAATCCGGTCGAGCCGAGATCGGGGTCGACGAACTGCGGCAGGAAGGCCAGGAAGAACAGCGCCGTCTTCGGGTTCAGGACGTTGACGACGACACCTTGCACGAACACCTTCTGCAGTGGCGCGGCGGGCGCCTGCGGGAGCTCGGCCTCTTCGTCGCGCGAGAGGATCCGGCGCACGCCGACGACGATCAGGTAGGCCGCCCCGACCAGCTTCACAGCCGTGAACGCGGTGGCCGACGACGCCACGAGCGCCGACAGGCCGACGGTCGCAGCGGCGACATGGACGAGGCCCCCGCTCGAGACGCCGAGCGCCGAGACAAGCCCTGCGCGGCGGCCCTTGTCGATGCTCTGGGTGACGATGTAGGTCACTGCCGGGCCCGGCACGATCGCCAGCGCCACCGAGGCGAGCGAGAAGAGCGCGATCGTTTGCCAGGTGGGTATCGCCACGACCGCGTGACGATACCCTCGCGGTATGCCGAAAACGGTGACCGGGGCCGAGCTCGACCTCGACGACGCGCCTGCCCGCGAGAGCGAGCTCTTCATCGTCGACGGCAACAACCTCGCCTATCGAGCGTTCTTCGCGTTGCCCGAGGAGCTGGCGACGACCGACGGCCAGCCGACCAACGCGCTGCTCGGGTTCACCAACATGCTGTTCAAGCTGCTTGCGGACTACCGGCCGAAGGGCGTCGCGGTCGCGTGGGACTCGCGTCCCGTGCACCGGACGGCGGCCGCCGAAGCCGGCGACGTGGTCTACAAGGAGGGCCGCCGGCCGATGCCGGAGCTCCTCCGCGAGCAGTTCCCTCACTTCCGGCCGATCGTCGAGGCGTTCGGGTATCGCAATCTCGAGTTCGAGGGGTGGGAGGCGGACGACGTGATCGCCACCCTGGCGACCCGCGCAGACGCGGAAGGGATCAAGACCTGTGTCGTCTCGACCGACCGCGACGCGTTCCAGCTCTGCAGTGCGAACGTCTGCCTGATGATGACGCCGCGGGGAGTGGCCGACGTGAACGTCTACACCCCCGATCGGGTGGAGGCTCGGTACGGCGTCACACCCGAGCAGGTGCCGGACTTCATCGGTCTCAAGGGCGATACCTCGGACAACATCCCAGGCGTTCCGGGCATCGGTGACAAGACAGCGGGCCAGCTCATCTCGCAGTACGGCTCGGTCGACGCGGTGATCGAGCACGCGTCAGAGCTCTCGCCTGCGCGGGCGCGAAACATCACCGAGCACGCCGAGCTCGCTCGCCTGTCGAAGGAGCTCGCGACGATGCGGCGCGATCTGGACATCGACTGCGACCCGAGCGAGCTGGTGCTCAATCCGCCGGATCGTGCCGAGTTGAAGGAGATCTTCCGCCGGTTCGAGTTCCGCAATCTGCTGAACCGGGTCGACGAGCTCGACGCGGCAGTGCCCTCCGCGCCGCTCGCGGTCACGGGGGTCGAGGTGCCCTGGCGCGAGGCCGAGTTGCCGCTACGAGGAGTCGTCGGCTTTGCGCTCGACGGCGACCGGGCAGCGGTGGCCGTCGACGCCGAGGTGCTGATCGGCGCGATTCCTCCGGCCGACCGACTGCGCGAAGCCGACCTGATCGTCCACGACGCCAAGTCGCTCGGCGTGGACGCGCGCGAGGACACGCTGCTCGCGGCTTATTTGATCGACCCGGGTCGCGCCTCGTACGAGCTCGACGACCTCGCAGCCGAGTACGGCGTCGAGCTACTGCCGACGCCGACCGCCGACGAGGAGACCGTCGCGCTCGTGCGCCGGGCCGAGACGCCCCGCCGTCTGGTCGGTCCGCTGCTCGAGCGCCTCGAGGAGCGCAACCTGACCGAGCTCTATCGCGGCGTCGAGCTGCCACTCTCGGACGTGCTCGCGCAGATGGAGCAGGCAGGCGTGAAGATCGACACCTACCGGATGGGCGAGATCACGGCCAGGCTCGCCGACCGCGTCGAGGAGCTCGAGACGCAGGCGTACGAGCTCGCGGGCGCAGAGTTCATGATCGGGTCGACGCAGCAGGTCGGCCGGGTGCTCTTCGAGCAGTTGGGCCTGACCGCGGGCCGGAAGGGCAAGACGGGGTACTCGACCGACGCGAAGGTGCTGCGTTCGATCCGGCACGAGCACGCGATCGTGCCGGTGATCGAGGAGTGGCGGGAGCTCTCCAAGCTGCTCAACACGTACCTCGGCCCGCTGCCGTCGCTGCTCTCGGAGGACGACGGGCGGCTGCACACGACGTTCAACCAGACGGTTGCTGCCACCGGTCGGCTCTCGACGTCCGACCCCAATCTGCAGTCGATTCCGATCCGTACGGAGCTCGGCCGCGAGATTCGCTCGGCCTTCGTCGCGGAGGAGGGCCACCGGCTGTTGTCGGCGGACTACTCGCAGATCGAGCTCCGGATCCTGGCGCACGTCTCGGGTGAGCCGAAGCTGCGAGAAGCGTTCGAACGTGGTGAGGACATCCACACCGCGACGGCTGCGGAGGTGCTCGGCGTCGAGCCCGCGGCGCTCACCTCGGGCCAGCGGTCGATCGCCAAGATGATCAACTTCGGCATCGTCTACGGGATCTCGGCGTACGGTCTCTCGGAGAACCTCGAGATCCCACGCGACGAGGCGCAGCGCTACATCGACGCGTACCTCGCGCGCTTCCCGCACGTTCAGGACTTCATCGCGCGGACGATCGAACAGGCCGGTCAGGACGGGTACGTCACGTCATTGCTCGGCCGGCGCCGCCCCGTCCCCGAGATCCGCGCCTCGAATCGTCAGACGCGCGGCTTCGGCGAGCGGATCGCCGTCAACTTCGTCATGCAGGGCTCGAACGCCGACATCATCAAGGTGGCGATGATCCGGATCGCCCGCCGGTTGCGCGAGGAGGGGAGAGGCGCGCGGCTCGTCCTGCAGGTGCACGACGAGCTGCTGCTCGAGGTGCCGGACCCGGAGGTCTCCAAGGTGCGGGAGCTGGTGCGCTCGGAGATGGTCGGCGCGTACGACCTCGATCCACCGCTCGCCGTCGAAGTCGGCGCCGGCGACAACTGGGCGGATGCCAAGTAACACGGAGGGAAACCGCCGGTTTCCCTCCGTGGGCCTCCCTTCCCTCTTCGCGCGCCTTGCCCCTTCGTCCCTCGCCTCCCGCCCGGCCAAGCCGGGCTTCGGCGGCCAACGGATCACGCTCACTCGTTGTCCCGGTCGCACCCGTGGTGTCCGCTCTCAACTGATGCAGTTGCCGGCGCGCATCAACCTGGTGACGCTCGCTTGCCGTGACGTCGAGCGGATGGCGCGGCTCTTTCGGGCCCTCGGGTGGGCGGAGACGCCTGAGAGTGACGAGCACCACCGCACGTTCCAGTGCACGAACGGCGTCGTGCTCGCGCTCTACCCCGCGCGCAACTACGAGCCGGAGTTCGGGCCGCCTGCCGACGGCTTCCGAGGCACGACGCTCGCGGTCAATCTGGCCTCGTTCGCCGAGGTGCGGGCGGTCTACGAGACGCTTGCGACGACCGCCGACGTCGAGCTCTTGGGCGAGCCGGAGGAGGCATTCTGGGGCGGCGGGTTCGCGTGGCGCGATCCGGAAGGCAACGTCTGGGACGTCGCATGGGCAAAGGACGCGCGCCTCGACGAGCGCGGCGGTGTCGTTTTTCCCTAGCCGGGCTTCGACGCCAACCTGGCTATACTTCGCGGCCGCCTTGGCTAGCCACGACATTATGGAGCGCGAACCCGGCGTCTGGGTCGAAGGCCCGGACGGCGAGCTCATCCCCGATTACGATTCGACGTTCCCCGAGATCAACGAGGGGCAGGTCGTGCACGGGACGGTTGTGCGCGTCGACAAGGACGAAGTGCTCGTCGACATCGGGTACAAGTCGGAAGGCGTCATTCCTGTCTCCGAGCTCTCGATTCGCCGCTCCGTCAACCCCGCCGACGAAGTGTCGCTCGGTGATGAGATCGATGCGCTCGTGCTCACGAAGGAGGACGCCGAAGGGCGTTTGATCCTCTCGAAGAAGCGCGCCCGGTTCGAGTTGGCCTGGAAGAACATCGAAGGTGCAGCCGAGTCCGGCGAGCCCGTCAACGGGCGCGTGATCGAAGTCGTCAAGGGCGGCCTGATCCTCGACCTCGGCGTTCGCGGCTTCCTGCCCGCGTCGCTCGTCGACATTCGTCGTGTCCAGGACCTCGACGAGTTCCTTGGCCAGGAGCTGCGCGCGAAGGTGATCGAGCTCAACCGCTCGCGCAACAACGTCGTGCTCTCGCGGCGCGCTGTGCTCGAAGAAGAGCGCAAGGATCAGCGCCAGCAGATTCTCGACAAGTTGCAACCCGGTGACGTCGTCGAAGGCCAGATCTCGAACATCGTCGACTTCGGCGCTTTCGTCGACCTCAACGGGATGGACGGCCTGATCCACATCTCGGAGCTGTCGTGGTCGCATGTCAACCACCCCTCCGAGGTGCTCGAGATCGGCCAGACCGTCGAGGTCAAGGTGCTCGACATCGACCGCGAGCGCCAGCGGATCTCGCTCGGTCTCAAGCAGACGCAGAGCGATCCGTGGCAGCAGGTGCTCTCGAGCTACCACGAGAACGACGTCGTCGAAGGCCGGGTCACGAAGGTCGTCACGTTCGGCGCCTTTGTCGAGATCCTGCCGGGTGTCGAGGGTCTCGTCCACATCTCCGAGCTCGCCCAGCACCACGTCGAGAACCCGCGTGAGGTCGTGGCGCAGGGCCAGCCCGTCAACGTCAAGATCATCGAGGTCGACGGTGACCGCCGGCGCCTCTCGCTGTCGCTGAAGCGCGTCGAGGACACCGATCCCGTGCAGCCGCGCGCCGACGGAGCCGAGTCGGTGCACACGCGGCCGAACCTCGATCTCTCCGAGGACGTCTTCGCCGAAGAGCCGCTCGAAGCCGAGTCGGCAGTCGAGCAGGCCGACGAGCCGGTCGCTGACGCGGTCGCTCCCGCTGAGGCCGAGGTCGAGGCAGAGGCAGAAGCCGAGGCCGAGCCTGAGGCCGAAGCAGAGGCTGACGTTGAGGCAGAGGCCGACCTTCAGGGCGAGGCCGAAGTCGCAGCGCCGGAGCCGGACGCCGTGCCGGCACCGGAGGCGTCCTCGTCCGACGAGTGAGCCGCCCGGTCGCCGTCGCGATCACCGGCGGCATCGGCGCAGGCAAGTCTGAAGCTCTTCGCGCGTTCGCGCGGAACGGCGCGGCAACGGTCTCGAGCGACGAGATCGTCCACCATCTCCTGCGGCGCGACGAGGTGAAGCAGACGATCGTCGGGCGGCTCGGAAACGGCGTGCTGGCGCCTGACGGGGAGATCGACCGCGGGGCTCTCGGCACGATCGTCTTCAACGACGAAGACGCGCTCGGGTGGCTCGAAGCGCTCCTGCACCCGCTCGTCTCGGCGGAGTATCTGCAGTGGCGCGATGACCTCGCCGCCCTACCCGACGCGCCGCGTGTCTCCGTCACCGAGGTTCCGCTGCTCTACGAGACTGGCGGGGATGCACGGTTCGACAAGGTGGTCGTGATCACCGCCCCGGCGAAGCTGCGCCGCGCTCGCTCGGACGTCGCCATCGACGACCGGGAAGGTCGCTTCCTGCCCGACCGCGAGAAGATCGAGCGCGCCGACTGGTCGTTCAAGAACATGGGCTCGCTGGAGGAGCTGGACGCGTTCGTGAAGTCGGTGATGGCGGAGCTGACCGCCGAGTGAAGCGCCTGCTGGCCGTCGTCGGCCTCGTGGCCGTTCTCGCCGGCGCGTTCCTGTACGTCGACGAGACGTCCCCGCCGTGGTACGAGCGCATTCGCTATCCGTTGCGCTACAGCGAATTCGTGCGCGTCCATGCCCGCGAGCACGGCCTCGATCCGGCACTCCTCGCCGCGGTCATCTACCAGGAATCGAAGTTCCGGCCGAGCGCCAAGTCGTCCTCGGGCGCGATCGGGTTGATGCAGCTGACGCCGACGACGGCGAAAGGCATCGCCTTGCGCACGGGCGGTCATGCGTTTCGCACGAGCGATCTGTACGACCCCGAGATCAACATCCGGTACGGAGCCTGGTATCTCGACAATCTCTTCAAGAAGTACGGCGATGAACAGCTCGTGCTCGCCGCCTACAATGCCGGCCAGGGAAACGTCGATCGCTGGCGCGCGAATCATCAGCCGATCCAGTTCGCCGAGACGCGCGCGTACGTCGAGCGGGTCGAGGATCTGAAGTCGATCTATCGGGGCGCCTGGCGCTCGAAGCTCTACCCGGAGAATTGAGCCGAATGCCTTCGCTCGTCGAACTCGCAGAGAACGCCAACACGTACACGCCGCTTGGTCCGACCGACGAGCGCGTCGTCACCGACCGCTATGTCCTCTGGATGGGTCGCGGTGACGAACCGGGCTGGAACGTTGCCCAGCGCTTTCGCTTGCGGGCCGACGAGGTGGACGACGTGCGCGCGGAGATCCACGGCCATCTACAGGCGAAGGGTCGCGCCGTGTGCACCTGGGAGATCGGGACGCACGCGACACCGGACGATCTCGTCGAGCGGCTGCTCGAGCTCGGGCTCGTCGACGACGACCCGATACCGCTCGCCGTCGGGATGGTGCTGACCGAGCCTCCGGCGCAGCCGCCTGCGGACGTCGAGGTTCGCCGGGCTGCCACCCGAGCGGAGCATCTTGCCGCGGCTCGGATCGCGGCTGTCGCGTTCGGCGGGCCGGTCCCGACGGATCTGCCTGCGGATCCCGAGCCCGACCCGGACAACGTCGTCTACGTCGCCTACGTCGACGGCGAGCCGGTGGCCCGTGGCTCGGCGTCGTTCTCCGAGCATGCGGTCGCGCTCTTTGGCGGCTCGACTCTGCCGGAGGCCCGGGGTCGCGGCGCCTACCGCGCGCTGGTCGCCGCCCGCTGGCAGGACGCAGTCGCCCGCGGCACACCGGCGCTCGTCACGCAGGCCTCGCCGATGTCGCGGCCGATCCTCAGGCAGCTCGGCTTCCACGAGCTCTGCGAGATTCGGATCCTGCTCGACTCGTTCGGTTCGGTCGCGCCGTGAGAGTCTCCGCCAAGGCCGACTACGCGATCCGCGCGGCTGTCGAGCTGGCTGCGGCCGGCGAAGGGCCGACCAAGGGGGACCGCATCGCGCAGGCGCAGGAGATCCCGGTCAACTTCCTCGAGAACATCCTGGTCGACCTACGAAACGCGGGGATCGTGGCCAGTCGTCGCGGCGCCGACGGCGGCTACTGGCTCGCCCGCCCGGCAGCCGAGATCAGTCTTGCGGACGTGATCCGAGCCGTCGACGGGCCGCTCGCGAACGTTCGTGGCGTCCGCTCCGAGCAGCTCGCCTACACGGGTAGCGCCGCGCCGCTGCGCGACGTCTGGGTGGCGGTGCGAGCGAGTCTCCGCGCGGTGCTCGAGTCGGTCACGCTCGCCGACCTCGCGGCCGGCGAGCTACCCGAGAACGTCCGGGAGCTCGCCGCCGATCCCGACGCCTGGGCACCCCATTAGCGCGGAGGGAAACCGAGGTTTCCCTCCGTGGGCCTCCCTTCCGGACGCGCCTTGTCGAATCGCCGGTCGCCTCCCGCCGGGCGAAGCCCGGCTCCGGCGGCAATCGCCTGCGCTCACTCATTCCGTCGGGCCACCGACGTTTGCTGCCGGAGGCCGGCTTGGCCGGCCGGGAGGCACAGTCAGGTCCCGCGGGCGGCGATCCCGGAAGGGTGGGTCTTGGGAGGGAAACCCGTGGTTTCTCTCCCAAATCTCGTTTCGCGGGTCGGCTTGATGTAGACGATCTGGCCGCGAGCGAGCTCGAGGCGCTCGACCTCGTCGCGAGTCAGCTGCACGGCGAAGCGCTCACCGTCGTCGCGCGCCAGCTCGACTCGGACCTCGAAACCGAGATGCGTGACCCGCTCGACCATCGCCTCCCGCGTCGTGCCGTTCGGCGTCAGGGTCAGCTGGAAGTCGTGCGGGCGCACCCACGAGTCGCCGAACCGGTTTGCCTGTCCGACGAAAGACATCACGAACTCGTTCGCCGGCCTGTCGTAGAGCTCGCGCGGCGCGGCGACCTGCTCGATGCGACCGTGGTTCATGACCACGATCCGGTCGGCCACGTCCATCGCCTCTTCCTGGTCGTGCGTGACGAACACGGTCGTCGTGTGTGTCTCGTCGTGCAGCCGGCGCAGCCAGAGGCGCAACTCGGCACGAACCCGCGCATCCAGGGCGCCGAACGGCTCGTCGAGAAGCAGCACCCGCGGCTCGGGAGCGAGAGCGCGGGCGAGCGCCATCCGCTGCCGCTGGCCGCCTGAGAGCTGGGCCGGGTAGCGGTCAGCGAAGCCTTCGAGCTGGACGAGTGCGAGCAGGTCGGCGACCCGCTTGCGCACCTCGTCGGCCGGCCGCTTGCGCACCTTCAAGCCGAACGCCACGTTGTCGCGCACCGTCATGTGCTTGAAGGCCGCGTAGTGCTGGAACACGAAGCCGACGCCCCGCTTCTGCGGCGTCAAGACCGTCGCGTCCTCGCCGCCGAGGCCGATCGCGCCCGCATCGGGCTGCTCGAGGCCCGCGATGATCCGCAGCAGCGTCGACTTGCCCGAGCCGGACGGCCCGAGCAGCGCCGTCAGCGAACCGGTTTCGATTTCGACCGAGACGTCGTCGAGCGCCTGGAAGCTGCCGAAGCGCTTCGAGATGTTGCGTACTTCGATGCTCATGCCTGCTCCTCTCTCGGCTTGATCAGGGTCATCGCCACCAGGACGATCACGGAGATGACGGCGAGTACGAGCGAGATGCCGTACGCGCCGGGTAAGTCGAAGTTTTCGTAGGCGTCCTGGACGCGGAGCGTCGCCGTCTGCGTCTGCCCTTCGATGTTCCCGGAGACGACGGCGACCGCCCCGTACTCGCCGAGGCACCTCGCCGTCGTCAGGACGACGCCGTAGATCACCGCCCAGCGGATCGACGGCAGCGTGATGCGCCAGAACGTCGTCCAGGCGCCCGCGCCGAGCGTCGTCGCAGCCTGCTCCTGCTCGTCGCCGATCTCCCGCAGCGTCGGGACGACCTCGCGTGCGACGAACGGCAGCGAGACGAACACGGTCGCGAACACCATCGACGGCAGTGCGAACAGGATCTGGATGCTGTGATCCGCGAACCACTGCCCGAACCAGCCCGTGCGTCCGTAGAGGAGGAACAGCGACAACCCGACGACGACGGGGGAGATGGCGAGCGGCAGATCGACGAGCGCGTTCACGATCCCTGCACCCGGGAAGCGGCGCCGCACGATCGCCAGCGCGCAGACGACGCCGAAGATCGTGTTCAGCGGGACGGCGATCGCCGCGATCTCGAGGGTGAGCTTGAACGCGTGCACGGTGTTCGGATCGGAGAGCGAATCCCAGAGGTGGCCCGCGCCCTTGTCGAACGCGCGGTTGAAGACCATCGCCAGCGGCCCGAGCAGGACGACCAGCAGATACGTCAGCGCGATGAAGCGCAGTACGTACTTACGCACGTTCATGCCTCGTCGCCAGGTAGCGCAGGCCGCCGATCGAGAGCAGCAGCGCGAACGAGATCGAGAGCATCAGCACTGCCACGGCGGACGCACCGGCCTGGTCGCCCGACTGGATGTGGTTGAAGACGAACACCGAGGCGGCTTCCGTCTTGTAGGGGAGGTTCCCCGAGATCAGGACGAGCGCACCGATCTCTCCGACCGCGCGTGCGAACGCGAGCGCGACGCCCGAGAGGATCCCGGGCAGGATGTTCGGCAGCACAACGCTGCGAAAGACGCGGAACTCGCTCGCGCCGAGCGAGCGAGCCGCTTCCTCCGACTCGCGGTCGAGCTCGAGCAGCACCGGCTGCACGGTTCGCACGACGAACGGCAGGGTGACGAAGAGCAGCGCCAGGACGATCGCGGTTCGGGTGTACGCGACGTTGATCGAGACCGGCGACTGGGGCCCGTAGAGGGCGAGCAGCGTCAGCCCGGCGACGATGGTCGGTAGCGCGAACGGCAGATCGATCACCGCATTGACGAGGCTCTTGCCGCGGAAGTCATCGCGCACGAGCACCCAGGCGGTGATCGTTCCGACCACGGCGTTGACGAGCGAGACGATCAACGCCGCGCCCAGGCTCAGCTTCAGTGCAGCGATCGCCTCGGGCTGCGTGGCGACCGACCAGAACGCCGCGATGCCGTTCCCGCGCGAGGCCCAGACGAGTGCGGCGATCGGCAGCACGACGATGATCGAGAGGTACGCGGTCGTGAAGCCGAGCGAGAGGGCCGTCGCGGCCCTCTCGCTCGATCTCCCTGCTGCTCTCCCCTTCAGCGGTGCGGCGTAGGTCGAGCTACCCAGAGGAGGGTCCTCCGATCGCCCGTTCGATCGCCACCATGCGACCCTTGTTCGGGTCGAACCAGACCTTGTCGGCGTTCCGCCAGCCGCCGATGATCTTGTCGTCGACCTTGAAGATGCCCGGCCTCGCCGGATACTTCGACGCGTACTTCGCCAGGATCTTCTTGTCGACGGGCCGGAAACCGTACTGCGCGAACAGATCCTGCGCCGTCGAGCCCTTCACGAACTGGATGAACTGGTTCACCTTGTCCTTGTTCGAGCTCGACTTCGTGACCGCCATCGGCAGCTCGATCAGCATCGACTGACGCGGGATCACGTACTGGATGTCCTGGCCGTTGAGGCGCGAGTTGATGGCTTCGCTCTCGTACGTGATCAGGACGTCGCCCTTGCCGGCGAGGAACGTGTTGGTCGCGTTCCGGCCGGACGTGTCCTGCGAGACGACGTGCTCGAACAGCTGCTGCACGTACGCGGTCGCCTGCTTGTCGGTCTTGCCAAGGCGTCGTTCGGCGCCGTAGGCGGCAAGGATGTTCCACTTGGCCGACCCCGAGCTGAACGGGTTCGGCGTCACCACCTGCACGCCGGACCGCGTGAGGTCGCTCCAGCTCTTGATGTGCTTCGGGTTGCCGTTCCGGACCGCGAAGACGACGACCGTGTCCGCGGCGATGCCGGCGTAGCCCTGCTTGTTCCATTTCGAGTCGACCAGTCCGGCGTCGACGAGCAGGTTCACGTCGTCTCCGGTGGAGAGGAAGACGAGATCAGCCTTGAGGCCGTTCGCAACCGCGCGGGCCTGGTCGGTCGACGCGCCGTACGACTGGTTGAAGCTGACGCCGTTGCCGTTCGGCGTCTTCTGCCAGGCCTGGATGATCTTGCCCATCACCGACTTCGGGGTCGAGTAACCGACCAGCGAGAGGGTGGTGTCGCGCGAGGCTGCGCTGGCGCCGCCGACGAGCGCGAGGGCGAGTAGGACGGCTGCCAGGAAGGTCTGCTTGGTGGGTTTGTTCATTGACATGGTCGAGATAGTACATAAAACAAACTCATGGGAGTCATAAGACATGTGCGGCGAGCTAGGGTGCCCGCGAGATGCGGTTCAGAAGCGGCGCCCAGCTCGATCCGTCCCAGGTGGAGGACCGGCGCGGCCTCGGCGGAGGCAGCTTCGGCGGCGGTCCGATCGCGATCGGCGGTGGCGGTCTCGGGGTCGTCGCGATCGTCGTCTACGTTCTCTTCGCGCTCCTCGGCGGCACCAGCACCGGGACGTACGGAGGTCTCGACGGCGTCACGCAGGCGGGCCAGCAGCCGTCTCAGTCGCTGGGCGAGGATTGCCGGACGGGTGCCGATGCGAACACACGCCAGGATTGCCGCATCCTCGGCGACGTCAACAGCGTCCAGAAGTACTGGGCCGGCTACTTCCAGGCGCACGGGAAGGCCTACCGGCAGGCGCCGACGGTCTTCTTCACGGGCTCGACGAGTACCGGCTGCGGCGACGCGACGACCGACGTCGGCCCGTTCTACTGCCCGGTCGACAAGAAGGTCTACATCGACCTCGGCTTCTACCAGGAGCTCCACGACCGCTTCGGCGCGAAGGGCGGTCCGTTCGCCGAGGCCTACGTGATCGCCCACGAGTACGGCCATCACGCGCAGGATCTGTTCGGAGATCTGAAGCCCGGCGGCTCACAGGGAGCCGAGAGCCGGTCGGTTCGCACCGAGTTGCAAGCCGACTGCTACGCCGGGGTGTGGGCGAGGAACGCGGTCGCGACCGGCTACATCGTCGACCTCACCGACGCCGACATCGCGGACGGGCTCGACGCCGCGGGCGCCGTCGGCGACGACCGGATCCAGCAGGCGACCCAGGGTCAGGTCAATCCCGAGACGTGGACGCACGGGTCGTCGGCCGAGCGGCAGCGGTGGTTCCGGCGGGGCTTCCAGCGCGGTGAGCCGAGCGGGTGCGACACCTTCAGCGGTTCGTTGTAAGTTCACCGCATGAGCGAGAGCGCTGGCCACCGTGCGGTGGTCGAGGCTCTGCGGCACGTTGGTGTGAGGGAGTCCCCGCCGGGCTCGAACCGGACGATGTTCGGGCGCTGGTTCGGCCTCGACGGCGCCCCCTGGTGCGCGATCTTCGTCTCGTATTGCTTCGACGTCGGTGCCGGCGTCGTGCTCTGTCGAGGCTGGCACGGCGCGGGCGTCTCGCCGCGAGGAGTGGCGTACGTGCCGACGCTCTCGGCGTGGCTGCGAGCTACCGGCAGGGTTGCCTCCGGCGCGCCGCGGCCCGGCGACATCGCGGTCTTCGACTGGGACGGCGGTGTGCCGGACCACGTCGGAATCGTCGTGCGCGCACGCGGGGCGACGCTCGACACCGTCGAGGGCAACACGGCCGTCGGCAACGACTCGGACGGCGGCGAGGTGATGCGTCGCCGGCGGACGACCGAGCAGGTCTCGGTGTTCGGGCGCGTCTAGCCCGCGCGTTCGGCGCGGGCGAGACCCGTGCGAGCCCAGACGGCGAACACGGCCAGCAGTGCCAGGGCGATCGAGAAGGCGGCCGCAACCTGCGTCGGCTCACCCTCGATGAAGCCGCGTCCCGATTCGACCAGGAAAGTGAGGGGGTTGAACCGCGCGACCTGGTGGATCCAGCCCTGCAGGAGGCTGAGCGGCACGTAGACCGGAGCGAGGAAGAGCAGCAGGAAGACGGGCGTCTGCATCAGCGGGCCCGCCTGGGTCGACCGGAACCGCATCGCGACACCGCAGGCCCAGAGGAGTCCGACCTGGTTGAAGATGATCGCGAGCCCGTACAGCCCGACCAGGTCGACACCGTTGCCGCCGACCTGCATGCCGGCGACCAGCGCCACGATCGTCAAGACGACGGCGATCATCAGCCAGCGGATCAGCGACGCGAGCCCGTAGCCGAGGATGATGCCGCTCCGCTGGGGCGCCGAGACGAGCAGCCGTTTCGCGAAGCCGCGCTCGAAGTCGCGCGCGATTCCGAAGCCGGCGAATACACCGCCGAACGCGGCTGACTGGAGGAGCACGAACACGAACTGGAAGGCGGTGTAGCCGGCGCTGAAGTTGAAGCCCGGCACGTGGCGCAGGCGCGAGAGGCCGCCGGCGAACGCCATGAAGTTCATCAGCGGAAAGAGCATCGGAGGCAGGAAGAGCGACGGGTTCTTCAGCAGCACCGTCGTCTGCCGGTAGGCCAGCGCGAGCATCACGTCGATCCGTGACCTCACGTGCGGGTCATCCTCAGCTTCAACTGGCGTGCGGCGAGCAGCATCGAGATGCCGATCAGCAAGAACGTGAACACGAACCCGAGCGCGAGCGCCTGCGCGTTCCAGCCCTCGATCACGAGCGAGCGCAGCGCCTCGATCAGGTAGCTGACGGGGTTCAGCGTCGCGAGATCACGGAACCACGTCACCTCGATCAGGTTGCGCGGCAGGTTCATGCTCGAGATCAGGAGCAGGAAGAAGAGCAGCGGGAACATCGACTGCACGCCCTCTCCGGAACCCGTGCGCAGAGCCAGCCAGATGCCGAGCGTGCCGAAGCCGCCGGCGATCAGGATCGCCAGCACGAGGATCAGAACGGCGCCGCCGACGCCCGCAGAGATGTGCACCCCGGCTGCGATCCCGACGAGCAGGTAGGCGACGGCCTGGATCGTGCCGATACCGAGCGCCCCGCCGATCTGGCCGAGCAGCAGCGCACTGTCGCGGATGGGCGTGAGCGCCAGGCGGTTCAAGAAGCCGGTGTCGATGTCGCGCGCGAAGTCGACGCCTGCGATCCCGGAGGCGAACAGCGCGCCCTGCATGAACGCGAAGGGCATGAAGAACGCGAGGAACGACCTGGTGGGGAAGCCAGGCAGATGCGTCGCAGCACGAAGGCCGTTCGAATTGACCGCCATCAGGATCAGCGGGAACGTGAGCGGTGGGATCCACGTGCCCGGCTGCCGGGCGTTGCGCACGACCGATCTCCGCGCGATCAGCGAGACCTGCGCGACGAACACGTTCATTCGTCGATCGAACCCTCGAGTGTGTGCCCTGTCTTGGCGAGGAACACGTCGTCGAGCGACGGTTGGTGCAGGTTGATCTCCGCCGCGCGCAGGTTCTCCTGGTCGAGCGCCCGGATCACGTCCGCGAGCGCGCCGTGCCCGTCGAGCTGCACCGCGCTCGCGCCCGGGCGGGCGGCCGTTTCGACCCCGAAGCGTGAGAGGATCGACGCCAGACGCAGGCCTTCCGCGCCTTCCTCCGGTACGACTTCGACGGTCGGTTTGCCGATCTCGGCCTTCAGGGCGGCCGGCGTGCCCTCGGCGACGATCCGGCCGTGGTCGATGATCCCGACCCGGTCGGCGAGCACGTCGGCCTCCTCCAGGTACTGCGTCGTCAGGAAGACGGTGACGCCCTCGTCACGGGCGAGCCGCCCGACCTCCTCCCAGAGCGCCGTCCTGCTCTGCGGGTCGAGCCCGGTCGTCGGCTCGTCGAGGAACAGGATCGACGGCGAGTGGATCAGTGACAGGGCCAGGTCGAGCCGGCGCTTCATGCCGCCGGAGTAGGTGCGGATCTTCCGGTCGCCCGCCGACGTCAGCCCGACACGCGTGAGCAGCCGGTCGATCAACTCCTGCCGTTTCGCGCCCCGGATCCCGTGCAGGGAGGCCTGGAGGCGCAGATGCTCGCGGCCGGTCAGGAACGGGTCGAGCGCGGTCTCCTGGAGAGCGGCGCCGATCGCTGCGCGCACCTGTGGTCCCTCGCGAACGATGTCGTACCCGGCGACCGTGGCGTGGCCTGCGGTGGGCGGCAGCAGCGTGGTCAGCATGTGGACGGTCGTCGACTTGCCCGCCCCGTTCGGGCCGAGGAACCCGTAGATCTCGCCCGGGGAGATCGTCAGGTCGATTCCGTCGACGGCCAGCACGTCCTTGAACTGCCTGACGAGGCCCCGCACCTCGATCCCTTGCGAACGCTCGCCCGACCGCGACATATTGATAAACCTATCGGCACTAGGCGAGGTCAGGGTTTCCCGCTACACTTGAGGGCGCAAGGACTTTCAGCCGATGGCGAACACCCTGACACCTCCGCGGCAACTCGACTCTTGGGTCTCGTTCCTGCGCGCGCACGCGGCGATCACGCGGGAGCTTTCGGCGCAGCTGCAGCGCGTGCACGGCCTGACCCTGAACGACTACGAGGTGCTGCTGCACCTCTCGTACGCCGAGGGAGGCATGCTGCGGCGCGTCGACCTGGCCGAGCGGGTCCTGCTCACCGCCTCGGGGATCACGCGTCTGCTCGAGGGGCTCGAACGCTCTGGCTACGTCAGCAAGGAAACCTGCGCTTCCGACGCACGTGTCTCCTACGCGAAGCTGACCCCCGAGGGCCGCGCCAAGCTGCGCGCGGCCGGCGTCACGCACCTCCGCGGCGTCGACGAGCTGTTCGTCGGCCGCTATTCCGGCTCGGAGCTCGCGACACTCGCCGAGCTGCTGGCCCGGCTGCCGGTCACCGGCGCGGCCTGCAATTCCCCCGAGCCCTGTAGCTGACTCGCGAGCCGTCTGAACGGCCCTTCGGCGGCGAGGAGCTCGTCGAAGCGTCCGCGCTGACTGATGCGGCCGTGCTCCATCACGAGGATCTGGTCGGCACGACGGACGGTTGCGAGGCGGTGGGCGATGATGATCGAGGTACGGCCTCGTAGAAGCCGGTCGAGCGCGCGTTCGATCAGGATCTCCGTCGGCCGGTCGATGTTCGACGTCGCCTCGTCGAGGATCAGGATGCGTGGGTCTGCGAGGAGGGCGCGGGCGATCGAGATCAGCTGGCGCTCACCGGCCGAGAGGCCGCTACCGCCTTCGTGCACCTCGTGCAGCAGGCCTTCGTCGAAGCGGCGTGCGATGCGGTCGATGCCGACCGACGTCGCGACGTCGGCGACCTCCTCGTCTGTTGCCTCGGGCCGCGCGAAGCGGATGTTGTCGGCGATCGTGCCTGCGAACAGGAACGGGTCCTGGAGGACGACGCCGAGCTGTCGGCGATACGAGCGAAGCTCGAGCTCGCGAAGGTCGCGTCCGTCGACGCGGATCGCCCCGCTGTCGGGGTCGTAGAAGCGGCCGACGAGCTTCGCGGTCGTCGACTTGCCGCCGCCGGACTCGCCGACGAGCGCGAGGCACCCGCCGGGCTCGACGTGGATGTCGATCGCATGGAGCACCGGCTCCTTGCCGTACGCGAAGGTGACGTGGTCGAGCTGCAGGTCCCCCTCGATCCGTGGGGCCGGTGTCGAGCCTGGCTCGTCGCGAATCTCCGCCTCGACGTCCAGCACGGTCGTGATCTTCTCCATCGCGGCGCCCGCCGACTGCACTTGCCCGTACAGATCGGAGAGCTCCTGCAACGGCTGGAAGACGAGATTGAGGAGGAAGACTGCGGAGACGAGCGTTCCGATCTGCAGCGTGTCGTCGGTGATCATCCGCCCGCCGACCCAGAGCACCGACACCATCGCGATCGCACCGAGCATCTCGATCCCCGGGAAGAACAGCGAGTTGAGGTACTGCGCGTGGGTGTTCGTCCGCCGGTTTGCATCGTTGGCCGAGTCGAACTCGGCGTGGAACGCCTGCTCACGGTTGAACGCCTGGATCACGGCCATCCCCGAGACCGACTCGGCGATCTGGGCCGTCATCGAGGAGATCGTCTCGCGCACCTGCAGGAAGGCGGCGTGGGAGCGCACCTGGAACCAGCGTGTGAGGACGAGTGTCGGCGGCAGGATCACGAGCGCCACGAGCCCCAGCCGCCAGTCGAGGATGAACAGGCCGACGATCGCGGCGAGCAGCGTCAACGTGTTGACGACGAGCGTCGTCAGCCCCTGCGAGAGGACATCGGAGAGCGCGTCGACGTCGGAGGTCAGCCGCGCGATGATCCACCCGGCCTTCTGCTGCGAGAAGTAGCGCAGGGAGAGGGTGGTCAGGTGGTCGAAGAGGTCGCGCCGCAGGCCCGAGCACGACGCTCTGGCCGACACCGGCGAGCCCACGGACGAGCGTCGTCTGCAGCACCCAGGCGAGCGCGTTGATCGCGAGGTAGATCGCGACGTCGCGGGTCAGCCGGGACTCGTCATGACCCTCCATCCCGTTGTTGATCGCGTCCTGCACGACGAGGAGCGCGGCCACCGGTGCAGCGGCCGAGCAGACGCCGACGATCGCGAGCAGCGCAACGCGCCCGCGCTGCCCGACGAGGTAGCGCCCGAGGCGTGTCAGGCCGGTCCGCTTGGGAGCTCTAGGCCGCGGCACTGACTTCCTCCCCGAAGAGCGCGGCGAAGACGCCGCCCGCCCGCAGCAGGTCCTGTGGCGTGCCGAACTCGACCACGATGCCGTCGTCGACCACGACAGCGCGGTCTGCGACCTCGACGGTCGAGAGGCGCTGCGTCGCGATCAACACCGTGCGACCCGAGAGTGCCGGGCGGAGGTTCTCGACGAGGTGGCGCTCGGTCTCGGTGTCGACGGCCGACATCGGGTCGTCGAGCACGACGACGCGCGCGCCGGCGACGAGCGCGCGCGCGAGTGCCACGCGCTGTCGCTGACCGCCGGAGAGGTTGACGCCACGCTCGCCGATCAGGGTCTCGTAGCCGTCCGGCAGTCCGGCGGCGAACTGCGCGACGCCGGCGGCCTCGCAGGCGGCGACGACCTCTTCCCACGGCGCGTCGGGGCGCGCGGCGGTCAGGTTCTCGTGCAGCGGGATCGAGAAGAGGATCGGCTTCTGGGTCACGATCGCGACCGCCGAGCGGAGCTCGGCGATCGGGACGTCGCGCACGTCGACGCCGCCGACGAGGACGCGTCCTTCGGTGGGGTCATAGAAGCGTGGCAGCAGGTTGAGCAGCGAGGTCTTGCCGGCGCCGGTCGGCCCGCAGACGGCGACGATCTCGCCTGGCTCGAGGCCAGGTCGATGCCCGAGAGCACCTCCGAGCCTGTGCCGTAGGAGAACCGAACGCCCTGGAAGGCGACCGAGAGCCGGCCGGCCGGGAGCTGGGTCGGATGGGTCGGCTCGGGGATCGTCTCGACCCCGCGCAACCAGGCGAAGCTGCGCGATGCCGACGCTGTCGCGCGCTGGGCGAGCGAGAGGATCCAGCCGAGCGCCTCCAGCGGCCAGACCAGCTGCAGGAGCAGTTGGTAGAAGAGGAAGAACTCGCCGTAGGTGAGCGTGCCGTTGATCACGTCGCGACCGCCGAACAGCAGAACGGCGCCGATCGACAGGGTCGGCAGGAAGAGCAGGCCGGGCAGGAAGGCGGCTTCGATCCGCGCCTGGCGCAGCACGCCGTCGCGCACAGCCTCCGCCTTACGCCGAAGCGGTTCTGGACGTCGTCCTCGCGACCGAACGCCTGCACCATCTCGATGCCGACGACTGCTTCGTCGGCAGCTTCGGTCACGTTCGCCTTCAACTGCTGCACCTGCCGCGAGATCGGCACCACCTTGCGACCGAAGGTGAACGCGAGCAGGCCGACGGCCGGCATCGTCACGAGGGCGATCGCGGCCAGCTTCACGTTGACGAGGCAGAGGACGACCGCGATCCCGAAGATCATCATCAGGGACTGGATCCCCTGGGTCAGTCCCCAGCCGATGAAGTAGCGAATGGGGTAGAGGTCGTTGGTCGCGCGGGAGACGACCTGGCCGGTCGCATGCCGGTCGTAGAACGCGCGTGGGTAGCCGAGGTACGCCTTGTAGAGCAACTCCCGCATGCGCGCTTCGACCCGGATGCCCGTGCGTGCCGTCGCATACCGGCGTGCGAAGTTGATCCCGAAGCGGGCGACCGCCAGCACGACGACGATCACCAGGTAGGGCCAGAGCGCGGTGCCCTTGCCGCTCGTCGGCGCGATCGAGTCGTCGATCGCGTGGCGAATGACGATCGGGATCGCGAGCGAGAGCCCCGAGTAGATGAATGCGCACGTCAGCCCGAGGATGACGAGCCGTTTCTGCTCGCGCCAGAGCCCGGCCAGGCCCTTCGCGGTCGGCCAGAGCCCTAGATCAGGTGGATCGACTGAGAGGGAGCGTCTGGACACCACGGAAAGCTAGCGGACGTCGTTAACGAGGCTAACTACCCCGAGCGCGTAGGATTCGCTCGATGCGCACGCACCCTCCCTGGTAGGTCGCACGGAGTAGATCGCTCGGCGTCGTTGCGACGCTGCTCGCGATCGAAGTGCTCGACGAGCTCGTCTTCGGGGCTCGCGAGGCCGCCTGGCCTCTGATTCGGGACGACCTCGCGCTGTCGTACGCGGCAGTCGGGCTGGTGCTCGCCGCCCCGAGCCTCGTCGCGCTCGTCGTCGAGCCGGTGATCGGTCTGGCCGCGACCACCGGCAGGCGGCGCGCGTTCGTCGTCGCCGGTGGCCTTTGTTTCGCCGCCGGGCTCGTGGTCGCCGCCGCGGCCGTCTCGGCCTGGGTCCTGCTGCTCGGGTTCGCCCTGCTCTATCCCGCCTCCGGGGCGTTCGTCTCGCTCTCCCAGGCGTCGCTGATGGACCTGCAGCCTGATCGGCGCGAGCACAACATGGCGCGCTGGATGGTCGCGGGCGGGGTCGGCGCGGTCGTCGGCCCGCTGCTCCTCGCCGCCGGGACGGAGGCGGGCCTCGGCTGGCGCGGTCTCTTCGTCGTCTTTGCGTTCGCCGCGCTCGTGCTCGTGGTCGTCGTCCGGCGGTCTCCCGACGGCGACGCCCAGCAGGACCGGCCACGGCTGCGAGCCGCGCTTCGTGCGTTGGCGCGGCGCGAGGTGCTGCGCTGGCTGGTGCTGCTCGAACTCGCCGACCTGCTGCTCGACGTCTTTCTCGCCTTCCTCGCTCTCTACCTCGTCGACGACGTCGGGGCGTCCGTGACTGTCGGCGGCCTCGCCGTCGCGGCCTGGACGGGGTTCGGCCTGCTGGGTTCCGTGGCGTTGATCCCACTGCTTCGCCGGGTCGACGGTCTTCGCTACCTCCGTGGCAGCGCGCTCCTCGCAGCCGTTCTGTTCGTGGCGTTCCTGCTCGTCCCGGGCGTCGGTGCGAAGCTCGTCCTCGTCGGGGCGCTGGCCTTCGTCAACGCGGGGTGGTACCCGATCCTGCAAGCGCGGCTGTACGACGCGCTCGGCGGTTCGAGCAGCCTGGTGCTCACGGTCGGCATCCTCGTGCCGCTCGACGCAGTGCTGCCGCTCGTGATCGCGGCACTGGCCGGGTCGTTCGGGCTCGGGATCGCGTTGTGGCCGCTGCTGCTCGCGCCGGCCGCCCTGCTCGCGCTCGTGCCGAGGCGTTGACACCGCCTAGACTCAGCGCGTGCCCACGTGCGCGAATTGCGGCCACGAGAACCGTGAAGGCGCCCGCTTCTGTGACGCGTGCGGCGTCGTTCTCGGCGCGCCGGTCGACACCGGTGAGCAGCGCAAGACGGTGACCGTGCTCTTCTGCGACGTCACGGGATCGACGGCGCTCGGCGAGCGCCTCGATCCCGAATCACTGCGCGGTGTGATGGCGCGCTATTTCGATGCCGCGCGGCTCGTCGTCGAGCGCCACGGGGGCTCGGTGGAGAAGTTCATCGGCGACGCGGTGATGGCGGTCTTCGGCATCCCGGTGCTGCACGAGGACGATGCACTGCGGGCTGTGCGTGCTGCCGCCGAGTTGCGTGACGGTCTCGGCGAGCTGAACGACGGGCTGATGCGCGACTACGGTACGACGCTCGAGCTGCGGATCGGCGTCAACACCGGCGAGGTGGTTACAGGAACGGAGGAGCGGCTTGCGACCGGGGATGCGGTGAACGTCGCCGCCCGCCTCGAGCAAGCCGCGCAACCGGGCGAGGTGCTGCTCGGCCCCGAGACGCGAGCGCTCGTGCGCGACGCCGTCGTCGCCGAGGCGGTCGCGCCGCTCGAGTTGAAGGGAAAGGCGGCGGCGGTCGCAGCCTTCCGCCTGGTCTCCTTGCGCACCGAGGTCGATCCTCGACCGCTGGCCGGGGCAATGGTGGGAAGGGAACGCGAGCTCGCACGGCTGCAGGCAGCGATGGCGCAGGCGGTCGCGGACAACTCCTGCCAGCTCTTCACGGTGCTCGGTGCCGCCGGCGTCGGGAAGTCGCGGCTGGCCTTCGAGTTCCTCTCCGGCCTCGGAGCCGTTGCCGTCGTTCGCGGGACGTGTCTGTCGTACGGCGACGGAATCGCCTACTGGCCCGTCGTCGAGGTGCTGAAGCAGCTGCTCGGGGCCGAGCCGGCCGAGCGGCTCGCCGAGTACGGGCTGGACGCGGACGCGGTGCGCGCGATCCACGCAGTCCTCGGTGACGACAGCCTCGTCTCGTCCGTCGAGGAGATCGCGTGGGCGACGCGGCGGCTGCTCGAGGCCGTTGCCGCTGCGGCGCCGCTCGTCGTCGTGCTGGACGACATCCACTGGGGCGAGGACGTGTTCCTCGACCTCGTCGACCATATCGCCGACCTGAGCAGGGACGCGCCGATCCTCCTGCTCTGCATGGCACGGCCGGAGCTGCTCGACCGCAGGCCGGGGTGGGGCGGAGGCAAGCTCAATGCGACGACCGTGCTCCTGGAGCCGTTGGCGGCCGCGGATGCCGATGTGCTCGTCGCCAGGCTGCTCGAAGGGTCAGCCGCGGACCCGGAGCTGCGCACCAGGATCCTCGACGCGGCAGAAGGGAACCCGCTCTTCGTCGAGGAGATGGTCGCCCTCCTGCGCGAGTCGCCCAATGGCGTCGTGGCCGTGCCCCCGACGATCCAGGCGCTCCTCGCGGCGCGGCTCGACCAGCTCGACCCCCTCGAGCGAGTAGTCCTGGAGCGAGGCTCGGTCGAAGGGCGCGTCTTCCATCGCGGTGCCGTACAGGCGCTCTCGCCGCTCGAGGCCCAGTTGTTCGCCCCGCTCACCGCGCTCGTGCGCCGCGAGCTCGTGCGGCCCGATCGTCCGCAGTTCCCGGGTGAGGACGCGTACCGGTTCCGCCACCTCCTGATCCGCGACGCGGCGTACGACGCGCTTCCGAAGGCGACGCGTGCGGAGCTGCACGAGCGCTTCGCCACCTGGATGGTCGAGCGCGGCAGCGACCTCGTGGAGCTGGACGAGGTGGTCGGCTACCACCTCGAGCGCGCGTACCGCTACCGGGTCGAGCTCGGTCCCGGCGGGCGAGACGGCGCAACGACTGGCCGAGCAGGCGGCCGACCGGCTCACCGCGGCAGGGGAGAAGGCCGCGGCGCGCGGCGACATGCGCGGCGCCACCTCCCTGCTGAGCCGTGCCGTCGACCTCTACCCGGCCGGCGATCTGCGACGGCTCGCGATCCTGCCGCGTCTCGGGCGAGCCCTGAACGAGGCCGGGGAATGGGACCGGAGTGAGCTGGTGCTGGCAGAGGCTGTCCGCATCGGCGAGGAGCTCGGCGAGCGCCGCCTGACGGCTGACGCGTCGGTTGCGCTGACGAGCATGCGTCTGTTCACGACTGCCGAGACCTCGCACGACCAGATCCGGCTCGAGCTCGCCGGGCCGGCCGCCGTCTTCGAGGAGCTCGGAGACGAAGCCGGACTGGCCCGCGCGCTGGGGCTCGCCGGCCAGCTTCGGTTCTGGGCGGGCGATTCGGTTCGGGCGATCGCCGATCTCGAGCGGTCGGCGGAGCACGCCCGCAAGGTCGGCGACCGGTTTCAGGAGAGCATCAGCCTCAACTACGTCCTGATTGCCTCGCTGCACGGACCGACCCGGTCCCCGCCGCTCTCGAGCGCATCGAGCAGATGCGCGGCCGAGTCGAAGGCGATCGCAGGCTCGAGGGGACGATGCTCCGGATCGAGGCTCGGCTGGAGGCGATGCGCGGCAACTTCGAGCTCGCGCGTGGACTCGCGGCTCGAGGGTTGGCCCTGGCCGAGGAGCTCGGCCTCGGGGTCCAGGCAACCGCTCTGCAGTCCGAGTCCGGTGAGATCGAGCTGCTCGCGGGCGAGCCGGCTGCCGCCGAGGCGTTCATCCGTGCCAGCTGCGGGGCGCTCGAGCGGATGGGCAACCAGGGCCACTACGTGACCGTCGCCGTCGGTCTCGGCGACGCGCTGCTCGAGCAGGGACGCCTCGACGAGGCTGCCGCGCTGATCGACCGGATCCAGGCGTGGTCGATCGAAGACGACCTCGATCCGCAAGTCGGCTGGCGTCGCCTCAGGGCGAAACTGCTGGCTCGTCGCGGCGAGTTCGCGGAGGCAGAGCGATTCGGGCGCGAAGCTGTGGCGCTCGCCGGGCGGAGCGACTACATCGATTCGCACGCACGGACGCTGGCCGACCTCGGGGACGTCCTGTTCCGGGCCGGCCGAGCCGAGGACGCAGCCGCGGCGCTCGCTCACGCCGTCCGGCTGTACGACGAGAAGGGCGACGTGGTCGGAGCGGCCAAGGCCAGCGCCGCCCTCGGCGGGCTCGCCTAGGCCGGCTGCGGCAGCCGGCGGCCGCCCGAGACCGCGAAGCGCAGACCCTGGACCGTCCAGCCGCCGAGCGCGAGCAGGAGCAGGCCGGTGACGAGCAGGAGGAAGATGAGGCGGCGCTTCATGCGGGCGACACTACGAGGCCGGCCGGGCGGCGCCATCGGCCGTTCGGATGATCCGGGGTCGGCCTCGCGGACGAACCGGCAGGCGGCCTAGCCGTCGGGCGACGGCAGCGTCGGCGGGTCGAGCTCGTCGGGAGGCGGCCACAACTCGGGAACCGGGTCCGGCGTCGGCAGCGTGCCCTCGTCGGGCGGCGGCTGCGGTTCCGGCGGAAGCTCGGGTGCGTTCGGCGTTGTCATGTGGCCCTCGTTGTTGTCCGGTCCGTCCGATGTGAAACATCGAGCCGGGCTGGGCAGGAGGGACGAGACGACCACAACGACGATTGGAGATGCGATGGGCTTCGACCAGTACCACGAGCCGCCCGAGGAGCTGTCCGGTGAGACACGGACGTTCGCCCGGATGATCCAGTCGTTGATCGAGGAGGCAGAGGCGATCGGCTGGTACGAGCAGCGCCTCGATGTCGAAGCAGACGCTGCCGCGCGCGGGATCATGGCGAACGCGCAACAAGAGGAGTTCAAGCACTTCGCGATGGATCTCGAGTTCTTGCTTCGCCGCAAGGCGAAATGGCGGATCGCGTGCGAGGGCGTGCTCTTCCAGGACGGCGACATCGTCGAGTTGGGCGAACAGGCCGAAGAGGCCGAGGGCAAGTCCGAGTGACGCCGAGCACACTCCCGGCCAGCCAGTGCGAACACTGCGGCTACGGCATCTGCACGGCATCGCTGCCGCCGCGCTGCCCGATGTGCGGCGGGTCGGTCTGGATCCCAGCCGAACGAGGCCAAAAAACCGCGCTGACCAGGGAAAAGACGGCTGCCACGGGTGATGGAGCGTACCGGGATCGAACCGGTGACCTTCGGCTTGCAAAGCCGACGCTCTCCCAGCTGAGCTAACGCCCCGTGCCGGGCGCAGTGTAGCTCCGGCTCTCGCTTTACATCCGTTTTACACCCTTCTCGCGGAACTCCCACCGTTCGAGGGGATGCTCCGGCCGGACAAACTGACGGGAGGACTTCAATGCGCAGGTTGCTCTTTGCAGCTGCTGCTGTCGCCGCGCTCGTCGCGGCCGGCGTTGCAGTCGCTGATGGAATTGGTGGGGCGAAGACGGCGAAGAGCGTTGCCGGCACGTTCGCGGCGACCTCGGCGAACGTCTCGACCCGCACCTGTACGACGACCGACGGTAAGGCGCTTGCGGTCACCGATGCGCGGTACAGCGGCACGGCGTCGGGTGACCCAGACCTGACCGGCCCGATCGTGCTGCGGGCGCGGAGCGTCATCAACACGACGGACGGCGTCGGCGTGGTCGACGGCTGGCTCAAGATCGACGTGGCTTCGGGACGTGACACGACGGCGAACTACTCGGCCGCCTACGACCACGGCAACATCGCCGGGCTCGCAAACGGCCGTGCACATGATCCGTCCGCGCGGCTCGTCGCGAACCTCTCGGCTGCCTTCAGCGCGGCCGGTGGCTTCAGCGGTGGCAAGCTCGGTGGCGGGACCTCGGGCGGCTCGGCCGTCGAGATCGGCCCCGGTCGTTGCGCTCCGGCTGCGAAGCCCGAGAAGAGCGAGGCCCGCGGCACGATCACGGCGCTCTCGGCGACATCGATCACCGTTGCGGGTCTCAGCTGCGACATCCCGGGCGACAAGTCCGCAGCCGTGAACAGCAAGTTCAAGGTCAACGACCGGGCTGAGATCCACTGCAGCCTCGTCGGCGGCCACAACACGTTGACGAGGATCGAGAAGCGGTAGTGGCGCGGCTAACGCGGCACGGGGTCACGCTGCTGCTGGCGGTGGTCGCGCTCCTGGCGGCTGCCGCCGGGGCGAGTGCCGCGGCGCCGACGGCGATCACCGGACCGGTGACCGCCGTCGGCGCGACCACCGCGACGGCCACCGGGACGGTCAATCCCGGGGGCGTCGCCACCACGTGGTACGTCGAGTACGGAACCAGCACGAGCTACGGCTCGAAGACGGCCTCGGCGAGTGCCGGCTCTGGCACAGCCAACTCGGCCGTCTCGGTCGCGCTGACGGGCCTCGCGGCGGGAACGACTTATCACTACCGCGTCGTCGCGACCTCGAGCTCGGGGACGAGCCGCGGTAGCGACGGGCTCTTCAAGACACTGGCCGCACCAGGTGCGGTCACCGGCTCTGCCTCGTCGATCTCGGTCTCGGGAGCGACTCTGAACGGCACGGTCGACCCGAACGCCAGCGAGACGACGTGGTGGTTCGAGTACGGCACGAGCACCTCGTACGGCTCGAAGACGGCGGTCAAGAGCGCCGGCAGCGGCACCGGGCCCACGAACGTCTCGGCAGCGATCAGCGGGCTGCAGAAGGGCCGCACCTACCACTTCAGGCTCGTTGCGACCAGCGACGGCGGGACGGCGAACGGCGCAGATGCATCGTTCCTCACCAGCTCCGCTCCGACAGTCGTGACCGGTCAGGCCTCGTCGATCGCGCCGACCACGGCGAAACTGAACGGGGCAGTCACCCCGAACGGGCTCGCGACGACCTGGCATTTCGACTACGGCACGTCAACCTCCTACGGCTCGAAGACATCGAGTCACAGCGCAGGCTCGGGGACGAGTGCCCAGAACGAGTCGATCGCCATCTCCGGTTTGAAGGTGTCGACGACCTACCACTTCCGGCTCGTCGCCTCGAATTCGGGCGGCACGACGATCGGCAGCGACAAGACGTTCTCGACGTCGCTCGCACCAGGAGTCGTCACGGGAGCCGCGTTGAACGTGAGCGCGAGCACCGCCACGATCGCCGGCACCGTCGACCCCCGCGGACGGTCGACGAGCTGGTGGTTCCAGTACGGGGCGACGGCGAGCTACGGCGGCAAGACCGCCACCAAGAGCGCGGGCTCGAAGGCCGGGTCGCAAAACGTCAGCGCAGGCCTGACCGGGCTGAAGAACGGCACGACCTACCACTACCGGCTCGTCGCGAAGAGCGACGCGGGGACGACCTACGGCTCCGACCTGACCTTCGCGACGCGCGGTGTCACGATCGCCGTGGGTGGGCGTGAGGTCGTCTACGGCGGCCGCGTGACCCTCTCCGGCTCGGTGCCGTCACGCGCAGCCGGGGAACAGGTGACGGTGTTTGCGCAGGCCTACGGCCGTGGCTCGCCCGCATCCGTGGCGACGGTGCTGACGGGGCCAGGCGGAGTCTGGAGCTACATCGCCCGTCCCCGGATCGGTACGGCCTACCAGGCCGGCTGGCAGGGCGGCACGAGTACGCCGGTGTCGGTCGGCGTGCATCCGGCGATCTCGCTGATCCGCACGAAGCTGGCCAAGCTGGCGACCCACGTCTCGGGCGCCACCAGCTTCCGGGGGCGCGTCGTACAGCTGCAGCGCCGCACGTCAGCCGGCAAGTGGGTGACGATCCGGCGCGGACGGCTCCTCCGCACTTCGAGCGTGGCGTTCAAGCTCTCGGTGCTGCCACGTGGGCGCTCCGTCGTTCGCGTCGTGATGAGCATCAACCAGGCGGGCGCCGGCTACCTCGGCGGCAAGAGCCACCAGCTCACCGTCACGCGGCGGTAGGGAGAGGACCCCCGCTCGCGGTGACGCACAGCGAGGGCCCGGTCTCCCGGGCCCTCGCGTGCAGTTCGAGTGCGACCGCTCAGGCGGCGCGGGACAGGCGCTCTTCCTGACGCGCCTTCTGGATGATCACGTCGCGGTCGCCGAAGCGAAGGAGTGCGCGTGCATTTCGCTGCTCTTCCCAGAGGTGGGCGATCTGCTCTTCGAGCTCCTGGTGCTCGGCCGCGAGCGTCTCGTCGTAGCTCTCGGAAAGCGCGCGCATGACCTCGATCCGGCGCTCCGCCAGAACATCGATCTCCTGTTTGATGTCGTTCAGGGTTCGCATACCCCTGAAAACGAGCCGGCCCTGGCCGCTATTCCGGGGGTTCTGCGAGCAGGTCGCGCAGGCGGGCGAGCGCCACGTACATGCGGCTCTTGACCGTCCCGAGCGGCACGCCGAGCCGCTCGGCGAGCTCGGATTGGGAGAGGCCGCCGTAGTAGGCGAGCTCGAGCGCTTGTCGCTGGTCGGGCGGCAGCTTCGCGAGCGCGGTCTGCACCCGGCGGCGCTCCGCCAGTAGCTCCGCCGTCTCGTCGGTCGACTCACCGCTCGCCAGGGGCTCGGCATCGAGGGGATCGGCCCGGCGGCGTTCCTCGCGCCGGACGACGTCGACGGCGCGCCGATGGACCAGCGTCAACAGCCAGGTCGAGGTCTTGCCGCGGCCGGGATCGAACGAGGCAGCTGTCCGCCACGCTGCGAGAAAGGCGTCCTGGACGGCGTCCTCGGCCAGGGTCGTATCGCGGACGATGCGGAGCTGCCAACCCGTACGCGACCCGGCCGAAGCGGTCGTACAGCTCGGCGAGTGCAGCTTCGTCGCCGCGGGCGACGAGTGCCGGCAGCGCCTCGTCGGAGAGATGTGCGAGCGGGGGAGGCATCGGCGGCGTCCGCCGAAGCCTATTGGCCGGGCCGGTGCGCTCACAGGAAGTACGGCACCACGGCGAGCGCTCCCAGCATGTACCACGTCCCGAAACAGATGCCGAAGGCGCCGAAGACAGGCACGATGCGGGCAAATCCCCGCTGGACACGAGGCCGGGCCAGGACGTAGCCGAACCCGGTCGAGAGCAGCGCCATCGAGAGCGCCGTGCAGAGGGCGAAGAGCGCGAGGGCGATCAGCGCAACCGCCCGGCTGTGGATCGCCGCCAGCAGGAGCACGCCGACGCCGCCGCTCCCGCCGATCCCGTGGAGCAGCCCGATCCCGTACGCCTGCAGCGGCGTCCGGCGGGGCGGGACGCTTGCAGATGCGTGTGCGCCGTGCGCGAACGCGCCACGGCGCCAGCGCAGGAGCAGCCACAGCGCGAGGGCGACGATCACGAAGCCGATCGTCGCCTCGGCGCTCTCTTCGACGCCGGCCGGCAGATACGCCTTCCAGAGCACGATCGGCACGCCGAGCGCGAGCAGCGACGAGGCGTGGCCGAGACCCCAGGAGAAACCGAGCCGGGTCGCGCCGCCGCGCCCGTTCGTGACGAGGGTCGTGACGGCGGTCAGGTGGTCCGGGTCGCTTGCGTGGCGCAGGCCGAGCAGGACGGCGACGACGAGCACGATCAGGAGCGTCGCTCCGTCAGAGAAGTGGACGACCCACTGGTCGAGGCCGAACATCAGAGGTTCACCTTCGGCAGTGCGCGCGCGACCATCGCCGCTCCCGCGAGGACGATCACGAACGCGCTGACCGCGGGCAGGACGTTCAACAGCCGCCCGCGCCCATCGAACCGCGCGAACATGCTCTTGGCGAGCACGGCGACCAGCCCGACGCAGCGTGATCGCGACTGCGAGCCCGAGGCTGAACGCGAACACGAGCAGCATCCCGAACGCGACCCGGTGCAGCGAGATCGCGGCGAGCAGCACGACGAGCGCGGACGGGCAAGGCAGCAGGCCGCCGGAGATGCCGACGGCGAGCAGGCTCCGGCGCTCGCCCTCGCCATGGTCGTGATGGTGGTGATGGCCATGGCCGTGCCGGTGCGCGTGCGCGTGACGCGCCCGCCCGATCAGGACGGCTGCAGCCGACGCCCGACCACCATCAGGCCGGCGCTCAGGTCGAGCCAGGGGTAGAGCGTGTCCGGGACGATCCACTGCGAGAGCAGCAGCGTGATCGCCGCCGAGCGCGAAGACACCGGCGGTGTGCGTCGCGGTCGTGATCAGGCCGAGCAGTGCCGCGTGCCACGGCGTGCCGCGCGAGCCGACGAGGTAGGCGGAGACGATCGTCTTTCCGTGTCCGGGCGAGAGCGCGTGCGCCGCGCCCCAGAAGACCGCGAGCGCGAGTGAGATGAGCACGACGAACGCGCTCAGGTGCTTGCTGGCCGATCAGCGACGCGAAGCTCGAGTCGGCGATCCGGTCGGGCGCGGCGAGCGCGCGGCCGCTGAGGAGCGTCGGCGGCGGGTCGTCGTTCGGCGCGAGCCGGCCATTCGCGGACGTGACCGTCGAGCGGGCTTCGAGCAGGTCCTTCGGGTAGGCGCGGAGCTCGTCGGAGGTCGAGCGCGTCGTCGCGCCGAGGACGATCTCCTTCCAGCCGATCCGGCCGGCGTAGTTGTGGTCGTCGCACCGAGACGCGCGCGGAGCGGTCGATCTGCGGCCCGGCCAGCATGCCTGGAACCGCGTCGTCTGCAGGCCCGCCGCACCCCGCGGATGTGCGAGTGCCGTCTTCGCGACTTGCAGGCGTGACGGGTTGCCCGTCGACGGAGACCTGGAGTGCGCCGATCCGGATCGGCACGTGCTGGAGGGTCGGGATCTCGGCCATGTCGACGACGTAGCGGACGTAGAGCCGGTGGCCTGCGACCTCGACCCGCGCGAAGCGGTTGATCGTGAAGTTGCCGAGCGGATGCGCGGAGGCGACGCCGCCGGGACCAGCAGGTAGCACGCCGCCACGAGCAGGATCAGACGTTTCATGACGCGAGCCTCCTCAGCGTTGGACCCCAGAGGAGGGAGAAGTGGGGGTTGAGACCGGCGCGCGGCCGCGCCCAGGGGCGCGGGTCGTGGCCGAGGCACCGCTCGATCTCGGCGCGGTGGAAGAGCTTCGCGGTGTCCTTCGTGCCGAGCCGAAGCGCGAGCTTCGAGTACGGGAGGGCCTCGGCGCATCGGCCGTTGCGTGCGAGCGCCCACGCGAGCACGTCGTCGCCGTCGATCGACGGCCGCTCACGTTGCGCCTTGCGTGCGAGCGCGAGCGAGGCACGGAGCCGGATCCCATGGTCGACATCGAAGAGCGCCGTCTCGAGGTCGGTGCGCACGCCGTTCGCGGCCAGCAGCCGCCGGATCCCGTCCTCGGTCGCGTACTGGACGCGTGCCGCCCGCTGATGGCCGGTCGCCTGCAGCAGGTCGCCGTAGAGGCCGACGAACTGCGGCAGCGGAATCGTCTCGACGGCACGGCGCTCGAGCGCCGTCGCCAGGCGAAGGTGGCCGCGCGCGAGCTCGACCTGAGCGCGGGCGTCGAGCGCGTAGACGTAGCCGGGGAACGTGCGCAGAGCCGCGAGCAGGTGGCTCGACGCGGCGTTCGAGGCGTCCGCGGGACAGTTCGAGCTTCCCGAGCTGGGTCTCCGTCCAGGCGAGCGGTTCCCGCTCGTCGGCGGCCGCGTCCCGAGAGAGCAGGAGTGCGCTGCGCGCGGCGTCGAGCGTGCCGAGCAGCTCACGCGCATATGCGATCCGGGCGTACGACGAGACGCCGGGCTTCAGCCGCGCCATCGTGTCGAACGCTGCGAAAGCTTGCTTGTAGCGGCCCAGCTCGAGCAGGGCGTCGCCGACGACGCCGTAGTTGCGGGCGGTCGTCGGGGAGATCTGCGAGGGCGCGCCGGCCGAGCTCGAGCGCGAGCGCGAAGCGGTGGCGCGAGAGCGCGAGCGAGGCAAGTCCGCTTGTCGCGTCGAGATCGTTCGGCGCGAGGCGTACGGCACGCGCGAGCACGCCGTCCGACTTGACGTAGTAGGACGGGTCGCCGGTCTCCCGGGCCCGCTGCTGGTAGGCGAGACCGAGCAGGTCGAGCCCACGCACGTTCTGCGGGCGGCTGCGCAGGCCGGCCTGCAGCTGCGCGACGAGCGCCTGCGTGTCGCCGGCCGCGAAGCCGGCAGCGAGCTGATCTGTCTGGGGGGCCGCCTTCGAACGGGCTGACGGCGCGGTTCCATGCGCCGTCAGCCCTCCGAAGAGGAGGGCGGCAGCGGTCGAACACCGCCACCGCCGAAGCGACCAGAAGCCGCCTCTTCCTCATCACTGCTGCTCTCCGTGCGTGTCGTCGGCGCCGCTCTGCGGATCGGCGACGTACGGGAACGAGCCCATCGGGTTCGTGTCGCCCTTGTCGACGCCGTCGCCCAGCGGCAGCTTGGTGCCCAGGAGGAAGCCGCCGACAGCCTGCTCGGCGATGTCGACGACGTCGTCGTTCAGCCGCCGGCCGTTCGGCCAGCCCTGGTTGTCGCCGCCGAGCACGCCGAGCCGCGAGACCTTGCCGGCGGGCGTGACGGGGACCGACAGGTTGATGCGGAGCTCGTCCGCCGGTGTGTTGCCGGTGAACGTCACCTTCGGGATCCCGGTCAGCAGCACCTGAACGAGGTCGTCCCGGTTCTGCTCGGGCGCGCCGAGCTTGTACAGCTTGTTGATCACCGCGGCCAGGATCGGCGTCTTGTAGTACTTGACGAACTGCGAGTCCTGGGACGGGCTGCTGGCGTTCCAGTGATCCTTGAGCGGGGTCGGGATGACCACCTCGTTGATCAGCGGATTGCCGAGACGGGAGACCTGCACCCACTTGCCGTGTCTCCCTTGCCGGTGACGCTGGCCCTGCGGCGGTCCGCAGCCGACCAGACGCCGACGAGTGCGACGTCGTGTCGACCTGCGAGATCGGGATCTGCAGCGCGATCGTGTGGACGGCGTAGCCGGCGAGGAAGTCCTTGCCGCCGCCTGCGTTGCCGGTGCCCTTGCGGATCGCGAGCAGGTCGAAGATGTCGCCGACGTCCGCGAAGAACGGATCGTCACGCTGGCCGGCGAACACCTGGCCGCCGCCTGCGAGCGGCGTCACGGCCTTCATTGCGAGTGCGTGGTAGTTCGGGGTCGACGCGGGTCCCGATGTTGTCGGGCGGCGTCGTGGCCGTGCGCGATCACCGTCGACTTGCCGTGCGTCGACCCGGGTCACCGTGTACGGCTGCACCGTGTCGCCGAGGAAGAACGGCCCGTACTTCCGCTGGAACTGGAAGTAGTAGGAGACGTCGGGCTTCCCGTCGCCGTTCCGGTCGACGTAGATGTCGTACCGGGCCGTCGGCGAGAACGTGTAGTAGTTCGGCCCGGCAGCAGGATCCTCGCCGGGGATGAAGTTGCTGACGATCGTCAGCGTGTCCGGCTTGTCGGGCGACCGGAACGCGTAGAGGTCGGTGTTGTCAGCGGACGGATCCTCCGAGATCAGCGGTGCCTCACGGTGGCTCGAGGCCTTCGCAGAGCTCGGACCGGGTCCGCGCAGCAACGCGGCCACGAGGGCGAGCGTCACCAGAGCCGCCGCCGCGAGGGCGTATGCCAGCTTGCGCATGAGCTTCTCCTTTGACGATTTCGGCGGCGGGGTCTCGCCACCGGTGAACGCGCGTCATTCGCGCGGACGCCGGACCGGTTCGGTCAGAGATCGAGCGTTTAGGAAATGCCTTCGCGGATGCGTCCGCGACGGACGCCATCTCGAGCTTGGCGCCGGTGACGTCCTTCAGCAGCTCGTCGGCAGTCGGGCCCTGGCCGAGCGACCACAGCTCGCGCAGCAGGTCGCCGGCCTCGCGCCTCGCGAACCACTCGTTGCCGAACTCGCTGCGCAGGAACTCGCGCAGCTGCGCCTCGAACGCCCACGAGCGCAGGTAGCCGATCACGTAGAAGCTGCCGTCGATGTCGTCGAGGTAGCTCTCGGGGTTGACCGGGAGCTTGAGTGCGTCGCTGAGCAGCTCGAAGTAGCGCGGCCGCATCGACGGCAGATCGTCGGCCTGGAAGAACTCGATCTCGTACAGCAGCTTCGCCGCAGTAGCGCCGGACGAAGTAGAGCAGCGAGACGGCGCCGTCGTACGCCAGGTCGCGCAGGCCGCGGGACGTCGAGTCGACGGTTGAGCCAGGCGGTGTCGGTGACGAGATGCTCGAGCACGCGCCCAGCCTTCGGTGACGGCCATGTCGCCGAGCCGTGCGTCCTCCATCGGCAGGTCGCCGCTCGTGTGCGCGTAGTGCTCGGTGTGGCCGGCCTCGTGGAAGAGCGCCTCCCAGTCGTCCTTGCCGCCGATCGGCTGGATCACGAGCATCACCTTGCCGGGCACCTCGATCGGCGCGCAGAACGCGCGCGGGGTCTTCGACGGGCGGCTCTCGAGGTCGAGGTGGACGTTCTGCCTGCGAGTGCAGGTCGATGCCCAGGTCGCCGAGCGTCGCCTCGAGCGCGGGCAGCATGCGGTCCGGCGGGTAGAGCTGGTCGAGCTCGGGCGCGCGGAAGAGGCGCGCGACGTCCCACGGGCGCGCGTCGCAGAGGCCGATCCCGAGCCGGGAGCGGAACAGCCGGTCGCCTTCGCGCTCCCAGAGCTTCTCGGTCTCGTCGAGGACTGCGCGGCACTCCGTCGGCGAGCGTCGTCGAGACGGAAGCCGAAGCGCTTGTAGAGCTCGTAGTAGTTCGGCGCGCCGAGCTGCCGGACCGCGTCGCGGTCGATCTGCGCTGCTTCGAGGTAGATCGGGTTCAGGTGCTCGTCGAGCAGCCGGATGCGCGACTCCTCGAGCGCGCGCGCGCTTGTCGCGGTCCGGCTCGTTCGACATCGCGACGCGAAGCATCCGGTACGGGATCGTCTCGCCGTCCACGGTCGCCTCGAGCGCCGCCTCGTCCCGCGCGAGCGCGCTGCCTGGTGCTCGCGCGTCAGATTGCCGAGGAAGCCCTCGCACGCGAACCGCCACAGCTCGGTCGGCGCGCCTTCCATCCGCTGTCGCCGTGTCGAGGCGCGTCAGCTCCTCGTAGCGCTCGTAGACCTGCTCGACGTCGAGCGTCTCCTTCTGCCCGGCGAAGTGGAGGTAGTACTCCTCGTCGAGGTCGGCGATGAAGCGGTCGGCTCGCTCGCGGAACGCGTCGAGCTCGCGGCTGGTCGGTGGCGCCTCGGTCGACATCGGCTGCCTAGGATACGGCGCCCGTGCGGGAGCTGACGATCACAACCGAGCGGCACACGCAGCTGCTCGACATCACGGAGCAGGTTCGCGCGGCGATCGCGTGGCGAGCGGGGCGCCGGCGGTGCTCGTCTACGTGCCGCATACGACCGCGGGCCTGACGATCAACGAGCACGCCGATCCGCTGGTCGCGCGCGACTTCGAGATGGCGCTCGAGCGGATCGCGCCCGAGGGCTGGGGCTGGCAGCACATCGAGGAGGGCGAGGAGAACGCCCCGTCGCACATCCGCGCGGCCCTGATGGGGCCGCAGGTGCTGATCCCGCTGCCGAGAGCGGCGAGCTCGCGCTCGGCACCTGGCAGGGCATCTTCTTCTGCGAGCTCGACGGCCCGCGCACGCGCTCGGTCTACGTCACCGTGCTTGCCTGAGCACGTTCGACCGGTACCTTCCAGCCGCGTGGCTGCCCCCGTCCAGCGCGACCAGGAGCTCGAGCTCGACGATCGACTCGCTCGCCTTCGGCGGGAACGGCGTCGCGCGGCTCGACGGCTTCGTCGTCTTCGTCCGGCGCGGCCTGCCGGGCGACACGGTGCGCGCGCGCGTGACGAAGGTGCAGCGCCGCCACGCCGAGGCGATCGTCACCGAGGTCCTCGACCGCCGGGCCGCAACGCGTCGACGCGCCGTGTCAGCACTACCCGGCCTGCGGCGGCTGCCGCTTCCAGGATCTCGCCTACGAGGCACAGCTCGCGGCGAAGGAACGCTGGGTCGGCGACTCGCTGCAGCGCCTCGCCGGCCTCGCCGAGCTTCCGCTCGAGCCGATCGTGCCCGCCGTCTCGCAGTTCCACTACCGCAACAAGATGGAGTACTCGTTCGCGCAGGCGGACGGACGGCCACGCTCGGCCTGCACAAGGCAGGCCGCTGGGACGAGGTGCTCGAGATCGAGAAGTGCTGGCTCAGCTCCGACCTCGGCAACGCGATTCGCAACCGCATGCGCGAGTGGGCGCGGGAGGAGAAGCTGTCCGCCTACAACCAGGAGACGCACGAGGGCTACCTGCGTCACCTCGTCGTCCGCGAAGGGCGAAACACCGGCCAGGCGCTCGTGCAGCTCGTGACGGCCCGCGGCGAACGGTTCGACCGCGAGCGGTTGATCGAGGTGCTGACGGAGTTCCCCGAGATCGCGCTCGATCCACTGGTCGGTGAACGACGGCCTGTCCGAGGTGACGAACCTTCCGACCGAGCTGCTCTGGGGCGAGGACGCGATCGAAGAGGAGATCGGCGGTCTCCGGTATCCGCGTGCGACCGAACGCCTTCCTGCAGACGAACACTGCGATGGCCGAGCAGCTGTACGCGCTCGCTCGCGAGTTCGCGCAGCTGACCGGCGGCCAGACCGTCTACGACCTCTACTGCGGCATCGGCACGATCGGCCTGTCGCTGGCGGCCGACGCACTGACGGTCTGGGGGATCGAGATCAGCGAGGAATCCGTCGCCTGTGCGATCGAGAACCAGGAGCTGAACGGCATCGGCAACGCCGCCTTCTTCGCCGGCAACGTCGGCGAGGTGCTGAGCGACCTGCGCGACCGCGCCGGCGAACCCGACGTCGTCGTCGTCGACCCGCCGCGCGCCGGCCTCGCCGGCAAGGCGCTGAAGCGGCTCGGCGAGACCGCCGCGCCGCGCATCGTGTACGTCTGCTGCAACCCGACGACGCTGGCCGGCGACGCCAAGCGCCTGGCCGACGACTACGGCTACGAGCTGGTGCGGGCGCGTCCCGTCGACATGTTCCCGCACACCCCGCACGTCGAGTGTGTCGCGCTGCTCGAACGCGCGCCTGCATGACGAGCTATCTCTGCCAAGCGTGCGGGACGCAATACCCGCCCTCCGCTGCGCCACCGGAGTCGTGCCCGATCTGCGAGGACGAGCGTCAGTACGTCCCGCACGACACCGGCCAGGTGTGGGTGACGTGGGACTCGTTCCTCGACAGCCACGAGGCCGACGTGCGCGACGACCACGGCATCCTCGGCATCGGCTGCACGCCGTCGTTTGCGATCGGCCAGCGCGCGTTGCTCGTGCGGAGCAACGCCGGCAACGTCCTCTGGGATTGCCAGCCCTATCTCGACGACCGGGTCGCCGCCCGTATCGACGCCGAAGGCGGGCTCGCGGCGATCGCGATCTCGCACCCGCACTACTACACGACGATGGTCGAATGGGCGCACCGGTTCGCGTGTCCGATCTACCTGCACGAAGCGGAGCGGAAGTGGGTCTTGCGGCCCGATCCGTCGATTCGCTTCTGGGACGGCGAGAGCTACGAGTTCGGCGCCGGTCTGACGCTCGTGCGGTGCGGCGGGCACTACGAGGGAGGGCAGGTGCTCCACTGGGCCGACCGGCGTGCGCTGCTCGCGGGCGACATCGTGCAGGTGATCCCGGATCGCAGCTATGTCGGTTTCATGTACTCGTATCCGAACCTGATCCCGCTGCCGCCGGCCTCGGTCGAGGCGATCGCGGCGGCGCTCGAACCGTTCGAGTTCGACACGATCTACGGCGCCTGGTGGGACCGGTTCGTCGACCGCGACGGCTCAGCCGTCGTCCGCCGCTCCGCCGACCGCTACGTGCGGGCGGTCACCTGGCCCGGGCTGCCCTCGTAGGCGCGCGATCAGCAGGTCGACGTTCGGGAGCAGGAAGCCGGCCGCGAGCCCCGGGAGGGCGGGAAGGCCGCTCAGGTCGAAGTAGACCGTCGCCGCGATCGTCAGGCCGAGCCCGGTGAGCAGCGCCACGAAGGTCGGGAGCACTCTCAGACCGAAGCGGGCCGAGGCTCCGAGGAAGAGCGCGAAGAAGAGCAGGTCGGGCACGCCGAGGTTCGCAGCAGCGTGTTCGCCCGGAACCGGAAAGGCGAACGAGAGCACATCGAACACGTGTGCATGGTTCGCAATGATGTGCTTCGTCGGACCCCGCCAGACCGAGTAGGCGTCGACCCACGGGATGATGCACGCGACCAGCACGACCCACGACACCGATCTCGAAGAAGCCGAGGAACCACCAGCCGAGCAGCGTCGTCGCCCCGAGCCGCGCGAAGTTGGCGAAGACGTCGACGTCGAGAATCGTGAGCGCCGCTGCGAGCACGGCGAACCCGAGCCCGACGGGGAACAGCCAGGGAGCGGTGCGGAACGGCAACGCGAGCAGCACAAGCGAGAAGACCGCCGGAATGAGGACGAGCACCAGCCAGGCGACGTCCCACCAGGTCCCGGCGTGCCACAGCTGCGTCGACGTCTCGTAGTAGACGACGAGCAGTCCGAAGACCGCTAGTAGGGCGGCAAAGCGGCCCACCAGGGGCCGACGGCTTTGAAGGCGTTCCAAAACGCGGTCTTCGCGGGGGCTTCGTCGAGGGCGGAGTCGATGTCCGGTACTGCGAGCGCCTCGATCGTCGGCGTGAAGCGCTGCAGCTCCCCCAGCGTAGTCTCGATCGGGGTCGACAGCGGGAATCCGATTCCGTTCACGAACTCCAGCGCGTCCTCGCCCATCACGACCAGCAGCTTCGGCTCGACGATGCGCAGTTCGCGGCGAAGCAGCTCGGCGGCGAGCGTGAGGTCGCAACCCGCGAATTTGACCGCGTTCGTCCCGTAGACCTCCATCGGGTCGACATGGAGCCGCTGCAGCGACTTGATCAGCGCGTTCCCGGCCCGGCCGTGGAAGGCGACGCCCTCCTGGAGCTCCGGCGCCTGCGGCCCGTACTTGAGCAGGAAGATGCTGGCCAGCGGATGGCCGGTCGGCAACGCCGTCGGCGCACCGTCCGCGGCTTGCGCGACCTCGTGCGACAGGCGATTGATCTCGGTGATCGCCTTGCGGAGGTAGCGCTCGTAGATCTCGTCTGTCGTCACGGCGGTGGCCACGGCGGCAGTAGGACCTTCGTCTTTACCGGACCCTTTCCTTGACCTGAGCCACCCATTTGAGCGACTGCAGGTACGCGAGCGACTTCGGCCGGCGCAGAACCTCGGCGGTGCGGAGCGAGATCATGAACTCCTCCGGGTCCCAGAACGCCCGCATCCGGACGGCGCCCGTGCCGACGCCCTGCAGGACGTGGGCGTCCGATCCGGCTCCCATCGTCAGGTTGTACTTGCGGGCGAACCGGAGCGCCTCGTCGTTGTACGCCTCGAAGAGCAGGCGGGCGTTGTAGACCTCGAACACGTCGATCTCGGCGAGGTGGCGGTGAAGCGCCTTCGGGCCTGGAATCGCGTGCATACGGTCGAATGGATGCGGGAGGTAGACGATCCCGTCCTGCTCGCGGATCGCGGCGACCGTGTCTTCGAAGCTGAGACCGCGCGGAATCTCGCGCTGCAGGAAGAGGCCGATCACCTCGCCGTTGGCGTCCGTCTTGATCTCTTCGCCGGGAATCACGACCAGCTGACGACCCTGCGCATGGTCGACGGCCTCGAGCGCACCGCCGAAGACGTTGTGGTCGGTGACGGCGATCGCGCCGAGCCCCTCGGCCTCGGCGTGGTCGACCAGCTCGCTCGGGTCGATCGAGCAGTCGTGAGACCACGAGGTGTGCATGTGCAGATCGGCGATCACCCACGGGCGGTCGCCGAGCGGGTCGGCCGTGGTTCGGTGGCGCCGCCGTCCCGGGAGCGTCGTGTAGAGGCGCTCCAGCTCGCGCGCCACCTCTGCGAAATCCTGTCCGGTCGCGTCGGCGCGGGCCGCGGCTCCTTCGCTCCGCCGAAAGCCCTCGTCGGACGCGAGCCTCGCCGCCGCCGCAGCTGCGAGCTCGGGCTGCAGCTCGACCCCGTCGGGATGCGCGATCGCGCAGCCGGCGGCCGAGGCTTCGAGCGTGACGCGCCGCAGGCCGGCGACCCCCGGCACGAAGATCGCCGCCGAGTTGAGCAGCGACGCGCGTGACTCGGCGGCGCGCGCGGTGCGCACGCGCACCCGGCCGGCGAGCGCGCGCGGGATCGCGGGGCGGCCGATCAGCGGCCGGGTGCGCAAGAGCACCAGCTCCCAGCCGGGCAGCTCGTGCAGGGCGTGAATCACTCCTCGTGCCACCGTCCGTTCGTTCGGGCGCAACTCGACGACGATCAGTTGGCGCTTCTGCTCCGGTTTGAACAGCTCGGTGTCGACGCCCGGTGAGATTAGGCGGTAGTCACCGGGGAAGCGCTCCTCGGCGGCGGCTCGGCCCTCTTCGGTCAGAGCGATCAGGCAGTCGAGCCGTCCGAGCAGTTTCTCCCGCTGCGACCGCGCCGGCGGATACCCGAGCCGGTTCGGTGAGACGAAGGTCGCGACCGCGAGCGCGTCGGTGTCGCGCAACGCGAGATACGACAGCGAGGGCAGACCCGGCTCGAAGCCGTGCACGACGTCGAACTGCCCCTGCGCGAGTGCGAGTGCGAGGTTTGCCTGGACGCCCACCGGCACACCGAGCTGGGAGCGCCGCGAGATCGGCACCGCCGCGCCGAGTGCGATCACGTCGGGTTGCTCGCCGCGGGTCAGCGCTCGCCGCCCTGCCAGCAGGTCGGCCGCCCGGGTCGAAGGCGCCAGCACCGTCACCTCGTGCCCGCGCGAGCGCAGGCCGCGAGCCACTCCTGCGACGTGGTCGTTCACGTCGTGCGGCTGCGACCACGCAAACGGCGTGACGAGACAGATCCTCATCCACTCAAGGATAGGCCGGTTGCCGCCGCACCGGGCCGGTCGATGGGTCAAGATCCCCGCGTCCGCTACCCAAGGGGAGACTCAATGAAGCGCTTTGCACGTGCCCGTGCCGTCGTCGCGGCCGTCGGGATCGCGACGGTGGTCACGGCAGCGTCTGCCGGCTCGGCCCAGTCGAGCGCGCGGAGCACGCCGCTCGACAAGGTTGACCACATCCTCGTCATCTACGAGGAAAACCACAGTTTCGACAACCTGTACGGCGGTTGGGAAGGCGTGAACGGCCGTGCGAACGCCACTGCTGCGGAGACGACTCAGGTCGATCAGCACGGGGTTCCGTACACCTGCCTGAAGCAAAACGACGTCAACCTCGCAGCTCTGCCGAGTACGTGCAGCGACGCGCACGGCTTCTCGAGTGCGTTTCCAAACAGCTGGTTCATGATCGACCCGATCATTCCGGCGACGGCGACGACGTGCCTGCCGCCTCTGAGTGCGTTCGCCTTCCCGAACGAGGTGCCGAACGGCACTGGGCTGCCGGGCGGGTGCACGCGCGACCTCGTTCACAAGTTCTACCAGGAGCAGTACCAGCTGAACGGCGGCGCCCAGAACCGTTACATGGTCGGAAGCGACGCAATCGGGATGACGATGGGCCAGTACGACACGACGCAGCTACCCGTTTACAAGTGGCTGCACTCGAAGAATCATCCGAGCTATGTGATCGCCGACAACTTCTTCCAGGGGGCGTTCGGCGGTTCGTTCCTGAATCACCAGTACTTGATCGCCGCGCAGCCGCCGTTCGACGCGAACGCGCCGGCGGGCCAGCATTCGCTTCTCGACTCGGCGGGGTTCCCGAACAAGACCTACCCGCTGTACGTCCCAGACGCGAGTGCGACGTACAAGGACAGTGACTTCACTGCCGTCTGCCCGGTGCCGCTCGCCTCACTCGCGTGCGGCAACTACGCCGTCAATACGATGCAACCGGCGTATGAGCCGTCCGGGACGTTCGGCGACAAGCTCGTCGCGCAGACCAACCCCACGATCGGCGACCGCCTCTCGGCGGCCGGCGTCGACTGGGCGTGGTACTCGGGCGGGTGGGCAGACGCGGCCGGCCTGACCAATGATCCTGGCTACACGAACGGTCCAGGCCCGAAGTGCACGAACCCGAACAAGGATCCGGGCGCGAAGTTCGTCTACCCGAACTGCCCGGACGTGCTGTTCCAATATCACCACCAGCCGTTCAACTACTACGTGAACTACGCGCCGGGAACTCCCGGTCGCACGCACTTGCAGGACGCTGCCGATCTGATGCAACTGATCGATGCGTCGAGCAAGCAAGGGAACGACTGTGACCTGAAGCCGGTGTCGTTCTACAAGCCGATCGGCGAAGAGAACGAGCACCCTGGCTACGCGAGCACCAATCTCGGCGACCAGAGCCTGGCCGGTCTCCTACAGGAGATCGAGTCGAGCGGTTGCGCGAAGAACACGATGGTGATCGTGACCTACGACGAGTTCGGCGGGCAGTGGGACCATGTCTCCCCGCCGGGCCAGGGCAACGACAACGGCCCGCACGACCAGTTCGGGCCGGGCACACGGGTGCCGGCGCTGATCCTTGCGCCGCACCTGAAAAACGGCTTCTCGGTTGACGACGCCGAGCACGACACGACGTCGATCCTGGCGACGATCGAGCATCGGTACGGGCTCGCGCCGCTGGCGTCACGGGACGCTGTGGTGAACGACCTGTCGAGCGTCTGGGACGCCCGCCGGGTCTCGAACAAGTAAGCGAGAAACCGGGGCCGCCTTCGGGCGGCCCCGGTCTTTCTAGACCTGTGCCGGGGCCGGGAGGGAGATCTCGCGGCGGTTACGCTCGATGAACTCTTCGACGAGCTCGTAGGCGTCGTCGTCCGCGATCTGAACGGGCGGCGATTTCATCAGGTATGAGCTCGGACCCTCGAGCGAGCCGGCGATGCCGTTGTTGAGCGCCAGCTTTGCGAGGCGTACGGCGTCGATCACGATGCCGGCCGAGTTCGGCGAATCCCACACTTCCAGCTTCATCTCGACGTTCAGCGGCACGTCGCCGAAGCTCGAGCCCTCCAGCCGGATGTAGGCCCATTTGCGGTCGGTCAGCCACGGAACGTAGTCGGACGGGCCGACGTGGACGTTGCCCGCGCCGAGGTCGTAGTCGAGCATCGACGTGACGGCGTTCGTCTTCGAGATCTTCTTCGACTCGAGCCGCTCACGCTCGAGCATGTTCAGGAAGTCGGAGTTGCCACCGACGTTCAGCTGCATCGTCTTGTCGAGGTGGACGCCGCGCTCGCGGAAGAGCGAGGTCAGCACGCGATGCGTGATCGTCGCGCCGACCTGCGACTTGATGTCGTCGCCGATGATCGGCACGCCGGCCTCCTGGAAACGCTTGTTCCAGTAGTCCTCGCGGGCGATGAAGACGGGCATGCAGTTCACCATCGCGCAGCCTGCCGCCATGATCTGCTCGGCGTACCACTTGGTGGCGTCTTCGGATCCGACGGGCAGATAGTTGACGACGACGTCGACCTGCCGGTCCTTGAGAATCCCGACGATGTCGTCGGTCGGGCCTTCGTCCTTCTCGACGACCTGCGACAGGTACTTGCCGATGCCGTCGAGCGTCATGCCGCGCGAGACGGTCACACCCGTCTTCGGCACGTCGGCGAACTTGATCGTGTCGTTGGGGTGCGCCCAGATAGCGTCGGCGAGGTCGACTCCGACCTTGCCCTTGACGACGTCGAACGCAGCGACGACTTCGATGTCGCTGATGTGGTACCCGCCGAGGTCGACGTGCATCAGGCCCGGCACGAACTCGTCGCGCTTCGCCTCGTGGTAGTAGGTCAGGCCCTGCATGAACGAGTTCGAGCAGTTGCCGACACCGATGATCGCGACGCGCACCTTCTCTTGCTGGCGCACGCGACCGTTGCCGTTCATCTCACTCATTGGTTGTTGCCTCCATAAGTTGCGTGCGGACGTGCAGGACGCGCTGCACGACGGTCACCCATGCGGTGCCGGCGAGGAGCACGAGCGCCCAGGGGAGGACGCCCCAGGGGGCAAGCACGAGCCCCGCGGTGATCACGACGACGCGCTCGGCGCGCGAGCCGATGCCCACGTCGCCGCGCAGGCCGAGTGCCTCGGCTCGTGCGCGCGTATAGGAAACGAGAAACGATCCGGCGACAGCGGCCACCGCAACTGCGACGAACACGGGATGATCGTGGGTCGCAAGCACGTAGGCGATCGCCGTCAGCATGAAACCTTCGCTCACGCGGTCGGTCGTCGAGTCGATGAACGCACCGAACGGCGTTGTCTTGCCACCGGCGCGTGCGAGTGCGCCGTCGAGAATGTCGAGCAGCGAGCCGACGACGAACACGAACGCGGCGAGCCAGTAGAAGAGCACCTCGTTGTGGTTCTCGAACAGCACGAGCACGGAGGCGGCGCCGCAGAGCAGCACGCCGGTCGCGGTCAGCGCGTTCGGGGTGATCTTGGTGCGGGTCAGGCCGGCGACCGAGCGCGACGCAAGGCCGCGTGCACCGGTCGTATAACCGTGTTTGATCGCGGCCGCCCTGGTCACGCGAGGGACCGTACCAGCCTCCCGGTCGTCCGACCCTTCTGCGTCGCCAGACGGTCGGTTAGGCCCGATGAGCGGCAAGCGACGAACTGAGGCGGTCTCGGTAGACCACGGCCATCGAGAGCAACGCCACCCCGATGCCGGCGATGCAGTCGAGCCAGAAGTGGTTACCGGTCGCCATCACGCAGAACCAGACCCAGAGCGGCCAGATCGCCCACAGCGCCTTTGCCCAGCGGCTCTTGCAGACCGAGAAGAGCACGACCCCGACGATCAGGGCGTCGGCAGCGTGCAGGCTCGGCATCGCGGCGTACGGATTCGCGGCGAGGTTGACGAGGCCGTCGCGGTGCTGGTCGGCGAAGCCGAGCCCGAGCAGGCGCGGTGGTGCCGTCGGCATGAAGATGTACCCGAACAGTCCGAGCACGTTCGCGAGCAGGATCGAGTTCCGGAACTGGACGAACGCTTGGTGCCGGCGCAGGTAGACGAAGAGGACCGCGAGCCCGACGACGGTGAACTCGGAGTTCCAGTAGGTCCACGAGACGATCGTCTCGAGGACGTGGCGCTGGTCGACGAAGTTCTGCAGCGTCAGCTCGTACAGACGGTGCGTGAACCGCGTCTCGAGATCGACGACCGCGCGGCCGTGCGCGAACGCCACCGAAGGCGGCTTCCGGTCGGCGATCCCCCGCGCCACCTGGTAGAGCACGGCGAAGCCGAACCAGATCGCGAGCTGGCGCCCGAGATCAGACCAACCGCGCGGCAGATGCCGGCGGCCCGCTGCGACCACCGAAGACATACCGCCTTAGTCTAGACCCGAGCCCGGAGGTGCCCGGGAGGAACCTGCCCGGCGTCAGCCGCCGATGTAGCTCATTTCCACCTTTTGCAGGCCGTTTGTCGCTGCCGAGCGCAATTCCGAGTAGCGGTCGTCCGCGGGCGCCCCAGATGCCGCGCACCGCTGCGGCGAGGTCGTCGTCCGACGAGCCGCTGCGGACGAGTGCACGCAGGTCGGTGCCACGAACCGCGAAGAGGCAGGTGTAGACCTTGCCTTCGGCCGACAGCCGGGCGCGTGTGCAGTCGCCGCAGAAGGGCTGCGTGACCGACGCGATCACGCCTACCTCGCCGCTGCCGTCGCGGTAGCGCCACCTGTTCGCAACCTCGCCGCGATACGACGGCGGGACGGGTTCGACTCCGAACGCATCGTCGAGCGAGGCCACGATCTCCGAGGCCGGAACCACGTCGTCGAGTCGCCAGCCGTTCGTGTGCCCGACGTCCATGTACTCGATGAAGCGAAGCGTCTGACCGCGCTCCTTGAAGAACGCGGCCATCGGGACGATCTGGTCGTCGTTGACGCCGCGCTTGATCACAGCGTTCACCTTCACCGGGAGCCCGGCGGCGACCGCGGCGTCGATCCCTTCGAGCACTCGCTCGACCGGGAAGTCGACATCGTTCAGAGCGCGGAACGTCGCATCGTCGAGCGCGTCGAGACTGACGGTCACGCGCTGCAGGCCGGCGCCCGCGAGTGCGGTTGCCTTCAGTGCCAGGAGTGACGCGTTCGTCGTCAGCGTCAAGTCGACGCCAAGCGTCGCGAGTTGTTCGACGAGCCGCTCGAGATCGCGACGCAACAGTGGCTCGCCTCCGGTGATCCGCAGCTTGCGCGTGCCGAGTGCGACGAACGTCCCGGCGACGCGCGTGATCTCCTCGAAGGTCAACAGCTCGCGGCGGTCGAGGAAGCGGTGGTCGCGCCCGTAGACCTCCTTCGGCATGCAGTAGGTGCAGCGGAAGTTGCAGCGGTCGGTGACCGAGATGCGCAGGTCGCGCAGTGGACGGTCGAGGGTGTCGAGCGTCTCCATTCCAGCGAGACGGTAGCCGTCACGAGGCTGCTCGCCGTGGCCGCTGATTGAATCGGGGCGTGACTGCGATCGACGAGGTTCTGCCGCGGTTCGACGCCAGCGAGGTGCATTCGATCGCGTTCTCGCTCGCGCCCGCGGCGGCGATCGACGCCGCACTCGCCACACCCGTCGCAGCGGATCCGCTCGTGCGGGCGTTGTTTCGCGCCCGTGGGCTCCGTGCCTCGGGGACGATCGGCGAGTCACTCCAGCGTCTGGGACTTCGTGAGGTGGCCCGCACCGAGGACGAGATCGTCTTCGGCGGGGCGGGAACGCCCTGGCGCCCCGGCACACGGATCGCGCCGTTCGCGAGCGCCGGCCCGGGGCAGGTCCGTGTGGTCACGAGTTTCCACGCCGACGGTCGGCTGCTCACGACCGAGACGCGGATCGCAGCGGTCGACGACGCGGCCCGCCGCGCGTTCTCGCGGTACTGGCGGATCGTCGGGCCGTTCTCTGCGCTGATCCGGCGACGCTGGCTTCGCACGATCGCGAAAACCCAGGCGTGAAGGCGCTGCCGGCGCTCGTCGTCGTCACTGCGGTGTGGGGCGTGACGTTCGTGCAGGTGAAGGACGCGGTCGCGATCTATCCCCTCTTCGCTTTTCTCGCCGTGCGATTCGCGATCGCCAGCTGCACGCTCGCCGTGCCCGGCGCCGCACGCGTGCGCACGCTCGGGCGTCGCGGTCTCGCCGCCGCGGCGCTCGCGGGCTCGCTCCTGGGTGCGGGCTACGCGCTTCAGACCGCGGGGCTCGAGCGGACGTCCGTTTCGTCGACCGGCTTCGTCACCGGGATGTACGTCGTACTGACGCCGCTAATCGCGTTGGTGCTCTTTCGGGCGCGGATCGGCGCGGCCGCCTGGGTCGGCGTCGCGCTCGCAACCGTCGGCCTCGCGCTCCTCGCGGGGATCCACGGCGCCAGCCCGGCGGGCGAGTTCCTCGTGCTCGCCGGCGCGGCCGTCTACTCGCTCCAGATCGTGCTGATGGAACGCTATGCCCCGCAGTACGACGTGCTTGCGTTCACGCTCGTCGAGATGATCCTCGCCTTCGTCGGTCTGCTTGTCGTCGCGGCGGCGGCCGGCCAGCTCGCGTGGCCGCACGGCTGGACGGTCTGGAGTGCGCTGGTCGTGACGGGCGTCTTCGCGAGCGCGCTTGCGTTCCTCGTCCAGACCTGGGCCCAGCGACGGGCGAGTGCGACGCAGACCGCTCTCGCGTTCTCGCTCGAGCCGGTCTGGGCCGCGGTCTTCGGTTTCACACTCGCAGGCGACCGGCTCGGTGCCGTCGGGTGGCTCGGTTGCGCCGTGATCATGGCCGGGATCGTCCTCGCCGAGCCTGCGGCGGCAGGCACGCTCGTCCGACTCGTGCGGAGAGAGGCATGACGGCCGTCGTGCTGGCATTGACGTCGGCCGCGCTGTTCGGTGGCATGACCGTCGCGCTGCGCCTGGCGCTCCGCAGCCTTCCCGACGCAAGCGGTGCGGCGTTTGCGACCGTTCTCGTCGCGCTCGGCGTCGGGCTCGCCGCCGCGGCCTTCCACCCGAACCTCCACGGCGCCTGGCCGTTCCTACTCGCCGGCTTGCTGGCTCCCGGCGGGTCGCAGATCCTCTTCACGCTCGCCGTGCGTGAGGTCGGGTCTGCACGCACCTCCGTGATGGTCGGCGCCGCGCCGCTCGTCGCGGTCTTGATCGCGCTGGTCGTCCTCGACGAGCCGCTGCGCCCGCCGCTGGTGCTCGGCGCGGTCGCGATCGTCAGCGGCGGCATCCTGCTCGCCGCCGAGCGTGACCGGCCGGAGAACATGCGCCGGATCGGGCTCTGGTACGCGGCCGGTGCGGCGGTGCTCTTCGCGACTCGCGACAATCTGGTCCGCGCCCTGCACACCCACACCACGCCGGCCACCGCTGTCGTGGCGACGCTCATCGCCGGCACCGCGGTTGCAGCCGTCTGGACGCGTCGCGCGCCCACCGGACGGGAGCTGAGACTGCTCGCGCCCGCCGGGATCCTCTTCGGGCTGTCCTACGTGTGCCTGTTCGAGGCGTATTTTCGCGGCCGGGTCACCGTTGTCTCGCCGCTCGTCGCAACCGAATCGCTCTGGGGTGTCGGCCTTTCGGCGCTCCTGATCCGCCAGACCGAAGGGGTCGGCAGGCGTCTCGCCCTCGGGGCGCTGCTCGTCGTCACCGGCGGCGTCCTGATCGGCGTGACCCGCTAGACGCGCTAGCGGCGGAACTCGGCGATCGCGAAGATGATCACGAGTGCCGTGAACGCGGCGATCAGCCCGGCCACGCCGCCGATGCCGCCCGCGATCGCCACGATCGGGATACAGACGCCGATCGTGCCGGGATGGAGCGGGGAGGGACCGCGTTTCTTCGGCCCTCGCGTGGCGATCCGCTCGTCGACCCGCCGGTCGATCTCCTTCTCGATCCGGTCGAGGAAGCCGGCGATCAGCTGGTCGTCGTGGGCCGGGCCGAGCTCCTGGCGAGCCGCGATCGTCGCCTCCAGCTCGTGCCGCGCAACGGGTTCCACGCCGAGACCCTAGCCCACCGCCGTCCCGGCGAACAGGTGCCTCGGCGCGGCCGCGGAACCCCGGCCCTGGCAGGGCTTTC
>CAWJZZ010000004.1:0-37889 GCA_963847475.1 uncultured Actinomycetes bacterium | reverse complement strand
TCGACTCCTCGTCGAACTCGTCGCCGTCGAAGTCCCAGTCCATCCGCAAGTCGTGCTCGGACTGCGGTTCGTTGCGGAGCCGCTCCATCGACTGTGCCCCGGCACCCGAAACCGACTGGTACGTGGCGACCCGCACGCGCACGAGCCCTGCGTGGTCGTGCAGCGGCTTCAGAACGCACGTGAGCGGGATCGCGCAGCAGTTCGGGTTCGCGAGGATGCCGCGATGCTCGAACGCCCGCTCGGCATTCACCTCGGGGACGACGAGCGGGACGCCCGGCTCGAGGCGATAAGCGGCAGATTTGTCGATGGCGGTCGCGCCGCCGCGTACCGCGTGGGGCACCAGCTCGCGCGAGGCCGACGTGCCGACGGAGAAGAGGAAGACGTCGACGTCACCGCGCCCGAGCACTTCAGGCGTCGCTTCCTCGACCGTCAGCGCGCCGATCCGGGTACCGGCCGAGCGCGCCGAGGCGAAGACGCGCACGTCGTCGTGGCCACGTTGCCGTAGCACGTCGAGTGTCACCGCGCCGACAGCGCCGGTGGCCCCGACGACACCGAACCTAGGCACCGACCCGCTCCTCGGCATAGCTCAGGAAGCGGGCGTGGACCGCGCGCACCGCCAGCTCGACATCGTCGGCGCGGACGACGCAGGAGATGCGGATCGAAGACGTCGAGATGATCTCGATGTTGATCCCGGCCTCGGCGAGCGCGTCGAACATCTCGGCGGCCACGCCGGGATGGCTCTTCATTCCCGCGCCGATCAGCGAGATCTTCCCGATCTCGGGATCGCGCTCGACGCGGGCGGCACCGACCTCCGCTCCGACGGCATCGAGGATCGGATCGGCGGTGGCGACGTCGGCCTTCGGGATCGTGAAGGTGATGTTCGTCGTCCCGTGCTCGGCGACGTTCTGGACGATCATGTCGACGTTGACGCCCGCCTCGGCGAGGCTCCTGAAGATGCGCGCTGCGACGCCGGGGCGGTCGGGCACGCCCGCGAGCACGATCTTCGCCTCGGAGGTGTCGTGCGTGACGCCGGAGACGATCGCCTTCTCGAGCACTATCTCGTCCTCCTCGCCGATCCACGTGCCGTCTGCGTGGCCGAAGGTCGGGCGCACACGGAGCTTCACACCGTAGCTGCGAGCGACCTCGATCGACCTGAGCGCCATCACCTTCGCACCCGACGCGCTCATCTCGAGCATCTCCTCGTAGGTGAGCGACGGGAGCATCAGGGCTTCCGGGACAAGCCGCGGGTCGGCGGTGAACACGCCGTCGACGTCGGTGAAGATCTCGCACGCGTCTGCGCCGAGCGCGGCGGCGAGCGCGACGGCGGTCGTGTCGGAGCCGCCACGGCCGAGCGTGGTCACGTCGTGCGTCGATGTCGACACGCCCTGGAAGCCCGCGACGAGGACGATCCGGTCCTGCTCGAGCGCCTCGCGGATCCGCCGCGCGCGCACCTCGACGATCTTCGCCTTCGTATGGCTGGCGTCGGTGACGATCCCGGCCTGGGAGCCCGTCAGCGAGACCGCCTCGTGGCCCAGGTCGTGGATCGCCATCGCGCAGAGCGCGTTCGAGATCCGCTCGCCCGTCGAGACGAGCATGTCGTACTCGCGCGGGTTCGGCCGGGGCGAGACTTCGTGGGCGAGGCGGATGAGCTCGTCGGTCGTCGAGCCCATCGCCGACAGCACGCCGACCACCATCGAGCCCGACTCGCGCGCGGCGACGAGCCGCTCGGCGACGCGCTTCAGCTTGGCGGTGTCGCCGACGGACGTGCCCCCGAACTTCATCACGACGAGTCCCGGCGTCCGCACCGCGTCGGTGACCGCCGGTACCGCTTCGAACTCCAGCAGGGTCATCTCTGAGACAGTGTAGGCAGCATGAAACGCCGTCCTTCGACGTTCCGCGAGTGGGTCATCCTTCTCTTCGCCGCCGCCGGGATCGCCCTGCTCCCGTGGACGATCTGGCTCGCGGGCACGCTCCGGCCGACCCATGAGTCGCCACGCTGGGATGTCGCCTGGTCAGGCTTCGACGCCGCGCTCACCGTGCTGTTCCTGTTGACCGCCTTCGCCGCCTGGCGCCGCTCGCTGTGGGTCGGCGTCGCCGCCGGGGCGACCGGGACGCTGCTCGTGACCGACGCGTGGTTCGACGTGATCCTGTCGAGCGGCGGCGACGAGTTGCGGACGGCGCTCTTTCTGGCGGCGTTCGCCGAGTTGCCGGCTGCAGCGGTTTGCTTCTGGATCGCCTACCGGACCGAGCGGTTCCTCTCGCTCGTCGTCGGCTCACATCTCGCGGCGGCCGAGCAGCGCCCGCCCGAGAGTGACCTCGTCGGCGTACTCGAGGTCGCCGCCAACCGGCAGCCCGCTCGCGAGCCGAGTCACCCGGACGCGGCCTCGTAGCCGGTCGGCGAGGAACGCGGCAGTCGCCTCGCCGGTCATGTTCGGGTTCGTCGCGAGCACGACCTCTTGCACGCCGTTGGCAGACACGCGCTGGAGCAGCTCGTCGATGCGCAGGTCGCCGGGATCGACGCCGTCGAGCGGCGAGAGCGCTCCGCCGAGCACGTGGTAGAGGCCCCGGAACTCCGCCGTGCGCTCGAGCGAGACGACGTCGACCGGTTGCTCGACCACGCAGATGACGGTGTGGTCGCGGCGAGCGTCGCTGCAGATCGCGCAGACCTCGTCCTCGGTCAGGTTGCCGCACTCGCGGCAGAAGCGCACCCGCTCCTTCACCTCCGTCAGTGCGGCCGCGAGCGCGAGCGCTTCGTCCTTCGGCCGCTGCAGGATGTGAAAGGCGAGCCGCTGCGCCGTCCGCGAGCCGACGCCCGGCAGGCGGCTCAGCTGCGCGACGAGGTTCTCGACCGAGGGGCTGAACACGCCGCCCATTGTGCCCAGCGGCCCCGGCTGGTCAGGGCGAGCCTCGGCGCGACCCGTCCCGTCGCCAAACCAGCGTGACAAACGTGTGACGGAGTTTCCACAGGCCGTTGAACAACAGCTGTTGTCGAGCGCTCGGGACGGCGTCCGGACACGTCCCCTTGGCCCGTGAACGCCGGGACAAAACCGACGTGTGCGCTCGGCCGTACTCGGGACATGACCAGCTTCCGACTGACCTTGCTCCTGCTGCTCCTCGCAGCCCTGCCGCTCCTGCTCACCGCCTGCGGCAAGGGCGGCGGCGGCTACTAGACCTAGAGCCCGGGCAGCAAGCCGCCGAGATCGGGCGGCAGCATGCCCTTCATCTTCGCCTCGACCTTGGCGTGCGCGGCCCGCAGCGCCTCGTTCGCCGCTGCCATGACCAGATCCGCGAGCAGCTCGGGATCGTCCGGGTCGATCGCCTTCGGATCGATGCGAAGCTCCTTGAGCTCGCCGCTCGCGCTCGCGACAACCGTCACCATCCCGCCGCCGGCCGAGGCCTCGGCGGTCTCCTTCGCTGCCTCCTCCTGCAGCTGCTCCATCTGCGCCTGCATCTCGGCGGCCTGCTTCATCAGGGCGTTCATGTCGAAACTCATGGGTCCAGCTCCCTCGCGTCGAAGGTGCTCTTCATCAGCTCGAGCACGTCCTCCTCGCTCACCGGCGTGTCGTCGGCCGGTTCCGCGTGGGAACCGTCCCCGAGCTCGAACGCAACCGCGAGCTTACGCCCCGTCACCTCGTAGAGCGCGTCGCGGAGCAGTGCCGCGTTCTTCGGATCCTCGGCGAGTGAAAGGTGGAACGACGCCGTCTGCGGAAACTCGAGTGTCAACGTGTCCCCGTCGAGGGCGGCGGGATGCGCTTCGCCGAGCGTCTTGCCGATCGGGATCGAACGCTGCTCGACCGCCGGCAGGATCGAGCGACGCCAGGCTTCCTGCAGCTGCTCGAGCTCGACGCGTAGAGGCGCCTCCTGCGCAGTCGGTGCGGAGGCGATAGGTGCCTCTGCGCTCGCGGTTTGAGGCTTTTCGCCGACCTGCGGTGCTCCCTGCTCCAGGCGCTCGAGGCGAAAAGCCAGCGACTCGCGCGAGAGGTCGGAAGCCGGCCGCGTCACCTTGACGAGCGCGAGCTCGAGCGGCAGTCGTGGATCGCCACCCTGGCGCATGTCGTCCACCGCGACGGCGAGCAGGTCGATCAGGCGGATCACTGCCGCAGGTGGGAGCTGGTTCGCCTGTTCGCGGAGCCGCTCCTTCGCCTCGTCCGTGACCGGCAGCGAGTCCGGAACCTCGTTCATGTGCTGGACGAGCAGCAGATGCCGCAGGTGCTCGAGCAGGTCGGTGACGAGCCTGCCGAGATCCTGGCCACGCTCGGACAGCTCCTCCAGGAAGACGAGTGCACCAGCGGTGTCCCCGTCGACGATCTGGTCGCACAGCCGGAAGAGCACCTCGTCCTCGACTGCCCCGAGCAGCTGCAGCACGTCCTGCAGCGTGATCGTGCCGCCGGTCGCGGAGGCAAGCTGGTCGAGCGTCGATTCCGCATCACGGTAGGCGCCCCGGCCGCCGCGCGCGATCAATCCGAGCGCCGAGTCGGGCACGTCGATCCCCTCGCCGTCTGCGATCAGCCGCAGCTTGCTGATCAGCTCGGGTAGGCGCGGCCGCTGGAAGACGAATGTCTGGCAGCGCGAGCGCACCGTCGGCAGCACCTTCTGCAGCTCGGTCGTGCAGAAGATGAAGAGCAGGTGCGGCGGCGGCTCTTCGATCAGCTTCAACAGCGCGTTCCACGCCGCGTCCGTCAGCTGGTGTGCCTCGTCGAGGATGTAGACCTTCGAGCGGCCCTCCACCGGCTGCAGCACGACACGCTCCCGGATCTCGCGGATGTCGTCGATCCCACGCTGCGACGCTGCGTCCATCTCGATCACGTCGAGCGACGAGCCGTTCGTGATCGCCACGCACGAGTGACACGTGTTGTCGGGGGTCGCCGTCGGGCCATGCTGGCAGTTCACCGACTTGGCGAGGATCCGCGCCAGGGAGGTCTTGCCGGTCCCGCGCGGGCCGGCGAACAGGTACGCCTGCCGCACCTTGCCCTGCTCGATCGCGTTCGTGAGCGTCCGCACGACCGCTTCCTGACCGACGACCTCCGCGAAGGTCTGGGGGCGGTACTTGCGGTAGAGGGCGGTCACGAGGCGATTGTCGCAGACGCGTCAGCGACCCGCTCGCCGCCCCGCACGGCCACGGCGAGGCGGTTGCCGGGCGGCGCGAGCGGACAGACCCAACGCGGGTCGTACGCGCACGACGGGTTGTACGAGAAGTTGAAATCGAGCACGAGACGGCCGTTCGTCTCGCCGAGGTCGGCTCCCTTGACGGTGTCGAGCAGGTAGCGGCAGGCGCCGTAGGTCTCGGTGCCGCTGGTCGCGTCGGCGAACGAGAGGAACACCCCGCCGCCGTAGCCCTCGAGCCAGTACAGGTCGAGCGTCTGCGGGCCGGCGAGCTCGAACCTGGCCCGGGCGAACCGCGTGAACGAATAGGGCTGCTCGCCCGAGGTTGCGATCTCGCGCAGCTCGCGCTCCGCCGGCTCCACGAGCGCCGACACGCGCAACGCCGGGTCGTAGGGGTAGAGCGGCAGGCCGGTGAACTCGCCGCGGCTTTCTGCTGGAATCGGCGACTGGACGTGCGAGCGGAACAGCTCGTCGCGAACCGCGCGCCAGCGCTCCCACGCGTGCGTCGGTGCGCGATCGCTGCGAATCTCGGCGTAGAGCTCGAAGATCCGGCGCTTCCAGTCGAGCAGGGTCAGCTCGTCCATCAGGCGGCCCTCCGGGCGAGCTCGGCCCGCACCGCCGGTGCGACCTCGGTGCCGAACAGCTCGAGCGAGCGCAGCACCTGGGCGTGGGGCAGCGAGCCGACGCTCATCTGCGCCATGAACCGCTGGTGCCCGAAGAGCTCGTGCTGGAAGAGGATCTTCTCGACGACCTCGTCGGCGCTGCCGACGACCAGCGCACCTCGCTTCGTGCGCAGCGCGTTGAAGTCCTGACGCGCGAGTCCCGACCAACCCGCGTTCCTTCCCGATCCGGTTCATCATCGCCGCGTACGGTGGGAAGAACTCGTCGCCCGCCGCCTGCGACGTGTCGGCCACGTAGCCATGCGAGTTGATGCTGAGCTGCGGCGGCGGCTCGTGGCCCGCTTCGGCCGCAGCACGCCGGTGCAGCTCTGCGAAGGGCACGAAGCGCTCGGGACGGCCGCCGATGATCGCGAGCGCCATCGGCAGGCCGAGCGTGCCGGCACGGGCCGCCGACTCGGGCGACCCACCGACGGCGACCCAGACCGGGAGCGGCTCCTGCAGCGGCCGCGGGTACACGCCGAGCCCGGCGAGCGAGGCTCGGTGCCTGCCCGTCCAGGTGACGCGCTCGCCCGAGCGAAGTGCGAGCAACAGCTCCAGCTTCTCGGAGAACAGCTCGTCGTAGTCGTCCAGGTCGTACCCGAACAGCGGGAACGACTCGATGAAGGAGCCCCGCCCGGCCATGATCTCTGCGCGGCCGTTCGAGAGCAGGTCGAGGCTGGCGAATTCCTCGAAGACGCGAACCGGGTCGTCCGAGCTGAGGACACTGACCGCGCTCGTCAGCCTGATCCGGCTCGTCAGTGCGGCTACGGCGGCGAGCGCGACCGCAGGCGCCGAAACGACGAAGTCCGGCCGGTGGTGCTCGCCGACCCCGAAGACGTCGAGGCCGACCTGCTCGGCCAGGGTGGCCTCTTCGAGCAGCTCTCGCATGCGTGCGGCCGGCCCGGCATCGCCGAGCTCCGCGAAGGTGTAGACGCCCATCTGCATCAGACGGCTTACAGTCTGGCCCATGACCGACGTGTCGCAGCTCGACACCCCCGCACTGCTCGTCGACCTCGATCGCATGGAGCGCAACATCGAGCGGTGGCAGCGCCTGGCCGACGATGCCGGCGTCCGCTTTCGCGTGCACGTGAAGACCCACAAGGTGCCCGCGATCGCCCACCTGCAGCTGGCCGCCGGTGCCTGCGGGATCGTCTGCGCCAAGGTCGCCGAGGCCGAAGTGTTCGTCGCGGCGGGCTGCACCGACGTCGTCATCGCCTATCCGATCTTCGGCGACGAGAAGTGGCGTCGTCTGGCGGCGCTCGCCGGGAGCGGTGCGCGGATCGGCGTCAACGTCGACAGCTTCGAAGCTCTCGCGGGAATCTCGGCGGCTGCAAGAGCAGCGGACGCGACGCTCGACGTCTACGTCGATGTCGATACGGGGCTGCACCGCGGCGGTCTCGCCCATGACGCGGTTGGGGAGCTCTCGCAGCTCTGCGCCGAGGTCGAGCAGCTCGGCGGTGTCGAGCTCGCCGGGGTGACGACGCATCGCCAGCTCGGCTACGCAGGTGTCGGCGAGCTGACGCCCGATCAGGCGGGTCGAGACGAGGGGGCGCGACTCGTCGAGGTCGCCGAGCAGTTGCGGCAGCGCGGACACGCGATCCGCGAGGTCGCCGCGGGCGGCTCGATCACGGGTCGCGGTGTGGCGGCGGCCGATGGAGTGACCGAGCTGCGCGCAGGCACGTACGTCTTCAACGACCTGATGCAGCTGGCGGCCGGCTCGGCGGGCGAGGACGACCTGGCATTGACGGTGCTCTGCTCGGTCGTCAGCACCCGGCAGCCGGGTGGCGCCACCGTCGACGGCGGTTCGAAGACTTTCACGAGCGAGCGTGGCGCGGACGGCTTCGCGCGGGCGCTCGACCGCGAGATCGTGCTCGATCGCCTGAGTGAGGAGCACGGGATGGCGGTCGTCGCGCCCGGCACGCAGCGTGACGCTGGGGGAGAGGATCCGCTTCGTGCCGACGCATGCCTGCACGGCAGTCAACCTCGCCGACGAGCTGGTCGGCGTTCGCGGCGACGAGGTCGAGGCGGTCTGGCCGATCCTCGCCCGCGGCAAGCGGGCCTAGCCCTAGTGCCTGAGCAGCCCGGCCAGCCCAACGGCGACCAGGGCGACCCCAAAAAGCGCGACGAGCGCCGGTAGGGCGATCGGCGCGTGGCGCACCAGGTGCACGCGCAGGCGCTGCGCGAGGAGCACCCCGCGGTCGCCGGACAGCGCGAGCAGCACAACGAGCGCGAGGAGCGGGGCGACGAACACCACGTTGTAGGCGAAGACCAGTGCGATGTCGGCGAGCGCGCTGTGGCCGCCTTCGGTGACCGCGATCAGCGCGCCGAAGTACGGGATCGCGGTCGGCAGCTCGGTGGCCATGATTCCGGCCCCGACGAGCAGCGCCGAGCCTCCGGCCCGCGGCCGCTGGTCGGCCAGGCGGTCTGCGACCTTCGCGCGAGTCCGCCACAGGAAGGCGGCGGCGACGAGCAACGCGACTCCGGCCGCAGCTTCGAGCACGTGCAGCAGGTGCGGGCGCGGCTGCGACACGAAGTGGAGCAGGGCGCGTCCGGGCCCGAAGACGAGGATCAGGCCACCCGCCGTCGAGACGGCGAAGACACCGGCAGTGAACGCGGCGACGTCACGTACACCGTTGCGGCCGACCGCATACAGGAGCGCGGGCAGCAGCGTCGACGGGTTGAGGGAGTCGACAGCGGCGATCGAGAGGACGAGAAGGATCAGCAGCACGGTGCTGCGAGCTTCTCAGGATCGCTCGGGTAGCGTTGCGCCGCGTGCCGGTCCGGGTCCTCATCCTCACCGCGAGCGTGGGCGAGGGACACGACCGCCCAGCCCTGTGGCTCGCCGAGCAGCTCCGGTCGGAACGCCCGGGCACCGTCGTGGTCGTCGAGGATTCCCTGCAGGTGATGGGCCGCGTCGTCGCCGCACTCAGCGAGGCAGCGCCGCGGGTGATGTTCTACCGGCTGCGCTGGTTCTGGGACTTCGCGTTCTGGGCGGTCACAGGTCCCGCCGGCCGCGCGGTCGGTCGCGCAGGCGCTCCTCGCCCGGCTCGGCTCGCCTGGCTTGCTGGAGCTCGTCGAGCGCTCGCGCGCCGACGTCGTCGTCTCGGTCTTCCCGCAGGCGTCCGAGGTGCTCGCCCGTCTGCGCCGTTCGGGCCGGCTCGACGTGCCGTTCCTGTCGGGGATCACCGACGTCGCGGCGATGGACTACTGGGCCTGTCCCGGCGCCGACAGTTACCTGGTGACGCAGCCTGAGGTGATCGCCGAGGTGCGGAAGATCGCCGGGCGCGCCGCCGACGTGCACACCGTGACCGGGTTCACGGACCCGGCGTTCTACCAGCCACGCTCGCGGGTGGACGCTCGACGCGAGCTCGACCTCGATCCGGAGGCGACGATCGTGCTCGTCTCCGGCGGCGGCTGGGGTGTCGGTGACATCGAGGGAGCGGTTGCCGAGTCGCTCGCCGTCGACGGAGCGACCGTCGTTTGCCTGACCGGCCGAAACGAGGCGCTGCGTGCCGCGATTACGCGCCGTTTCGCCGCCGATCCCCGCGTGCGGGTCGAGGGCTTCACCGAGCAGATGGCCGACTGGCTCGCCGCCGGAGACGTGCTCGTCCACTCGACCGGCGGCCTGACGGTGCTCGAGGCGATTCTCCGCGGATGCCCGGTGATCTCGTTCGGCTGGGGTCGGGGACACATTCGCAAGCACAACGAGGCGTTCCGCCGGTTCGGTCTGGCCGAGGTCGCCGCGACCCGTGCCGACCTCCAACAGGCGTTGGTGCGCGCCCTCGCCGGCGGTCGCTCGGCGACGGCAGGGTTCGACGCACTGCCATCCGCCGCGTCGTTCGTCCTGGCGGCCGCCGATGCGCGCTGAGCGCGTCGCGGTCGCCGCGCTCGCCGCCTGGTGCGCCCCGGCGGCGGCGCCGGTGGTGCCTCGCGGTTGCAGGGCTGATCGGGGTACCGAGGCGCCTCCGCGAGCCGCACGGCATCGCACTCACGTTCGACGACGGCCCGCACGCCGAGGGGACGCCGGCAGTGCTCGGCGAGCTCGAGCGAGCAGGGGCGACCGCGACGTTCTTCCTCGTCGGCGAGCAAGTCGAGAGGCTGCCGTCCGTGGCGGCCGAGATCGCGGCGGCCGGCCACGAGATCGGCGTCCACGGCTATCGGCACGTGCTGCTCCTCCAGCGCACGCCGGCGGGGCTTCGCGACGACTTCGCCCGCGCCGCCGCCGCGATCGGCGAGGCCACCGGGCGGCAACCGGAGCTGTACCGGCCGCCCTACGGCATCTTTAGCTTCCCTGCCTTACGCCTCGTTCGGCGGCTCGGCTGGTCGCCGTTCCTCTGGTCGCGGTGGGGTCGCGACTGGGAACGCGGCGCGACGCCAGGTGCGATTGCGGCGCGCGCGACGCGTGAGATCGGCGCCGGTGACGTCGTGCTCCTGCACGACGCCGACCACTACAGCTCGGCAGGCTCCTGGCGCAACACCGCAGCTGCGCTGCCGTCGCTGCTCGCAGCGATCTCCCAGACCGGCGAGTCCTTCGTCTCGCTCAGCCAGCGGAGGTAGCGCGCGACGCCCGCGCCGAACGCGGTCGCGGGCCGCCAGCCGAGCTCGCTCGCCGCCCGCTCGCCGGAGATCCGAGCGATGTGGACGTCGACGGGGCGCTCCGGCCCGTGGACGAGCGGCACGTCCGCGACGAGTTCGCGCACCGTGTCCGCGATCTGGCGCACGCTGGTCTCTTCGTCGCCGACGAGGTTGTAGATGCGATTTGCCCCGGCCGGCTGGAGGCCGGCCACGACGCCCTCGGCGAGGTCCTCGACGTAGACGAACTGACGTGTCTGCCGGCCGTCGCCGGCGATCGTCAGCGCCTTCGCGTTCAGTGCACGGTCGACGAAGGCCGGCACGACGGCCGCGAGCCGGGCTCGCGGCCCATACGGGATCCCGAACCGGAGGATGGTGTGCTCGAGGCCGTAGAGGTGCGTGTACGAGCGGCAGTACATCTCGCCGGCGAGTTTGGTCGCCGTGTAGAGATGCGCCGGCAGCGCAAGCGGCGTCTCCTCGTCGATCAAGCCTTCTGCGGGTGCGTTGCCGTAGACCCAGACTGTGCTCCCGTAGACGACGCGGCCGATCTCGGCATGACGTGCCGCCTCGAGGACCATCTGGGTGCCGTGCACGTTGATGCGGTCGGCGCGGAGGGGGTCGAGGACGACCTCGTTGACGTCGGCGACGGCGGCGAGATGGATGATCGCGTCGCAGCCGCGGGCGGCGCGCCAGGCGGTGTCACGGTCGGCGATGTCGCCGTGCACAGCGCGAACCTCGGTCGGCGGGTGGTAGCGCGACTGCGCAAGATCGAAGATCACGGGCTCGTGGCCGCCGGCGATCAGCCGGTCGACGACGTGCGAGCCGATGAAACCGGCGCCGCCCGTGACCAGCACCTTCACGCCGACACCTCGACCGAAGGGCGCGAGACCGGGCGGTAGTAGAGCGGCACGCACCAGTGGTTGTCGGCGACCCAGTCGGTGTTCGGCAGATCGACGGCATGACCCAGCAGGCGGTGGCACGGCTCGTCGTAGACCTTGCCCGTCGACCGTTCGATCTCGTCGAAGACGATGTACTTGTAGAGCCCCGAGATCATCCCGGGCGGCAGTTCGATGCGGTTGGGGTGCGCCGGGTCGAGCTCCTCGCGAGCCACGCTGTTCTTCCAGGCCGTGATCTCGTCGAGCCGGTCGACCCCGACCACGCCGAGCGCAGCCGTGAACTCGTTCAGGCGGTGGTTGAGCCCTGGTTGCGTGTAGTCGGGCTTGCCGTAGTTGCGGTAGGCCCGCGCGAAGTCCAGTAGCTCGTCGTTGGCCGACACGAGCATGCCTCCCTCGCCGGTCGAGATCGTCTTCGTGGCGGCGAACGACCAGATGCCCGCGTCGCCCCAGGTACCCGCCCGCCGGCCGTGCCACGACGCGCCGTGCGCGTGCGCGCAGTCCTCGATCAGGGCGATTCCCTCCGAGCGGCAATACCCCGCGATCTGCTCGGTATCGAATGCCAGATGGCCGCCGATGTGCACGAGGAAGACCGCGTGTGGCTTGTGCCGGTGCACTTTGCGCTCGAAGTCGTCGAACGACATGCAGAGGTCGTGCCGGTTGCAGTCGACGAACTCGACGCGACCCCCGGCGGCCTGGATCGCCAGCGGGGTGGCCATGAACGTGTTCGAGGGACAGAGCACGGTGCGCCCGCGGACACCGAGAAATTCGAGCGCGGCGAGCGCCGCACCGGTCCAGTTGGCGGTCGCGACCGCCGGCAACCCGTTCCAGTTCGCCCAGGACTCCTCGAACTGGCGCGTGATCGGGCCTTCCGACCACTGGTCCGCGTCGAGCGCGGCCTCCCACAGCGCGTGCAGCCGCGCGCGGTCGCGGTGGTCGAAGCCGATGGCGAACGAGTCGAAGTCCATGGCCGGAAGATGACCCTAAACGCCTCGGGCCACCCGGGGGAACGAATCACACCAATCCTGATGGGTTTCTGAACAGAACCGAGCTGGTGCAACGCCTCGGCCGGGTCGTAAACGGCCGCGGCTTGGACTACAGTCGGATCTCTGGCGCGAGAATCCAAATCGCCCGGTTAGGTGGCCGTGCGCCGGCGGTCGCGTAGAGAGAGGGGTTACCACGTGAGATCGAAGATTCTGCTCACCGCTGCGATCGGCGGACTGCTCGTTGTACTGCCGTCGGTCGCACTCGGCGGTGCGGCACGAACGACGGCGAACAGCGCCACCTTCGCCGACTCCACTGGTGAGGACGCCAGTGCGCCGGACATCACGAGTGTCGTCGTCTCGAACGACGACGCCGGGCTGATCACCTTCAAGATCAACATCAGCAACCGTCCGGCGCTCACGCCGGACATGATCGCGCTGCTCTTCCTGGACACCGACCAGGTCGCGACCACCGGCGATCCGAACTCGCTCGGCTCCGACTACGCGATCGAGCTCGACCCTGGCTCGGTGGGGCTCTTCAAGTGGAACGGCAGCGATTTCGCCGCGGCGCCCTCCCAGGCGTCGGTCACCTACTCGTACGACGCGACCGGGGCGACGATCCACGTCAGTGCGAACGAGCTCGGGAAGACGAAGGGTCTCAACTTCGGCGTCGACGTCTACTCGGGCATCGCGGTCGATTCGAGCGGCAATCCGGACTTCACGAATGCTCACGACGACCTGGCTCCGGATCCGGGACACGGCTTCTTCGCCTACAAGGTGCAGACGAAGCTGACGCTGAGCGTCGTGGCCTTTACGACGTCGCCGAAGCCGGCGAAGCACGCGAAGAACTTCGTGGCAGGTCTCGCCATCAACGAGAGCGACACCGGCGGCCCGGTCCAGTCGGGAACGGTCACCTGTTCCGCCACGATCGCCTCCAAGCACCTGGCGCCGCTCGGCCATGCGCTGAAGAACGGGATCGCGGGCTGCATCTGGCATCTCCCGATCACGTCGAAGGGGAAGACGATTCGCGGCACCGTGACCGTCACGGTGCAGGGTGTGAAGGCCTCGCGGAGCTTCTCCGCGAAGATCACCTAGACGGATTCGCGAGGGCCTTGCGCGACCGCGCGAGGCCCTCGCTCCCGTTAGCTGAAGAGGCGGCCGCCGAGAGCGCCGCGGAGAACGCCGTGCTGGAGCCCGAGCACGCCGGTCGCAGCGCCTGCGCCCGAGATCGTGAACGAGCCCTGGAACACGACCGGCGGTCCGGCACTCGTGATCTTGGCTGTGCCAGTGACCGCGACGCCGTGGGCGACGCTGTAGCGAACGAGCTTGAAGGTCTGCGCCGACGTCGCGACGAGGTAGCCGCCGTACAGCGCCGGGACCCGATCGGTGCTCCCGGAGAGCCCGGCCGTCATCAGCCACGCGGCTTCGGCTTCGCGGATCGTCTTCGTCACCACCGAGAAGGTCGCGGCTGGACTCGCCCGATGCTTCGGGTTCGCCGGCCCCGGCGGCGGCAGAGCCGGCACGGGCGCGACGAGCGCCTTCGGCCGTGCGCACGTCGCCGGCACCGGAGCGTTGGTCATCCATGAGTGCACCGCGCGGGCGGCGCAGGCGGAGAAGTCTGCGGTGACGGTGCTGTGGCCGATCCCCGGCACGACGAGGAGCTTTCCCTGCGGGAAGCGAGCGACGACCGATGCGGCTCCGTCGGTCGGCGTGCGCATGTCGAAGCCGCCGCTGACCGCGAGCATGGGCACGTTCGGCAGTGGGCCCGCGCCGAGCGTGGCGCCTCCGGCCGGGCTGGGCCAGTTGAGGCAGAAATCGGCGTTCCCGAACCGGGCGGCCCACGTGCCGAACGGCCCGAACGTCCCGGGCGGAAGGGCCGCGATCGCGGCGTGCTCGAGCGCTGGGCGGTCGGCGATCGGTGTGTCCGGCGCCCACGGGAACGGCCCGTCGTGGCAGACGGTCGCGGCATAGAGGGCGTCGCTGAGCTCGATCGACGGCTCGATCCCGCTGCCGTTCTGCAGGTCGGCGAGGCGAAGCAGCGGCTGCGTGTTGCCACCGCGGGCCGCCTTGACGACGGCTGGCAGCTCGGCCGCGAGACCTGGGCTGAGGTCGGCGCCGAGGATGATCGACAGCAGATCGACGCCGCCGATCGTGACCGTCTTCGTCTGCCCGTTTGCCTCCCGCACGCTGCCGCGGAGCGGCTTCGCTCCGAGCTTGTTCGCGACGGCGACGACGTCGCCGGCGAAGTCGCTGGTGGCGGCGCGGCAGCCGCCGTCCGAGCAGAACGCCGACAGGGTCGCCGGCAGGTCGCGGAGCACGTTCGCCTCGTACGGGTCGGGCTGTTCAGGCGGCAGCACCGAGTCGAGCAGCAAGCGCTCGACGTGATCCGGGTGCGCCAGCGCGTACGCCATCGCAAGCTTTGTGCCGTACGAGACCCCGAAGAGCGCGATCTTGTCGAAGCCGAGCGCCTGGCGGACGGATTCGAGGTCTTCGGCGTGGACGCTCGTGCTGTAGAAGTCGCGCTGGGGGCCGATCTGGGCGGCGCAGGCGGTGGCTGCTGCTTGCTCGGAGTCTGCATTCGACGCGCGCTGCAGCGACGGGCAGTCGAGCAGGCCGGATGCACCCGTGCCCCGGTCGTCGTAGGCGACGAACGTGTAGCCGGGGAAGAGGAACCGATAGAGCGAGACGGCAGACTCGTCCCCGAGGCCGTAGACGTGCGCAGAGCCCTGGCCCGGCCCGCCCGCGATCAGGAACACGACCCCGCGCGGCACGCCCTGCGCAGGCAGCTCTTCGACGTGGAGGGAGACCGTCCCCGGCACGACGCCGGTGCGGTCGAGCGGAACGGGGATGTCGGCACAGAGGACGCCCGTGGGCTTGCCACAGGGGGTAGGCGCCGCGGACGAAGCTGCGGAGAAGCCGCGGCTCGGTCCATTGCGCAACGACGACCGCATCAGCGCCGCCCGCACCTGCGAGAGCGATGCCGGGCCCGGCTGCGGCCGCGCCTGCTGCGCCGCGCCGGCCGACGCCGTCAGTCCCGCGACGAGCGGCAGCGCAAGAGCAGCCAGAACCCAGCGCCGTAGCAGCTTCTGATCGACCCTTGCCACGCGCCGCCACGGTAGCGGCTTTCAGCCCGACGTCGGGCTGCGCGCATGAGACGATGCGCACACGATGAGCCTGCGGCCCGATCGCGACGTCACCTTCCTGAACGGCCTCGGGCACGGCCATCTGCCCGGCTATCTCGGGGTGGTGATCACGGAGGTCGGCCAGGGCGTTCTGCGGGCCGAGCTGCCCGTGCGGGCCGAGCTCCTGGCGCCCAACGGGTTCCTGCACGCGGGCAGCGTCGTCACGCTCGCCGACACCGCGAGCGGCTACGCCTGCTTCGCCCACCTGCCGGACCGCGCGCTCGGCTTCACGACACTCGAGCTGAAGGCGAACTTCTTGCGCACCGTTCGGGACGGCACCTTGCACTGCGAGGCGCGCGCGCTCCATCTGGGGCGAACGACGCAGGTGTGGGATGCGACCGTCCATGCCGACGGCGAGGACGCTTCGCTGCTGGCCGTTTTTCGCTGTACGCAGCTTGTGCTCTACGACCTACCAGGCTCGATCTAGCCTGATCGTTGCTACGGTGAGCCCAGATCGAGCGAGTACCGGTTGCGCAATTTGCGCCTCCCTGCCCGTTCTTGAGCTGGCAGAGGAGGTGTTTTTCTATGGCAACTGGAACCGTCAAGTGGTTCAACGACGCAAAGGGGTATGGCTTCATCACCCCTGACGAGGGCGGCAAGGACGTCTTCGTCCATCACAGCGCATTCACCGGTGAGGGCTACAAGTCGCTCGCCGAGGGTGCGAAGGTGCAGTACGACGCGGCCGAAGGGGCAAAGGGTCCCGAGGCGAAGAGCGTCGTGCTTGCGTAAGCACGCTAGGGCGCGGGGGCGAAGGCTCCCGCGCCACGTTGAGAAACCGGAGGAGCCTAGATGAACGGAACGCTGATTTGGTTCAACCCCGCCAAGCGGCACGGCTTCATCCGGACCGAGCAAGGCGAGCGGCTGCTGGTCGAGGAGTCGGGCTTCGAGCCCGGTCATGTTCTCGGCGACCGCTGCGCGGGAACCCGCCTGACCTTCGACCGGATCGAGGTCGAGAACGGCGCCCATGCCGTACGGGTCGCTGTCGTTCCCTTCGTCGAGCCTCGCCGAGCGCGGCTTCGGAGGGGTTAGGCATGGGTTCGCGTAGCCCCGAGACTCAGATCAAGCGCGCACGCGAGCTCGGCGCTCAAGGAAAAGCGCGAGCGCAAGCAGGCGAAGAAGGACGCGAGAGCCACCGAGCGCCGTCGCGAGCTCGAAGAGCCGTCGGCTCCCGCGGAGGAGAATGGCGACGCGGTCGAGCCTGCCCAGTCTGTCGAGTCCGCACGAGCCCGTCAAACCGGAGTCGTAGACGACCTCGCGTAGCCGGTGTGTGTCGACGTCGTAGACGAAGCCGCGCACGTTCTCACGGTGGAGTAGGAACGGTGAGCGCGCGACCCGGAGGATCGACTGGCGGACGTTCGCATCGACGTCCTTGAATGACTCGATCGCGAACTCGGGCGCCACGCCGGTCGCCTCCTGCAGCTCGGCACGGAATCCGTCGTCGGTGAGTTTCTGCATCCCGCAGTCCGTATGGTGGATCAGGACGATCGCGCGTGTGCCGAGCAAGCGCTGTGAGATCGCGAGCGAGCGGATCACGTCGTCCGTGACGACGCCGCCGGCGTTGCGAAGGACGTGTGCGTCGCCGTCGCGGAGCCCAAGTGCGGCGAAGACATTGAGCCGCGATCCATGCACGTGACGATCGCCAGCTCGCCGCGCCGGGCGCAGGTCGAGATGCTGCTCGGCGAGCGTTGCCGCGTAGTGCTCTTGCTCGCGAGCAGCCCGTCGATCACGTCCACGACCTGAACCCTACGTCGCACTACCCTCGGCGACGTTGACGACCCGGGAGCTGACAGGCACCGTCACCTACCTCGAGCGGATCGCGCTGCCGCCTGCGGCAGAGATCAGGTCGCTCTGGTCGACGCCGGCCTCCGGGTGCTCGCCAGCAGGCCCAGACGCTCGGCGAGCGGCAGGTTCCCGTCCCGTTCGCGATCGTCTACGCGGCGCCGTCGAGGAGTTCGCGATCTATGCGCTGCGGGCGGAGATCCACGTCGAGGGCCGCATGGCGTTCGAGTCTCCCTTCGACGTGCTCGTCCTGACCGGCGGCAACCCGAGCTCCGACGTCGAGCTCCGGTGCGGCCCCAGATGGCCTAGCTCCTAGGCGGCATCCTGATCGTGCCGTTCGCCGCGAAGTGCGCGGCCGAGGCGCCGAAGTCCTCGCGTGAGAGCCGGGCGACGAGGTCAGGCTCGCGCCGCTGCGGGTCGAGCACCGGTGTTCCGGGCGACTGGAGTGTCAGTGCCGTCCAGTGGGCTTTGGCGACGCTGCCGTCGCCGCGAAGCGTGACTGTGATGAGCCCCGAGAGCGAGAGCGTGCCCGCCATCGCGAATGTGCGCCAGCCGGCGAGGTTCCCGAGCGAGTAGGCGATCAGGCGCCCGTGGTACCACTGGACGCCGCGAATCACGTGTGGGCCAGAGCCGACGACCAGGTCGGCGCCGGCGTCGATCACCGCGTGTGCGAACGCCCGGCTCGAGCCTCGATTTTCGCCGAGGAACGTTTCGTTCCCTTGCGGCACGTGACTGCGGTCGAGCCCTCGGCTCCCGCGTGAATCGCGACGACCACGAGGTCGGCGTGCGCGGCGGCCCGCCGGACGAGTTTGACTGCGGCGGGGATGTTCTCGAGACGGGCCGCCCATTTGTACGGGGCGAACCCGAGGAACGCGACCCGAAGCCCCTTGACGCGCAGGTAGGTGATCGCGCCAGGCTTGCCGTCCCAGGCGACGCGCGCTGCGCGCAGCGCGGCGAGGGTCGAGGCCTGCCCGGCGGCGCCGTAATCGTCCGCGTGGTTGTTCGCGAGGTTGACGATCCGCACGCCCGAAGCAGGGCAGCGCTGCGGCGTACGCAGGCGGGGCGCCGAACGCGTAACAGTTGCCGGGCGTCGAGCCGGCGCACTTCGACGAGGCTCCCGTTTGCGAGCGCCTCCTCGAGATTCACCCAGCCGACGTCGGCCGCGCGAAAGATCGGCGCGACGTGAGCGAGCATCGGCCGTGCCTCGTCGGGCGGCAGCGCGATACGACGAGCCGAGCACGGTGTCGCCGCCCCAGGTGAAGGTCACCGTTGCCTTCGAGCTTGTGGGGACCGCTTCGGCGGCGGTCGCTCGTCGGCACGTGTCGAACCGTCGCCGGGGGGACGTGCGCGTCGGCGGCGTCGGAGGAGAGCAGCCGGACGCCGAACACCGCCGCGACGGCGAGGACGGCGATCGCGGCCGACGGCCGCGAGCAGGCGGCGACGTCGGAGCGCGCGGCGTCGTGCCGCGCGGCGCTGCTCGAGGCCTGTCCATCATGCTCAAGGCTTGGCGGGCGCCCAGCGCGCGTCGATGGTGCCCGGCGAGCTCGAGCAGCAGTCCATGCAGCACCCGGCGCTCCTCGGCCGTCAAGCGGCGCGAGGAAGTCCTTCTCGACGCCGCTTCGCGATCGCGCGCATCCGGCCGAGCTCTTCCTTGCCCGCCGGGGTCAAGTTGACGAGGTGGCGACGACGGTCGACGGGGTCGCGCCGCCGCTCGACGAGCCCTCGCTCCTCGAGCTCGTCGAGCAGGCCGACGAGCTGGCTGCGGTCGTAGCCGAGTGCGTCGGCGATGCCGCCCTGCGTCTCGCGCGCGCCCTCGTCGAGCAGCGAGAGCACGGCGTGGTGCTGCGGGCAGCCCGGTCGCCTCGAGCGCCTCGTAGGACGCGCTCCTTGATCAGCAAACCGAGCCGCTTGAGCAGGAAGGGCGTGCTCAGCAGCAACTCCCGCGACGGGCCGGTGTGTCGCGGGGTGGATGAGTCGGCGCGCTTGACACGTTCACGCTGAAGTGTAGCGCGCGCAAATGGTTGTGACTTGCTATGATTGAAGTAGTCAACGATTTGGGGGGAAGATTGATGCAGTCGCATTCGACCGAGCAGAACTACCGGCGCTGGAGCGCGCTGGCACTGATCGTCACGGCCCAGTTCATGGTCATCCTCGACGTGGCGATCGTGAACGTCGCGCTGCCGTCGATCAAGTCCGACCTCCACTTCTCCGAGGCGAACCTGCAGTGGGTGATCTCCGCCTACGCGATCCTGTTCGGCGGCACGCTGCTGCTCGGCGGGCGCCTCGCCGACCTGCTCGGGCGCCGGCGGCTCTTCGTCGACCGGGCTCGCCCTGTTCGCCGTCGAGCTCGCTGCTCTGCGGCCTCGCCTGGTCCGAGGGCTCGCTGATCGCGTTCCGTGGCGTGCAAGGGCTCGGCGGCGCGCTGCTCGCGCCCGCCGCGCTCTCGCTGCTGATGACGACCTTCAGCGAAGGGCCGCGAGCGCAACGTCGCGCTCGGCATCTACGGTGCGGCGTCGGGAAGCGGCGCGGCGGCCGGCGTGCTGCTCGGCGGGGTGCTCACCTCGTACCTCAGCTGGTCCTGGATCTTCTTCGTCAACGTGCCGGTCGGCATCGCCGCGATCGCGCTCGCTCCGGTCCTGCTCAGAGAGAGTCGTGCCGAGCTGTCGCATCGCCACTTCGACCTCGCCGGCGCCGCGGCGGTGACGTCGAGCCTGATGTTGCTCGTCTACGCCATGACGCGTGCCGCGACCGACGGTTGGGGAACCGCCGAGACGATCGGGCTTGCTCGTGGCCTCGGCGGCGCTCATGGGCGGCTTCATCCTGATCGAGCTCCGTTCGAAGGCGCCGCTGCTGCCGCTGCGTATCTTCCGGCTGCGCACGCTCGTCGCCGCGAACGTGACGATGACGCTCGTCGGCTCGGTCATCTTCTCCGAGTTCTTCCTGTTGACGCTGTACCTGCAAGACATCCTTCACTACTCGGCAGTGCAGAGCGGAGCTGCGTTCGTCGCCTTTGCGCTGTCGGTCGTCGTCATGTCGAACGTCGCCCAGATGATCGTCGCGCGGTTCGGGATCCGCGCCTCGCTGACCGCGGGGCTGATCGCTTCGGCGGCCTCGCTCGCCTGGCTGACGCGGCTACCCGTCGAGGGCCATTACTTCTGGGATCTCTTCCCGGCGTTCGTGCTCGGCGGCGCAGGGATGGGCTTGGCATTCGTCCCGATCACGATCGCGAGCCTGCAGGGTGTCGAACGTGCCGACGCCGGCATCGCCTCGGGGCTGATCAACACGAGCCGCCAGATCGGCGGCGCGATCGGACTCGCCGCTGTCAGTGCGATCGCCGCTGCTTCGACGAGCAGCTACGCCGGCGGACACGCGGCGCTGACGGTCACGAGTCCGGCCGCGCTCGACCACGGGTTCCGGACGGCGCTCTACGTGCTGACCGGAGTCCTGGTCGTCGGCGTGCTGGTCGCGGGCTCGCTCGTCAGGCCGGCACCTCAGGCGGCGGTCGAGGTGGAGGTCGCCCCGACCGACGAGCTGGCGCTCGACAAGGCGGCCTAGGCGCAGTCGGTTCAGTGGCCGTCTGAGCCCGAGCCGTTTCCGCTCGAGCTGCCCGACAGATCTCCGTCGCTCCCGCCGTCACGACCGCCCAAGCCGCCGCCCGACCCACCGTCGTGCCCGTCGGTCGCGGTGACGGTCGGGCTGGTCACGGCTCCGTCGCCAGGCCCTTCGTGCGATGTGGTTGTCGTCACCGGCGGCAGTGACGAGACGGTCGTCGTCGGCTCGACTCCTCCCGGCCCCTCGCTCCCTCCCGAACGGGCCACGGGAGTGGTCGTCTCACCGGAGCCACCGCCGCGACGGTCGTCGACGATGATGCTGGAGCTGCCGGTGCTCCGGTGCGTGGCGTGGCGCTCGTCGATCCGCACCGTTACGACCGTCGGCGTCGGCGTGGGTGTCGGGATTGTGAGCTGAGCGCGGCTCGGGGCTCGGGCGTGAACGATGTGCTGGGGGGCGTGCGGCGCCGGCTTGGTGGGGACGACCACCAGGTGAAGCGGCTTCGAGCCCGGGTCGGAAAGCTCGACCGAGGCCGGCAGGCCGACCGCCAGGCCGGCCGTGGCCGCGACGGCTGTCAGCTTGACCGCGGCGGGTGCCCCGCCGGCTCCGATTCCCGTCAACAGACCACGCAACCACGTCACGGAGACGACCGGGAGCACGGAGACGACTCGCGTGCGCAGGCCGGCCGTTGCCCGGCAGTCGGGACACGAGCGGAGATGGGTCTTCAGCGCCCGTCGCTCGTCGGCAGCAAGCGGGCCGGCGGCAAGGCGGCGAACGGCCACGCAATCGAGGCGGTCGCCGAAGACGAGGTGCTCGGCGAGCCGGTTGCGGGCTGCGAACAGCGCCTGTTCGACCTGCGGAGCGGTGAGGCCGAGCTCGGCTGCGGTCTCATCGATGCGCAGGCCGTGGAGCTCCCGCAGGACGTAGACGCGTCGCTGCCGCTCGGGCAGCGCGGCGAGTGCGGCGACGAGGGCACCGGCGGCTCGTCCCGCCCTGCGGCGACGGCTCCTCGGGCAACGTCGCCGAGGAACTCGTGGCGACGCGCCACCATGTCCAACGCCACGTTGTGCGCGACGCGATAGAGCCAGGGCCGAACGCCCTCCGGAACGCGGCCGGCGCGCAGCGTCGTGTAGGCCTTGAGCAACGTCGTCTGCGCGACGTCGTCTCCGGCGCTGCCGTCGCCGAGCAGGTGCGATCCGTACGCAGCGAGCCGGTTGACGTACCGGCGGTAGAGCTCGTCGAACGCAGCCGCCTCGCCCGAGGCGAGGCGGCTGCCGAGTTGCTCGTCCGAGACGCGGAAGAGGCGCAGGCTAATCGTCGCCGCCACCGCCGCCGTGGTCACCGCCGCCGTCTCCTCCGCCTCCACCACCGTCGTGACCGCCGTGATGGTCGCCCTCGGTGTCCTCGTCGTCATCGGCCGTCGAGAGCCGGGTGAGCGTCAACGAGCCATCGCTCCCCTGGGAGAAATCGGCGACGACCTCCTGACCGTTCTTGAACGCGGACAGGTCGAGCCCTGTCGGGACCTTGAGCACGAGGTTCAGGTGCTCTGAGGTGATCGTGATCGTGCCGGTGCCGAGGGTCAGGTGACCTTCGATCGTCCCGCCCGGTGTCGAGACCGGAGCGGGGGTGACGTCATCGTCGTCGAGCTCGCCGTTGGCGCCGACGGTCGCCTGGACGTCGACGGTCGCGCCGGGCACCGGTCCGCTGTCACGCGCCGACGAGGTAGCGCGGGCGCCGCGTCGGACGCTGATCACCGCACCGCCCGCCGAGACGGTCCAGCGTGCGCTCGACTTGGCCAGCAACAGTCCGCGGAAGTGAACCTTGCGGGTACGCCCGACCACCTGCACCCGTGAGGCGCGATAGGTGCCGTTGCCGAGGCGGGTCGAGGTGATTGCGACCCGCTGTCCGACATGGAGGCGGGACGCCGCGCTCGTGTGCACCAACGCGACGTGCGAGGCGGTCGAGGCGACGGCGACGAGATGCGCCGAGCGCTCGACCTTCAGCACGACGCCGCCGGCGAGCGCCGCGGAAGGGGCGAGCAGAGCAGTTGCGACGGCGAGCAGGAAGACGAGACGTTTCATGGAGGGGCTCCTTGAGGTCGCTTACCACCCATAGACCCTGCGTCGGCGCGAAACCTTGCATGGGGTATCGGCCGGAGCGCCTCTCCGGTTTGCCGTGGACGTAGTGTTGGTCCGTGATCGTCTCGTTCCCGGATGGAACGCGGGTTCGCGCCACGGGGTTGCTCGACCCCCGCGGCGACGGGCCGGAGCCGTCGTTCGGCCTCTACCTCGATTCCAGGTGGTCGCCGGCGTGGCCGTTCGAGTTGGTCGACTGGCCTGACTTCGGCCTCCCGCTCGACGCCGAGCGCGCCGCGGAGCAGATTTCCGCCGCCCACGCACGCGCGGCGCGCGGCGACGACGTCGAGGTCGGTTGCTTGGGAGGGCTCGGGCGTACCGGCACCGTGCTTGCCTGCATGGCGGTCCTCAGTGGCGTCGCCGCGCAGGACGCCGTCGGCTGGGTTCGTGCCCACTACGACCAGCGTGCGGTCGAGACGCACGAGCAGGAGGACTGGGTGCTCTGGTTCGGGGCTGGCTCAGGCCGGCTTGACCGATCGGCCAGTCAGCCGCCTGGTCAGCCAGCGGCCGAGCAGCAGGTCGGACGCGATGCCGCCGAGCCAGACGATCAATGACGCGAGCGCCCAGGTGACGACACCGCGGATCCTCAGCCCGTCTGAGACGATGTCGGTGATCACGAGCGAGACGAACGCGACGGGCAGGCCGACGAAGCTCCCGAGCAGCCGCGCGTATTTCTCGAGCGTCGCCTCGAAGACCGGGCGAAGGATCATCCGCACGGCTGTGAAGATGAGGACGACGACTGGAAACGCCACCGCACTGATCGTCAGCCGGCGCAGCAGGATGTTCGCGATCAAGAGGGCGACGGTGCTCGTTCCCAGTCCGACGAGCAAGCGAACCACGACGCGCACGGTCTCTTTGGATCCTTTCGTCGACGGTGCGGCGGGCGCACGATCCTTCGGCGAGCTTACCGCGGCCGGTCGCCGGGCAACATTGGCGTAGGGTGGTCGGGAGAGAACGTGGACTCGGAAGTCTTCCTCACAATCGTGTTCGGGACGATCATCGTCGCGATCGGGATCGGGGTCTGGCTCTTCGTCAGGCACTTCGCCAACGAACCGGCCCCTGAGGGCGAGATCCGCGAGCCAGAAGGCTCGCTCGAGCCGCCGGACGGCTCGAACCGTCCGCCTGACGAGACTTGAGCGAGGGAGGCCGGGGGCTTGCCTGACTCGCTCGCTTCCGCACTCGAGGGGCTCGGCGGAGACGTGCATCAGGCACTCGAGCACTTGAACGTCCCGAGCTACCTGATCGATGCCACGGGTGTGATCCGGTGGCTCAATCCAGCCGCCCGGCAAATCGTCGGCGATGTCACTGGTCGCCAGTTCACCTCGGTGGTCGCGCCCGAGCACACTCGGCGTGCGCGGGAGTTGTTCACTCGCAAGCTGATGGGGTTGGCGCCCGTCACCGATGCAACGGTCACGGTCGTCGAGTCCGACGGCGAGCGGAGGACGGTGGACGTGAGCTCCGTGCCGCTGCTTCACGACTCGCGCGTGATCGGCGTCTTCGGCCAGGTCTCGGGCATTCAGGAAGAGCCGTTCGCTCATCCGGAGTTGCATTTGACGCCGCGTCAGGCAGAGGTGCTCGGGTTGCTCGAGCGCGGCCGGTCGACGACGCAGATCGCCGAGGAGCTGCACCTGAGCCGCGAGACCGTGCGCAACCACATTCAGCACCTGCTGCGCGCCGTCGGCGCGAGCTCACGTCTCGAGGCAGTCGCCGTCGCACGCAGCGGGGCAGGCGCTCACTGAGCACTCCGTCGCGCGCCTCGGTGCGGTGATCAAGCGGCGCCGAGCTCGGCCGGCAACTCGCTCGAATCGGGCTCCAGGCGTGCGAGGTGCTCGCGGGTCAATGCGTCGTAGTAGACGTAGATCGTCGTGATTCCGGCCAACGGCATCGTCAGCGCGTAGATCACACCGGCGACGCCGTTGATCAGCGCGAAGGAGGCCCCGGTGGCGAGCAGTAGCAGTCCGCCGATCACCGGGCCGATGAGCAGGACGAAGACGGTCGAGCCGACCACGAGGAGCAGCACCTTCAGCACACGCCGGCGTGCCAGCACCCCACTGCGGTGGAGAGCCTCCAGGCCCTTGCGGCTCTCCAGTTCCGCGACCGGAACGAGCAATGCCCATCGTGCGGCCAGCACGATCGCGATCGGAATCAGGAACACGGAGAGCGTGAGCAGGGTGACAACGGGAACCGCGACCGCCAGCGTCCGGGCGAGTGGACGCGCATTGGCGAACGCCAGGCGGTAGGCGTGAATCACGCCGGTCGGCCGGTGCGCATCCAGCTCGGCCATCGCCCGCGCCGTCGCCGCCTGCACCAGCGAGAAACCGAACAGGGTCAGAAGCGTTCCGATGCAGAGCGCGAGCCACGCACGATCGCCGGCTGCCGTGCCGTCCTTGCTCAGGCCGAGCAGGGACGACGCGCTGAAGATCGCGCCCTGGAGCAAGGTGATCAGGATCGAGATGGGGAGGGCGAGCAAGCCGATGCCGATGAACAGCCGCGGTCGCGACAGGTACATCCGCCACGTCGCGTTGACCGTCTGACGCCAGGACCGCCGCCGCCCCAGCCGCAGCGGTTGCCCTGGCCCCCAGGGCGACCTGAGGACGATCCACGCGAGCAGCACTGCGAGCAGGACGAGCGCACTCAGGACGACGAGCGGGCTGGCGGCGAGCCGGCGGACCAGCGTCGAGCCACGCGCAACCGCGCCGCAGAAGAAGTCGGTCGCGCTCGTTCCGAGCACTCCGCCGACGGGAATCGCGCTGCTGTGGGCGCGCCAGCCCTCCGACCACGTGATCGGCTCGGTCCACTGCCGCTTCATGTTCGGGCCGGTCGGGCCGTTGAAGAAGGCGGGTTGCAGCTCGCCCCAGCGTCCCTGGAAGGCGATCCAGGGGTAGGCGGCGCGCTGGGCGGCGAGATCCTCGGCGATCGTCCGCACGACCGGCCGCTCTGTCACGTGGGGACCCCGCGTGTCGTCGCAACCGACGCCCTCTTCCGCGGAGCGCCCGACGAAGAGTGCGGAGTCGAAGAAATTGGCGTGAGACCCGTCCGCGACGTACACGACCGGATGCGTGTCGTCGACGAGCTCCAGTTTCTCGGCACCCCAGTCCGCGCGCTCCGCTCCTTCGTGCTGCGAATAGCCCACGGCTACCGGGCGTTCCGTCAGAGCTTGCGCGACGTTGGTCGCGTCGAAGTTCAGCTGGATCATCTCCCAGTCGCCTTCGTGCGTATTGCCGAAGTCGTTGAAGACGTAGAAGAACCAGTACTGGAGTGCCAGCCCCTGGTGAGTGCCGCGCTCGACCGCAACGTGTGCGTAGATCGTCGGCTTCGTCCCGGCCGTCACTCGGTTGGCCCACTGCTCGTAGCTGCAGCCCGGGTGCAGCGCATCCCCGGGGAAATCCAGGTGGTAGTCGTAGAGCCCGCGACCGATTAGCTTCGCGGTGGGCGCAATCGTCACCAGGTCGTCTGCGTTCCACGGCCCGCGCAACGCGACCGTGTCGTTGCCGAGAATCGCGTCGATGTCGATCGGCCGGTAGGGCTCGCCGTAGCCGCACGGCTCCGTCTGCTTCACAAGTCGCAGGACCGGGGCGTAGCGCTTGGCGAGTTGTTGCTCGGCGCTTTGTGCCGCAGCGTTTGCGTTGTTTGCCACAATCAACGAGCCGAGCACGAACAGCACGGCAAAGCACGCGGCGCGCAGCGAGCGAAGACGCATGGGGGCAGAGCGTAGACCTGACCGCGGGGAACCGGGCTAAGGTGCCGTCGTGCAGCATTCCGTCGCCCAGGCGGCTGCAGCGCGCTGGATCGCCCTGCTCGTGGCGCTTGCAGCCGTCGCCCTGGTCACCTCGGCTCCGACGAGCGCGACCCCGAAACCGACGATCTGGGTCTCCCCATCCGGTGCCGATGCCAACTCCGGGTCCCGGACCGCGCCGGTCCGGACGATCGCCGAGGCCTGGCGACGGGTTCTGGGTCGCGGCGGGACGGTCGAACTGCTGGCCGGGGCGTACAGCGGTAGCGGCTACGTCCAGCTCCGTGGTGCGTCCGGCGGTCCCGTGACGATCGAGGCCGCAGGGAAGGCCCACGTCTCGATCACCGATCAGGTGAGCCTCTGGGCCGTACGCGGCCTGACGATGAGGAACATCCAGTTCGCGTCGCCGGGCCGAGGCGTCGGCGGCGAGTGGCCGCTCTCCGTGGACGGGTGCTCGTCGAACGTGACGGTCGTCGGCGGTTCCGGCCTGCGCTTCGCCGTCGTGCAGGCCTACCACGTCCGCTTCCAGGGCGGTTTCTGGGGCGGGTACGGAACCGACGGCGATCAGGACTCGATGCTCACGTCCGACCCGACACGCTGCGCCGCTCCGGGACAGCCGCGCACCCACGACGTCGTCCTCGACGGCGTCACCTTCCACGACGTCTTCTGGGGCCTCAGGTCCGCCGACCTCGTGACGTCCCACCCCGACTGCCTCGAGGCAAACGGCCCCGTCAGCGATGTCACGATCAAGAACTCGCGCTTCCTGCGGTGCTCGAACTCGTTCCTGATGTTCAACACGAACGCCATGGACGCCCCGGGTCTCCGCAACATCACTATCGAGCACAACGTCTTTCGCGATCTCGGCGACTCGTACTTCGGCATCCAGTTGACCGACGGGACCCCCGACCAGGGCTGGCCGACCTGCGCCAATGTCGTCTTCCGCGCGAACACGTACGACCCGGGCGACCACCACGTCGGTGGTGTCGCGTTCGCGCCGATCCGGATCGCCTGCCGTGGCGCCGGGCACGCGCGGATCGTGGGCAACACGCTGAAGATGCGGAACTACGAGCGCCTCGTCCAGGTGACGGGCGGGACGCCCTGGTTCACGGTCTGGCGCGGCAACACCTGGCCGATCGGCCACTAGAACGTCCACGAACCGTTACGCGCCGTTCAGCGCGCCGTCAGCACCAGCACCCAGTCCGCCGACCCTTCGCTGTTCTTGCCCGGGGTCGTGAGCCGGATCTTCCGTGTGTTTCGAAACGGCGTGCCCTTGCTCGGGGTGTACGTCCCGTTCGTCGGGTCGTACCAGCGTGCCCGTACGCTGCCGACGAACCGCGTCAGGTCGACCACGACCGCACCGCCGGCCGGGAGATACGAGATTGCGAGCTTCCGGTCCGGGGTGGCTGCGGTGGTCACGTAGTCGCTGCCGGCGACGGAGTTGGCGAGTGAGAACGTGCCGTAGCCGGAGGTGACGACCCTGTGCTTCTGATCGGGAACGAGCCGAAACCACGGCACCGACGAGAACAGCTTCTTGAGCCGGCCGATCTGAGCGCTACCGGGTGTGTCGAGGTGCTTCTGCCAGTCGGGTGCGAATGGCCACGTGTAGTGGTTGCCGTAGAACTGGCCGGCTGCCCCGCTCAGCATGCTCCAGTACGCCTCTCGTCGCAGGATCGGCGGGTCACCGTAGTCCGGCGGGTTTCCCTCGAACTCGTAGCGCGCCTCGGCCATGAACACCGGCACGAACCGGCTCCTGTTGTACTCCTTCAGGACCTGCGCGTAGGTGGCGTAGTAGGTATATGCGGCGTCGAGTGTGACGACCGACCGCCACCGCGGATCGTCGAGGGAGCCGCTGTTCGGCGCATCGAGCTCGACCGTCTGGATGTGCGCCGGATCGGCGGCATGAATGCCCTGCGCGACTGCGAGTACGACGGCATCGTTCGACGCGTCAGCCCAGCTCTGAAAGTCGTTGCCGTTGAACCAGACGATGTTCGCGAAGCTCTTGTACCGCTCGCCGAGAAACTGTCCGTAGGCTCGAGCCTTTGCCGGGCCGTTGTTCCGGAGGACTGTCAGCCAGCCTCCCGTCTCGATCGGGTTCAAGAAGACCGCGATTCCTGCCCTCGCGGCGAGCCGGATGATCGCGTCGGCCCGTGCGAAGTACGCCGGATTGGGCGTCGAGAGATCCCCTGGCGTCGTGAAGGGCGCGATCCCGTCGAACGTCGTTCCGTCATCCCGGCAACCGGTGTAGGTCGCGCAGAGCAGATTGATCCAGAGCGCGTTGAATCCCGCAGCCTTGCGGTCGGCGATGAAGGAGGCCGCGTCCTGGACGCTGAGGTTGCCGATCATCGCTTGCGGCGAGTCCCCGACGAGGAGAAACGGCGTGTTGCGCTGGTCAACGAGGTAACGCCGGTTCTGCGAGGGCTTCAGCGGGAACGCCACGCCGCGGGAACCTGCGCTTGGAGTCGCGTGGGCGACGACGGCCGTTGCGACAACGGCCAAACAGGCGCTCGCCGTTACCGCAATGCTCGAGCGTCCCCGCATCTTCCCTCCTGCAGACCTCGGTCGATCCTCTAGAGGCTAACCGTCCCGTCGCGCTCACGGGTACTCGCGCGGCTCGTGCAACGCGAAGAGCCGCCACGAGGGCGGCCCTTCGCGCGCTCTGAGGAGGGCTACCTCAGACTGATCGGTGCGCAGCTGGGCGCACTCGCACTGCCGTACAGGCCGGTCAGCGTCACGCAGAACCTGTACGCGCCCTTCGTGGGCACCTGCGGCGTACGCCATCCCAATCCGTACGCCTTTCCCGACTCGACGCCGAACAAGCCGTGGGTGAGACTGACGACCGTCGAGCGGTTCCTCTGGACTGCGATCGCCGCCGCAACGTGATGCGTATGCCCGCCCACTTTGAACCTGAGCGTGAGCCGGCTGCCCCACCTCCCCGACGCCGGTAGCGCAAGGACTGTCGGCTTCGTTTCCGGTTCGTGCGTCATCGGGGCGGGGTCACCGGCAATGGAGCAGGGGCCCTCGGCGCCGCCTGCGCTGGGCCAGCTCACCGCGAGCTCGAGCGCCGCGCCGGCGTCGAGCACGCCACAGCCCATCGTGGGAGTCCAGCCCACGACATCGCGTCGAGCGGACTGCTTGATGATCGCGGCGACCTGGTAGTTCTTCAGCTCCGGCCGCTTCGCCCAGATCAGTGCGGCCACTCCGGCTACCTCCGGGGCGGAGAAGGATGTACCTGGGACGTACGCGTAGACGGCGCCGGCGTCACCGGTCCAGTACGGGTAGCAGGAACCGTCGAACGCCGTGAGCGGTGCGACGGTGACCAGGACGCCGGAGCACGGGCCCTGGTAGCCACCGGGCGCGACGAGGGAGAGTCTCTCGCCCGAGTTGGAGAAATCCGCCAGACCACCGGTGACGTCGGTCGCGCCGACGGCGAGCCCGTAGCTTGCCCCGCCGCCTGGCGGCTGAAGATCAGCGGCTGGGTACGCGACGGCTGCGGCGGAGTTCCCGGCGGCCGCAACGAGCAGCATGCCGTCCGCGGCCGCCTTGTGAATCGCGTCGCGGAGAATCGGTCCCTCCGGCACGTCCTCGCCGAAGCTCATGTTCACGATCCGGACGCCGAGCGCGTCGAGCTTCATCAGTGCTACCGCGACTTCCGTGTCCGTGAGTGCCTGGGCGCGGACGGCAATCAGGTGCGTGGCGCCCCCGAAGCCGGCCATACCGAAACCGTCCCCGACGTTGGCGGCGATCAAGGAGGCGACAGCGGTCCCGTGGCCCACGACGTCGTTCCCCCCGGGATCCCGGGTCAGCGTGCCGTCCTGCGCCACCGTCCAGTGCGCGTCGACCTTCCCCGCGAGGTCCGGCACGTCGGCCACGCCGGTGTCGATCGTCCCGACCAGGATCGTCGGGCTGCCAGGCGACAGGTCGAGGGCGCGGTCGACGTGCGAGGGAGCGAACTGCCACTCATAAGGGAGCCCGGTCATCGGGTCGATGGTTGAGAGGAGCGGATCGTTGGGCATCGCCGTCAGCTGACGTTTCGGCCCGAGTGGTGCGAGGTAACGGATGCGCGAATCGGCGCGGACGTTCGCCGCCACCGGGCCGTCCAGGTCGACCACCACCGCGTGCAGTCCGGGGATCACGCGTACGACCACGAAGCCGTAACGCGTGCGAAGCGAAGGCAGATCCCTCATCGACTCGAGTCCGACCACTGCGGCGGAGCCGGCCCGCGAGGCGCGTCGCTCTGCTGAACCGGCTGGCAAGTGTGCGTGAAACCACTCCATCTGTCGACTGACCTTCGGCGGCGGTGAGACCGACGGCTTGGAAGTTGCTGCGCTCGCCGTCGGTGCAAGAACGACGACTGCGACGGCGGCGACGAGTGTCCTGATGGTCATGAGCCCTCCTCGAGATCCGCGACCGCCCAGTGCGATCGCTTGGCCGAGGCTCGGCTCGTGCGTTAGAAAGACACGTGCAGCGCGCTAAACGTGCGCTTGCAGGAGGAAACGGATGAAGTACCAGCTGCTTGGCCCGCTGGAGGTGCAGGGGGGTGATGGGACGCTCCCCTTGGGGGGCACGAAGCAGCGGGCCGTGCTTGGCGCTGTTGCTGTTGAGCGCGAACCGCGTCGTCTCGCGCGAGCGGCTGATCGACGAGCTCTGGGGCGATCGAGCCGCCCGAGACCGCGGTGACGACGCTGCAGGTGTACGTCTCCCGCCTGCGCAAGCTGCTGCCGGCCGGGTGCTGCTGACGCGGCCGCCCGGGCTACCTGCTCGAGTCGAGCCGGACGAGCTCGACCTGCTGCGCTTCGAGGCGCTGGTCGCGGAGGCGCGGCAAGGCGACCCGCCGAGCGCGCCGCGCGCTCCTGCGCGACGCGCTGGCGCTCTGGCGCGGCCCGGCGCTCGCGGAGTTCGCGGCGAGCCGTTCGCGCGGCTGGAAGCCGGGCGGCTCGAGGACCTGCGCCTCGCGGCGCTGGAGGAGCGGATCGAGGCCGATCTCGCGCTCGGCCGCCATGCGGACCTGATCGGCGAGCTCGAGGCGCTGATCGCCGAGCACCCGCACCGGGAGCGTCTGCGCGGGCAGCTGATGCTCGCGCTCTACCGCTCGGGCCGGCAGGCGGAGGCGCTCGCGGCGTACCGCGACGCGCGCGCGCGCGCTCGACGAGCTTGGGATCGAGCCGAGCGCGGCGCTGAGGCAGCTCGAGCGGCAGATCCTCGCGCAGGACCCGCGCTCGATCTCGCTCCGCGCGGCTGCTCGCGGCCGAGCGCGGTGCGCTCCCGGGCCGCTCGTTCCGGACTCGCCGTTTCCGTTCGTCGGCCGTGCGAGCGAGCTCGCCACGCTTCACGCGCTGCTCGAGCGTGCGGAGGCGGCGAGGGCGCGCCTCGTGCTGCTGACCGGCGAGCCGGGCGCCGGCAAGACGCGGCTTGTGCGCGAGCTCGCGCACGAGGCGGCCGGCGCCGGCGTGCTCGTCTGTACGGCGTCTCGGACGCCGTCGTCAGGACGCCGTACCAGCCGCTTCGGGAGTGGCTCGAGTTCCTGCTCCGCGTCTGCGAGCCGGACGGGCTCAGGAGTGCCTGGGTAGGAGGTGGTCACGCTCGCGCGGCTGGTGCCCGAGCTCGAGGGTGGCCGGTATGCCTGCCGACGCAGGCGGCGATGCCGAGGCCGATCGCTACCCGCTGCAGACCGCGGCGACGAAACTTCTCTCCCGGCTCGGCCGAGCTGCAACCGTTGCTCCTCTCGTCGACGACCTGCACTGGTCCGACACCGAGACGCTGGCGTCTGCTCCGCCAGCTCGCGCGTACCGCTCCGGAGGCGCGCGCAGTCGTGGTCGCCGCCGTACCGCGACCCCGGCGAGGAGATCGAGCCCGCCCTCCCGACGCGCTCGCCGATCTCTCCGCCTCGACGCGGTGACCCGGCTCGCGCTCGGCGATCTCAGCACCGACGAGGTGGGCGCGTTCATCCAGCGCGTCGGCGGACGCGGAGGCGAGCGCCGAGCTGACGTCGGCGATCAGCGAGCTCACCGACGGCACGCCGCTGCTGCTCTGCGAGCTCTGGCGCGACCTGAGCGAGAGCGGCGGAGTCGAGGTCGCGGACGACGGCGTGCATGTCCCGGCCGGTCGCCGAGCTCGCGGCCCCGGCGGATCCGCGAGGTCGTCCGACAACGCATGTCGCGGCTCTCGCCGGAGACGAGTCGCATGATCGAGATCGCCGCGGTCGGCGGCCCGCGATTCGAGCTGCGGGTCGTCGCCGCGGCTGCCGGGCTCGACCCGGCCGGCGGTCACCGCGCGTCGAGGAGGCGGCTCGCGAGCGGGATCATCGAGGCGTTGCCCGGAGCCGGCGCCCGCGTGGCGCTTCACGCACGAGCTCGTGCGTCGCGCGGTCTACGACCGGTCCCGCGCGTCCGCCTGCGAGCTGCATCTCCGCGTCGGCGAAGCGCTCGAGCAGGTCACGCGGCCGACCTCGCGCGCGTCCTTCCCGAGCTCGCCCACCACTTCACGCTCGCCGCCCCGCTCGCCGGGGTCGAGCGCGCCGTCGACTACAACCTGCGCGCGGCCGAGGCGGCGATCGCGTCGGCGGCCTACGGAGGCGGCCGCGCGGCTCTCGACCGCGCTGGAGCTCGGTATCGCGGATCCGCGCGAGCGCGCGCGGGTGGAGGTCGAGCTCGGCTACCTCTACTACGAGGCCGGGCCGCACCGGCGGAATCCGACGCGCTCTTCACCGCGGGCCGTGACGCGGCGACCAGTCTTGGCGAGCGAGCCGTCGCGATGCGCGCGCTCGTGGAAAGCACGACCAGCGGTTCGCCTCGATCCGCGGTCAGCCGGCAGAGATCTCCCGATCGCCGAGAAGGCGATGAAGACCCCGAACAACTCGATGACTCGCTCGGACTCGCCATGGCCGAGCACCTGCTCGGCACGCGCACGCCCGTGAGGGCCGAGGAGGAGAGAGGTCAGCCCAGCACTACGAGGGCCCAATCGTCCCACGCCGACGTCGCGGGCGACCAGATGAAACGGCGGCGGACCATCGGACGCCTAGTCCGGGCGCTCTGCGACGGTCCGACGCCGGCCGGGGACGCAATTGATCGCGCTCGAGCAGCTTCGTTCAGCTGGCCGCCACGACGGCGGTCTTCGACGCCGCTCTACGCCGAGAGCCTCGCCCCTGCTGCTCGCCATGGCGGGCGGCTTCGACGAGTCGCGCGAGCACCTCCGGGAAAGCGCTCCGACTCCTGGACCTGCACCAGCAAGACCAGCATATGGTTTGCCTACCCCTCGACGTGTCCGCGGAGGCGGATGGAGCTCGCCGGCGATCTGGCCGAGGCCGAGCAGGAGTTTCGTCGCCCAGTTCCTCACGCCTGCGCGATGCGAGAGGCGCGGAACCGGAGGCGCCGAGGCGCCTGCGGCCAGCCGCCCATCGCTCGCGCTCCCCCTACTGCGACCTGGATCGCTGGGACGAGGCCGCGGAGTACCTCGCGTACGGCCATGAGATCGATCGGCCCAGACCTTCGCGGGGGAGGGCAAGGTCTCTCCCTCCCTTCCGCCTTGCCGCCACAGGAAGGCGCGTGGCCGCACACCTCGGTCACCTTGTCGAAGGGCTTCGAGCACGTGCGACAGCGCCCTAGAGCTCGCCGAGCGGAGCGATCTGGCAGAAACCAACAGAGCCCTCGTCCGGCTGGCCCTGGCGGAGGTGCAAGCGAGCGGACGCCAAGGCGGGACGCCGCTGCGCGGCCGACGCCGCCGTGGCAGAAGCGCTCCACCTCTACGAGGCAAAGGGAAACGTCGCCGCCGCCGCCCGGCTCCGGGCAATCCACCGCGCGTAGGCCGGCGGATCCTCCCGTACTGATCAGCTCGTACATACGCATCATCGGAGCCGGTGAGGGGCCGTGCGTCATCGTCATGACCGGCAGCCGAGCGGTCGGCTTCGAGGTGGTCTATCCGGTGAACGAGGTGGCGGCGAAGCACGGCGCGAGCGTGCTCGAGGAGACGTCGAAACCGGCCGACGCCTACGCGCGCTTCGGACCGGAGGAGCGGTCGGCGTACCGTGAGGGCTGGCTGCCGTGACGTCCATCCCGTCGCCTGCGCCAGTGTTCCCGAATGACCTCTGACGGACGGCGCCTCGACGATCAGTTGCGTGTTCCGGAAAGGTCCGACACCGTCCATCGAGCTCGACCCACGCGTGAACGGAAAGGGGTGCGACGTGGCTGAATGGAAGAAGCAGATCGGCGCCATCAATCTGATCGTCGGCGACCTGGAGCGCTCGAAGGCGTTCTATCGGGAGGTCTTCGGACTGCCGCTACAGCACGAAGACGAGGACACGGCGATGTTCCGCTTCACAGACACATACGTCTTCTTGCAGCGCGGTGCGGCTCATCAGGACGGCCCGTCAGGCGACGTACTCAGCCTGGCGCAGAAGGGGGTCGGGCAATTCGTCATCTTTGTTGACGACGTGGACGCGGTGCGCGCCGAGTTGGACCAGGCTCAGGTGGCCACGATCAGCGGCCCGGCGGACCGTGACTGGGGTATGCGCACGCTCACCCTCGCCGATCCGGGCGGCTACACCTGGGAGATCACGCAAGAGTTGCCCAGCGCTCCCGAGCTCGTCGTAGGCGCGGCTTCACTCGCCTGCGCCAGTGGCCCGCGCCACTCGCCGAGGAGGCGTTCCACGGGCTCGCCGGCGAGATCGTCCGCGACGATCGAGCCGCACAGCGAAGCCGACCCGGCCGCGCTGCTCGTCCAGCTCCTCGTCGTCGCCGGCAACGTGATCGGCCGCGGCCCGCACTTCACCGTCGAGGCCGACCGCCACTACCCGAACCTCTACGCCTGCCTGGTCGGCGAGACGAGCAAGGGCCGCAAGGGCTCGTCCTACGGGCACATCGAGCGGCTCGCCAAGAGCTGCGATCCAGGCTGGGCGGACCGGATCCAGTCCGGCCTCACAAGCGGCGAGGGGCTGATCTGGGCCGTCCGCGACGGCGACGACCGCGAGGGCGACGACCGCGACGAGGGCGTCCAGGACAAGCGGCTGCTCGTGTTCGAGCCGGAGTTCGCGAACGTCCTCCGCGTCCTCGAGCGGCAGGGCAACCGCCTCTCGTCGGTCGTCCGCGACGCCTGGGACGGCCGCACGCTCCGCACGCTCACCGAACGACCGTCGGCGAAGGCGACCGGCGCGCACATCTCGATCATCGGGCACATCACCGCCGACGAGCTCCGCCGCTACCTCGACCGCACCGAGGTCGCGAACGGGTTCGGCAACCGCTTCCTCTGGGTCTGCGTCCGCCGGTCGAAGTCGCTGCCCGACGGCGGCGAGATGCACAAGGTCGACGTCGTCCCGCTCGTCATCGGACTTCCGCGACGCCGTCCGGTTCGCCGGCACCGTCGGCGCGATCGAACGCGACGACGAGGCGCGCGAGCTCTGGCACCAGGTCTACCCGACTCTCCGAGGGCTGCCGGGCTCGTCGGCGCGCTGACCGGCCGCGCCGAGGCGCAGGTGATGCGGCTCGCGCTGATCTACGCGCTGCTCGACCAGTCGCCGGTGATCCGCCGGCCGCACCTCGAGGCGGCGCTCGCGGTCTGGGACTACTGCCTTTCCTCCGTTTCCTACGTTTTCTCCACCGCGCTAGGTGACCCTCTTGCGGACAGCCTCCTCGGCTCCTCAAGACGGGTCGTCCTCAGACTCGTACCGACCTACGTTCCTACGTTGGCGGACGCGTACAGGCTTCGGAGATAGACCGTGCTTTGGCTCTACTGGCCGTTTTCGGCCTCGCTCACATGCAGAGGGAGGCGACCGGAGGTCGTCCCGCCGAAGTCTGGGTCTACGGACGCGGCTGCTGACCGCGGAGGAGCTCGCCGCACGGCTGGGTGTGCCAGCGAAGTGGCCGCTCGCGCAGGCCCGCGCCGGTCACATCCCGCATGTGCGTCTCGGCCGTTACGTCAGGTTCGACGAGGCCGACGTCGACGCCTGGCTCGAGACGGTGAAGGCTGGCGGTGGGCCGGCGTTTCGTAGACATCGACCGGGGTCAGTGGCATGATCGGTCCGTGCTTGTTGTGGAGCACTTCATTCCGATCACGCTGCGAAGATGCCATCGGCCGACGGCCGGGTGTCCACAACCGCTCGTGCCGTCGGCCGCTGGCTGAGAGGAAGGCCAGCATGGCTGGCAGGGAAAGCAAGGGCGGCCGGAATGCCTAGCGGCGCGGTCATCGAGTACGACGGGCAAGCGCGGCATGGTCTTCCGGATGAAGTACCGCCGATGCGACCGGCAAGCAGTGATGGAGACGATCGGCGCCGAACGGGACGGCGTACGCGGAAGCAGGCCGAGGCCGAGCTGCGGGAGCGGCTCGTCAGGGTCGAGCGGAAGGGCTACCGGCGGCCGAAGCCAGTGCCGTTCGGCGAGTACGCCGCACCGTGGTTCGAGGAGGGACCGGCGGGCGGCGGTGGAAGCCGGCGACGATCGCCGCCTACGTGTTCGTCGGCGGCGGCTCGTCGACGGGTTCGGGCCGATGCCGCTCGGCGTCGATCCGGCCGCGTCACGTGGCCGCGTTCGTCGCCGAGACACCGGCGGCGCGTCGACTGTCAGCCGTGACCTCGCGATCCTGCACGCGATCCTCGACAGCGCCGAGCGGGAGGAGCTGATCGACGCAACCCGGCGGAGCGGGTCGAGCGTCCGAAGCATGCCGCGGCGGAAGTGGCGGCTGCTCGAGCCGCACGAGGTCCCGGCCGTCTCCAAGGCGTTCACGGACGAGGGGCGCGCAGGGTGTTCCTGACCCTCGCGTTGACCGGCCTGCGCCGCTGCGAGGTTGTGAGGCTCGGTGGCGGGACCTCAACCTGCTCGAGGGAACGCTGCGCGTCGTCGAGACCAAGAGCGAGGAGGGCGAGCGGCTGATCGCGCTCCCCCCACGCTCGCCCGCGAGCTCGCCGACCACTACGCCGGCAGCCGCTATCAGGGCGACGCCGTATTACGTGTTCGCCACCCTGAACGCGGGACGCCGCTCGAGACGTCAAGGTGGTACCCGGCACGTTCCGGACGGCGCTCGCCGCGGCCGGATCACGGACCACGTCCGGCCCCACCACGACATACGCCACACGGCACTCACGAACCTCGCCGCCACCGGGCGCATCCCCGATCGCGGTGATGGCGACCGCAGGGCACCGGAGCATGCCGACGACGAACCGTTACCTGCACCTAGCCGGCGTTGTGTTCCACGACGACGTCGAACGCACTCGAGCGCCGTCTGCTCGGCGAACTTTCTACCGAACTTTCTACCGGTCTGGCAGCACCTGTCGGCGAATCTCAGGCGACGTGAGCGACGCAACCATGCGCCCTCACG
>CAWJZZ010000003.1:0-175046 GCA_963847475.1 uncultured Actinomycetes bacterium | reverse complement strand
TGCGCGCGTGACGAGGGAATGCGCTCGATGTGGGACGACGGGATCGCCAAGGTCGCGCCGGCATCACGTCGACCGAAGAGCTCGCGCGCGTCTGCTCCGTTTAGAGGAGACCCTGGTCGACTAGCCAGTCAGGAATCACCCGTCCGGGTGCTACGGCGTGTGGACCGCGTCGATAGTCGGTGCATGAACACTGCGGTAGCTATTGACGTGTCCATGGAGTCATCCTGGAGCGTCTCACGTGAAGGATCGCTGGTCGCAGCCGTTGACGTACGACAGGAAGGCGGGGACGTCGTCGTTCTCGCCGGCCCGGCCGAGGCCAAGCCCAAGCCGTACCGCTTCCCGACGTTTCAGGCTGCGGACTCGTTTCTCACCGACCTGATGGTCTCGTTCGCCTATCTGGGCTGCGACGTCGCCCGCAGTTAGCGGCAAAGCCACCCGCCGGGTGGGGAGATTACCCCGAGTGGGGGGTTGAAAGTTCGAAGATTCGCGATACCAACTTGGTATATCTGGCCCCACCTAGTTCGTTTCTGGCAAAGGCAACGCAGAAGGAGAGATTTCATATGGAGAAGTTGCGGCAGCGGCTCGTGCGTGAAGAAGGCTTCACGCTGATCGAGCTGCTGGTCGTGATCGTGATCATCGGCATCCTGCTGGCGATCGCGGTTCCGTCCTATCTCGGGTTCAAGGATCGCGCGAACAAGCGTGCTGCCGAGGCGGACCTGCTCGGCGGTTCCGTCGGGAGAGGCGTACTACGCCGACAACGGCACGTACAGCGGCATGACCGTCCCCCTGATGAAGGGGTGATCGACTCCGGCCTGAAGGTCGACCATGTGACGATCGTCGGCGCTGGCAACGACACGTACTGCATCGACACGAAGGTCGGTGACAAGACGGTCCGTTCAGCGCGGGCGGACTCCGGTTCCCGGTACCGATGGCGAGCAACGGCGATCCCGCCGAAGGCGACCTCTGCTAGCAAAGAGCTAGCCCGTTCTTAATTAACGTCAGCGTGGTTGCGGCCGTGGCCGCCCATCGCTCGTTGTGAGGACTCGTGCTGCTGGTCTCCAGGCCCTGGCGATCAGTGAGTCGCATTACCCCTATAGGGGGGTGAGTTTGACCTCGATTTCAGCTACAAAACTGGTACATTCTAACTCGTCACTAGGCAAGGAGAGGAGCCACCAATGGAGAAATTGCGGGAGCGGCTCGCGCGTGAGGAAGGTTTCACGCTGATCGAGCTGCTGGTCGTGATCGTGATCATCGGCATCCTGCTGGCGATCGCGGTTCCGTCCTATCTCGGGTTCAAGGACCGTGCCAACCAGAGGGCCGCCGATGCGGACCTCCGCTCGGCGGTTCCGTCGGCTGAGGCGTACTACGCCGACAACGGTTCGTACAGCGGCATGGACGTCCCGGCGATGAAGGGGTCGATCAACGGCCTGAAGGTCGACCATGTGACGATCATCGGCGCTGGCAAGGACACGTACTGCATCGACAAGAAGGTCGGTAACAAGACGGCCTCCGTTCAGCGCGGTGCGGCTCCGGTTGCCGGTACCGATGGCGACAACGGCGATCCGCTCGAAGGCGACCTCTGCTAGTAAGCGGCCAGGTCTCGATCGCCCGGGGCGACGGCGGCTCAGCCACCGTCGCCCCCGGCCTATGATGGGCGGGCAACTCCAATTTCTCTCGACGCGAGGAGCGCCGCCATCGACAGACATGGGACTGCGACCGAGCCAGCAGGGGGCCGGTTCGACGAGTCGAACTTCAGGTAACACGGCTGCCGGCCGATAGACGAAACACTGTGGCGAAAACCGTAACCGCAATCGACGATCTGCTCACCACCATGGTTGAGCGAAATGCGTCTGATCTCCATCTGACGGCCGGCTCCCCTCCGGTAATCCGGGTCAACGGACGTCTGGAGCGGCTGCCGGACTACGAGAACCTGGAGAGCGACACGACTCGTGACCTGGTCTACCGCATCGTCTCCACCGAGCAGCAGAAGCAGCTCGAGACGAAGCGTCAGCTCGACTTCTCGCACTCGGTTCCCGGCCTAGCGCGCTTCCGTGTCAACGCGTACTTCCAGCGTGCAAGCATCGGCGCTGCGTTCCGCTTGATCCCCGCCGAGATCAAGACGCTCGAGCAGCTGAATCTGCCGGAGCGTCTGTATGAGCTCGCCGAGAAGCCCCGCGGCCTCGTCCTCGTCACCGGGCCGACGGGTTCCGGTAAGTCGACGACCCTTGCCTCTCTCCTCGACCACGTCAACCGGACGCGGCACGAACACATTCTCACCATCGAGGATCCGATCGAGTTTTTGCACTGGCATCGCACCTGCATCGTCAACCAGCGCGAGATCGGTCCTGACGCGACCACGTTTGCCGAGGCATTGCGTGCTGCGTTGCGCCAGGACCCCGACGTGATCCTCGTCGGAGAAATGAGAGACCTGGAGACGATCGGTACTGCACTGACTGCGGCCGAAACCGGCCACCTGGTCTTCGCGACGCTGCATACGCAGAGCGCCCCGCAGACGATCGATCGAATCATCGACGTGTTCCCCGCCGAGCAGCAGGACCAGGTCCGTGTTCAGCTGTCCGGCACGCTCCAGGGGATCGTCACCCAAAACCTTGTCCCGACCGCAGACGGCCGCGGGCGCGTAGCTGCACTCGAGATCCTGATCCCCGACGACGCGGTTCGTAACCTCATCCGCACGGCCAAAATCGAACAGATCTACTCCGTGATGCAGACGAGTACCGGGCGCGGCATGCTGACGATGGAGCAGTCGCTCGCCGATCTCGTCCTGCGCCGCGTGATTACGGCTGATGTGGCTTTCGCCCGGTCGTCGCGGCCCGATCAACTGCTTGGTCTGCTCGAGCGCTCCGGCTGGACCGACATACCCGCAGCAGCTCCCGCGGCACCCCGTTCGGCGATGACAGCGGAGCAGGTCTTCGCCTGGCCGGTGAGGTGTAGCCATGGTCGACCTGAACAAGGAGATCAAGCTCTCGGATCTTTGAAGCGCCGCCCGAAGAAGGCAAGGACGCCGGGCGCCCAGCCGAGCCGGAAGGCGGCGAAGTCTAAGCACCGAAGAAACAAGAGATCGTCGGTCTGAAGGTCGGCGCGTCCCAGATTGCGGCATCGCGGGTCGTCAACGACGGGACGGCCAAGTTGCTCCAGCTGGCACGTGACCCACTCGCTCCCGGCATCGTCGTCGCCGGCGAGGTTCGGGACGTGCCGGGCCTCGGTCGCGGCGCTCGATCGTTTCTTCGCGGACCACAAGCTGCCGCGGCGAGGAGTTCGGCTCGGCATTGGAACGAACCGCGTCGGCGTCCGAACACTCGATGTGGAAGGGATCGAGGACGACCGGCAGCTCGGTAACGCCGTTCGGTTCCGCGCACACGAAGCGCTCTCGATCCCGATCGACCAGGCTGTCCTCGACTACCACGTGATCGGCGAGACTGTCGACGACGCAGGCTCACTGACTCGCCGGGTCGTCCTCGCCGCCGCATACCGTGAGCCGATCGACCACTACATCGAGGCTTGCCGCATCGCGAAGCTCAGCTGATCGGCATCGATCTCGAGGCATTCGCGCTCCTGAGCGCCGTCGCCCCGGCTTCGTTGAACGGGCGCGGGCACTGCGGCGCTCGTCGCGCTGTCGCTCGGCCACGACCGCTCGACGCTCGCGATCTCCGATGGGTCGATCTGCGACTTCACCCGCGTGCTCGAGTGGGGCGGCGGCAAGCTCGAGACCGCGATCGGCCGTGACCTTGGCCTGACCGGCGAAGAGGCTGGCGATCTCAAGCATCAGGTCTCGCTGGAAAGCGGCGTCGGCGACAGCGACGACCCGCTCGTCGTGCGCGCCCGCGCGGCGGTCATGCGCGAGACCCAGACGCTCGCTCGCGAACTCGTCGCCTCGCTTCAGTTCTACCAAACGCAGCCCGGATCGCTTCCGATCTCCGAGATCCTCGTCACAGGCGGAACGAGTCAGTTGCCAGGCCTCGTCGAGGAGCTCGAGCGGCTGACGCGCGCGCGTGTCGCGCGCAGCCGATCCGCTGTCGGCCGTTCAGGTCGACCGAGCCGTCGGCGACCGTGACGATCTGGCCCAGTTCGCTGTCGCGATCGGCCTCGGGAGTGGAGCGCTAGATGCAGGCCGTCAACCTTCTTCCCGAATATGCGAGGCAGGGCCACCGTTGGACCGTCGGCCGGCAGCGACCTCTCGGCGCGCCGGATCCTGCCGATCGGCGGCGCCGTCGCGATTGGGCTGGCGCTGATCTTCGGCCTGTTCTACTTCCACGAGCGCTCGGTCGTGAGCGACAAGAAGAGCGAGCTCGCGACGGCGCAGGCTAGGCTCGTTGCGCAGTCGGCTCGAGCCGAGCCGATCAAGGAGGCCCAGGCCGCGAGTGCAGGCGCGCCTCGCGATCGTGCGGTCGGTCACCGCGACCCGTGTCCATTGGGACGCTGTGCTCGGCGACCTCGGCCGCGTCCTCCCGACCGGCGTCAATCTGACCGCGCTTACGGCCAGTACTCCAGACCCCGTCCTGCCGCGACAGTTCCGCCGCGCCGGCTCCCCCGGCACGGGCACGACTTCACCGCTACCGGGGAGCAACCTCGCATGACCGGGTCGCGCTCCTTCTCGACCGGCTCGCGCTTGCTCCCATGGCTTTCGGACGTCGCTCTGACAGTCGACGGCGCGCAGCGGCAACTACGTGTCAATTCTCGATCACCGGCACGTACGTCGGAGGAGGCGGCTCATGATCGACCGGATGAGTGGCCGCGTTGCTCTGCTGCTCGTCGTCGTCGCGTTGATCCTGGTCTTCCTGCTCGGCTGGTTCGTGCTCGTCTCGCCTCAGACCTCGAAGGCGTCGAAGCTCAGCACTCAGATCGACGAGACGAACGTGCAGCTGCAAGCTGTGACCAGCCTGCTCGAAGGGCCGATCGGCCGTCAGAGTCTCGCTTCGCTTCGGGTGTCGAAGACAGCTGTGCCGGACGACCCGAGGGTGTCCGCAGATTCTCCGTCAGCTCTCGGCGGCCGCATCGTCGGCCGGAGTCGAGCTCGACTCGCTCGCTCCGCAGCCGCTCGTGCCCGCGCCGGCGCCGAAGCGCTGCCGATCACGATGACCGTCAAAGGGCCGCTACTTCGCGATGCAGCGCTTCCTGCGAAAGCTCCGATCGAGCGCGGGGATCGTCGGCAACAAGATCTACGCGAAGGGTCGGCTCTACACCGTCGACAGCATCCAGTTCAGCGGCCAGGCGCCTGCACTCGGCAGGCAGCGGCGGCTCGACGCCCGATCGTGTCCAGGCGGCGCTCGCGCTGAACGCCTTCGTCTACGCCCCGCCGCGCGGCCGCCGTCGACTGCCGCGCCGACGACGACTGACAGACACGCAGGCACCACGACTCACGACCGCCCTGATGTCCTCGGTCAGCGCGTCATCCAAGAAGCGCGCGGCACCGCGTACGCCGCAGCGATGGCGGCGAAGCAGCGCCGTCAGAAGGTGATCGCCGCGATCCTTGGCGTCGTCCTGATCGCGGTACTCGCCTACGAGGTTCCGAGTCTGCTGAAGGCGTTCGGCGGCAAGAGCACGCCGGCGCCGCCGACCGCTCGCCGTGCCACCGACGGCCGCGCCTCCCGCAAGAGCAAGGAGCACCTCTTGAAGGCCCTTCGCCACACGCCGGCCGAGCGACCCGTTCGCACAGGCGGTCGGGGTGAGCAGCGACCCGACACCGCGGGACGTCGGTGCTCCGTCCGGGTCGATCGACCCGTTCGCGCCGGAAGTCCTCGGCGGCGTCGACCAGAGTCGCCGCCGCCGCCGGTGACCACGGGCCCCCTTCCGCAGACGATCGTCATCGGCAAGCCCGGCGGCAACCGCGTCGCGAAGCACGGCTGGATCGTCATCCTCGCCTCGATCCCCACGGCCGAGGGCCGCAGCTCCGCGACGAGCTTCGCCGCCAAGGCGCGAACAGCGGGTCTGAGCCCGGTCTCCGTGCTCAACTCGTCGAACCGCCGGCCGCTGCGAGGCGGCTACTGGGTCGTGTACACCGGGCCTTACGCGACCCTGAGCGCGGTCAACTCGCGCGCGGGGAGCGTTCACTCGAGGGGATATCCGACGGCTTACATCCGCCAGCTGATCGTCTACCGTTAGGACAGGAGAAACGTGGCGATCTTCTCGTACGACGCAATCAACGCTCAGGGGCTCGAGACGCACAGGAGTCATTCATGCGCCCGACCTGACGAACGCGCGCGAGCAGCTCCAGGCGCGCGGCCTGTTGCCCCAGTCGCTGCGCGAGAAGGCCGCGGCCGGCGAGCAGAGCGCGAAGACCGCGTTCAAGAAGGTCAAGCCGAAGTCGCTGCAGATCTTCTCCCGGCAGCTCGCGACGATGATCGAAGCGGGCGTGAGCGTCGTCGCGGCACTCGTCACGCTCGAAGAGCAGACCGACGACAAGTACCTCCGCGAGGTGATCATCGACGTTCGCTCCGACGTCGAGTCCGGTGTCGTGCTCTCGCGCGCGTTCGCGCGCCACCCAAAGGTCTTCAACAGGCTGTTCGTCGCGATGGTCGAGGCAGGCGAGTCCTCGGGAACACTCGACACCGTGCTCGATCGAATCGCGATGCAGATCGAGAAGGAGACGAAGATCAAGCGGCGCGTCAAGAGCGCGATGATCTACCCGGCCGTCGTGCTGACGCTTCGCGAGCCTCGTGCTCGTCTTCATGCTGCTCTTCATCGTCCCGGTGTTCGTCAAGGTATTCGACCAGCTGGGCGGCCAACTGCCGACGCCGACGAAGATCGTGATGGGGATGTCGAACGGCCTACGCGCCTACTGGTTCATCATCTTCCCGGCGATCGGGCTCGGCATCTGGGGCCTCCGCAAGCTGAAGCGCACCGAGCCCGGCCGCCAGCGCTGGGACCGGATCAAGCTCAAGCTGCCGATGAAGGTCGGCGACGTCGTGCAGAAGATCGCACTCGCGCGGTTCTCGCGAACGCTCGCGACGCTCATGAGCGCCGGCGTCGACATCATCACCGCGCTCGAGATCACCGGCGGCACCGCGGGCAACTACGTGATCGAGCAGGCACTCGTCCAATGCGCGCGAGCGGTGCACGAGGGCGTCCCGATCAGCGGTCCGCTGGCCGACGATCCGGTCTTCCCGCCGATGGTCAGCCAGATGGTGAAGATCGGCGAAGAGACCGGCGAGCTCGACAAGATGCTCGGCAAGGTCGCCGACTTCTACGAGGACGAGGTCGACGCGAGCATCGCGTCGCTGACCTCGATCATCGAGCCGATCCTGATGATCGGCGTCGGTGTGATGGTCGGGACGATCGTCATCTCGATGTATCTGCCGATGTTCAAGCTGCTGACGCTGATCAAGTAGCGACGCGCGATCCGCGCGCGGACGCCGACGGTCTGCCCGCCGACCACGATCGGCGAGCCGGAGACGAGTCGCAGGTCGCACGTCTTTCGTCGAGTCCGGCGCGTGCCGGGATGCGGATTGTCACCGGTTTGCGCCCGACCACGGTGCGCGACGTCTGCCCCGCACAGGTCAGAGCGACGGTCTTGGTGCCCGCCGGGCTCGACAGCGTCAGGGTCAGCACGCGCCCACGGCGGCCGCCGGCGAGCACGATGTTCGAGAACGTCGTCAGATAGCCGCTTCGCCGCACGTACCCGAACACGACCGCGCCCAGGCGCGCTCTGGACCACTCCGATCCCGGCTGCCCGTGGTTCGACCGGCGATGACGCCGAGACCCAGGTCGCCGGGGCGATCACGTACGGGCCGGGCGCGGGCGTTCCATCGGGGCCGGCAAGGCCGCCGTTCGGAGACGAGCGTGACGGTCTCCGCGCCGTAGCCGTCCGGGGAGCCGCCGGGCCGAGCGCGAGCACGCGCGTGATCGCGGGCGTCCAGAAGAGGACGCGCTCGAAGAAGCTCGAGATCGGCGGTGGATGTCATCAGGAAGGCCGCGCCGTTCTTGACGCGCGATATGAGGCGTCGGTTGTTGCGCCGCTCGATGGATGAGCGCCCGGCTTGCGCCGACCGTCGTCGACGCCGCACACGACCACCGCAACGATCGAGCAGCGCACGTCGCGGCTTCGGGCCTGACCAGGCAACCGCCGATCGCGAGCATCCCGAGGAGCGGCACCCAGATGATCTGGCCGGAGCCCTGATGCAACGGAGCGAGGTTCACCAGCGCAGCCAGCGTCGGGCTGTGCGAAGGGCTGCCGTCGAGCGTCCCGGTCAGCGGCAGGAGTAGGGCCGCCGCCCCGGCCGCGTAGGCGGCGACGACGTACGACAGGCGAAGCGACTTGGAGCTGCTCTCGAACCACACGGCGAATGCGGTCAGAAGCAACGGCGTGCAGTAGAAGGCGAAGCGCTCGTAGAGGAAGAGGCTGTTGGCGCCGTACACCGCGGCTTCGGCGAGGAACGCGACGATCAGCGTCAGCGAGAGCAGTACGAACGCCCTGGCCTCGGCGTTCAGCCTGGCCAGCCGACCGAATCCCATCAGCGCGCCGGGGAGCGTGACCCAACCCGAGGCGACGGCGACCATGAGCGCGGTCGCGCCGAACCAGGCCGCGAGGCTGCCGACGCTGTAGTGCAGCGATCGCACGTTGCCCTCGTACGAGGAGACGAGCACCCAGTTGCCGCTCTCTCGGAGCACGACGAGCGTCGCGACGATGAGCAGCACGCCGAGTCCAACGCGCAGCAGGGCCGTTCGCAGCGAACGGGATGCACCGATGAACGCGAGCAGCCACGCCGGCCCGAAGAACGCGAACTGGAGGCCGGCGACGAGACAAAGGCCGACAGAGATGCCGAACACGGCGACCACGCGGCGCACGGATGGCGCCGTGAGCGCGGGCACGGCGACCAGGAGCGAGGCCACGAACGCGGGGTAGGCGTACGGCTCGGTCAGCAGCGTGGCGGTGAAGACTCCCGACGGGATCAGCAGCGACATCCCCGCGACGAAGACGGCGCCTGTCTTGCTCGCACCGACGCGTCTCGCAAGGGCATAGGCGGGGAAGGCGGTCGTCGCAAACGCCAGCGAGCCGAGCGCCTGCGCAAGGCGGTAGGCGGTGTCGATGTCATGCAGGCGCCAGATCGGTGCGGTGATCAGCGGGACGAGGTAGGAGGTGGTGGAGCCGAGCGGTACGTGCTGCCCGCGGAGCAGCAACGAGCCGTGCGCGATCGATCTCGCAAGCGCCGAATACAGGTACTCGTCCCGAAAATAGACCGGCCCGCGCACGTTGAGAGCGAAGGCGAACCTGAGGACGAACGAGCCGAGAGCGAGCGCCGCGAGCGCACGGCCAGGGTGCTCCTCGAGGACGTCCACGCGGCGCAACGCCCTCAATCTAGGCGGCGGTGCGGTTGACGCAAGATCCGCCTGGTTGAATTCGTCCCTGCACGTGTCATGATTTCGGTGATGATGGTCGCCATGCAGGCGAGGACGAAGACGAAGCCGAACAGGCTGTGGGTGTTCCTGCCGATGGTCGCAGCGTTCGCGATCATCGCCGGGATCGCGATCTACGGGGTCGTGAACCAGCCGAAGGCGACCCCGCACCCTGACGCACCCGGCTTCCACGGCTCGCTCGTCTGGGGCGACGGCATCTTCTCGAACCGGGCGCAGCTCAAGGCGTGGCTGATCCTGCACGGCGCGTCGTACAAGGATTGGGTCAAGCAACACCCGGCCGCCTTGAAGCTCGTCAAGCCGCCGGTCAAGCACAGGGTCGCGGTCGCGCACAAGCCTTCGAAGTCGCCGCACACGGCGAACCCGGGTTCCGCGCACAAGCCGGCAACGGTTACGACGGCGATCGCTGTGCCACCCGCGACGTCGGAAAGCTCGTCGCACCGCATGGTGATCTGGCTTGCCGTGTTCGCCGGCCTGCTCCTCGGCGTGGTGGCGTTGATGCCGCGGCGCGTCCTTCGGCGTGCGGGCTTCCTGCATAGCGTCGGCGATCGCGAGCTGCGCCTCGGTGCGCTCGGCGCCGGGGCCGCGGTGCTGCTCGGCGTGATCGTCGCGAACCTGATCTAGCGCTACGCGGCTCGGACGTTCGCCGCGACGGGGGCCACTGCGCGGTACGGCTCTCGCTCGGCGTGCAGCTCGGTCGGCTGCTCGACGACGGCGTCGCGAACCACATCGACGAGAGCTTGCACGCAGCGTGTGTCGAACTGCGTCCCGGCGTTGGCCTGCAGTTCGACCATCGCCTCCTCGACGCTAATCGGGTCGCGATACGGGCGGAGGCCGGTCATCGCCTCGTAGGCGTCCGCGACGGCGATGATCCTCGCTTCGATCGGGATCTCGCCGGCGCGCAGCCGCTCTGGATAGCCGCGGCCGTCGTAGCGCTCGTGGTGGTGCAGCACCCACCCTGCTTCGATCGGCAAGCTCGGCCGAGATCAAGATCGCGTGGCCGATGTTGACGTGCTCGACCATCGCTTTCCATTCGTCCGGCTGAAGCGCTTCGGGCTTCTGCAGGATCGCGTCGGCGACGCCGATCTTGCCGACGTCGTGCAGTAGCCCGGCCATCCGAAGACGCTCGAGATTGGCCAGGGGCGACACCGAGTCGCTCGCCGATCGAGACACACAGCTGGGCGACCGTCTCCGAGTGGCTGCGTGTGCCGCTGTCCTTCGCGTCGACCGCGCGCGCGAGCGCCGCCGCCAGCGCTCGCTGGTCGTGCGATGGTCCGTTCGCGAACCCGGTCTCGGTTGGGGACGGAGCGAGCCCCGCATGGAATGCGACCGCGCTCAGCTTCGTGCGCTTCGCTTCGTAGAGCGCGACGTCTGCCTGGTGGACGAGCAGGTGACGGCTTTCGGTGCCGAGCGACTCGGTCAGGCCGACGCTCACCGCCCTGCGCCCTGTCGCGAGTCGCGTCTCGTAGTCGATCTTGTGCGCCAGTGTCAGGCCATGCCAGTTGCGGCGGCCGGGCAGGATCACCATGAACTCGTCACCGCCGGTCCGGTAGAGGGTGCCCTCGCTCCCAACCGCCCGGCGGAGGCACTCGGCAACTTTCTTGATGTGCTCGTCGCCCGCCGGGTGACCGTGGGCGTCGTTGATCTGCTTGAGGCCGTCGAGGTCGATCGCCATCAACGTCAGCACCGCGCCACTCGAACTGCGTCGTGCGATCGCTTCGGTGAGGTCGTGGTGAAACCCGCGATGGTTGCCGAGACGCGTCAGGCTGTCCGTGCGCGTCTGCTCCTCGAGTTGCTCGACGCGCGCGGCGGCTCTGGTTCCGAGCCGTGGCCGGCCGCCTGCGGTGACGAGCAGCAACCACGAGCCAGTGAGCATCGTGATCGCGACGGCGGCGGCCTCGACGACGGCGAGACCACCATGGGCGGCGTGGATCGTGTCGAGCTGGTCGCTGGTCTCGGCAACGAGCGCGAGCACGACGACGCCAAGCGCCGCCACGGCTGCGACCGCGCGCAGCAGGGTCGTCCTCGCCAGGGAGAAGTCGTGCCGCAAGGCCTTGTCATGTTCGATTCAGGTTGGGGGCGAATCCCCCCGATAGGGGTTTGATGTCAAAAACCTGGGTTACCCTGAGTTGATGACGTTCCGGCAGGCCGCCTGCCTCGCTGCGTGCGCGGCCGCGGTTCTCGCGGCGTCTGCGCGCGCCGACGATGCCGTACCGCCGCCGTGCGTCGGCGCAGGCGTCCTTGCGACGCTCCCACCGGGCTCGCAGGTGCCGAGCGTCGTCGGGCCGTCGGTGACGGCGGCTGACCGTCAGAGCGCGACGGCCGACTCGTACCTCGACCCGGCGACCAAACTGACGATCGATCACGTCGACGTCGGCGCGGCCGGCTGCACCGGCGCCGCGGCGCCGGGCGGGACGGCGACGCGCACGACCGTCTGGAGAATGCTCGGCAACTCGGTCGGCGCGGACACGCTCGAGGCCGACCTCGTACCGGCGACCGGCACGGGCAGCGGCTGGCGGCTGCGTTCGAGCTTCACCGGGCTCGAGGTGAACGCCAGGCCCGTCACGGTCGAACCGGGCGACAGGATCGCGGTCGGCACCTGGGGTGTTCTCCGCTCCCAGGTGAGCTTCGATACCGGCGCCGCCCAGCCGCTTCGGTACTGGCGCGCCGCGCTCGCGCTCGAACTGACGCACGCGCACGGCGGCTTCCCGGCCGGCACCACCTTCCTGATCGGCTGGGTGAGCGCCGACCGCCGGCCGGCACCGCCCCCGCCACCACTGCCGGCGAAACCTGAGTCGAAACCCAAGCCGAAACCGAAACCGGTACGAAAGCCGCCGGTCGCGACTACGACGACGACCGTTACGACTCCCGAGGCGCCGGCGGTGACGACGACGGCCGCGTCGCCCACCAAGCCGAAGCCGAAACCAAAGCCGAAGCCGAAGCACGTCCGCCGGGGGTTCCACCCGACCCACCAGCCGCTGCGCGCGACGCCGCCGCTCGGCCGCACCGAGACGTATGTCTTCCCGCTCGCGGCGGTGCCGGCCTGGGGCGACACGTACGGGGCCGGCCGCAGCGACGTCCCGGGCGGCTGGCACCACGGCGACGATCTGTTCGCCAAACTCGGGACGCCGGTCGTCGCAGTGGCCGACGGCACGGTTTTCGCGATCGGGTGGAACCGTGTCGGCGGGTGGCGGCTGTGGCTGCGCGACACGACGGGGAACGCGTTCTACTACGCGCACCTCGCCGGCTACACAGCGCTCGCCCGGAACAACGATCAGGTTCGTCGCGGCCAGGTGCTCGGCTTCGTCGGCAACACGGGCGACGCGCACACGACCGATCCGCATCTCCACTTCGAGGTGCACCCGAACGGCCTGCTCTACCTCGGCTACGACGGCGCCGTCGACCCGACGACGTACCTCGCCGGCTGGCCGCGCGCCGGCCACGTCAAAATCCTGCCCCCGGTTGTCCTCCCCTCGCATGCCCCGCCTGGGCAGGGTTCGCTGACCGATTTCCGCCGACTCCTCGCGCTGCGGCCACTTGCGCACGCCGAGCGCCTGCCGAAGCTCGTCGGGTCGCCGGGAAACCGGGTCGCGCTCGGGGCCGAGGCGGGCCGCGCAACTGCCGTCCCGGGCGGCTCTGACAGCCGTGTTCCGCTGATCGCGGCCCTTTCGCTGCTGCTGCTCGCGCTGGGCGCAGTCGCTCTGACGGCCTGGAATGGCCGCAGCCGCTGAACAAGCGGATTTTGCCCTCAAGTTCGGCCCGCCTGGAGCCGACAAGAACGAGGAGAGCGTGGGCAGATGAACCCGATCCCGAACACTTTGACCGAGGACATCGAGAACGGTCGTGTCCCCCTGGGCCGGCTGCTCGTCGAGTCGGGCCTGCTGAACGACGCCCAGATCGAGGACGCTCTCTTCGAAGGCAGCCAGACGGGCGAGCGGCTCGGCGAGATCGTCGTCCGGCGCGGCCTGCTCTCCGAGGAGGATCTCGCCCGTACGCTGGCCGACCAGTGGAGCCTGAGCTACGTCGATCGCGCCTCGATCTTCTTCGATCCCGGCGCGCTCGGCAGTCTGTCGCGCGAGGACGCTCAGCGCCTCGAAGCGATGCCGACCCGCGTGCAGGACGGCCGGATCGTCGTCGCTGTCGCGGAGCCGACCGAGGAGCGCCTGCAGGCGCTGCGCGAAGTGATCGGCGAGGACACCGTGATGGTTGTGGTGCCGCGCGCCGCGCTCGACGCGGCGCTCTCGAGCGAGCTGCTCACGAGTCGCACGCCCCCGGGCGAGCGCGAAGCGGCGCCGCCACCGAAGGCGAAGCCCAAGCCCGAGCCCGAGAAGCCGGTGTTCGAACCGCTCGAGGCGCTCGAGGTGCTCGAGTCCCCGCCGCCCCCTGCCTACCGGGAGCACGCCGAGGGGGAGTCGAGCCCCTCACCGCTGCCTCCGCTCGTCGCGAACGCCGACCTGCCGGCCTTCCTCTCCGACCCGGGCGGCACTCCCGATCCGGGCTCGCCGGCCGAGCTCGAGGAGCTGCGCCTTCGGGTCAGGCAGCTCGAAGCAGAGCTCGAGCAGCGAAACGCGGTCGCCTTCGAGGTGCAGCGGCACCTGCAGGCAGCCCTCCGCCGGCTCTACTCCTGATCCCTCATCCGGGGGACGCCAGGGGCCTGGTGGACGTCGATGATCCACTCAGATCTCCTGTGTCGACATCAGCCCCGGATACTGCGGCATCCGAGCGTGGTGAACTTGTTGCCTCGTCGTACAGGCAGCTGGCCGAGATCTACCACGACCTACTCTCGCGTGAAGAGCTCGATCAGGTCCTGGAGCGGCTCGTCAAAACGGTCCGCCACCTGATTCCCGTTGCGAGCATCCTGATCGCCGAAGCTCACACCGACGAGCGGGTGATGCTGCCGCTCGTCGCCGAAGGCGGTTGGCCGGACGGGTTCCTCGACTCGAAGCTGCCCTTCGGCGAAGGGCTGATCGGCCTCGTCGTCGAGCGCGGACGGGCGATTCTTTGCAACGACGCACACCTCGATCCGCGCGCGGGTCACGTCGCCGGCACTCCGGTGGGTGAGCCCGAGGCGATCATCTCCGTGCCGCTCGTCGCGCGCGGCGTGGTGATCGGCGCGATGAGCCTCTACCGCGAAGGTGACGGCGCCACCTTCTCCAGCCTCGATTTCGAGCTCGCGCAGCGCTTCGCCGACGCCGCGACGATCGCGATCGAAAACGCGCGCACGCGCGCCGAGCTGCGTGAGCTCGGCCGTCGCGACGAGCTGACCGGACTGCTCAACCGGCGGGGATTCAACGAGCTGCTCGCCGCTGCGCTCAGCGAGGCGGAGGCTGAAGCCCGTCTCGCTCGTCCTGCTCGACCTCGACGACTTCAAGAGCGTCAACGACGAGCACGGCCACCTCTGCGGAGACGACGTGCTCGCCGAGGTGGCGCGCGTCCTGCGCTCGGCGGTCGACGGCGCCGGCCCGGTCTGCCGGCTCGGTGGCGACGAGTTCGCCGTCATCCTCACCGACGCGACCGCTGCCGAGGCCGAGGCGGTGTCGGATCGGATCCACGCGGCGCTCGCGAGTACCGTCGTGATCGTCTCGACCGGCGAGGTGCGTCAGCGGGCGAGTATCGGGTTCGCAGGCACCGACGCGATCGTCGCGCCCACGATCGAGGATCTGATGCGCGAAGCCGACCGTGCGATGTATGCGACGAAGCGCGAGCGCGAGCCGATCAGGCTGAAGCTCGTGTCTGACGCGAGCGCGTAAGCCGGAATCCCTGACGCTTCGGCAGGTATTCGCGGTAGCGGATCGTCAGCACGCACAGGCTGATCATCAGCATCAGGTTGCCGGTGAGGATGAACGCGTCGGCCATGTTGAAGGCGACTCCGTCGGTCTGGTGCCCGATCAGGATCGGATTCGGCACGGCGAGGTGGTCGGTGCTCGCGGAGAGCAGGTTGCCGAGGATGCCGCCCGTGAAGATCCCGGCAGCGATCGCCACCGTGTTCGACGGCAGGCGGGCGAGAGCGAACGCGCCGAACATCAGCACGCAGGAGCCGAAGAACCAGAGATCCGAGCGCTGATGGAGGGCCCAGGGCGGCGTCGGCACCGCCAACTTCACCCAGAGGTCTATCGCCGCCAGGCTGACCGCCACGATCAGCAGCGCGAGTAGACGCTCCATCCACACAGGCCTCCCCATGCCCCAATGGTAGAGGGTGGAAACCGTCAGGCAGAGTGTTCTTCGCGCCGCCGGCTGCGCTCGGCCCGCAGCGCGTCGATCTCAGTGTGCAGCTCCCGGCGATGCGCCGAGATCTCCCGCTCCTGCTGCTGCAGCACCTCGTTCGGGAAGCTTGCGAGCCGGTCGTGGATCTTGCGCCGCCGCGCCGACACCTCGCGCTCTTCTGCTTCGAGTGCCTCGATCCGGGCATCGAGCTCCCCGTCGTCCAACATGGGGTGTTACTACATCACACGCGGCAGTCGGCACAAGCCCCGCGCACCACGACCTCGTGGCCGACCACGGTGTAGCCGCTTCGCTCCTCGACCGCCTCGAGCGCCCGCTCGAGGCCCCGGTCGGCGAACGGCTCGACCTTGCCGCAGTCGGCACAGACGAAGTGGTGGTGGTGGTCGGAATGGCGTGCAGGCTCGTAGCGGACGATCCCGTCCCCGACGTCGACCCGCTGTACGAGCGCCTGCTCTGCGAGCGCATCGAGCATCCGATAGACGCTTGCGAGCCCGACCGTGTGCCCGGCGCGTGTCAGCTGATCGTGGATCTCGCGCGCACCGAGGCAGCAGGACTGGGCTCCGACCTGCTCGAGCACGAGCTGACCCGCGGCGCCCGGCCGGTAGCCGGCGTCCTTCAGGGCCGCGCGTGCATCCTCGACCCAGGCCATCGGGCCAGGATAACGAGCCGCTTGGCGCTCACGGCGCCGCCGCCTCGTCGGGCTGCAGCAGCGCGCCCGGCGGCTCCTCGACCGGCATCTCGATCCAGAACCGCGTGCCGGCCGGCAGCGAGTCGAAGCCGATCCGGCCGCCGTGAGCCTCGATGATCCGCCGCGAGACCGCGAGCCCGAGACCTGTTCCCGGGATTCCGGCGGCAGGCGCTCCGCCACGGAAGAAGGGCTCGAAGATCTGCGCCCGGTGCTCGGGGTCGATGCCCGTTCCCTCGTCGTCGACCCACACCCGGGCCGAGCCGTTCAACTGGGTCGCTCCGACAGTGATCGTCCCGCCTGCCGGCGAGAACTTGACCGCGTTCGAAAGCACGTTGCCGACGACCTGCGCGAGCCGAGAGCGGTCGGCGTCGACGAGCAGCGGCGTGTCGCGCATCTCGAGCGCGAGCGAGTGGTCGTCGTCGTGGGCGAGCGTCAGCTCTGCCTGCTCGAGCACCAGCGCGCGAATGTCGAACAGCTCGCGGCGAAGCGCGAACTGCCCTTCCTCGATCAGGCGGGCGTCCAGGAAGTCGCTGACCAGCCCGGCCAGGCGGGTCGCCTCGGCATCGATGATCTGCAGGTAGCGGTTGCGGTCGGCCTCGGAGACGTCGCGCTCCAGCAACAGCCGCGTGAAGCCGAGGATGCTCGCGAGCGGTGTCCGGACCTCGTGGGAGACCATGCTGATCAGCTCCGACTTGTGCCGCTCGGCCTGCTCGAGGCTGTCGGCGCGCGCAACCAGCTCATCGCGTGTCGTCCCCAGCGAGGTCGTCATTGCGTTGAAGGCGCGACCGAGCTCGCCGAACTCGTCGCGGCGACGCTCGTCGAGTCGGACGTCGAAGTCGCCGGCCGCAACCGATGTGGCCGCGTCGACGGTGCGCCGGAGTGGTCGCGCGACCGACCGCGCCAGCCAGATCCCGAGCGCGATCAGGAGGATCGGTGCGATCACGAGCGCGACCAGCCCCGCCTGGGTGGCACGGTGGGCCAGCCGGTTCGCGTCTGCGCTGCGGTTCGCGGCGTTCGCGGCCGCGAGCCGGGCGAGCGTGTCGGTGTTCTTCAGGATCGTCGCAATGCGCAGCGACCCCTCGGCGTTCGCCGGCGCCGACCGGGCCGCTGCCGGTGAGATCTGTGCGATCGCGATCACCGGCTCGCCGAAGTCCGAGATGTACGACTCGATCGAGGCCCGCAGCAACTGGGCCCGCTGCTCCTCGCCGGCGTTCTGGGCGGCAGCCTGCTCGAGCTCGACCGCGGCCGGGCGCCAGGCCCGCTCGGCGGCATGCCAGCGCGCCAGGAGACGGCCGTCCCTGGTCGCAATCACCGCTTTGAACGAGTTGTCGAGGTCGACGACCCGGGCCCGAAGGTCGAACGACGCTGCGCTGATCGCGGCCGCGCGGGCGTTGTCCTCGTTCGCCGACTTGAGTTTTGTGTTGGCGGCGAAGAAAAGGCCGAGCGTGGCTCCGATCGCGGCCGCGCCGAGCGCGGTGAACGCGGTCACCCGACCCGCGACGCTATGCAGCAATGAGCCCTTCAACAAGGCTGGCCAGATCCTCCGGATCGAACGGTTTCCCGACGAACGCGTCGGCTCCTGCACCGAAGGCGGCCTTCTCGTCGTCGGCGCTCTGCCAGGCCGAGACGACCACGACCGGAGTCTCCGGGGCTTCGGTGCCGGCGCGCAAGTCGGTCAGGAACTCGATCCCGCTTCGCCCCGGCAGCATCACGTCGAGCACGATCGCCTCGGGGCTGTGCGCCGACAGCTGCGCCTCGGCCTCGTCGGCGTCCGCCGCTTCGACATAGCGGTAGCGGTCGCCGAGCGCAGCCTTGATCAGCTCCCGCAACGGCAGCTCGTCATCGCAGATCAGGATCAGGGGCCGCAGCGTGCTCGCTGCCATCACTACCCCGACAGCCGGAACAGGAGCAGCTCCCGGCGCGGCTTCAGGCCCTTTGCGGTCACGGTGAGCGTGCCGCGAGCGTTGTCATACAACCCGGTGCCACCGGTGATCGCCGCCGTGTAGAGGAGGCGTGTGTTGAGCACGCCGGCGGTGAGGATCATCCCGCGTGGCAACAGGTAGCTGCCGTTGCACATCCGCTGCGTCTTCGAGACGAAGGTGCAGGTGAGCACGCCGGTGCCGATCGCACGCGACTGGATCGAGGTCCCGAACAGCCGCAGGTTCGCGATCTCGAGGTCGCCCATGCCACCGCGGCTGGCGGTGACGTGGTGGAGGCTCTGCTGGACGTCGGTCAATCGGACGACCGCGGGCCCGGTCGCCTCGTGAGAGGGCTCCGCGGACACGCCGACGGCCGTGGCAGCGACGAGGATGCCAACGGGCACGACCAGGAGCAGGCCGCGTGCTGGGCGATCAGACCGGGCCACGGCGCCATTATTGCTGACGGCTCGGCGCCCGGCGTGGGCTAGGATCCCCGCCTAGATGAGAATCGTTCTCGTGTGTGGGTGTGCGCTGCTACTCGCCGGCTGTGGCGGGTCGGGTCGACGGACGGACGTCGTCGCAGCCTTCTATCCGCTTGCGTACGCGGCCCAGGCCGTCGGCGGCGAATCGCTCCGCGTTCGCAACGTGACCCCGGCTGGCGCCGAGCCGCACGACATCGAGCTGACGCCGCAGGACGTCGTCGCGGTCGAGCGTGCGCGGCTCGTCATCTACCTCTCGCATGGCTTCCAGCCCGCGCTCGAGCACGCCGTGCGCGATGCGTCGGGCCGGCGTCTCGACGCCCTGGCAGGCCTGCCGCTCCACTCGGGAGAGGGTGGGAAGACCGACCCGCACGTGTGGCTCGATCCGGTGCTGTTCGCGCGGATCGTGCGGCGCGTCGGTGTCGCGCTCGACCGTCCGCGTGCCGCGGCCGCGCTGACCGCGAAGCTCCACGCTCTCGACCTCGACTACCGCACGGGTCTCGCTCACTGCGCCCGCCGCGAATTCGTGACGAGTCACGCGGCGTTCGGCTACCTGTCGGCCAGGTACGGCCTGCACCAGGTTTCGATCACCGGCGTCGATCCCGAGTCGGAGCCGAGCGCGCAGAAGCTCGGGTCGCTCGCCGAGCTCGTGCGGCGACTGCATGTCCGCACGGTGTTCTTCGAGCGGCTCGTGAGCCCGAAACTCGCCGAGACGGTTGCGCGCGCGGCCGGCGCGAAGACCGCTGTGCTCGATCCGATCGAAGGGCTCACGCCGGCGGAGTCCACGAGCGGCGCGACCTACCTCTCGTTGATGCGGCAGAACCTCGGCGCGTTGAGACAGGCCCTCGGATGTCGCTAGCGGTCGAGTTCGAAAACGTCGACTTCGCCTACCCGCAAGGGCCGATGGTGCTGGCCGGCGTCGACCTGCAGATCGACGCCGGGGAGTTCGTCGCGATTGCCGGGCCGAACGGGGGCGGCAAGACGACGTTGCTGCGTCTTGCGCTCGGGCTCGAGCAGCCGACGAGCGGCGAGGTGAAGTTGTTCGGCGAACCGGCGAAGAGCTTCGGCGGCCGGTCACGCATCGGCTACCTCGCGCAGCGCTCGCAGGTCGGGTTGCACGCGCCGGTGACGGTTCGCGAGGTCGTCGAAGCCGGGCGGGCGCAGCTGCGCCTGGTCGGCCGGCTGCGCCGGGAGGACCGCGAGGCGGTCTCCGAAGCGCTCGAACGCGTGGGTCTCTCAGCGCTGGCATCGCGGCCCTTCTCGCGGCTCTCCGGCGGTCAGCGGCAGCGCGCGTTCATCGCGAAGGCGCTGGCCTCGGCACCTCGGTTGCTCGTGCTCGACGAGCCGACGACCGGCGTCGACGTCGAGTCACAGGAGTCGTTTGCAGTGCTTCTCGACGAGCTGCACACCGACCTCGGCGTCACCGTTCTCTACGTGTCGCACGAGTTCGGCGCGGTCGAACGGTTCGTGCGCCGGCTCGTGCTCGTGCGCGAACGGATCGTCTTCGACGGCCCGCCCGACCAGCTTCCAGGCCTGTGGCACGACCCGTCGCACACGCATGCTTGATTTCGAGTTCATGCGGCTCGCGTTCGCGGCGGGCGCGATCGTCGGTGTGCTCGCGCCGACCGTCGGCTTCTTCCTCGTGCAACGCGAGATGAGCCTGATCGGGGACGGCATCGGTCACGTCGCGTTCGCCGGGGTCGCGCTCGGATACCTCATCGGTGTGTCGCCCGTCTGGACGGCGCTCGCGGCTGCGATCGTCGGCGCGGCCGGCATCGAATGGCTGCGCGCGCGCCGCCGCACCGCCGGCGACCAGGCGCTGGCGATCGTCTTCTACACGGGCATCGCCGGCGGCGTCGTCCTCATCTCGGCCGCCGGAGCGTTGAACGCGAATCTCTTCTCGTACCTGTTCGGCTCGATCCTCACCGTCACGCGCACCGACCTGATCGTGATCGCGTCGCTCGGGCTCGCCTCGTTGCTGACGATCGGCGTGCTGATGCGCGCGCTCGTCGCGGTCGCGCTGGACGAGGAGGGCGCGCGCGTCGCCGGGCTGCCGGTGCCGCTGCTGAACGCGGTCATCTCGATGCTCGCCGCGCTGACGATCGGCGTCTCGATGCGCATCGTCGGGATCCTCCTGATCGCGGCGCTGATGGTCCTGCCGGTCGTCGCAGCGCAGCGGATCGCGTGGAGCCTTCGCTCGACCGTCGCGATCTCGATCGCCTTCGGTCTCGCATCCGTGCTCGTCGGCCTGACCGTCTCGTACTACGGCAACCTCCCACCCGGCGGCACGATCGTCCTCACCGGCACGGGCTTCTTCCTGCTCGCCTCCGTCGCAGCCGCGCTGCGAGCCTGAACTCGCGAACCTCGTTCGAACGAGGTTCGCGAGTTTCGGACTGGGCCGCGGCGCGCTTTGGACTCACGAACCTCGTTCCGACGAGGTTCGAACGAGGTTCGAACGAGGTTCGCAAGACTAGGCCGAACGGCCTATTGCGCTTGCTCGCCCCAGGTTCGATCATCCGGCAGGAGAGGCGGGGGGAAGCGCGAATCCCGCGCAGGTACGAACGATGGACACCGGACACCGTCCGGAGAGCGCGCAAGGATTGCGAGTCGAGAGCGCAGGTCGAAGGCACATTGACGGGTGAGGTCGGGCGCAGGTGCCAACTGACCCACCGACCTAGAGCGCGAGGGACTCTGAGCAGGATGAGGGTCGCCGGTGAACCCGGCGGCCCTCGTGTTTTACGTTCGCCTTACGGAGGCTGCACCACAAAATGACCGCGTACGAGCACAGTAGGCATATGCGGAAGCTCGTCGTCCTGATCGTCGTGCTCGGGGTCCTCACCACGGTTGGGGCGGCGGGCGCCGCTTCTGGCGTTCCAGCGTTCCCGACTGTCCCCGGGAACTGGTCGCACGTCGACATCAACCGCAAGATCGGGCGCAAGTGGCACACGCTCACGCTCGACCGCGGCCGCATCACCCAGGTGAACGCAACGCAGCTGACACTCCGCGAGCCGGACGCGAGCATCACGGTGATCCCGCTGACGCCGCAGGCGATGGTCCGCATCTACGGAGTGGACACGTCGATCTACGCGCTCCATCGCGGCATGAACGCCACGACGATGCGGATCGACGGTGGGCCGGCGGTGCGTATCCGAGTACTCCGCTGAGTACCCTCAACGGCATGTCTGGAACGGTTCTCCTCGTCGAGGACGAGCCTTCGGTCGGTGAGCTCGTGCGCGGCTACCTGGCCCGCGACGGCTACCGCGTCGTCTGGGTGCGGAGCGGCGAGGAGGCGCTGGTCGAGCTCGAGCGACACCCGATCCGGCTCGTCTTGCTCGATATCGGGTTGCCCGGCAAGGACGGCTTCGACGTCTGCCGTGAGATTCGCGCGCGCTCGTACGTTCCGATCCTGATGTTGACCGCGCGTGACGAAGAGCCCGACCGCATCGTCGGCCTCGAGGTCGGAGCGGACGACTACATCACCAAGCCGTTTTCGCCGCGCGAGCTCGTAGCGCGCATGAAGGCCGTTCTGCGGCGAAGCGAGCCGCAGGACCGCCGGGACACCTTCACGCTCGGCGACGTGCTGCTCGACCGCGAGTCGCACGACGTCACCGTTGCCGGCAAGCCCGTCGAGCTGACCGCGAAGGAGTTCGAGCTGCTCGCCTACTTCATGGCACACACCGGCATGCTGGTCTCGCGCGACCTGCTGCTCGACCGCGTCTGGGGCCTCGAGTACCCGGGCGGCACACGCACCGTCGACGTGCACGTTGCCCAGCTCCGGCGCAAGCTCGGACGGCCGGATCTGATCCGCACGCTGCGCGGCGCCGGCTACAAGGCCGTCGCCCCATGAGGAGTCTGCGGGCGCGGCTGTTCGCAGCGACGCTCGCAGCGCTTGCCCTCACGCTCGCACTGACGATCGGCATCGGTGCGGTGCTGACCCGCCGCCAGGTCGACAAGTCGCAGGTCTCGGCCCTGGCGCGTCGCGCCGATGATCTCGCACAGCAGCGCCGCGCGAACGTCAGCTACGTCAACCAGAACACGCTGTCCGGCAGCGTCAGGATCCTCGTCGAGCCGCGCGCGCGGCTCTCGCCCTATGTCACGAACGTCAACCGGTCGAGCGACGGCAAGACGGTCTACGCCGGCGACCACTATCTCTACTCGTACCGCACGATCCCGTCGCGCGGACTGCTGCTGCTGCGACCCGAGAGTCTGCGCTCGGCCGAGTGGCGACCCTTCCTGCGCGACCTGCTTTCGCAGCGCTCGCCGGTGCCGCGCTCGCCGCGCTGCTCTCGTTCGTGATCGCGCGCTCGATCGCGCGTCCGATTCGCCGTGTTGCCGACGCAACCCGGTCGCTCGCGGCTGACGAGCGGCACGACCCGCTGCCCGAGGAAGGAACGAGTGAGGTGGCGCTGCTCGCCAAGGCGTTCAACGAGATGGCCGAGCAGCTTGCAGCGTCCCGAGAGGCGGAGCGCAACTTCCTGCTTTCGGTCAGCCATGAGCTGAAGACCCCGCTGACCGCGATTCGCGGTTACGCCGAAGGGCTGGCCGACGGTGCGTTCGGACCCGAGGAGGCCGCGCGGATCATCGGCGTCGAATCCGGCCGGCTGGAGCGGCTCGTGCGCGACTTGCTCGACCTCGCCCGCATGAACCGGAGCGAGTTCTCGGTGCGCCGCGAGCCCGTCGACCTTGCCGAGGTCGCCCGCGAGACGGTTCGGAGGCACGAGGCGGCCGCGAAGCAGTTCGAGGTCGCGCTCGCCGCCGCCGGAGACGAAACGTGGGTCGAGGGCGACGAGGACCGGTTGCTGCAGATCGCGTCGAACCTCGTCGAGAACGCGTTGCGCGAAACGCCCGCAGGCGGCCGGGTGACGGTCGGCGCCGAGCCGGGCCGGCTGAGCGTCGCCGACACCGGGCCGGGGATCGCCGCCGACGACCTCCCGCACGTCTTCGAGCGTTTCTACCTCTATGACAAGGTCGGCAAGGACCGCCCGGTCGGGAGTGGGCTCGGGCTGGCGATCGTGAGGCAACTCGCTCACGCGATGGGCGGCGAGGTCAGTGTCGAGAGCGGAGCGAGCGGGACGACCTTCGCCGTCCGGCTACGGCCGCAGCTTCGAGGTGTCGACGACCTCGAAGTCGGATCCGTGCAACGCGCCGAGCGCGTGTAGCTGGTCGTTCGACCACTTCGGGCTCGGCGCGCCGCGAGACGTACCAGTTCGAGCCGTTGTCGGCGACGATCATCCCGTACGTCTTCATCGCCTGAGCGACGATGCGCGCCTGGCGCGGCAGCTTCGAGATGTCGACGCTCGCTTTCAGGCGTACGCGCAAGCCCATCGGCGGCAGCGACGGGTCGCTCGAGCTCGATCGCCTGATGGCGAGCCGGGTAGATGAAGGTGTTGCGGCGTGCGCTGCACGGTGAACCGGAGCGCATGGTTGATGTGCCCGGTCGAGGCGTCGCCGTCCCAGCGAGCGAGCCCGGGAAGAATCGGCAGCCCCGCTGCGTCGGCCGATGTCCACGTCGCCGGCCGAAGCGCGTTCGAACGGAGGTTCCAGATCGCGCCGGAGCCTGCGGCCCAGCGACTGCCGTCGCGGTGGAGCGCGTACAACTCGTACACCTTGCAACTGTCGCGGTCGACGATCAGGGCGTGGCGGTCACCGGACTCGAGATTGCCGGGCGCACCTTCGATCGGCACGCTCGCCGGGATCGGATACGGCCCCTTGTCGCTCTCGTCGGCGTAGTCGAACGTCACGCGCGACTTGGGTGTCGTCTTGCCATGCACCACGACGTAGGGAATCCCGATCCGCGAGCCGTCCCAGAGGCCGGAGCCGAAGTCCGCGTGCACGCCGGAGTCGCCGATCGCGGCGATGATCGTCGCCGAGTCCGCGGCCACCGGCAGCGTGTTGACCGGCGTGTTCCAGACGCTGGTCGTCGGGAAGACCGGACAGCCGCCGAGTTGCGGCGCCGGTGCGGCGCCTGAGGCGGCCGTCGCGGCGACGGCGACCGTTGCGACGGCGAGCAGCTTCACGGTTGCAGAAGTAGCACCTGCCAGCCGCCCTCGCGTCGCCTAAACAGGTGACGTTCGTGCAACCGGTCCTCGCGGTGGAGCCAGAACTCGTACACCTCCGGCGTCAGCCTGTAACCGCCCCAGTGGCGCGGCCGAGGCGGCTCGGGCGGCTCGGCCGCGACGGCCGCCTCGAGTTCGGCGCGGGAGTCGATCGGCTGCGACTGGTGCGACGCCGCCGCGCTGCGGCGAGACGCCGCCGGGCGCGTCGCCCAGTACGCGTCTGACTCGTCGGCCGGGATCCGCTCGACACGTCCCTCGACCCGGACCTGCCGGTCGGGCGTGCGGAAGAGCAATGCCGCGTACGGGTTCGACGCGAGCTCCTGCCCCTTGCGGGACTCGTAGTTCGAGAAGAACGTGAAGCCGCGTTCGTCGGCGGCCTTCAGCAAGAGCATGCGCGCGGAGGGACGCCCGTCGGCGGTCGCCGTCGCAAGCACCATCTCGTTACCGTCGATCCACTCGTGGAACAGCGCGAGAGGTTCGTTCATTCCGGCGCCTCCGCAGGAACGTCGTGCAGGGACATGATCGGTGACGGGAGTATGAAGAGCAGTCCGGCGAGCGAGCCGACGGTCGCGATCCAGAGCGTCGGCCGCAGGCCGATCGCGGTGCCGAGGATGCCGCCCACGGTCGTGCCGAGTGGGCGCACTCCGTAGTTGACGAGCATGAACGCGCCCGACACGCGCGAACGGAGCGTGGGGGGCACGAGCCCGGCGTTGATCGTCCCGGCCATGATGTCGAGCAGCATCAGGCCGATCCCCGACACGAACTCCGAGAGGAAGAGCAGCGTCAGGACGAGCCAGTGCGGCCCGGCCGCGAGCGGCACCAGGATCAGCGGCGCGGGGAAGAGGAAGCAACCGAGCGCGAACGTCCTGCCGACCCCGATGCGGCGACCGATGCGGGCCGTGACGAAGGCGCCACTGAGCGTGCCGATCGACGCGACGCCGAGGACGAGCCCGAGCGCAGCCGGCGAGACGTCCAGGTGGCGTGTCGCGTAAAGCAGGAAGAGGGCGAAGAAGATGAAGTTGAAGAAGTTGAGCGTCGCGACGCCGAGCAGCTCCGCGCGGATGATCGTGTTCGCGCGGATCCAGCGCGCACCCGCCGTCAGCCCGCCCGATTCACTGGGGGCGCCGGCCGGCTCGTCGATCTGCATGCGGCCGAGGAACAACGCCGACCAGACGAACGAGGACGCGTCGACCGCGAGCGCGAATGGCCCGCGCAGTACCTGGACGAGGAAGCCGCCGATGCTGTAACCCGCCAGGAACGAGAAGGCACGGCTCCCGTGCGTCAGTGAGTTCGCCTGGACGTACTGCTCGCGTGGCACGAGCATCTGGATCATGGCGCCGTATGCGACGTAGAAGAAGACGCTCAGCGACCCGGTGAGGAACGCGACGATGTACAGCTGAGCCCAGGTCAGGTGGTCGAACGCATAGGCGACGGGGATCGAGCCGATCAGGAGGGCCCGCCCGATATCCGTCGCGATCATCACGTTACGCCGGCCGCCGTGCCGGTCGACCCAGGCGCCGGCAGGGAGCGCGAGGATCAGATTTGGCACCAGGTACGCCGTGGCCAGCGCCCCCATCTGGCCCGGGGTCGCGTCCAGGGCCAGAATTGCCGTCAGCGGCAGCGCGATCGTCGTGATCTGGTCTCCGAGCAGGGAGACCGACTGGCCGATGAAGAAGCGCCGGAAGTTCGGATTGGTGCGAAGGAGGGGCGGCAGCACGGCGGGTAGGGATTCCTACCTGAGTGGGTGAGGTGGCTGTCAGCCGCAGGGGGTACGGTCCCGCTATGAGGCGCCTGATCGACTTCTTGTTGATCGTCCTGCTGCTCGGCGCGGTCGGCTTCGGCGCGTACTTCATCGGGCACCGGGTCGACAGCGAGTCCAACAACCTCTCGTCACAGGACACTGAGCTGCATTCGACAACCGTGACCACGGCGCATGCGACGACCGCGAAGAAGCACAGGACCGAGATCATCGTCGGCGCCGCGCTCGGCGGCACCGTCGTGCTGATCCTGCTCGGTTCGCTGACCGGAACGCTGATGCGTACGCGCAAGCGCGACTCCTGGCGAGCCGACTAGTTACTCTCTCCGCCTGTTTCGACAGACCAAGGGGAGGGTCCATGCGCAAGACAATTCTCTGCGTCGCCATGCTCTTCGTTGCACTGGCGGTTGCCGGCGGCGCGAACGCGACGAAGCCGGGCTCGGGCGGTTCGACGGGCATCGGCTCGGTGTTCATTCCAAACCCCGTGCAGTCGCTCGGGATCGAGACGCTGACCGATCAGAAGGATTCGGACGCGGCGGTTCCCACCGCCGCCTACCACGATGTGACGCTCACGAACCTGGATGGAAGCGGGTTCCTCCGCGGCGACTACGCGTCGATCATCAGCGAGACCGGGAACCCGGCGTACTCGCCCACGAACACGTTCCGCTACACCCGCCACCAGGACGAGTTCGAGCAGGTGATGGCGTACTACTGGATCACCGAAGCGGAGAAGTACATCCAGTCGCTCGGGTTCGGCTCGCGGTTCCGTGGGGTGAACAACCGGCCCCAGAACGTGCGGCTCAACCAGCTGGGTGCCGACAACTCGTTCGCCACCGACCACCCCAAGAACGAGCTTCGTTTCGGCAAGGGCGGTGTCGACGACGCCGAGGATGCGGAGGTGATCCTGCACGAGTACGGGCATGCGATCCACTTCTCGCAGAACTTCTCGTTCGCCTCGGAGGAGGACGGAGCGATCAGCGAGGGCTTCGGCGACTACTGGTCGGCGGACGTCTCGAGCATCGTCACCGGGACCCTCGGGTTGCCCAACCCCGATCCCGCGTGCCTCGCGGACTGGGACGCGACCTCGTACACGAGCTCGGTGCCCCACTGCTTGCGCCGGGTCGACACCGACCTGCACTACCCGACCGATCTGAACGGCGAGGTGCACCATGACGGCCAGATCTGGTCGCGGGCCCTCTGGGACATCCGAGGTTCGCTCGGTCACGACGAGGCCGACACGATCATCCTGCTCGGGCAGTTCGACTTCCAGGGGACGACGATGACCGACCTCGCGAACAGCACCGTCGCCGCAGCGCAGCTGTTCTACCCGGGCGACGCGGCCGCAGTGACCGCCGCGTTTCACGCGCGCGGGATTCTCTAGCGGAGCAATGCGTTACTGGAGGGCCCCGCCGCAGGGGCCCTCCAGCGACTTCTGGCTCTCTAGAAGAGCGGTGCGTCGAGCTTCGACGCGAGCCGCAATGCGTCGAGTGGCTCTAGGCCGCGTGCCAGAAGCTTCCGCATCCGCCGCAGGAGGATGGCCGTGGCTTCGTCTTCGTTGAGTTGCTCGAAATCGTCCCGTGACCAGCCCGGCTCGGGCGACCACGCGACCAGTTCGTCTGCAAGTGCTGCTGCGCTTGACATGGGCCACTGTTGTCGGCCGCGACGCGCCGAAACTTGAGTGAGTCTTCGCAAAAGCCTGCGAGACTAGACGTTCGTCTCGGTCCGACCCTGGTCGGCGTCTAGCGGACCGTCACGGCGAGGCGCTGGACGGCGTTGTTCGCGTAGCCGCCGACGTTCCACGGGCTCTCGAGCGGCTGCTCGTTGCCGGCCTCGTCCCTGGCCCGGCAGCAGAGCTCGAACCGGCCCGGCTCGCTTGCCTGCCAGTCGTAGGAGAAAGCCGCGCCATGCCCACTCGCCGAGCTCATCGGGCTCGAGCGTCGCCGCCTGCCACGTCACGCCCCCGTCGGCGCTCACCTCGACGGCCGCGACCGGGGCAAGGCCGGACCACGCGCGGCCGACGAGCCTGTGGCTGCCGCGCTCGACCGTCCGCTCGCGGCTCATGAAGTCCGGGATCCCGGGCGGCACCAGGAGCGCACGGGGCTGGATCCGCTCGAGCGGCACGCCCGGCTCGTCCGGGTCCTGGCGCAGCCGGTAGCCGCGCGCCTGCTGATAGCCGGTGAACGGCTCCTCGAGCAGCGGTGATCCGCGTCAGCCACTTCACGTTCGTCATGCCGTACCAGCCGGGGACGAGCAGGCGCAGCGGGAAGCCGTGCTGCGGCGGCAGCGGGGCGCCGTTCAGGTCGTAGGCGAGCAGCACCTCGGGCCGCAGCGCCTCGTCGAGCGGCAGGCTGCGCTGGAACGACTGCTCCTCGCCGCTCTCGATCCCACGGTCGAGCGCCGGTGAACAGCACTTCCACGGCTTTGCCCTGCGACGCCGGCCTCGGCGAGCAGGTCGGCGCAGCGCCGCCCCGCGCCACGCGCCGGTTCCGACCGCCTCGAGCAGCCACGGCTGGCTGACCGGCGCGCGGCTCGAGCTGCGCGCGGCCGTTGCCGGCGCACTCCATCGTCGCGACGACCTCCGCGGCGGGTCGCGCGCGGAGCTCGTCGAGCGCCGAGCGACAGCTCCGGTCGACCGCGCCGTCGATCGTCAGCCGCCACGCAGCGGGATCGACGTGCGGGATGTCGTAGTGGATCAGCAGGTAGTGGAGGCCGACCGGCGTCACCGGCGTAGCGCAGCGCCTCGAGCGGCATCCCGTGGTTCCGCGCCGCGAGCTGGAGCTCTTCCGGTGTGATCGCGCTCACGGGTTTGAGCTTAGTGGCTTGATGCCAACGTAAGATCGCCAGGTGCAGGGAGTTAGCGGACTCACCGACCAGGAGCTCGTCGCGCGCTGCCGGCGACGGGGACGACGAGGCGTGGAACCAGCTCGTCGAGCGGTTCTCGCGCTACGTCTACGCGATCTGCAGCCAGGGCTTCCGGTTCGGCCGGCAGGACGCCGAGGACGTCTTCCAGGACGTCTTCGCCAAGGTCTTCGAGCAGCTCGGCCACCTGCGCGACGACGGCGCCGTGCCGGCCGTGGATCGCACAACTCACGCGGCGCACGTGCATCGACCGGCTGCGCCGGACGCCGCGGAGCGACCGAGGAGGGTCGAGCCGGCCGGCTTCGACGACCGGCTGGCCGAGCTCGACGAGGCCCTGACCGTCCGCGAGATGCTGGCGAGGCTGCCCGAGGCGTGCCAGGAGATCCTCGACCGGTTCTTCGCCCGCGACGAGAGCTACAAGACGATCGCCGACGAGCTCGACCTGCCTGCGGGCACGATCGCGAGCCGGATCTCACGCTGTCTCGACCGCTTGAAGGCCGTGATGGAAGATTCCTCCGCCGACGCGCGTCCTGTAGACGGGTGATTCGAGTGAACACGTACGACATCGAGCAACTGGCGCGCCTCCTCGGCGCTCTGCCGCCGACCCCTGAGGGGTGGGTTTCGGCGGCCCAGGAGCTCCCGCGCATGCGGGCGAGCCTCGACGACCTGATCGCCAGGGCCGAGCTGGACGCCGAGCTTCGCGCGCGCCTCGTCGCAGATCTCGAATCGGCGCTGGCGGAGTCGGGCATCAGCCCGACTCCGCGCCTCCTCGCCGAAGCCCGCGCCCGCCTTTCGAGCTAGGTGTCCGAACCGCTCGACATGCGCGGCGCGCTCGACGCTCTCGGTGAGGAGGGCACCGCATCGGCCGGCGGCTCGGCCGCAGCGCTCGTGGGGGCGATCGCCGCTGCCGTGACGGTCAAGGTGGCGCGACGGTCGGACCAGGGCGGGCTGGCGGCACAGGCCGCCTCGCTCGGGACGCGGCTCGCCGACCTGGCGCCGTCAGACGCCGAAGCGCTCGCCGCAGCCCGGGCCGCCCTCGCGGCGTCGACCGGGGGCGGGGACGAGCGGCGCGACTTCACGCTCGGGCAGAAACTCGATCGCGCGTCCGCCATCCCGCTCGAGATTGCCGAAGCGTGCGCCGACGTGGCTGCGCTGGCGGGTGAGCTCGCGGAGACGGCAGAGGACGACTCGCGTCCCGATGCAGCCGTCGCGGCGATCCTGGCGGCCGCTGCCGCCCAGGCTGCCGTGCGGCTCGTCGAGGTGAACCTCGCCGTCGGCACCGACGACGTGCGCGTCACACGAGCGCGAGCGGCAGCCCAGTCGGCGGCGGCGGCGGCGCAGTTGTTGACGTCGTCGTAAGATCGCCATTCCGGATCGATTCGAGCGAGGGGAGCACGGTCATGAACGGCAGGTCAAGGTCACTGGTGCTGGCGGCGGCAGTGCTGGCACTCGTCGTCGCGACGACGGGTTGCGGCAGCAAGAAGAAAGCCGCGGCGACCGCGGCCCAGACCACGACGGCGACCTCGACGGCTACGACGAGCAGCTCATCGTCCTCGTCATCCTCATCGTCCTCGTCGTCGTCATCGAGCAGCACGGGCGTGGCGTCGATCGCGACCGCCGGGAACTGCAAGGAGCTGGCCGGCCTGAGCGCAGCGTTCAGCAAGGCGATCACCGGTGTCGGCGCCAACGACTTCGAAGCGCGCGCGAAGATCCTCAAGGAGTTCGCCGACAAGACGCCGTCCGACATCAGGCCCGACTTCGAGACGCTCGCCGATGCGTTCTCCAAGTACGCGTCGGCGCTCAAGGACATCCACTTCACACCTGGGCAGGTCCCGAACGCGGCAACCCTGGCAAAGCTGCAGCAGCTCTCGACCTCGATCGATCAAGCGGGTGTCGCCAAGGCGAGCACGAACATCTCGGCCTGGGCGGAGAAGAACTGCAAGAAGGCGTAAGTGCCTGACGTCGCGCCGCACGCTGCCACGGCGGACGACGAAGAGCTCCCCGCGTGGTCGCTGCCGAAGTTCGCTGCGAACCGCATCGCGATCGACAACCCGCTCCCGGAGCGGGTCGATCGCGACTGGGCGCTCGGGGGCGCGACCGGCAAAGGGGTGAAGGTCTGCATCCTCGACAGCGGCGTCGAGGCCGACCATCCGCTCGTCGGGCCACTCGCCGGCGCCGTTTCGATCTCGCTCGACGAGCACGGTGCCCCGGTCGCCACCGAGGACACCGAGGGCGATCTCTGCGGGCACGGCACGGCCTGCGCCGGCGTCGTCCATTCGATCGCGCCCGAGGCAGAGCTCTACTCGGTGCGCGTGCTCGGCGCCGGGTTCGCGGGCACCGGGCCAGTGCTGCTCGCAGGCCTGCGCTGGGCGGTCGGCCAGGGCTTCGATGTCGTCAACATGAGCCTCTCGACCACGAAACGGCAGTTCGGCGAGGTGCTGCACGAGCTGGCCGACACGGCCTACTTCCGGGGCACGATCCTGGTCGCGTCGGCGCACAACATGCCGGTCGAGTCGTATCCGTGGCGCTTCTCGTCGGTCCTCTCGGTGGGCAGCCACGAGGAGGACGATCCGTTCCTCTACTACGCCAACCCCGACCCGCCGGTCGAGTTTTTCGCGCGGGGCGTCGACGTCGACGTGGCGTGGCTCGGCGGCGGGTCGATCAGGGCGACTGGCAACAGCTTCGCGACGCCGTGCATCTCGGGGCTCGCGGCGCTGATTCTCAGCAAGCACCCGAAGCTGACGCCGTTCCAGCTGAAAACAGTCCTCTATCTGACCTCGGCCAACGTTGGAGGTGCGCAATGAGTGACGGCCCCGGGCGCTACGAGTCGGCGGTCGCCGCCGGCGTGCTCGCCTCCGAGGAGCAGTTCTCCCGCTTGCTCCGCTCGATCGTCGAAGTCGCCAGGGCGATCTTCAACGCGAAGGCGTCGTCCGTGTTCCTCTTCGACGAGGAGACCGACGAGCTGGTGTTTGCCGCCGTCGCCGGCGACGACGAGCAGCACCTGGTCGGGCGCCGGTTGCCGTCGTCAACGGGCATCGCCGGGTGGGTGCTCTCGTCGCGGACGCCGCTCGTGCTCGACGACGTCCAACAGGATCCGCGCTTCGCCCGTGATGTCGCCGAGGGGACCGGCTACGTGCCGCAAGGGCTGATGGCAGTGCCGCTGCTCGACGACGAGGCGGTGCTCGGCGTGCTGCAGGTGCTCGACCGGCCGCAGCGCTCACGTTTCTCGCTCCAGGAGATGGAGCTGCTCGGCCTGTTCGCCGGCCAGGCGGCGATCGCCCTGTCGCTGCTCGGCTCGGCGCGGAGGGCTCGACGGGCGCTGGAGGGCGAGGGCGATGCGGCCGCGGTCGCGTCGCTGGCTGCGGCGCTCGAGGCGCTCGAAGGCGACCGGCGTGACGCAGCCGGCGCGCTGCTTCGCGAGTTGACGCGCGTGCTCGAGCGCTGAGCAAAAGAAAAGGCCCGCGCTGCGGGCCTTTTCTCGTCTTCCCCTGTGCGGTAGCTACTACGACAGCTTGTCGCGGTCGCCGCCGAGCTGGTCACGGTCGCCGCCCAACTGATCGCGGTCGCCGCCCAACTGGTCACGGTCGCCACCGAGCTGATGTGCCTCGACGTCGTTCTCGTCGTTCTCCAACTCGTCGCTCTGTGACAACTTGTCGCGCTCGTCAGACATCTTGAAGCCTCCTTGGAAAACCATTGACCCGCTCTGGCGGATGACACCTACAAGACGGAGTTCACACCGGGAATCTTCCCGTTCCCTTCCACTTCCTGTCAAACGATGCAATTCTCGCGTCGGTGGGCAAGCTCCGTAGCCAGTTCGCAGAGTCGTCGTCGGCTCTGAAGGGCGTCTTCGCGAACCCGAACCTCCGGCGAGTCCAGCTCGCCTACGGGGGGTCGTCGATCGGCAACTTCGCCTACGGCGTGGCAATCGCAGTCTACGCCTACCAGCACGGCGGAGCTACGGCCGTGGGCGTCGTCACGGCCGTTCGCCAGGTAATCGCCGCCGTGATCGCCCCATTTGCGGCCTCGCTGGCCGACCGCTACCCGCGAGAGCGCGTGATGCTCGTCTCCGATCTGGGGCGCCTCGTCTCGGTGGGCGCGACGGCCGCGCTCGTGATCTGGGATTCGCCGGCGCTCGCCGTCTACGTCGTCGCGACGATCACCACGATCCTGGGCACGATCTTCCGGCCGGCCGAGTCCGCGCTGATGCCGCTGCTGGCGCGATCACCCGAGGAGCTGACCGCCGCGAACGTCTCGTCGAGCACGTTCGACAGCCTCGGCGTGTTCGTCGGTCCGGCGATCGCTGCCTTCCTGATGGCGCTGAGCGGCACGGCCGCCGCGCTCGCGTTCAACGCGCTGACCTTCGCGTGGAGTGCGTACTTCATCGCCCGCGTCCACACGCCCGCCGGGGCCCGGCCTCGCAAGCGGGCGGCGCAGGAGGGGAAAGGCGAGTTCGTCGCCGGCTTCAAGGCGATCGCCGCCGAGCCACGCCTCAGGCTGCTGATCGGCCTCTACGGCGCCCAGTGCTTCGTGGCGGGGGCGCTCGGCGTGTTCGTCGTCGTGATTGCGCTGCAGTTGCTGGGGCTCGGGACGGCGGGGGTCGGGCTGCTGCAGGCTGCGTGCGGGGTCGGCGCGCTGCTCGGGGCGGCGGTCGCACTTTCGCTGGTCGCCCGCGCCCGCATCGCCGCAGACTTCGCGATCGGCCTGCTGCTCTGGGGCATGCCGCTCCTCCTCGTCGGGGCCGCGCCGACCGCGATCGTGGCCGCGCTCGCGCTCGGGGTCGTCGGCGTCGGCAACACGCTGGTCGACATCTCCGCGATGACCCTGCTGCAGCGAGCCGCGCCGCCCGAGGTAGCGGCGCGGGTCTTCGGCTGCCTGGAGAGCGTGATCATCGGTTCGATCGCGCTGGGGGCGCTGGCGACGCCCGGGCTGATCGCGCTGCTCGGCGTGCGCGGGGCGCTGGTGGCGATCGGTGCGCTGCTGCCGGTGCTGTCGCTCCTTCGCTGGCGCAGCCTCGGCGCGATCGACGAGGGTGCCCGGGTCCCGGCCGACCGGCTCCAGGCGTTGCGCGCGGTGCCGTTCCTGGCCCCGCTCCCGCTTGAGACGCTCGAGCGCCTCGCGGTCCAACTCAACGACGTTCAGCTTCCGGCCGGCGCGCCGCTCTTCGAGCAAGGCGATCACGGCGACCGCTTCTACGTCTTGCGCGAAGGCACAATCGAGATCGCCCTCCCCGCCGAGACCAAGGTCGAAGAGGCGCCGTCCTTCGTCGGCGAGATCGCGCTCCTCCGTGACGTCCCGCGTACCGCGTCGGTTCGGGCACGAACGGACGTCTCGCTCTGGGCGCTCGACCGGGACGACTTCCTCGACGCGGTCAGCGGTCATTCGCGCAGCCGCGCCTCGGCCGACGAACTGGCTGTCACGCGCCTCGGGGCCGTGACCGCGGTTTAGCGTCTACGCTGCGCCGGGCATGAAGGCCAGGATCTGGGGCTGCAGAGGCTCGCTCTCGACACCGGGGGCGGCAACGGTTCGCTACGGCGGCAACACGAGCTGCGTTGAAGTGCGCACGTCGACCGGTGCGCTCGTCGTGCTCGACGCCGGCACCGGGATCCGCTCGCTCGGGGCATCGCTGGACGGGGAGCCACCGACGGAGCTCGATCTGCTGCTCACGCACCTGCACCTCGATCACATCGAGGGTCTCGGGTTCTTCGCGCCGCTGTTCGACCCCGCCTGCACGATCCGCATCTGGGGGCCGCGGCCTGCAGCCGGGTCGCTCGAGGCGCTGATCACGACCTACCTGTCGCCGCCGTTCTTCCCGGTGCCGTTCGAGCAGTTCCCCGCGAAGATCTCGTTCACCGAGGTCTCGGAGGACACCTGGCAGATCGACGACCTCCGCGTGGCGACCGTGCCGGTGTGCCATCCGGGCTCGACGATCGGCTACCGGCTGAGTCAGAACGGCAACGCGCTGGCCTACATCCCGGACAACGAGCCTGCGCTCGACCGCGAGGCGGGGCTCTCCGTCGCGGAGGGCGCCGACGTCCTGTTCCACGACGCGCAGTTCACCGACGCCGAGTACGCCGCCAGGGTCGGCTGGGGGCATGCGGCGCTGAGCGACTTCGTCGCCTATGTCGCCGCGGCTGCACCGGGGCGGGCGGTGATGTTCCACCACGACCCGGCTCACAGTGACGCCAGGCTGGAAGCGATGCTGGCCGATGTGCAGGCGGCGTCCGACGGGCCGCCCGTAGAGCTCGCGCACGAGGGGCTCGAGCTCGCGCTCGGCTCGCGCTAGGGGCCACCCTCGTTTCCATCCGCGGCCACGTGTGGTTTAGGATGGCCGCATGTCAGCTCCCGTTGAACTCATCAAGCACGTCCCGCTCTTTCACGGCCTGAACGACAAGCAGCTCAAGGCCCTTTCGAACAACTTCACGGAGCGCTCGTTCCGTGAGGGGCAGGAGCTGACTGCGGAGGGCACCGGCGGAGCCGGGTTCTTCGTGATCGAGACCGGCGAGGCACGCGTCACCGTCGACGGCCAGGATCGTCGCACCCTCGGGCCGGGCGACTACTTCGGCGAGATCGCGTTGATCGACGGAGGTCTGCGCACCGCCACGATCACCGCGACCAGCGACGGCAAGAGCTACGGCCTCACCTCCTGGCAGTTCCGGCCGCTGGTCGAGGAGAACGCCTCGATCGCCTGGCCACTGCTCGAGGCGATGGCGAAGCGCACGCGCGAGCTCGACGCTCAGGCGCATCACTGAGGCCCCCTGATGCGCCTCCGGAAGAGCGCCAAGGAAGAGCTGATCAAGAGTGTGCCGCTCTTCTCTCACTGCAGCCGGAAGGAGCTCTCCGCACTTGCCGCCGAAGCCGACGAGCTGACCGTGCCGGAGGGCAAGGACCTGACGCGCCAGGGCGAACGCGGACGGGAGTTCATGGTGATCGTCGACGGCGCGGCGAAGGTGACGAAGAACGGGCGCACGGTCAACGAGCTGGGCGCGAACGATTTCCTGGGTGAGATCGCGCTGCTCTCCGACGTCCCGCGGACGGCCACGGTCACGACGACCACGGAGACGACGATCCTCGTCCTGACCGACCGCGCGTTCCGCCGCGTGGCCGACCAGATCCCGTCGGTTCACTCGAGCCTGCTCGCCGCGCTGACCGCGCGCCTTTCGCCCGACACGCTCTAGGCCCGGCGTCAGCTGAAGGCGTTGACTGCGGCGACGGCTGCCGCGAGTCCAAGCACGAACAGCCCGTCCATCACGACCACGCGGGCGAGCGACGACGCAGCGTAGACCGACGCGGCCACGAGCAGGGGCGGCCGCCACCGCTCCGGCTCGACCTCTTCGTGCTCGGCGAGGAAGCCGAAGTCCACGAGCGCGTCCGGGCGCCGGTCGAACCGGAGGAAGTCGAAGGCCTCGAGCTCGGGCAGGCCGGCGACCGCTTCCGCGCGCAAGGTTGGATCGACGAGCGCGAGCTCCGGGGAAACGTCGGTCATCCAGCGTTGTTTCGGCGACAGCCGGGGTCTTCCTTAGTAGACGTCGAGCACTGCCGTTCGCCGTGACTCGCGCTCGAGGATGCGGAAGAGCCCAAAAGCGGCGATTGCGTACGCAACCGCGATCGATGCCTCGGTCCAGACGAGCCCCGCGACGTCGCCGAGGCTTGCACCGGCGGAGACAGCCCGCGCCGCCGCGATGCCGTGGGTCAGCGGCAAGCAGCGGCCGACGGCGCTCATCCATGACGGCAGTTGATCGAGCGGGATGTTGACGCCGCAGAAGAGCAGCATCAGGAAGTAGGCGAGGTTGGCGGCGAAGAAGAAATCCTTGGCACGTAGGCCGATCGAGCCGAGGAGCATTCCGAAGCACGTGCACGAGCCGACCGTGACGAGCAAGATCACCGCGAGGGCGGGCAGCGCATCGACCCCGGGACGGAAGCCGAGGAAGAGCGCGCCGGCGCCGAAGGCGAACACGGACACGAGCAGGCCGTTCGCGAGCACCGGCACCCCGCGGCCGAGGAACACCGCGGCGCGGTTCGCAGGCGAGGCGAGCAGCGGCCCGAGCGTGCCGAACCAGCGCTCGTTCGCGACCGCCATCGTCATCCCGTAGACGGAAGACATCGCACAAACCTGAACCGCATTGCCGACGATGTAGAAGTCGGCCGACTCGGCGTGCGCGAACTGACCGAGCTTGGTGAAGAAGATCAGCTGGAAGAGCGGACTCCCGAGCATCGTCGGGATGTACATCGCGGGCCGGATCCAGTTGAACAGCCCGCGGTAGGCGATCACGCCACCGACGAAGAAGGTGCGAAGCCAGCGCTTCATGTCAGCGACAGGGTGGCGCGAGCCCGCGCCAGGTGCTCGAAGAGGCGAAAGGTGACGGTGGCGATCGCGACGTAGATCAGTCCGAGCATGAGCACCATCGCGAGCGGCATCCAGACGTCGCCGCCGAGCGCCGCGTGCCGGAGGGCGATCACGCCCCAGTACGGAGGCAGCACCCAGGAGATCGGCCGCGTCCAGTCCGGCAGCAGCGCCGTCGAGAACACGAGCCCTGACGCGATCCAGACCGGGTACTCGAGCAGGTTCGAGAGCGCGTTCGCATAGCGGTAGAGGATGAAGGTGGACGCGAGCAGCAGCCCCATCAGCCCGAGCGAGATCACGGTCGCAGGCAGCGCAAGCGCGAACTGCCACGGGTGGGCGAAGTGGAGCGGCACGCCGAAGACGACACGGCCCCAGACGAGGGTGGCTGCGAGCGCGTACATGCCGGTGAAGGCGTTCGCGATCGAGAACGGCAGGTAGATCAACGTCATCGACGGCGGTGCTCCGACACCGAGCTCGAGCGTTCCCTGCCAGCGCTGCCACTGGATCATCCCGCCCGACCCGAAGAGCGTCGTCGACCAGACGCCCATCATCCCGGCGCCGAGCGCGGCGTACAGGAGAGTGCCGGGACGGTCGCCCGAGCGGTACATGTAGAAGGCGATCGTCGCGAAGATGATCGGTTGGACGATCGAGGTCAGCAGGAAGAAGCTCGACGTTCCGAGCATCTTCAGGTTGATCAGGAAGCCGGTGATGACGATGCGGACGGCGGTCATGCGCGGTCGAGTGTTCCCAGTCGCCGTCCTTCGTACTCGAACCAGCGAAGTAGCCCGAATCCGGCGAGGAGATAGCCGGCGCCGAGCACGAACTCGGTCACGACCTCCGACCGGACGCTCGCGAGCGAAGCGCCCTCGGCGACCTGGCGGGCGGCAGCGATCGCGTGCGTGAGCGGCAGCGCCAGCGCGATCGTGTGCATCCAGTCGGGAAGCTTGTCGAGCGGCACGTTGACGCCGCAGAAGATCAGCAGCACGGCCATCGACAGGTTGGCGATGATCGGGACGTCGCGCATGCGCAGTCCGACCGCGCCGGTGAGCATGCCGAGGCCCGTCGATGCGAACGAGGCGAGCAGCAGCAGGAAGGCCATCGCCGGCACCGACGACCACGGCATGCGAAAACCGAGCAGCAGCGCGCCGCCGACGAAGCCGGTCGCGGCCACGACTGCCGCGTTGACGAGCACCGGTCCCGCCCGCCCGAAGAACAGGGCGGCACGGTTGGCCGGGGTCGCCAGCACGGCCGAGAGCGTCTGTGTCCAGCGCTCGCCGTCGATCGCGAAGCCCATCCCGAACAGGGCGGCGAGCGACGCCGACTGCACGGCGTTCCCGACGACGAACCACGAGTCCGATTCCAGGTGGGCGGTGCGGCCGAGGTAGGCGAAGAAGATGATCTGCGTCGTCGGACCGATCAGGAGCGTCGGGATGTAGACGGATGGCCGAATCCACGAGAACAGGGCGCGGAAGCTGATCGCCCCCCCGATGAAGAAGATGCGGATCCAGGTCCTCATGTCAGCGAGAGCGTCGCGCGGTCGCGGGCGAGCCGTTCGAAGTGATGCAGGAGCACGACCGAGATCGCCGTGTAGGCGAGGCTCAGCAGCAGACAGATGACGAGCGGGAACACGACGTTTCCCCCGAGTGCGGCGTGGCGGATCGCTCGCATGCCCCACGTCGGTGCGAGCACCCAGGCGATCGGGCTCACCCAGCCCGGCAGCAGCGAGAGGGGGATCAGCATGCCGGTGATCGTCCAGATCGGATATTCGAGCGCCTGCGAGAGTGAGCTCGCCGAGCGGTAGAGAACGAGCGTCGACGCCAGGACGAGGCCGAGCAGACCGATCGAGAGCACGGCCGCCGGGATCGAGATCGCGAAGAGCAGCGGGTGTGCGATGTGCAGCGGGATGCCGAACAGCAACTTGCCCCAGAGCAGGGTGGAGGCGATCGAGTAGACGCCGATGCCGGAGATCGCCACCGTGATCGGCGCCAGGACGAGGATCAACCGCGACGGCGCGGCGACGAGCAGCTCGAGGATCCCGTACCACCGCTGCTGCTGGATCGCCCCGCCGGCGCTCGTCGCCGTCGTCGACCAGATCCCCATCACGGCCGCGCCGAGCGCCGCGTAGAGGAGCGACGGCGCCTCGTCGGTCGCGCGGAACATGAGGAAGGCCAGGGTCGCGTAGACGAGCGGCCAGACTGCGGCCGCCACGACCATGAACGGCGACGCCGAGAGGTTCTTGAAGTGAAGGACGAAGCCGGTCCAGAAGACGCGCGCGGAGCTCATCTCACTCGGCGGTGACGAGCGAGACGTATGCGTCTTCGAGCGTCGGCTCACGTGAGGCGACGCGACCGACCTCGAAGCCGTCGAGCTGGGCGAGCAGCGGCGCGGTCAGCTCACGCTCGCCCGTCGTCTGCACGACGAGCAGCTGCTTCTGGTCGCGCTCCTCGATCGCCACCGCGGTGACGCCCTCGAGCGCTCGCAGCCGCGTCGACGGTCGGCTGGTCGACGCCGAAGACCTCGATCTCGGTGACGCGGCCGCCGCCGACGTTGTCCTTGAGCTCGGCGGGCGTGCCCGCACCGACGATCTGGCCCTTCGCGATCACTGCGATGTGGTCGCAGAGCGCGTCTGCCTCGAACATGTAGTGCGTGGTCAACAGAACGGTCTTCCCGACGGCGACGAGGTCGGCGATCATCTGGCGCAGGTCGCGCGCGCCGACGGGGTCGACACCGATCGTCGGCTCGTCGAGGAACACCACCTCGGGGTCGTGCAGGATCCCGCGCGCGATGTGCAGGCGCTGCCGCATGCCGCGCGAGTAGCCCTCGACGCGCTCCTGCTCGCGGCCCTTCATGCCGACCAGTTCGAGCACCTCGTCGATCCGCAGCCGCTGGGCCTTGCCCGAGACGCCGTAGAGCTCCGCGAAGTAGCGGAGGTTGTCGTAGGCGGAGAGCCGCTCGTAGAGGCCGCGGTCGCCGCCGAAGACGTAGCCGATCCGCTTTCGCACCTCACGCGCGTCCTGGACGACGTCGAGGCCGAGCACTCGTGCCTCGCCGCTCGTCGGCAAGAGCAGTGTGATCAGCATCTTGATCGTCGTCGTCTTGCCGGCCCCGTTCGGGCCGAGCAGGCCGAAGAGCTCGCCGCGTTCGACGGTGAAGGAGACACCGCGCACCGCCTCGACCTCGAGCGGCTTGCGCCGGACGACGCCGGTCGTCGTCTTGTAGACGCGCCTCAGCTCGCGGGCTTCGATGACTGCGTCCGCCATGCCTCCACACTAGTTGGGGCATCGCACGCGGTCTGCGGGTCACCTTCGCAGCAACCGAGCTTGAAGTGGCAGTTGGGACACTGCCAAGTCCCGTGCCGCCAGACCATCGTCGTCGGGCACCGCCAGCATCTCTCCGCCTCGTTCATGGACGAGTGAGCGTAAGCGCGACCCCGGACGAGACACACTCCCGTCACACCTGCGTCTCACTTCCGTGTGTCAGACACGAGTCTGACTCGAGTCTGACTCGTGTCAGACGAGCCGGCTCACGCTGCCGCCCTGGTTCGCCGGGAGGAGAGTCACCAGCCTGCTTGGTAAAATCGGGCCGCGTGTGGCGGCGTAGCTCAGCTGGTTAGAGCGTCGGACTCATAACCCGAAGGTCGGTGGTTCGAGCCCACCCGCCGCTATTAGACGAGGCGCTTCGCCAGCCGCGGGCGTCAAATTTGACCCATTTGAGGGACGCCAACCTCCTCGGCGTCCTGCTGACATGGGGCGACCAACGACCGTCGCGGCGCGCCCGGTGATCCCTCTGTGCGCCGCCGAGCTCGAAGGAGCCTCCTCTTGTTCCGCCGCACACGCGTCCTCTTGCCGTTGCTCGTCCTGCTCGCCTGCATCTCCGTGGGTGTGGCGACCGCCGCGGTCGCCCACCATCGCGAGAAGCCGAGCCGCACGGCCGCCGTGCCCAAGCGCCTCCAGGTCAGGCACCGGCACGTTCATCCCGTCAGGCGTCCAAGCCCGCTCGCCCGACATCGCGCTCACGTCCGGCGCGAGGCCGCGAACGTCGTCAGGTTCGCGCGCCACTTCCTAGGCGTCCAGTACGTCTACGGCGGGTCGAGCCCCGCGAGCGGGTTCGACTGCTCCGGCTTCACGCGCTACGTCTTCGCCCATTTCGGCGTCTCGCTGCCGCACTACACCTTCGCCCAGTTCGACCTCGGGCGCCGGGTCGCCCGCTCCGCTCTCCGGCCTGGCGACCTCGTCTTCTTCGACGACGTCGGCCACGTCGGGCTCTACATCGGGCACGACCGGTTCATCCACGCGCCGCACACGGGGACCCGGGTCTCCGTCGACAGTCTGTCCGGGCCGTACTCAGGCAGCTACGCCGGTGCGCGGCGCGTGATCACTTGACGTAGGATCCTTGCCATGACGAATTTCTTCACCAAGCTGCTCGAGGGGTTCCGTTCGACTCCGCAGACACCGGAGGAGTTCGCGGCCGAGGCCGAGGCGAAGCAGATGCACGACCAGATGGAGACCATTCGGCTCAGTCAGCGCACGGGCTCGCAGGGCGAGAACTACCAGTCCGGCCGCCCCTCCTAGCTACGCGCGCTCCTGGGCGACCACGGTCGTCACGGGAAGGCCGAGCGTCGAGACCCGTCTCGGCAGGTCCGCATGGAGCCATCGCGAGACACTCTTCGGCAGGGTCGAGAGGATGATCTCGTGGAACTCGCCGTCGTGGAGAGCCTCCTCGATCGCATCCATCGGATCGTGACGCGTTGAGACCGAGCCCTCGGCGCCCCCGCCCGAGGCATCCTCGATCAGCGGCAGCGCGGACCGCCAGCACCTGCTCTCCTTCCGCATGCCGGTGGCGGCGCTCGCTATCCGTGATCTCGGCGTGCTCGGCGGGGTTCGGCACGAGCAGGTGGAAGCGAACCGGGCCGCCGAGGCCGACGCGTGTCCGGATTGCCTCGAGTAGTCGAGGGGTCGTGGCCGTGCGATGCGCGACGATCAGAACCTGGGCGTGCGACGGCGCGTGCGGCGCGGCGAGCTCGGTCACGTCCTTCCTAGTGATGCTCAGGAACGTGACCACAGCAAGGATCGCGCCCAGGAACAGGAAGCTGGTCACGGTGGTGCCGAGGCCGAGACCGCCGTCGTGGCGAGGCTGGGAGAGATAGTCGCCAAGCGACGCTCCGAGTGGCCGCGTGAGGATGTACGCGATCCAGAACGCCGCGACCGCATCGAGCCGGAAGCGGAAGTGCGCGAGAGCGACGGCCGCGATCGCCGCGGCGAAGAGGACGACCGACCAGGCATAGCCGACGTTCAGCCGCTCGGCCGTGAGGTCGCCGGCCGCGGTCCCGAGCGCGAACGTGAAGAGGACGGCCAGCCAGTAGAACGACTCGCGGCGGGTCGTGTAGATCGTGTGGATCGAGAGCGTCCGCTCGCTCCATGACCAAATGGCGAAGACGATCGCGAGCAGGATGCTGAACACGATCGTCGTCGTGACCAGCGAGACGCCGTAATTGTCGGTCAGGTTGTCGGTGATCTGCGTGCCGACCACGCTGATCAGGACGATCCCGAGCCAGTAGACACCCGGGACGTACTTCCGCAAACGGAACTGGAAGACGAGCACGACGACCAGCAACGCTCCTGTGATGAAGGTCGTCTTCGTCAGCCCGAGGCTCAGGTTGCCGGCCAGGTAGTCGGAGGCGGTCTCGCCGACCGTGGTGCAGAGCACCTTGATCACCCAGAAGTAGAGTGTGACCTCCGGGACCTTGTTCAGCATCGCCCGGCCGCGGGCGCTCGTCGTCAGCATCGCGGCAGTCAACCAGCAGTCACCTGATCGGCTTCTGAACCGAAATCGGGCTGGTCCCGCTACAATCCCGCGGCCCTGGGGCAGTGCGTCAGCGTGCTCGGGGTCGACCACCTCATCCAGAGAGAGACATGGCCAAGACCGGAGTCAGAGTTGCGATCACCCTCGCGTGCACCGAGTGCAAGCGGCGGAACTATCAGACGATGAAGTCCAAGCGGAACACGCCGGACCGCGTCGAGTTCCGGAAGTACTGCCGCTGGTGCGGCGGGCACACTCCCCACCGGGAAACCCGCTAGCGCCATGGCCGACTCGCACTCGGAGCGTCGCCGGCTGCAACGGGCCGCGCGCCCCGACCGCCCGCAGCAGCAGGCGGTCGAAGAGCGGCACCGGTCGAACTTCTTCGCCGAGTCGTGGGCGGAGCTCCGCAAGGTCGAATGGCCAGGGCAGGCGCAGGTGATCCAAGGCACCGCCGTCGTGTTGATCGCCTGCCTCGTGGTCGGCGTCTTCCTCTACATCAACGACCAGGTCTGGAAACAGGTCGTCTCCAGAATCTTGCTCGGCCAATAAAAGGAACCTGAATGTTTCGCTGGTACGTCGTCAACACCTATTCCGGCCATGAGAACAAGGTCAAGGCCAACCTCGAGCACCGCATCGAGTCGATGGGGCAGCGCCCGCGCTTCCGGCGCGTGGTCGTCCCGACCGAGCAGGTGATCGAGACGAAGGACGGCCAGAAGGTGCAGGCCGAGAAGCGGGTGCTTCCGGGCTACGTGCTCGTGAACATGGACCTGAACGACGATGCCTGGACGGTCGTCAAGAACACGCCCGGCGTGACCGGCTTCGTCGGAGCCGGCTCGAAGCCGGTGCCGCTGTCGCAGCCCGAGGTCGACCGCATCCTGAAGACGGGTGCGTCTGCCGGTGGCGATCGCGCGCGGACGACGATCGAGTACTCACTCGGCGAGTCGGTCAAGGTCACGTCCGGCCCGCTTTCGGATTTCGACGGCGAGATCGTCGACGTCAACCCCGATCAGCAGAAGCTCAAGGTGCTCGTCGATATCTTCGAGCGCCAGGTTCCGGTGGAGCTCGGCTTCGACCAGGTCAAGAAGCTCGACTAAAGGACGTAACGATGGCGAAGAAAGTTCTCACCCTGATCAAGCTCCAGATCCCCGGCGGCCAGGCCAACCCGGCGCCTCCGGTCGGTCCGGCGCTCGGCCAGCACGGCGTCAACATCATGGAGTTCTGCAAGGCGTTCAACGCGCAAACCGCGCAGGAGAACGGCCGCATCACTCCGGTCGAGATCACGGTCTACGAAGACCGGAGCTTCGACTTCATCACGAAGACGCCGCCGGCCGCCGTCCTGATCAAGGAAGTGCTCCGGCTCGAGAAGGGCTCGAGCGAGCCGAACCGGACCAAGGTCGGCAAGCTCTCGCGCGCCCAGCTCCGCTCGATCGCCGAGACGAAGATGCAGGATCTGAACGCTCGCGACGTCGAGCAGGCGATGCTCGTGATCGCCGGCACCGCGAGATCGATGGGCGTGGAGGTGGAGAGGTAATGGCCAAACACGGCAAGCGTTACAACGTGTCGCGCGGCGCGATCGATCGCGAGCAGGTCTATACGCCGGTCGAGGCTGTGCGCCTGCTCAAGGATGCTCCCGCCGCGAAGTTCGACGAGACCGTCGAGGTGCACATGAACCTCGGGCTGAACGTCCGCCATGCCGACGAGCAGCTGCGCGGGACGATGATGCTGCCGCACGGCACCGGCCGCGAGCAGCGCGTCGCCGTCTTCGCCGAGGGCGACAAGGCCCGGGAGGCCGAAGAGGCCGGGGCGGACGTCGTCGGCTCGGCCGACCTCGCCAAGCGGATCGAGGAAGGCTTCACCGACTTCGACGTGGCGATCGCCACACCGGACCAGATGGGCAACGTCGGCCGACTCGGCCGCGTGCTCGGCCCGCGCGGCCTGATGCCGAACCCGAAGACCGGAACTGTCACCTTCGACGTCGCGAAAGCAGTCCGCGACGCCAAGGCCGGCAAGCTCGAGTACCGCACCGACCGCGGCGCGAACGTGCACATCCCGATCGGCAAGCGCTCGTTCGACGAGCGGGCGCTGATCGAGAACTACGCCGCGCTGATCGACGAGATCGTCCGTGCCAAGCCCGCCGCGGCGAAGGGCCGGTACATCAAGAAGATCACGCTCACCTCCACGATGGGCCCCGGGATCCACATCGATCCCACCAGGACCCGCGAGATCGCGGAGGAGCTCGACAGCTCTCCGGCCGGTGAGGTCGCCGCGACGGCCTGAACGATTTTCGTCAACCACCCGCGCCCGAGACAACTGGCAGCCGCAACGGCAGAAGCCCAGTCGAGGCGAACCGGACTTGCTGGAGCGTCCCTCTAGCGAACTCGGCCCGCCGCCAGGCGGGCCGAGTTTGTAACGGAGGTGAGATGCACAAGGAAGACAAGGAACGCGTTGTCACGGAGCTGACCGACAAGCTCCGCAGCGCCGAGACGTTGTTCGTCGCCGACTACCGCGGCCTGACGATGCCCCAGATCGACGCCCTGCGCGGGCGCCTGATCGAGCATGGGGCGAGGCTGTCCGTCGTCAAGAACACGCTCACCCGCCGCGCGGCCGAGGCCGCGGGCGCGGACGCGCTGCTCGCGCTGCTCGAGGGTCCGTCGGCGATCGCGTTCATCGAGGCAGACGGCGACATGGTCGCCGTCGCCAAGGCGCTGGCCGACTCGGCCCGCGACACGAAGGTGCTCGAGATCAGAGGCGGCGTCATGCAGGGCCGCGAGATCTCGGCGTCTGACGTCGACGCGCTCGCGAAGTTGCCGCCGCTCGACGTGCTGCGCGGCCAGGTGCTCGCAGCAGTGATCGCGCCGCTCACCAACCTGCTCGGGCTGGTCGAATGCGCCCCTGCAAGGCCTGTACGGACTGATCGACGCACGCATCGCCCAACTAGAGAACGCAAATCAGGAGGCATGACAGATGGCAGCAGTTGACACCGTCTTCGATCAGCTCGGGACGATGACCGTCCTCGAGCTGGTCGAGCTGAAGAAGAAGATCGAGGACGAGTGGGGCATCACGGCCGCTGCTCCGGTTGCGGTCGCCGCCGCCGGCGGTGGCGACGGCGCGGCCGTCGCGGAGGAGAAGACCGCCTTCGACGTCGTGCTCACCGGTGCCGGCCAGCAGAAGATCCAGGTGATCAAGGTCGTCCGCGCGGTCACCGGCCTCGGGCTCAAGGAGGCGAAGGACCTCGTCGACTCGGCCCCCCAGCCGGTCAAGGAGGGCGTCGCCCAGGACGAGGCCGACACGATCAAGGGCCAGCTCGAAGAGGCAGGCGCCTCGGTCGAGATCAAGTAACACTCTGTTACAAGCTCGGCTCGACGTGGGGCGCGGCGCAGGCCGCGCCCCACGCGTCAGCCCGAACGAGTGATCGTTGAATCCCGGCGAGGTGCCGATCAGGCCTGCACATAGACCTGGAGGCACCTTTCCGATGAAGCTCAAAGCTCTCTTCCTCGCCCTGGCCGTCGCGGGCGCCGGCGCGTCCTACGCGCTCGCCGACGACGGGCACCACACCGGCGGCACCACCTCGACGGCCGCCGAGAGCACGACCACGTCGCAGGACTGCAAGCGGTTCCACCTGTTCGGCACGCTCGTGTCGACCACGGCCACCTCGTTCACGATCAACGTGCTGAAGGGCAGCCACGACGCGCCGGCCGCCGGCGGCCCGCAGACGATCGCGATCACCCCCGACACGCATGTCTACTGGGCAGGCCGCGGTGTCCTCACCGGGCCGAACCCCGGCGACTACGCCTGGGTCGGCGGCAAGCAGTGCGGCGGCGACACCGGCGCCCTGACCGCCCGGAACGCCCTGTTCCACGCGCCACGCCAGCACGGCGGCGACCACCCGGCCGCCCCGGCGCACGCCTAGTAACAACTTGGCACAAGCTCAGGTCGGGGCCGGCGCCAGCCGGCCCCGACCTGGTACCTTCCCCTGGCGGCCCAGCGGGTCCCTCGTCGTGTGCTTGCGGCTGGAGGGACGCCTCCGCTATTGTGGAGGGTTGCGCCGCACGTCCGGACAATCCTGCTTTCGCACGCCCTTTTTCCTGCTTCGCCGCCGCTCACCTCATCGCCACCAGTAAGGGAGGCTGTTCTACTTGGCCCAGTCGGTCACAGCGCCTCGCGCGCGTAAGTCGTTCTCACGTCTCAAGCACGTCCTCGACCTCCCCAACCTGATCGACATCCAGCGTGAGTCGTTCGATTGGTTCCTGAGCGAAGGGCTCCGCGAGACGATCGACGACATCTCACCGATCCTCGACTACACAGGCACGCTCGCCGTCGAATTCGGCGAATACAAGTTCGGCGCTCCGCCGATGACCATCCAGGAGTGTCGCGAGAAGGACATCACCTACCAGGCCCCGCTGACGATGACCGTCCGCTTCGTGAACACGGAGACGGGCGAGATTCGCGAGCAGACCGTCTTCATGGGCGACTTCCCGATGATGACGGAGTGGGGGACGTTCATCATCAACGGCACCGAGCGCGTGATCGTCACGCAGCTCGTCCGCTCGCCCGGCGCCTACCTGATGGAGCCGAAGGACGCGACGAAGCAGGTCTTCACCGCGAACCTGATGCCGAGCCGCGGTTCCTGGCTCGAGCTCGAGATCGACAAGAAGGGCGTCGTCTACGCCCGCATCGACCGGAAGCGGAAGCTGCCGATCACGACGCTGCTGCGCGCACTGCCGGCCGAGGACCCGACAACCGGTCACAAGCTGGACACGTCGACGAACGAGGCGATTCTCGCCCTGTTCGACAACTCGCACTTCATCGCGAAGACGCTCGAGAAGGACCCGACGACCCGCGAGGAAGAGGCGCTGATCGAGGTCTTCAAGAAGCAGCGGCCCGGCGAGCCGCCGACCCTCGACAACGCCCGCAACCTCCTCAAGTCGCTCTTCTTCGACTCGAAGCGCTACGACCTGACGAAGGTCGGCCGCTACAAGCTGAACCAGCGGCTCGGCGTCGACGTGCCGGACGACACGAGGGTCCTGACGACTCAGGACATCCTCGCGCTCGTCCAGAAGCTCGTCGCGATGCCGCACGCGATCGGCGTGCCGGAGGACTCGAAGGACTACGCGGCCGACGCGATCGCGATCAGCCGTGACGCGATCCGGACCGAGCTCGACGAGTACGAGCACTTTGGCAACCGGCGCCTGCGCACCACCGGCGAACTGATCCAGGAGGCATTCCGGGTCGGTCTCTACCGCATGGAGCGTGTTGTCCGCGAGCGGATGACGACCGAGGACGTCGACACGATCACGCCGCAGACGATCATCAACATCCGGCCTGTCGTTGCCGCACTGAAGGAGTTCTTCGGCTCGTCACAGCTGTCGCAGTTCATGCAGCAGACGAACTCGCTGGACGGCCTCACCCACCGCCGTCGCCTCTCGGCGCTCGGCGCAGGTGGTCTGACCCGCGAGCGGGCACCGATCGAGGTCCGCGACGTGCACCCGACCCATTACGGGCGGATGTGCCCGATCGAGACTCCGGAAGGGCCGAACATCGGCCTGATCGGGTCGCTCGCCTCGATGGCGACCGTCTCGCAGTTCGGTTTCATCCAGACGCCGTACCGCAAGGTCGTCAACGGCAAGGTGACCGACGACATCACGTACCTCGACGCCGCCGAGGAGGCGCAGTTCACGATCGCCCAGGCGTCGGAGCCCGTCGACAAGGCCGGCAAGTTCGAGCACGAGCAGGTGCTCTGCCGCTCGTCCGAGGGCGAGGCCGTGATCGCGAGCGCCAAGGACATCGACTTCATGGATGTCTCGCCGGCGCAGATCGTCTCGATCGCGACCGCGATGATCCCGTTCCTCGAGCACAACGACGCCAACCGCGCCCTGATGGGCGCCAACATGCAGCGGCAAGCAGTGCCGCTGATGATCCCGCAGGCGCCGATCGTCGGCACCGGCGTCGAGTACCGCGCAGCGGTCGACTCCGGCGACGTCGTCGTCGCACAGAACGCCGGCACCGTCATCGACCTCGATGCCACCCGCATCGTCGTCGAGGGCAGGGGCACGCGTGACGAGTACGACCTGACGAAGTTCATGCGCTCGAACCAGGGGACGCTGATCCACCACCGGCCGATCGTGCGCCAGGGCGACAAGGTCGCCGCGGGTGCGGTCCTGGCCGACGGGTCGTCGACCGACCACGGCGAGCTCGCGCTCGGCGCGAACCTACTCGTCGCGTTCATGCCGTTCGAGGGCTACAACTTCGAGGACGCGATCGTGCTCTCCGAGCGGCTCGTCAAGGACGAGGTGCTCACCTCGATCCACATCCACGAGTACGAGATCGACGCTCGCTCCACCAAGCTGGGCGACGAGGAGATCACGCGCGACATCCCGAACCGCTCGGAGGAGTCCCTCCGCAACCTCGACGACCGCGGCATCGTCCGCGTCGGCGCCGAGGTCGGCTCGGGCGACCTGCTCGTCGGCAAGGTGACGCCGAAGGGCGAGACCGAGCTGACCGCCGAGGAGAAGCTGATCCGCGCCATCTTCAAGGAGAAGGCGCGCGAAGTCCGCGACACCTCGCTGAAGGTCCCGCACGGCGAGGGCGGCGTCGTGATCGACGTCAAGACGTTCTCGCGCGACACCGGCGACGACCTGTCCCCGGGCGTCAACGAGCTCGTCCGCGTCTACGTGGCGAAGAAGCGCAAGATCTCCGAGGGCGACAAGCTCGCCGGCCGCCACGGCAACAAGGGCGTCATCTCGAAGATCGTCCCCGAGGCGGACATGCCGTTCCTCGAGGACGGCCGCCCCGTCGACATCCTGCTGAACCCGCTCGGCGTGCCGAGCCGGATGAACATCGGCCAGATCCTCGAGACGCACCTCGGCTGGTCGGCCGCGCACGGCGTCTTCGCCGACGCCGACGTGCTCCCGATGGACGGAGCCGCCGCACGGGTGATCAACGCGCCGATGCCGACGCCGATCGCGACGCCGGTGTTCGACGGCGCCACCCTGGTCGACGTCGACCAGGCATTGGTCGACTGGACGAAGCAGAACGAGGACAGCCCGATCAAGTTCGAGGTCGACACGAAGGCCGTGCCGGGCCGCCAGGCCTCCGGCAAGGTGCGCCTGTTCAGCGGTCGCACCGGCGAGCCGTTCGAGCAGGACGTGACCGTCGGCTACATGTACATCCTGAAGCTGCTCCACCTGGTCGACGACAAGATCCACGCGCGCTCGACCGGCCCGTACTCGCTCGTCACGCAGCAGCCCCTGGGCGGTAAGGCCCAGTTCGGCGGCCAGCGCTTCGGCGAGATGGAGGTGTGGGCGCTCGAGGCGTACGGCGCCGCGTACACGCTGCAGGAGATGCTCACGATCAAGTCCGACGACACCGTCGGCCGCGTCAAGGCGTACGAGGCGATCGTCAAGGGCGAGAACATCGCCGAGCCGTCGATCCCCGAGTCGTTCAAGGTGCTGCTGAAGGAGATGCAGTCCCTGGCGCTCGACGTCGCCGTCATCTCGGAGGACGGCGGCCAGGTCGAGGTTCGCGAAGAGGACGACGAGCTGCTCCGCGCTGCGGAAGAGCTCGGCATCGACCTCTCGCCAGGCTCGCTCCGCGCCGCTGCCACGCAGCCGACACCGCAGGAGTCCGACGAGGGCGCCGACCGCGTCGACGCCGAAGGCGAGTTCGTCCTGCCGACCGACGAGACGCTCGTCGACGTCGACGGTGCGGGCGACGAGGACGTGGAGCCCGTAGGTGCCGCCGACGACGGCGACGCAGCCGAGCTCGAAGACTGATCCACCCGACGACTGACCAAGAAAGAAGGCGAAGACTCACTTGATCGACATCAATGAATTCGACGCGATCCGCATCGGCCTTGCGTCGAGCAAGCAGATCCGCGACTGGTCGTCGGGCGAGGTCACCAAGCCGGAGACGATCAACTACCGCACGCTCAAGCCCGAGCGCGACGGTCTGTTCTGCGAGCGCATCTTCGGTCCGACCAAGGACTGGGAGTGCTACTGCGGCAAGTACAAGCGCGTCCGCTACAAGGGGATCATCTGCGAGCGCTGCGGCGTCGAGGTGACCCGCCAGAAGGTGCGTCGCGAGCGGATGGGGCACATCGACCTCGCCGCGCCGGTCTCGCACATCTGGTTCTTCAAGGGTGTGCCGAGCCGCATCGGCTACCTGCTCGACATCGCTCCCAGAGAGCTCGAGAAGGTCCTCTACTTCGCCGCCTCGATCGTCACGAACGTCGACAACGAGGCGCGCGCGAAGGACCTGAACGACCTGGAGGACAAGGTCAAGGCCGAGTCCGAGCGCATCTACGTCGACCGCGACGAGCAGCTCGCCGAGCTCGAGAAGCGGCTCGCCCGCCGGCGCGCCTTCTTCGCCGAGAGCAAGGAGAAGGGCTTCGACGAGGACGACGACTTCTGGACCCGCGGTCTTGCGACCTGGGCCGAAGAGTCGGTGCTCCCGCCGCTCGAGGACGCCCGCAAGCTCGTCGGTGGGCTCTTCCTGGAGCTCGTCCCGACGATCACGACCGAGGACGCGAAGAAGATCCGCGAGCTCGTCCGGAACGCCGCGATCCGCGACGACCGGAAGCTGAGCCCCCGCGAGCTCGAGCAGGTCGCTGCGGCGGCCGAGCAGATCCTCGCCGCGATCAGCCCGCTCGAGAAGGAGCTCGGCAAGGCGACGGGTGCCAAGAAGGGTGCGATCACGAAGCACCTGCACCGCGTCGTCGACGCGCTGCTGCTCGGCGAGGAGCTGACCGACGAAGACCAGGCGCTCACGAAGGACGTCGACCAGAAGAACCTCGCCAAGGCACGCGAGCTCGGCAACGGCCTGCTCAGAGACGCCGTCGACACGTGGGCTGAAGGCCAGGACATCCGCGAGCTGACGAACGACCTCTGCCTGCGGACCGACGGGAAGATCCAGAAAGAGGATCTCGACTCGCTGATCCAGTGGGCCCTGAAGGTGCGCGAGATGTACCTCGACATCGAGTCCCGCCGCGAAGACACCCGCGAGGCGGCTGTCGACTCGGTGCGCCGGCTCGAGCAGACGTGGCAGCTCTTCCGCGACCTGGAGCCGAAGATGGTCGTCAACGACGAGCAGCTGTTCCGTGAGCTGAAGGATCGCTTCGGCTCGCCGTACGGCTTCGGCGTCTACTTCCGCGGCGGCATGGGAGCGGAGTCGATCCGCGACCTGCTCCGCGACCTCGACCTCAACCTCGAGGCCGCATCGCTCCGCGACACGATCAAGACCTCGAAGGGTCAGAAGCAGCAGCGGTCGATCAAGCGGCTGAAGGTCGTCTCGGCCTTCATCAAGTCGCAGAACAAGCCCGAGTGGATGATCCTCGAGGCGATCCCGGTGATTCCGCCGGAGCTTCGCCCGATGGTCCAGCTCGACGGTGGCCGTTTCGCCACCTCCGACCTGAACGACCTCTACCGCCGCGTGATCAACCGGAACAACCGCCTGAAGCGGCTGCTCGACCTCGGCGCGCCGGAGATCATCGTCAACAACGAGAAGCGGATGCTTCAGGAGGCCGTCGACGCGCTGTTCGACAACGGCCGCCGCGGCCGCGCCGTGACCGGACCGGGCAACCGGCCGCTCAAGTCGCTCTCCGACATGCTCAAGGGCAAGCAGGGCCGGTTCCGCCAGAACCTGCTCGGCAAGCGCGTCGACTACTCCGGCCGTTCGGTGATCGTCGCCGGGCCGACGCTCAAGCTGCACCAGTGCGGCTTGCCGAAGCTGATGGCGCTCGAGCTCTTCAAGCCGTTCATCATGAGCCGGCTCGTCGAGCGGAAGTCCGTCCAGAACATCAAGGCGGCGAAGAAGTACGTCGACTCGATGACGCCCGAGGTCTGGGACGTCCTCGAAGAGGTGATCGCCGAGCACCCGGTGCTGCTGAACCGCGCACCGACGCTCCACCGTCTCGGCATCCAGGCCTTCGAGCCGATCCTCGTCGAGGGCAAGGCGATTCAGGTGCACCCGCTCGTCTGTCACGCGTTCAACGCGGACTTCGACGGTGACCAGATGGCCGTCCACCTTCCGCTCTCCGCGGAGGCTCAGGCCGAGGCCCGCATCCTGATGCTGTCGTCGAACAACATCCTCTCGCCGGCCAGCGGGCGCCCGCTCGCGACGCCGACGCAGGACATGGTGCTCGGCATCTACTACCTGACCTACTCGAACCTGGCGCTCTCCTCACTCGAGGCGTCGAAGCTGAAGCCGCACCCGCGGCGCTTCGACTCGGCCGACGAGATCGAGGTCGCCCTCGAGATGAAGGCTGTCGGGCTGCAAGAGCCGATCGAGTTCCGGTTCAACGAGGAGCTTCACCTGACGACACCGGGTCGGGTCGTCTTCAACTCGGCCGTCTACCGGGCACTCGACGAACTGCTCCCTCCGAACGAGGAGCTCGACTTCGACTTCATGAACGAGACGCTCGCGAAGCCGGACACCGATCGCTACGTGCTCGCGCTGTCGGACCGTTACGGCGCTCACACGCTGGCGCCGGTGCTCGACACGATCAAGTCGCTCGGCTTCCGCTACGCGACTCGTGCCGGGGTGACGATCTCGAAGAACGACATCATCATCCCGCCGAACAAGGAAGAGATCCTCGTCGGCTACGAGAAGCGCGTCGAGGAGGTTCACGGCCAGTACGACATGGGCCTGATCACCGAAGACGAACGTCACGAGACGATCGTCAACATCTGGACCGAGGCGACCGACGAAGTTGCCGGCGCCATGGAAAAGAACTTCGACGAGCTGAACCCGGTCTTCATGATGGCCAACTCGGGAGCCCGCGGCTCGTTCAAGCAGATCCGCCAGCTCGCCGGTATGCGTGGCCTGATGGCGAATCCGAAGGGCGAGATCATCGAGCGTCCGATCAAGGCCAACTTCATGGAAGGCCTGTCCGTGCTCGAGTACTTCATCTCGACCCACGGCGCCCGCAAGGGCCTCGCCGACACGGCGCTCCGCACTGCCGACTCGGGCTACCTCACGAGGCGCCTGGTCGACGTGTCGCAGGACGTGATCGTGCGCGAAGAGGACTGCGGCACCGAGGATCACCTCGACCTGCCGATCCGCACGAGCGAGGGGCTGAACAAGTCGCTGCTCGGCCGGATCATCTCCGAGGACACCTACAAGCCGCTCGCGTCGGGCAAGCCCGGCAAGACGCTCGTGGCGGAGAAGGGCACCACGGTGACGCTCCCGTTGCTCGAGGCGGCGGAAGCCGAGCTCGGCGAGGGCGCGACGCTGCCGGCCCGCTCGGTGCTCAAGTGCCGTGCCGAGACCGGCGTGTGCCGCACCTGCTACGGCATCTTCCCGGCGACGGGCGAGATGTGCGAGATCGGCGACGCGGTCGGCATCATCGCCGCCCAGTCGATCGGCGAGCCGGGCACGCAGCTGACGATGCGGACGTTCCACACCGGCGGAGTCGCCGGCGCGGACATCACGCACGGCCTGCCGCGTGTCGTCGAGATCTTCGAGGCGCGGAACCCGAAGGGTGCCGCGGTGCTGATCGAGGCCGGCGGCCGCGTCGAGCTCGAGCAGACCGAGCGTGGCCCGAAGATCAAGATCCACCCGACCGAGGTCGGTCGCCGAGGGCGAGCTCGCCGAGCCGACCGAGTACCAGCTCCCGCGCCGCACGCGGCTGCTGGTCACGAACGGCCAGGTGCTCGAGAAGGGCGACCCGCTCAACGAGGGCTCGCAGAACCCGACCGACAAGCTGGCGCTCAAGGGCCCGACGGCGACCGAGCTGTACCTCGTCGACGAGGTCCAGAAGGTCTACAAGAGCCAGGGCGTCGAGATCCACGACAAGCACATCGAGCTGATCGTTCGCCAGATGCTCAAGAAGGTGCGCGTCGAGTCGAACGGCGACACGGATCTGCTGCCGGGCCAGCTCGTCGACAAGGTCGTCTACGAGCGCGAGAACGCCAAGGTGAAGCAAGGGCGAGAAGGCGACGCACGAGCCGCTCATCCTCGGCATCACCAAGGCCTCGCTCGCGACGGAGTCGTTCCTGTCGGCCGCCTCCTTCCAGGAGACGACCAAGGTGCTGACCGACGCCTCGATCGAGGGCAAGATCGACCGGCTGCTCGGGCTGAAGGAGAACGTGATCATCGGGAAGCTGATCCCGGCGGCCACCGGCCTGAAGCGGTACCGGAACATCGAGATCGCCCCGTCCGAGCCGATCGTCCGCGAGGCCTACGAGCGGGACACGCTCCTGCAGGCGCTCGAGGAGATCGGCCAGGACTCGAGCGCGATCGACTTCGGGACGCCCGACGCCACTCTCGGCGAAGAGCTTCCGGAGGTCGACCGCCCGCTCGAGGACTAGCACTTCGTCCGATATCGACACGTGGGGCCCGTCTCGCCACGGGCCCCACGTGTTTGTGCCAACTTGGCACAAGGTGCGGGTTTTGGCGCGCAGACGGCACGCTTCCGTGACGTCGAAGCAGGCACGCTCGGCAGGTGCGATCCGCGACGCGGTTCACGGTTGAGCTCGTCCGCCTGGCCGAGCGGCTCGCGCGCGACGATCTGAGCGCGGCCGACATCCACCGCTCACTGGGCGCGCGGGCGGCCGAGCTCGGCGTGCCGCGGCCGAGCTACGAGCGAACCCGCCAGATCGTGCACGAGGCCCGGCTCGAGCCGCTCATCCCGGGCTGGGGCGAGGTGCTCGTCGACGTCGCCGTCCGCAACCGGCCACCCGACGCGATCCTCGAGAAGGCGGGTGGCGTGTGGCCGCTCGACGAGGACGCCGGCCTCCGGCGCAAGAGCCGCCGTCCGAGCAAGTAGCGCAGCCTGGACGAAACCAGCTTGTGCCAAGTTGGCACAAGGAAGCGGCGTCTGCGAAGGTGATCCGCTTGGCAGTCGTCAGGTACATCGTCTCGGACGTCGACGCGGCGATCGCGTTCTACGTCGGCACGCTCGGGTTCACGCTCGCGCGGCAGTTCGGCCCGAACATGGCGATCGTGACGCGGGACGACGCGACGCTCTGGCTCGCCGGGCCTGGTGCCTCGGCGTCGCAGCCGATGCCGGACGGTACGACGCCCGAGCCGGGCGGCTGGAGCCGACTCGTGCTCGTCGTGGACGACCTCGACCGGCTCGTCGACGCGCTTCGGGCGGGCGGTGCGCGCTTCCGCAACGACGTCGTCAAAGGCCCCGGCGGCCGCCAGATCCTGGTCGACGACCCTTCAGGGAACTGCATCGAGCTGTTCGAACCGGGCTGAGCGCGGCGCGAGCACGGCGTCTTTGGCAGAGTGCGGCCCGTGCCCGAGAACTACTTCGGCGAGCAGGTGGCGGCGCGGTACGACGAGCTGTCCGCGGAGATGTTCGACCCGGCGGTGATCGACCCGGCGGTCGACTTCCTCGCCTCGCTCGCAGGCGACGGTGACGCGCTCGAGCTCGGCATCGGCACCGGTCGCATCGCGCTGCCGCTCGCGCAGCGCGGGATCCGGGTGAAGGGGATCGACCTTTCGCAGGCGATGGTCGAGCGACTTCGTGCGAAACCGGGCGCGGAGGGGATCGACGTCGCAATCGGCGATTTCGCGACGACGACAGTCGCAGGGACGTTCCGGCTGGCCTACCTCGTCTTCAACACGATCAACAACCTGACGACGCAGGACGCGCAGGTGGCCTGCTTCGAGAACGCCGCCGCGCACCTGGAGCCGGGTGGGTGCTTCGTGATCGAGGTCGGCGTGCCCGCGTTGCAGCGCCTGCCCCCAGGCGAGACCGTCCGCCCGTTCCGCGTCACCCCGACCAGGCTCGGCTTCGACGAGTACGACGTCGTCGAGCAGGGCCTGATCTCCCACCACTATCGGGTCGTCGGCGACAGGCTCGAAGCGCGGTCGATCCCGTTCCGTTACGTCTGGCCCGCCGAGCTCGACCTGATGGCGAGGATCGCCGGCATGCGGCTCCGCGAGCGCTGGAGCAGCTGGGAGCGAGAGCCGTTCACGAACGAGAGCACGAAGCACATCTCCGTCTGGGAAAAGAGCGGCTAGGCCGACTCGGCGACGCGACACTGCCTTTGTGCCAACTTGGCACAAACAGGCGCGGCTCTTGTGCAGTGGGCACCTGGTTTCGGTACCATGCCCAGCCGGTTCGGCGTGAGCCGCGTGCTCCGCCGTCCTTCCTGTCTGCATACGACCCGAAAGAGAACACCAGCCTCAGCATGCCGACCGTCAATCAGCTGATTCGCAAGGGCCGCTCGAAGAAGCCCGGCAAGACGAAGACCCCTGCGCTCGCGGGAGCTCCGCAGAAGCGCGGCGTCTGCACGCGCGTCTCGACGATGACGCCGAAGAAGCCGAACTCGGCGCTTCGGAAGATCGCGCGTGTCCGGCTGACGAACGGCCTCGAGGTCGGTACCTACATCCCGGGAGAGGGTCACAACCTCCAGGAGCACTCCGTCGTGCTCGTCCGTGGCGGCCGCGTCAAGGACCTGCCGGGCTACCGCTACAAGATCATCCGTGCCGCGCTCGACGCCTCCGGCGTCGCAGACCGCAAGCAGGCGCGCTCGAAGTACGGCGCCAAGAAGGGTGCGAGCTAGTGCCGCGTCGCGCGGAAATCACGCCGCGGCCGGTGATCGCCGACCCGGTCTACGAGAGCCAGCTCGTCACGCAGCTGATGAACCGCGTCATGCGCGACGGCAAGAAGTCGACCGCCGAGGCGATCGTCTACTCCGCCCTGGACAAGGTGGGCGAGAAGACGGGCCGGCCGCCGGTGGAAGTGCTCGAGCAGGCGGTCAAGACCGTCACGCCGGTGCTCGAGGTCAAGTCGCGCCGCGTCGGCGGCGCCAACTACCAGGTTCCGGTCGAGGTGCCGCAGCGCCGTGGGCGCACCCTCGCCCTGCGCTGGATCGTCACGTTCTCACGTGACCGGCGCGAGAAGCACATGGACGACAAGCTGGCCGGAGAGATCCTCGATGCGCTCGAACAGCAGGGCAACGCGTTCAAGCGCAAGGACGACATGTACCGGATGGCCCAGGCCAATAAGGCCTTCGCCCACTACCGCTGGTAAGGACTGGAGCTTCGTGGCTGTAACGGAAACACGTGTCGCGCTGGAGCGCGTCCGCAACATCGGGATCATCGCCCACATCGACGCCGGTAAGACGACGACGACCGAGCGGATCCTCTACTACACCGGCCGCACCCACAAGATGGGTGAGGTGCACGAGGGCGCCGCGACGATGGACTGGATGGTGCAGGAGCAGGAGCGCGGCATCACGATCACCTCTGCCGCGACGACGGCGTCCTGGCGCGACCATCGGATCAACATTATCGATACGCCCGGGCACGTGGACTTTACCGTCGAGGTCGAGCGGAACCTGCGGGTGCTCGACGGCGCGGTCACGGTCTTCGACTCGGTCGCCGGCGTCCAGCCCCAGTCCGAGACTGTCTGGCGCCAGGCCGACAAGTACAAGGTGCCGCGGATCGCGTTCATCAACAAGATGGACCGGACCGGGCGCGGATTTCTTCAAGGCCGTCCAGTCGATGGTCGACCGGCTCGGCGCCCATCCGGTCCCGATCCAGCTGCCGATCGGCCAGGAGGACAAGCACGTCGGCGTGGTCGACCTCGTCGAGATGAAGGCGATCGTCTACAAGGACGACCTCGGCGAAGACTTCGACGTCACCGACATCCCGGCCGAGCTCGCCGAGCAGGCGCACGAGTACCACCACCAGCTGATCGACGCGATCGCCGAGTACGACGACGAGCTGACCGAGACCTACCTCACCGACGAGGCGCTCGTCACGCCCGAGATGATCCGCCGCGCGCTGCGCGCAGCGACGATCGCCGACGCCCTGACCCCGGTGACGCTCGGCTCCGCCTTCAAGAACAAGGGCGTGCAGCCGCTGCTCGACGCGGTCGTCGACTACCTGCCGAGCCCGCTCGACGTGCCGCCGATGACCGGTCTCGACCCGAAGTCGGGCGCCGAGGTGACCCGCGAGCCGTCCGTCGAGGAGCCGTTCTCCGCTCTCGCCTTCAAGGTCATGTCCGACCCGTTCGTCGGCAAGCTCACCTATTTCCGCGTCTACTCGGGCCGCATCAAGGCCGGCGACCGGGTGCTGAACGCGACCACCGGCAAGACCGAGCGGATCGGGCGCATCCTCCAGATGCATGCGAACCACCGTGAGGAGCGCGACGAGATCGGTGCCGGCGACATTGCCGCCGGCGTCGGCCTGAAGTCGACGACGACCGGCGACACGCTGTCGATCGAGTCGGCGCCGATCGTGCTCGAGTCGATGACCTTCCCGGACCCGGTGATCTCGGTCGCCGTCGAGCCGAAGTCGAAGGCCGACCAGGACAAGCTCGGCAACGGCCTCGCCCGGCTCGCCGAAGAGGATCCGACCTTCCGTGTCACCTCGGACGAGGAGACCGGCCAGACGCTGATCGCCGGCATGGGCGAGCTGCACCTGGAGATCATCGTCGACCGCCTGAAGCGCGAGTTCAACGTCGACGCGAACGTCGGTCGCCCCCAGGTCGCCTATCGCGAGACGATCTCCAAGCCCGCGGAGAAGATCCAGGGCAAGTTCGTGCGCCAAACCGGCGGTTCGGGCCAGTACGGCGACGCCGTGATCAACCTGCTGCCGCAGACGCCTGGAGCCGGCTACGAGTTCGTCGACAAGATCGTCGGCGGCAAGATCCCCAAGGAGTACATCAAGCCGATCGACGAGGGGATCCGCGAGGCGATGGGGAGCGGCATCCTGGCCGGCTACCCGGTCGTGGACGTCAAGGTCGAGCTGATCGACGGCTCGTACCACGACGTCGACTCGAGCGAGCGGGCGTTCAAGATCGCCGGCTCGATCGCCTTCAAGGAGGCGATGAAGCGCGCGAAGCCGAAGCTGCTCGAGCCGATGATGGCCGTCGAGGTGACGACGCCCGAGGACTACCTCGGCGACGTGATGGGGAATCTCAACTCCCGCCGCGGCCGCATCGAGAACATGTCGCCCGTCGGCAACGCTCAGGTGGTGAAGGCGAGCGTCCCGCTCAGCGAGATGTTCGGCTACGCCACCGACCTGCGCTCGATGACTCAGGGGCGCGCAGATTTCACCATGCAGTTCGACCGGTACGAAGAGGTGCCGGCGTCAATCGCGAGCGAGATCACCGAGCAAGGCTCGGGGTCCTAGTCAAAGGAAGGAAGGCATGGCCAAGCAGAAGTTCGAGCGCACGAAGCCGCACCTCAACGTCGGCACCATCGGGCACATCGACCACGGGAAGACGACGCTGACAGCCGCGATCTCGAGCGTGCTCGCGAAGCGCGGCGGCGGCGGACAGGTGAAGAGCTTCGCCGAGATCGACAACGCCCCCGAGGAGCGCCAGCGCGGCATCACGATCAACACGTCGCACGTCGAGTACGAGACGGAGAACCGTCACTACGCGCACGTCGACTGCCCTGGTCACGCCGACTACATCAAGAACATGATCACGGGCGCCGCGCAGATGGACGGCGCGATTCTCGTCGTCTCGGCCGCCGACGGCCCCATGCCGCAGACCCGCGAGCACATCCTCCTGGCCCGCCAGGTCGAGGTGCCGTACATCGTCGTCGCGCTGAACAAGGCCGACATGGTCGACGATGAGGAGCTGCTCGAGCTCGTCGAGCTCGAGGTCCGCGAGCTGCTCTCGAAGTACGAGTACCCCGGCGACGACATCCCGATCGTCCGCGTCTCGGCGCTGAAGGCGCTCGACGGCGACGAGGCGTGGGAGGAGAAGATCGTCGAGCTGATGGCTGCGGTCGACTCCTACATCCCGGAGCCGGTCCGCGATGCCGACAAGCCGTTCCTGATGCCGATCGAGGACGTGTTCACGATCACGGGCCGCGGTACGGTCGTCACCGGGCGCGTCGAGCAGGGCAAGATCGAGGTCGGGAACGAGATCGAGATCGTCGGGATCCACGACAAGGTCGAGAAGACCGTCGTCACCGGCCTCGAGATGTTCCAGAAGTCGCTCGACTTCGCCCAGGCAGGCGACAACGCGGGCGCACTGCTCCGCGGCGTCAAGCGCGAAGAGGTCGAGCGCGGCCAGGTGCTGGCGAAGCCCGGCTCGATCACGCCGCACACCCAGTTCAAGGCCGAGGTCTACGTGCTGTCGAAGGACGAAGGCGGCCGTCACACGCCGTTCTTCAACAACTACCGCCCGCAGTTCTACTTCCGCACGACGGACGTGACGGGCGCGGTCAAGCTGCCGGAGGGCCAGGAGATGGTCATGCCGGGCGACAACACGAACATGGACATCGAGCTGATCCAGCCGATCGCCATGGATCAGGGCCTCCGCTTCGCGATCCGCGAAGGCGGCCGCACCGTCGGTGCGGGCGTCGTGACCGAGATCGTCAAGTAGGAAGAGAGACGAACCGTCATGGCACAGGGAAAAATCCGGATCCGCCTGAAGGGCTACGACCACCAACAGCTGGACCGGTCGGCTCAGCAGATCGTCGACACCGCTCAGCGGAGCGGCGCCACGATCACTGGGCCGGTCCCTCTGCCGACGGAGAAGAACGTCTATTGCGTGATCCGCAGTCCGTTCAAGGACAAGGACTCGCGCGAGCACTTCGAGGTGCGCACGCACAAGCGCCTGATCGACATCTTGAGCCCGACGCCCAAGACGATCGACCAGCTGATGCGCCTTGACCTCCCCGCCGGCGTCGACATCGAGATCAAGCTCTAAGCGGACATGGCCAAAGGAATCCTCGGCAAGAAGCTCGGCATGACGCAGGTCTTCGATCCTGAGACCGGGGGAGTCACCCCTGTCACGGTGATCCAGGCCGGCCCGTGCCCCGTGGTCCAGGTGAAGTACGCGGAGCAAGACGGCTACGACGCCGTGCAGCTCGCGTTCGACGCCGTCACGGAGCGCAAGCTGTCGAAGGGCGAGCTCGGCCATCTCGCGAAGTTCAAGGTCGGCGCTCACCGCAAGCTCGTCGAGTTCCGCGGTGGCCTCGAGGGCGCCGTGGAAGGTGAGTCCGTGACCGTCGAGGCCTTCGCGCCGGGCGACAAGATCAAGGTCGCCGGGATCGGCATCGGCAAGGGCTTCCAGGGCACGATCAAGCGCCACAACTTCGGCTCCGGTCCTCGCTCGCACGGTTCACACAACGTCCGCAAGCCAGGCTCGATCGGCGCGTCGGCGACTCCGTCGCGGGTCTTCAAGGGTCAGAAGATGGCCGGCCGCATGGGCGGCAAGCGCGTCACGCAGCTCGGCCTGACGGTGCACGACGTCGATGTCGAGCGGAACCTGCTGCTCGTCAAGGGCGCCGTCCCCGGCCCGAAGCACGGCATCGTGGAGGTGCGCGGGTAATGGCAGCTGTCAAAGCGCCGCAGTTCGACTCGACCGGCAAGAAGACGAAAGACGTGACTCTCGACGAGGGCGTGTTCGCAGCGGAGGTCAGGCCGCACCTCGTGCACGAGGCAGTGCGGTCTGAGCTGAACGCGCAGCGCGCCGGTACCTCGGCGACGAAGAGCCGCGGGCTCGTCTCGGGCGGCCGTCAGAAGCCCTGGCGGCAGAAGGGCACCGGTCGCGCGCGTCAGGGCACGATCCGCGCCCCGCAGTTCGAGGGCGGCGGTCACGCGTTCGCCAAGGTGCCCCGCACGTACATCCAGAAGGTGAACCGGAAAGCGGCCAAAGCCGCCCTTCGCTCGGCACTGGCGAGCCATGCCGCCTCGGGGACGATCGCGGTCGTGGATTCCGTCGGCATTCGCCGAGCCCGCGACCAAGCTGGCCAAGAGCTTTGTCGAGGTCTCCGGGCTCGAGACGCCGCTGGTGATCGTCGCGACCGAGGGCGAGGTTGGCCTCGTCAAGAGCTTCCGCAACCTGCAGCGCGTGGCGATCGTCGAGCCGGGTGAGCTCGACGTGTCCGCCGTCGTCTGGGCGCGTTCGCTGCTCGTCACCGAGTCCGCACTCGAGGCAGTCACCGGGAGGGCGCAGTAATGCACGCCAGTCAGGTCGTCCTCGCCCCGATCGTCAGCGAGAAGAGCTATGAGGGCTCGACGCGCGGCACCTACACGTTCCGCGTCCACTCCGACGCGCACAAGACGCAGATCCGCCAGGCCATCGAGGAGCTCTTCGAGGTCAAGGTCGAGCGCGTCAACGTGATCAAAGTGCCGCCGAAGCCGAAGCGCCGTGGCGCTTTCAAGGGCACGAAGCCCGGCTGGAAGAAGGCCGTCGTGCACCTGCGCGCCGGCGACACGATCGAGATCTTCGAAGGAGCGCAGCTCTAGTCATGCCAGTGAGAAGGTTCAAGCCGACCAGCCCGGGCCGCCGTCACATGTCGGTCTCCGACTTCGCGGACGTCACGAAGTCGAGGCCGGAGAAGGCGCTCACCGAGAAGCTGACCAAAAAGGGCGGCCGCAACAACCTGGGCCGGATCACGACGCGGCATCAGGGCGGCGGCCACAAGCGCCGCTACCGCCTGATCGACTTCAAGCGGACGAAGGACGGCGTGCCGGCGAAGGTCGCCGCGATCGAGTACGACCCGAACAGGTCGGCCCGCATCGCGCTGCTCCATTACGCCGACGGCTTCAAGAGCTACATCCTGGCTCCCGCAGGCGTGCGGGTCGGGTCGGTCGTCCAGTCGGGCTCCGACGCCGACATCAAGCCCGGTAACGCCCTGCCGCTCGAGAACATCCCGACCGGCACGCTCGTGCACAACGTCGAGCTGAAGCCGGGCAAGGGCGGGCAGATGGCCCGCTCGGCAGGCTCCGGCATCCAGTTGGTCGCGAAGGACGGCGACTACGCGACGCTGCGTCTCCCCTCGGGCGAGATGCGCCGCGTGCTGCTCACCTGCCGCGCGACCGTCGGCCAGGTCGGCAACGTCGAGCACGGCAACGTGACGATCGGCAAGGCCGGCCGTAGCCGCTGGCTGGGCAAGCGCCCTGCCGTTCGCGGCTCGGCGATGAACCCGGTCGACCACCCGCACGGCGGTGGTGAAGGCAAGTCGAAGGGCGGCCGGCATCCGGTCACCCCGTGGGGCGTGCCGACGCTCGGCAAGCGCACCCGCTCGAAGCACAAGGAATCGGACAAGCTGATCGTGCGCGGCCGCCGCCGCGGGAAGGACAAGCGTTGAGTAGATCCAGTAAGAAGGGCCCGTTCGTCGAAGAGCGCCTGCTGGCGAGGATCGAGTCGATGAACGACTCGGGCTCGAAGCAGATGATTCGTACCTGGTCGCGCACCTCGACCGTCTTCCCGCAGATGGTCGGGCACACGGTTGCGGTCCACGACGGCCGCAAGCACGTGCCGGTGTTCATCTCCGAGCAGATGGTCGGGCACAAGCTCGGCGAGTTCGCCCCGACACGCCACTTCCGTGGCCACGCCGGCGACCAGAAGACCCAGGTGAAGAAGCGGTAATGGCGACCGACGTTGCAGCCCCGAGAACGGTGCAGGCGGTGGCGAAGTTCGTGCGCGTCTCGCCGCGCAAGGCCCGCCTCGTCGCGGATCACATCCGCGGGCGCAGCGTGCCCGAAGCTCGCACGATCCTCGCGTTCACCGAGCGCGCGGCAGCCCACGACGTCGAGAAGGTCCTGCGGTCGGCCGTCGCCAACGCCGAGTCGAACCCGGCTCTGCACTGGAACGGCGACGACCTGGTCGTCCACTCGGTCTTCGTCGACGAAGGCCCGACGCTCAAGCGCTGGCGCGCACGCGCGCGCGGCCGCACCTCCCGGATCATGAAGCGCACCTGTCACATCACCGTGCAGGTCGCCCAGAAGGAGACAGGGAACTAATGGGACAGAAGATTCATCCGGGCGGTCTGCGTGTCGGCGTCATCCACGACTGGAAGTCGAACTGGATGGTCGGCAAGAAGGAGTTCGCAGGCGCCCTCATCGAGGACATCAAGATCCGCGAGCACATCCTGAAGAAGCTGTCGCACGCGGGCCTGTCGGACATCCTGATCCGCAAGGACAAGCAGCGGATCACGATCGACATCTACACCGCGCGCCCCGGCATCGTGATCGGCAAGTCCGGTGTCGAGGTCGACGCGCTGCGCAAAGAAGTGCACGCGATGACCCAGAAGAACGTGCACATCAACATCAACGAGATCAAGCGCCCCGAGCTCGACGCCAAGCTCGTCGCCCAGTCGATCGCCGAGCAGCTCCAGAACCGCGTGTCGTTCCGCCGCGCGATGAAGCGCTCGCTCGCCTCGGCGATCCGCTCCGGCGCCGCCGGCGTCAAGGTGCAGTGCTCCGGCCGCCTCGGCGGCTCCGAGATGAGCCGCTCCGAGCAGTACTCCGAAGGTCGCGTGCCCCTGCACACGATCCGCGCGGACATCGACTACGGCTTCGTCGAAGCGAAGACCCCGACCGGCCGCATCGGCGTCAAGGTCTGGATCAACAAGGGCGAGATCATGCCCGAGGGCTACGGCGGCGTCCCTGGCGGCGGCAAGGAGACTCGCCTCGGCGACCAGGACACGGCGCGTCGCCGCGGCGGCGTCACCGAGGGCCTGGGCGCCTCCCGCGAGTCGGGCCGCAACCGCAACCAGGATCGCGAGGGCCTCGGCCCGGTGCGCCGCGGCCGTCCCGGCCAGCGCGGCGGCCAGCAGCGCCCCGGCGGTGGCGGTGGCGGCGGCGCAGGTGGCGGACGTCCGCCACGCGGTCGCGGGCAATCCGGCAGTGGACGCACCGCGACGCAGAAGCCGGCCGACCAGACGACTCCGCCGGTCGACGAGACGAAGCTGCCCACGCCCGAGGCGACGACGCCGGCTCCCGAGCCGACGCCCGCACCCGAGCCGACGCCGGCACCCGAGGCGACCGGCGGCGAGGAGACGAAGTAGCCGATGTTGCTCCCCAAGAAGACAAAGTTCCGCAAGCACCACCGCGGCCGCCGTCGTGGCGACACGAAGGGCCAGTCGGTCGTGCATTTCGGCGACTACGGGATCAAGTCCCTCGAGGCCGGCTGGGTGACCAACCGTCAGATCGAGGCGGCCCGGATCGCGATGACGCGCAAGATCAAGCGCGGCGGCAAGGTCTGGATCAACATCTTCCCGGACAAGCCGTTCACGAAGAAGCCGGCCGAGACGCGCATGGGCAAGGGCAAAGGCTCGCCCGAAGGGTGGGTTGCCGTGGTCAAGCCCGGTCGCGTCATGTTCGAGCTGTCCGGCGTGCCGGAGCCGCTCGCCAAGGAAGCGCTGCGCCTCGCGGGCCAGAAGCTTCCGTTGCGGACGAAGTTCGTCAAGCGCGAGGGTGGTGATCTGTTTGCGGGCTAGAGATCTACGCGACCTGACCGACGACGAGCTGGAGCACCGGCTCGCCGACACGCGCAAGGAACTGTTCAACCTCCGCTTCCAGGCGGCGACGGGCGCGCTCGAGAACACGACGCGGCTGAAGCTCGCGAAGCGGGAGATCGCCCGCATCTTGACCGTGCAGCACGACCGAAACGGTTCAACACAGAAAGTGCAGAGCTAGATGGCTGAGAAGAAGAAGAAAGCAGAGAAGATCGAAGAGCCGGCCGTCGAGGCCGAGGTGACCGACGCTGTCGCGGCCGAGCCGGTGGTTGAAGAGCCCGCTGCCGAGGAAGCGACGGCTCCCGAGCCTGTGGCCGAAGAGCCCGAGGTTGCGGCCGAAGCCGAGCCCGAGCCGGCTGAGCCCGAAGCTGCGGCCGAGCCCGAAGCGGAGCCGGGAGCCCGAGCCCGCCGCCCGAGGCAGTGGTCGAAGCCGAGCCCGAAGCCGCGGCCGAGCCCGAGCCGGAAGCACCTGCGAAGCCGAAGCGCTCCGGCCGTCACGTCCCGCGCGCCGAGCGGCGGACGCGCACGAAGGTCGTGCGCGAGAAGCCGAAGCAGCGCAAGCCGATCACGCGGACCGAGAAGCCCGAGAGCGAGCGGGGCCGTCGCCAGGAGCGGCGAGGCGTCGTCGTCTCCGACAAGGGTGACAAGACGATCATCGTCAAGGTCGATGTGATCAAGAGCCATCCGAGGTACAAGAAGGTCGTCCGTTCGACGGTCAGGTTCCACGCGCACGACGAGGCGAACACGGCCGGCGTCGGCGACACCGTCCGCATCATCGAGACGCGGCCGCTGTCGAAGCTCAAGCGCTGGCGGCTGGCGGAGATTGTCGAGAAAGCCAGATGATCCAGCAGGAATCGCGTCTCAAGGTCGCCGACAACACGGGTGCTCGTGAGCTACTCTGCATCCGCGTTGCAGGCGGCTCTCGTCGCCGCTACGCGCGCGTCGGCGACATCATCACGGCGACCGTCAAGGCCGCAGCCCCGCAGGGGACGGTCAAGAAGGGCGAAGTGGTGAAGGCCGTCGTTGTGCGGACGAAGAAGCCGTTCGGCCGTGACGACGGGACACTGATCGCGTTCGACGAGAACGCGGCGGTGATCATCGACGCGGCACGGAACCCGCGCGGAACGCGCATCTTCGGGCCGGTGGCCCGCGAGTTGCGCGAGAAGAACTTCATGAAGATCGTGAGCCTGGCTCCCGAGGTGCTCTGAAAACGATGACGACACTGAAACTCAAGAAGGGCGACACCGTCCAGATGCTGTCCGGCAAGGACCGCGGCAAGCAGGGGCGGATCGTCGAGGCGCGCCCGCGTGACGGCAAGGTCGTCGTCGAGAACCTGAACATCCTCAAGAAGCACCAGAAGCCGCGGCCGGTCCGTGACTCGAACCGGATGGGCGGCACGCAGATCGCGCCGGGCGGGATCATCTCGGTCCCTGCAGCGGTCTCGTCGTCGAACGTGATGCTCGTCTGCCCGACCTGCAAGCTGCCGACTCGCGTCGGCTACCGCTTCAAGGACACCAAGGGCGGCGACCACGTCAAGGTGCGCGTCTGCAAGCGCGACGGCTGCGGCCAGGAGATCGACCGGTGACCGCGACCGTTCAAGAGACCTACTCGCCGCGGCTCAAGCAGCGCTACAACGACGAGCTGCGCCCGCAGCTGCAGGAGCAGCTCGGCTTGTCGTCGATCATGCAGGCGCCGACGATCGCCAAGATCACGCTCAACATGGGCGTCGGCGAAGGCAAGACCGACGCGAAGCAGATCGACGCGGCGCTCGAGGAACTGACGATCATCGCCGGCCAGCGCGCGCAGGTGCGCCGCGCTCGCAAGTCGATCGCGCAGTTCAAGATCCGTGACGGGATGCCCATCGGCGTCAAGGTGACGCTGCGCGGCGACCGGATGTGGGAGTTCCTCGATCGGCTCGTGTCGATCGCGCTGCCACGCATCCGAGACTTCCGTGGCCTCAGCCCCGACTCGTTCGACGGTCGCGGCAACTACTCGCTCGGCATTCGCGAGCAGATCATCTTTCCGGAGATCGACTACGACAGCATCAACCAGGTTCGCGGCCTCGACGTCGCGATCACGACGACTGCGGCGGACGACGAGCAGGCGCGCGCGCTCCTCACGGGGCTCGGCCTGCCGTTCGCGGCCGCGGGAAGCGAGAGGTAGTGGCGAAGAAGTCGCTGAGAGTGAAAGCCGCAAGGCCCGCGAAGTTCAAGGTGCGCAACTACACCCGCTGCAACCGCTGCGGGCGCCCGCGCGCCGTCTTCAAGAAGTTCGGGCTCTGCCGGATCTGCCTGCGGGAGCTCGCCCACGAGGGCGTCATCCCGGGCATGACGAAGAGCTCGTGGTAGGAGAACAAGAATGCTGACTGATCCAGTAGCCGACATGCTCACGCGCATCCGCAACGCCAACAAGGCGCTGCACGACCGCGCCGAGATGCCGAACTCGAAGTTGAAGGTCGAGATCGCCCGCATCCTCAAAGAGGAGGGCTACATCCGCGACTTCCACGTCGCCGAAGGCGGCGAAGGCACCCATGCGAAGCTCGTCGTCGAGCTCAAATACGGCCGCAGCCGTGAGCGGGTGCTCACCGACCTGAAGCGCATCTCGAAGCCTGGTCGCCGCATCTACGCCGGCAAGGACCGCCTGCCGCGCGTGCTCGGCGGCATGGGCACCGCGATCCTGTCCACGTCCCGCGGCGTCGTCACGAGCCGCACCGCCGAGGCCGAGGGCATCGGCGGCGAAGTCATCTGTTTCGTCTGGTAACCCGGAGAGTTTGAGGAAGCACATGTCTCGTATCGGTAAGAAGCCCATCGAAGTGCCAGCCGGCGTGATCGTCTCGGTCGATCCCGGCCGCGTCACCGTCTCCGGGCCGAAGGGCGAGCTACGGCAGGTCGTGCCGCAGCGCATGCAGATCACCCAGGAGGACGGGGCGGTCTCGGTCGCCCGCCCGACGGAGCGGGGTGAGGATCGCGCGCTGCACGGTCTGACCCGGACGCTGATCGCGAACATGGTCGAGGGCGTCACCCAGGGCTTCGAGAAGAAGCTCGAGATTCAGGGCGTCGGGTACCGAGCGGCGCTCTCCGGTGAGAACCTCGAGCTCCAGGTCGGCTACTCGCACTCGGTGCGCATCACACCGCGCACCGGCATCAGCTTCGAGGTGCCCATCCCGACGCAGGTCGTCGTGCGCGGCATCGACAAGCAGATGGTCGGGCAGACCGCTGCGGAGATTCGCAAGGTGCGCCCGCCGGAGCCGTACAAGGGCAAGGGCATTCGCTACGAGGGCGAGCACGTTCGCCGGAAGGTCGGGAAGCGCGCATGAAGATCACGACTCGCGAGCTCCGGGAACGGCGCCATCGGCGTGTGCGCGGCAAGATCCGCGGCACGGCCGAGCGTCCCCGCCTGGCCGTGTTCCGCTCGAACCACGGCATCTTCGCCCAGCTCGTCGACGACGACAGCGGCACCACGGTCGCGTCGTGCAACTGGACGTCGCTGCCCAAGTCGTTCAAGGGTGACAAGACCGAGCAGGCGGCCGAGATCGGCAAGCGGCTCGCCGAAGCTGCCAAGAAGGCCGGAGTGTCGAGCGTCGTCTTCGACCGCGGCGGCTACCTGTACCACGGACGCGTCAAGGCGCTCGCCGACGGCGCGCGTGAAGGAGGACTGATTTCTAGTGGCAACTGAGTTCGTCGAGACCAGAGAGCTGAAGGAGCGCGTGGTCGAGATCAACCGCGTCGCCAAGGTCGTCAAGGGTGGCCGGCGCTTCTCGTTCACGGCGCTCGTCGTGATCGGCGACGAGGTCGACCGTGTCGGCGTCGGCTACGGCAAGGCACGCGAAGTCCCGCTTGCCATCTCGAAGGCGGTCGACGACGCGAAGAAGAACATGTTCACCGTCGCCAAGCACGGTCAGACGATCACGCACGAGTCGCTCGGCCGCTTCGACGCGGCCCGTGTACTGCTCCGCCCTGCGTCGCCCGGTACCGGTGTGATCGCCGGTGGCGGAGTGCGCGCGGTGCTCGAACTCGGCGGGATCCACGATGTGCTGGCGAAGTCGCTCGGGACCACGAACCCGATCAACATGCTCAAGGCCGCCGAGCAGGCGCTGCGCCAGCTGCGCCGCCCGGAAGACGTTGCCAAGGCCCGTGGCAAGACGATCGCCGAGGTGTTGCCCTACAAGCCGAGGCCGACGGAGGTGGTTGCGGATGTCGAAGCTGAAGCTGACGCAAGTTCGTAGCCAGATCGGTCAGTCCGAGCGCCACCGAGGCACGTTGCGGGCACTCGGACTCGGGAAGATCGGCCGCACCGCCGAGCAGGACGACACACCTGTGATCGCAGGCATGCTTCGCAAGGTGCGCCATCTCGTCAAGGTGGAGGAGCAGTAGGAATGGCCGGAGATCTGAACCTCTCGAACCTGCAGCCTGCGCAGCCGCGGCAGGACCGCAAGCGCATCGGCCGGGGCCTCGGCTCGGGCAAGGGCCGCTATTCGGGCCGTGGCATCAAGGGCCAGAAGTCGCGCGCGGGCTCACACTCCATGCGCGCCGGGTTCGAGGGTGGCCAGATGCCGCTGCACATGCGCACGGCCAAGCTCCGCGGGAACACCTCCGCGGACGCGATGCCCGTCGGGCCGTTCCGCACGTACACGCAGCCGGTCAACCTGCGCGACCTCGAGGCCCGCTTCGACGCCGGCGAGGAGGTCACCCCGGAGTCGCTCAAGGCGAAGGGCCTGATCCGGACGCTGCGCAAGGACGTCAAGCTGCTCGGCGTCGGCGAGCTGACGAAGCAGCTGCAGATCACCGTGCACGGCGCCTCGGCGACCGCCCGCGAGAAGGTCGAGGCGTCCGGTGGCACGCTGACGCTCCTCAAGGAGCCGAAGGTGCGCAAGCCCAAGAACCTGAAGCGCCGCCCGGAGGGTCGTACGAAGGCCCCGGCCGAGTCCGAAGCGACCGAAGCTCCCGCCGCCGAGGACGCCTAGTTGTTCTCCTGGCTCGCCAACGCCTGGCGGGTCCCGGAGCTGCGTCGCCGGCTCCTGTTCACGGCCGCTGTGCTCTCGGCCTACCGGCTCGGCTCGTTCATGCCCGCGCCGGGCGTCGATTCCCAGCAGATCCAGGACTTCTTCAACGGCAAGGGCGGCTCGCTGCTCGGGCTGCTGAACCTGTTCTCGGGCTCGTCGCTCTCCCGGTTCTCGATCTTCGCGCTCGGGATCATGCCGTACGTCACGGCGTCGATCATCCTCCAGCTGCTGACCGTCGTCATTCCATCGCTCGAGCAGCTGCAGAAGGAAGGCGAGTCCGGGTACGCCAAGATCAACCAGTACACCCGCTACCTGACCGTCGTTCTGGCCGCGGCGCAGGGCACGGGTTACGCGTTCCTCTTCCACAAGCAGGGTGCGCTCTCGGGTAACCCCGGTCGCCTCGTCCTGATCGTCGTGACGCTGACGGCGGGCACGACCCTCCTGATGTGGATGGGAGAGATGATCACGAAGCGCGGCATCGGCAACGGCATCTCCCTGCTGATCTTCGCCTCGATCCTCACCTCGGCACCCGCCGGGATCAGCGCCTGGGTCAACGGCGTCGCCCACCGAGAAGCTGTTCTTCCCGCTTGATCGCCCTCGGCGTCGTCGTGGCCGTGGTCTTCGTGCAAGAGGGCCAGCGGCGGATCCCGATTCAGTACGCCAAGCGGATGATGGGTCGTCGCCAGACGTCGGGAGGCTCCACCTACATGCCGCTGCGCGTCAACATGGCCGGTGTCATCCCGGTCATCTTCGCCGCCGCCGTGCTGGCACTGCCGCAGACGATCAGCTCGTTCGCGCCCGGCACCCAGTCGTTCATCAACGTGCACTTCTCGCCGAGCTCCTGGACGTACCTGCTCGTCGAGGCGCTGTTGATCATCGTCTTCACCTACTTCTACACCGCGGTGCAGTTCAACCCGGTCGACCAGGCCGACAACCTGCGCAAGTACGGCGGCTACATCCCTGGCATCCGTCCCGGCCCGCCGACCGCGCAGTACCTCGACCGCGTGCTCACCCGGCTGACGCTGCCCGGTTCGTTCTTCCTCGCGGCCGTCGCGGTGCTGCCGTCGGTGTTCATCAACAACTTCGGGTTCTCGACCGCCACGTCGCGCGCGCTCGGTGGAACCTCGGTGCTGATCGTGGTCGGCGTCGCGCTCGACACGATGCGGCAGATGGAGTCCCAGATGATGATGCGCAACTACGAGGGCTTCCTGCGGTGAACCTGCTCGTCCTGGGTCCCCAGGGTGCCGGGAAGGGGACGCAGGCGAAGCGCATCTCCTCCAACTACGAGGTCCCGCACATCGCGACCGGCGACATGTTCCGGGCGGCGATCGTCGCCGGGACGCCGCTCGGCAAGCAGGTCGAGCCACTGCTCGCCGAAGGGATTCTCGTGCCCGACGAGCTGACGGTCTCGCTGATCCGCGAGCGGCTCTCCGAGGACGACACCGGCCCTGGCTTCGTGCTCGACGGCTTCCCGCGCAACCTGATGCAGGCCCGCGCGCTCGACGAGATGCTGCGCGACATCGGACGCGATCTCGACGCGATCCTCTTCTTCGACGTCCCCGACTCGGTCGGCATGGAGCGCGCCCTGCACCGCGCCGGGATCGAGCACCGCAACGACGACACCCGCGAGGTGATCGCACGGCGCCTGGCGACGTACCACGCCGAGACCGAAGCGGTCGTCGAGCACTACCGCACGACTGGCAAGCTGGTACCGATCCACGCGGCCAGGTCGGTCGACGAGGTCTGGCGTGAGGTCGAGGAGTCGCTTCGGCAGGTCGAGGCGGCGCAGTTGAAGGGAACAGTTTGATCATCCGCAAGTCGCAGCAGGAGATCGAGACGATGGCACGCGCCGGCACCGTGGTCGCGGGGACGCTGGCGCTGCTCGAAGAGCACATCCAGCCCGGCGTCACGACCGGCGAACTGGACGCGATCGCCGAGGAGTTCATCCGTGCCGCCGGCGGCGAGCCCACCTTCAAGGGCTACCGCGGCTATCCCGCGGCGACGTGCCTCTCGCCGAACGACATGGTCGTGCACGGGATCCCGGGGGCCGTGACCCTCACCGACGGCGACGTGCTCTCGGTCGATGTCGGCGTCACGCTCGACGGCTTTGTCGCGGACTCGGCGTGGACGTTCCCCGTCGGGGCGATCTCACCCGCCGCGCAGCGCCTCCTCGACGTCTGCCGGAGCGCTCTCGAGGCCGGGATCGAGCAGGCCCGGCTCGGCAACACGATCGGCGACATCTCGCGGGCGGTCCAGGCCGTCACGGAGCAGGCTGGGTTCGGGGTGATCCGGAGCCTGGTCGGCCACGGGGTCGGTAGGTCGATGCACGAGGATCCGCAGGTGCCCAACTTCGCCTCGGCTCAGCGCGGCCCCGAGCTCCGGGAGGGGATGACCCTCGCGATCGAGCCGATGATCACCGCCGGCGATCCCGACGTCTATATCCACGACGACGAATGGTCGATCTCGACCGTCGACGGGTCGCTCGCGGCCCACTTCGAGCACACGGTCGCGATCACGGCGGAAGGCCCGCGAATCCTGACTCAGCCAGCACCGGTCCTGGTAAGATGACGACCCGCGTCGGCAGGCGGAAGCCTGTGCGCGTCCCCTTCTCATGAAAGTCCGTCCTTCCGTCAAGCCCATGTGCGAGCGCTGCCGCGTGATCAAGCGGCATGGGCGCACCATGGTCATCTGCACCAACCCGCGCCACAAGCAGCGGCAGGGATAAAGGAGAGAATTGGCTCGTATCGCAGGTGTGAACCTCCCGAATCAGAAGCGGCTCGAGATCGGGCTGACGTACATCTTTGGGATCGGCCAGCCGACCGCGCAGAAGATCTGCGCCGCGCTCGGCCTCTCGCCCGACACGAAGGTTCGTGACCTGACCGAGGAAGAGGTCGCGAAGCTCCGTGACTACATCGACGCCAACGAGCAAGTCGAGGGCGACCTGCGCCGCGAGCGCACCCAGGCGATCAAGCGCCTGCAGGAGATCGGCTCGTATCGCGGCCTGCGGCACCGGCGGAACCTGCCGGCACGCGGCCAGCGGACGAAGACGAACGCCCGCACGCGCAAGGGCCCCAAGAAGACCGTCGGCCGCGGCAAGAAGGCGAAGACCTAGTGGCGCCTCCTCGCAAGGCTGCGACGCGCGGCCGCACGCGCCGCCGCGTCCGCAAGAACATCGCGATCGGTCAGGCGCACATCAAGACGTCGTTCAACAACACGATCGTGGCGCTCACCGACAAGGACGGCAACGTGATCGTCTGGGAGTCCGCCGGCTCGGCCGGGTTCAAGGGCTCGCGCAAGTCGACACCGTTCGCCGCGCAGGTGACCGCCGACTCGGCGGCTCGTAAGGGCATGGAGCACGGCCTGCAGAAGGTCGAGGTCTTCGTGAAAGGCCCTGGCTCCGGCCGGGAGACGGCGATCCGCTCGCTCCAGGCCGCCGGGCTCGAGATTCTCGGAGTGAAGGACGTCTCGCCGCAGGCACACAACGGCGTCCGCCAGAAGAAGCGGAGGCGTGTGTAGTGGCTCGCGATACCTCACCGAAGTGCAAGCAGTGCCGCCGGGAGGGCATGAAGCTCTTCCTGAAGGGCGAGCGTTGCCTGACCGAGAAGTGCGCGATCGAGCGCCGCTCTTATCCGCCGGGCGAGCACGGGCGCGGCCGGATCAAGCAGAGCGAGTACCTGTTGCAGTTGCGCGAGAAGCAGAAGGCGCGTCGCTACTACGGGCTGCTCGAGACGCAGTTCCGCAACTACTACGAGAAGGCAAACAAGCAAGGTGGCGTCACCGGTGAGAACCTCCTGCGCATGCTCGAGACGCGGCTCGACAACGTCGTGTACCGCCTCGGCTTCGCGGCCTCGCGCGCTCAGGCGCGCCAGCTTGTCCGTCACGGGCACTTCTTCGTGAACGGGCGCCGCGTCAACATCCCGAGCTACCAGGTGAAACCGGACGATGTCGTGACGTTGAAGAACGGGTCGACCGCCGAGCAGATCGTCCGCGACGCGACCGACCTCACCGCCGCCGTCGCCCCGTGGCTGCAAGCAGACCACGACGGGCTGACCGGCACGGTGCTGAAGTGGCCCGAGCGCGCCGAGATCGACACGCCGGTGTCGGAACAGTTGATCGTCGAGCTCTACAGCAAGTAGCGCTGCCCGCTACTCGCTAGAAAAGGAGAAAGACTTGGCAGTACGCGCGACCGATTTCCAGATTCCAAAAATCACGCACGAGGAGGTCAACGAGGACCGCGGTGTCTTCGTGATCGAGCCGCTCGATCGTGGCTTCGGCTACACGTTCGGCAACTCGCTGCGCCGGGTGCTGCTGTCCTCGCTCGAGGGCGCGGCCGTCACCTCGGTCAAGATCGAGGGCGTCGCTCACGAGTTCACGACGCTTCCGGGCGTCCGCGAGGACGTGACGGACATCATCCTCAACCTGAAGCAGCTCGTCTGCATCCTCCACGGCGAGTCGCCGGAGGTGGAGGTTCGCCTGGCGAAGCGCGGCGAGAGCGTCGTCACCGCCGCTGACATCGAGGCGCCTGCCGACCTCGAGATCCTCAACCCGGACCTCGAGATCGCGAACCTCTCCTCGAAGGGCCGCCTCGAGATCACGCTGACGATCGGCCGCGGCCGGGGCTATCTGCCCGCCGAGGGCAACCGGGGTCAGTCGCACACGATCGGAGTCATCCCGGTCGACTCGATGTTCTCGCCGATCAACCGCGTCTCCTACGACGTGGAGGCGGCGCGCGTCGGGCAGCGCACCGACTACGACAAGCTGATCCTCGACGTCACGACCAACGGGTCGATCGACCCGAAGGACGCGATCGGCGAGGCTGCTGAGATTCTGATCCGGCAGCTCGCGATCTTCACCGATCTCGAGCGGATCGAAGGCTTCGGCGAGTCCGCCACCGCCTCGACCGACGGCGGCCTCGATGCCGTCCCGTCGCTCGCGGGTGGGATGGAGAACTTCCCGATCGAGGAGCTGGAGCTCGGCGTTCGCTCGTACAACTGCCTCAAGCGGGTCGGGATCGAGACGATCGGTGATCTCGTCACGAAGTCCGAGTCCGAGCTGGCTGCGATCCCGAACTTCGGCAAGAAGTCGATCGAAGAGGTCAAGGAGACGCTGCAGCAGCACGGCCTGACGCTCCGCGGCGGGTCGATGAACGGTCTCGAGGCGTAGGAGCCGACGTGCGCCACCAGCGAGTCGGCAAGAAGCTCGGGCGCGATTCAGCGCACCGCAAGGCGCTCTATTCGAACCTTGCGGGTGCGCTGATCGAGCACGGGCGCATCAAGACCACCGTCACCAAGGCGAAGGCTGTCAAGCCGATCGCCGAGCAGATGATCACGCTCGGCCGGCGGGGCGACCTGCACGCACGCCGGCAGGCGACGGCGTTCCTGCGCTCGCGCGACGTCGTGCACAAGCTGTTCGCTGAGGTGGCGCCACGCTTCAAGGATCGTCCGGGCGGTTACGCGCGGATCATCAAGATCGGTCCACGCGCAGGCGATGCGGCCGAGATGGCGTATCTCGAGCTCGTCGACGAGGAGTACGTCACGTCCCAGCGCGAAGAGCGCACACCGGCCCCGGCCGCCGCGGTCGCCGAGCCTGAGGCGCCTGAGGACGAAGAGCAGCTAGACGCCGGCGCCGACGAGGGCGCCGACGACGGCGATGACGACGCCGGCGAAGCTGACGAGCCCGAGGGACTTGGTGAAGCTGGTCCCGAAGAACCGCCAGCGGATCCAGGCAAGTCCGACTAGCTCGAAGGCGACCACCACGATCGCGGTGACGATCGCGGCGTGGTAGCTCGGCAGCAGGAACGGCAGCGTGTGGAGGATCCCGCCGAGGAACGTCCCGGCGCCCGTGATCGAGCCGCGCACGGCCGGGCTCCCGCGCCCGGTCAACTCGCCGGTGTCGGAGAGCCCCTCGGAGAAGGCCATCGAGATTGCGGCGCCGATCGAGGTCGCGAGCCCCGCTGCGAAGGCGTAGAGGGGGTTGTGGCTGACGATCGCGACGGAGAAGATCGGCGCCAGCGTCGACAGCGAGCCGTCGATCAGCCCCACCATCGCCGGCTGGACGCGCTGCAGGAGAAAGTGTTGCTCGTCGGACACGACTAGAGTGTAGCTGAGTGATGCCAAGTGACTAGAGCAGAAGGCAGACCTTACAAGCGGGCGCAGGCGACCCTGACGTGCGCCTGAAGCTAACGGTCGAGTACGACGGCACCGCCTTCCGCGGCTGGGCGACGCAGCCGGGGGAGCGCACCGTGGAGGGTGAGCTGGAGCACGCACTGGGGCGCGTCTACGACCCTGGTTCGGGCGGCCTCACGGTGGCGGGACGCACCGACGCGGGCGTGCACGCGCTCGCGAACGTCGTCTCCGTCGACGTCGAGGGAGGACCGCCGCCGGGCCGCGCGGCAGGCGCGCTGAACGCGTTCTTGCCGCCGGATCTCGCGGTGAGCTCCGTCGAGGAGGCTCCGGCCGACTTCCACGCGCGGTTCGACGCGCGTTCGCGGTCGTACCGCTATCGCGTGTGGCGCCGCCGAGAGCGCTCGGCGCTCGACGCGACGCGAGCGCTCTGGCATCCGGCTCCGCTCGACTTCGAGTCGCTTCAGGCCGCAGCACAGCCGCTCGTCGGCAAGCACGACTTCCGCGCCTTCACACCGACGGAGACCCAGCATTCGACCTTCGTGCGGACGGTCTTCGCCGCGAACTGGCTCGAGGTGGACGACAACGAGGTCGCATTCGAGATCACGGGCGATTCGTTCCTCCGCCACATGGTGCGCTCGCTGGTCGGCACGATGCTTCGCCGCCAGGAGATCCTGCCGCTCCTCGCCGGCCGCCCGAGAACCGAAGCCGGCCGAACAGCCCCGGCCCACGGCTTGTACCTGACGGCCGTGACCTACGAGGACGTGACCCGTCGCCAAACCAGCGTGACAAATGTGTAACGAACCATCCACAGGCTCGCGAGCCTAGGCAGGCACGCTCGCTCCGCGAGACGCTGCGGCTGTAGCGCTGGCTAGGATCGGCCGCGTGCGCTTCCCGGTCGTCCTCTTCGATTTCGACGGTACTGTCGTCGATTCCGGCGGAATCATCCTGGCCTCGATGCGCCACGCGACCGAGTCGGTGCTGGCCCGGCGCTACACCGAGCAGGAGCTGATGGCGAACGTCGGCGGGCCGGGCCTGGAGGCGCAGATGGAGGCGTTCGCACCGGACCGGGTCGAGGAGCTCGTCCGCGTCTACCGCGCACACAACGAGCCGCTCCACGAGGAGCTCGAGACGTTCGCCGGCATCGAGAATGCACTTCGCACCCTGCGTGCGGAGGGGCGCCTGCTCGGCCTGGTCACCGCCAAGCGGCGCTCGACCGTCGACCTCGCCTTCGCACGGCTGCCGATCGCGCACTTCTTCGACACCGTCGTCGGTGGCGACGAGACCGAGCTGCACAAGCCGGACCCGGCGCCGCTGCTGCTCGCGCTCCAACGGCTTGACGCGACTCCCGATCAGGCGGCGTACGTCGGTGACTCGCCCTACGACATGCAGGCAGCGCGAGCGGGCGGCCTGCGGGCGATCGCCGTCACCTGGGGGCGCATCCACGACCGCGACGCACTGGGCGACGCCGACGTCGTCGTCGACACCGCCGAGGAACTGCTTGCCGAGCTCTGAAGCACGCGCCGCTGAGCTCCGCCGCCAGTTGAACCGGTGGCTGCACGAGTACCACGTGCTCGACGCCCCGTCGGTCGACGACGCCACCTACGACCGCGCCTACGACGAGCTGGTTGCGCTCGAGGAGGCGAACCCGAAGCTCCTGACGCCGGATTCGCCGACCCAGCGTGTCGGCGCGCCGCCGTCGGCGAAATTCGTGAAGGTGCGTCACCTGACGGCGATGGGCTCGCTCGAGAAGGTGACGACGGACGAGGCGATCCTCAAGTGGACCGACGACGTCGCGAAGCGGCTCGACGCCGACGAGCCGGTGGCCTACGTGATCGAGCCGAAGATCGACGGGCTCGCGATCAACCTGACCTACGAGAACGGCATTTTTGTGCGAGGTGCGACCCGAGGCGACGGCGAGGTCGGTGAGGACGTCACCGTCAACCTCCGCACGATCCCGTCGATCCCGCTTCAGCTGCTCGGTGACGATGCTCCGCCGGTCGTCGAAGTGCGTGGCGAGGTGTACATGCCGCTGTCCGGCTTCCGCGAGCTGAACGAGCGGCTTGCCGGGAGCGACCAGAAGCTCGCACCGAATCCGCGCAACGCCGCTGCCGGCTCGCTGCGCCAGAAGAACTCCGCGATCACCGCCAGCCGGCCGCTCTCATTCTGGGCGTACGGCATCGGTGCGCACAATGGGGTCGAGCTCGGCTCTCACTGGGAGACGCTGCAATGGCTCCGCACCCACGGCTTCCCGATCAACCCGTTTGCGGAGCGTCTGGAGACGGTCGAGGCAGTGGCGAAGGCCTGCCGGCTCTGGGAACGGAAGCGCTCCGAGCTCGACTACGAGATCGACGGCATCGTGATCAAGGTCGACGACCTCGCGCAGCAGCGCACGCTGGGAGCGCTGCACCAGCGGCCGCGCTGGGCACGCGCGTTCAAGTGGGCGCCGATGACCGCAACGACGCGGCTCCACAAGATCGCCATCCGTGTCGGCCGAACGGGAGCACTCAACCCCTGGGCGATGCTCGAGCCCGTCGAGGTCGGCGGTGTCACCGTCTCACGGGCGACGCTGCACAACGAAGAAGACATCAACCGCAAGGACATCCGCGAGGGCGACGACGTGATCGTGCAGCGCGCCGGCGACGTGATCCCACAGATCGTCGGGCCGGCCGGCGCCCATCGCCGTGGGACGAAGCCGTTCGCCATGCCCACGAACTGCCCGCTCTGCGGAACGGCGATCGTCAAGCCCGAGGGCGAGGTGATGCATCGCTGCCCGAACCGGGCCTGCCCCTCGCGCGGGCTCGAGTCGCTGATCAACTGGGTGCAGGCGGCCGCCGACATCGAGGGCGTCGGCGAGCAACTCGTCCGGCGGCTCTGGGAGCTCGGGCTCGTCCGTTCCCTGCCCGAGCTCTACCTCCTCACGAAGGAGCAGCTCCTCGAGTTGGACGGCTTCGCCGAGATCTCGGCGACGAACACGATCGCTGCGATCGAGGCGTCCAAGGCAATCCCGTTCCGCAGGGTGCTCTTCGGCCTGAACATCCCGGACGTCGGCTGGGTGACTGCTCAGAACCTCGCCCGGCACTTCGGCGACGTCGACCGGCTGGCCGGCGCGGCGCAGGAGGAGATCATGGAGTGCGAGGGGATCGGGCCCGAGCGCGCCGAGGCGATCGCGGAGTGGTTCGCCGATGAGGACAACGCGAAGCTCGTCGCCGACCTGCGTGCCCTCGGGCTCAACTTCGAGGCCGATGAAGGAGACAGGCCCGTCGAAGGCCCTCTGACCGGCGCGCAGTACGTGATCACGGGCACGCTCGAGTCGATGTCCCGCGAGGACGCGCGGGCGGCACTCGAGGCGCTCGGCGCGAAGGTCTCCGACAACGTCTCGAAGAAGACGACCGGCGTCTTCGTCGGCGAGACCCCCGGCTCCAAGGTGGCCAAGGCCGAGAAAGCGGGCGTGCCCCTGCTCGGCGAGGCCGACCTGCAGGCGTTGCTAGACGGTTGAGGCCAGCGCGGTCGCGAAGCGATCCTGCGCCTCGCGTGCGGCCCACGCGAGCACCGGGAAGCCGTTCTGGATGATCGCGAACGCATATCGCGTGCCCACGAAGCCGGACAGGGCGGAGGAACGGTTCGTCGTCCCCGTCTTGGCCCGCACGACCCCGCGCGCCGGTGCGCGTTCCATGCGGTCCTCGAGCGTGCCGTTCTCGCCTGCCACCGGCAGCGCGTGCCAGAACGCGGTTCGGAGCTCTGGGTTGTTCCACGCGGCGACGAGCAACGAGACGAGCGCTCGCGCCGTCAGGCGGTCGTCGAGTGACAGCCCTGAGCCGTCGGCCATGCGCACGCCGGCCAGGGGAACGCCGGCCGCGGCCAGGTCGCGCCGCGCAACGGCGACGCCGGCGGCGGTCGTTCCGCCGGTTCCCCTCTCCGCACCGAGTTGCTTGAGCATCAGCTCGGCGGTGAGGTTGTCGCTGTCGCGATCCATCTCTCGCAGCACCTTCGGCAGTGCAGCCGACTCGATCTGGGCGAGCGCAGCCACCTCAGCCGGAGCTCTGCCGACACTCGCCCGCCCCGCGACGATGCCCCGCGCACGCAGCAACTGCTTGAACCGTCCGGCGGCGGCCAGCGCCGGGTCGAGCGAGAGGTGGTTGTCGTAGACGCCGTGGTCGACCACGAGCGCGGAGAGCGGGGGTGACTCGAAGAGGAAGAAGGACGACTTCCAGCCGGGCGCCGTGCGTGTCACGTCGAACCATGATTCGTCGCCGACGACCCGTCCGTCGATCCGCTCGATACCAGCGGTCTTGAGCTGGGCGGCGAGCCGGGCGAGCTCGTGCGAGGTGAGTGTGGGGTCGCCGAACCCCTTCAGGTAGACGTTGCCGTGCCACGTCGTGCCGTCCTGATGGCCGGAAGAGAGCACTTCGGTGCGGAACCGGTAGCCGGTGCCGAGCGAAGCGAGCGCCGCGTAGGTGACGAGCAGCTTCTCGTTCGAGGCCGGGGCCAGCGACGCGTCGGCGTTCCGTTCGAAGACCGGCCGGCCGCTCCGCAGGTCGATCGCGATCGCGGCCGACTCGGCCGGACGGCTGCCGGGCACGGCGAGGGCCTGGGCAAGCCGCGTCGGGAGCGGCGCGGCGCGCGCGAGTGGAGCAAGCGCGAGGGCGCACACGATCACGATGAGACCCCGCGTCACGCCGCAATTGTGCCGTCGCCTCCGGTCGCCTGGGTCCGCCGCATGCCGAAGATGGGCCGCCCGACCCTTGCCGGGTGTGGCCGCTGAACGAAGAATCGTCGGGAATGAGTGAGCTCGACACCCGCATCTCCGAGTTGCTCGACTCGCCCGAGCAGGATCCCGATTCGATCGATCGGACCCTGACCGATGGGTTCGCACACGTCCTGATCCTCGAGACGGAACGGCTGCGGCTGGAGCGTCGGTTCAGCGACGCCGTCCGGCGCTTGCAGCCCGATGACGGTCTCGCGCGGACACAGGAGCTGTCCGAGCTCGCCAGGCAGCTCAGCGGCAACGCCGGCGAGCTCGGACAGCTGCGTGGCCGCCTCGGCGAGCTGCGGCGCCTCCGCGCCTAGCTCTGCTCAGACCAGGCCCGAACGGACCGCGTAGACCGCGGCCTGGATGCGGTTCTCGATCTGCAGCTTCATCAGGATGTTCGAGATGTGGTTCTTGACCGTCTTCGGGCTGATGTGCAGCTCGGCGGCGATCAGCGCGTTGTCCTGCCCGTTCGCGATCAGCTTCAGCACCTGGAGCTCACGCGCAGAGAGCTCCGAGCGGATCAGTTCGGCATCGTGTCGCGAGCCACTGGTCGCACGCAGGCGCTGCAGCACCTTCGTCGCAATCGTGGGGGAGATGAGCGACTCGCCGACCGCCGCCGAACGGATGCCCTGCATCAGCTCGGTGATCGATGCGTCCTTCAGGAGGTAGCCGCAGGCACCGGCCACAACGGCGTCCATCACGTCCTCGTCCTGATCCGAGATCGTCAGCACGAGCACGCGCGTCAACGGCGCGATCATCGAGATCTGCCGCGTCGCCTCGACGCCGCTGATTCCGGGCATGTTGAGATCCATCACGACGACGTCCGGCGCCAGTTCGCGCACCGCTTCGAGCGCGTCCGAGCCGTTGTCGCACTCCCCGACCACCTCGACGTCCTGCTCGTCGAGCAGGTTTCGGAGGCCCGAGCGAAAGAGGTCGTGGTCGTCCACGAGCAGCACGCGAGGGATTAGTCGGTCGGCGGTGGTCTCTGGTTCGCTCAAAGCCTGGGCCTACCCGGAGCGTCGAGCCGAAGCTTAGTCCGTACTAGCGCAGGGTGATCGTGACGACGCGCCGTCCCCAGGCACTGGCCTGGGCGACCGTCGGGAACCAGAGGTCGATCGTCGCGCCCGACACGGCACCGCCCGTGTCGGCGGCGACCGCGCTCCCGTAGCCGGGGACGATCATGTGAGTGCCGAGTGGGATCACCGAAGGATCGACGGCCGCGACTCCCCAGCCGACACGCAGGCCGCTGGCGGTCGAGCCGGGCATCGAGTAGCCGGTCGCGATCACGCTCATCGTGCGACCTGCGCTCGTCGCGGCGACAGGCGCTGCTGCGACGCGGGTCACGGGCGCCGCCGCGGTGACGGTTGGCCTCGAGAGGGCGTCGCTACGAACCTGGGCGGCGCTCGCCTGGGTCAGCAGCGAGGAGATCTGAGCGTCGTTCAACCTGCGCTTGGACGCCAGCGAAGCGATGTACGCCTGGCGTTCGCCACGCGTCTGGAGCAGCGAGTCCGCGGTGGCCCTGGCTTCTGCCAGCGCCGTGGCGATCGCGGCCTGGCGCGCGGCGAGCCGGCCGGTTGCGGCGTCGAGGGTTGTGCGGGCTGCTTCGATCTGACGGAGCACGTCCTCGCCCTGGGCGGTCATCCGGCTCAGGTTGTCGATGCTCGCGAGCGCCTCGTCGAGTGTCTTCGAGCCGAAGATGATCTCGAGGGGCTCGACTTCTCCCTGCTCGTACATCAGGCGGAGCCTCACCGCGAGCTGCCTCTGGGCGATGCGGTTGCCGCGGCGCGCGACTGCCAGCGCCTGCTTCAGGTCGGCGCGCTCGGCTCGGAGCGACGCCGCTTCGCGCTGGAGCCGGACGTAGCGGGCCCGCGCCAGCGCCACGCGTTCGTCGAGCGAGTAGAGCTCGAGCGCGGCCGAACGGGAGCGCGATTCCAGGCCGGCGTTCTGGGCGCGCAGCGACGAGGCAGACTGGGACGCCCCGGCGAGGCCGAGTGCAGGCGCCGCAAGGACGACCAGGGCGATGGCGGCGAACGGCAAGAAGCGCCGTCGCGGCGTTTGTGCCTGCCCAAGCACGGGGCAGGACCGTACCAGGTTCCGGGCAGGAACTCACTTGCCGACGGAGAATTACGTGTGTTTTGCCACGATTTCGGCAGGTACCCGGTTGACGCTCGTCCGGAAAGCCTGCTAGCCTCCTGCACTCGTGACGTACCGGCCCCTCCCGGTGCGCCCGTCCCAGGCCCCAACCAGGGGTTTGTCATAAGTAGGTTGGGGCAGGCGCCGTACGTTCTCGCGGGGATCTGCATCGCCCTGATGGCGGCAGTCCCGGCGTTCGCCGACCCTTCGGTCGCGTCGAAACGGGCCGAGGCGCAGCAGGTGATGGGGCAGCTTCGCGACCTCTCCGACTCGCTCGAGCGGGCGCGATCCCAGTACGACGCCTCGAACGCCCAGCTGCTGCGGATCCAGCGCGACCTGAAGGAGAACAAGCACGAACTTCGTGTCGCACGTCACAATCTTCAGCAGAGCCAGCGTGCGATCTCGGCCCGACTCGTCTCGCTCTATACCTCCGAGCAGACCTCGACCCTCGAGGTGATCCTCGGCGCGCGGAGCCTCGACGACATGATCAATCGCCTCGACAACGCGAAGAGCGTCACGAACTTGGACGCGAACGTGCTCGGCCAGGTACAGATCTTCCGGAGGGCCGTCCAGCGGAACCGGGCCGCGCTGACGACGGCGAGAGCCAGTCAGCAGCGCGTCGTCGCCGAGCGTGCAGCGGCGAAACAGGCGATCGCCTCGAAGCTCGCGGAGCAGCAGTCGCTGCTCTCCTCGATCAAGGGCCAGATCGCCTCGATGATCGCCGCCGAGCAGGCCCGGCAGCTGCAGATGGCGCAGGCCGCGCAGGCTCGCGCAGCCGCCGCCCACCGGGTCGTGCAGCAGGACGCGGCCGATACCGTCGTCGGGATCACGGCGCAGGCGCCGCTCCAGGACACGGTGATCGCGCCGCCGTCGAGCTTCTCCGGCGCTGTCGGCGTGGCCATGTCGGAGCTCGGCAAGCCGTACGTCTGGGCTGCGGCCGGCCCCGACTCCTTCGACTGCTCCGGCCTCGTCGTCTACTCCTTCGCAGCGGTCGGCAAGTCGCTCCCGCACTCGACCTACGCCCTCTACAGCATGGGTGCGCCGGTGTCGGAGGACCAGCTCGAGCCCGGCGACCTCGTCTTCTTCGACGGGCTCGGCCACGTGGGCATCTACATCGGCGGCGGGCAGTTCGTCCACGCCCCGCACACCGGTGATGTCGTCAAGGTCTCCAGCCTCTACGAAGGCTGGTACGCGTCGAGCTACGTCGGCGCCCGCCGCATCCTCTAGTCGGCGTACAGCGCCTCGACGTCCTCGGCGAAGTGGTCGAGGATCACCTTGCGGCGAATCTTCAGCGTCGGGGTCAGCTCGTCGTGCTCGAGCGAGAAGTCACGCGGCAGGATCCGGAACCGCTTGATCTGCTCGTAACCCGACCGGCCGTCGTTGACCGCATCGATCGCACGACTGACCGCCGACTCGGGCTCTTCGGAGACTGCATCGGGGTCGAGCGTGATCAGGACGCCGATGTACGGCCGCCGATCGCCGATCACGAGCGCCTGGGAGACGATCGCGTGGGCCTTCAGCTCGTTCTCGAGGTTCTGCGGGGCGACGTTCTTGCCGCCGGCGGTGACGATGATGTCCTTCTTGCGGTCGGTGATCACGAGGAAGCCGTCTTCGTCGAGGTGGCCGATGTCGCCCGTGTGGACGAACCCTTCCTCGTCGAGCACCTCGGCGGTCGCCTCCGGGTCGCGGTAGTACCCGGCAAAGACGGTGTTCGAGCGGATCAGGATCTCCCCGTCCGGCTCGAAATCGAGCTCGACTCCCGGCATCGGCTTGCCGACCGTCCCGAACTTGAACGCCTCAGGCCGGTTCACGGTCGCCGCCGTCGTCACCTCGGAGAGTCCGTACCCCTCCAGGATCAGGATGTCGATCGAATGGAAGAACTCGGCGATCTCCCGTGAGAGCGGGGCGCCGCCCGCATTCGCGATCCGAAGCCGGCCGCCGAGCCGTTCCTTGACCTTCGAGTACACGAGGCGGTCGGCCAGCCGGTGCTTCCGGGCGAGACCAGCCGGCACGGGCTGCTTCGCCTGACGGAGCACCGACACTTCCCCGCCGACACGGAGCGCCCAGTCGACCAGCTTGCGGCGGACGCCGGTCTCCGCCTCGAAGCGAGCGGCGACGGTCGCATAGATCTTCTCGTAGACGCGCGGGACGCTTGGAAACAGCGTCGGCCGGACGCGCTGCAGCTCGGCAGCCGCGCGCATCGGGTCCGGCAGGAACGCGATCGTGAACCCGATGTAGGCGGCCGACAGATGCAGCAGCCGGCCGTAGTTGTGCGCCAGGGGCAGGTAGAGAAGCATCACGTCGCCGGGCTGGGTCAGCCGCTGCTCGAGCTCGTCGCTCTTCTGCACCATCGCGTAGTAGTTCCGGTGCCGGATCATGCAGGCCTTCGGCGGCCCGGTCGTTCCCGACGTGTAGATGAAGGTGAACAGGTCGTCCTCGTCGAGCGAGTCGGCCCGCTCACGCAGCGCGTCCGGGTTTGCAGCTGCGAACTTGCGACCCGCGGCTCGCAACTCGTCGAGCCCCGCATACGAGATCACACGGGACACCGAGTCGCCGACCTTGGCGGCCTGTTCGTCGTCCTCGACGAGCACGCCGACCGAGCGTGAGTGCTCGAGGACGTAGCGCACGTCGCGCTCCGAGCTCGAGGCGTAGATCGGGGCCCCGACCGCACCGACCAGGGCGAGCGCGAAGTCGAAGAGCGCCCATTCGAGCGCCGTCCGGCCGAGCAGCGCGAACGCCTCGCCCTTGGCGACACCCAGGGCGAGCAGGCCGTTCGCGATCTCGTCGACCGCTTCTGACGCCTCGGCCCACGACACCGGCTGCCACTCGCCGTCGACCTCGTGCAGGTACGCCGGCGTCCCACGCTCCTCCGACGTCGCGTCCCGCCACAGATTCGCGATCGTCCGCTGGCGCGTCACGGCCGCAATCTACTCGGAGGAACCGGTCAGGGGAGCGCGAATTCACGTCGTCCCTCTACACTTTCTCCTGCAGATGCGCACATCATGGAACGGATCGGTCAGCTTCGGCCTCGTGAACATCCCGGTCGGGCTTGCGCCTGCGACGAAGCCGGCGGCGCGGCAGTCCGACGTCTCGTTCCGGATGCTGCACCGCGAGTGCGGCACGCCAATCAAGCAGAAGCGTTACTGCCCGGTCCACGAGCGCGACGTCGAGTCCGACGAGCTCGTCCGCGGCTGGGAGGTGGCCAAGGGGCAGTTCGTAATGGTCGAGGATGCCGACCTCGAGGCGATCGAGCAGCGGGACACCTCGCGCTCGATCGAGATCAGCCGGTTCGTGCGGCTCGAGGAGGTCGATCCGATCTTCTTCGACCGGACCTACTTCCTCGTCCCGTCGACTGCGGAAGCCGCCCGTCGCCCGTACGTCCTGCTGCTCGAGGCGATGAAGGAAGGCGACGTCGCCGCACTGGGTCGCTTCGTGCTCGCCGGCAAGGAGAAGCTGTGCCTGATCAGGCCCATGGGCGACGCGCTCGCGCTCGAGACGCTGTTCGTCGCTGAGGACGTCAAGAGCCATGCCGAGATCGACGAGGCCGTCTCGACGGCGGAGGTGAAGAAGCCCGAGCTCGATCTCGCCAAGCAGATCATCGCCTCGCTGGCAGCGCCCTTCGACCCCACCGAGCTGCGCAGCGAGTACCGCGCCCAGCTCCGTGAGGTGCTCGAGGCCAAGGCCGCCGGGCACGAGATCACCCTGCCCGAGCCGGAGACCGAGACGCCGGTCGTCGACCTGATGGAGGCTCTCCGCGCCTCGGTCGCGGCCGCCTCGAAGAAGCCCGCCGCGAAAGACAAGGCCGCGGCGCCTTCTCGCAAGAAGTCCGCCGCGGCCCGGAAGTAGACAGTCCGGAAGTAGCTCGCTGCAGCTAGTGCTGCGCGGGCTGAGCCCCGATCGCCTGGAGCTGGGCTGAGAACAGCGTCTTGTCGATCTTGCCGTGGTAGATCGGGACGCTCTCCTCGACGCAGATCCGGATCACGTCCTCACGGTCGATGCCGGTCTCCTTCGACAGCTCGTCCGGCGTCAGGTGGTTTGCCATCTCGCTCCTTCCCGCTCGGTGGTCGCTCGAAGCACGAAAAAGCCCGCCGCGCACGGGGCGCAGGCGGGCTGGTCGGTCAAGTCCTCTAGGCGCAGGACGGGAAGCTTCACTCGCGTCCCCCTGTCGCCAACATGCTCATGCTAGTCACACAATAATCGATCGACGTGACGGATGCGAGCAGCCTTCTGCCGGGCCTCGACGAGCGGTGGGTCGAGCACCGCGGTGCTCGACTGCGGCTGTTCGAGGGTGGTGACGGACCCCCGCTGCTGCTGATCCACGGCTACGGCGGCGCGGCCTGGAACTTCAGCGAGCTGGCGCCGCTGCTCCCCGGCCGGAGGCTGCTGATCCCCGACCTGCCCGGCCATGCCGCTTCATCGCCGCTGCCGGCCGGCCCGACGCTGGCGGCCTACGCCGACGCGGTCGCCGCGTGCCTGCCGGGCGGCGAGCCGGTCGATGTGTTCGGGCACTCACTCGGCGGGACGGTCGGGCTGCGCCTTGCCGAGCGCCGGCCCGAGCTGGTGCGGCGGCTCGTGCTCGCTGCTGCGGCGGGCATCACGAGCTCGACCCGGCTCTCGGAGATCACGATCACGCTGGTCGGGATCGTGCAGCCGGGCCGTCTCGCCGGACGACGCGCCGGGCGCATTGCGCGCTCCAGGCGCCTGCGCCGTCTGATCTTCAGTCCTCTCGAGGTCTCGAACGCCGAGTTGCTCAGCGAGCGCTCCGTGCACGGGCTGCTCCGCGGGCCGACGATGCACACCGATGCGATCGGCGCCGGCCGGGCGCTGGCGGCCGACGACCCGAGACAGGACCTCGACCGCGTTCGCTGCCCCGTGCTCGTGCTCTGGGGTGCCCGCGACCGCCAGGTTCCGCTCGAGGACGGGTTCGAGTATGCCCGCCGACTGCGTGCGCCGGTCCGGGTGATCGCCGACTGTGGCCATCTCCTGATCTCCGAGCGTCCGGACGCATGCGCCAGGGCTGCGCTGGAATTCCTCCGCTAACCTGTGCCGGTCTCGGGGTGTGGCGCAGCCTGGTAGCGCGCTCCGTTCGGGTCGGAGAGGTCCGGAGTTCAAATCTCCGCACCCCGATACGACGCACGCACGAACCTGGTTCGGCCGACGGCCGAACCAGGTTCGAGTGACCCGGGCTATCGTCGCGGCGTGCTCCGCGCAGTGGTGTTCGACGTCGACTTCACGCTGGCCCAGCCGGGGCCGAACCTCGGCCCCGACGGGTACCGGCGGCTCGGGGCGCGCTACGGCCTCGACCTCGATCCCGCCCGTTACGACGAGGCCCGCAGGGAGGCGTTCGAGACACTCGAGCGCCATCCCGAGCTCGAGCACGACGAAGAGACGTGGGTGCTCTTCACCCAGCGGGTGATCGAGGGAATGGGCGGCCGCGGCGACACCTACGCGTGCGCCGCCGAGATGACGCACGCCTGGGAGAACGCGGACCACTTCGAGCTCTACGACGACGTGCTCCCGGCGCTCGGTGCCCTGCGCAGGCGCGGGCTCCGGCTGGGCTTGCTCTCGAACACCGCGCGCGACCTCGAGTTGTTCGTCGCGCATCATGCGCTCGAAGTCGACGCCGTACTGACCTCTCGGGTGCACGGCAAGACCAAGCCGCACGAGGCGATCTTCCGGCACATGCTCGCGCTGCTCGGCGTCGACGCAACCGAGGCGGCGATGGTCGGCGACTCGCCCGAGGACGACATCGACGGCGCCCTCACGGTCGGCATGCAGGCTGTGCTGATCGACCGCGAGCACCGCTACCCGGGCCACGACCCGCGCCTGTCCGACCTCGGCGGCCTGCCCGCCGCGCTCGGCCTCGTCTAAGCTCGCTTCGTGGGTTGGCTCCTGTGGGTGATCCTCGCGGTCGTACTCGCGGTCGGCGAGGTGCTGACCCCGGGGCTCTTCTTCCTCGGCCCGGTCGCGATCGCCGCGCTCGCCGCGGCCGTCGCCTCACTGCTCGGGGTGGGCACACTCGGTTCTGTGGCCGTCTTCATCATCTGCTCGGTCGCCTCGCTCGCGATTCTCAGGCCGATCGCGCGCAACCACATCCGCCTGCCGGCGCTCTCGCGCACCGGCACCGATGCGCTGATCGGCCGCAAGGGGCTCGTCACGCAACAGGTCGACCGGAACGGCGGCCGGGTCCGCATCGGCGGCGAGGATTGGAGCGCTCGCGCCTACCTCGACGACCAGGTGTTCCCCGAGGGCGCCACGGTCGACATCATCAAGATCGAGGGCGTCACCGCCCTCGTCGCCGGATAGGAGGTCCAGATGGTTGTAGTGATCGCGGCCGTGGTGATCGTGCTCTTCTTTCTGCTCGCGCTGGCGAAGACGATTCGCGTCATCCCGCAGGCACGCGCGGGCGTGGTCGAGCGCCTCGGGCGCTACTCGCGGACGCTGACGCCGGGCCTGACGCTCGTCGTCCCCTTCATCGATCGCGTCAAACCGCTCCTCGACCTGCGTGAGCAGGCCGTCTCGTTCGAGCCGCAGCCGGTGATCACCGAGGACAACCTTGTCGTCAACATCGACACCGTCATCTACTTCCAGGTCACCGATCCCAAGTCGGCGACCTACGAGATCGCGAACCCGGTCAACGCGATCGACCTGCTGACGGTCACGACGCTGCGCAACATGATCGGCGGCATGACCCTCGAGCAGACGCTCACGTCGCGCGAGACGATCAACGACCAGCTGCGCGGGATTCTCGACGAGGCGACCGGGAAGTGGGGGATCCGCGTGCACCGGGTCGAGCTGAAGTCGGTCGACCCGCCGCCGTCGATCAAGGACACGATGGAGAAGCAGATGCGCGCCGACCGGGAGAAGCGTGCCGCGATCCTCCAGGCGGAGGGCGTCAAGCAGGCGCAGATCCTGACCGCCGAAGGCGAGAAGCAGTCGGCGATCCTCAAGGCCGAGGGCCAGAAGCAGGCCGCGATCCTGGCGGCGCAAGGGCAGGCCGAGGCGATCGGCACCGTCTTCACGGCGATCCACGAGGGCAACCCCGATCCGAAGCTGCTGGCCTACCAGTATCTGCAGGTGCTGCCCCAGATCGCGCAGGGTGATGCGAACAAGGTCTGGGTGATCCCGAGCCAGTTGACGTCGGCACTCGACGCCATGTCGGAGCGGCTTTTGCCGCAGGAGGAGGCGAAAGACGCTACAAAGTGAGGGATGCGGGTCGGCGGCCGAGCTGCCGATGGCGATTGCACCTCTTGACGCTGAAGCGCCTCCTCAACACCGGTTTCGTGCTGGTCGCTCTCGCGGTGACCGCGCTCGTCGCGCGCCATTTCGCGCACACCGGCTGGCCGCTGCACCGCGCCAATCTCTGGCTGGTCGCACTCGCCGCCGTGATCTTCCTGGGCGCCTACGCGGCGAAAGCCTGGGGTTGGCAGCGCCTGTTTCGCACCGATGAGCGGCCGGCCGTACTGACGCTCGCCGCCGCGGGTGGCGCCGCGTCGGTCGGCGGGATCGCACTGCCCGGCCGCTGCGACGAGGTGATCCGCGTCGCGGTCGTGCGCCGCTGCCGCCGTCGGACGGCAAGTTTCGGCGCCGTTGCGCTGTCGCTGTTCCTGCTCGGGCTGATCGACAGCGCGGCCATGTCGCCGCTCGCCGCGGTCGCCCTCGGGATCGAGCACGTCGGCGGCTGGTTCCAGGCCGGTCTCGCGATCATCGTCGTCGCCGGGATTGCCGCTGCGGCCGTCGTCCTGACCCTGCCGCGCCTGACGGGCGTTCGGTTCGTCAAGCGGTTCAGGGTCGCCGGCTGGATGCGCGACAACGCGACCTCGCGGCGTGAGGCCCTGTTCGCGTGGGGAGCGGTCGCGACCTCGTGGGTGCTCCGCTCGCTCGCGACCTTCGTGCTGCTTGCGGCACTGGGTCTCGGCACCGATTTCGCCCTTGCGCTCGCCTTCGTCTGCGCCTCGGCGGCCTCGGCCGTTCTCCCCGTCGCGCCGGCGGGCGCAGCGGTGCAGGCCGGTGCGGGCGCTGCGATCCTCGTCGCCGCCGGTGTTCGGAGCGAGGATGCGATCGCGTTCGGGATCGCCGCGCAGGCGCTCGTGATCGCGGCGGGAGCGATGTTCGTGCTCGCGCTGGCCGCGTGGCACGCCCACGCGCGCCTCGTCCCCTCGCGCTTCAGCAGGTAGCCGACGACTGGCAGGTGCGAAGCACCTGCACGGTAGGCGTGCTGTTCCGCCAGGTGAGCCGGATCCGCACCGACGCGGCATCGTTGTCGTACCGGAGCTCGTGCAGCCGCAGTTCGGCGTTGACGCGGTGAGCGAGGTCGTAGACCCCGGCCGGGACGTGGGTGATGTCGACGTTCTGGCCGTGGAAGAACGCGGGGTAGCGGTCGGTGTAGCCGGGCGACGTGCCCATCGTCACCCTCGTCGCCTCCGGATGGAATTGCTCGCAGTCGCCGAGGAAGACCGGGTGGCGGCTGGGATAGACGCCCGGTGCCGCACCCCAGTGGTCGGCGAGGCAGAAGCCGCTCTTGCGGTCGCGGACGAGTGTCCTGCCGTCGAGCGTCCGAAGCTCGAACGAGTCGAAACGCATCAGGTGCCAGTGGTGGTGCGGTGGCGAATTGGTGTACCGGAACTCGGCGACGTTCCGGTAGACGCGCGTCTTGCCGTTCGCGAGCCGCACGCGCTGCGTGCCGAGCATGCGCGAGGAGCCGGGCGGCCTGACGCCGACGAGCACGGAGCTGCCAGGCCCGAGATTGTCGACGAGCGACGTGAATCCGAGCCGCCATCCGTGCGGAGCGCCGGCGATCACGAGTCCGCTCGGAGCGCGCTGGTCGAAGTCGGGTAGCAGCTCGCGCGACCGCAGTGCCGGATGCCAGGCCGGCTGCACGCCCCGGTGGTAGCGCTTGCCGGCCACGTAGATGACGCCGTCGCGCACCCAGGCGAGGCGGCCGCCGGGCGACCAGTCGGGCGACGTGCCGGTCGCGACGGCGTTCCCGCCGACGTAGATCTGGCCCTCGCGGACGACTGCGAGCCGCCCGTCGGGCGCGTAGGCCGGCTCGGTCCCGAGGCCGGCATCCTTCTGCGCACCGCCGTACCACCAGCGGGCGGTGTAGGTCTCACCGTCGCGGTCGAACGCCAGGCGGCTGCCGTCGGGTGACCAGTCGGGGTGGGCGCCCCGTGCGAGGCGGCGCTCGTCGAGGCCGTCCGCCCGCACCGTCCACACCGAGCCTGCGCGCACGAAGGCGATCCGCCGTCCATTGGGCCCCCAGGCCGGCTGGTCGGCGGCGCGGACCAGCAGCGAGCGGTGGGTGCCGTCGCGATCGGCTACCCAGAGATCGCCGCGCATCACGTACGCGATGCGCTCGGAGTCGGGGCTCCACGACGGTGCGTAGCCGACAGGCAGCACGCGGTCGGCGCCGACGTGGATGCCGAAGAGGGCAAAGGCGATCGCGGCGAGGTTAGACAAGGCCGAGCGCCGCCTCTTCGAGGGAGAGCACCGGGCCGACGCAGGTGTCCTCGTCCTCGAGCAGCTCGAGCCAGTCTGCGAGCGACCGGGTCTTGAACAGCGCCACAAGTTCCGGCAGCTCCGGGTCGAAGGCGCGGTCGACGAGCTCCGGCCGGTCGAGCAGATCACAAAGGCGCTGCCAGAACTTCGGCTCGAGTGCGGCGACGGTCACGAAGCGCCCGTCGGCCGTCTCGTAGATCCGGTAGCAGGCGGCGCCGCCGGTCAGCAGCCGCGGGATCGGTTCGCCGGCGAGGCGGTGGGCGACCAGCTTGTGGGCGCCGTGCGTCATCGAGATGACGATGCGCCCGCCGCTGCCTGAGCGGGCGCGTTCGAGGAGCGCGGCGAGGATCTCGATCACGGCCGCCTGGGCCCCGGCCGCAAGGTCTGCCACCTGGATCGGCGGCAGTGCCGGTGCGGTGTCGGCCAGAGCGCCCGCGTAGCCGAGGTAGTTCAGATCGTGGCCGGCCCGCCGCGCGCGGTCGCCGGCCCCGCCGAAGCCGGTGATCGAGCAGAGGATCGTCCGCGCGGGCAGGTCGACGCCAAGCCGCTCCCACACGCCCGGTCGGAAGCCCTCCAGCACGACGTCCGCCTCCTGGAGCACCGCCGGCGGCGGTTCGCTGCGCGCGTCCCACCGGACAATTTCCTTGCCGGCGTTCAGCGCCTCGTACACCCCGGGCGTCGTCTGCGCTGTCGGGTCGCCGTCCGGCGGCTCGATCTTCACGACGCGTGCGCCGAGCCGCTGCAACTCGCGGCTCGCGAACGGTCCAGGGAGATAGCGGGTGAGATCCGCAACGGTCGTGTCGGTCAGGGGCTGCATCGCGGGCTGATTATGCTGCGGCGGCGATGTCCGAGCGCACGATCGACCGTAGGACCGAGCTTCTCGAGGCGGCAGTGCGGGTCTTCGCCGCCAAGGGCTTCCACGCCTCGCGGGTCGGCGACATCGCCACCGAGGCCGGTGTGGCACATGGGTTGCTCTACCACTACTTCCGCTCGAAAGAAGAGGTGCTGGAGACGATCTTTCGCGAGACGTGGACGACGCTCGTCCGCGAGACCGTCCGCATCGAGGAGTCCGGCGCACCTTTCAACGAGCAGTTGCGGCGCTTCGCCCGCATCTATCTCGGCTCCTGGCTCGTCACGCCCGAGCTCGTGTGCGTGCTCGTGCGCGAGGTCGCGCGCAGCCCCGAGGTCGGGCGCCGGGTCGCCGAGATCAACGATCTCTTCCAGGCGCTCGGCCGGATCATCGAAGCCGGTCAGCGGCGCGGCGAGGTGCGCCTCGATGTCGACCCGACGGTCGCAGCGTGGGCGCTCTACGGAGCACTGGAGGAGATCCTGACCGGGTGGGTGCTCGGCCAGCTCCCCGGTGAGGAGGCCGACGTGGAGCGGGCGGTTGTCACCGTCGTCCACGTCACCCACGACGGGCTGGCGCTGTGAGTCGAGTCTTCAACCTGCGCGACGACGAGCTCGGCGAGGACCCGCGCGCGACCCGCGACGGTCATCGGTTCCGGCGTACGCAGCTCACGCTCGTCCACGACTCGAAGCTGACCGGCATGAGTGTGTACGAGCTACCGCCGGGCGAAGCTGCGTGGGCCTACCACTACGAGCTGAACCGGGAGGAGTGGCTGATCGTCGTGTCGGGCGAGGTCGTCCTGCGCTCACCGCCGGGCGAGCGCACGCTGCGGACCGGGGACGTCGCCTGTTTCCCGCCGGGCGAGTCGGGAGCGCACGCCGTGCGGAACGGATCCGCGAGCACCGCACGGTTCGCGATGCCGTCGTCGTTCGCGCCGCAGGGCTACGTCGCCATCCGGCCCGACAGCAACACCGCGTTGATCGTCGGCCCGGGGTTCCGGCGGATCGTGCCGCTCGACGACGAGCGCGAGTACTGGGAGGGTGAGCCGTGAGCGACGTGAACCTGTTCGACGTCGCGCTGAACGACGACGACGACGATCCGCCGGGCTACCACGTGCTCTACGAGCGGCTCGGCCCGCTCCTCGGGGCCGAGCAGCTCGGCCTCTCGGTGTACGAGCTCCCACCGGGTCAGAGCGTGTGCCCGTACCACTACGAGGTTGGGTTCGAGGAGTGGCTGATCGTCCTCACCGGCACACCGACGCTCCGCACTCCGGCCGGTGAGCAGGAGCTTCGGCCCTGGGACGCAGCGTTCTTCCGCGACGGCGAGGAGGGAGCGCACAAGGTCACGAACCGAACGGTCGAGCTGGTGCGGATCGCGATCCTCTCGAACAAGACCCAGCCCGGCGTCGCCGTCTATCCCGACTCCCAGAAGCTCGGCGTGTGGCCGCAGAACAAGCTGTTCCGGCTGACCGACGCCGTCGACTACTGGGACGGCGAGCTCTAGCCTCCCTCACGGCTCGATGTACAGAGTGCGAAATCTCGTCCACAGACCGCCGGCAGGCGCTAGTCCGTGAAGGCCGGCAGGCCGTCGATCGAGGCGGCGTTCTTCTCCCGCACGTAGTCGCGCACACCGGCCTCGCCCTTCCGCTCGAGCCACAGCTCCCGCTGGGGGCGCTCGGCGACGAACTCCAGCAGCGGCACGCCGTAGCCGCACGAGTCCGAGATCCGCTCGACGTACACCCGGATCACGCCGCGGACGCCACTCGCGGGATCCGCAGCCGGGATCACCTCGCCGCGGCCGTGCAGCCGGACGATGCGCGGCGGACCTTCGAACGCGCACAGCATCAGGCAGATCCGCCCGTTCTCGCGTAGGTGGGCTGCCGTCTCGGCGCCGCTCCCGACGTGGTCGTCGTACTCGACCGTGCTGCCGTCGAGGATTCGGAGGGTGCCGATCGGGCCCTTCGGCGAGACGTTGACGTGGCCGCCCTCGCTCGGCGCCGTCGCGACGAAGAACAGCCGTTGGCGGCCGATCCAGTCGGCGAGCTTCCGGTCGATCTCGTCGTGGACCTTTCCCACCCCACGATGGATAGCCGAATCGGGACAGCTCGGCTAACGTTCTTGACTGACTGGTCAATCAAGAACGCAGGAGTCAAGCCATGGCAACGGTCGAGCAATCCCTCGGTGTCTCGTTCGCGCTGACGGACGAACAGAAGGAGCTGCGCGCGCTCGCGCGCGAGTTCGCGACGAACGAGATCCGCCCCAAGGCCGCCGCCTACGACGTCGCGATGCGTCACCCCGCCGACGTGATCGAGCAGGCGCACGCGCTCGGGCTGATGAACCTGCATGTGCCCGCCGAGTACGGCGGCCTCGGGCTCGGCACGTTCGACGGGATGCTCGTCGGCGAGGAGCTGAACTGGGGCTGCACCGGGATCGGCACCTCGCTCGGCGCGAACTCGCTCGGGGCCGGACCGGTCCTCGTCGCCGGCACCGACGAGCAGAAGGCGACCTGGCTGCCGCCGCTCATCGACCAGCCGATCCTCTGCTCGTTCGGGCTCTCCGAGCCCGATGCCGGCTCCGACGTCGCGCGCCTGAAGACCACAGCCGAGCGCCGGGGCGACGAGTACGTCCTGAACGGCTCGAAGACCTTCATCACGAACGCCGGCTATGCGGAGTGGACCGTCGTGTTCGCGAAGACGGACGTCTCGAAGGGCCATCGCGGCATCTCGGCGTTCATCGTCCCGATGAGCACGCCCGGGCGTCACGATTGAGCAGCACCTCGACAAGATGGGCCAGCGCGCGACCGACACCTCGGCGTTCGCGCTGCAGGACGTCGTCGTGCCGGCCGCCAACCGGCTCGGTGCGGAGGGCGACGGGTTCAAGCTCGCCATGCAGACGCTCGACTTCACGCGGCCCGGCACCGCGATCGGGGCCGTCGGCGTCGCGCAGGCGGCGTACGAGCTCGCCGTCGAGTACGCGAAGCAGCGGGTCACCTTCGACATGCCGATTGCGATGCACCAGGGCGTCAACTTCATGATCGCCGACATGGCGACCGAGATCGAGGCGTCCCGCCTGCTCACCTGGCAGGCCGCGTGGATGCTCGACCAGGGCCAGCGCGCGACGCTGTACTCGTCGTTCGCGAAGCGCTTTGCCGCCGACACGGCGATGAAGGTGACGACCGACGCGGTGCAGATCTTCGGCGGCTACGGCTACATGAAGGAGTACCCCGTCGAGAAGCTGATGCGCGACGCGAAGCTGTTCCAGATCTACGAGGGCACTTCGCAGATCCAGCGGCTCGTGATCGCCAAAGAGATCTTCCTGCCGCGGGGGTAGGCTCGTCCCGTGGCGATCGAGATCGATCTGAGCGGACGCGTCGCCTTCGTCACGGGCGGCTCGCGGGGCCTCGGCCGGGCCGACGCGCTCACGCTCGCGCGTGCCGGCGCCGACGTGGTGATCGCCGACCTGCTCGTCGAGTCGGAGCTGTCCGAGGAGACGGATGCCTACGGCCCGCTGGCCCAGGTGGCCCGCACGCAGGGGCTCGTCGGGACGGAGTCGGCGGCCGATGAGATCCGCGCGATGGGGCGCCAGGCGTTGGCCGTTCGCTGCGACGTCACCGATCGTGACCAGGTGGCCGCGGCGGTCGCCCGCGCGGTCGAGGAGCTCGGCTCGGTGGACATCCTCGTCAACAACGCAGGCACGCTCGATCACGTCGGCCAGTTCGCCGACCAGCAGCCCGCGCTGTGGGAGCGCGACCTGCGCGTCAACCTGAGCGGTGCTTTCAACTGCGCTCAGGCCGTCTGGCCGCACATGAAGGAACGGAAGTGGGGGCGGATCGTCAACATGGCCTCCGTCGCCGGCACCCTGGGCGGCTTCGGGCAGGCGTCGTACTCGACGACCAAGGCCGGGGTGATCGGGCTGACGAAGACGCTCGCGCTCGAGGGCGGCCGGCACGGCATCACCGCGAACGCCGTCGTGCCGGGGATCATCGGCACCGAGGCCTTCCACATGGCGAACCCGGCGATGAACGAGCGCATCGCCAACCGCACCGTCTTCAAGCGGCCCGGCGAGCCGCAGGACATCGCCAACGCGATCGCCTGGCTCTGCTCGGATCTCGCCGCCTACGTCACCGGGATCGAGCTGAACGTCTCCGGCGGCGTCGAGCTGTTCGTCTTCTAGAACGACAGCCAAACCTCTGGCTACCATGCCTTGGGCAGTGGCAGCGTCCTCGACGGCTCTCCAGGCCCGCCGCCGCGCTTCCGCGCGCTCACGTCTACGGTCCCGCCTCGCCGTCCTCGCCATCCTGTGCGCGCTGATCGCGGTCGGACTCGGCTTCCTGTTCGCCGGCTCGTCCGGCAAGCTCGCCAAGGGCACCCAGGTCTCCGGCATCGACCTCGGCGGGTTGACCCCGGCCGCCGCCGAGCGCCTGCTCGAACGACGTTCCGCGAAGCTCGCGACCGTGCCGGTCACGTTCACCGCCGGTGGCAGGACGTTCCGCCTGACGCCGCGCCGGCTCGGTGTCGTGGTCGACTGGCACGCGACCGTCGCGAACGCGGCTCGGACAGGTGACGGTTTCGGTCTCGTGCGCGGCTACAAACGGCTCGGCCTCGAGTTCTTCCCTCAGGATCTCGCGCCGCAGGCGCACGCCTACCAGGCCGGCCTCAGCTACCAGCTCGACCTGCTCTCGGACGCGATCAACGCGCCGCACCGCGAGGCCCGGCTCGTCCGCCGCGGCCTGCACGTGACGATCGCGCCGGGTTCGACCGGGCGCGTGCTCGACCGTACGGCCGCCCGCGCGGTGATCGTCGCGGCCCTCGCTGGCTTCAGCCGGGCTCCGGTCGCGCTGCCGGTCGTCAGCGATCCGCCGAAGGTCACGGTCCAGTCGCTCGCAGCCGCCCAGCGGGCCGCGACGCAGGTGATCGCCGCGCCGCTGACGGTCGTCGCCGGTCCGACCCGCCTGCGCATCCCGCGCTGGCGGCTCGCGACGATCCTGCACCTGCCGACCGGCAGCAGCACGGCACTCTCGTTCACGGGCCCCGCCGCAGACAGGTACTTCACCCGGCTCGAGCGGAACCTCGATCGTGCGCCGAAGGACGCCGGCTTCGCCGTCAACGCAAGCGGCACGGTGCGCGTGCTGCCGGCGAGCGCCGGCATCGCGCTCGACGTGCCGCGGTCGGCCGTCCGAATGCTCGCCGCCGCCGAGCAGTCCACCGATCGTGTCGCACAGCTGGCGCTCGCCGAGCGCCAGCCGCAGCGGTCGACCGCGCAGGCTCAGGCGATGGGGATCACGGGCACGGTCGCGACTTACGAGACCTTCTACGGCGGCGACCCCAACCGGATCCACAACGTGCAGCTCGTCGCCCACCTCGTCGACGGCAAGCTGATCGCGCCGGGCGAGACGTTCTCCTTCAACGGGGCAACCGGTGAGCGGAGCGCCGAGAAGGGCTTCCTCGAGGCGCCGGTGATCATCAACGGCGAGCTCCAGACGGGGCTCGGCGGCGGCGTCTGCCAGGTCTCGACGACCGTCTTCAACGCCGCGTACGAGGCCGGCCTGCCGATCGTGGAGCGCACGAACCATGCGCTCTACATCTCCCACTATCCGCTCGGGCGCGACGCGACGGTCAACTACCCGGACGTCGACCTGAAGTTCTCGAACGACACCGGTCACTGGCTGCTGCTGCGGACGTTCGTCGGCACCTCTTCACTCACCGTCGGGCTGTACGGAACCTCGCCGCACCGCCGCGTCGAGAGCATCGGCGCGCCGCTCCGCGTCGTCTCTCCTCCGCCGGTGCACAAGACCGTCGACGCGACGCTCGCGCCAGGGGCGGTCGAGGTCGACGACAGCGGCGTCCCGGCTCAGGCGACGTCGGTCGAGCGCAAGGTCTACTCGGCTCAGGGCAAGCTGGTGTCCGACCAGACCTGGTACTCGAGCTACCGCGCGGAGCCGAAGGTGATCCGGGTCGGGCCGCCGAAGCCCAAGCACGCGAAGAAGCCGGCCACTACGACGCCGGTGCTGCCGCCGGGCGGCCCGCATTGAGCTCTGCCGTCTCGATCGCCTGCGCGAGCCAACCCGGGACGCGCGTCGGCAGCAGCGTCGACGAGTCGACGGTGGCGTGGGCGGTCCAGCCGTCCGCGATCACGACGCCGTCGCGCTCGATCGCATACTCGTAGCGGAACCGCGCGCCGCGCACGTCCACGCAGCGTGCGTGCACCTGGAGGCGATCGTCGAACTTCGCGGGCTGGAGATAGCGGACGTGGGTCTCGAGGACGAGCGCCTCGATCCCGAGGTCGCGGAGCCGCTGGTAGCCGCCTGCGAACTGTTCGAGGTACTCGACGCGGGCGACTTCGAACCAGACGAAGTAGTTCGAGTTGTGCGCGATGCCCTGGGCGTCGGTCTCGGCGAAGCGCACCTTGACCGGTGTCGAGAACCGAAAACCATCCACGCCGCGCGATGTTACGCGGCTGCGCGCTTGACGGGCTTCTCGTCGAGGATCCGGGCGCAGGCCTGGCAGACCTGCTGCTCGGTCTCGTACGGGACGCCGGCCTTCTGCGAGAGCACGTACACACGCTTTGCGACGTGCTCGTGAATGGTCGCTAGGTTGCTGTTGCGCGTCGTCATGGTCTCACTCAGAGTAGGACGGGGGACGGAGGTCGCGTGCTTCGGAAGGGTGAATTCTGTGAAAACACTCTGTGACCGATCAGACGCCCGAGGGCAGGGAAAGTTGCAGGTCGTCGGCGAGTCCGGAGACACCGACTCCGACGAGGCGCAGCGGCCCCGGGCGGTCGCGCAGGGCGCGGTCGAGGAGGCTGCATGCGAGCTCCCCGATCCGCTCGCCGTCGTCGATGCCGATCGGCAGCGAGGTGGAGCGGGTGCGGATCGCGAAGTCCGGGTAGCGGAGCTTCGTCGTCACCGTTCTCGCGACCTGGCCACGGTCGCGAAGGTGCTGGGCGAGGCGCGATGCCTGGCGGCGCAACTCGTCGTGCAGGCGCTCCGGGTCGGCGATGTCCTGGGCGAAGGTCTCCTCGTTCGAGATCGAGATTCGCTCGGTCGAGACTTCGAGCCGCCGCGGGTCGAGACCGCGGGCCCGGTCGCGCAACTGCCGGCCGACGACGCCACGCACGACCGTGCGCAACTCGTCGTCGCCGAGCGCAGCGAGCCCGCCGATCGTCTCGATGCCGGCGGCGACCAGCCGTTCCTCGGCGCGCGGGCCGACGCCGGGGAGCAGCCGGATCGGGAACGGTGCGAGGAACGCGGCCTCACGCCCGGGACGGACGACCGTCAGGCCGCCGGGCTTGCGCCGGTCGGACGCCACCTTGGCGACGACCTTCGACGTTGCGACACCGAGCGAGCAGGAGAGGCGGGTTCGCGCGCGGACCACGGCTCGCACCGACTCCGCGACCGCGCGAGCATCGTCGAACGCCGGCGCGACCTCTTCGAGGTCGAGGTACCCCTCGTCGATGCCGGCCTGCTCGACGGTCGGCACGATCTCGCGCACCGTCGCCCACACTTCCCGGGAGTAGTCGCGGTAGAGGGAGTGGCGCGGGCGGACGAACCTCGCGTGTGGGCAGCGGCGCATCGCCTCCGCGCACGACATCGCCGAGTGGATGCCGAAGCTGCGGGCGACGTAGTTCGCCGTCGCGACGACGCCGCGGCCTCGCGGATCGCCCCCGACGACGAGCGGCACCGCCTTCAACGCCGGGTCTTCGAGCTCCTCCACCGCAGCGAAGAACGCGTCCAGGTCGAGGTGCGCGACGATCACGAGCAAAGGGTATGGACGCGGCCGGTCGCAACCGCTGCCGCGTGCGCGGCGCTCGCTGCGCTCGCCGTCGGCTGCGGCTCGTCGACGAGAGCCACGCCGCCGACGACGAGCGCGACGATGACCGTGGCCGCTCGCCCGACGGTCGTTCCGAAGACATGCGTGGCCGGCTCCCGTCGCGTGCTCGGCTCCGCGCGTCGCGCCTATGTCGGCTGGGCCGGTCATGGCGCCGTCGCGCTCGGGCGGCCCGGCGGGCCGGTTGTGGCCCGGTTCGCGGCGACGAACGTCAACCGCTATCCGACGGTGTTCGGCGTCGTCGGGATGGTCGTCGGCCGAGACTGCCGACCGCGCTGGTACCGGGTACTGCTGCCCGTCAAGCCGAACGGCAGCGCCGGTTACATCCGTGCCGGCGCCCTCGTGCTCCAGTCGATCCCGAGCCGGATCACCGTCGAGCTCTCGCAGCGGCGCCTCACCCTCTACGAGCACGGGACGAGGACGTTGACCGCGGTGGTGGCGGTCGGCGCGCCGGCGACCCCCACGCCGACGGGGCGCTACTACGTCAACCAGCGCCTCGTACCGGAGGACCCGGCGGGGCCGTACGGCCCGGGAGCGGTCGGGATCTCGGCCTTCTCGGACGTGCTGACCGGGTGGACGCAGGGTGGGCCGGTGGCGATCCACGGTACGAACGAGCCATGGTCGATCGGGCATGCCGTCTCGAACGGCTGCATCCGCCTGCCGAATGCGACGCTCCGCAAGGTCTTCCAGGCTGCGGTCGCCGGTACGCCGGTGATCATCACGGCTTGAGGGTGCACCACTGGCATCGCCGGTCGGCCGATTGCGCTAGAACTGGAGGTCACATGAATCGCAATGCACTCGCACAGCTCGCCTCGATCGGTGAGGACGTGCTCGACAAGGCGTCGCAGAACCCCAAGGCCGCACGCGTCCTGCAGGGCGCCGCGCAGCTCCGAGACCGCGTCGACGACCTCGGGAAGCGTGTCCGCGGGCTCGAGGCGATGGAGCAGCGCCTGGCCGGGCTCGAAGACCGCCTGGCGAAGCTCGAGGGCGGGCCGGCCAAGAAGCCGGCGGCCGCGAAGCCGAAGCCGACCCCGGCGAAGAAGCCGCCGGGCGACGCGCCGGCGTCCTAGCGCGGCACGCGTACCCGCAGCGCGCCCGGCACGATCTCGAAGACCGCCGGTGTCGTTCCGATCTGCTCGCCCTCGACCTCGATCGGGAGGCGCTCGTCGGCGTCGACCTCGACCCGCGCGCTGCGAACGACCTCGACCTTGGGATGCGAGACGTGGCGGCCCTTGTAGATCTTCGGCGCGCGTGGTCAGGAAGTCGACCTTGCCGACGTCGCCGATCAGCACCACGTCGAAGAGCCCGTCGTCGGGCGACGCATCCGGCGCGAGCTTCATGCCGCCGCCGTGCCAGACCCCGTTCGAGACGACCACGTCGTGCATCAAGCCACGGCGCTCGCCCTCGTCGAGCCGCACCCGCACTTCGGTGTTCTCCCATTCGAGGAACACGCGGGTCAGGGCATAGAAGAAGGTGACCTTGCCGCCGAGAGCCTTCGACATGCCGTTGGCACGCTGCGCGACGGCGCCGCTCATCCCGACTGAGCCGACGTTCGCGAACCAGCGGCTCGCCTCGGCCCCCTGCCAGGTCCGGTAGTGGACGCGGCCCGCGTCGATCACACGTGTCTTCCCGTCCCGCGCGACCACGACGGCGTCTTCGAACTTGGTCGGGATGCCGTAGGTACGCACGAAGTCCATCCCGGTGCCGAGCGGGATCGTCGCGAGCTCGACGTCATTGCCGGCAGCTCCGTTGACGACCTCGTTCAGCGTTCCGTCTCCCCCGACTGCGACGAGCAGCGTCGCGCCGCCCGCCACGGCCTGCTTGGCGAGCTCGATCAGATGTCCCGGGCCGCTCGGAGAACAGCGTCTCGCCGCGCAGCCCCGCGCGCTCGGCGCGATGCGCGAGCTCGGGCCAGCGCTTCCCCGTGGCGCCGTTCGACGACGCCGGGTTGACGAGGAAGACGGTCGATTGGTCGCTCATGCGAAGGCGCTAGGAGGGCGCCGTCGCGACTTCGAGCGCGATCTTCGTCATCCGGTCGACGGCCGCACGCAGGTCGTCGTCGCTGATCCGCTTGAACTCGCCCTCGACCACGATGTCGCTGACCGTCAGCAGACAGCCGGCTTCCACGCCGCGCAGCGCTGCGATCGTGAACAGCACCGACGCCTCCATCTCGACCGCCAGCACGCCGCGCTTCGACCAGCGCTCGTACTGTCCGGCGTCGCTGTTGTAGAAGACGTCGCTCGAGACGATCGGGCCGACGTGGAGCTCCTGACCCTTCTCCTTCGCGACGTGGACGGCGCCGTGGATCAAGCTCCACGAAGCGGTCGGGCAGTGAGGCTCGTTGCCGACCATGTGCATCGCCGTCGAGTCGGCCGGGACCGCCGTCAGCGCGACGATCAGGTCGCCGAGCGCGTGGTGGGGCTGCAGACCGCCGCAGGTGCCGACGCGGATCAGCCGCTTGCAGCCGAGCTGCACCAGCTCTTCGAAGACGATCGCCGCACCCGGGCAGCCCATCCCGGTTCCCTGCACGGAGACGGGCTTGCCGTTGAACGTTCCGGTGAAGCCGAGCAGGCCGCGCTCGCCGTTTCGCTGCACCACGTCGTCGAGGTAGGTCTCGGCGATGTACTTGGCGCGCAACGGGTCACCTGGCAGCAGGACGGCCTCTGCGTAGTCTCCCGGCTCGGCACGAACGTGGATCGGCATGCGCGCGGACTCTATAGAAGACTCCGCACGTGAATCTCGTCGAGCCCGCTACCGATCAGGTGCTCGAGTTCTGCGCGCGCGAGCCGGTCGAGCGTGTCTTCCTCGAGGACGTCGCGCGCAGGATCTCGGCCACTTCGTGGCCACGGTCGGTGAGGCGGGCACGTTGTCTGCGCTCTGCCACGTCGGCGCGAACATCGTTCCCTCGGGCGAGAACTGCGACGTCTTCGCAAAGCCCGCGGCCGAGGGACGCGCGCGGATGATCATCGGCGAGGCGGGGGCGGTGACGGCGCTCTGGGAGGCGGCGCGGCGGCGGTTGCCGCGGCCGCGCGAGGACCGGCCGGGTCAGCCCGTGTACGCGATCGGCGAGCCGCCAGCCCCCGGAGGGACCGGGCTTCGCCCGGCGACGCCGCACGACCTCGACCGGCTCGTGCCCGCCTGCGCGGCGGCGCACGCGCTCGAGCTCGGAGGCGACCCACTCGGCCGCGATCCCGAGGGGTTCCGCTGGCGCACGCTCACGCAGATCGAGGAGGGGCGCTCGTGGGTCTGGCTCGAGGGCGGCGTGGTGCGCTTCAAGGCCGAGGCATCGGCGTGGACACCCTCCGCGGTTCAGCTGCAGCAGGTCTGGGTCGATCCCGCCGCCCGGGGCCGCGGCGACGGCGCGCGCGGCCTACGCGACCTGTGCCGGCTGCTGCTCGCCACGACGCCGACCGTGACGCTGTTCGTGCGCCGCGAGAACACGGCCGCGAAAGCGCTCTACGATGCAGTCGGCATGCGTCGGGTCCTCGAGTACAGGAGTGTGCTCTTTTGAGGCGGGCGGTGAAACTCGCCGCAGCCTTCTGGGTGCTGCGCTGGGCGGCGGGCGAGATCGCCACACGGGTGGCGCGTCGGCGGGCCGCGGCGTGAGCGCCGACGAGCTGACGCTGCGGGTCGAGCGGCACATCCGCGAGCACGAGTTGATCTCCCCGGGGAGCGCCGTGACCTGCCTGGTCTCCGGCGGGGCCGACTCGACGTGCCTCTACCACGTGCTCGCGGAGCTCGGCTACCCGGTGTCGGCGCTCCATGTCGACCACGGCCTGCGAGGCGAGGAGTCAGATGCGGATGCGGCCTGGTGCGAGGCGCGGTTCGGCGCGGAGGTCGTACAGGCCGCCGCGCGGTGTTCGACGGAGGCCGGGCTGCGCGAGGTGCGCTACTCGTTCCGCTCCGGCGCGCTGCGCGCAACCGGGCACACGCTCTCGGACCAGGTGGAGACCGTGCTCTTCCGGCTCGTCTCGAGCGGGAGCACGAAGGGGATCAAGCTGCGCCGGGAGGACGGTGTCGTGCGCCCGCTCCTCTGCCTCTGGCGTGAGGAGACCGAGGCGTACTGCCGGGAGCGCGGCCTCGTCTGGCGCACCGATTCCAGCAACCCGTCGACCGTGCGCGGCCTGATCAGGGACGAGGTGCTGCCGTTGCTCGAGCGAATCCATCCCGCAGCCCGCGAGAACATCCTGCGAGCGCTCGAGACGCGCCGGACGATGCCACCCGCGCTCGCTGCGCTGCTCGACGAACCGAGCGCCTCGCGCCGTGTCGACCTCGGCGGAGGTGTGCAGGCGGTGCGCGAGCACGACCGCTTGTGGCTCGAACGAGGGCCTGTCGACCTGCGCGGCACGGTCGAGTGGGGGCCGTGGCGGATCGAGTCGGGCCTGCCAGGCCTTAAAGTACGTGGCTGGCGGGCCGGTGACCGGCTCGCAGGCCGCAAGAGGAAGGTGCAAGACGTGTTCGTCGACGCAAAGGTCCCGCGTTCCGATCGAGAAGCCTGGCCCCTCGTCGTGCGAGGCGGTGAGGTCGTCGCCGTGCCCGGGATCGTCGAGACCGAGGGGGTGACGGCGACTCGTGTCGGCGACTGAGCTCGAGCGCGGCGTCGGCGAGATCCTGATCGACGAGGAGCGGTTGCAGACGCGCATCCGCGAGCTCGGGCGTGAGCTCTCCTCGGACTACGAGGGGCGCGAGCTGCTGCTCGTCGGCGTGCTCAAGGGAGCCGTCTTCTTCATGGCCGACCTGATGCGCTCGATCAGCGTCCCGTGCGAGATCGACTTCATGGCGATCTCCAGCTACGGCGCCTCGACCGACTCTTCCGGCGTCGTGCGGATCCTCAAGGACCTCGACATCAACATCGAGAACCGGCACGTGCTCGTGGTCGAGGACATCATCGACTCGGGGCTCACGCTCTCCTACCTGTTGCGGAACCTCGAGTCGCGCGAGCCGGCGACCCTCGAGATCTGCGCCCTCCTGACAAAGCCGTCGCGGCGGGAGATCGACGTTCCGGTCAAGTACGTCGGCTTCGAGATCCCGAACAAGTTCGTGATCGGCTACGGCCTCGATTTCGCCGAGAGATACAGGAATTTGCCCTATGTGGGCGTCCTGCACCCAGACCTGATGCCGGAGGGTGTCTAGCGCTTGGGTTCGGCCCTGGTTCTGCCGATGACCCCCAGGGACCGGTACTCGGCTACCCTGACTGGACACCATTGTGAACCGTTTCTTCCGTAGCGCGTTTTTCCCGCTCATCGTGATCGTTCTGCTGGTCTGGCTCGCGAGTCAGACCCTGATCCCGAAGGGCAAGGGCACCGAGCCGCTGACCACGTCGCAGGCTTACCAGAAGGTGAGCCAGGGCGATGTCCAGCAGGCGACATTCAACCCGGGCAAGCGCGCCGTCGAGCTGAAGTTGAGCGACGGCAAGAAGGCGACGGTGCACTACGCCTCCGACCAGGCGCAGCTGCAGTTCCAGAACCTGCTCGTCAAGGAGAACGTCAAGTGGGACTCGAAGGGCACCGGCGGGTTCTCGTGGACGGCGCTGATCGGCTCCTTCCTCCCCTTCCTGCTCCTGATCGGCTTCTGGATCTTCCTGATGAACCAGGTGCAGGGCGGCGGCTCGAAGGTGATGAGCTTCGGCAAGTCGCGCGCCAAGCGGATGGCGCCCGACTCGCCCAAGATCGGCTTCAAGGACGTCGCCGGCGTGGACGAGGCGGTCGAAGAGCTGCAAGAGATCAAGGAGTTCCTCGAGAACCCGAAGAAGTTCCAGGCGCTCGGCGCGTCGATCCCGAAGGGCGTCCTGCTCTACGGGCCTCCCGGCACCGGTAAGACACTGCTCGCGCGCGCGGTCGCCGGCGAGGCGGGCGTGCCGTTCTTCTCGATCTCCGGCTCGGACTTCGTCGAGATGTTCGTCGGCGTCGGCGCCTCGCGCGTCCGCGACCTGTTCGAGCAGGCGAAGCAGGCGTCGCCCTGCATCGTCTTCATGGACGAGATCGATGCCGTCGGCCGCCATCGCGGCGCAGGCCTCGGCGGCGGTCACGACGAGCGCGAGCAGACGCTGAACCAGCTGCTCGTCGAGATGGACGGCTTCGAGATGAAGGACAACATCATCCTGATCGCCGCCACCAACCGGCCCGACATCCTCGATCCGGCGCTGCTCGCGCCCGGGACGTTTCGACCGGCAGATCGTCGTCGACCGCCCTGATCGGAACGGACGCCGCAAGATCCTCGAGGTTCACTCGAAGGGCAAGCCGCTCGCATCGGCGATCGACCTCGACTCGCTCGCCGCCGGCACACCAGGATTCACCGGCGCCGACCTGCGCAACCTCGTCAACGAGGCAGCGCTGCTGGCCGCCCGCCGAGGCAAGAACGTGATCGAGCAGGACGAGCTCGAGGAAGGGATCATGCGCGTGATCGCCGGCCCCGAGAAGAAGGCGCGCCTCCTCTCCGAGAAGGAGCAGCGGATCACGGCGTACCACGAGATGGGCCATGCCCTCGTCGGGCACTTCCTCGAGAACACCGACCCGGTGCACAAGATCACGATCGTCTCGCGCGGTCAGGCCCTCGGCCTGACGATCTCGCTGCCGACCGAAGATCGCTACCTGACGACCCGCAAGGCACTGCTCGAGCAGATCGCGATGACGATGGGCGGCCGCGCCGCGGAGGAGATCGTCTTCAACGAGATCACCACCGGCGCCTCGAACGACATCGAGAAGGTGACGTCGACCGCCAAGGCGATGGTGATGCGCTTCGGCATGAGCGAGAAGCTCGGCCCGCGCGTGCTCGGCCGCAACCACGACATGCCGTTCCTCGGCCGCGAGATGGGCAACGAGCCCGACTACTCGGAAGAGGTCGCGCGCGAGATCGACGACGAGATCCGCCGCATCATCGAGGACGGTCACGACGTCGCGACGCGCGTGCTGCGCGAGCACATCGACGACCTGCACCGGATCTCGCAGATCCTGATCGAGCGCGAGACGATCGACAAGGACCAGTTCGAGCGCCTCGTCGCCGGCGAGTCGGAGGACGCGGTCTTCCCGCCGGCCGCCCGAGCCGGCCGAGCCCGAGCCTGAAGCACAGCCCGAGCGGCGCCCGCAGCTGAAGCCGCGGCCGTTCCCGCTGCCGGGGCAGCGCGATGCAGCCGCCAGAGCCCGAAGCCTCGTAGCACCGCGAAACTCGGTTCAATTGGCGGCCGTGAGCCCGGCCGCCGATCGAGGAGCGCTTTCCCGCCCCGTCCGTGATGGGCGTGATCAACGTCACGCCGGACTCGTTCTCCGACGGAGGCGCCTACCTGCGAGTCGAGCCGGCCGTGACGGCGGCGTGGGGGATGCTCGATGCCGGCGCGGCGATCATCGACGTCGGCGGTGAGTCGACGCGGCCCGGCTCGGAGGGCGTGACCGCGGAGCAGGAGCTGCGAGCGCGTCGAGCCGGTGCTGACGGATCTCGGCGGCGCGCCGCTCTCGATCGACACGTCGAAGGCGCCGGTCGCGCGGCGCGCGCTCGAGCTCGGCGTCGAGCTGGTCAACGACGTGACCGCCCTTCGCGGCGACCCCGAGCTTGCCGGCGTCGTCGCCGACGCCGGCTGCTATCTCTGCCTGATGCACATGCAGGGTGAGCCGCGCACGATGCAGGTCGACCCGACGCTACGACGACGTCGTCTCCGACGTCAAGCGCTTCCTCGCCGAGCGCCTCGCGTTCGCAGTCGGCGAAGGTGTGCGCGAGGACCTGATCTGCCTCGATCCCGGGATCGGGTTCGGGAAGACGGCCGCGCACAACTTCGAGCTCGTTCGCCGTCTCGAGCGAGCTGGCCGAGCTCGGACGCCCGATCGTGATCGGCTTCTCGCGCAAGAGCTCGCTCGGCACGCTCGTCGGCGCCCGCGACACGGCTCGGCCGCGGCGTCGGTCGGCGTCGCCGTGGCCGCGTACGAGCGCGGCGCCACGATCATCCGGGCGCACGACGTCCGCGAGCACGTCGAGGCGCTTGCCGCGGCCAGGCGGTGGTCGGCGGTGAAGGTCGAGCTGAGAGGGCTGGAGCTTCACGGCCATCACGGCGTCGAAGCCGACGAGCAGGGCACGGGCAGCTGTTCCTCTACGACGTCGAGCTCGAAGTCGGCGATCGCGGCGCGAACGACCGGCTTGCGGAGGCGGTCGACTACACGCTCGTCGCCGCGGCGGTCCGCGAGGTCAACGAGCGTCGCTACGACCTGCTCGAGGCGCTCGCGTCCGCCGTCGCCGACACGCTCTTCGAACGGTTCGCCCGGAGTCCGTGCGCGTCCGCGTCCGCAAGCCCGAGTGAGGCCGGCGGGTCTGCCGGTCGAGTTCAGCGCTGTCACCGTCACCCGGCCTGATTCTCGCCTACGTCGGCCTCGGCTCGAACCTCGGCGACCGCGAGTCGCTGATCAGGCAGGCGGCCGAGTTGATCGGCGCCGTCCGCCTCTCGGCGATCCGCGAGAGCGAGCCCTGGGGCTACGAGCACCAACCGCGCTTCCTGAACGCAGCGGCCGAGCTCGAGACCGTCCTGACGCCGCGGCAGTTGCTCGACCACCTGCTCGACGTCGAGCGGAGGCTCGGCCGCGAGCGGGTCGGGCCTCGCTGGGGGCCGAGGACGATCGATCTCGACCTGCTGCTCTACGGCGACGAAACGATCGACGAGCCCGGCCTGATCGTGCCGCACCCGTCCTGCTGCAGCGCCGCTTCGTCCTCGAACCGCTCGCCGAGCTGGATTCCGACACAGAAAATCCCCGGAAACGGCACGGTCTCGGACGCCCTCGCAGGGCTACAATCCGAGTCGTGAGCAACCTCGACGAGCTCGACGAATTCGAGGCCGAGCAGAGCTGCGGCTGAAGAAGGAGTACAGCGCGGTCTTCAGCCTGTTCCGCTACTGCATCCTCACCCAGGACGCGACGTACCTCTGCAACAAGCTCGACTTTCAGTACGTGCCCGCAGCCGAGCTATCCGTTCTTCCACCTGAAGATGGAGGACGTCTGGGTCTGGGACAAGAACCGCCCGACGCGGATGATCCCGCGCGCCGAGGTCTACACGTCGAGCGACGTGACGATCGAGGAGCTGCGCGGCGAGGGCGACGAGCCGGTTCTCACCGCCGAGGCGCTCGCCAAGCGCATCGGCGAGGGCCGCTCCGAGATCGAAGATCTGTAGCGTCCCGCGGGCATGTTGCTCGCGATCGACTGTCGGTAACACCCAGACCGTTTTCGGTCTGTTCGACGGCGCCGAGCTGACGGCGCAGTTCCGGGTCGGCACCGACCGGAACCACACCGGCGACGAGCTCGCAGTCCTGATCCGCGCGTTCGTCGACCTCGAGTCGCTCGAGGGCATCGTCCTCTGCTCGTCGGTGCCGCAGCTGATCCGCGAGTACGAGTTGTTCGCCGAGCGCTGGACCGGTGTCGAGCTGCTCGTGCTCGGGCCTGGCGTGGCGACCGGCGTGCCGATCCGCTACGACGATCCGCGCGAGGTCGGTCCGGACCGGATCGCCAACGCGGTCGCGGCTCGAGAGCGCCACGGCGACGCCGGCGGTCGTCGTCGACTTCGGCACCTCCACGAACTTCGACGTCGTCTCGGCCGCCGGCGAGTTCGCCGGCGGCGTGCTCGCGCCGGGGATCGAGATCTCGATGGACGCGCTCTTCGCGCGCGCCGCCCGCCTGCCGAAGGTGCCGTTCGTCGCGCCAGAGCGCGTGATCAGCCAGACCACCGACGGCCGCCCTCCAGTCGGGCCTCGTCTACGGCTTTGCAGGACAGGTCGATGCGATCGTCGACCGGATTCGCGCCGAGCTCGGCGCACCCGACGCGATCGTGGTCGCGACCGGCGGGCTCGCCGACCTGATCGCGCCGCACACCAGGACGATCAGCGTCGTCGACGCCGGAGCTGACGCTGCACGGGCTCCGGCTGGTCTGGTCGAGAAACCAACCGGAGTAACGCCCGGGCAGCGCCGATCGGCTAGCCCGGCGCGGGTGCCGACTCGTCGTTCTGCCAGAGGCCGAACTCGTTGCCGTGCGGGTCCTTGCAGGTAGCGAACCAGCCCATGTTCGGCACGGGCATCGGGTCGCCGGCCTCGCCGCCGAGCTCCTTGACGCGCGCCGCTCCGGCCTTGATGTCGTCGACCGAGAAGTACGCGCGCGCCCCGCGCTTCCCCGGCTCCATGTTCGTGATCGCTCCGCCGAGCTCTTTGGGGACGATCTCGGTCATCCAGTACTCGGACGGCCCGGGAAGTTCTGGAACTGCCAGCCGAACAGCGAGCCCCAGAACTCGCGTGACTTCCCGGTGTCGTCCGCCGGGATCTCGAAGTGCACGATCTGACCGGCCATGCCAACTCCTCTCGCGTCGTCGTTCGGCGGCAGCCTTTCCCGCCGCATGCAAGGTAGACCGAACCGCCGCCGAGAATTCATCGAAAGTGTCGACCGTCTCGTGACACTTTCGCGCGCGCGCGCACCTCTCGGAACCTCGTTCGAACCTCGTTCGAACGAGGTTCGGGAGTTCGCGGTTCGCCGCGAGCGCGGGCTTCGCCCGTGCTCGCTCACAACGCTGCCGAGGCTACGCCACGCCCGAGAATCGTCATGCCCGCGCGAAGCGCGGGCGGATTCTCGGGCGGTCTAGCCGCCGCCGTAGAGCGAGATCGGCAGTGAGTCGAGGAGGATCTCGTCCTGCGGGTCGGGCAGCTCGTCGAGCAGGCGCTCGAGCACGAAGCGCGCACCCGGAGCCGCCGCGAAGAGCCGCTGCTCGACCTCGGCGAGCGTGGGGAGCAGCACGAGCTCCTGCTTGAACGCCCGCGGGAAGCGGCCACGGCCCAGGTACCAGCCGTAGAACTTCTTCAGGAAGCCGAACGAGCGGTGCTCGCCGAGCTCCCGCACGGTCTCGCGCATGAAGAGCACCAGCTCGGCGACGACCTCTTCACGGGTCGGCTCGGTCGTCGTCGCCCATGATCTCGCGGAGCGCCCACGGGTTGCCCTGGGCGGCCCGGCCGACCATCACCGCCGCGGCGCCCGTCGTCGCGAGCACCGTCTGCGCCCGCGCCCGCGACGTGACGTCGCCCGAGGCGATCACCGGGACGTCGACGAGCGAGACGAGCTCGGCCGTCAAGGAGTGGTCGGCAGTACCGGTGTACATCTGCTTCGCCGAGCGCGGGTGAAGCGTCAGCGAGCGCGCTCCCGCGCTCGACCAGCCGCGGCCCGAGGTCGAGACATGCGCGCGAGCCGTTCTCGACGCCGCGGCGCATCTTCACGCTCACCGGCAGCGGCGAGGCGCCGGCCACGGCCTCGACGAGCCGGCAGGCCTGGTCCGGGTCGGCGAGCATCGAGGCGCCGGCGCCCGTCTTCGTCACCTTCCGGACGGGGCAGCCGAAGTTGATGTCGACGATGTCGGCGCCGGCGGCGGCGACCATCCGGGCAGCCTCGGCCATTGCGGTCGGGTCCGAGCCGAAGATCTGGATCGCGAGCGGGTGCTCGTCGGAGGCGACCCGGAGGTAGCCGAGCGTCCGCTCGTTGCGGTGCTGGATCCCCGCCACCGAGACCATCTCCGAGCAGACCAGCCCGGCCCCGTAGCGCCGTCCCTGGCGGCGAAATGCCTGCACACTGACACCCGCCATCGGGGCCAGAACGAGCCGTCCCGGGATCTCGACGTCGCCGAGCAACCAGGTTTCTGTCAGGTCGATGTTCACCGGGGATGAACTGTAGCCCGGTCTCCTTGCGGGCCCCTTGACGGCATAGCTACCATTCCCGCCCGTTTCAGGGGGTCAGGAGGCCGCTGTTGAAGGAAGTGATTCTCACAGCCGAGGGCTACAAGAAGCTCCAGCAGGAGATCGATCTGCTGCGGGGCGATAAGCGCCGCGAGGTCGCGGAGCGGATCAGGGTCGCTCGGGAGTTCGGCGACATCGCCGAGAACGCGGAATACGACGACGCCAAGAACGAGCAGGCGATGCTCGAGCACAAGATCGCTCAGCTCGAGGAGCGTCTCCTCTCTGCGCGCGTGATCACCAAGAAGGAGATTTCGAAGGACGCCGTCTCGATCGGCTCCCGTGTGCTGCTGCGCGACGTCAAGGCCCGGAAGGAAGTCGAGTACCACATCGTCGGCTCGGCCGAGGCCAACCCGACGCAGAACAAGCTGTCGAACGAGTCACCGGTGGGCAAGGCGATCATGGGTCACAAGAAAGGTGACGTCGTCGAGGTGACCGCCCCCCGCGGCGCGCTCAAGTTCAAGATCGTCGAGATCCGCGCGGCGTAACGCCGCCGAGTCACGTAACCCTTAGGCTCGCACGGCATGGAGGTCGTGCGCATCGGCAGGGAGCGGCTCGGCGAGGCGAGCGATGTGCTCGCGCGCGCGTTTCAGGACGATCCGGCCTGGGTCTGGCTGCTGCCCGACGAGGTGCGGCGCGCACGGCTCCTGCCGTGGCTGTTCCGCGTCGGCTTCGACGTGACGGCGGCGGACGTGTTCGTCACCGAGGGCCAGGTGCTCGGGGCGGCGCGGTGGCTGCCGCCCGGTCGAGCGGCGATGCGCGTCGGGCCGACCCTGCGTGCTCTCGTGACGACACCGCTTCGCCTCGGAGCGGCGACAGGCCCGTTCCTCGCCTACGGCCGAGCCGTCGAGCAGCTCCGCGCCGACGTCGCAGGTGGCCCCCACTGGTACCTGGCCGGGATCGGGGTCGATCCCGCCGCGCAGCGCCAGGGCGTCGGCTCGGCGCTCGTTCGGCCCGGCATCGAGGCCGCTGCCGCCGCGGGGCTGCCGACCGTGCTCCTGACGAACAACGAGGCGAACCTGCCGTTCTACGAGTCGCAGGGTTTCGTCGTCGTGCGCGAGGGACGCACGCCTGAGGACGGGCCGAGGGCCTGGGCTATGGTCAGGCGACCGTGACGCCCTCGCCGGCAAAGCGCTTCCCGGACCGCGACGAGATCGCCGACGTCCGCGCCGAGGCCGAGGCGCTCGCCAACGAGGTCGAGGGCGACCAGACCCGCCGTCTCGCGGGCCGCGTGCTCGCCCGCCGCGACATGGGCAAGCTCGTCTTCCTCGACCTCGTCGACCGCAGCGGCCGGATCCAGCTCCTCTGTCCGGCAGCCCGGACCGGTGACGTCGACGTGCACCTCGGCGATGTCGTCGGCGCGATCGGCAAGCCGACCAAGAGTCGGCGCGGCGAGCCTTCCCTGATCGTCGACGAGCTCGTGACGCTCTCGCGGATCCGGGCGCCGCTGCCCGACACGTTCCACGGGCTGACCGACGTCGAGCAGCGCTACCGGCGCCGCCACCTCGACCTGCTGATGAACGAAGAAGTCCGGGCCGATTTCATCCTCCGCGCCCGCATCGTCTCCGCGGTACGGCGCTTTCTCGACGACGACGGCTTCATCGAGGTCGAGACGCCGATCCTGGTGCCGCGGTACGGCGGCGCCTTCGCCGAGCCGTTCGTCACGCATCACAACGTGCTCGACCAGGACCTCTATCTCCGCATCGCCACCGAGCTCTACCTGAAGCGGCTGATCGTGGGCGGGCTCGAGAAGGTCTACGAGATCGGCAAGGACTTCCGTAACGAGGGCGTCACGTACAAGAACAACCCCGAGTTCACGATGCTGGAGTGGTACGAGGCGTACGCCGACTATCGGGACACGATGACCCGGATCGAGAACCTGATCGAGTACGTCGCTCTCGACGCGCTCGGCACCACGACGACGACCTTCAAGGGGCACGAGGTCGATCTGAAGGCACCGTGGAAGCGCATCCGCCTGATCGACGAGCTGGACCAGCTCGGCCTCTGGACGCGTGACTTCGACGACCTCAAGCAGCGGCTCGAGTCGCGCGACGTCGACGTCTCGCGCGACAAGACGTGGTCGCAGCTCGTCGACAAGGCGGTCACCGCCTACATCGAGCCGCGCCTGATCTCACCGACGATCCTCTACGACTATCCGATCGAGCTCTCCCCGTTCGCGCGGACGACGGACGACGACCCTCGGATCGTCGAGCGGTTCGAGTACTACGTCGGTGGGATGGAGCTCGGAAACGCCTTCTCGGAGCTGAACGACGCCGAGGAGCAGGCCGAGCGGTTCGCAATGCAGGCCCAGGAGGGTGCCGGCGGTAACGTCGAGGCCGAGCAGGGTGATCCCGACTACGTCGAGGCGCTCGGCTACGGCATGCCGCCGACGGGCGGGATCGGCCTCGGGATCGACCGGCTGGCGATGGTCCTCGCGGGAAAGGACTCGATCCGGGACGTGATCCTGTTTCCCGCGCAAAGGGACCGCCGGTGAAACCCTTGGAATGTCGGGCTGACAGGAATACGCTCAGGTGTCCGTGGCGCATCGGCGTTCGCCTGCGACCGTTTCAGCCTGCTGCCTGACCGGCGGCTCCGAACCCGAACGACTTACCGCAATCCTCGCCCTCCTCCGCCCGGGCGTCGACGAGATCGTGGTGGCGCTCGACGATCGAAACGCCGACGCCGCTTCGTGCCTCGCGAGTGTCGCCGACCGGATCATGGTCTTCTCGCACCTCGATCCGGGAGACCGGCCGATCCCGTGGCTCTTCGGACTTTGCCGCGGCGACTGGATCTTCAACATCGACGACGACGAGGTGCCGAGCAGCGAACTGGTTGCTGAGCTGCCGTCGTTTACGGGGCGGACCGACCTCACGCATTGCTGGGTGGCGCGACGGTGGCTCTACCCGGACATCTCGACACACATCGAGGCGCCGCCGTGGAACACCGAGTTTCAGCTGCGGTTGGTGCGAAGGGACGCGCGGACGCTCCGGTTCTCGGACGAGTTTCATCGCCCTGTGATCTGTGAGGGGCCGGGGCGCTTCATCCCGGCACCCCTCTGGCATCTCGACCTGGCGATCAATCCCTACGAGCGGCGCTTGGCGAAGGTCTGGGCGTACGAGCGAGCGCGTCGGGGAATGCGGATCGGCGCGTATTCCCACAACAGCGGCGTGTACCTGCCCGAACTGCGGGCCGAGTCGCCGCTCGGCCCGGTGCCGGCCTGTGATCTCGCCGCGATCGAGCGTGTGCTCGCACCCGAGCCGGTCGCCCCCGTCGAGCCACGGGTCGAGTACGTCTCTCGGGCTGAGATCGACGCCGCCTGGCCGGGGGAACCTCAGCCCGAGTCGCTCTATGACGCCGCGTTGGAGCTGGTCAGACCGTTGCCGAGGCTCGTTGCGAGTGCGCGGCAGACGATCGACATCCGGGTGGAGAACCGTGGCAACGCGACATGGCCTTACCGCGGGCTGGTCACGCTCGGCGTGCGCTGGGACGGAGCCGGTGAAGGCGTCCGCACCGAGCTCCCGTCGGTGATCGAACCTGGCGAGAGCATCGTCGTTCCCCTGCACCTCGACCCGCCCCCTGGGGTCTCGCCGCGCGGCCTCGAGATCGATCTGGTGAACGAGCACGCTCGGTGGTTCGGCCGGCCGCTTCGCTTGAGCGTGGAGATCACGTCTCGCCGGCGGGTCGCAGTGCTGGGCGACCGTGCCGCAACCGATCGACTGCTCGAGGCTCTAGTCTTTGCACCGCAGGTCGAGCCGGTCGTCGTCGACTGGGGCGATCCGCCCGGCGAGCGGTACGGCCACCCTCGGCTCGAAGGGCCTGGGCCGTACCTGTTCGGCCCCGATGGACGAGCGCGGCTGAGTGCGCTCTGGCGGGTCGTTCGGCTGCGGTGGAACGCTCGCTTCCGAGAGGTGTGCGCGGGGCTCGACCTGCTCGTGATCACGGATGACGGCTTGCGCGCGGGGGCTCCTCCGACCCGTGAGCAGCTCTACGTCCTCGCAGTCGCGGCGGTCGCGCGTGCCCGCGGTCTGCCGGTGACGCGTGTGGACGACGGCCCGCCAAGGCCAACCGGGTTGCTCGGGCGCCTGCTGGGCCTGGTCGTGGCGGTTTCGAGCAGCAGCGAACTGCTCACCGAGCTGCGGGCCGCAGAGGAACCGCAAACCGACCGCACACCCGGGAGGGGGAGTACCATGACCGATCTGGAAAGGAGCAAACGGTTTGCGTCCGCCGCTCAGGCGGAAGAGAGGTAGCTGAGTGTTCGAACGGTTTACAGAGCGGGCTCGTCAGGTCGTCGTTCTCGCCCAGGACGAGGCGAGGGCGCTGAAGCACAACTACATCGGCACCGAGCACATCCTGCTCGGCCTGCTGCGCGAGGAAGAAGGTCTCGCTGCGCGGGTGCTCGAGTCGCTCGACATCACGGTCGAGGAGGTGCGGGCGCAGGTCGCGCGCATCGTCGGCCAGGGCGACGAGGTGACCACGGGTCAGATCCCGTTCACGCCTCGCGCGAAGAAGGTGCTCGAGCTGGCGTTGCGCGAAGCGCTGTCGCTCGGCCACAACTACATCGGCACCGAGCACATCCTGCTCGGCCTCGTGCGTGAGAACGAGGGAGTCGCCGCACGGATCCTGCTCGACTTCGATGCCGACGCCGAGAAGATTCGCAACGAGATCATCCGCATGCTGTCCGGCCCGGGCCGGCGCCAGGGCGGGGCCCAGAGCTCCTCGGGCGAGAAGGGCAAGAGCTCGAAGCTGCTCGACCAGTTCGGCCGGAACCTGACGAAGCAGGCGCAAGAGGGCAAGCTCGACCCGGTCGTCGGCCGCCAGACCGAGATCGAGCGCGTGATGCAGATCCTGTCGCGCCGCACGAAGAACAATCCGGTGCTGATCGGCGAGCCGGGGGTCGGCAAGACCGCCGTCGTCGAGGGCCTGGCGGCGCGGATCGCCGCGAACCAGGTGCCGGACCTGCTCAAGAACAAGCAGATCTACACGCTCGACCTGGCAGCGCTGGTCGCGGGCTCGAAGTACCGCGGCGAGTTCGAGGAGCGCCTCAAGAAGGTGATGAAGGAGATCACCCAGCGCGGCGACATCATCCTGTTCATCGACGAGCTCCACAATCTCGTCGGCGCCGGCGCCGCCGAGGGTGCGATCGACGCCGCTTCGATCCTGAAGCCTGCGCTCGCCCGTGGTGAGCTGCAGACGATCGGCGCAACGACGCTCGACGAGTACCGGAAGTACCTCGAGCGGGATGCTGCGCTCGAGCGCAGGTTCCAGCAGATCCGCGTCGAGGAGCCGTCGACCGACGACACCGTGCAGATCCTGCGCGGGCTTCGCGACCGGTACGAGGCACACCACCGGTGCAAGATCTCCGACGAAGCGCTGGAGGCAGCCGCGACGCTCGCGGCGCGCTACATCCAGGACCGTCACCTTCCCGACAAGGCGATCGACCTGATCGATGAGGCCGCGTCGCGGATGCGCATCAAGACGATGACCGCACCGCCGCGCTACCGCGAGCTCGAGGAGGAGATCGAGAAGGTCCGCAAGGACAAGGAAGCGTCGATCGAGGGGCAGGAGTTCGAGAAGGCCGCCTCACTGCGCGACAAGGAGCGCAAGCTGACGCAGAAGAAGCGCGAGCTCGAGGATCAGTGGCGGGACTCTGAGCAGACCGAGCAGCCCGAGATCGGCGAGGAAGAGATCGCCGACATCGTCTCGATGTGGACCGGCATTCCCGTCTTCAAGCTGACCGAGGCCGAGTCGCAGCGGCTCGTTCGCATGGAAGAGGAGCTGCACAAGCGCGTGATCGGCCAGGACGCCGCGATCATCGCCGTCTCGAAGTCGATCCGGCGTGCACGCGCCGGGATCAAGGACCCGAAGCGCCCGACCGGCTCGTTCATCTTCCTCGGGCCTTCTGGCGTCGGGAAGACCGAGCTGGCGCGCACGCTGGCCGAGTTCCTGTTCGGCGACGAGGATTCGATGATCCAGATCGACATGTCGGAGTACATGGAGAAGCACGCCGTCTCCCGGCTCGTCGGCTCTCCGCCCGGCTACATCGGCTACGACGAAGGCGGTCAGCTGACGGAGGCCGTCCGCCGCAAGCCCTACTCGGTCGTGCTGTTCGACGAGATCGAGAAGGCCCACCCCGACGTCTTCAACATCCTCCTGCAGATCCTCGAGGACGGGAAGCTGACCGACTCGCAGGGGCGCAAGGTCGACTTCCGCAACGTGATCGTGATCATGACCTCGAACATCGGTTCGACGTCGATCTCGAAGAACCAGGCGCTCGGATTCAACCTCTCGGACGAGCAGGGTCTCTCCTACGAGGACATGAAGACGCGAGTGATGGGCGACCTGAAGAAGGTCTTCCGTCCCGAGCTCCTGAACCGCATCGACGAGATCATCGTCTTCCCGAAGCTGACGAAGGTCGAGATCCTGCAGATCGTCGACTTGCTGATGAACCGGCTGCGCGTGCAGATGGCGGAGCACGAGGTGACGATCGAGCTGTCCGACGAGGCAAAGGATCTGCTCGTCGAGAAGGGGTGGGACCCGACGATGGGCGCCCGGCCGCTTCGCCGCGCGATCCAGCGCTACATCGAGGACCCGCTCGCCGACTTCGTGCTCGGCCGACAACTCGAGCCCGGCTCGACGATCCTCGTCGTCCGCAAGAACGACGAAGAGGTCGACATCACCGTCGTGCCTCCCGCGCCTCCCGAGGCGATCGGCGTCGCAGCGGCGCCCGACTCGCTGCCGGCTGACGTCGAGACAGCCGAGTAGCGTTGTTGACGCTTTGCGTTTTCGTTACGCGGCGTAAATAAAAAGTAAGGGTTGGGCCACACGGCCCAACCCTCGTTGTTCCCGACCGTCGAATCTGGTGGGTGCCGCCTTGGCGCCCCGCCCCAGTGAAATCGGGAAAGGAGCTCTCCTTGAGGAGAATGCTGTGGCTGTCCACGGCGTTGGTCGCTGTCGCCCTGACGGCGGTCTTTGCAGGCAGCGCGGCCGCCAAGTCCGGCAAGTCCAGTGCTGTTGGCGGCACGCTCAACGTGGATCTTCCGAACGACGTCGACTACACCGACCCGGCCCTCGACTATCTGTCGACCGGCTGGGAGATCGAGTACTCGACGTGTCTGAAGCTGATGAACTACCCAGACGCCAACGGCGCGAAGGGCTCTCAGCTCGTACCTGAGGCCGCCGTCGGCTTTCCGAAGGTCTCGAACAACGGCAAGACCTACGACTTCACCGTCAAGGTGCCGTTCACGAAGTTCTCGAACGGACAGGCGGTGACGGCGGCGTCGTTCAAGGCGGCGATCGATCGTGACGCCGATCCGAAGATGCAGTCCCCGTCGGTGCCGTTCTTCTCGGACATCGTCGGCTCTGACAAGTCGCCCGTCTCGGGTGTCAAGGTCAACGGCTCGCACCTGGTCATCAACCTGACCAAGTCAGCCCCTGACTTCCTCGCCCGCATGGCGATGCCGTTCTTCTGCGCAGTGCCGACGAACCTCGACCGCGATCCGAACGGCGTGCTGGCACCTCCGTCGGCAGGTCCGTACTACATCTCGGCGCGGGTTCCGAACAAGTCGATCACGATCAAGAAGAACCCGTACTACAAGGGCAAGCGCCCGCACAACCTGACGCAGATCAACTATGTGGTGGGGAACTCGCTTGCGGCGACGTACCTGCGCACGCAGCAGGGCGCGACCGATTACGCCGCCGGCGGCATCCCGCCCGCGTCGTATGCCGAGGCCGCCCAGAAGTACGGCATCAACAGAGGCCAGTTCTGGGTCAAGCCGCAGCTCGGCGTCAGCTACCTGGCGTTCAACCACGACCGCTCGCTGTTCAAGGGCGCGAAGGGAACCGACCTTGCGAAGGCGATCAACTACGCGATCGACCGGAAGGCGATGCTGGCCCAGGGTGGTTACCTGGCCGGCAAGCGCACCGACCAGATCCTGCCTCCGGGTATCGCGGGCTTCCGTGACGCGAACCTGTACCCGCTCAAGGGCCCGGACCTGAACACGGCCAAGAAGTGGGCCTCGAAGGCCGGGGTCAAGTCCGGTACGACGGTCGAGTACTACACGTCGAACACCGGCTCGGCGCCGCTCGTGGCGCAGATCGTGCAGTTCAACCTGAAGCAGATCGGCCTGAACGTGAACAGCCACCTGTTCGCCCGCGCGGTGCAGATCGACAAGGAAGGCACCCGTGGCGAGCCGTTCGACATCACGTCGGAAGGCTGGATCGCCGACTACGCCGATCCGTACGACTTCATCAACGTCCTGCTCTCCGGGGACAGCATTCATGCTTCGAACAACAACAACGTCGCGTACTTCAACGACCCGACCTACAACAAGCAGATGCGGTCCGCCGCCCTGCTGTCCGGGAACTCGCGGTACAAGGCGTACGGGAACCTCGACGTCTCGATGATGTCGCAGAACCCGCCGTGGGCCGCCCGCAACAACTTCAACGACCGCATCCTGCTCTCCGGTCGTGTGGGCTGCTTCACCTACAACTCGACCTACAGCGTCGATCTCGCGGCGCTCTGCCTGAAGTAATCGGGTAGACGGCGCGGAACGCAGGCGGCGGGGCGCTTGGGGCGCCCCGCCGCCGCACCTTCGAGTCAGTCTTCGAGCTGCCAGACGTCGTTACGGAGCAGCGGCACGAGTGTGCCGTCGGCGAGGACGCCGTCGACGTCCACCTCAGGGCCACCGACCATGAAGTCCGTGTGGACGGTCGAGACGTTGACGCCGGCTCCCGGGTCGCCTTCGACCGCCTCCGAGTACGCGCTGCCGTAGGCGACATGGCACGTTGCGTTCTCGTCGAACAACGTGTCGAAGAAGGTGGCTCCGGTCTCGCCGATCCTCGACGTGCCGTCGACGAGGGCGACCTCGCCGAGAAACGGTGCCGACTCGTCGGTCGTCAGCTCACCTTGAACGACGTCCTGACCCTCGTCGGCCTTGACGTCGACGATGCGGCCCCCCTCGAAGCGAACTTCGAGGCCGCGCACGATCCGGCCGTACAGCGCGAGCGGGCGAGTCGAGCGCACGTGCCCCTCGGTGCGCCGCGAGTCGGGGGTGGTGAAGACCTCCTCGGTGGGCATGTTGGCGACGTACGGGATCCCGGCAGCGGTGACCGACTCGACGCCCTGCCAGCGCGACTCCGGCAGCAAGCCGACCGTCAGGTCGGTGCCTGGCCCGGTGAAGCGCAAGGCGTCGAGCTGAAGGTCATTCAGCCGCCGGGCGCGTGCGCCGATCCGTGTCACGTGCGCGCGCCAGGCCGCAACCGGGTCATCGGTGTCGAGTCGCACGCAGAACTCGACCAGCTTCCAGAGCCGTTCGAGGTCGGGCTCGCCGAACATCTGCGTCGCCCAGCCCTCGTTGGGGACGCCGACGACCGTCCAGTTGTTCAGCTGCTCGTTGACCTGCCGGCTGTTCTCCTCGGCCAGCTCGCGCGGGCGGGCTCGTCCGACGCGGTCGCCCGGCAGGTCGGCCAGCAGGTCGGGCTCGGCATCGCCGGTCAGCGCGACCACGGCCGCGTTCTCGGCGCCGATTCCCTTCGCGCGCTCGAGGAGCCACGGCGGCGTCCACGACAGCACGTCGTCGGCCGCGTGCTCGATCAGCGCTCGGCGTACGTGCTGGTCGGTGTAGAGCACGTCCACGTAGCGCGCGCCGGCCCGGTACGCCGCGCGCGCGACGGCACGAGCCACGGCCGCGTGCTCGACCCGCCCGAGCACCTCGACGAGCTGACCCGGTTGGACGTTCGCGCCGACCTGGACCGCGAGCTCGGCGTAGCGCTCGATGCGGTCGACGCCGCTCAGAGCTGCCACAGGTCCTCGCGCAGGATCGGCACCGCTTCGCCGTCCGCGGTCAGGCCGTCGACCTCGAGCTCCGGGCCACCGACCATGAAGTCGGTGTGCACGGTCGAGATGTTCATGTTCTCGTCGGGCTCACCGTCGAAGCTCTCGGGGATGCCGAACCCGTAGGCGATGTGACAGGTCGCGTTCTCGTCGAAGAGCGTGTCGAAGAACGTCAGCCCGGTCTGCCCGACCCGGGACGCGCCGTCGACCAGAGCGACTTCGCCGAAGCGTGCCGCTCCGTCGTCGCTTGCCACCTCAGCGCGTACGACGTCGGCACCGTGGCTCGCATCGATCTCGACGATCCGGCCGTCCTTCACGGTCACCTTCAGACCCTCGACGACGTCACCCGACAGCGCCAGCGGCCTGGTCGAGCTGATCGTTCCTTCGGCCCGGCGCGGGTCGGGGGTCGTGAAGACCTCCTCGGTCGGCATGTTCGGGACGTACTCGCGGCCATCTGCGGTATGGAAGAGCGCCGACATCCAGCGGGCTGTCGGCAGGAGCCCGATCGTGAAGTCGGTGCCCGGGCCTCGATAGCGAAGCGCATCGAACTTGCGCTCGTTCAGCTGGGTGGCTCGTATCTCGAGCTTCGCCATGTGCTCCCTCCAGGCGGCGACCGGATCGGGCTCGTCGAGGCGCGTGCAGAATGCGACCGACTCCCAGAGCTTCTCGACGTCGGGCTCGCCGAAGACCTTCTCCGCCCAGCCTGCATTCGGATAGGCGAGGCCGGTCCAGTTGATCGTCCGCGCGACCATGTGGTCCCGGATGATCTCGTTCAGCTCGCGCATCCTCGCGCGGCCGACCCGCTCGCCGTCGAGGTCGGCCAGCAGGTCGGGCTCCGGATCGCCGGTCGTGGCGATCAGGGCGTTACCGCTTGTCGCCCGGTAACGGGTCTTCAGCCATTCCGGCGCGTGCTCGAGCGCTTCGTCGGGGCCGAACTCGATCATCGCCCGACGCACGTGCTGGTCGCTGTAGCGGACGTCGACGTAGCGGGCGCCGGCGGCGTAGGCAGCTCGTGTGAGCGCACGCGCGAACGGCGCGTGCTCGACGAGCGCGCCGACGAACACCGTCTGGCCCTCTTCGACATTCGCACCGACGCGCACGGCGAGCTCGGCGTACCGCTCGAGCCGCTCGTCTACAGCTGCCATACGTCCTCCCTGAGGATCGGCACGGCGCGACCGTCGGCCGTGATCCCGTCGACCGAGACCTCCGGGCCGCCGATCATGAAGTCGGTGTGCACCGCCGAGTTGTTGATCCCACGCTCGCGAACCTGGTCCGGCGTGAGGCCGTCGAGGCCGTCGATGCCGAACGTGACGCCGGCACCGTAGGCGATGTGACACGTCGCGTTCTCGTCGAACAGCGTGTCGTAGAACGTGATCCCGGTCTGGCCGACACGTGACTCGCCGTCGACGAGCGCAACCTCGCCAAGCCGCTTCGCGTACTCGTCGACCGACATCTGGCCGCGGACCGCGTCGGCGCCCGAGGAGGCCCGAATCTCGACGGCGTCGCCGTGCTCGAATCGCATCTCGAGGTCGCGCACGATCGTGCCCCCAAGCTGTAGCGGCCGGGTCGAGCGTACGGTGCCTTCGGTGCGGCGCCAGTCGGGGCAGGCAAACACCTCTTCGGTCGGCAGGTTCGGCACGTGCTTGATCCCTCCGACAGTCTCGTGGCCGCCACCCGACCAGAGCGCCCCCGGCAACAGGCCGACGCTCAGGTCGGTTCCTGGCCCAAAGAACCGCACTGCGTCGAAGGCACAGGCGTCGAGCTGGCGGCAGCGTGCGTGCAGCTTGTCGACATGCGCCTGCCAGGCGGCGACCGGGTCGGCGTCGTCGAGGCGGACAGCGTGGGCGACCGACTCCCAGAGCCGGTCGGTATCGGGCTCGCCGAAGACCTGGGTGGCCTGGCCCTCGGTCGGATAGGCGGCGATCGTCCAGTTGACCGTCCGCTCGTTCTGAGCGCGGAGCTGCCGCAACATCGCGTTGACCGGCCGCGCCTTGCCGACGCGCTCCTGGTCGAGGTCGGCGAACAGCTCCGGGTCGGGGTCGCCGGCGATCATGATCAACGCGCCCCCGTCCAGGGCCTCTGCCCGGGCCTGCAGCCACGGTGGCGTCTCGGTGAGCGTCTCGTCGGCTGCGTGCTCGATCATCGCGCGCCTGAGGTGGTTGTCGACGTAGCGCACGTCGACACTCCGGGCGCCCGCGGCGTAGCTCGCCCGGCCTAGGGCGCGCACGAGTGGGGCGTGCTCGACGAGTGCGGTCACGAAGACCGTCTGGCCGGGCTGGACGTTGGCGCCGACACGGACGATCAGGTCGGCGTAGCTGTCGATACGGTTCATGTCGGGCACAATAGAGGCTCCGATATCATGTGTCGAGGGGAACGTCGCCCCACGTGTCGCCTTCGCCGCAGAGCCACGCGAGGGCGTGCTGCCGCTCGGCGGCGATCGAGTGTGCTTCCGTGAGCTGCTCGGGCGCCAGGTGGCGGTAGACCTTCCCGTAGGCGCGGAAGTCGCCGCGCATCGGTGTGGGCAGCAGGCCTTGCTCGAACCCGCGCATCGCCGTCGCCGCGATCAGCTGGTCGAAGGTCGCGTACCGCTCGGGCAGCTCGACGACGCCGTTCGCCTGGATCTCGCTCGTGCGCGCCCGCCAGTGCCAGAGGCGCGCCGACTCGCGCTCGAGGTCGATCTCGTCGAGATCGCGCAGCCGTGCCTCCTCGAAGGTCGCGGCCGCGACCTCGTCCGTATCGAACGGCTGGTCGTAACCGGGGAGGTCGAGGAGTCCGAGTGCCCAGAGCAGCGTCCCGAGGGCCTCCCCGCGCCAGACCGCGTCGATCACCGCCGGGTCGTCGGACGGCAGCAGCCCGATCGCGCCGCGAACGTCGCCTTGCAGCGCGCGAGCCTGGTCGACGGCCTCGGACTGCGAGCGAAGCTTGGCGCGCTGCACAGCGTTGAGCCTAACGGCTCAACGCCGGCGGAACGATCGTTCCAAACCCGGCACACGTGCCGTCGGGGGCTCGGAGTACCGTCCTCGTCCTGATGAGCTCGAGACCAGCAGCCGTGCAGCACGTCTGCAGCGAGTGCGGCACGTCGTCCGGCCGCTGGCTCGGCCGCTGTCCGGGCTGCGGCGAGTTCGGGACGATGCTCGCCGAGGCACTCCCGCCGCGCACGGGCCGTGCGGCGGCGCGGACCGCGCAGGCACGGACGCCCTTGCGGCTCGTCGACGTCGTCGCAGACGAGGCCGAGCGGTTCCAGACGGGCGTCCCGGAGCTCGACCGCGTGCTCGGCGGCGGGCTCGTGCCGGCGTCGCTCGTGCTGGTCGGCGGCGAGCCGGGCGTCGGCAAGTCGACCCTGCTGCTGGCGGCCCTGGGCGCCATGTCCCGCGAGCGCCGGGCGCTCCTGATCACGGGCGAGGAGTCGGTCGCCCAGGTCAAGCTGCGGGCAGCACGCCTCGGCGGCTGTGACGACGTCGAGATTCTCGCCGAGACCGAGCTCGAGGCCGTCTGCGAGACGCTCGAGCGCGAGCGGCCCGCGGTGTGTGTGATCGACTCGGTGCAGACGTTGTGGTCGGCGGAGGTCGGCTCGGCGCCCGGTTCCGTCTCCCAGGTGCGAGAGGCGGCGGCGCGGCTGTTGCGGGTCGCGAAGGAGGCCGGCGTCGCGACGTTCCTCGTCGGGCACGTGACGAAGGACGGCTCGGTCGCCGGTCCGCGCGTGCTCGAGCACCTCGTCGACTGTGTGTTGCAGTTCGAGGGCGACCGCTACCACGCCCACCGCATCCTGCGTGCCGTCAAGAACCGCTTCGGCTCGACGAACGAGCTGGGCGTCTTCGAGATGACCGGCGCCGGCCTGATCGGCGTCCCCGACCCGTCCGAGATCTTCGGCAAGACGCATTCGGGCGAGATCGGCGCTGCTGTCACCTGCACGCTCGAGGGCACGAGGCCGCTGCTGCTCGAGATCCAGGCGCTCGTCGCGCCGACCGACCTTGCGATGCCGCGGCGGGTCGGCACAGGTGTCGACCCGAAACGGCTGGCGATGATCGTCGCCGTGCTCGGCCGGCACGCCGGATTGGCGCTCGGAGCGGCCGACGTCTTCGTCAACGTCGCGGGCGGTGTGCGCATCGACGAGCCGGGTGCCGACCTCGGAATCGCGCTCGCGATCGCCTCGGCCGCGAAGGGTGTGCCGGTGCGCGACAAGGTTGCGGTTTTCGGCGAAATCGGGCTCACGGGCCGCCTGCGAGTCGCTGCCCAGGCCGACCGGAGGGTCGCCGAATGCCAAAAGCTCGGCTGCCGGCCGGTCGTGGGCGAGACGCTCCGCGAGGTGCTGCGGGCCGCGCTGACTGATTCTGCGAACTAGCAGGGATTTTTCGAAAAATGGTGCATTTGCAGGGTTTCTGCTATCCTGATAACCCTCGCCGGTGAGCCTTCAGGGCCGCCGGCACTTTCGCGACTACAGACGGAAAGAGGCGCACTTGTACAAGGTCGGCGACAAGGTGGTGTATCCCCACCACGGTGCTGGGACGGTCGTCAAGCGTGAGAAGCGCGAGGTGCTCGGCGAGAAGCGCGAGTACCTGACGATCAAGATCCTGCACAACGACATGACCGTGAACGTCCCCGCAGAGAACGCCGAGCGCGTCGGGCTGCGCAAAGTGATCGACGAAGAGGCGGTCAAGAAGGTCGTCAAGTACCTGACCTCCGGCGGCACCGAGATGCCCAAGAACTGGAACCGCCGCTTCAAGCACAACCGCGACAAGATGAAGACCGGCGACATCTACGAGCTCGCCGAAGTGGTGCGGAACCTGGCGCTCCGTGACGGAGAGAAGGGCCTCTCGACCGGCGAGAAGCAGATGTACGTCAAGGCCAAGAAGATCCTCGCGTCGGAGCTGATGTACGCGAAGACGATGAGCGAGGACGAGGCGCTCGAGTGGCTCGAGGAGACGCTGACCAACGGCGCCAAGCCCAAGGTCACGCCCGCCGAGCGGAAGGCTGCGGCGACAGCCGCACGGCCGACCGCGACGGTGAAGAAAGCCGCCCCGGTCGCCAAGAAGGCCGCTCCGGCGAAGGCGAAGTCGGTTGCCTCGCGCACCGTCGTCAAGAGCTCGGGCGCCAAGAGCTCGGCCGCGAAGAGCGCGAAGCCGGCCGCTGCCGCCAAGAGGAAGACCACCGCCGCCAAGTGAGTGTCTGGGCCGTTCTCGTCGCCGCCGGGCGAGGGGAGCGGCTCGGCGAGGATCGGCCGAAGGCCTTTGTGCGCCTCGGCGACCTGCCACTGCTCGCCGAGCCGCTGCGGCGGCTCGACGAGTGTGCGTCGATCGAGCACGTGATCGTCGTCGCGCCTCCCGACTGGGAGGAGCCGGCGATCCTGCTCGCCGAGGAGGTCGGCGCCTCGAAGGTCGCCGCGTGCGTGACCGGCGGCGAGACACGAACGGACTCGGTGCGCGCCGGCGTGGCCGAGGTGCCCGAGGAAGCGGCTGTCGATCCTCGTCCACGACGCCGCCCGCCCACTGGTCGACACAGGCGTCGTAGAGCGCCTGATCGAGGCGCTGGCTCAGGGCTTCGACGGCGCCGTCCCGACCCTGCCGGTCTCGGACACCGTCAAACGAGTCGAGGGCAGCGTCGTCTCGGAGACGCTCGACCGCTCGGAGCTCGTCACGGTGCAGACCCCGCAAGCCTTCGTCGCCACAGTGCTGCGAGCCGCGCTGAACCCAGTTAGTGCCAACTTGGCACAAGCCACCGATTGCGCGGCTCTGGTCGAGGCTGCCGGTGGACGCGTGACGACGGTGGTCGGTGACGAGCGGTTGCTCAAGATCACCACCCAGGCCGACCTGGAGCGGGTGGCCGGGTGGCTGTGAGCGTCGTCGCGTTCGACATCGGCGAGACGCTGATCGACGAGACGAGGATGTGGGAGCGCGCGGCCGACGTCGCGGGCGTGCCACGGTTCACGCTGATGGGCGTGCTCGGGGGCCTGGCCGCGCGGGGCGAGCATCACGACGACGTCTGGGCGATCCTCGGCGTCGAGCATCCCGCTGCGACGTGGGGGGAACACGATTGGTACCCCGACGCACTGCCGGCGATCGAGGCCCTGCGGAGGGGCGGCTACGTCGTCTGGGCGTCCGGGAACACGCCGCTCGAGACCGAGGAGCTGCTTCGGCCCCACGTCGACTTCGTCGGTTCTGCCGCCCGGTGGGGCGTCTCGAAGCCGCAGCCCGGGTTCTTCGCTCGCCTGATCGAGGAGGCAGGTGTCGCGCCTGAGAAGATCGCCTACGTGGGCGACCGTGCCGACAACGACGTCCTGCCGGCGCTCGCCGCCGGGCTCGTCGCCGTGCACGTACGGCGCGGGCCCTGGGGCCTCTTGCACGAGACGCCTGGCGGCGCGATCGGGATCCGGTCGCTCGCGGAGCTGCCGGCGGTGCTGGCGTGAGCGTCCGGGTCGGCCTCGGTGTCGACGCCCACGCGCTCGTCGAGGGTGTGCCACTCGTGCTCGGCGGCGTGGCGATCGACCACCCTCGCGGGCTCACCGGCCACTCGGACGGCGATGTCCTCGCACACGCGTTGATCGACGCGTTGCTCGGCGCGGCCGGGCTCGGCGACATCGGCTCCCTCTTCCCGTCCGGTGACGAGCGCTATCGCGGCGCCGACAGCGTCGACCTGCTCCGCGAGGCGTACCGGCAGGTGCGCGAGGCGGGCTGGACGCTCGTCAACGCAGACTGCGTGCTCGTCGGCGAGGAGCCGAAGATCGCCCCGTACCGCGATCAGATGCGCCTGCGGCTCTCCGCGGCCGTCGGCGGGGGAGAGGTGAACGTGCGCGCGACGACGACGGACGGCCTCGGGTTCACGGGTCGTGGCGAGGGGCTTGCGGCACATGCCGTGGCGCTGCTCGAGCGCTGATGGAGCTCGTTCGCTTTGCCGACCAGCCCGATGTGCGCGCGCTCCGTTCGCAGCTGGACGAGTTCCCGGAGTTCATGAACCACAACGGGATGGGCTCGAAGTACTGGGGCAGGCTGTACGACGAGTTCCCAGCGTTCCAGCTGGCGTTACTGGACGGCGACAGCCTTGTCGCCGAGGTACACGCGCTGTCGGTACCGGTCGATGGCGACGAGCTGCCGGCCGGCTGGGACGAGGCGTTCGAGCGAGGGATGGAGGCGGGCGGCGGCAATGTGCTCTCGCTGCTCGCGATCAGCGTCTCCGGGTCGCGGCGCGGCGAGGGGCTCGCCATGATGTTGATCGCCGCTGCGCGCGAGGCAGCCGCCACCGCCGGGCTCGAGTCCGTGATCGCACCGGTCCGCCCGACGCTCAAGGAGCGCTACCCGCTGACCCCGATCGAGGAGTTCATGACGTGGCGTCGCGACGACGGAGCACATCTCGATCCCTGGATCCGCCGTCACGAGCGCGTCGGAGGGCGGATCGAGCGGGCGGCGCCGCAGTCGATGCTGATCGAGGCTCCGGTGGCCGACTGGGAGCGATGGACGCAGATGGTCTTCCCGGCCGACGGGACGTACATCGTGCCTGGGATGCTCGCTCCGCTCGAGGTCCGAGGCGGCATCGGCGTGCACGTCGAGCCCAACGTCTGGCTCCGCCACAGCGTCTAAGCGGCTCCAGCAGCCGTTCACCGAGCTGTTACCGCCGCTCAGCCGTCCTGTGACACGGAAACCGGGCCGAAGCGGCGAACCTGATTGCCGTGGCGTTCGAGATCCAGGCGCACCGCGGCAACGACCGGCTGACGCTGCGCCGGCTGCTCGCAGGTTCGCCAAGCTCGCTCGAGCTCGACGTCGGGCTCGCCGACGGCCACCTGGTCGTCGCGCACGACGTCGACCATGGCGACGCCTCGGGCTTGGCCTTCGAGCACGCTCTGCGGCTCGCGAACGGCACGCAGTTGGTCGTCGAGGCGAAGTGCTTCCCACCGGCGACGCCTGCCGCGCACGAGTTCGTCCAGGCGCTGCGACCGCACCTGGCGCAGATTTCGGTGTGCTCGTTCTCCGAACCGCTGCTCGCCGAGATCTCCCGGCTGCGCGGCGCCGTCGAGACGACGTTCCTGTTCGACCGCCCGCAGCCCATTGTCACCGTCGCGCGCACGATCGGGCCGCGCCACGACGTCGTCACGGCGGAGCTCGTCGAGGCTGCGCATGCGGTGGGACTACGCGTCGTGCCGTGGACGGTGAACGACGTTCGCCGGATGGCGGAGTTGATGGACCTCGGCGTCGACGGCCTCGTCACCGACGAGCCGGGACTCGCCCGCGAGGTCGCGCAGTCGCGCCTCGCCGCTGTCGCCTAGCGAGGCAACGAGGCGAGACCTTCGGTCAGCGAGACGAGGCCGTCGCGCTCGAGCGAACCGAGCGCCTCCTCGTCGCTTGGTTGCTCGCCACGTGCGACCGCCCGCAGCGCCTTTGCACGGCGCTCCCGGAACGAGCCCGCGAATGCCGACTGCTTGCGGAGCGGTTCGTACCGTGAGCCGCGCGAGGGGCACGCTGCTGCCAGTGGGCACTCAGCGCACCGTGGGATGCGCGCGAGGCAGATCGTCGCCCCGAGGTCGAACAGGGCCTGCGTGCACGAACCGTCGAAGGACTCGCCCGTTCGTTCCTGGATCCGTCGGACGTTCGTATCGATCGGCAGCACGTCGCGGCCGAAGGCGAAGTTGCCGACTGCCGCTGCGGTGTACGGGCCGACGCCCGGGAGTTCGGTGAGGTCGTCGGGCCAGCCGTCTGAGGCGACGATCCGCGCCGCGCGATGGAGGTTGACGGCGCGGCGGTTGTAGCCGAGCCCCTGCCAGGCGACGATCGCGTCGGCCGGCGAGGCGGCGGCAAGCGCGTCGGCAGTCGGCCACCGCTCGAGCCAGGCAAGCCAGCGCGGAATCACCCGCTCGACCTGGGTCTGCTGCAGCATCACCTCGGAGACGAGGATCGCGTACGGGTCACGTGTCTCGCGCCAGGGGAGGACGCGCTTGTGCTCGTCGTACCACGCGAGCAGGGCGTCCTTCACGGGGCTTGAAAGCTCCACCGGTCGCGAACGAACCTCGCGCCGTCGCGAGCCAGTTGCTCTTCGGTGTCGAACGTCCGGCGCCAGCTCCTCGTTGCCGGAGCGAGGTCGGCAACGGTGTCGCTGAACGCCTCGATCACGATCCAGCCGTCATAACCGATCTCGTGGAGCGCAGCGAAGGTGGCGTCCCAGGCGACCTGGCCGGTCCCGGGCGTCCCGCGGTCGTTCTCAGCCGCGTGGAAATGGACGAGGACGTCGCGACACGCGTGCAGCGCCCCGCGAGGATCCTTTTCCTCGATATGCGCGTGGTAGGTGTCGTACATCAACCGGCAGTTCGGATGGTCGACTTCGCGCACGAGGTCGGCCGCGTCGGCCGCGCAGTTGATCAGGTACATCTCGAACCGGTTCAAGTACTCGACCGCGATCGTCACGTCTCGTGTCTGGGCGTGCTCGGCCGCTGCGCGGAGGCCCTCGACCGCGCGCATTCGCTCGTCGCGGGTCGGGCCGGAACCGGAGAGGTACCCGAGCGGTGCGCCGAGCGGCCCGCAGATCGTCCTGGCTCCGAGCGCGGCGCAGATGTCGACTGCGGCGTTGGTCGCCCGAAGGCCGCGCTCACGAACGGCCGGATCCGGGCTGATCGGGCTGTCGTCGGCCAAACGGGCCGCGACGCCGAGCGGCTCGAGGCCGAGCTCGGAGAGCAGCCGGGCGAGGTTCTCGTAGCGCGGGAGCGAGGCCGGCGAGCTGTCGAAGATCGGGATCTCGACGCCGTCGAAGCCGGTCTCCCGAAGCTGCTCGAACACCGTTCGGTACTCGGGGCCGGAGACATCGGTCGCCCACAGCAGCATGTTCATCCCGAGCTTCACGACTGCCTCGCCGAAGCCGCGTCCATCGGCGAAACCTACTCCATGGTGCGCGCGATCCCTCGCCCCGCGATGCAGGCCGGCTGACGCTCGCTACAGTCCTCGGCGGCAGCGAACGGAGGCATGCGTGAAGGAAATCGTCGACGAGGTCGAGCGCTGGCGAGGCCGCGGCGAGCAGGTCGCGATCGCAACGGTCGTCGCGACCCGACGCTCGGCTCCGCGCCCGGTCGGAGCGAAGCTCGCGATCTCCGAGCATGGCGAGATGTGCGGCTCGGTCTCGGGAGGCTGCGTCGAGAGCGATGTCGCCGCGCAGGCACGGGAGGTGCTGGTCTCGGGCGAGCCGAGGCTTCTCAGCTACGGCATCACCGACGATGAGGCTCTCGGCGTCGGACTGCCGTGCGGCGGCGAGATCGACGTCTTCCTCGAGCGCCTGGATTGACCCTCACCGACAGGCTGCTCTCGCTCGCCCACGGCGAGGAGCGCGCGGTGCTCTTCACCGTGGTCGAAGGCGATCACGACGTCGGTCGGAGGCTCCTGGTGCTGCTGGATCGCGGCGAGGTCGTCGGCGACGATCCGCTCGGCCTGGCAGCGCTGGCCGCCGAGCTCAGACGGAGCACGCTGCTCGAGCACCAGGGTCTCAAGGTGTTCGCCGAGGTGTACGGGCCGCCACCGCGGCTTGTCGTCGTCGGCGCGGTCGACACTGCGCAGGCGCTGTGCGCTGCCGCGAAGGCGCTCGGCTGGCACACGATCTGCGTCGATGCGCGAGCGCGTTTTGCGACGCCCGAGCGGATGCCGGCCGCGGACGAGATCGTCGTTGCCTGGCCCGAGCCGGCGTTCGAGCAGATCGCGCTCGACCGGGAGACCGCCGTCGTCGTGCTCACGCACGACGAGAAGTTCGACATCCCCGCGCTCGCGACGGCGTTGCGCACCGACGCGTTCTACGTGGGCGCACTCGGGAGTCGGCGCGCACAGGCCAAGCGGCGGGAGAAGCTGCTCGAAGCCGGTCTGACGGACGCCCAGCTCGACCGCTTGCGCGGTCCCGCCGGGCTCGACGTGGGCGCGGAGAGCCCCGCCGAGACAGCCGTCTCGATCCTCGCCGAGATCCTCGCCCTGCGTGCGGGGCGGCTCGGCGGGCCGCTGCTCGAGTCGAAGGCGCCGATCCACGTCGAGCGTTAGCGCTCGAGCGGACGCGACTACGCGACGCGGCTGAAGCGCACGACCGCCCGGGCGCGACGACGCTCCGCCTCGACCTCGCGGTTTCGCGGCGCGGCCGACGTGACGAGCGTCTGGAGCAGCCGCGTCGTCGCGGCTGTCATCTCGTCGACGGCAAGCTCGAACGCTTCCGCGTTCGCCTGGGACGGCTTCTGCATCCCGCTCACCTTGCGCACGTACTGGAGGGCGGCGTCGCGGATCTCCTCGTCGGTGACCGGCGGCTCGAAGTTGTAGAGGTTCTGGATGTTCCGGCACATGCCGTAAATCTACGGACTGCGGGACGTCTGCGGCTGACCATCCGGCGGGTGGGCCTGCTGGCCGCTGGTACGCCACGAGACGACACCGACGCCGAAGAGCACCACTTCGACCACGGTGATCACGAGCCTGTTCAGCAGTGTCACTCCCAGCGCCGGCCCGGCGCTCGTGACCGCGAGTAACAGGCCGTACATCGACGCCTCGCGCGCGCCGAGACCGGAGGGGGTGAAGATCGCCAGCACGGCGACGATCGCTCCGACGGCAGAGACGCCGCCGAGGAACGGGATCGTCGACAGGGCCGGCGAGGCGTCGAGGCTGCGCAGCAGGAACCAGACGCCGAGGCCGCCGATCAGCCAGGTGCCGCAGTAGAAGAGCAACAGCCCGAGCGTGACGGAGAACGGCAGCGGGTCGATGGGCTCGGCGCCGAACCGCGTCAGCAGCTTGCCGCTGAGTCGGCGAAAGATGCGCGGGTGCAGGAGCGAGGCGAGGAGCAGTGCGAAGAGGATCAGCGCCGGGAGCGGCGCGTTGACGCCACGGACCCAGGCCAGGCTGACCACGAAGACGATCACGCCGGAGATCGCGGAGAGCGCTGCCTCGACGAAGATCGAGGTGAGGACCTTCGGCGTGTCGGTGACACCCGCCCCGCGCCGCAGCGCCACGGTTCGCGCGGCCGGCGTCCAGACGCCTCCCGGCAGGTACTTGGCGAGCATCGACACCATCTCGGCTTGCAACGCGAGGCGGTACGGCACCGCGATTCCCCACGGCTCGAGGATGCGGATCCAGCCGATGATGAAGATCAGGTAGTAGGCAGTCACTGCGGCGAACGCGAGCGCGATGTCGACCGGGTGGGCGTGCTCGAGCAGCGGAGCGGCCTTCGCCCACTCGTTTCGCACCGCCCACACGCAGAACGCAAGCGTCACGGCCACCAGTCCGAGCTGGATTCCCTTGCGCGTCCGGGGGTGCTGCTCCAGGTAGCGCGCGGCCGCCCGAACGCGCTCGAGAAGACGCTGCATGACTGCACGATAGGTTCTCGGCATGACACGGGTCCGGTTCGCGCCGAGCCCGACGGGGACGCTGCACGTCGGGAACGCGCTCAGCGCGGTCGCGAACCGCCGCTTCGGCGACTGGCTGCTGCTGCGGATCGACGACACCGATGCGGCTCGCAACCTGCCTGGAGGCGAGGCGGGCGTGCTGGCCGACCTCGCCTGGCTCGGCGTGGATTGGGACGAGGGGCCGGTGCGGCAGAGCTCGCGCGCTGCACGTCATCTGGAGGCGGCGCGGGCCGCCGGGCTGCCGCAACGGTTCGACGGCGTGATGCTCTGGCGCGACGACAAGACGCCGACCTTCCACCTCGCGAGCGTCGTCGACGACGCCGACTTCGCGATCACCCACGTGATCCGCGGCTCCGACCATCGCCCCAACGAGGAGCTTCATGCGGCGCTGCACCGGGCGCTCGGGACGTCGCCACCGGAGGTCATCCATCACGGGCTCGTCGTCGGCGACGACGGGAAGAAGTTGTCGAAGCGCGCCGAAGGCGCGACCGTCGCGTCGCTGCGCGAGGCCGGCTATCCCGCCGAGGCCGTGCGCGCCTACCTGGACGAGCTCGGCCTGCCGCGCCACGACGTGCATCTCGACCTCACTCGGATCCGCTCGCTCTCCGTCGACGTGCTCGCGGCGCTGCCCGACGTCGAGCTCGCGGCGAGGCTCGATGTGCCGGTCGAGGCGGTGCCGCTGGCGCGCGGCGCGCACGACCTCGTCGAGGCGGCGGCGCTGATCCGGGGCGTGCTCGACCCTCCAGTGCCAAGTTGGCACAAAGTCCAGAGACCCTCGCGCGCTTCGTCGAGCTGCGGACGCCGATGCCGGAGCAGCTCGACAAGGAGGGTGCGAAAACGCTGCAGCGGGAGTTGAAAGCGGTCGGTGGCAACCTGCGCGCGCTCCGCGTCGCGTTGACGGGCGCCGAGCGTGGCCCGGAGCTCTGGGCAGTGCTGCAGGCGCTGCCCCGGGACGAGGCCGTGCGGCGCGCTCTACCCTAGAGCTGTGCGCCTCTACGACACGTTCACACGCTCGACGCTCGAGCTGCCGCCGCCACCCGGGCCGGTCCGGATGTACTTCTGCGGCCCCACGGTCTACGCCCGGGCGCACATCGGCAACGCGCGCCCGTTCGTGGTCGGGATGTGGCTTCGCTCGTGGCTCCTCGAGACCGGGTACGACGCGAGGTTGGTGCACAACATCACGGACATCAACGACAAGATCTACGAGGCTGCGCCCGGCGCGAGCGCGGAGCTCGCCGCGCGGGCGACCGAGTGGTACCTGCAGGACACCGGCGACCTAGGGCTCGGCATGCCCGACTTTCTGCCGAAGGCGACCGAGTCGGTGCCACAGATCGTCCGCTTCATCGAGACGCTGATCGGGAGCGGCCATGCCTATCCGGTCGGCGGCGACGTCTACTTCCGTGTCGCCTCCTACCCCGAGTACGGACGCCTCTCGGGTCAGCGCCCCGACCAGGTCGAGGAGCAGGAGCCGAACCCGCTCAAGGAGGACGGGCGCGACTTCGCGCTCTGGAAGGCCAACAAGCCGGAGACGGAGGACACGTGGTGGGAGTCGCCCTGGAGCCGAGGCCGGCCCGGGTGGCACATCGAGTGCTCGGCGATGGCGGCGGAGGCCTACGGGCCGGCGTTCGAGATCCACGGCGGCGGGCTCGACCTCGTGTTCCCGCACCACGAGAACGAGGTCGCCCAGTCGCGGTCGGTCGGTCATCCGTTCGCGGCGATCTGGGCCCACAACGGGATGCTCCGGTTCACGGGCGAGAAGATGGCGAAGTCGGTCGGCAACGTGAAGACGATCCGTGAGGCGATCGACGAGTGGGGTCGAGAGGCGGTTCTGCTCTTCTTCTTGACCGCGTCCTGGCGCAAGCCGATCGACTTCTCGGAAGGAACGATGGAGCAGGCGGTCGCCCGCCGCGAGACCCTCCGAAACGCGTTCACGCGTCCGGCAGCAGCCCTCGACGAGGAGGGCTGGGCGCCGTTCGCGGCAGCACTCGAAGACGACTTCGACACGCCGAGAGCGCTGGCTGTCCTGCACGAGTGGGCCTCGGCCGGCCAGCTCGAGCTGCTCCGCCGCGGGCTCGCCGTGTTCGGACTGGCCGCACTCGCCGAGCGCGACGAGGTGCCGGCCGAGGTGGCCGCCCTGGCTGAACGGCGCGCCGAGGCGCGCGTCGGGCGTGACTTCGAGACGTCCGATCGGCTCCGTGACGAGCTCGCCGCGCTCGGCTGGGAGATGCGCGACCGAGACGGCGGCTTCGATCTCGTGCGCACGTGACGCCGGAGCTCGTCTACGGCCGCAGGGCGGTGCGCGAGGCCTTGCGTGGCCGCCGGGAGGTGTTCGAGGTCTGGGCCACCGAGCGTGCGCTGAAGGCCGAGGACTGGCTCGGCGAGGCCCGGCCGAAGCTGAAGGCCGATCGGGAGCTCTCCGAGCGAGCCGACACGCGCGACCATCAGGGCGTCCTCGCGCTCGTCGAGCCCTATCGCTACGCGGACGCCTACGAGCTGGCTGCCGCCGAGAAGCCGCTGCTCGTCGCCCTCGACCGCGTCACGGATCCCCACAATCTCGGTGCCGTCGCCCGGAGTGCCGACGGGGCCGGAGCGACCGGCGTGATCGTGCCCGCGCACGGCTCGGCGATCGTCACGTCGGCCGTTGCCCGTGCCTCGGCCGGAGCTGTCGAGCACCTCCCGATCGCCGTCGTCACGAACCTCGCGCGCTATCTCGAAGAGGTGAAGGGCGCCGACCTGTGGGTGTACGGGGCTGCGGGCGACGCAGGTGTGCCGTCGATGTGGGAGACCGATCTGTCCGGAGGCGTGGCCCTGGTGCTCGGTGCGGAAGGCGCCGGCTTGCGGCCGCTCGTGCGGCGCACCTGCGACGCGCTCGTCTCGATTCCGCTCGGCGGCGAGGTCGAGTCGCTGAACGTTAGCGTCGCCGCAGCGGTCCTCCTGTACGAGGCCAAGCGCCAACGTGGCTGACGCGACGCTGTATCTGTTCGACGGCTACAACCTGCTGCACGCGGGACCGTATGGCGATCGGAGCGAACTGATCGATGCACTGGCGAGCTTCGTCGCGCTGCGCGGAGCCCGTGGCGTTGTCGTCTTCGACGGCGTCGGTGACGACGCCGACCGTGGGCCGCTCGCGGTGCGCTACGCGCAGCACGCCGACACGCTGCTCGAGCGACTCGCCGCGGAGCAGCGGGGGCGGGAACAGGTGCTGCTCGTGACGAGCGACGCGACAGTGGCGGCTGCCGCGGGTGGCGCGGTGGCGAAGCTGACCTCCCAGACGTTCTTCCGGGAGCTCTCACCACCCAAGCGCCCCGAGCAGCCGCCGGCCGGGCTCGCGGGGAAGCTCGACGAGGAGACGCGGAGCAGGCTGGAGCGGTTGCGAAGAGGCGAGTAAGCGGGTCCATCGCAAATGGGGGTTGTGTTCCTTGCGAACGCTTGCTACATTCACCTCGACCTCAGGGTGAGACTTCGGTGGCTTTGCAGGACGAAGTCTCATCAAAACAGCCGCAATCACGGGGGTAGCCACCGTGTCCGTCCGCACCGCGACCGTCCCGAAGTCTCCGCAGAAGGTTCAACGAGAACTTGAGGATCTGCAGCTCGTCCTGAAGGCGCGCAACGGCTCGAGCGTCGCGATGGACCAGCTGATCAGGCGGTACACCTCGTTCGTGCGGCTGAAGGCGAGCTCGTATTTCCTCGCAGGTGGCGACTCCGACGACCTGATCCAGGAAGGGCTCGTCGGTCTCTACAAGGCCGTCCGCGACTTCCGGCCGGACAAGGAGACGTCCTTCCGTTCGTTCGCCGAGCTCTGCGTGACCCGCCAGATCATCACCGCGATCAAGACGGCGACCCGCTTCAAGCACGCGCCGCTCAACTCGTACGTGTCGTTCAGCCACACACCGGCGGGGCAGGAGGGCGACGACTGCAGTCTCGGCGACGCGCTCCCGGGCCCGGCGGTCAACGATCCCTCGGTGCGGGTGATCTCGACACAAGAGCTCGAGTCGCTCGTCGGCTGCCTGTCCACCACGCTCTCACCGCTCGAGGCAGATGCCCTTCGCCTCTACCTCGAAGGCGCGTCGTACGAGCAGATGGCGGAGGGCCTGGCGTGCGACACGAAGACGATCGACAACGCGCTCCAGCGCGTGAAGCGCAAGATCATCACGCACCAGCAGACGCGCCAAGTCCTGCAATAGAAGCCGATCGACCAGGCCCGCCTAGAATGAGCGCTGCGCCGGAGTAGCTCAGCTGGTAGAGCAACGGTTTTGTAAACCGTGGGTCAGGGGTTCGAGTCCCCTCTCCGGCTCTGCAGCTCAGCCTGCGTCGAGCGCTTGCTCGAGGTCGGTCCAGAGCTCGTCCACCGGTCTCGAGCCCGACCGAGAGCCGCAGCAGCCCAACCGGGATGCGGTCGCCCTCCCAGCGGTGTCGGCTCTCCATCGACGAGCTGACGCCGCCGAGGCTCGTCGAGTTGCGGATCAGCTTCGTCGACGTCTCGACGGCGCGCGCGTCGGCAACGTCGAAGGAGATCAGCCCACTGAAGCCGGGATAGCGCACGTTCTCGACCGCCGGATGGGCGTGCAGGCGCGCGGCGATCTCGGTCGCCGACTCCGTGTGGTGCCGCATGCGCGCCTCGAGCGTCTCGAGCCCACGCAGCAGGGCGGCGGCCGCGTCCGGGGAAGCGGTGATGCCCGTGTTCACCCGCAACTCCCGGAGGCGCTCGGTGTGCGGCGCCCGCGAGACGGTCGCGCCGAGGAGCGCGTCGTGGTGGCCGGTCAGGAACTTGGTCGCCGAGTGCACGACGATGTCGGCGCCCTGGTCGAGCGCTTGCAGGTAGATCGGCGTCGAGATGGTCGCGTCGCAGACAACGAGGCCCGGGTGTTCGCGCAGGGCCGGCCAGTTGGGCAGCGTCAGCGTCGGGTTCGCCGGCGCCTCGACCCAGACGATGTCGGCGTCCGGCGGCGCTTCGCGTCTGGTCGAACTCGCGGTAGCGGATCCCAAATGGCTCGAGCAGCCCCAGCAGCTTCCCGGTGCCGAAGTAGGCGCCCTCGGCGAGCGCGATGGTCGCGCCGGCCCGGGCGAACGCGAGGAGGACGTTCGTCGTGGCGCCCATCCCGGACGCGTAGAGGAGGGCGTCACCGCCCTCGAGCCGCCCGAGCTCCTGCTCCGCGGCGACGCCGGTCGGGTGGTCGTAGCGCGAGTAGTAGAACTGGCGCGGCTCCCCCGCCGGGTCGTAGGGCCAGACCGTCGAGCGCTCGATCGCCACGCTCCGACTCTACGTCGAGGGCATGGCCTGCCGGGGCACGTCCGGTGTCAGCCACCTGTCGTGAGGTGTGACTTCTCGTCCATAGGCATCTGCTCGCGCGCTGTCATCTAGGCTCCGCGCGAGATGGCGCCGGACGAGAAGCGCACGCACTCCACCACGCAGGAGCGGCTCGACTGGCTCGATGAGCTACGCGACCAGGCGCGCCATGCGGGCTCCGAGGCGTCCGTCGCGAAGCACCGCGAGGCCGGGAAGCTGCTCGCCCGCGAGCGGGCTGAGCGACTGTGCGATCCGGGGTCGTTCGTCGAGCTCGACCGCTACGTGCGCCACCGCGAGCCGAACTTCGGCATGCTCGACCGCCGCCCGTATGGCGACGCCGTGGTCACCGGCTACGGGACGATCTTCGGCCGGCGCATCTTCCTCTTCAGCCAGGACTTCACCGTCTTCGGCGGCTCGCTGAGCGAGGTCTTCGCCGAGAAGATCTGCAAGGTGATGGATCTGGCGGCCAAGTACGGCTGTCCGATCGTCGGCATCAACGACTCGGGCGGCGCCCGGATCCAGGAAGGGGTCGTCTCGCTCGCGGGCTATGCCGAGATCTTCTGGCGGAACGTGCAGGCGTCGGGCGTGATTCCACAGATCTCGCTCGTCATGGGGCCCTGCGCGGGCGGCGCTGTCTACTCGCCGGCAATGACCGATTTCATCCTGATGGTCGAAGGCTCGTCGTACATGTTCATCACCGGGCCCGATGTCGTGAAGACGGTCACCGGCGAAGAGGTGACGTTCGAGGAGCTCGGCGGCGCGACGACGCACGCGACGAAGTCCGGCGTCGCGCACCTGACCGCTCCGAGCGAGGAGGCCGCGCTCGACGACGCTCGCTACCTGCTCAGCTTCCTGCCGCAGAACAACACCGAGCCGACACCGTACGACGAGCCGAGCGACCCGGTCGACCGTGAAGCGCCCGAGCTCGACACGTTGATCCCCGACGAAGCGACGAGGCCGTACGACATCAAGAAGGTGATCGAAGCGGTCGTCGACAACGGTGAGTACCTGGAGATCCAGCCGCGGTACGCCGAGAATGTCGTGACGGCATTCGCACGCCTCGGCGGTTACAGCGTCGGCATCGTCGGCAACCAGCCGAAGGCGCTCGCCGGCGTGCTCGACATCGACTCGTCGGAGAAGGCCGCACGCTTCGTGCGCACCTGCGACGCGTTCAACATCCCGCTCGTCACGTTCGTCGACGTACCCGGCTTCCTGCCGGGGACAGCGCAGGAGTGGGGCGGGATCATCCGCCACGGCGCGAAGCTGCTCTACGCCTACTGCGAGGCGACCGTTCCCAAGCTGACCGTGATCACGCGCAAGGCGTACGGCGGCGCCTACGACGTCATGAGCTCGAAGCACGTCCGCGCCGATTTCAACTTCGCCTGGCCGACTGCGGAGGTGGCGGTGATGGGGCCGGACGGTGCGGTCAACATCATCTTCCGCAAGGAGCTTCAGGACGCGGACGACGGTGATGCACGACGCGGCGAGCTGATCGATGACTACCGCGAGCGGTTCGCCAATCCGTACGCGGCGGCGGAGCGTGGCTACGTCGACGACGTGATCGAGCCTCGCCGGACGCGGCCGGTGCTGATCGATGCGCTGCGGACGGCGATCACGAAACGTGAACGCCGCCCGCCGCGCAAGCACGGGAACATCCCGCTGTAGTTAGGGGAGTCGCTCGAGCGTCGCCAGGACGCCGTCGACGCATTTGATCGACACGTGGCTGCCGACGCTCAGATCGCCGAGAGCCGGCGACGAGGAGCCGAGCTGGCACGTGACGGTGCCACCGTCCGTCTGGACGCTCAGCGCAGTCGCGCTGAGCGAGCTGACGGAACCGCGTGCGCCGGTCGTCGTGTGGGTGACCGGAGGCGCCGGCGGCGGAGGCGTGGTGCCGGCCGCCTCGAGCTTCCTGATCAGGACGAGTTGCATCGTCGATGCCTTGCAACCCATGCCGATCCTGTCGCCCAACTTCAGCTCGGCGGTGCTCGGTGAGCCCACGCCGATCGTGCAGGTGACGAGGCCGTGCTCCGTCTGGAGCGTCAGGCCCTTGCCGTCGAGTGCGTTCACCGTGCCGGTGTAGTACCGGCCGGCGTCGGCCTGCGTGATCGCTGCGATCGCGATCAGCTTGCCTCCGGCGCATTCGACCTTGACGTGCTGGCCGAGCTTGAAGTCGGCGGTCGACGGGGACGACGCATCGAGGGTGCACGTGAGATCCCGGTCACCATCGTGCACGGTGAGGGAGCCGTCGCTGAGCGCTGTGATCGCGCCGCCGAAGTACGTCGGCGCCGTGTCGTTCTTCTCGACCGGGCTGGCCGCTCGCTCGAGATGCCGAATCCGTGCGAGGACGAGCCGACCCTTCCGAGCGCGGCACACCATCTGGACGGGGTCGCCGGCGGCATAGCCGCTGAGCGACGGGGAGACCCGCGCAAGTGCGCAGGAAGTGACGATCGAGTTCGAGCCCTTGACCGCGACGCGATGCGCCGAGATCGAGCTGATCATGCCTTTGACGCTGCGCCCATTGGCGGCTGCTGCCGGCAGGGCGAGACTGAGGGCGAGCGCAAGCGCCGCCCAGGGGAGGATGTGCCGCTTCATAGGCACCACGATGTTGCCGGGTCGGGCAAGACGCCTCCCCCGCCAGGGTGGTCTTACGAGGATCCCTCGATCTAGGCTGTGCCGGTGGACGTCGAACTGAGGCCCGAGCAGCCACCCCTGGTCGTCGCCGCGGTCGAGGCGCTGCTCGAGCGGTCGAGCGCAGCCGAGCCGGACCCATGGTGGCAGGCGGGTCTCGACGAGTCGCTCTACGGAGAGACGGCGGCGCGGCCACGCAGCACCGACGGCGCCGACCTCGCGTAGTCCAGGCCCGAGACCCACGTCAGCACCAGCGCCACGAGCAACGCCCACCACGCGACGTTGTCGTCCCACACTCCTGCGGCGACGAGGCCGCCGATCGCCGCGGCGATTGCCTGCGACCAGGTCTTGAGCTTGCCGAGATCGCGGGCGGCGATCACGACACCCCGCTCGATCGCAGCCTGGCGCAGCCCCGAGATGAGCAGCTCGCGCGCGACGATCGCCGCCACCATCCAGGCCGGGAAGACGTGCTGGCCGAGCAGCACGATCAGCGTCGACATGACGAGGAGCTTGTCCGCCACCGGATCGAGGAGCGAGCCGAGTGGGGAGGTCCGCCCGGAGCGGCGTGCGACGCGGCCGTCGAACCAGTCGGTTGCCATCGCGGCGCAGAAGACTCCCGTCGCCCAGTAGTTGTGGCCGCTGAACGAGACCGCAAACAGCAGGACGACGATCGGCACGGCTGCGACACGGGTGACGGTCAATTGATCGGCGAAACTCATCCGACCGAGAGAATACGGAGTGTGTTCGCGAAAGTCCTTGTTGCCAACCGCGGAGAGATCGCTCTGCGCATCTGCCGGACGCTGCGGGAACTGGGCGTTTCCTCGATCGCCGTCTACTCGGATGCCGACCGGGCAGCCCTCCACGTCGCCTACGCAGACGAGGCGCAGGCGCTCGGTGGGCTGACGGCCGCCGACAGCTACCTCGTCGTCGACAAGCTGCTGGCGGCGGCGGAGCGCTCCGGGGCCGAGGCGGTGCATCCGGGGTACGGGTTCCTGGCCGAGAACGCGGGCTTCGCCCGAGCAGTCGAGGCCGCTGGGCTCACCTGGATCGGGCCGCCGCCCGCCGCGATCGAGCTGATGGGCTCGAAGACGAAGGCCCGCCAGGCGATGCAGGCCGCCGGCGTGCCGATCATCCCCGGCACGACCGACCCGGTCGACTCCGCCGACGAGGTGGCGCGGCTCGGGGGCGAGATCGGCTACCCGCTGTTGATCAAGGCGGCCGCCGGAGGCGGCGGCAAGGGCATGAAGGTCGTTCGCTCCGCCGACGAGGCGGCGCAGGCATTCGACTCGGCGCGTCGCGAGGGCCAGTCGTACTTCGCCGACTCGTCGGTCTATGTCGAGCGCTACCTCGAGGATCCACGGCACGTCGAGGTTCAGGTGCTCGCGGACGCGCACGGAAACGTGATCCACCTCGGCGAGCGCGACTGCACGATCCAGCGGCGTCACCAGAAGCTCGTCGAGGAGACTCCGTCTCCGGCGGTGACGCCCGAGCTGCGTGAGCGCATCGGCCGGATCGCCGTCGATGCAGCGCGGGCCGCGGGCTACCGCTCGGCCGGCACGATCGAGGGCCTCCTGTCGCCCGACGGCGACTACTTCTTCATGGAGATGAACACCCGGATTCAGGTCGAGCACACCGTGACGGAGCTGGTCACCGGTCTCGACCTCGTGCGGGAGCAGGTTCTGGTCGCGGCGGGCGAGCCGCTCTCGCTGCGCCAGGAGGACGTGACCCTGCGTGGGCACGCGATCGAATGCCGCATCAATGCGGAGGATCCCGCCAACGGCTTCCTGCCCAGCCCCGGCCGGATCACGCGCTATCGGGAGCCGTCCGGGCCGGGAGTGCGGGTCGACTCCGGCGTCACCGCGGGCTCGGAGATCAGCGGCCTCTACGACCCGATGATCGCGAAGCTGATCGTCCACGACACCGACCGCGAGTCTGCGCGGCGCCGCATGCTGCGTGCGCTCGGCGAGTTCGAGATCGGGGGGATCACGTCGCTGCTCGGTTTTCATCAGGCGCTGCTCAGCCACCCGTGTTTCATCGCCGGCGAAACGTGCCACGGGCTGGTCGAGTCCGAGTTGCTCGCCGAGCAGGCGAGCCTGTTCTCGCAGCCGACGGCCGGCCAGGCCGTGGCGGCGAACGGCGCTCTGACCGAGCGGGTCGCCGTCGCGGAGGTCGACGGCCGGCGCGTCGACGTGAGGTTGCTCGTCGCCGAACCGGGCTACCGCGAACTGGCCCGCCGCAGGCGTGAACGCGCTGGGTCCGACGCATTCGGGGCGGACTCGGGCATCGTGGCGAGCCCGATGCAGGGCACGGTGCTCGACGTGAAGGTCGCGGTGGGCGACGAGGTCGCCGCCGGCGAGGTCGTCTGCATCGTCGAGGCGATGAAGATGGAGAACGAAGTGGCAGCACCGTGGGCGGGCACCGTCACGGATGTCGCCGTCGAGGCGGGAGCCCCGGTGACGACCGGGCAGCCGATCTGCGTCATCGCACCGGTTTGATCCCTGGATTCATGGGGTTTGGCTCAAGCCCCCGTGCCGGAAAACCGATAGGGAGCCGGTGGCCGGTTCCACGCCGAATTCCGCGCTGCTCGTCGGCGCACTCGCGGCCTGTGCGCTCCTTGCCGGGGCAGGTTGCGGCGCGACCAAGCGGCTAGCGGCCGGCGGCCAGATCGTCGCGGTCACCGAGCGCGATTTCACGATCAAGGCCGCGCCGAAGCGGGTCGCTGCCGGCCAGGTCGTCTTTCAGGCACGGAACCGCGGGCCCGACGCGCACGAGTTGATCGTCGTGCGCGAACGCGATGCTTCGCTTCAGCTTCGGTCGGACGGGATGACGGTCGACGAAGAGGCACTCAAATCGTCGATCGTCGGCACGCTCGAGCCGGGAGCCCCGGGCTCGCTCCGTGAGCTTCGCGTACGGCTCGCACCGGGCCGGTACGTGCTGCTCTGCAACATGTCGGGCCACTACATGGGCGGCATGCACACGGTGGTCGTGGTCCGATGAGGCCCGGCCGGTCGAGGGCGTTCCGTCCGTTCGCGCCGCGCGCGCGCCGGACGATCATCGCGATCTTCCTCACCTTCACCCTCGTCTCGACCGCGACCGCCGCGATCTCGATCTGGGCGACCGCGCGATCGAAGAACCGAGCCTCCGTCGTCGAAGTCGCTGCACGGCAGCGGACGCTCGCGGAGCGCTACGTCGCCGAGTTGCTGCTCGTGCGCAGCGGCAGCACCGCCGACCCGGCTCGCATCGGCACCCTGCTCAGCCAGAGCTCCCGCGTCCTCCTGACGGGCGGTCAGGCGCCCGCCGTCGACGGTGACGACGACGAGACGACGGTCGCTGCCGCAACCGATCCTGAGCTTCGCGGGCAGCTCAGGCAGGAACAGCGCCTTGTGGCCGACCTGACGGCCTCCGGCCGCGCATTCCTCCAGGGTCGTCCACTCACCGGCGTCCGTCTGACCGCGAACGAGCACATCGCACAGCAGGCGCCGCTCCAACGGCTGCGCATTCTCGCCTCTCTGACCTCGAACGTCTCACTCAACGCGGCGCGGACGATCGCCGCCCAAACCGACAAGAACGTCAACAACTCGATCCGGGTGCAGCTGGGCCTCGGGGTCGGCGGCATCCTGCTCTCGCTGCTCCTCGCCTGGGCACTCGTCGCGACGACACGACGCCAGACGGCCCATTTCCGCAGCCTCGTCACGTCCTCGACCGACCTCGTCCTGGTGCTCAGCGACGGCGGCTGCCGCTACGCGAGCGGCTCCGTCGCGCGCCTCGTCGGGGGCCAGCAGTCCACGCTGCTCGAGCACGGGTTCATGCGGTTCGTGCACGAAGACGACCGTGCAGGCCTGCTCGAGGCGCAACGCACGGGGCAGGCGCAGCAGCTCGTCTTCCGCATGCGGAACTCGGCCGGTGAGTGGCGGCATCTCGAAGCCCACGTCACCGACCTGCGACACGATCGTCATGTTCGCGGTGTCGTTCTGAACGCGCGTGACACGACCGACCGTGTGAGGCTCGAACAGGAGCTGACGCTGCAGGCACAGCGCGACAATTTCGGTGCGCAGCTGGTCGAGGCGCTCGAGATGGCCGACGAGGAGGATGCGACCTACGACGTCGTACGGCGTGCGATGGAGGAGGTCTCCACCACGACGGCGATGGAGCTGCTCGTGTCCGACTCGAGCCGGGCCCACCTCGAGCAGGTCGCCGTCAACCCGAGCGCCGGCGCGCCCTCATGTCCGGTCGAGTCACCGTTCTCGTGCGTCGCCGTCCGGCGCGGCAACCCGGTCGTGTTCGAGTCGAGCGAGGCCCTGAACGCCTGCCCGAAGCTGCGTGGACGCGAAGGCGGTTCGTGCTCGGCGGTGTGCGTTCCGATCAGCTTCATGGGTCGCTCGCTCGGTGTGCTGCACGCGACCGGCCCGGACGGAGAGCCGCCGGACGCCGAGCAGGTGGCCCAGCTGACGACGCTCGCGACGCAGGCCGGAGCGCGCATCGGAACGGTGCGCGCCTTCGAGAAGACGCAGCTGCAGGCATCGACCGACGGGCTCACCGGGCTGATCAACCGGCGGACCCTCGAGACGCAGCTCCGCACCATGCTGCGCCAGGGCACGCCGTTCGCGCTCGCGGTCGCCGATCTCGACCACTTCAAGCAGCTGAACGACACGCACGGCCACGAGGCGGGGGACCGCTCGTTGCGCGTCTTCGCGCAGGCGACGCTGCAGGTGCTTCGCGACGTCGACCTCGTCGCCCGCTGGGGAGGCGAGGAGTTCGTGATCGCGCTGCCGGACACCGACTGCGACCAGGCCGTCGTCGTGCTCGAGCGTGTTCGCTCGAGCCTTGCGCTCGCGCACCAGGGAGGGCACGCGCCCTTCACCGCCAGTTTCGGCGTCACCGACTCGACCAAGGCCGAGAGCCTGCAGGAGCTGATCCAGCTGGCGGATGTCGGTCTCTACATGTCGAAGGCCGCGGGCCGCGACCGCATCTCCGTCGCCGACCCGCTGACGCCGATGCCGACCGGCACGACGAGAAACGGCAACGGACGGGCACGCAAGCCGGCGATCGTCGAGGCTGCGGCCTACGACGATCCGCACCCTGCCGAGCTCTAGCTCCTTACAGGGATCGCTGGTACGAGCGGAAGGTCCACGTCGCCCAGGACGCGGTGACCGCCGAGAGGCCGAGCAGCAGGAGGAGGTACCCGGCCACGGAGCTCCAGGCGGTTCCGGGCAGGACGACTTCGCGCGCAGCACGGACACCCCAGTCGACCGGGTTGAACTTCGCGACGGTCTGCATCCAGTCCGGCATCTGCTTGAGCGCGATCATCGTCGAGGAGAGGAAGAGGAGCGGCAGGCCGATGAAGTTCGCCACCGCGATCATCGTCGCCTCGCGGCGCGTCAGCAACGCGATCGCCTGTGAGACGCCGGCGAACGCGCTGTTGACGAGGACGGCGGCGAGGATGATCGTCAGCCAGCCGAGCGCGCCCGTGTGCACCCGCACACCGAGGCCGTACGAGACGAGGAGGATCACCACGGCCTGAATCGCGGCCGTCAGCGCGGACCGCACGATCTGCGAGAGCACGAGCGAGAACCGTGAGGCAGGTGTGGCGAGAAAGCGCTCGATCACCTTGTGGTCGAGGTCGGCGATCATCGACATGCCGCTCCACGTGGCGCCGAAGAACGCGTTCATGACGACGATCGCGGGCGCCAGGAACGTGATGTACGACGTCGTGCCGAAACCACCGAGGCGGGTCACGTTCCTGAACAGCTGCCCGTAGAGCACCAGCCACACCATCGGCTGGATGAGCAGGAGCGCGATCCAGATCGGCTCGCGCATCAGGTTGCGCGCCTGGCGTGCGGTCATGAACCAGGTGTGTCTGAGGACGGTCACCGGCCGCGGTCCTCGGCGTTGAAGTCGCGACCCGTGAAGTGGAGGTAGACGTCGTCGAGCGACGGACGCGAGAGCGAGACCGACGCCACGCCGATCCCGGCGCGCTCGAGCGCGGAGATGATGCCCGGCAGGGCACGACCGCCGTTCTCGACCCGCGAGACGATCGTGCGGCCGTCCAGCACCTGCTCCGGCCGGGCGCCCACGCCGCTCAGCACGGTTCGGGCGGCGTCGATGGCGCCGTTCTCGAGCTCGACGTGAACCGCGTCTCCCTGCAGCCCTGCCTTCAGCTCGGCCGGCGTCCCTTCGACCACGATCTTCCCCTGCGAGACGATCGCCAGCCGGTCGGCGAGCTGGTCGGCCTCTTCCAGATAGTGCGTCGTCAGCAGGATCGTCAGTGACTCGGCCTCGGCGAGGCGCGAGACCTCCGACCACATCGCGACGCGGGCCTCGGGATCGAGGCCGGTGGTTGGCTCGTCGAGGAACAGGACACGCGGACGATGGACGAGCCCGAGCGCGATGTCGAGGCGGCGCCTCATGCCCCCCGAGTAGTTCTTGACGATGCGGTCGGCAGCGTCGGCGATCCCGACGAGCTCGAGCAGCTCGTCGGAGCGCGAACGCAGAGCGCGACCGCTCATCCCCTGCACCCGTCCCTGGAGCATCAGGTTCTCACGCCCGGTGCCGAACTGGTCGACGCCCGAGTCCTGGGGCACGTAGCCGATCGCGCGGCGGACAGCGTTCCGCTCGGTGCGCACGTCGCGGCCGGCGACCGACGCGCTGCCGGCGTCCGGGTGGGTCAGCGTGACGAGCACGCGGACAGTCGTGGACTTGCCGGCGCCGTTCGGACCGAGCAGTCCGAACACCTCACCTTCGCGCACGGCGAACGAGACGCCGTCGAGGGCCTGTACCTCGCCGTAGCGTTTCTTCAGGTCGTCGACGGCGATTGCATCCATCGACACCGAGACTAGCCACGTCGCTAGAGTCCGCCGCGGCCGATGGACCTCTACGAGTACCAGGGCAAGCAGCTCTTCAAGCAGTTCGGCATTCCCGTCTCCGACGGGCGACTTCGCGACCACCCCCGACGAGGCGCGCGCGGCAGCAGAAGAGCTCGGCGGCCAGACCGTGATCAAGGCTCAGGTGCTGACGGGCGGCCGCGGCAAGGCGGGCGGCGTCAAGCTCGCCGAGGACCCGGCAGACGCCGAGCAGAAGGCGAAGGAGATCATCGGTCTCGACATCCGCGGCCACGTCGTCGAGAAGATCTGGATCGAGCAGGCCTCGGAGATCGCCAAGGAGTACTACCTCTCGGTCACCTTCGACCGGGGCGCGAAGCAGCCGCTGTTCATGTTCACCACGCAGGGCGGTGTCGAGATCGAGGAGGTCGCTGCGAACGATCCCGACGCGCTCGTGCGGCTGCACGTCGACCCGCTCGAGGGGTTCCAGCCCTGGGTCGCCCGGCGGCTCGTCTACGGCGCGGGCGTCGACGACCCCTCGGAGCAGAAGCAGATCGCCGACATCATCGGGAAGCTCTATCGCTGCTTCGTCGAGTGCGACGCGATGCTGGCCGAGATCAACCCGCTGATCGTCACGCCCGAGGGCGAGGTGAAGGCGCTCGACTCGAAGTTCACCGTCGACGACAGCGCGTTGTATCGCCATCCCGACATCGCCGAGTTCCGCGACACGACGGCCGCCGATCCGTTCGAGGCGTTCGCGCGGGAGAAGGGCGTCATCTACGTGAAGCTCGACGGCTCCGTCGGGATCCTCGGCAACGGCGCGGGTCTGGCGATGTCGACGGTCGACGTCGTGGTCGTCGCCGGCGGCAAGCCGGCGAACTTCTGCGACCTCGGTGGCGGCGGCAGCGCCGAAGGGGTCGTCGACGCGCTCGAGGTGATCACGCGCGATCCGCAGGTGCGCTCGATCTTCTTCAACATCTTCGGCGGGATCACGCGCTGCGACGAGGTCGCGCGGGGGATCCTCGAGGCGCTCGAGCGGCTCGACGTGGCGGTGCCGATCGTCGTGCGCCTCGACGGGACGAACGCCGAGGAGGGCCGCCAGATCCTGGCCGACGCCGCTCCCGCGAACCTGCACGTCTCACCGACGATGCTCGATGCAGCACGACTGGCGGTGGAGCTCGCGGCATGAGCGACGTCTGGAGCGAGCGCGCAGAGGCGTACCGGACGTCGTCGACGCATGCGACGGACGCCGATCTCGACATCGTCGTCGAGCTCTGCGAGCCGCGCGCGGGGATGACCGCACTCGACGTCGCGACCGGCGGAGGGCACGTCGCGCGCCGTCTGCGCGAGCGGCCGGCGCGGAAGTCGTCACCTGCGATCCTGCGCCCGGGATGAAGGCGGACGTCATCTGCTTCGCGGAGGACATTCCGTTCGCTGACGGCTCGTTCGACGTCGTCGTCACGCGGATCGCCGCCGCACCACTTCGCCGACATCGAGCGCGCCGTCCGTGAGTTCGCTCGGGTCACCAAACGCTTCGTCGTGATCGAGGACACGCTGTACAGCTCGCCGGACGTCGAGGCGGCCGAGAAGCTCCGCGATCCCACCCACGTTCGCAACCTGTCCGAGCACGAGTGGCGCTGCAGTGCTCGAAGAAGCCGGGCCTCGTGATCGACCAGGTCGAGCACTTCGCCAAGACGCATCCGCTCGACGACTGGCTCGCGCGTACCGATTGCACCGGCGCCGAAGCGGAGCGCGTCCGCGAGCTGCTCGCCGACGTCACCGACGAGGACGGCCTCGCCTGGCACGACACGAAGATCATCCTCCGGGGCGTCAAGGACGGGTCGTAGTGGCGATCATCGTCGACAGTGACACGAGGCTCGTCGTCGCCGGGCTGACCGGCTCCGAGGGGCGCTTCCACGGGCTGCGCAACCGCGCCTACGGCACGAAGCTCGTCGCCGGCGTGACGCCGGGCAAGGGCGGACAGGACGTCGAGGGCGTCCCGGTCTACGACACCGTCGCGGAGGCCGTCTCGGAGGCCGGTGCGAACACGTCGATGATCTTCGTCCCGGCGCGCTTCGCTCCCGACGCCATCTACGAAGCGGTCGACTCGGGGATCAAGACCGTCATCTGCATCACCGAGCACATCCCGGCTCACGAGATGCTGCGCGTCTACACCTATGTCCGACCGAAGGGCGTGACGCTGATCGGGCCGAACTGCCCCGGGCGTGCTCTCGCCGGGCAAGGCGAACGTCGGGATCATTCCCGGCCGAGGTCTTCGAGGCGGCTCGATCGGGCTGGTCTCGCGCTCCGGGACGCTGACGTACCAGATCGGCTACGAGGTCGCCCAGCGCGGGCTCGGCAACTCGAGCATCGTCGGCATCGGCGGCGACCCGGTCGTCGGTTCGAGCTTCATCGACATCCTCGAGAAGTTCGAGGCCGATCCCGAGACGAAGTACGTGGTGCTCGTCGGCGAGATCGGCGGCGACGAGGAGGAGAAGGCCGCGGCGTACGTCTCGGCGCACATGACGAAGCCCGTGTTCTCGTACATCGCCGGCTTCTCGGCTCCGCCCGGCAAGACGATGGGGCACGCCGGCGCGATCATCTCCGGCTCGTCCGGCACGGCGGCCGCGAAGAAGGAAGCGCTCGAAGCAGTCGGGATCAAGGTCGGCACGACGCCGACCGAGGTCGCCGAGCTCGTCGTCGCCGCCGCGTCCTAGCGCGCACCCTCGAGGCTCGTCAGGCCGGCGCGAGCGGCAGGGCGAGCTTGAAGCGTGCGCCCGCCGACGTGCTCTCGGCGGTCGCGGTGCCGCCGTGGGCCTCGGCTGCTTCCCGGACGATCGCGAGGCCGAGGCCGGCTCCTGGCTTCGAGCGCGCGGTCGCCGCGCGGTAGAAGCGATCGAAGACGCGGGGCAGGTCGACGTCGGCGATTCCGGGGCCGTGGTCTGCGACGACCACCTCGCCGCCCCGCACGGTCACCTCGATCGGTGCACCGTCGGGGCTGTACTTGACGGCGTTGTCGAGCAGGTTCGACACAGCGCGCTCGAGCAGCACCGGGTCGGCCTGCACGAGTGTGGGTGACAGCGCGGTGACGAAGCGCACCTGCGGCGCGCGTGCCTGCGCCCGCTCGACGACCGAGGCGACGAGATCGTCGAGCTGGATCTCTTCGAGTCGGAGCTGCCGCTCCTCACCGCGGGCCAGCTCGACCAGATCCGAGACGAGGCGCGTCAGCGCGTCGAGCTCGACCGACGCCTCGTCGAGCGCGTGCTCGAGCCTCGCCTTCCGGCAGCTTCCCCTCGCGCAGCAGGTCGACGTTCGTGCGCACCGCCGTCAGCGGTGTGCGGAGCTCGTGTGACGCGTCGGCGACCAGGCGACGTTGCGCGCCGACCGACCGCTCGAGCGCGGCGAGCATCTCGTTGAAGCGCAACGCGAGCCGCCCGAGCTCGTCCGCTGCCCGGGACCTCGACGCGCTCGGTGAGCCGCCCGGTGGCCGCGACGTTCTCCGCCGCCGCCGTCAGCCTGCGCACGGGGCGAAGCGCCGCCGTTGCGACCAGCGCGGCGAGGCCGGCGGCGAGCGCGATCCCGATACCGCCGATCAGCAGGATCCAGAAGCGGATCCGGTTGAGCGCCTGCTCCGTCGCGCCGAGCGGCTGCACGGCCATGATCACGCCGCCGTGGCCGTCGGACTGCACGAACTCGCGGACGTGGTAGCTCTGGCCGGTGACCTTGATCGTCGTCGACGTGTAGTAGTGCGGGCGCGCCGCCCGCGACGGCAGCTGCGCGCGCGGTGTAGGGCACGCTGCCCTGGAGCGGCCCGCTGACGTCGCCGTCCGAGTGGACCGTCACGTTCAGCGCGCTGCCGCCGAACGGCCCGGGCGCGTTCGCCTGCGTGTAGAGCGTCTGGTCGACCTGGCTGATCAGCTCGTGCTTCGCGATCACCCAGACCGCGAGCGAGCTGCTCGCGACCGTCACCGCGATCGCGACCGCGGTCAGCAGCGCGATCCGCGCGCCGGAAGCTCATGGCTCCTCCGCGCAGGGCGTAGCCGACGCCGCGCACCGTGTGCAGCAGCCGCGGCTCGTCGCCTTCTTCGAGCTTGCGGCGTAGGTAGCCGATGTACACCCAGAGCGCGTTCGAGGTCGCGCCGAAGTCGTAGCCCCAGACGCGCTCGTAGATCTGCGAGCGGGTCAGCACCTGCCGGGGGTTCCGCAGGAAGAGCTCGAGCAGGTTGAACTCGGTGCGCGTCAGCTGCATCCGGCGCCCGCCGCGTGAAGCCTCGCGCGTCGCCGGGTCGAGCACGACGTCCGCAGAACCGCAGCACGCCGTCGCCGGCGCCGGTCCGGCGGAGGAGCGCCCGCACCCGAGCGCGCAGCTCCTCGACCGCGAACGGCTTCACGAGGTAGTCGTCCGCGCCCGCGTCGAGGCCCTTCGACACGGTCCGACGACGGCATCGCGGGCGGTGACGACGAGCACGGGTACGGCGTCGCCGCGTCGCCGCAGCGAGCGGCACACGTCGAGGCCGCCGATCTCGGGCATCAGCAGATCGAGCACGATCGCGTCGGCCGGAGACGAGGCGTGCCGGGCGAGCGCGTCCGCGCCGTCGCCGGCCTCGTCCACGTCGTAGTCGACGCGCAGGGCGCGGGAGATCGCCGACCGCACGGCCGGGTCGTCGTCCACCACCAGGACTCTCGTCGTCACAGACGCATTGTTGCCCGTTCGGCTAAGAGCGGCATAAGGCGCCCCAACAGGCCACCGCCTCGGAGGACGTGACCCGTCGCCAAACCAAGGTCAGATGTCCGGCGGTGGCCTGTCCGGGGCGGCGTCGGAGGCATGGTCGAGCCGAGTCCGACGGCCGGTAGGGTGGCTGCGTGGCCACGATCTCGTTTGCGCGCGGTATCCCGGCGCCCGAGTGTCTCGCCGTCGACGACCTCGCCGACTGCGCGCGCGCCGTGCTGGAGCGCGACGGACGGACGATCCTGTCCTACGGCCCCTCGCCTGGCTACGGCCCGCTGCGCGAGTGGCTCGCCGCCCGTCACGGCGTCGACGCCTCACGGATCTTCGTCACCAACGGCTCGCTCCAGGGCTTCGTCTTCCTGGCTCGGAGCCTCGCCCAGCCGGGGAAGCGCGTGCTCGTCGAGCAGCCGACGTACGACCGGCCGCTGAAGATCCTGCGTGAGCTCGGTGCCGAGATCGCTCCTCTGCACTGTGACGAGGACGGGCTCGACCCCGACGCGCTCGAGGCGGCGCTCCGTGCCGGCGAGCCGCCCGCGTTCCTCTACCTGATCCCGACCTTCCAGAATCCGAGCGGGCGCACGCTGAGCGCGGAGCGCCGGCACCGGATCGTCGAGCTTGCAAGGGAGCACGACCTGCTGGTGTTCGAGGACGACCCCTACGGTCTCGTCCGCTACGAGGGCGACCCGCTGCCGTCGCTCTTCGACCTCTCCGGCGGGGACATCGTCTACAGCTCGTCGTTCTCGAAGACGATTGCACCCGGGCTGCGGGTCGGCTGGTTCGTGCTGCCGGAGACGCTCGCGCGCCAGGTGGAGGCAACCGCGACGGCGACCTACATCACACCGGTGCTTCTGGGCCAGGCGACCGTCTACGAGTTCGTCTCGCGCGGGCTCTTCGACGCGAACCTCGAGCGTGTGATCGGCCTGCTGCGTGTGCGGCGAGACGCGATGTTCGCCGCGCTCGACAGCGAGTTGCCGGAAGCGCGTTCGACACGTCCGGACGGCGGCTACTTCATCTGGCTCTCACTCGACGGCGTCGAGGTGGGCGCAGCTGCTCGCGCGCGCGGAGGAGCTGGGGGTCACGTTCGTGCCGGGGCCGGATTTCGGTGGCGGCCCGGACACGCTGCGGCTCGCGTTCAGCTTCGTCTCGCCGGAGGAGATCGGCGAAGGTGTGGCACGGCTCGCGGCAGCGCTACCGCGCGGCGCGATTCACGTCTCCTAGGCGACGGCGGCGCTCGCGGCGAGCGGCACGAGCCGGGGCTGACGCGGCGGCTGCAAGGCGCGCGTGGCAGCTCTGAACGTGGGGCAGGGGCGCTCCGGGGCCATCGCACACAGACCGTGGCGGCGGAAGTAGCAGTCGTTGCAAGTCGGAGCGTCGGGGCGGGGCATGGTCGTCCTTCCGGGGGGCGGTGTGACGGTGTGACGAAGGTGCCACTCTAGGGCCGTCCGCGGCCCGGAAACAGGCTTGTCTAAACGGAAAACGCCGCATTTTCCGGCTACTTCGAACCCGCCGAAATGTGGGCGTTTCTACGTGCTCGGACCGAGTGTCGCCAGGGCGCGCAACGCCTGTGGAAAAGTCTTCACAGGGATGATGCGGAGCCCATCCGCGTTGGCGCGGGCATCGCGGGCGTTGTCCCCAGCCGGGACGAGGAAGGCATCCACACCCGCCTCGCGTGCGCCGATCGTTTTCTGCTTGATTCCACCGATCGGGAAGACCGAGCCATCCGGACGGATCTCACCGGTCGCCGCCACCTTGTGCCCGTGGACGACGTCCCGGCCGAGCTCCTCCAGCACTTCGAGGGCGAACGCCAGGCCCGCCGACGGGCCACCGACGTTCCCAGCATCGATGCGGACGGGGAACGGCAGATGGATGTCGAGTGCCGGCTCCAGGAAGACGCCGACGACGGCTCGCTTCGGCGCTTGGTCGGAGGCGACCGTCTTCATCCGTTCGAGCAGTGTCTGCTTGCCGCGCCGCACCGTGAAGCGGACGTTCGAGCCGACCGCGACCTTCTTCATCGCGGCGAAGACGTTCTCCGGCGTGTGCACCGGCGTGCCGTCCACGGCGGTGATCACGTCGTCCGGCTCGAGCTTGCCGACCGCAGGCTTGCCGGGCTCGATCGCGTCGATCAGCGCACCGGTCGACTGCAGCACGACTCGCTTGCCGGCGGCTCGCAGGGCCACCGCCGCCGCGATCTCCTGTGAGCGGTGCATGTCCTGCAGGTCGATCCGCCGCCGCTGCTGCTCGTCGACGCCCGGCGGGTTCACCGCATCGGCGGGGTAGAGGTCCGCGCCCTTGTGCAGCCCGCTGAAGAGGCGTTCCAGCACGGTCGCCTTGCGCACGATCACGTCGACGAAGTAGACGCCACCCTTCGTCGGGTCGTGGCCGCCGCGGAAAGTGACGAGCGGGGCGACCGGGTGTGCGCGGTCGGGCAGGAAGATGTACTGGTCGGAACCGACGACGCTCGACGGCACGATCACCAGCGCCAGCACGAGCGCGGCGAGAGCGAGCCCGATCACGAGCAGGCTGGACGGGGCAAAGAGGCGTTTCACAGAAGTGAGCGGGCCGCGCCGCCGTCCACCTGGACTGTCGTGCCGGTGATGTACGAGGCGCGGTCGGAGGCGAGGAAGCAGACCACGTCGCCGAACTCCTGCGGTCGTCCGAGACGCCGCAGCGGAATCTGCTCGAGTTGCTCGGGCGGAGGACCGTCGCTGCCATAGAGGGCGGTCATCCGCGGTGTATCGACCCGGCCCGGAGCGACGCAGTTGACGGTGATCCCGTCAGGGCCGAGCTCGCTGGCGAGCGACTTCGCCCAGCCGGTCAGGCCGGGCCGGAACGCGTTCGATAGCGCCAGGTTCGACGCCGGCTCCTTGACCGCGCCCGACGTGATGCAGATCACCCGTCCCGCGGTGCTTCGCCGCAGGTGCGGCAGGCAGGACCGCACCAGTCTGACCGCGGGGAGCAGCAACAGGTCGAACGCCGTCTCCAGCTCGTCGTCGGTCACGGACGACGCCGTGCCCGCCGGCGGCCCGCCGGAGTTCCAGACGACGATGTCGACGCCGCCGAACGCCTGCAGCGTGAGGTCGACGAGCCGTTCCAGGTCCGACGCGTTCGTCACATCTCCTCGTACGGCGAGTGCGCCCAGGCGGTTCGCTTCGAGCTCGAGCTCCTCCCGCCGCCGCGCGAACATCGTCACGTTCGCGCCCTCGGCGGCGAGCGCATCGGCCGATGCGAGGCCCAGACCGGAGGAGGCGCCGGAAACGATCGCCGTCCTGCCGCGCAGACCGAGATCCATCGCGGGAAGGTAACCGACTGCTTGTGTGGATGAGGTTAGGTCGAGAGGACCGAGACGACGTCGCGGACGGCGTCGGCGGACTTCGCCAGGGCCGCGCGCTCGGCGTCGTCGAGGTCGACCTCGAGGATCTGCTCGATGCCCTTGGCGCCGAGCTTCACCGGAACGCCCATATAGAGGCCGTCGATCCCGTACTCGCCTTCGAGGTAGGCGGTGCACGGGAGTACCCGTTTCTCGTCGAGCAGCACCGAGTCGACCATCTGCGCGCACGCCGCGCCTGGCGCGTACCAGGCCGAGGTGCCGAGCAGTTTGACGATCTCGCCGCCGCCGACCGCGGTCCGCTCGACCATCGACTGGATCTGCTCCTCGGAGACGAGCTTGCGGAGCGGGACGCCGCCGACCGTCGTCGCCGAGACGAGCGGCACCATCTGGTCGCCGTGACCGCCGAGCACGAGCGCCTGCACGTCCTTCACCGACGCGCCGGTCGCCCAGGCGATGAACGTCCGGTACCGAGCCGTGTCGAGAATCCCCGCCTGGCCGAAGACGCGCTCCTTCGGGAAGCCGGAGACGTTCTTCGCGACGTGGCACATCGCGTCGAGCGGGTTCGAGAGCACGATGATCACTGCGTCGGGCGACCCGGCGATCGTCTGCTCGGTCACCGACTTGACGATCTTCTCGTTCGTCTGCACGAGATCGTCGCGGCTCATCCCGGGCTGACGTGGGAGGCCTGCGGTGATCACGACCACGTCCGAGCCCGCGGTCGCCGCGTAGTCGTTCGTGCCGCTGACCGTCGCTTCGAAACCGAGAATCGGCGCCATCTGGTTGATGTCGAGCGCCTTGCCCTGCGGCAGGCCCTCCTTGATGTCGATCAGGACGATGTCGGCGTAGTCGCGCTGTGCGAGCACCTCCGCACAGGTCGCGCCCGTGGCACCGGCGCCGACGATCGTGACCTTCTTCCGGTTGCTCATGCGACGACCCCCTCCAATTTCTCGATGATCGCGTCGGCATATTCGCTCGTCCCGACCGCGGTCGGGTCGTCGCGCGACGGCTTCAGGTCGTAGGTGACGCTGCGACCCTCGGCGATCACGTCGGCAACGGCGTGCTCGAGGCGCGTCGCGGCGTCCGTCTCGCCGAGGTGGTCGAGCATCAGCTTCCCCGAGAGGATCATCGCCGTGGGGTTGACCTTGTTCTGCCCCTTGTACTTCGGTGCGGAGCCGTGCGTCGCCTCGAAGACTGCTGACTCGGGCCCGATGTTGCCGCCCGGCGCGACGCCGAGACCGCCGACGAGACCGGCCGTCAGGTCGCTGACGATGTCGCCGTAGAGGTTCGGCAGCACGAGCACGTCGAACTCCTCGGGACGCTGCACGAGCCCCATGCAGACGGCGTCGACCAGGTTCTCCCAGGGCTCGATCTCTGGATAGTCGGCTGCGACGCCGCGGAACGTGTCGAGGAACAAGCCATCGGTGAACTTCATGATGTTCGCCTTCGTCACGCACGAGACGCGACTGCGGCCGTGGGCGCGCGCGTACTCGAATGCGAAGCGGATGATCCGCTCGGAGCCGGCACGGCTGATCGGCTTGATCGAAATGCCTGAGCCGGAGGCGATCTGGCGGGTCTGCAGCGCGTTCAGCTCGGCGATCACGCGTTCAGCGTCGACGCTGCCCGCCTCGTACTCGATCCCGGCGTACAGGTCCTCGGTGTTCTCGCGGACGATCACGAGGTCGACGTTGTCGTAGCGCGAGCGCACGCCGGCGTAGGTCTTGCACGGTCGCAGGCAGGCGAAGAGACCGAGCTCGTGGCGGAGCGCCACGTTGACCGAACGGAAGCCGGTGCCGATCGGTGTCGTGATCGGCCCCTTCAGCGCGACCCGGTTGGCCTTGACCGACGCGAGCGTCTCTTCGGGCAGCGGCGTCCCGGCCGACTCCATCACGTCGACGCCTGCTTCGCGCACGTCCCAGTCGAACTCGACGCCGGTGGCTTCGAGCACGCGGCGTGTCGCCTCGGTCAGCTCAGGTCCGGTGCCGTCGCCCGGAATCAGAGTCACGCGGTGGGCCATTCGGAGGCGGAGGGTACAGATCCGTCGGTTCCAGCTCGTTCGGTACTGTCAGCGCCACGTGAGTGCGACGAGCGAATTCAAGCCGGGGCTCGAAGGTGTCGTCGCCGTCGAGACCGAGATCATGGAGCCCGATCGCGATGGCGGCACGTTGCGCTACCGCGGCGTCGACGTCGAACCGCTCGTCGGGAAGTACCCCTACGAGAACGTCTGGGGTCTCCTCGTCGATGAGGACATCCACTCGAAGATGCCCGACCCAGAGCCCTACGAGGCGGCGGGCTTGACCGGTGTCACGCCCGCGGACCTCCAGGCGAATGCCGCGCGACTCTCCGGGGTTTGGAAGCTCGGCAAGCTGAGCGAGATCTCTGACGCGCAGGCGCGCGAGGATCTCGGGCGCCTCTCGGCGCAGGTGATGTCGATCGTCGCTCGGTCGGCGCGTGTCGGCGACGGTCACACCGACTCGGTGCCGGACGAGGTGGTCGCGAAGGGAAAGACGGCCGCCGAGAAGTTCCTGCTCCGCTGGCGTGGCGAGGCAGATCCCCGGCACGTCAAGGCGATCGACACGTACTGGGTCTGCACAGCCGAGCACGGACTGAATGCATCGACGTTCACCGCGCGGATCGTTGCGTCGACCGGCGCCGACTGCGGCGCAGCGCTCTCCGCTGCGGTCGGTGCGCTCTCCGGACCGCTTCACGGCGGCGCTCCCGCGTACGTCAAGCCGATGCTCGACGAGGTGGCCGCAAGCGGCGACCCCGAACGGTGGGTGGAGGAGGCGCTCGCGAGCGGCAAGCGAATCATGGGCTTCGGTCACCGCATCTATCGCGCGGAAGACCCGCGCTCGCGGATCCTCAAGCGCACAGCGAGAGAGCTCGGTTCTCCCCAGGTGGACGTGGCGGAGGAACTCGAGCAGGTTGCGCTGGCGGCGCTCCAGAAGCGGTCACCCGACCGGGTGCTCGCGACGAACGTCGAGTACTACTCGGCGGTCGTTCTCGACGTCGCCGAGATTCCGCCGCCACTCGCACCTGCGATGTTCGCCTGCTCTCGTGTCGCAGGCTGGTCGGCGCACATCCTCGAGCAGAAGAAAACAGGGCGGCTCTTCCGTCCTTCGGCTCGGTACACCGGGCCGCTCGAGCGCGAGCTGTGAGCGATCTGGCGGACGCGGCGGCGGTCGCCGACGCGCTCGCGGGCGAAGGGAAGGAGCGCGAGCTGGCGCAGCTCCGCGCGCAGTGGGACGACGAGCTCGAGGCCTCCGCGCGTGGCGCCGATTTTCGCGAGCGGGCGGTCGCCTATCGCGCCATCGGCCAGTTTCGCTTCCGGACGAAGATCGAGCTTCTGCGCCGGGGAGTCGAGGACGATAGCCCCGCGGTGCGCGGCTCGGCGCTGCTCTCGCTGGAGCAGCTGTCGCGCGACCACCCGGGGGTGGTCAACGACATGCGACCGCTGCTCCACGAGATGCTGACGAGCGACGGGAACGAGGCGGTGCGCCGGCTCGCGGTCGTCGTGCTGCGGAACGGCTCGCCCCGGCCGGACACGATCCAGATCCTCCAGTCGCTCGGCGCAAACGACGAGCAGCCGCGCGAGCTGCGCGACGCCGCGACGAAGGTCGCCCAGACCTTGCGTCTGAAGACACGCTAGCCGCGTTTCGCGTGGGGGTGGGCCTTGAAGTAGGTCTCCCGGCGTCGCCGGTCTGAGACATGTGTGTAGAGCTCGGTCGTCGACAGGTCAGCGTGGCCCAGCATCTCCTGCACTGACCTCAGGTCGGCGCCGCCCTCGAGCAGGTGGGTCGCGAAGGAGTGGCGTAGGAGGTGTGGGTGGACACGTTGCGGGTCGAGGCCCGCCTTGCCGGCCAGTGTGCGCAGGATCAGGAACGCACCGGAGCGGGTCAATGGACCGCCCCGGGCATTCAGGAACAGCTCTTGCCGGTGCCGCCGGTCGAGGTACGGCCGGCCGCGTGAGAGGTAGCGGCGCAAGGCGGTGACGGCGGCGCGACCGATCGGCACGACGCGCTCCTTGCCGCCCTTGCCGATCACGCGCACGAGCCGGTCGTCGAGATCGACGCCCGCCTTGTCGAGCCCCACGGCCTCCGACACGCGCAGCCCCGCGCCGTAGAGCAGCTCGACCAGCGCCTGGTCGCGGAGCGCCCGCGGCTGAGTCCCGGCAGCGGCATCGATCAGTCGCTCCGCCTCGCCGGGTGAGAGCGTCTTCGGCAACGGCTTGGCACGGCGGGGCAGCTTGACGCCGGCGGCCGGGTTGTCGTCGCGCGCGCCCAGCAGTTGCTGGTGACGGTAGAAACTGCGCGCGGCCGCGGTGCGTCGCGCGATCGTCGAGCCCGCGAGGCCATCGGCGCGGAGCTGGGCCGTGTAGCGCTCCAGCTCCTCGAGCGTCGCCTGCGCGGGTGGCTTGCCGAGGTAGGCGCTGAGCGCTGCGAGGTCGCGCCGGTAGGCGTCGACGGTGCGCGGCGACCGCTGCGCGGCGAGCAACGCGAGGAAGCCTTCGAGGTCCGGATCGCGCTCCACCGACCGAGATTCGCCGCGCCGCCGCCCGAACCTGTCCGAGCGCGCTACGGCTGTGGACGACGATTCGCAAAGAATTCACCCTCGCGTTGCACTTTCACATCCGTGTCTGACACCGGACGTGTCCCGTGCCTCCTACTTCTCTAGGAGCGGGGATGGGCGTGGTCGTAGACCCGTCGCAGGCGCTTCGCGTCGACGTGGCTGTACATCTGCGTTGTCGACAGGGAGCTGTGGCCGAGCAGCTCCTGGATCGTGCGCAGGTCGGCGCCGCCTTCCAGCAGATGCGTTGCGAACGCGTGACGCAGCCGGTGCGGGTGGGGGACGAGGCGCCTGAGCGTCGACGTGTCGAGCCGCCGGCCGCGTACCGAGAGGAAGAGTGCGTCCTCGGCGCCGTGTGCCAGGTTCGGGCGTGCGTCCCGCAGGTAGCGCGCGACCAGCAGCGCGGCTTCTTCTCCGAGCGGCACGACGCGATCCTTCGCGCCCTTGCCGAGCCGCACGTGCACGAGCTCCTGCTCGAAGTCGACATCGCCGAGGTCGAGCCCGACCGCCTCGGCGCTGCGCAAGCCTGCCGAGTAGACGAGCTCGATGAGCGCCCGGTTGCGCAGTCCGAGCGGTTCGTCGTCGTCGAAGCCGGCGACGACCGTCTCGACTTCCGCCAGCTTCGGGGCGTCCGGCAGCCGTCGCGGCCGCTTCGGGGCGAGCACCGCGTCCGGCACGCGCTCGGCGCCGAAGGAGTAGCGAAGGAGCGAGCGGACCGCGACGAGCTTGCGCGAGATGCTCGACGGAGAGAGCTTGCCGCGCGGTCTGGCCCGCCCGAGCTCCGACACCCAGTCTGCAAGCACCCGGACGTCGACGTCCTCGAGCGGGCTGTCCGGCCCGAACCAGGCCGCGAACTCGCGCAGGTCGCCGGCGTACGCACGGCGCGTCGCCGGTGAGATCCCGGCGTGGGCGAGGTAGCGCTCGCAGGCGGCTTCGACGGTCATCCACCGGTCGTTTTCGGCGCCGCGGGTAGGATCGCCTGCCGATGGCTGATCGCTGGACGCGTCTTGCCGAGCTGGCGGTGCACGGGGCCAATGTGCAACCGGACCAGATCCTGATGGTCTCTGCCGAGCTCGGCCAGGAGGAGCTTGCGCGCGCGGTCGCGGCTGCGGGCTACGCCCGCGGCGCCAAATTCGTCGACGTCGTCTACTTCGACCCCCACCTGAAGCACGCCCGCGTGCAGTTCGCCGACCCGGAGACGCTCGACTACGTGCCCGACTGGTACGGCGAGCGGCTGCTCACGCTGGCCGAGGGTCGCGGCGCGCGCATCGCGCTGTCGGGACCGATCGAGCCGAACCTGATGGACGATCTCGACTCGACCCTTGTCGGCCGCGACCGGCTGCCGTGGTTGAAGGAGACGAGCAAGTTGATCGCCGACCGGTCGACGAACTGGTCGATCGTCCCCTGCCCGAACCCCACATGGGCGGCGCTCGTTCATCCCGAGCTTCCGGCCGACGAGGCGAGCGAAAAGCTTTGGGCCGAGCTCGAACATGTGCTGCGGCTCGACGAGGCCGACCCGGTGGCGGCCTGGGAGGAACGGATGGCGGTGCTGAACACGTCGGCCGCACGACTGGCCGACCGGCATTTCGACGCGATTGAGTTTCGCGGGCCGGGGACCGAGCTGACGGTCGGCTTGCTGCCGACGCACACGTGGTGGGCTGCGGACTTCTCGACGGCCGACGGCTTGCGGCATTTCCCGAATCTGCCTACGGAAGAAGTCTTCACGACACCCGATCCTGAGCGCACGTCGGGTCACGTCAGCTCGACGAAGCCGCTCGTCCTCCGCGACGGAACGATCATCCGCGGCCTGCGGGTCACGTTCGAGCACGGCGTTGCCGTGAAGATCGAAGCGGACGAAAACGGCGCCGCGCTCGAGTCGCAGCTCGCGATCGACGAAGGTGCCCTCAAGCTCGGCGAGCTGGCGCTCGTCGACAGCCAGGGGCGCATCGGCCCGCTCGACACCGTCTTCTACGACACGCTTCTGGACGAGAACGCCGCCAGCCACATCGCGCTCGGCAGCGGCTTCCCGTTCCTCGTCGAGGGCGACGATGTCGCCCGTGTCAACTCGAGCGGCACGCACGTCGACTTCATGATCGGCTCGCCGGAGGTGGACGTCGACGGCGTCACGACGGGTGGCAAGCGGGTACCGGTACTGCGCGGCGGCGACTGGCAGGTCTGAATGCAGCATCTCTTGGAAAGGAGCCGCTCGGAATGACCATGACTGAATCGCCGGGACAGGTGGACCTCTCCGAGCACGGGATCGAACCGACCGGCCGGGTCTATCGAAACCCGACGACCTCACTGCTCTACACGCACGCGCTCGAACGGGGAGACGGACGGTTGGCCGAGGGCGGGCCACTGGCCGTCGACACGGGCCGTTTCACCGGCCGTTCCCCCAAGGACAAGTTCCTGGTCGACGACGACAGCTCACGCGACCGGATCTGGTGGGGCGAGGTCAACCAGGCGCTCAGCGAAGAGCACTTCAGCGGACTGCGCGAGAAGGTGACGGCGCGGCTCGAGGCGGCCGCGGCTCTCTACGTCGTCGATGCCTGGGCCGGGGCCGACTCGGCGCACAGGATTGGTGTGCGCGTCGTCACGGCGCACCCGTACCACGCGCTCTTCGCGAAGACGATGTTCATCGAGCTCGCGCCGGACGAGGCAGCGACGTTCGAGCCGACCGCGCTCGTCCTGCACACGCCCGATCTCGAAGCGGTGCCGGAAGACGACGGGACGCGCACCGGCACCTTCGTCGTCTTGCACCCGGGCCGCACCGAGCTGCTCGTCGGGGGCACGTTCTATGCAGGCGAGATCAAGAAGTCGATCTTCACGGTGATGAACGACCGGCTGCCGCTCGAAGGTGTGTTCCCGATGCACTGCTCGGCCAACGTCGCCGAGGACGGCCGCGTGGCGGTCTTCTTCGGTCTCTCGGGCACCGGCAAGACGACGCTGTCCGCCGATCCGGAGCGCGCCCTGATCGGTGACGACGAACATGGTTGGGGCGACGCCGGCGTCTTCAACATCGAGGGCGGCTGCTACGCGAAGGTGATCCGTCTTTCGGCCGAGGCCGAGCCCGAGATCTTCAGGACGACACACACCTACGGGACGATCCTCGAGAACGTCGTGCTCGACGAGAACGGGGTCCTCGACCTCGACGACGACTCGAAGACCGAGAACACGCGTGCGGCGTACAAGCTCGAGCAGATCGCCAACGCGTTGCCGGCGAAGCAGGCGGGACACCCGTCGACTGTGATCTTCCTGACCGCGGATGCGTTCGGGATCCTGCCGCCGATTGCGCGGCTCAGTCGCGAGCAGGCTCTGTACTACTTCCTCTCCGGCTTCACCGCGAAGCTCGCCGGCACCGAGATCGGCGTCACCGAGCCGCAGCCGACCTTCTCGACCTGCTTCGGCCAGCCATTCCTGCCGCAGCCGCCTGGCGTCTACGCGAACCTGCTCGGCTCGAAGCTCGACCGGCACGGCGCAACGGTCTGGCTCGTCAACACCGGGTGGACCGGCGGTCCGTTCGGCGAGGGGAGCCGGATGCCGATCAAGGCCACCCGCGCGATGCTGCGCGCGGCGCTGTCCGGCGAGCTGGACGATGTCGAGCTGCGCCGCGACGCGACCTTCGGCTTCGGTGTGCCGGTCGCCATCGCCGGGGTCGACCCGCACCTCCTCGATCCGCGTTCGACGTGGCGGGACCCCGACACGTACGACCGGAAGGCGCGTGAGCTCGCAACGATGTTCGCCGAGAACTTCGCGACGCGGTTCGGCGAGGTCGACGAAGCGATTCGCTCGGCCGGCCCGAACCCCTGATGGCCGAGACTCCCTGGCGCATCGCGATCATCACGGTGCTGCCGGTCGTCGCGCAGACGTACAGCGAGACGATCCGCCGCGCCGGGCATGAGCCGGTCGCGGTGATCACGCCGCGCCGTCGCGCGCTCAGCGCACCACCGATGCCCTTCGCGGCAGCGCATGTGGCCGACGACCCGCCGGAGCTCGACATCCTCTTCGCGGCCACGAAAGGGTCGCTCACCCGGCTGCTGCGAGCCCACGAACCGGATCTCGCGATCTGCACCGGGTTCCCGTGGCTGATCGCGCAGGAGACGATCGACGTGCCCCGCCTCGGGATCGTCAACGGCCACCCGTCGTTGCTGCCACGCTACCGAGGGCCGTTTCCGATCGCGTGGGCGATCCGGAACGGCGAGACCGAGATCGGCATGACCTTCCACCTGATGGACGCCGCCTTCGACACCGGCAACGTGCTGGCCCAGAGGACCGTTCCACTCAGCGAGAACGACACCGACGAGACGCTCTACGGCAAGTTCCCGGCGGTCGTCGACGAGCTGCTGCCGATCGTCTTCGACCGGCTTGCCGCCGGCGACCGTGGCGATCCGCAGGAAGACGGCGAGTACCAGAGCATGTTCGAGCGGGAGTACTGGACGATCGACCCGTCCCAGACGGCGGCCGAGGTGCACCGGCAGGTGCGCGCCTGGAGCTTCATCCCGCCGATCTCGCCGGACCTCGGGCCGATCCTCGACCAGGGCCGCGAGCGCGTGCGCGTCACCCGAACGAGCAGGACCGAGGTCGCAGACGCGACCCGTCTCGAGTGCGCCGACGGGCCGCTCTGGATCGTCGAGACCGAGCCGGCCCAACTCGGCGCTCCGGACCCCTCGTTCCGCTAGCGTCCGGAGCCGTGGAAGCGAGTCACGACGTGCTGGTCGTCGGTGCCGGCTGCGCAGGTATGCGCGCCGCGATCGAGGCATACGACGCCGGAGCGTCCGTCGGAGTGATCTCGAAACTCCACCCGACTCGCAGCCATTCGGGTGCGGCGGAGGGCGGCATCAATGCTGCGCTCGGGAACGCAGCCGAGGACTCGGCCGAGCTCCACACCTTCGACACGGTCAAGGGTTCGGACTACATCGGCGATCAGGACGCGATCGAGATCTTCTGCCGCGAGGCCCCGGGCGACATCTACCAGCTCGAGAACTGGGGTGCCTTTTTCTCGAGACGCGACGACGGCAAGCTCGCCCAGCGCCCGTTCGGCGCCGGCGGCTCGCCGCGCACCGTCTACGCGGCGGACATCACCGGCCACGTGCTGATCCAGGTGCTCTACGAGCAGCTGGTCAAGCGCGACATCACGGTCTACGAGGAGTACTTCGCCTGGAAGCTGGTCGAGAACGAGGGCCGCTGTCAGGGCGTGATCTGCTGGGATCTGCTGAACGGAGGGCTCAAGACGGTCGGCGGCAAGACAGTCGTGCTCGCGACCGGGGGCCAGGGCCGGATCTACCGCACGACGACGAACGCGTACGCCTGCACAGGAGACGGTGCGGCGATGGCGCTGCGCCTCGGACTGCCGCTCAAGGACATGGAGTTCATGCAGTTTCACCCGACGACCCTGTTCCCGACCGGGATCCTCCTCACCGAGGGCTGTCGCGGCGAAGGGGCTTATCTGATCAACAGCGAGGGTGAGCGGTTCATGAAGCGGTACGCCCCGAACGCGATGGAGCTCGCCTCGCGCGACGTCGTCTCGCGCTCAGAGCAGACGGAGATCGACGCCGGCCGCGGCATCGACGGGTCGGTGATGCTCGACATGCGGCACCTCGGCGCGGAGAAGATCATCGAACGCCTGCCGGGCTCGCGCGAGCTCTCGATGACGTTCGCCGGCGTCGACCCGATCTACGACCCGGTCCCCGTCCGTCCCGGTGCGCACTACCACATGGGCGGCGTCGAGACCGACAACGACGGCGCGACCGAGCTGACCGGGCTCTACGCGGCCGGTGAGGTCGCCTGTGTGTCGGTACACGGCGCGAACCGCCTCGGCGGCAACTCGCTCATGGAGACGATCACCTTCGGCCGGCGCTCGGGCCGCGCCGCCGCCGAATGGGCGCTCTCACACACGACGATCGACGTTCCGCGCAGCGCGCAGGAGGACGCCGAGCACGAGCTGCGCGACCTGCTCGACGTCAGCTCCGGAGAGCGACCGTGGCAGATCCGCAACGACCTCGGTACGTCGATGCTGGAAAATTTCGGCGTCTTCCGTCGCGAGGACCAGATGGTCGCGCAGGAGGAGATCCTGGTCGAGTTGCGTGAGCGCTATGAGCGCGGCGTCCTGATCGAAGACAAGGGCGAGGTCTTCAACAGCGACCTCACCCAGGCGATCGAGCTGGGCAACATGATCGACCTGGCTCAGTGCATGATCCAGGCGGGCATCGCGCGCAAGGAGAGCCGCGGCGCGCACGCGCGGCCCTACGACTATCCGACGCGCGACGACGAGAACTTCATGAAGCATTCGATCTCGCACTGGGTCGAGGGCGGCCCCGAGCTCTCGTGGAAGGACGTGCGCGTGACGAAGTACGAGCCGATGGAGAGGACCTATTGATGCAGGTGGGCCTGAAGATCTGGCGGTTCAACTCGCGCTCGGGCGAGCGGGAGCTGCAGGAGTTCGAGATCGACGCGCCGGAAGAGGCGACCCTCCTCGACTGCCTCGACATCGTCAAGGACAAGCACGACGGCACGCTTGCGTATCGCAAGAGCTGTCGCATGATGATCTGCGGCTCGTGTGGTATGCGCATGGACGGCGCCGCCGTGCTCGCCTGCAAGGTGCGGATGTACGAGATCGCGAACGCCGGACGCGTCCCCGTGATCTCCGCGATGGGCAACCTCCCGATCGTCAAGGATCTGGTCGTCGACATGGAGCCGTTCTGGGAGAAGTTCCGCAGCGTCGATCCGTACCTGCAGCCCGGCTACCTGGAGCCCCCGAACGGCAAGGAGTACCGCATCACGCAGGAGCGGATGAACGTCGTCCACAAGGAGGCGCTCTGCATCAACTGCGGCTGCTGCGTCTCAGAGTGCAACGCGATGGATTCGGATCCACGCTTCCTCGGCCCGCAGGCGCTTGCGAAAGCATTCCGGTTCGTCGGCGATCCGCGCGACGGCAAGAAGCTGGCGCGACTGGAGAAGCTGAACGACGAGCACGGGATCTGGGAGTGCACCCGCTGCTACTTCTGCAACGAGCGTTGCCCCAAGGGGGTCGACCCGCGCGACGCGATTGCGAAGCTCGGCGCCGAGTCGATGAAGGAAGGGATCGACCGCGACATGGGCGCCAAGCACGCCAAGTGGTTCGTCGTCTCCGCGAAGACGACCGGGTGGCTCGCGAGACCGAGCTCGTGCCGAAGACGCAGGGGCTCGTCGAGGCGATCAAGCAGACGAAGTTCGCGCTGAGTCTCGCCACCAAGGGGAAGGTGCCGCCGCCGATTCCGCCGCATGTCGCAAAGGACGTCCGGGAGGCTCGGCGGCTGTTCGACCTGGTCAAGGAGCAGGGCCGCGACGGCTACGCGGGGATCGTGCAGGGCGAGCGTGCGCTGGCGAAGCTGTCCCACGGGAATGTGGGTCACGAGACGCTCGAGGAGATCTACGACCGCCCGGGCGCCTTCAACCGCCCCTACCTCGAGGGAGATGAAGCGCAATGAGCCAGGTGGCGGTCGAGACGAAGCGCGTCGCGTACTACAAGGGCTGCCTTGCCTCGCTGTCGGCGAAGGAGCTCGACTCGGCGACGCAGGCGCTTGCGCCCAAGGTCGGTCTCGAGCTCGTGGAGCTGGAGTCGGTCACCTGCTGCGGCGCGGGCGACATCCACGAGGCGGAGCCCGACTACTACCTGCACCTGAACGCCCGCATCCTCTCGTACGCCGCGGCGGAGGGCGTCGACACGCTGTTGACCGTCTGCAACGTGTGCACGCTCAACCTGCGCCAGGCGAACTTCATGCTGCTCGGCGACTCCGACCTCCGCGCGCGCGTGAACGAGAACCTCGTCTCGATCGGCGTGCCCGCCTACGAGCGCGACGTCGATGTTCGTCATCTGCTCTGGGAGATCGCAGAGGGTGACGGATACGAGAAGCTGAAGGCGGCCGCGCACCGTGGGCTCAAGGGCCTGAAGGTGGCGCCGTTCTACGGCTGCCAGATCCTGCGGCCGTCGAAGATCAACGGCTTCGAGGATCCAGACCGCCCGTGGTCGCTCGAGCGCATCATCGAGGCGTGCGGCGGAGAGGCGATCGACTATCCGGCGAAGATCAAATGCTGCGGCTTCCCGATCATCCAGGCGCGCGAGGAGACGGCACTCGGTGAGCTGATCCAGCCGATCGAGCAGGCGATGGAAGCCGGCGCGGACGTGATCGTGACGCCGTGCCCGCTCTGCCACCTGTCTCTCGACGCCTGGCAGTCGAAGCTGAAGGCGACGACGGGCCGTGACTACGGCATGCCGATCCTCCACCTGTCGCAGCTCGTCGGCGTCGCCGCCGGTCTCGAAGAGTCGGAGCTCAAGTTCAAGCGGCACGTCGTCTCGGTCGCACCGGTGATCGAGAAGCTCCAGATCTGAGCACGGCGCAGGTTCTCGGCGCAGTCGTCGTCGCCCTGGCGGTCGTCCTCGCCGCGTATGGGTGGTTCGAGGCCGGCTGGGTTCGGCTGCGTGTGCTGGAGATGGCTGTCGACGGCTTGCCGCCCGAGCTCGACGGCCTGCGCATCGCGCATCTGTCCGACTTCCACCTCGGCATCCCGTCGCGCGGTGCCCGCGCGGTCGAGCGAGCGACCGCATGGGTCGAGCAACGCCGGCCGGATCTCGTCTGCGTCACCGGCGACCTGCTCTCGCGCCCGCGCGGCGAGCCGTCGCTGCTCGCGATCCTCGAGCGACTCGGGCATCCGTATGTGGTGCTCGGCAACCACGATCTCGCGCTGTCCCGCGATCCGTTCTCGAAACCAGTCTCGCTGGGGCGGCTCGCGCACGGGACGCTGCTCAGCGACGCGTCGGTCGCGCTCGAGCTGAAAGGGAGGACCGTCGAGCTTGCCGGGGTCGATCCGCGTTCGTGGATCGACAAGCGTCCGAGCGGCTTCTCGGACTCGGCTGCGGCGCTCCGGATCCTGCTCTGCCACTTTCCGAATGCGCTCGACCGCGTCCCGGCCGGGCGCTGGAATGTGATTCTCGCGGGTCATCTTCATGCGGGGCAGATCGTGCTCCCGTACGGATTCGGCCGCCTGCTGCTCGCGCATCCGAGCGCCCGCCATTCCGCCGGGGTCTACCGACGGGGTGAGACGGTGATGCACGTCTCGCCGGGGCTCGGCACCACGTTCGTGCCCTTCCGGTTCGCTGCCCGGCCCGAGGCGACCGAGCTCGTTCTACGATGCGGGGATGCCTGACGGCCACAGCCAGATCTCGCAGGACGTGCTCGCGCGGTACGCAGTCGATGCCGCCGCCGAGGTTCGGGGCGTGCACACGAAGCAGCGGCGCGGGGCGAAGCTGACCGGCTCCGAGGTGGAGGTGCACGTCGTCGTCGACTACGGCGCGAACATCCCGACCGTCGCGGCGGAGGTCCAGCGTCGCGTCGGCGACTACCTCGCGCAGATGGCCGACGCCAGGCCCGGCGCGGTGCACGTCGTGGTCGACGACGTCCAGCGCTAGTGTGATGGTTGATCGGCAATTTCTCGCTGCCGCGGCTGGGGGTCTGCACGCGGCGCATTGCACCCGCCTCGCCCGGCACCAAGGCCCACCGGCCTTGCCACCGGTCGAGTCGACCACACTGCTTGGTGCAGACCGCGACAACGTCAATTACCGATCAACCATCGTCTGATGCCGCCGCGCCTCGCCGGGCTGACCAAGTTGACGCTCGAGACCGCGCCGAGCGTCTGTCACAACTGCATCTGGTGGCAGTCGCGCGGTCGTCGCACCGTCGACAAGGATCGCTGGATGGAGAAGGTCGAGCTCGACTTCGGCGCGTTCGGCACCGTGTACTACGACGCCCAGGGCAAGGTGCTCGGCTCGATGCAGTACGGGCCGGCGGCGGCGTTCCCGCGCGCACACGAGCTGCCGGCCGGGCCGCCGTCCGCCGACGCGATCCTGATCACCTGCGCCTACCTCGTCGACGAGTCGAGCCCCTGGGTGCTGCAGTCGCTCTTCCTCGCCGCGATCGGCGAGGCCCGCGACCGTGGCGCCCGCGCGCTCGAGGCCTTCTCGTTCCGGTATGCCGAGGGCGACTCGGCGTACGAGCGCTTCCAGGTGCACAAGACCGTCTTCCCGCAGTCCTTTCTGTCCGACCTCGGGTTCGTCGTCCTGCGCGCTGCGGGCCGCGTCGGCCTCTCGCGCCTCGATCTCGGCGGGCTACAGCCCGTGGCTGAAGGGAAGCGCGAGGCGGTGCTGCGCGTCGTCAAGGAGGCGTTCGGAGTCCCCGAGGCAGTGCCGGCGCCGAGGCCCTAGCCAAAGCGGGTTGGCACCCGCATATAATTTGGGCATGCCGAGGTACATGATCGTTCGGAGCTTCGACGTAGGCGAGTCCGACATGCCCGCAGTCGGCCGGCGCTCGCGTGAGATCGTCGAGGGAGAGTTCCCCGACATAACGTGGGAGCACAGCCACGTGGTTGTCGACGACACCGGCCTGGTCCGCACGTATTGCATCTATGGCGCGCCGAGCGAGGAGCTCGTGCGCGCGCATTCGAGCAGGTTGGGTCAGCACAAGATCGATTCGCTCGCCGAGATCATCGGCGACGTCACCCCTGCGGACTTCCCCCCCGTCTGACATCAGCCAGGTGGAATGACGCCGAGCTGGCGAGCGCCAGCCGGCGTCGTAGCGCGTTGCGTCGTTCCGTCTCGCTCTCCGGTACCAACTCGAACGCCTGCCGGTAGAGCCGAGCGGCGTGGTCCTTGGCCCACCCTCGCTCTGCGATCTCCGCCGCTCGCGTCAGGTGCTCCACCGCGCGCTCGTAGTCGCCGGCGTCGCGCCAGTGACGCGCGAGCGCGCCGATCGCCTCGCCCGACGAGCCGATGTGGCTGCCGAAGAACTCGGCCACGAGCGCGTGGCGTCGGGCGCGATCGGCGCGCGGCAGTTGGTCGTATGCGAAATCGCGGATCAGCACGTGGGTGAAGGCGAGCTGTTGCTGGCCTTCGATGATCGACGTCGGCTCTCGGCGAATCAGATCGCGCCG
>CAWJZZ010000002.1:0-234313 GCA_963847475.1 uncultured Actinomycetes bacterium | reverse complement strand
GTGGCGAGTAGGCCAGGGCCGCGAGCGGTTGACGCGGGTACCACGCTGTGGGAGTGTGGCGCCCTCGGCGGGGTGAGTCGCGCAATCGCCTTCTAGGTGGCCTCTCGCTGGAGCAGCGTCTTGCTGCGCCAACGTACCGCTATCGAGAGGAATGCATGCCTACGAGACGCTCGCTGGGGCTCTGGGTCGGAATCGTCGTTCTCGTCGGGATCGCTGACGTCGTCGTCCTCCAGGCGACCGGTAACGGGGATTCAGGGCAAAACGACGGGCCTGGCCAGGTGTTTGGTTTCGTGCTCTTCCTGCTCTGTGTCGCCCTGACGATCGCCCTTGCCACAACCGCGGGCGTGCGCTACTGGCGGAGACGCCGGCTCACATAGCGGCGCTGACCCGCGGCGGAACGTGTCAGCGCCGGCCGCCGAACTCCCAGTTGTGGATCTCACGCTCGGAGCCCGCGCCAAGCCCGATCCGCTCGTCCTCCAGCAGCGCACCGACAGCCTCGCGATCCGGCGCCTGAAGGACCAGCGCGACTCCGCCCGGCTCACCGTCATCGAGTGTGCTGAGTGCTCCGTACAGGATCAGTCGCCCGAGCAGGTCTCCCGGAAGGGTCTGCGCTGGGACGGGCCGACCACCATGCGATCGCCCGATGATCAGGAATCGCGCCTCTGCCGCTTGACCCGAGAACTCCCACATCGAGCGTCCGAGCAAGTTCTCGAACCGCCACACCAGGTGCTCTGCGTAGACGCCGGCACGGTTGTTCGGCTCGAGCGCGACGAACTCCCGCGCTGCATCGACGCTGGGCAGCGAGAGGACGTGAAGGCTGCCGGTCGCGGTCTCGCGGTCGGCGTCGAGCGTCGGGCCGCGGGCGATCATCGACTCTGCGAACCCGTCCATGTACGACCAGTGTTCCTCCAGCAACTCGCGGTCGGCACGAAGCTCCGCCGTATCGGCCGCATCCCGGCTGTAGACGAGAAAGTCCAACTGAGTGGGAGCGTAGACAGAACGACGATCGGGAATGGCGCGCGAGCAGGACCCGTTGTTCCGAGTCGACCGATGAGGAGCGATCGCAATGGGCGACAACGCCATTCCTGTCAGCGGTGTAAGCGAACTGGTTCTCGAAGTCGTCGACCTCGCGGCCGCCGAGGCTTTCTACGCCGGCGTCTTCGGCTTCCCAGTGGTGGACCGCTGGGAGGACGGCGGGCGAGTCTGGCTGATGGCTGGAACCCAGACGCGAATCGGTCTCTGGCGGCCCCAACTTGGAATCGCGAGCGGACGCGGCGGTCTCCACGTTCACTACGCGCTGCACATCGACGACGGAGATTTCGATGCCGCGGTTACGCGACTGCGAGACCACGGCTACGACCCCGAGATCGTCTCGTTCGAGGACGACGACCGTGGGAGATCGTTGTACGTGGCTGATCCCGATGGCAACGTCGTCGAGTGCTGGACCTGGGAAGTGAAGGGCCACCTCGCGCTTTAATGGCGCCCTGCTACTCGGCAGCCACCCGGCCGGTCTCGACAGCGCGGACGAGGGTCTCGTAGTCGCGGTCGTTTTGCTCGGCGTACGCCTCGGAGAACGACAGGATTGCGCGGTCGAAGGCGTCGCCACGGCCGAGGTAGGCGGAGATCGCGATGCGGTCGCCCGAGCGCGCATGGGCATGGGCCAGTGTCGCCGCGCAGAGCTTCCCGTAGATCGACAGCGCACGCGGGTCCATCGCCTCGATCACGAGCGAGCCCTTCCAGTCGCGTAACTGACGCACGTAGCAGTCGCGGGTGCCGCCGTAGAGGCTCCGCTCGACGGTCAGCCAACCGAGGAAGATGTCGCTCGAGGCCTGCATGGTGCGCTGTCCAGCCACGACGCGCTCGCCCGAGTTGAGGTACTCACTCGCGCCTACGAACTCTTCCAGAACCGAGAGTTGCGCCTCCTTGATCTGCAAGACCAGGGGATCCCGTCCGTCCCGGCCGAGGAGCAGCGCGATCCACGCACCGGTTCCGACACTGCCGACACCGACGACCTTGCGCGCCAGATCCACCAGGCGAAACTGTTCGAGCAACGCGCGGCATTCGTGCTGGAGCGTGAGGCTGTACTCGTGCACGAGGCGCTCCAGATCGGCTCTGACCCGAGCGCGCTCCGCAGCGTCCGCAACGTCGTCGAGCCGGAGGATCAACGGTGGATCTGAAACGATCCGGCGCTCACCGTCGACCTCTTCCGAGAGCCTCGCGAACGCGTGCAGGTGATCTCGTTTCAACGCCTTCGCTACCACCTTGTCGAGACGCTTGCGCATCCTGGCCCCGACCTGCGAGCGAAGGTGCGGCATCAGCTCCTCGATCTCGAACCGCGTGTACCAGACCTCGAGGTTGCGCATCCCTGCGAACTGGGCCATCCGCGTGCGGTACTCCGCGACCGTGTCGAGGACTGTCCGCTCCTGGGATTTCACCGGGAACCCGTTGTTGCGCGCAGCGATCAGCATGCTCACCGCGAGGCGCTTGACGTCCCACTCCCAAGGCCCGGGCAACGTCTCGTCGAAGTCGTTGATGTCGAACACCAGCCGCCGCTCGGGCGACGCATACAGCCCGAAGTTCGAGAGGTGCGCATCCCCGCAGCACTGCGCCATGAACCCGGAACGCGGAGTCTCAGCCAGGTCAGCGGCCATGATCAGCGCTGCGCCTCGATAGAACGTGAACGGCGACGCCAGCATCCGGCCATAACGGATCGGCACCAGCTCCGGAACACGCGCGTCGGCCTGCCGCTCGAGCAACTCGATCGGGTCGAGTCTGTGACGCCCCGGCTCGAACACGGCATGACTTGACCGCGGAACCTCACGACGCGCCGCCTTGCCGTACGCAACCCGCTCGACGACGCTCAGATGGAGGGGGACCGAGCTGACGGGGTCGTGATCACCCGACGCAACCGGATCAATGTCTTGTTCGACCGACCTCAATGACCTCACACCCCCTCTTGCCGGATCCACTGACCCTAGCCTCGTGCGCCGTGTTCGGGAACTGACGCCTGAGCCCGCCCCGAACTGTCTACGATCGCGGTCATGAGCACTCGACACGAAGTGCCTGTCGCGACTCGCGGCGAAATGTCGGTCTTCGGCGCCGGCCCACGCTTCGGAGCGGACCTGTGACCGTGTTGCGCGGCAGGTGTGCGTGCGGCGCAACCGAGTTTGAGGTCGAAGATGCGTTCGTGTACGCGATGAACTGCCACTGCTCGAAGTGCCGCGCGGCGACGGGTTCCGCGTACAAACCAATGGGCGGTATCGAGCGCGAGAAGCTGCGAATCACGCGCGAGGACCTGCCTGTGTTCGTATGGGGCGAGGTGGACGCGGGAGACGTCCGCTGCGGCGTCTGCGGGTCCTTTCTGTACTCGGTCGTCCGCGACGGAAAGTGGGCGCACGTCACGTTCGGCTCGCTGGTGGACGTGCCGACGCGGCTACCCGACCACCACATCTTCGTAGGCTCAAAGGCGCAGTGGGAAGAGATTCGCGACGAGTTGCCACAACACGAGGGCTACGCTCGCTAACTTCGCTCGCCAGTCACTCGCGACACTTGACGCGGCGACGACGCACTCGGGTGCGGAACGACCCCCGAGGACGCCGCTCACCGACGTATCCGCTCCGCCCGTCGGTTGACGTGTTGCCATCGATCGCGTCGAGCGCGATAAGAGACTTGATGTCCAGCGCGCGGTTGTACGACACCATCGGGGCCACCTACACCTTGACGCGGCGCACCGAACCGCGGATCGCGGCACAGGTCTGGGCTGCGCTCGGCGATGCCCTGACCGTGCTAAATGTCGGGGCCGGCACCGGCTCGTATGAACCTTCCGACCGTGACGTCACCGCAGTGGAGCCGTCGGCAGTCATGCGTGCGCAGCGTCCGGCAGGTGCGGCGCGGTGCGTAGCTGCCACTGCGGAGAGCCTTCCGTTCGAAGACCAGTCCTTCGACGCCGCGATGGCGTTCGCCACTGTTCATCACTGGCAGAACCCGATTGCCGGCCTGCGCGAGATGAGGCGGGTGGCTCGCCGCGTCGTGGTGTTCACGTGCGACACCAATGAGCGGAACTGGCGCCGCCGATTCTGGCTGACCCGTGACTACCTCCCCGAGGTCAGTGCATCGCGCGTCGGCCTCGCCACTGAGCTGGCCCGCGCCATCGGAGCCCAGATGGAGCCGGTGCTCGTTCCGTGGGACTGCGCTGACGGCTTCTTCGAGGCCTACTGGCGCCGGCCCGAGGCGTACCTGGACGAGAACGTCCGGCGGGGGACTTCGGTGTGGACCAGCGTCGGACCGAACGCCGAAGAGAGGGCGGTGCGCAGCCTCCGCGACGACCTCGCGTCTGGTCGATGGGCCGAACGCAACCGCGATCTCCTCGAGCTCGAGACGGCAGAGCTTGGCCTGCGCCTCCTGATCGGCTGAGCCCACCAACCGTTAGCGCCTTCCCCGCGCCGGTGAACCCCGCACACGTTCATCTCAGGAATGACGCCTGGGCCCACCGTCCACGATGAAACGGCGAACAACAGCGACGACCCCCCGGCCGACGGCGTCCAGCGTGACCACGCCGATCAACAAGAGTGCGAACACGACAAGGGGTGCGCCGCCCTCCCGGGCGCCGTGAACGCGGGCGTCCAGGATTCCCGCAACGCCCACTAGAAGCGCAATGGTGAAGAACACTCGGCCGAGCTGGGAGAGCCGAAGCCGGTGACCGAGCCATCTCCAATAGCCTCGGAGCCTCCCCACGCGTGAAGTCTAGGTCAGACGAACGAGCGGCACCTTGCGCCAGCGCTCAGGGACGTCACCCAGAGCGGGCTGGTCGTTCGGAACGCCTGCGCAGCCCGACTCAGGAGATTCCGGCAGCAACCGCGGCATATCCGATCAGCGCAAACACGCCGGCCCAGACGACTGCGTAGGCGGCAGACGCAACGACGATGCGCCTCTCACCGACCGGTGATCCGGTAATGACCCGCGCGATGGCGACGACCCAAAACGCGTTGATGAGGACCGCCGCGAGGCCGAACCAGAAGGCCGAACCGCTCTCGATCCAGCCAACCGCACGGCTCATGACTGAACTGCTCCGAGCCTTCTGAAGTTTGGCCTCAATCTTCTGGCCACTTCCCGCAGCGAACGCCGTCCAATCCCGGTCCACCCAGGTGCAGACCGCGATGTTCGCAAGCGTCCACAACACGGCTCCGGCAACGAACGCGACCAGCACGCTTCCCCAGATGGCGATCGCCGCAATCGGGACGCCGAACACGTATGCGTCAACGAGTGCATATCCGACAGCGAGTGCGCCCTTGCGCGCTCCCCCGCTCGAGGTCGCCGGCTCCGACTCCATGGGCCCAACGCGATAGCGTCACATCGGCAAGAACATCGCCGACTGCGCGCCACTGAACGCACTGCTGGCGCGTTGGTGGCTAGCCGCCGCCGCCGAAGAGATCGTTGCGCAGGCCGAAGTACATGAGCACCGCGAACAAGGTCAGACCGACGACTGAATAGCGGATGTAGACCGCCTGACGGAACGTCTTACCGCGAACCTTCTCGACGAGCGCCATCACGATGTGACCGCCGTCGAGCGGCAGAACTGGCAGCAGGTTCAGCAGCCCCAGCGCCAGGCTGACTAGGCCGAGTACGAACAGGAAGTCGCGCAACCCTTGCCGCCACGCCTGCGCCGAGACGCGCACGATCCCGACCGAGCTCGACACCTGGTTCGTGTCGCGGCCGGTTGCGAGGTGGCCGATGCCGCGGACCGTGTCCGAGGTGATCCCCCAGGTGAGTGCGAGCGCGTCGCGGCTCGCGGCTGGCAGCGATTCACCCGGACCCGTGCGGGCCTCGATGGCGATCCCGATCCGATAGGCGCCGTTGTCCATCTTCGCGCGCAGAGGACCGAGCACCACCCGTTTCCCGTCACGCCGAACGACCAGCGTGAAGGGCTGACCGTGCGTCGCACGGATGTGCTTCGGGATGTCATCCGGTTTCGTCGGCTCGCCGGCAACGCGAAGGATCCGATCCCCCGCCAGAACGTGTGCGGCCGCCGCGGGGCTGCCGTTGAGAACGCGGCCGATCGTCGTCGTGCTCTGCTCCGAGGCGACCAGGAACAGGGTCGCGAACAGCACGAACGCGAAGGCGAGATTCACGGCCGGGCCGGCGAAGATCGCCGTCAGGCGCCGCCACGTTGCCTGCCGCCAGTACGCATCCGGCGCCAGCGACCACTCGAGCTCCTGCCACATTCGTGAGCTGCCGAGCGCAGGCCGCAACTCCTGTAGCTCCGCATCCGCGGCAGCCCAGTCCTCACGCTCGATTGCGTAGTCGAGCCGAGCCAGCTCGGCGCGGTGGCGCTCGCGGTCCTCGGTGCGCAACGTCGCCGTCAGATCTCCCGGCGACGGCCGGTTCATACCGGGGATCTTCACGTAGCCGCCGAGCGGAATCGAGCCGATCCCGTACTCGACCTTGCCGCGAGTCGTCTTGGCGATCGGTGGGCCGAAGCCGATGTAGAACTTCCGCGGAGTCATGCCGACGGCGCGCGACGCGAAGAAGTGGCCCGCCTCGTGAATCATCACGAGCACCGCCAGCCCGAAGATGGCGGCGATCAGACCCAAACCCGCTCCACCAATTCGCGCGCACGGCGGTCGGCCTCGCCGAGCTCGTCGAGGTCTCGTGCAGCGGCCCCGTCAACCTGTGCGAGCACATCGGCGACGAGCGCGGCGATCTCGAGGAATCCGACCCGGTTCGCAAGAAACGCGGCGACTGCGACCTCGTTGGCTGCGTTGAAGGCGCACGGGTAGGTGCCCCCCTTCTCCCCCGCTTCGCGCGCCAGCGCGAGCAGCGGGAACGTCTCGAGGTCGGGCTCGTGGAACTCCAGCGGGCCGGCGGTCAGGTCGAGACTGGGCAACGGCGTCGCTGCGCGATCGGGGTACGTCAGTGCATACGAGATCGGCACTCGCATGTCCGGGTAACCGAGGTGCGCGATCGCCGCACCGTCGCGGAAACGGACCAGACCGTGCACGATCGAGGTCGGATGCACGAGTACCTCGATCTGGTCGTACGGCAGTCCAAACAGGAAATGGGCCTCGATCACCTCGAGCCCTTTGTTCGCAAGCGTGGCCGAGTCGATCGTGATCTTCGTCCCCATGTTCCAGGTCGGGTGTGCGAGCGCCTGCTCGGGGGTGATCGCTGCGAGCTCGTCGCGGGTCCGACCACGGAAGGGGCCGCCGCTCGCGGTCAGAACGACACTCTCCGGGTCGCCGAGCTGCGCGCACTGGAAGAGCGCAGAGTGCTCGCTGTCGACCGGGATCAGCAGACCGCCGCCTCGCCGACGGGCGGCAAGGGCGAGCTCGCCCGCGGCGACCAGGCTCTCCTTGTTCGCGAGCGCGAGCGTCACACCATGCTCGAGCGCCCACATCGTGCCGGCCAGGCCCGCGAAGCCGAGCGTGGCGTTCAGAATGACCTCCGGCTCCGCCTGATCGAGCAGGTTCGTCGGATCGCCGCCGACCTGGGTCAGCGGTGCGAGGCCGTCGATCGGCGTCGACCCCGAGGTCGCGGCGACCAGCTCGAGGCCGTCATTCGCCTCGATCACTTCGCGGGCCTGGAGCCCGATCGAGCCGGTTGCGCCCAGCAGCGCGATCCGCGTCATGCGGACAGTGTGCCCTCAGCGTGCCCCTACAGCACAGCGAGGATCACGAAGTACGCCGCCGGTGCCGCAAAGAGCAACGCGTCGATCCGATCGAGCATGCCGCCGTGGCCGCCGAGCAGCGTGCCGGTGTCCTTCACCGCCATGTCGCGTTTGAGCAGCGACTCGAAGAGGTCGCCGATCGGCGCCGCAATCGCCACCACGACCCCGAGCGCAACGGACTGCCCGATCGTGAGGAAGTTCTGGTGGTAGAGCGCGACGAACGCGACGAAGATCGTCGCAGCCGAGCCGACGATGAAGCCCTCCCAGGTCTTGCCCGGTGACGTCGCGGGAGCCATCTTGTGCCGGCCGAGGAGGCGCCCGCCGAGATAGGCGAACGTGTCGCCGGCCCAGACGGCGAGCAGGACGGTGATCGCCGCGAGCCGTCCGTGCAGGGGCAGCTCGCGCAGGAGGAGCAGAAAGCTGAGACCGCCGCCGACCCAGACGGCTCCCATCACCGTGCCGCTGATCGCAATCGTCGCCGCAGCGCGTGCCTCCGAGATCTCCTTCAGCAGGAAGGCGAGCACGAAGGTCGTGAACAGGCCCCCGATCGCCCAGCTGATGCCACCGACCTCGGCGCCGATGAGCGCGAAGACCGCTCCGATGTAGCCGGCGGGCGCAAGCGGTGCGAGCGGACGCGCGAGCAGCCAGTACTCGTGGAGCGCGATCAGCGCGGCGACGAGCGCCAGCGCAAATGCCCACCAGCCGCCGAGGTAGATCGCGCCGAGGACGATGGGCAGGCCAACGATCGCGACGATGATCGCGGGACAGCCAGTTGCTCATAGGTGAAGCCCGTCGCCGCTCACGCGCGACCGCCGAACCGGCGACGGCGCGACGCGTACTCGTGCAGCGCGGCCCGAAGGTCGCGTTCGTCGAAGTCCGGCCAGAGCTTGTCGACGAAGACGAGCTCCGAGTAGGCCACCTGCCAGAGCAGGAAGTTCGAGACGCGCAGCTCGCCGCTCGTCCGGATCAGCAAATCGGGGTCGGGCAGGTCGGGGGCGTACAGGTTCGCGGCGAAGACGTTCTCGTCGATGTCGGCGGGGTCGACGCCGCTCTCGACGAGTCGCCGTGCGGCCTCCACCAGCTCCGCGCGGCCGCCGTAGTCGAACGCCACCCAGAGGTTGATCCGCGTGTTGAGCTCCGTACGGTCCTCCATCGCCTCCATGCGTCCCCGCAACGCCTCGGGCGCACGGTCGCGACGACCGATGAACCGGACGCGCACACCCTGTTCGGCGAGGTCCGGCAGTTCGCGCTCGATCGTCTCCGCGAAGATCTCCATCAGCGCGTCGACCTCTTCCTCTGAACGCGACCAGTTCTCGGTCGAGAACGCGAACACCGCGAGGTCGTGGATGCCGATGTCGATCGACGCTTCGACGATCCGTCGCACTGTGCGCGCACCGGCGCGATGACCCGCTGCAGTCGGCAACCGCCGCCGTTTCGCCCAGCGGCCGTTGCCGTCGAGGATGATCGCCACGGACTGCGCCACCTCTGGCAGTGCCGGTTCCGCGACTGGCCGTGCACGCGCGAGCGTGCGGATACGAGTCAGGAGGTTCATCGAGATCCAGGCGGCTGCCTAGACCTCCATGATCTCGGCCTCTTTGCGCTTCAGCAGGTCGTCGATCCGTGCGACGTGCTCGTCGGTCAGCTTCTGGACCCGGCCCTCGGCGGCCCGCTCGTCATCGTCTCCGACACTGCCGTTCTTGACCAATTCCTCGAGGTGCTTGATCGCGTCGCGGCGAACGTTCCGCACGGCGACACGTCCCTCCTCGGCCATGTGGCGAACGACCTTGACGAGCTCCTTGCGGCGCTCTTCGGTCAGCTGCGGGATCGGGAGGCGGATCAGCTTGCCGTCGTTCGACGGTGTCAGGCCGAGATCGGACTCCTGGATCGTTTTCTCGATCTGCTTGATCGACGTCGGGTCGAACGGCTGGATGGTCAGCATCCGCGGCTCGGGCGAGTTGATCGTCGCCAGGTTCTTGAGTGGCGTCGCCGTGCCGTAGTAGTCGACCGAGATCCGGTCGAGCAGCGCCGGGGTAGCCCGTCCGGTTCGCACCGAGTTGAAATGCTCGTGCGTCGCCTCGACCGACTTGTCCATCCGCTGGGTGGCATCGCCGAGAAAATCGTCGATCAACGTACGCCTCCTTCAGGGGTCAGCACAGCAGGGGTCCCAACGACGGTGCCCAGGTGCTCGCCCTCGATCACCCGCCCGATGTTGCCGGGTGCGAGCTCGAACACATGGATCGGAAGGTGATTGTCCATGCAGAGCGACAGCGCCGTCGTGTCCATCACCTTGAGACCCTGCTCGATCGCCTGCAGGTGGGTCAACTCGGGAATCAGCTTCGCGTCAGGATCGAGGCGCGGATCGCCGTCGAACACACCTTCGACACCGTTCTTGGCCATCAGGATCGCCTCGGCGCCGATCTCGAGCGCACGCAGCGCCGCCGCGGTGTCGGTGGTGAAGAACGGGTTGCCGGTGCCTGCAGCGAAGATGACGATGCGGCCCTTCTCGAGATGGCGGACCGCGCGCCGGCGGATGTAGGGCTCCGCGACCTCCTGCACCTCGATCGCCGAGAGCACGCGCGTGTCGGCCCCGTTTCGCTCGAGCGCCTCCTGCACGGCCAGGGCGTTCAAGACTGTTGCGAGCATCCCCATGTAGTCACCGGTCGCCCGATCCATCCCGCGCGCTGCCGCAGCCATGCCGCGGTAGATGTTCCCGCCGCCGATCACCAGCCCGAGCTCGAGCCCATCCGAGCGAACCTCGACGAGCTCCTTCGCAAGGGCGTCGATCTTCGACTCGTCGAGCCCGTACTCGCGCGGGCCCATCAGAGCCTCGCCGGACAGCTTCAGCAGAACGCGCTTGAACATCTACCCGACGGAGTACCAGGCGTAGTCGAGCAGCTCGATCCCGCGCTCCTTCAGGTACTGCCCGACGCTGCCGGTGAACTCGTCCGCGCGATACCAGGTCTGCTCGCTCAGCACCGCCTCGCCGTAGAACCGCTTGTTGAGCTGGCCCTCGACGATCTTGTCGCGAACGGCCTCCGGCTTCGCAAGCACCTCCTCCGAGTTCGACAGGATCTCGCGCTCGGCGTCGACGAGCTCCTGCGGCACCTCGTCGCGCGACGAGTACGTGGGCCGTGCGAACGTCAGATGCAGCGCGAGGCTACGCGCTTCGGCAGCGTCGCCGCCCTTCGTGTGGACGAGCGCCCCGACTTTGTTCGCCGGAGAATGCACGTAGAACGACAGGGCCTCGCCGTTGCCGGCGGTCATGCGCCTTGCGCCGACGACCTGGATGTTCTCGCCGAGCTTCGCGGTCAGCGCGACACGCCGCTCTTCCAGGCTTGCCGCAGCATCGTCGCCGTCGGCGAAGACGGCCTTCAGCACACCCTCGGCATAGCTGAGGAACTCGTCGTTGTTCGACACCGGCTCGGTCTCACAGCCGATCGCGGTGATCGCGCCGACGTTGTCGCGCACCAGCACGCCGACCTTGCCTTCGCTCGTCTCGCGGTCGGCGCGCTTCGCGGCCGACGCCATGCCCCTCTCGCGGAGCAGCTTCACGGCCTCGTCGAAGTCGCCGCCGGTCTCCTGAAGCGCGCGCTTACAGTCCATCATCCCCGCGCTCGTTGCGTCGCGGAGCTGCTTGACCATCGCAGCCGAGATCTCGGTCACGCGCTCTCCTCTTCGGCGGCTGCGGCCGGCGCCGCGGCGGCCTCCGGTTCGGGCGCAGGTGCCTCGGACGCGTCCTCCGGCGCAGCCGGGGCCTCAGCTTCTGCTGCCGCTGCGGCCTCGACCTCGGCCGCCTGGGCGGCCACGGCTGCCGCTTCCGCCTTACGGGCCTTGAGCTCGTTCTCGCTGACCTTCTTCTTCCCGGCCTCGATCCCGTCGGCGATCGCCTTGATCACGACCGTGCACGAGCGGATCGCGTCGTCGTTGCCCGGGATCACGTACTGCGCCTCGTCCGGGTCGCAGTTGGTGTCGACCAGTGCGATCACCGGCAGGCCGAGCCGGCGCGCCTCACGAACAGCGAGCTGTTCCTTCCGCAGGTCGACGATGAAGACAGCCTCGGGCTGTCGGCGCATGTCGGCGACGCCGCCGAGGTTCGCCTCGAGCTTCTCCAGCTCGGCTTCCATCGAAATGCGCTCCTTGGCGGGAAGCAGGCCGAGCTGCGCCTCCTGCTTCAGAGCCCGCAGCTCATGCAGACGCTGGATACGGTCGGAGATCGTGCGCCAGTTCGTGAGCAGGCCGCCCAGCCAGCGGTGGTTGACGTAGGGCATGCCGACCCGCCGGGCCTCGTCGCGGATCCCGTCCTGCGCCTGCTTCTTGGTGCCGACGAAGAGGACCGACCCTCCCCGCTCGGAGATCGCCTTGGCGAAGTTGTACGCCTCGTCCAGCAGCTCCTGCGTCTGGGTGAGGTCGATGATGTAGATGCCCCCGCGCTCGGTGAAGATGAAGCGCTTCATCTTCGGGTTCCAGCGGCGGGTCTGATGACCGAAGTGAACTCCGGCCTCCAGGAGGTCCTTCATGGAAACGACGGGCATCGAAGCCCCTTTCTGGTTTGAATGCTGAGACTCCGGCCGGGCCGCGGTGGAAGCCGACACGAGTTGCCGACCACCGTCCACCTCGGGTTGCCCACCGGTTCGAGGGAAAGCGGACACCGCATGGTAGCCGCGCACCGCTTCCGGCCGTGAATGGCCAGGCGCTTTAGGACAGATCCGCCAGGAACGCCGCGAGATCGGGTGGCAGCTCCGACACCGTCTCGACTCGTTCACCGGTGAAGGGATGCGGGAAGGCCAGCTTCGTCGCGTGGAGGAACTGCCGCTCGAGCGGCGGCTCGCGGACGCCGTAGGTCGGGTCGCCGACGACGGGCAGCTCGACGGCAGCCAGGTGCACGCGGATCTGGTGCATGCGGCCGGTCTCGAGCGAGACCCGCAGCAAGGCGTGCTCCGGATAGAGCTGCTCGACCTCGAACGTCGTCGCTGCCTCCCGCGGTGTGTCGGTGTCCAGCGAGACCCTCGTCGGATCACCCCGGTCGCGCCCGATCGGCGCTTCGATTCTGCCGGTCCGCGACCGCGGACGACCCGCGGACGAGCGCGAGGTACGTGCGTTCGAACGCCCGCTCCCGCACGAGCTCGCTGAGCGCGGCGTACGCCTCGTCGGAGCGGGCGAGCGCGATCAGCCCCGACGTGTCGCGGTCGAGACGATGCACCACTCCGGGACGCTCCGGATCGCCGCCCGCGACCGTGCCGGCCAGCGCGTCGACGAGCGTGCCGCTCGCATGTCCGGCCCCCGGATGGACGACGAGACCGGGCGGCTTGTCGACGACGAGGACATGCTCGTCCTCCCAGACGATCCGCGGCGCCGGCGGCGGCGGCAGCCGGACCGGAGCCACCGAGCCTGCGATCTCGATTTCCTCACCGCCGCGCAGCCGGTAGCTCTTGACGCGCGCCAACCCGTCGACGAGCGTCCCCGCCTCGACCGCTCGCTCCGCTGCCGCCCGTGAGCCGAGTTGGGCGGCCAGGAACCGGTCGAGCCGCTCGCCCGCCGCCTCCGCGGGCACCTTCACCGGGCTGCGACGTCGAGCGTGCGGCGCGGCGGTTTCGGTGTGCGGTCGGCCGCGACGAGCCCGGCGAGCAGGATGGCGACACCGATCACGATGAAGCTGTCGGCGAGGTTGAACGCGGGCCACCAGCCGAGGTCGATGAAGTCGGTCACGTGGTGCAACCGGATCCGGTCGACGAGATTCGACAGGCTGCCGCCAACGAGCAACCCGAGCGCGGCGGGCAGGACCGGATGGCGTGCTCCTGAGCGGGCGAAGAACACGACCATCCACACGACCGCGGCGGCCGTGACGAACGTGACGATCCCCGTCGCGCCCGCGAAGAGACCGAAGGCGATGCCGGAGTTCTGCACGTGGTGGATCGAGAGCGGCCCGACCACGTGCACCGACTCGTCGAGGCCCAGCGTGTGTGTGACGACGTGCTTCGTCACCTGGTCGGCGATCACGGCTGCGAGCGCGACGGTCGCGAGGCCCGCCCACTGCCACGCGCCTGCGGCGAGCGACCGCTCCGCAACCGACAGCGGCGTCAGCCCGTCGGTACTCGAACCGACGCGCACATCACGGGCTTGCTGTGGCTCGTTCAACCCGCGCGCCGCTGATCGTCGATGCAGAGCCGAGCCCAGGGGATCGCCCGCAGCCGCTCGACGCTGATCTGGTTGCCGCAGTTCGGGCACGTGCCGTAGGTGCCATCCTCGATCCTCGCGAGCGCCGCGTCGATCTCGTCGATCGTCTGCTGCGCCCCCTCTTCGAGTCCCTGGTCGAGCTCACGGTCGTAGGCCGCCCCTGCCGTGTCGCCGAGATGGTTGTCGGTGCCGCCGCTGCCGATCTCGCCGAGCTCGTCCTCGAGGCTGGCCCCGCTCTCGTCGTGCAGGAACTCGACGGCGTTCGCGAGCCGGGCGCGCTCGTCCTCGAGCAGCGTCCGGAACTCGTCGGTTTCGATCGCACTCACGCAGGGTCCTTTCCGCCGCCGCTCGCACGCGCGAGCCGCCGCTCTATCTCGTCGGAGTCGATTCCGGCCAGCACGAGAGTCTTGTCACGCGACGACAGGCCAGAGACGATTTCGATGTCGCGATGGGCCACGCCCAGCTCGGCTGCGAGCAGGCGCACGACCGCCGCGTTCGCCTTGCCGTCCTCGGGAGGCTCGGCGACGCGGACCTTCCAGCCCGTGCCGTAGCGGCCGACCACGCTCGGCCGCGAAGCGCCTGGAGAGACGCGCAGGGAGAGCCGGGCCGTCACCCCGCGAAGGCTACCCCCAGGCGAAGTCGCGACCGGCCCAGGGGCCGTCGACCTCGGCCTCTTCTGCGGCGGGCGGCAGCGGTGGCGGCAGCGGCTTGTCGTTCTCTTCTGCCGCCGACTCGGCCACCGACGCGGCCGGGGCAGGCTCAGGCTCCGGCACCGCAGCCGCGGGTTCCGGCTCCGGTTCAGGCTCCGGTTCAGGCGCCGGTTCAGCCGGGGCCTCGGCGCCGTCCTCGCTCACGGGCATCTGGAACTCGCGTGTGTCCTCGCGCTTCGGCCACTGCTCGTCGGGCTCGGCCGGTTCTCCCTCGCCGACAACATCTTCAGCGGGGCTCGACTCCTCGACGATCCCGAGCGCCGAGCGCAGGAGCGTCTCGATGCGCCGGGCCTCTGCGAACAGGTGCTCTCGCTGGGCGAGGGCGGTGCGCGTAATCGAGCGAGCCTCGTGGTGGGCCTCGGAGACGATCAGCTCCGCCTCGCGGCGAGCGAGCTCCTTCGCGTCGGCTGCGGCCTTCTCGGCCGAGATGAGCGTGTTGGCGAGCAAGACCTCGCGCTCCTTGAAATCGGCGAGCTGCTTCTCGGTCTCCTCGAGCTTGTCGGTGAGCTCGCCGCGCTCGCTCCAGACCTCCTCGAAGCTGTCCGCGACGTCCTCGAGCATGCGGTTCGTCTCGTCGCGCCGGTAGCCGAAGAACCCTCTGCTGATCCGCACATGCCTCAGTTCGACCGGTGTGTACCGCATCTGCTCTCCTCTCCCTCCGCTAGTGGAGCCGCTGGATGACGGCGTCGAAGATCCGGTCGGCCACGATCAGTGCGATCACGGCGACCATCGGCGTGAAATCGATCGGCCCTGCTGAGACCGGAATGAGGCGCCGCCAGAGGCGCAGGTACGGGTCGCAGAGGTCATAGAGAAACCGCTGCACGGGCCGAAGCGAGTAGGGCAGCTGGATCCACGAGGTCAGAATGTACGCCAAGATTGCAAGAATGTAGACGCCGACGAAGACGTTCACGAAGAGCTCGACTTCGGTGAGTGCGTCGAGCACCACCGCCCACCCTTCGCGCCTTTAACCCGTTCTCCTACGCCTGGTTGAAGAAGCCGCCACGTTCGAGCAGCTGTGCGCGCTGCTCGGCAGAGACTTCGACGTTCCGCGGCGTCAACAGGAAGACCTTGTCGGCGACCCGCTGCATGCCCCCGTTCAGGGCGTACGTGAGTCCGCTCGTGAAGTCGATCAACCGCTTCGAGAGCTCGGCGTCGGCGTTCTGAAGGTTCAGGATCACCGGGATCCCCTGCTTGAAGCGGTCGGCGATCTGCTGCGCGTCGTTGAAGCTCCGCGGGAGGACGAGATGAACGCGCACGCTGCTCGGATTCGGCACCGCCTCGATCCGCGGCACCCGGCTCGGCAGATCGCGCACCCGCGGCTCGCGTGACGAGCGAGTCGTAGGAACACGCGCCGCTGCGGGGGCGTCGGACTCGGACTCGGTCCAGTCGTCGAAGTCCTGGCCGCGGCGCCTCGGGGTCAGCCGCCGGACGTTGGGGCGTTCGCGGTAGCTCTGCTCGAGGCTCTCCTCGGCCGCGTAGCCGTCTTCGTCCTCCCAGTCGTCGTCCTCCTCGGCGATGCCGAAGTAGACGAGTGTCCGGTTCCAGAGGTCGCCGAGCGCCATGCGAGCAGGAGTTTAGAGCACATTTCACAATGAAGGTCGTCCCGCCGGGACGCACTCTCAGTCGCGAAAGAGCACGGAGCCGACGCGAATGTGCGTCGCCCCTTCGGCGACCGCGACGGCGTAGTCCTGCGTCGTGCCCATCGACAGCTCCGCCAGCCCGTGCGACGCAGCGAGCTGCCGGAGCTCCGCGAACCAGTGGCGCGAGTCCTCTGGCGTCGCCGCCGCAGGCGGCATCGTCGCGAGTCCGCGGATGTCGTAGCCGAGGTACCGGCCGAGCTCGGTCGGGCTGACGCCAGCTTTCGACGCCTCGCCGGCGAGATTGACCTGGACGAGCGCCGGCACCTCGAGTCGCTTCGCCGCCGATTCCGTGTCGAGCGAGTGTACGAGCTCGCAGATGCGATTCACGACCTTGACCTTGTTCGACTGGAGGTTGCCGATGAAATGCCACCGGAAGGCGTCGCCGTACTCTGCGTGTTTCGCCTCGAGGTCCTGGGCGCGGTTCTCCCCCACCACGCCGATGCCGGCCTCGACCAATGCCGCCATCCCCGCCACGTCGACGTACTTCGTCGCGGCCACGATCGTGACCGACGGTCCCACCTCGGCCTGGATCCGCGCGAACCGCGCGCGAAGCTCGTCAGGCGATGGCACCGATCACGCCCTGGACACCGCGCGCGAGGCCGTCGCGCCGATGCGAGAAGAAGAGCTCCGGATGGTCACGGGTGCAGAGATCGACCCGCTCGACCTGCTCGACCCCGGCTCGGCGCAGCGCACGTTCTGCCGCGGTCCACAGATCGAGGCGGCCGTCGTGCGTCAGATCGGCGTCGTAGCGCTCCGCGACTTCCGGCCCGACGTCGTAGCAGCACGGCCCGATCGCTGGGCCGATCACGGCCGCTTTCGGAGCGGCACCAAGCGCTTTGACGCCCGCCTCGACCACGCCCTCGGCGAGACCACGCCAGCCGGCGTGCAGCACCGCCAGGCGCGGCGGTCCGTCGGTCGTTGCGACGGCGATCGGCAGGCAGTCGGCGGACATCGCGAGCAGCGGCACCAGGCGCTCGTCCGTCCAGAGCCCGTCGCCCGGCGCGCCGCGCACGCCCGGGTCTGCGCGGTGGACGGTCGGCGAATGCACCTGACGGTTGAAGGCCAGACGCTCGTACGGCACACCGATCGCCTCGCAGGCGATGCGGCGGTTGTGCTCGACCTGCACGGGGTCGTCGCCGGTGCCTCTGCTCAGGTTCAGCGAGTCGTACGGCGCGTCGCTGACGCCGCCGACGCGCGTCGTGAACGCGACGATGTACCCGGGCAGATCCCACCAGATCATCCGAGGAGCTCCTTGGCCCGGCCGAGCAGATACTCGCGTGTGTTCCGGGCTGGATCGCGGATCACGTCGTCGAGCAGCTCTTGCAGTGCCCGCCCGATCGGCGGCCCCGGCGGGTAGCCGAGTGCGATGAGGTCGTCGCCGCTGACCTCGAGGTCGCGCAGTCGGTGCGGGCTCTTCAGCTCTCCGTCGACCACCCGGCGGAAGCGGGTGAGGCGATCGAGCTCCGACTGGCGTGGCGTGTCACCCTTGCCGCGCAGGTCGGCTTCTTTGTGGTCGAGCAGCTCGAACGTCAGCCGCCTGCCGTAGCGCGACAACATGCGCCGCGCCCGCACCGGGTCGCTGCGAGCCGGGTCGAACATGTGCGCGCGAACGATTCGGATCACGCGGGAGCGAAGCTCGTTCGGATAGCGAAGCCGCGACAGCGCTTGCGCGGCGAGGTCGGCGCTCACCTGCTCGTGGCTGCGGGCCGAGTAGCCGGGCTTGGCGTAGTAGTGGAGGCGATCGTCGGTGCCGCGCCACGCGACGTGCGGCTTGCCGAGGTCGTGAAACAGCGCCGCCAGCCGCACGGCGAGCGACGCCTTGCCGTCTGCCGCGGCCTGCACGACCGCAAAGGTGTGCTCGTCGACGGTCAGGTCGTGGTAGCGGCTCTCCTGCTGAAAGCCGATCGCCTGCTCGAACTCGGGCAGCAACTCCACGAGCACCCCGGTGTCGCGTGCGATCCGAAGCGCCTTGGCCGGCTGCTTGCCGAGCAGGAGCTTCGACAGCTCGCCCATCCCGTCGGCGTGCAAGCCGCCGCCGATCCGCTCGCCCGAGACGAGGCGGACGCCGCTCGCCTCGTCGCGCATCTGCGCCAGCGTGTCGGGGTCGGGTTCGAGATCGAGCTGAGAGACGAACCGAAGGCCGCGCACCACGCGCAGCGGGTCCTCGGCGAAGCTCGACGGCGACACGGTGCGCAGCCGGCCCGCCTTCAGATCCTCCTCTCCGCCATACGGGTCGATCCTGACCCCGTCGGCGAGATGGCGCGCCATCGCGTTGATCGTGAAATCGCGGCGCCCGAGGTCGACATCGATCGGCGCTTCCGGATCGACGACGATCTCGAAGTCGTGCCGGCCGCGACCGGTCGACACCTCGCGCCGCGGCGGCGCCAGTTCGATGCCGGCGGGCACGAGCGCGCGCAACGCACGATCGCGCGGGTAGTGGCGCACGCCAACCGGCCGACCGGCGACAGCGAGCTCCTCGGTACGGCCGTGGGGCTCGAGCAGCGCACGGAGGCCCGGGATGTCGACACCCGGAACGAGGAAGTCGGCGTCCTTGGCCTCGACGCCGAGCAACTCGTCGCGCACGGCACCGCCGACCACGTAGGCGTCGAGCCCGAGCGAGGCGACGTACTTCTCGATCCGCTCAGACGACTGCGATCGCCTCGATCTCGACCAGCGCGCCCGACGGAAGCTTTGCGACCTCGACGGTCGAGCGGGCGGGCGGTGTGTCGCCGACGTACTTGGCGTAGACCTCGTTCATGCCGGCGAAGTCATCGAGGTTCTGCAGGAACACGGTCGTCTTGACCAGCTGGTCAAGCGAGGAGCCGGCGGCCTCGAGGATCGCGCGCAGGTTGGCGAACAGCTGCTCGGTCTGTGGACCGATCTCGCCGCCTTGCAAGTCCTTGTCGCCGGGCCGGAGCGCGAGCTGACCGGAGACGAAGACGAACCCGCCCGCCTTGATCGCCTGTGAGTACGGGGCGCCCTGAAAGGGGGCCGGTGCGGCCTCTGTGCGTACGGCTTCCTTCACGATCCCTCCTCGTCGGATGTGGTGGCGACCGGCCGGCACGCCTGGCCGAGCGCGGCGCCGACTGCCTTGTAGATCGCGGTCAGCACGTGTTGCGGGTCGGTGCCCTCGAGCAGCCGCACGTGCAGGTTGATCCGAGCGGCGTCGGCCGTCTCGCGCAGGAAGACGGAGGCGACGTCGGCGGCGAGCCCACCGACCCGCTGATGCGAGAACTCAACATTGGAGACGAGCCGCGGCTCGGTGTCGCGCTCGAGCGAGGCGGCAGCGAGTGCCTCGGCCGACGGAACGAGTGCCCAGCCGAAGCCGGTCGCCCGCGGCGCGTCGAGGAGGTCTCCGAGCGCGCGGCCGAACGCGTGCCCGGCCGAGGCGACCGCCTCGTCCGCGCTGCCGGGCGCCACCTCGAGCGAAAGGCGAAAGCGGCCGATCCGCGCCAGCTCCTCGACAAGGTGGTCGAGCACCGGCAGCCCGGTGGTCACGTTCGCGGATCCTGCGGCGGCCAGCGCGAGGCGCACACCGGTCTGGGTCTCAGCCATGCGCTAGCCCTCCACGCGCTCGATCCGCGCGCCGAGCCCGCGGAGCCGATCGTCGATGCGCTCGTAGCCCTTGTCGATCTGGTACGCGTCGCCGATCGTCGAGACGCCTTCCGCGCAAAGGGCGGCGATCAGCATCGCCATGCCGGCACGGATGTCGGGGCTCGACATGCGCTGGCCGTAGAGCCGCGAGGGACCGGTGATGACCACGCGGTGTGGGTCGCAGAGAATGATCCGGGCGCCCATCGAGACGAGCTTGTCGACGAAGAACAGGCGGCTCTCGAACATCTTCTCGAAGACGAGCACCGTTCCCTTTGCCTGCGTGGCGACGATCACGGCGATCGACGTGAGGTCGGCTGGAAATGCCGGCCACGGACCGTCCTCGACCTTCGGAATCGCACCGCCGAGATCGTCGACGATCTCGAGGCGTTGGTCAGGGGGCACACGGACCCAGTCGTCGCCCAGTTCCACCTCGACACCGAAGCGCCGGAGCACCGGCAAGATCGGCCACAGGTCGTCGGGCACGATTCCCTCGACGGTGATGTCGCCGCCTGTCACCGCGGCCATCCCGATCAGGCTGCCGACCTCGACGTGCTCCGGCCCGACCGTGTAGCTCCCGCCTCGCAGCCCCTCGACGCCGTTCACATGGAGGACGTTCGAGCCGACGCCGACGATGTCCGCGCCGAGCGAGATCAAGAAGCGGCACAGATCCTGCACGTGCGGTTCGCTGGCCGCGTTCGAGATCATCGTCCGTCCGGGCGTGGTGCTCGCCGCCATCACGGCGTTCTCCGTCGCCATCACCGACGCTTCGTCGAGGTGGATGTGTGCGCCGGCGAGTGTCCCGCTCAGCTCGTAGCGGTCGTTGTACTCGAGCACGGCACCAAGTTCGCCAAAGGCATGGATGTGCGGGTCGAGCCTGCGTCTCCCGATCACGTCACCACCGGGCGGCGGCACGACCGCACGGCCGTGGCGTGCGAGCAGCGGGCCGGCGAGCAGGAATGAGGCGCGGATCTGGCTCGCAAGCGCCTCGTCGACCTCGTGACCGATGTCGCGGGCCTGGACGCGCACCTCGTTCGTGCCGATCCACTCGGCGTCGGCGCCGATCGCCCCGAGGAGGCCGAGCATTGTCTCGACGTCGCGGATCCGCGGAACGTTCGACAGCCTCACCTCTTCGGCGGTGAGCAGGCAAGCGGCGAGGATCGGCAGCGCACCGTTCTTGTTCCCCGAGGCACGCACGCGGCCGGAGAGCGCGTGACCGCCTTCGATCACGAACGATTCCGACATGGGTCTGACGACGGTCGAGGTCACCTCGCGAACTATGCTAGATGGACGATGTCGGTGACCCGCGAGCAAGCCTGGACGACGCTCACGCACTACACGAAGAGCGAGGCGCTGCTCCGGCATGCCCTTGCCGTCGAGGCCTCGACCGCCTCGTACGCGGTGCGCTTCGGCGAGGACGAGGAGCTCTGGCGGGTCACGGCGCTGCTCCACGACTTCGACTACGAGATCCATCCGACGCTCGACAAGCATCCCCAGGACGGTGCGGCGATCCTCCGTGAGGAGGGGTATCCAGACGTCGTGATCGACGCCGTGCTCTCGCATGCGAACCACCTCTCCCTTCCCCGCGACACGCCGCTCAAGAAGTCGCTCTTTGCGTGCGACGAACTGTCCGGCTTCGTGCACGCCTGCGGCCTCGTGCGGCCGACCGGACTCGAAGGGCTCGAGCCGAAGTCGGTCAAGAAGAAGCTGAAGCAGCCGTCATTCGCAGCGGGCGTCTCGCGGGACGACGTCTACGAGGGTGCAGAGCTGCTCGAGCTGGAGCTCGACGAGCACATCGCCAACGTCGTCGCGGCGCTGCAACCGATCGCCGGTCAGCTCGGCTTACGAGATGTCCAGCTCGACCGGGGTGTGATCTGACAGCAAGACACCTCCCCGCTCTCGCCGGACATCGTCCCACCGCCTGAGCGCCGAGCTCGGCGCCCCGCGCACGAGAACGTGGTCGATCCCGGTCCCTGGTGCGGAGAAACCCCATTGCGGTCCGGCGAGCTGCTCCAGCGTGCGTGATGTCTCCGGCCGTACGTTGAAGTCGCCGGCGAGCACGACGACGTCTTCCGGTCGTGCGTGCGACGTCGCGAACCAGGCGGCACGCAGCAGCTCCGCATCCGCGATGCGCCCGCCCGACGGATGGCCGGTGCAGTGCATGTTCGCGACCAGGTAGCTCCTACCGTCGCCGGCGCGCACGCGAACCGCCTGCACGATACGACGCTCCTTCCCCCAGGCGAGCCGTTCGACGGTGCCGAGCCCCAGCTCCTGCGCCTGCGCAGCTCGGAACCGGCGCGTGTTCAGCGTCAGCACCCAGTGCGCGGTCGCGCGCAGTCGCGGCGAGAGCTGGATCGCATTGCCCTGGCCCGCGAACGCCGAGCGGAGCAGACCGTGGTGAAGGTCGGTGAGTGCGCGGCCAAGGCTGCGGGAGATCGGCAACGGCCCGATCGCCGGCCGGGCTGCGACATCGCCGATCGTGAATCTGCCGAGTGCCCAGGCAGGCACCTCCTGCAGGCACAGCACGTCGGGGTCGTCGGCGGTCGCCAGCTCGACCATCTCGTCGAGAAACGCGCGGCGGCCCGGCGGCTTGGTGTTGCCGTGAAAGAGGTTCCAGCTGCGGACGAGCACGCATCTACGCTACTGCGCGTGCGCGTGCTTCTCGCCGATCCACCCGCGTTCACGCCGTGGTACGACCACCAGCTCGCGAGCGCGCTCGCCCGGCAAGGTGCGGCGGTGACCGTCGCGACGTCGCGGTTCCGCTTCGGCGACCTGCCTGCGCCCGACGGGTACGCGCGCGATGAGCGCTACTACCGGCTCTCGTCGCGGCTGTTCCAACGCTCCCGGATTCGGCTGCCGCTGAAAGCGGTCGAGCACCTCGGCGTCGTGGCGTCGCTCAGCCGTGCGCGGGCGGACGTCGTGCACGTGCAGTGGCTGCCGCTGCCGCAGGCCGACGTCAGACTGCGGTTTCGCTCCCCGTCGGTGTTCACGGCGCACGACCTCCTGCCGAGGCGCACTGCCGGGAAGCGTGATCTCTGGCGGCGCCTCCTCCAGCGCTTCGACGCGGTCGTCGTCCACACCGAGAGTGGCCGCGAGACGCTGCTCGAGCTCGGCGTCGACGCTCATGTGATCCCACACCCGGTCTATCCGAGTGCGGCGACGCGCGCCGACGACGGCCGGACACTGCTGTCGCTGGGTGTGATCAGGCCGTACAAAGGACTGCCCGACGCGATCGAGACGTCGAGACGGATCGCCGGACACACGTCTGCTCGTCGCCGGCGATCCGGCGATGCCGCTCGACGGCCTGCGCGGAGCTGCGCATGTCGAGTGGCGTCTCGGCTATCTCCCCCAATCCGAGCTCGACAGGGCGCTGTCGGAGACGACCGTCGCGCTCTTTCCCTATTTGGCGGAGCTCGACCAGTCGGGCGCCCTGCTCCAAGCGCTCGGGGCCGGCGTTCCCGCTGTCGTCTACGACGTCGGCGGTCTCGGAGAGCCGGTGCGGCGCTTCGGCGCAGGCGCCGTCGTCCCCGCGGGTGACGTCGAAGCGATGACCGAGGCGGTGCGCGTGCTGGTCGAGGATCCCGACGCTCTCGGACGGGCACGCCAGGGCGCTGAAGCCGCGAGGCGAGAGCTCACCTGGGAAGTGTCGGGGGCCAAGCACCTGGCCCTCTATCGAGAGCTTGCGTGATGTTCCGGCGGGCGCGGTTCGCGGACGTGATCGAGGCACAGCTCGGCCTCTTCGTCCGCGATCACGCCGACGTCCTGCAGGATGTCGACGTGCGCCTGCGTGCCTACAACGACGCCGGACGGGACGAGGCCGAGGAGCTGTACGGCGACTATCTCGATTCAGTCGAGACCGGCACGGAACTGCTCGCCGACCTTCGCGATCACTACGCGCGGACACTCGAGGAGCCCGACCGCTACCTCGCCGAGTTCAACCGCGCGGTCGCGCGGCAGCTACCCGAGTTCGCACTCGAGATCGAGAACCGCTAGCCGTGCCCGAGCGGATCGAGGACTACGCGCTGCTCGGCGACCTGCAGACTGCCGCGCTCGTGGCCGCAGCGGCTCGGTCGACTGGCTGCCGTTCCCGCGCTTCGACTCGAGCTCGTGCTTCGGCGCGCTGCTCGGAGGGAGCGAGCACGGCCGCTGGCTGCTCGCCCCCAAAGGCGTCGGGCCGGCGACCGCCCGCCGCTACCGCGACCAGACGCTGATCCTCGAAAGCGAGTGGCAGACCGACAGCGGCCGGGTCCGTGTCATCGACTTCATGCCGCCGCGCGAGACGAAGCCGGACATCGTGCGGATCGTCGAGGGCCTCGAGGGCAGCGTGCAGATGCGAACCGAGCTGGTGATTCGGTTCGACTACGGGTCGGTGATCCCGTGGGTGTTTCGCGTCGACGCGAGGACCCTGTGCGCCGTCGGCGGGCCCGACGGGCTCGTCCTGCGCACGCCGATCGACTTGGAGCCGGACGGGATGACGCACACCGCCGAGTTCACGGTGCGGGCCGGCGAGCGGGTGCCGTTCGTGCTCACCTGGTTTCCGTCGCACGAGGCCCGCCCGAACCCCGTCGACGCGGAGGACGCGCTGGCCGACACCGAGAAATTCTGGCGCGAGTGGCTGCGCGACTGCGCCTACGGCGGCGAGTACGCCAAGGCGGTGCACACCTCGCTCATGGTGCTGAAGGCGCTGACGTACCAGCCGACCGGCGGGATCGTCGCCGCGCCGACGACGTCGCTGCCAGAGCACATCGGCGGCGTCCGGAACTGGGATTACCGCTACTGCTGGCTGCGCGACGCGACCTTCACGCTCTACGCGCTGATGAACGCCGGCTACATCGCCGAGGCGAAGGCGTGGCGTGACTGGCTGCTGCGTGCGGTCGCGGGCGACCCGGCCAACGCGCAGATCCTGTACGGCGTCGGCGGCCAGCGGCGGATTCTCGAGTCCGAGCTCGACTGGCTGCCCGGCTACGCAGGCTCGCGCCCCGTGCGGATCGGCAACGCCGCCCACGATCAGTTTCAGCTCGACGTGTACGGCGAGGTGATGGATGCACTCCATCAGGCGCGCGCGCACGGTCTCGACCGCGAGGACCAGGCGTGGTCGTTGCAGCGCAACCTGATGGAGTTCCTCGAAGGCGCGTGGGACCAGCCGGACGACGGCATCTGGGAGGTGCGCGGCCCGCGTCGTCACTTCACCCACTCGAAGGTGCTCGCATGGGTTGCGTTCGATCGTGCCGTTCAGGCGGTCGAGCGCTTCGCGCGGCCAGGGCCGGTCGATCGGTGGCGGCGTGTCCGGGAAGAGATCCACCAGGAGGTCTGCCGGGAGGGCTTCAACGTGGAGCTCAACTCCTTCACCCAGGCGTACGGCTCGGAGGAGCTCGACGCCTCGACGCTGCTGATCCCGATTCTCGGCTTCCTCCCAGCCGACGACCCTCGCGTCGCCGGGACGATCGCCGCCGTCGAGCGCGACTTGACGAGGGACGGATTCGTCGAGCGGTACAAGCCGAAGGAGCGAAACGACGTCGACGGCCTGCCCGGCGGCGAGGGGGTGTTCCTGCCCTGTTCGTTCTGGCTGGTCGACGCTCTGCTGATGCAGGGGCGCGACGACGACGCCCGCACACTGTTCGAACGGCTCCTGGGCGTGTCGAACGACCTCGGACTGCTATCGGAGGAGTACGACCCGGCCGAGCAGCGCCAACTCGGCAACTTCCCGCAGGCGTTCACGCACGTCGGCCTGGTCAACTGCGCCTACAACCTCTCGCACCACGAAGGGTCGATCAACCAGCGGCCGGGCGGAGCGCATTGACGCGACGGTCAGCGATGGCCGAAGTGATGGGCGCGCGGAAGCGCGGCGGTGACCTCGGCCTCGCTCGCGGCCTTTCGGGCGAGCGGACCGAGTGAGACGAGCTCTGCGACGAGGAGATTGATGTTGCGGCCGTGCCGCTCCAGCTTGCCGCGGGCGAGGATCAGCGGCTCGCCCCGCACGACGGCTCGGTATTGCTCGTAGACCCGTGGCGGCACGATCAGGTTCGACTGGCCGTGCTCGTCCTCGAGCAGCATGAAGACGACGCCGTTCGCGGTCGACGGACGCTGGCGCGCGATCGCCATCCCCGCGACCTGGATCTGGGCGCCGTTCGGGATCTCCGGCAACTCGGCGCTCGTCGCCACACCGGCCGGCAGGTGCGGCCGCAGGAGCTGCAGCGGGTGGACACCCACCGACATCGACGTGTGCTTGTAGTCGGCGAGCATCTGCTCCCAGTCCGTCTGCCTCGGGAGCTCCGGGATCTCGGCTGTGGGCTCGAGCGGCAGTGCCAGCTGGCGGTTTCCACCCGTGACCGTCTCGCCGCGCGCGGTGACACCGAGCCGCCACAGCAGCTCGCGCCGCGCCCCCCAGTCGTCGCACGTGCCTGCCGCGACGAGCGCCTCGAGCGAGTCGACATGCACGGACGTCCGTCGAGCAAGGTCGCCGAGGTCGGCATAGGGCTGTCCTGCCTCGACGGCCTTCGCGTCCGCCTCGCCGACCGACTGCACATAACCGATCCCGACCCGGACCGCGCCATCCTCGATCGTGCATTCCGCCCGCGAGCGGTTGACGTGCGGCGACCGCACCTCCACCCCGCGCCGCTGTGCGTCGCGCACCAGCGACGAGGGCGGGTAGAAACCCATTGGCTGCGCATTCAGCAGTGCACAGAGGAACTCGCCGGGGTAGTAGCGGCGCAGCCACGCCGACTGGTAGGCGAGCAGCGCGAACGCTGCGGCGTGTGACTTCGGGAAGCCGAAGCCGGCGAAGCCGACGAGCTTGTCGTAGATCACGTGCGCGGTCTCCTCGCTCATCCCTTTCGCCAGCGCTCCCGCGACGAAGCGCGGACGCCACGCCTCAATCGCCTCTTCGCTGCGCTTGCGGCTCATTGCGCGGCGCAACCCTTCCGCCTCGCCGATCGAGAAGCCTGCCGCTGCCATCGAGACGTCGAGGACCTGATCCTGGAAAACGACGACGCCGAGCGTGTCGCGCAGCGGCTCACGCAGCGACTCGTGCTCGACGGGCGGCTCGAACGTGGGATCCAGACGGCGCTGCCGGCGATGCTCGATGTAGGGGTGCACGGCTTTCCCCTGGATCGGGCCGGGCCGGACGAGCGCGACTTGCACCGTCAGGTCGTCGAGGTTCTCCGGCCGTGTTTGCAGCAGGCTCTGCATCTGCGCCCGGCTTTCGATCTGGAAGACACCGACCGTGTCCGCCTGCTGGATCTCGGCGTACACCGCTGCATCGTCGAGCGGCACCCGCGAGAGGTCGATCGTCTTACCGCGCAAGCGTGCGATGCGGTCGATCGCGTCCTCGACCGCCGAGAGCATGCCCAGGCCGAGCAGGTCGATCTTCAGGAAGCCGGCATCGCCGCAGCTGTCCTTGTCCCACTGGCAGATCTGGCGACCTGCCATCGCGGCGGGTTGCACGGGCACGAGGTCGATGAGCGGCCGGGTCGAGATGACCATGCCCCCGGGGTGTTGGCTGATGTGCCGCGGTAGTCCGGCGATCTCACGTGTCAACTCGCGAAACGCGTCCCAGCGAGGGCCCGAGTGCGCGCCCGGCACGCCGTCGACCTCGTCCGCGATGCGTGTCGCGTCCCAGCCGTCGGTGACGCGTGCAAGCCGTTCGAGCTCGGCGAACGGCAATCCGACCGCCTTGCCGATATCGCGGATCGCACCGCGGCTGCGATACGTGGAGAAGCTCGCCACGAGCGCCGCGTGCTGACGGCCGTACCGCTCGGTGACGCGAACGATCAGCTTCTCACGGATGTCCCGCGGGAAGTCGAGATCGATGTCCGGTACCGCGACCATCTCGTCGTTGATGAAGCGCCCGAGCGAGAGGCCCGCTTCGACCGGGTCGACGTGCGACAGGCCGGTCAGGTAGCAAACGATCGACCCGACACTCGAGCCGCGGCCGCGGCCGGGCGGCAGCGCGTGCCGCGGGCTTCCGGGACCGCGCACCTCGAGCGCACACTCGCGCGCCAGTTCGAGCACCTCCCAGTGCAGCAGGAAGAACCCTGCAAGCCCGAGCCGGGCGATCAGCTTCAGTTCGTCGTCGAGCCGTTCTCGCGCCTGACGCTTGTGACCGTTCGCCTTCGCGTACCGCTCCACGAATGCGCGATCGCAGATCTCGCGGAGCTGCACGTCGGCCGGATCGATCCCGTCGGAGAAGTCGGGATAGCGATAGCCGAGCTCCTGGGTCAGGTCGAAGCGGCAGCGGTCTGCGACCTCACGCGTCTGCTCCGCCGCTTCGCGCGGCAACCGTTCGAGCAGCTCGGCAGGTGCCAGGAGGATGCTCTCGTGATTGCCTCGGCGCTCGCGTTCGCAGCCGTCGAGCGACGTGCGCTGCTTGATCGCCACGAGAGCGTCCTGGAGCCTCGCGCGCCGAGCGTTGTGGGCGTGCACGTCGCCGGTCGCGATGGTGGGCACACGAAGCGTCTCGGCCAGGTCGACGAGCATGGCGTTGCGGCGTGCGTCACCGCGTTCGTACGGCCGTTGCAGCTCGACGTAGAACGCGCCGGGAAACGCGCGGGCGAGTCGTGCTGCTGCATTCGGGTCGACGACGCCGAGCCCGTGTCGGGCACAGCCCGACAGTGCAACGAGGCCCTCTGCATGCTCGGAGACAACCTCAATGCTCGTCTCGGGCGGCAGCAGATCGCGCTCGCGGCCCGGCAGACGCGTGCGCGCATGCGCGTCGGTGAGGATGCGACAGAGGTTCGTGTAGCCCTGCCGCGTCTCGCAGAGCAGCGTTACGTGCGCCCCGTCGGCAAGTGTGATCTCCGCGCCGGTGATCGGGCGTACGCCGAGGTGCTTCGCAGCGTGGGCGAACTCGAGCGAGCCGTAGACACCATCGTGGTCGGTGAGCGCGAGCGCGTCGTAGCCGAGCTCGGCGGCCCGCGCGGCCAGCTCTTCAGGGAGCGACGCGCCGTCCAGGAACGAGTAGGCCGAGTGGGTGTGCAGCTCGACGTAAGGCGCCGGCGTTCGTACCGGCGTGGGCGCAGGAGGTCCCGGCTCGAAGCGGCGTTCGTCACCGACACCACCGCGCGCCGGAAACGCGTCGCGCGAGGCGAACGTCATCGCCTAGGCACGCTGCATGAACCACGATCCCGCGTCGTCGTCATGGAAGACGACCGCGTTCTCTCCCGTCTCGAGCACGACGTCGAAGTAGCGGCGCGAGACCGGTTCCTCGGTCCACCAGCGGTCGACGACCCGCCACTCCTCGCGCAACACGGCGACCCCTTGCCGGTTGACGGTGCGCGGCGTGCCGTCGGCGTGCCCTTCGACGAGCGCCGGCCTGGGTGTGTTCAGTCGTCGCGCGGAACGAGCAGCGCGCGCGCCTCGGGTATGCGCGACCACGGGGCGACCTCCACCACCGTCGAGACCCCGCCTGAGCCAACGGCTGCCTTCACCTGGCGCAGGCCTTCCCGTAACCGCCCCTGAAGCATGTTTCCCTCCGCGGCGAGCAGCTCGAGTTGCTCGCCCGTGTGCTCGGCGAGCTCGGACACCTCGAGCCGCAGCTTGAGCGCCGGAGCCGGCAGCTCGGCGAGCTTCGGCCCCAGCGCCGCCCGGAGGCGCGCCGGATCGGCGGTCGGCTCACGCAGGGTCACGGTCCGGCGCCACGAGGCACCGCCGACAAGCCGCGCCCACACCGCGACTTTCCTCGGCGGCCGCCCCGCGCGCTCCGGCCGTGCGAGCAGACGGTCGATCAACACCCCAAGCCCTCGCCGGAGCGTCAGCAGCTGGCCGACTGCTTCCGGGAACTCGAGCGTCTCGTAGAGAGCTACAGCCGGCCGTCTCGGCGTGACGCTGTGCTCCCATCCTCGTCCGTCCTGCTCTCCTCTCGCCAGGCTCCAGGCGCGCCGGCCGTCCGGCCCCAATCGGTCGGCAACAGCGGCACCCGGCAGCCCAGCAAGCTGTCCGATCGTGCGAACTCCCAGTTCTTCCAGCTCCTCGTAGCGGGCACGTTCGAGCGGCAGCAGCTGCAGCGGCAGCGGCGCGAGGAACGAGCGCGTCCGGTCGTCGGAGACGATCAACGCCTGCCCCGGCCGAGCGACGTTGGCCGCCGCGAGCGCTGCAAAGCGCCGCTCTGCCGCGCCGGCACGGCCGTCCCAGACCGAGCCGACCGCGTGCAGCGCCCGCTTGAGCGCCGGCTCGAGGCCGCCGTAGAGCCGCTCGACGCCTTTCGTCTCGAAGAAGACCGTGCCCGCGTCGGCGGACTCGACGGAGAAGCCGGCATCCTCGAGCCGGCGCAGGATCTCCTCCCAGGCCTGTTCGACGGTCGCCGGATCCTGCTCGACGAGCTCGAGCTGCGGACAGGTGGCGAGCGCCTCCCCGAGCCGCATCCCCGGCCGCACGCCTTTGGCCTCGGCCGGCCCGGTGATCGAGCCGATCAGCGGCTCGGTCCCCGGCAGCGGCGCCAGCGCCGCCGGCTTCGCCTGGAGGCTCGGCCGGAGACGCAGCGCGGCCCGCAGATCGAAGGCAGGAATGACGATTGCGGCGATCACGGGAACGTATGTTCTACACGAACACATGTTCTCCTGTCAACTCTTTTCACGGGCTAGCGGCTCACCTTCTTCCAGCCCTCGCTGGTCAGGATGACGATCCGGTCGCGGGTGATCGGATCGCGGCACGGTTCCGACGTCAGCTTGAGGTGCATCGTCGTGCCGGCGATCGTCCACCCGTACGTGGCGTAGCCCTTGCTCGGCACCCCGTCGCCGTTCAGGCAGCTGAGGTAGAGCCGATGCCCTGCGACGCCGAACGGGACCGTGTCCCCTCCTTGCCCGAGCGGGCGGAAACCGAGTGCCCGCGGATAGGCGAGGTAGCGGCCGTTGACGATCACGAGCTGCCAGGTCCGGTGGGAATCGGGCGCGACGGTCCGCCTCACCTCCGCGGCCGAGAGCGTGGTCTGCCATGTACCGACGAGCCCCGTAGGCGCATTCCCACCGGGCACCGAAGAAGCTGCGGCCGACGCCAGCGCCGGCACGGCGAGCAGCCCGGCGGCAAGCAGCACGATGCGATTCATGATCGACCTCCTGAATCGAGGAACGGTTGGATGAACGAGCGGGCCCCGGCGGTGTCGAGCCGCGTGAAGTACGCGGTGCCGGAGGCGGCCGGGCTCGGCCCGTGCGAGCCGACAGCAGCGATCGTCGAGTCATCGGCCAGGAAGGCCGGGGCTCCGGAGTCGCCGGGCCCGACGCCGCCCTTGCCCTGACCCGGATTCGTCGAGATCCGGACGAACTCGTCCCCGTTCGCGTTCTTGTCGTTGATCACCTCGACCGATGCCTTGGTGCGGACGAAGGTGAACAGCGGCACACGCCCATGCGGCTGCGGCGCCCACCCCTGTGCGCCGTAGCCGACGGCGGTCAGAACCGGCTTCGAGGAGCCGTCGAGCACCCCGGCCGCAGGTAGGCGCCCGTACGACGCGAGCACGATCGGCTCGTCGAGCACGATCACGCCGAGGTCGTTACCAACGGATGCCGGCACGCCGACACCCTTCGGCGGCACGTTGAAGAACCCAGGCTGCGTGTACGGCGTTCCGGTGACGTAGAGCGACGAGGGGCCGGCGTTCGGATCGACCGTGACGAAGGTCGATGCTCCACCGGCCGAGAAGGCGTCGGTGCAATGGCCGGCGGTCAGGAAGACCGTCGGCGACAGCAGCGTTCCGCTGCAGAACACATCACCCGAGACCGCGATACCGACATACGGATGCGCAGTCCCGTCCGGCGAGCCGTTCGTGATCGCGCCGACCGACGACGCGACCGTCGCAGCGACGAGCACGATCCCGGCCAGGACAGACAGGCGCCTCATTGGTTCTCCTCTCGGTTGTCGTGCAGGAAGATCAGGCCGTGCTGCTCATCTGCGACCTCGCCGTCGTCGGTGAGCGTGAAGCTCGAGGTGATCCGGCCCGAGGCGTGCTCGAACCGACCGCTGCCGCCGTCGAGCTCCCACGTGACCGTGCCGTGGCGGAGCCCGGGCTCGGGTGACGGGACGAGGCTGCCGGTTCCGAGCGTGCGGAAATACAGGTCGCTGCCGGCGGCCAGGCTGATCGTGCCGTGCTCCCGGAACGCACAGTCATCCGCGAACAGCACTTCCGACTCGAGCCGGGCACCGTCGGGCAGCTCCAGCTCCGTCCGGCGGAGCACGCCGGGCGAGACCGCTTCCGTGCGCCCGGCGAGCCGCCGTGCGTAGCGAATCGCCTCCACCCGGCCAGCTTGGCCGCGACCGAGTCGCATCGCGCCCGGGAAACCCCCAGACTGCGCTCCATGCTGGTTGGGAGAGACGCCGAGCTCGAGCGGATCTCGCGACTCATCGACGACGCGGCGCGCGGGCGGGGAGCGGCCCTCGTGCTGCGCGGCGAAGCGGGAATCGGCAAGAGCAGCCTGCTCGACCACGCGCGGTCGCGCACGACCTCGACGGTGATCTCGACCAGTGGTACCGAGGCCGAGTCGGCGATCCCGTTCGCCGGGCTGGGCGACGTGCTGCGGCCGTTGCTCGGGTTGCTCGACTCACTCGCCGAGCCGCATGCGACTGCGGTTCGCGCTGTGCTCGGGCTGGCGGAGCCGCGGCCAGTCGATCGGCTGACGCTCGGCGCGGCGAGCTTGAGCCTGCTGGCGGCCTCGGCGCCGCTCCTCGTCGTCGTCGACGACGCGCACTGGCTCGACACCGAGTCGCAGGACGCGCTGGTCTTCGCGGCGCGACGACTCGCAGCGGATCCCGTGGCGATGGTGTTCGCGGCCCGCGAAGGGGACGTGCAGCGATTCGCTGCCGAGGGCATCGACGAGTTGGTCGTCAGTGGCCTCGAGTCCGATCACGCACGCAGCCTGCTCGGTGAACGCGTCTCGTCGTCACGCGTCGCCGACGAACTGATCGAGAGCACGGGCGGAAATCCGCTCGCGCTGCTCCAGCTGCCGCAGGCGTTGAGCGATGCGCAGCTCTCGGGCGACGAGCCGCTCGAACAGCCGATCAGGGTCGGGGCCGCGCTCGAGCGCGGGTTCTCCCGGCGAGTCCAGATTCTCGGCGAGGACGTTCGACTCGCCGCGTTGACGGTTGCTGCCGACGACAGTGGTGACGCGGCCGCGATCGACACAGCGGTCGGCTCGCTGGGGCTTGCCGCGAACAACCTCACGCGGGCCGAGGACGCGGGCTTACTGCAACGAAACGGCGGGCAGCTCGGGTTCTCGCACCCGCTCGTCCGGTCGGCGGTCTACCACGGTGCCGCGCCCTCCGAGCGCCGCCGGGTTCACGCGGCCCTCGCCGCCGCGCTCGCGGACCGCGACGGCGAGCGACACGCTTGGCACCTCGCCGCCGCTGCGGTTGGGGCCGATACGACGGCAGCCGCAAAGCTCGACGACGTCGCCCGCCGAGCAGCCGACCGTGGCGCATACGACTCGGCAGCTCGGGCGTTCGAGCGCGCTGCGCGCCTGACCGCAACCGGACAGGAGCAGGCGTCGCGGCTCGCCGAGGCCGCGAACGCCGCACAACTCGCCGGACGCCCTCGCCACGCCGGCCAACTGGTGGACGAGGGCCTGGCCGGTCACCCGCCTGAACTGGTGCGAGCGACGCTGCTGGGCGTCAAGGGGCGGCTTGCCGTGCTGAACCACGATCAGCGAACCGCGTTCGACTCGTTCGTGGCGGCCGCGACGATCTCGGAGGCCGACGATCCGCAACGGGCCGCCCTGCTCCTGGCCGAGGCGGTCACGGTGGGCATCCAGCTCGACCGCGTCGCCATGCAGACAGCCGGGGAGCGGCTTCGGGCGCTCGGCCCTCCGCGCGATCCTCGGACGGAGTTCTTCGTCGCGCAGGCGCTCGGCGCCGCCGCCAGCCAGGCGGGCACGCCCGACTCGGCAGAGCTGATCGCGCGGGCGGTCGCGATCGTCGACGCCGGAGACCTGCCGCTCACCTCCGCGCAGGATCTCTTCTGGGCCGGGCGGGCGTACTACATGCTCGGACGGCACGCGGCCGCGTCGGCGTACGGGCACCGTGCCGCCGAAGCCGCGCGACAGGAGGGCGCCTTCGGCGTGCTGCCGCAGGCGCAGCGCCTGGTGGCAAGCGCAGCGTTCGAGATCGGCGACTGGCGCACGGCCTACGCGGCTGCAGGTGACGCTGTCGCGGTCTCGAGCGAGGTCGGCCAGCGTGCGACCGCCTGTGCCAGCTACGGCGTCCTCGCCGACATCGATGCAGCGTCGGGCAACGAGCAGGCGTGTAGAGACCACGCCGGAGCCGCGATCGAGCTGGCGGACACGCTCGGTCTCGGTTTCTATCGCGAGCGCTCCGAGCGAGCACTCGGCAGGCTCGAGCTTGCGCTTGGCCGGCTCGATTCGGCCGCGCAGCTGCTCGAGCGGGTGCACGAGCGTCTCCGTGCCGCCGGCAACCTCGAGTTCAACGTCACACCAGCCTGGGATCTGGCGGAGACGTACGTCAGGCTCGGGCGCGCCGAGGATGCGATCGGCCTGATCGATCTCGCGGAGGCAGAGGCACCTCCGGTGTCACCGCCGGAGCGTGCGCTCGTCCAGCGCTGCCGCGGCCTCACCCACGACGACTTCGTCCCGTGGTTCGAGCAGGCACTCGCCTCCCACGTCCCGGAGGATTCCGCCGAGTCGATGCCGTTCGAACACGCCCGAACGGCGTTGTGCTTCGGCGAGCGACTCCGGCGGCGCGGCGACCGCCGGGAAGCGCGCGAACAGCTGCGCTCCGCGCTCGCGACGTTCGAAACCCTCGGCGCCGATGCGTGGGCCGCGCGAGCGGACGCCGAGCTCCGCGCGAGCGGCGAGCGGCTGCGACCGCGCGAGGCCTCGCGCGAGCAATTGACGCCACGCGAGATGCAGATTGCGCTCTCCGTCGCGGAGGGACAGTCGAACCGCGAGGTCGCCGCAGCTCTCTACCTGACACCGAAGACGGTCGAGTTCCACCTCACACGCATCTACCGCAAGCTCGGGCTGCGCTCGCGGGCCGAGCTGGCACGTCACTTCCGCTGAGCGGTCTATCCTGTCGCAGCGGCGATGGGGCTCGCCTTCGACTGCCGGAGACACGGCTGATGGCTCCTACTGACGAAAGGAGCTTCCATGCCGGTCATCCTCGGCGTCGCACTGGGCGGCGCGTTCGGAGCCTCGGCCCGCTACGCCCTCGATCGCGTCATCGAACAGCGCAGCGACGCGATCTTTCCCTGGGCCACGTTCACGATCAACATCAGCGGCTGCTTCCTGATCGGGTTGATCTCGGCCACGTTGATCGACCGCCACCATCTGCCCGCGTGGGTGCGGATCGGGCTCGTGATGGGCGTGATCGGCGGCTATACGACGTTCTCGACCTTCGCGCAAGAGTCGCTCGACCTCGTCGATGCGCGCGACATCGCTGCCACGATCGCGTACGTCGGCGGCAGCGTCGTCCTCGGCGTGATCGCGGTGTACATCGGCCAGGTGGCGGGGCGCGCCGTCTAGACGATCAGATGCGCTCGAGCACGACGACCGGGTTCGTCAGCAGCAGGTTCCTGGAGCCTTCCCGAGACGCTCATGCGAAAACTCCTTCCACGAGCAACAGGGTCGACGGTTCTAGAGAACGCGTTTCATGCCACTCGCCTTCCTGCCACTCGACTGCCTCGTTCGCACCAACCTCCAACGACTCGTCGTGCGTCGAGGCAACCACACGCCCGGCCAGCACGACCAGCAACTGCCGGGAGGCGGCTTCGTGCCCGCCGATCACGCCGTCGAGTCGGGCGACGGACACCTGAACGTCACCTCGTGCGACGCGGGTATGCCGGAAGCCTTCAGAGCCGAAGTGCTCGATCAGGCGCGACGGCAAGTCCCTGACGAGCTTCATGCGACGATCTCGGCGGCTCTGCCGACCATGCGCGAGAAGCGCGGCACGGTCTGGAGCAGATCGACCTGGGCGCAGAACTCGATGTCGGCCTCGAGCCCGGGAGGCCCGTAGGTGCGCGCGTTCAGGCCCTCGAGAGGCGCCGGCCAGTTGCGCGCGACGATCTCCGCCGCGATCGCCGCATCGCTCCGCTCACCGTCGAGCGCGATCACGATCCGTCCCGCGCAGTAGGCGTCGTCGAGCGCAAAGGCTCCTTTGAAGCCCGAGCAGACGATCGCGACGTCGCCGCCGTCGGCGCGCGCTGCTGCGCTCAGCGCCGACAGATTGAGCAGCGAGCCGAGCAGCACGACGTCGCAGCGGGCGACCGCAGCGAGGATCGCCTTGGTTCCGTTCGTGGTCGTCAGGATCAGCGTCTTCGCCTTCGGCGGTCCGGCAAACTCGCGCGGCGACGCTCCGACGTCGAACCCGTCGATCACCGCGGCGTTGCGCTCGCCACCCACGACGGCGTCGTCGCCAAGCTCGACGCGAAGCGCGCGAGCGTCGTCGATCTCGGCGCAGCAGAGCACCCGCTCGTACCCAGATGCGAGGGCCTGGGCGATCGACGACGTCGCCCGAATCACGTCGACGACGATGCCGACGCGGGCGGCCGCGTCCTCCTCTGGGACGAAAGCGACATGGATGTTCACGCCGATACGCTAGCCCGGTGGACGCCCCGCGCTACTGCTATCGACATCCGGACCGCGAGACTGGTCTGTCGTGCTCTGAGTGCGACCGTCCCATCTGTTACGAGTGCATGACTCCGGCACCGGTCGGCCTGCGCTGCCCGGAGCACTCCGGCAAACCGCAGGGGATCCGGAAGGCGACGGCGCCGGTTCAGCGCGCAGTCACGGGAGTCGGCTCGCGGCGCATCAACTCGGTGACGATGGCGCTGATCGCGATCAACGTCGGGGTGTTCCTCGCCGAGCTCGCCGCCGGCGGAAACCTCGCAACCGGCACCGGCAACTGGATCTACGAGCGTGGCTCGCTCTTCGCATCGGGCGTCTACGTCCCCGGCGGGATCGGGATCGTACCCGCGGGCGTGCCGACCGGAGACTTGAACCTGGTCGGCGTCGCCGCCGGCGAGTGGTGGCGCATGGTGACGGCTGCATTCCTGCACTACGGGCCGTTCCACCTCGCCATCAACATGTACTCGCTCTACTTCGCGGGCACGCTCCTCGAACAGATCATCGGGCGCTGGCGCTTTGCCCTTCTCTACCTCGGCTCGGGTGTCGCGGGCTCGGCGGGCGCGCTCTATCTCAGCCCGAACTCGGTCACCGTCGGCGCGTCCGGCGCGATCTTCGGGATCCTCGGCGCGCTCTTCGTGCTCGAGCGGCGCGGCAACATCGCGACCGGCGGTCAGATCGCGGCGCTGATCGTGCTGAACCTGATCTTCACCTTCGCCATCTCGAACATCTCCGTCGGCGGCCACATCGGTGGGCTGATCGGAGGAGTGATCCTGATGTGGCTGCTCCTGCAGAGCCGCCGCTCGCCGATCTACAGCGTCCTGGCCACGGGAGCAGTCGTCCTCGCGAGCGTGATCATCGCGTACGCGAAGGTCCGCGGCTACTCGTAGCCCTACTCGCGAACCTCGTTCGAACGAGGTTCGAACGTGGTTCGTGCGGTTCCGCGCTCCCGCCAAGCGCCGGGCGTTCACGGAAGCCCAACGCGCGAACGAGGTTCGAACGTGGTTCGAACGAGGTTCGAGAGGTTCAGCCGCCGGCCGAGACGTACGCGCCCGAGCCGGACTCGGCCAGCGCGGCCTGGGCCGCGGCGAGCCGCGCCAGCGGGACGCGGAACGGCGAGCAGGAGACGTAGTCGAGACCAAGCGTGTGGCAGAAGGCGATCGACGTGGGCTCGCCGCCGTGCTCGCCGCAGATGCCGAGCTTCAGCTCCGGCTTCGTCGCGCGCCCGCGCTCGACCGCGATCCGCATCAGATCGCCGACGCCCTCGATGTCGATCACCTCGAACGGGTTCCGCTCCAGCACGCCGTCGTCCAGGTACCGCGTCAGGAACTTGCCCTCCGCGTCGTCGCGCGAGAACGCGAGCGTCGTCTGCGTCAGGTCGTTCGTGCCGAAGGAGAAGAAGTCGGCGACCTCGGCGATCTGATCGGCACGGAGCGCCGCGCGCGGCACCTCGATCATCGTGCCGACGAGATGCTCGAGCCCCGGTGCCTCCTCCTCCCAGACAGCCTCGGTCAGCTCGCGGAGCCGCGCCAGCTCCTCGCGGAAGCCGACGAGCGGATGCATCACCTCGACGATCGGCGCCGTGCCGCTGCGCTCCAGCACCGCTTTCGTCGCACGCGCGATCGCGCGGATCTGCATCTCGTAGATCTCGGGGAACATCAGCCCGAGCCGGCAGCCGCGCGTCCCGAGCATCGGGTTCGACTCGCGCAGCGCCCGGATCCGCGCGCCGCATCTTCTCGTCGACCGCCTCGTCCTCGTCGGGGAGAAACTCGTGCAGCGGCGGATCGAGCAGCCGAATCGTCACGGGCAGGCCCGCCATCGCCTCGAAGATGCCCTCGAAGTCGCTCTGCTGGAACGGCAGCAGCTGGTCGAGCGCGGCGCGGCGGCCGGGTTCGCTGTCGGCGAGGATCATCTGCTGCACGACCGGCAGACGGTCGCCGAAGAACATGTGCTCGGTGCGGCAGAGCCCGATGCCCTCGGCGCCGAACTCCCTGGCGCGCGCTGCATCCTCGGGGTTGTCGGCGTTCGCGCGCACCTTCAGCCGCCGTTCGACGTCCGCCCAGCCGAGGATCGTCTCGAAGTTCTCGTTGATCTGCGGCGGGACCAACGGCACCTCGCCGATGAACACGCGGCCCGTGCCGCCGTCGATCGTGATCACGTCGCCCTCGACCAGCCTGCGGTCGCCGATCGCCGCGAAACCGTCGCCGAGCGTCAGCTCCTCGCAGCCCGCGACGCACGGCTTCCCCATTCCCCGCGCCACGACCGCGGCGTGCGAGGTCATGCCGCCGTGGACGGTGAGGATCCCCTGCGACGCGATCATCCCGTGGATGTCGTCGGGGTCGTCTCCCAGCTGACGAGGATCACCGGGCCGGTCTTGGCACGCTCGACCGCGGTATCGGCGTCGAAGACGATCGCGCCGCTCGCCGCGCCCGGCGACGCGTTCAATCCCTTCGCCGCGACATCCAGCGACGCGCGCGGGTCGATCATCGGATGCAGGAGCTGATCGAGCTGAGCCGGGTCGATCCGTACGATCGCCTCCTCGCGCGTGATCAAACCCTCGCCCGCCATCGCCACCGCGGCCCTCAGCGCCGCAGCGGCGGTGCGCTTGGCCGAGCGGGTCTGCAGCAGGAAGAGCTGCTCGTCCTCGACCGTGAACTCGATGTCCTGCATGTCCCGGTAGTGCTCCTCGAGCCGTCGCATCGTCTCCAGCAGCTGGTCGAACGCCTGCGGGAGCGACGAGCGCATCGCCTCGATCGGCTGCGGCGTCCGGATCCCGGCGACGACGTCCTCGCCCTGCGCGTTGGCGAGGAACTCGCCGTACAGGCCCGCCTCACCGGTCGATGGATCGCGGGTGAAGGCGACGCCGGTTCCCGACCGATCGCCCTTGTTGCCGAAGACCATCTGCACGACATTGACCGCCGTGCCGATGTCGTCGGGAATGTCGTGCGCGCGCCGGTACACCTGTGCGCGCGGGTTGTCCCATGAGGCGAACACGGCCCGGACCGCGCGCAACAGCTGCTCGCGTGCATCCGAGGGAAACTCGCTCCCCGCGGCGTCGCGGTAGATCTCGCGGTACGTCGCGACGAGCCCGCGCAGGTCGTCTGCGTCGAGCTCGGTGTCCTGCTGAACGCCGCGCTGCTCGCTTCACGTCGGCGAGCGCAGACTCGAAGCTGTGTGCGTCGATCCCCTCCACCACCTCGCCGAACATCTGGATCAGCCGCCGGTACGAATCGAACGCGAACCGCGCGTTCCCGGTTCGTGTCGCAAGCCCTTCCGCTGCGTCGTCGTTCAGGCCCAGGTTGAGGATCGTGTCCATCATCCCCGGCATCGAGACCGCGGCGCCCGAGCGCACCGAGACGAGCAGTGGATCGTCACTCGACCCGAACCGCTTGGCGGTGCGCTCCTCGAGCCGCCGAACGTGCTGGTCGATCTCCTGCTCCAGGCCGTCCGGCAGCGCGCCTCCCGCCGCCATCGCCGCGCGGCAAGCGTCCGTCGTGATCGTGAAGCCCGCGGGGACGGGCACCCCCATCAACGTCATCTCCGCCAGCCCGATCCCCTTGCCGCCGAGCAGGTCGCGGCCACCGCTGACCGGCTCGTCGAAGTCGTAGACGTAACGATTCGCCATGGCCCGGGAATCTATCCGCCGCTGCGCCGCCGTCGTGAGCGGAACTCCGCCAGCCAGGCCAGGGCGCGCAGGCCGAACCAGAACGGCGTGAAGAGCCCGTAGAACAGGACGAGGGCAGCGCCGAGGGCGGTGTACCAGGTTGCCCAGCGCCACAGCGGGACCGGCGGCTTCGGCTTCAACCCGCCTCGGCCTTACGACGCTCGACGAGCTGGATGATCCGGTGCGAGATCTCCTCGATCGACAGCTCGCTCACCTCGAGCACCGGACAACCGAGCCGACGGTGCACCTGCGTCGCGTATTCGAGCTCCTCGTAGATCTCGACGAGGTCGGCGTACTTGCGGTCACCCCGCATCCAGCGGATCCGCTCGCCGCGGATCTCGGAGAGCCGTGTGGCGTCGATCGTCAGGCCGACCACCTTGGACTGGTCGATCCTGAACAGCTCGGCGGGCGGCTCGATCCCCTTCACGAGCGGCACGTTCGCCGTCTTGTAGCCGAGGTAGCCGAGGTAGATCGAGAGCGGCGTCTTCGACGTGCGTGAGACCCCGACGAGGACGATGTCCGCCTCAGCGAGACCCGAGCCGACGCCGTCGTCGAACTTGACGGCGAACTCGATCGCAGACATCCGCCGGAAGTACGCCTCGTTGAGCGGCGGCCGGGCACGCGGCTTCATGCGCGCCGCCCGCCCTGACACGCGCGCGATCGCGTCGATCGGGTGTCCGAGCAAGTCGCAGTAGTGCAGCTTCGCGCTGCGGCACAGCGTGCGCATCGAGTCGCGGAGCTCAGGCTCGACGAGCGTGTAGACGACGACCGCCGGCCTTCCCTTCATTCGATCGACGGCGAGTCGGAGATCGGCCACATTCTCGACGCGTGGGTGCCGGATCTCGAGGAATTCCTGGTCGGGAAACTGCGCCTCGAGCGCCTGAACGAGGCGTTGCGCAGTCTCGCCGGTGGAGTCGGAGATCATGTGCAGCTCGACCGCGGACATCGGGGCAGCCTACTCGGCAACGTGCGTAACCTTCAGCGCGTGAGCCCCGTCGTGCACTGGGACGATGTCGACCGGCACCACTCCGCGAAAGGCGAGATGGACGCGACCTGGCAGTGGCTCGGCCGAGCGGCCGGAGCGCGCAGCGTGGGCGTCAACCGGGTTCGCGTCGCTCCGGGCAAGTTGCCGACGCCGCCCCACTCGCACGGCGCGTCCGAGGAGCTCTACTTCGTGCTCGGCGGGTCCGGGCTCGCCTGGCAGGACGACGAGGTGCACCAGGTGCGTCCCGGCGATTGCATCATCCACCGCGCCGACGAGCACGAGCACACGTTCATCGCCGGCCCCGACGGGCTCGACTACCTCGTCTACGCGACCAACCACCCGACCGAGCTGGGCTGGCTGCCCCGCTCCGGCGCGGTTCGCCTCGGCTACCCGTGGGTGCCCGGACGCGTCGACGATCCCTGGGACGTGGAGGCACAGGCGCCGCCCCTCGCGTACGGCGAGCCTGCGGAAAGGCCGTCGAATATCGTCAACATCGACGAGGTCGAGCACGAGCGCTGGAAGCGCGCCGTGACCGCTCCGCTCGCGACCGAGGAGCGATCGATACAGGCGGGGCTCCACTGGGAGCGTCTCGATGCCGGCGGGCGTGGGTCCCCACCGCACTGTCATTCGGAGGAGGAAGAGGTCTTCGTGATCCTCGAGGGTGACGGGCTGCTCGAGCTCTGGCCGTCACCGCGTGCAGCGAGTGACGGTGTCGTCCGCGAGGACGTTCCGGTGCGTCCCGGCCACGTGATCGTACGACCACCGGCGACCCGGATTGCGCACTCGTTCCTGGCGGGCGCGGACGGGATCACGATGCTGATCTACGGGACGAGAAAGCCGAACGACATGTGTTACTACCCGCGCTCGAACAAGATCTCGTGGCGCGGCCTGGGCTTGATCGGACGCATCGAAGCGCTCGACTACGACGACGGCGAACCCGAGGACTAGCGCGGGATCTGGGAGAGGTCGCCGAGCCGGCCCAGGCGGTCGCGCACGTCGAGCAGTAGACGCAGCCGGTTACCGCGCACCGCGTCGTCATCGGCGACGACCATCACGTCGTCGAAGAACCGCGCGACAACCGGCGCGACTGCAGCCGCCTGCGAGAGCGCGGCCGGCACGTCGTTCGGATCGAGCTCGAGGCGGTCGACGGCCGCCGCGAGCTCCTGCTCGGTGCCGTGCTCGAAGAGCGCTGGGTCGACCGCGGCGGCCGCGTCGTCGCGCTTGCCGGCGAGGCGTTGCGCGCGGTCGTAGGCCTCGTAGACCGCACCGAAGTCGTCGCTGTCCTTGGCCGCGTGCAGCTGCTCGGCGAGCCGGGCGACGCCGCCGAGATCGGCGGCAGCTGACGCCCTCGCGGCACGAACGTACTCGACCGGCAGGTCGAGCAGGCTCTCGAATCGCTCCTCGACGAAGTCCCGCACGTCGTCAGGCAGCAGCGAGCGCTCGATGTGCACCTCGCCCTCGGTCGCGAGCCGGCAGAGCCCGATCGCTGCTCGGCGCAGGCCGAACGGGTCGCGTGACCCGGTCGGTCGCTTGCCGAGGCCGAACGCGACGCGCAATGTGTCGAGCTTGTCGGCTGCTGCGAGCGCCGCTCCGGCCGACGACTGTGGCAACGGCCCGCCCGCGCTGTCCGGCAGGTACTGCTCGTCGATTGCCTGCACGACGTCGGCCGGGTAACCGGCGAGGCCGGCGTACGTCGCACCGATATGGCCCTCGAGCTCGCTGAATTCCCGCACGAGCTCGGCCGCCTGGTCGGCCTTGGCGAGCCTGGCCGCTTGAACCGCAGCTTCCCCACCGCCGAGTGAGACGACCAGCGTCGCGAGACGCTCCGCCTTGTCGGCGAAGGTGCCGCCGCCCGTGAAGAACGTGATCGTCTTCGTTCGCTCGGCGAGCCCGTCGATCCCGATTGCGAGGTCGCGCGCAAAGGTGAACTCGGCGTCCTCGAGGCGCCCCGAAAGCACGAACTCGTTGCCGGCGCGCACCACGTCGGGGTCGCCGCCGTTGGCCACGAACGCGAACCGGTTGCCGCCGAGCGGGAAGTAACGCTGGTGTGACTGCATCGTCGTCACGACCACCCGCTCGGGGAGCTTCAGGAACCGCTCGTCGAAAGATCCCGCGAGCACGTCGGCCTTCTCGACCAGGTACACGACTTCGTCGAGCTTGCCCAGCGGGTCGCTCCACGACCCGAGCGCGTCGAGCCCGGCGACGATGCGCTCATAGCGAACGGCGCGATCCGGCTCGACGCCGGCGTCGCGCAGGGCTTCGAGGTAGCTCTCAGCCGACACGATCTCCACCGGCCCCGGATGGGTCGCACGATGGCCGTAGGAGACACCGCCGCTCGGCACCCCGTCGAGCGAAACCTCGACTGTCGCAGCGTCGAGCTTCGCGCAGAGCCACCGCACCGGCCGCGCAAAGCGGAATCCGACACCCCACGTCATCGACTTCGTGAACTGCAAACCGGTCACGATCGCTGCCAGGCGCTCGGGGAGCACGTCCTCGATCGGTCGGCCGGGCACCTCGACGCCGAGGAAGCCGTCGCGAACGGCTAGCTCGTCGACCGAGACCCCGTAGCGCTTCGCAAATCCCGCAGCCGCACGGTCACGCAGGTCTTCGGGAGGGCCCTTGACCCATTCGTCCTCGGTCCGGTCCGGGACACGGGCCGGGAAGGCGAGCCTCCGCGGCCCGATGAACAGCTCAGTCGGCTTGACGCCGAGATGCTCGAGCGACAGCGAAGGCAGCTGCAGCGCGGCCTCGATGCACGCCGCTGCCGGAAGCTCTTCGACGCCGATCTCAAACAGCAGCCGGCGCACGTGCCTCCTGCTGCTGCTCGAGGTAGAGCTGGGCGACCGCGCGCACGAGATTACGGACCCGGCCGATGTACGCAGCGCGCTCCGTGACCGAGATCGCCCCGCGCGCATCGAGCAGGTTGAACGCATGCGAGCACTTGAGGACGAAGTCGTACGCAGGCAACGGCAGGCCGCGCTCGATCAACCTCTTGCACTCCGCCTCGTAGTCGTCGAAGTGGCGTGCATGCAACTCGACGTCCGCCTCCTCGAAGTTGTAGTGCGACCACTCGCGCTCGTTCTCGCGGTAGACGTCTTCCCAGGTGATCCCGTCGGCCCACTCGAGTGCGAACACGGTCGGCTGCTCCTGCACCACCATCGCGATCCGGTCGAGGCCGTAGGTGATCTCGGCCGGGATGAGATCGAGCTCGAGGCCGCCGAGCTGCTGAAAGTAGGTGAACTGGGTGATCTCCATCCCGTCGCACCAAACCTCCCAGCCGAGCCCCCAGGCGCCGACCGTGGGCTGTTCCCAGTCGTCCTCGACGAACCGGATGTCGTGGCGGCTCGTGTCCAGACCGATCGCGCGTAGCGACTCGAGGTAGAGCTCGAGCACGTCGGCCGGTTGCGGCTTCAGGATCACCTGATACTGGAAGTAGTGCTGGAACCGCATCGGGTTCTCGCCGTAGCGCCCGTCGAGCGGGCGGATCACCGGCTCGAGATACGCGGTCTTCCAGGGCGACGGTCCCAGGCTGCGCAGGAACGTCGCGGGATTCATCGTCCCGGCGGCAACCTCCGTGTGGTACGGCGTCAGCAGGACGCAGCCGTAGGCGGCCCAGTACTGCTCGAGCGCCAGGATGATCTCCTGGTACGTTCGTTTCGCCATGGCCGCTCATCGTACGGACCGCTGGCACACGGTGTCTTTCGTGTCAGACGCCCTCCGCGGCAACCCGCTCGGCGATCCTCATGAGCGCCCACTGCACGTCTGGGTTCCGGAGGACACGTCCCGCGGCTACCCGTGCGTGTACGTGATCCAGGGGATGGCCGGCATGGCCGACGCCTGGTTCAACGTCGAGCCCTGGACCCGCTCGTACCCCGATCTGATCGACGCGCTCGCGCCCGACGCGATCGTCGTGCTCGTCGACGCGTTCACGAAGCTCGGCGGCTCCCAGTACCTCGACTCCCCGGGGATCGGCAACTACCACACCTACCTCTGCGACGAGATCATCCCCTACGTCGACGCTCACTTCCCGACGCTCGCAGCCCGGGAGCACCGTGGCATCCAGGGAAAGTCGTCCGGCGGCTACGGCTCGATGATCACTCCGCTGCTCCGTCCCGATCTCTTCGGCGGTCTCGCGACCCACGCGGGCGACGCGCTCTTCGAAGTTTGTTACGCACGCGACTTCGCGCCCGCGGCGCGGGCGCTCCGCGATCACTACGACGGCTCGTTCGACGCCTTCTGGGCGGACTTCCTGTCGGGCCGCCCGGTGCTCTCATCTCCGTACGACGAGGTGCTCGTGAACACGTACGCCATGTGCGCCGCCTACTCGGCGCGAGACGACGGCTCGGTCGAGCTCCCGTTCGACCTGGACACCGGCGAGCTCGACCCGCAGGTGTGGGCGCGCTGGCTGCGGTTCGACCCGGTCGTGCTCGCGCGCGAGGAGGCCCATCGAGAGACGCTGCGCAACCTGCGCGCGGTCTGGATCGACGCCGGACGCGACGACGAGTACCACCTCGAGCTGTGCGCGACGGCCTTCCACGACGAAGTGCTCGCGTCGGGCATCGCGCCTGCACGCGTCCATTTCGAGCTCTTCCCCGGCACGCACCGGGGCCTGACGTGGCGCTACCCGCTGTCGCTCGCGTTTCTGGTCGAGGGCCTCTCGAGCACCTTGTAGTCGGGCTCGGCGAAGCCGAGCTTGCGGTAGAGCGGGTGCATGTCCGAGGTATGCAACAGCCAGCGCAGTTCCGCGTACGGGCCGTTGTCGACCATCTCGCGGACGAGGTCCTCCCCCAGCCCGCGCCCCCGATACGACTCGAGCACGTACACGTCCGCGAGATACACGAACGAGTTGCCATCGGTCGCGGCACGACAGAAGCCGATCTGCTGATCGCCGTCGTACAGCCCCACGACGCGCTGCGCCTCGTCGATCAGCCGGTCCTGCGTCTCGCGCGAGCGACCGAGCGCCCAGTACGCGATCTCACTCAAGAAGCGGTGAACCTCGCGCCGGTCGATCCGCTGCTTCGCGTCGTCGAGCTCGAGTCCGTTGCCGAGCGCGCGCTTCAGGCCGACACCGTCCGGAGTCGGAAACCGCCGTGCTCTTCGTACGACGTCGTGATCACGGCCAGTGCGTCTCGTAGGGCACGGTCGGAGACCGCCGCAGCGACGGAGTCGGCAAGCGGCGTCGAGAGCATGCGCTCGACCGCGCCGAGGCCGTCGGGCGAGAGCCGCAGCGCCCCATGCTCGTGGTCGGCGCACACCGCACCGCCGGCGCGAGCCGAAAAGCCGACCAGGGTTGTCGGCGAGCCGCACTCCACGCAGCTCGTCAGGTGCGGCAGGTAGCCGGCCAGCCACAGGAGCTTCAGCTGGAACGCGAGCACGAGCGGGTCGAGCGCAGGTCGAGCGCCGGGAAGCGGCGGCGCGGTATCGAGCAGGTCGAGGAAGCGGGCCAGCGCCGTGAAGGCGCGCTCGTTCGCCTCCGGCTCGCCGAAGAGCCTCAACATCGCCTCGGCGCCGATCAGTCCGACGTTCAGGCGATAACCGTCCTCGCGCGTCTCGTGGTGCGAGCGAAGCAGCTCGACTCCTGTGATCGTCTGGAGCTCCCCACTTCCCTCGTGCAGCATCAGTTCGACGTGCGACAGCGGCTCGAGACGACCGCCGAACCTCGACTTCGTCTTGCGCACGCCTTTGGCGATCGCACCGATGCGTCCGCGGTGAGCCGTGTAGAGGTGGAGGATCCGATCGGCCTCCGAGAAGCGGATCGACCGCAGCACGATTGCCTCGCTCTTCTGCGTCCGCCCCATCCCGTCCAGTCTAGGTTCAGGCCCGGCGGCGCTGGCAGCTCGGGCAGTACCAGGTGCCGCGCCCGGCGACGCGGATCTTGTCGATCGGCGTCCCGCAGCGCTCGCACGGCTCGCCGCCGCGACCGTAGACCTTGAACTCGTGCTGCATGCTGCCGCTGCCACCGTCGGGGAGGCGGTAGTCGCGAAGCGTCGAGCCCTGCCGGGCGACCCCGGCCCTGAGCGCCGTCCGCACCGCACGGTGCAGCACCTTGACCTCGTCGGCGTCGAGAGCCGCCGCCGGGGTGAGCGGATGGATCTGCGCCCGCCAGAGCGCCTCGTCCGCGTAGATGTTGCCAATCCCTGCGACGGTGCGCTGATCGAGCAGCGCAGCCTTCACGGGGGCCCGCCTGCCGGCGAGCTTCGCCGCAAGGTCGCGGGCCCGATACGACGGGTCGAGCGGCTCGGCGCCGACCCGGCTGTCGATGTACGGCACCACATCGTGCGGTTCGAGCAGCAGCCAGGTTCCGAACCGCCGCATGTCGCGGTAGGCGACCTCCGAGCCGTCGTCCAACGTCACGACCGCGCGCCGGTGCGTGTCGTCCTCGGCCCTGGCAGCTGCCCCGGTGAGCACCGAACCCGTCATCCGGAGGTGGATCAGAAGCGCCCGGCCCGACTCGAATCGAACGATCAGATACTTCCCGCGACGATCGACCGTCGACACGCGCTCACCGATGAGCTCACGGGCGACCTCGACGCGGTCGTGTGGTCGGGTCAGCCGCGGGTCCGTGATCTCGACCCGTTCGAGCCGGCGACCCTCGAGCAGCGGCGCAAGCCTGGCTCGAACGGTCTCGACTTCGGGGAGCTCGGGCATCGCCTACTGAACGACGCCGAGCAGCACAGGACGCTCGGCGGGTGGAACGGACCCGAACCGGTAGGCGGCGAGCACCTCCGCGGCGGCGACCGCGGCGTCTGCGTCGCTTCGCGCATGCACGTCGGCCAGCGGCTGGCCGGCCTCGACGTGTGCGCCGCGCTTCGCGTGCACGACCACGCCAACGGCGTGGTCGATCTGGTCCTCCTTCGTACGCCGCCCCGCGCCGAGGTGCACGGCGGCGTTCCCGACGCCGATCGCGCTGAGCGACGCCACGTAGGCGACGGCGGGCGCGGGGACCTGCAGCCGGACCGGGGCGACCGGGAGCGCGCTCTCGTCTGCAGTACCACCCTGCGCCTCGAGCCAGCGTACCCAGGTCGCATCGGCGGAGCCGTCGCCGACCGCCGCCTCGGCGCGCCGGCGTCCTTCGGCCTCGTCGATGTCGAGGTCCGAGTAGGCAAGCAGGCGCGCGCATGCGTCCAGTACCAGCTCCGTGAAGTCGGGTGGCCCGTGTCCGCGCACCGTGTCGCGTGCCTCTCGAACTTCGAGGGCGTTGCCGACCGCGGCGCCGAGCGGCTGGTCCATGTCGGTCAGCAGGCACGTCACCTCGCGCCCGGCCTGGCGGCCGATCGCGATCATCGTCCCGGCAAGATCCCGCGCGTCGTCGATCGTCTTCATGAACGCGCCGTCGCCGACCTTGACGTCGAGGACGATCGCCTGCGCGCCGGAGGCGAGCTTCTTCGACATGATCGAGGCGGCGATCAACGACGTCTGATCGACCGTCGCCGTCACGTCGCGCAGCCCGTACAGCAGCTTGTCGGCCGGCACGAGGTCGGCGGTCTGCCCGATGATCGCCATCCCGACGTCGCGCACCTGGGCGACGAATTCGTCCAGCGTCAGCTCGGTGCGGAATCCCGGGATCGACTCGAGCTTGTCGAGCGTCCCGCCGGTGTGGCCGAGCCCGCGACCACTCATCTTTCCGAGCGGGACCCCGCAGGCGGCCACGATCGGCCCGACCGCCAGCGACGTCTTGTCGCCGACGCCGCCGGTCGAGTGCTTGTCGACCACCTTGCGGCCGAGCGCGCGGCCCAGATCGATCGTCTCGCCGCTCCTGATCATCGCGTCCGTCAGCGCGTACGTCTCGGTCTCGGAGAGACCGCGGAAGTACACCGCCATGCAGAACGCGGCCAGCTGGTAGTCGGGAACCTCGCCGCGGGCGTAGCCGAGGATCAACTCGGCCAGTTCCTCGGCGCCGAGCTCCTGCCCGTCGCGCTTGCGCTGGATCAGCTCGGCCGGGCGGATCATTTCGTCGCGACGAACACGGTCGGCTTGCGCTGGACGCGGAACGGGAGCTCGTGCGGAGGGAGCTCGGCCGGAGGGGACACTCTCGACATCGAGCGTAGGTAGCCCCAGATCAGCTCGTCGTCGGGAATCGAGACCCAGCCGTCGGCGTGCCGTGCCTCGACCGTGGAGAACGACTGCCCGAGCAGCTCGGCGCCGTTCTCTCGGGAGAAGGGCATTCCGGTCCACCAGCCGGCGCCCCCCGCCAGCTCGCGCAGCTCGGCGAGGTGGCCGGCCCCGTTTGTGGTTGCGACGAGCCGACCGCCGCGCCGGGTGACACGGGCGAGCTCGGCGATCGCGAGACCGACATCGGCGGCGTGGTAGAGCATCCACGCAGCGACGGTGCAGTCGAAGCTCTCGTCGGCGAACGGCAGTGACTGGACATCGCCGACGCGGGCATCGAGGCCGCGGTTGCGCGAGATCTCGACCATGCGCTCGGACTGGTCGACGAGGACGAGCTCGACGCCGAGGTCCCGCACGATGCGCTCGGCGAGCTCACCCTCGCCACCGCCGACCTCGAGCACGGTGGCGGGCGCAATCTCTGCGACCGCCTGGAGAGCCAGCTCGCGCGCGTCGGGACCTTCGGCCCCGACGTAGATCGCCTTGCGTGCGGCGAGATCCCTCTCGTCGGCGTACTGCTCGCGAACGAGTGCCGGGTCGTTCAGCCTCACGGTTCGAGGATCGGCCGGCCCGGCACGCCTCGCGGCGCCGTCGTGGCACCGAGCCAGGCGTTGACCGTCGCGCCGACGTCGGCGAACTCACCTTCCTCGTGCAGCCGGCCGGCGGCGTTCCTGCCTTCGACGTACGCCAGCAGCAGCGCGTACTCACGCGAGTGATCGGTCGACGGCGTGGTCGGATCGCAGCCGTGATCCGAGGTCAGGATGAGGAGGTCGCCCGGCCGGAGTGCGTCGAGGATGTCCGGCAGCCGGCGGTCGAAGTCCTGGAGGCAGCGATGGAAGTTGTCCGGGTCATTGCGATGGCCCCAGAGCGAGTCGGTCTCGACGAGATTCGTGAAGACGAGACCGTCGTCGATCGTCCGCAGCAGCTCTTCGGTCTTCTGGATCCCCTCGACGTTCGAGCGCGTCGGGAACTCCTCGTCGACGTCTTGGTGGGCGAAGATGTCCCCGATCTTGCCGACCCCGTAGACCTTGAAGCCGGCATCGCGGACGATCGACAGATAGTTCGGTCGCCTCGGCGAGAGCGAGAAGTCGTGGCGGTTCGTCGTCCGCTCGTACGAGCCAGGCGTGCCGCTGAACGGGCGCGCGATCACACGGCCCACGGCGTGCTTGCCGGTGAGGATCTCGCGGGCGACGCGGCACGCGTCGTAGAGCTCCTCGAGCGGAACCGTCTCCTCGTGCGCGGCGATCTGGAAGACCGAGTCCGCACTCGTGTAGACGATCCACTTGCCCGTCCGCTGATGCTCCTCACCTAGCTCCTGGATGATCTCGGTGCCGCTCGCCGGCTTGTTGCCGAGCACACCGCGACCCGTGCGGTTCATGAACGGATCGATCACCTCGTCGGGAAAGCCGTACGGATAGGTCGGCATGGCCTGGGGCGTGACGACGCCCATCAACTCCCAGTGCCCGGTGGTCGTGTCCTTGCCGCGCGAGCGCTCGAAGAGGCGGCCGGCGACGGCCGGGGCACCCGGCTGAGGCGCACAACCCTCGAGCGGCTCGATGTTCCCGAAGCCGAGCGCCTCGAGCGTCGGCAGGTCGAGACCGCCGACGGCGCGGGCGACGTTGGCGAGGGTGTTCGACCCCTCGTCTCCGAACTCTGCTGCGTCCGGCAACTCTCCCGCTCCGACGGCGTCAAGCACAATGACGCACGCGCGAGGCACGCAGCTATCCTACGTTCCGTGGAGAACGTCCTCGGGATCATCGGCCTCGTCGTGTTCATCGCCGGCGTGATCGCACTTGCGGCGGGCGTCACGTGGCTGGTCGTTCGCCTCAGCCCGAAACCGGGCAGCCGGAAGAAGAAGCCGCCGGCCGAGCCCGAGAGCCTGACTTCCTAGACCGCTTCGGCCTCTAGCGCGTCTCCCTCTAGACCGCGGAGAGCGGCAAGACGTCCGCGAGCGGCGTGTAGTCGAGGCCGTGCGCCTCGGCGACCGCCTCGTAGGTCAGCTTGCCGTCGATCACGTTGACGCCCTTTGCGAGCGCCGGGTCGGCAGCCACCGCGGCCCGCAGGCCGTTGTTCGCGATCGCCTCCACGTACGGCAGCGTCGCATTCGTCAGCGCCTTGGTGGAGGTGATCGGCACCGCGCCTGGCATGTTGGCGACGCAGTAGTGCGTGACGCCGTCGACGACGTACACCGGCTCGGCGTGCGTCGTCGCGTGCGAGGTCTCGAAGCAGCCGCCCTGGTCGATCGCAACGTCGACGACCACCGCTCCCGGTTTCATGCTCGAGATCATCTCCCGCGTGACCAGCTTCGGAGCCACGGCTCCGGGAATCAGCACCGCACCGATCACGAGGTCGGCTTCGGCGACCGAGGCGGCAACCTGCAGGCTCGAGCTCATCAGCAGCGCGACCCGGCCGGAAAGGATCTCTTCCAGGTAGCGCATGCGGTCGATCGAGCGCTCGAGGATCGTCACCTGGGCGCCGAGCCCGAGCGCGATCACCGCGGCGTTGTAGCCGACGACGCCGCCGCCGACGATCACGACACGTCCCGGCGCGACGCCGGGAACCGCGCCGAGCAACAGGCCGCGTCCACCGACCGGCTTCTCGAGGAAGTACGCGCCAGCCTGCGAGGCGAGCCTGCCGGCCACCTCGGACATCGGTGCGAGCAGCGGCAGCGCCCGTCCCACCTCGACCGTCTCGTACGCGACGCCGGTGATGCCCGATTCGAGGAGCGCCCTCGTCAGCGGCTCGTCAGCCGCGATGTGCAGGTACGTGAACAGGATCAGGCCCTCGCGCAGCCGGTGGTACTCCGACGCGATCGGCTCCTTGACCTTGAGCACGAGATCCGAGTCGTCCCACACCTCGTCGACCGAGACCATGCGGGCGCCGACCCGCTCGTAGTCGGAGTCGGAGAACGAGCTGCCGATCCCGGCGCCCGCCTCGATCGCGACGTCGTGGCCGTGGTTGATCAGCTCGAGCGCCCCCGCAGGGGTCAACGCGACGCGGTACTCGTCGGACTTGATCTCCTTGGCGACGCCGATCCGCATGCGGGCGGAAGCCTACAGCCCGGCGCTCGTGCCAGCGGCCGCGTCGAACAGCGCCAGGGTCACGTCGACCATCACCTCGAGGTCGGCGACGGCGATGTGCTCGTCGGGTGTGTGGATGTTCGTCATCCCATTCGCCAGGTTGACGCACTCGAAGCCCCGGTCGTTGAAGACATTCGCGTCGGCCGCGCCTCCCGAGAGTTCGTACACGACAGGTTGGGAGCAGCGTTCGAGCGCGGCCGCGGCGAGCGCCACCGCGCGATCCGTGCGCGCGAAGCGGTAGCCGGAGTAGCTCTTGCGCGTTCGCGTCTCGACGTCGCAGTCGCCGACTCCCGCGGCGAACGTGATTGCGTCCTGCATCTCCTGAACGAGCTCGCCGAGCCGGCGCTCGTCGTGCGAGCGCGCCTCTGCGACGAACGTGCACCACTCGGGGACGATGTTGCCGGCCGTTCCGCCCGTGATCGTCCCGACGTTCGCGGTCGACAGTTCGTCGACACGGCCGAGACGTAGCTCGGCGATCGCACGGGCGGCGGCGGCGATCGCGGAGCGGCCGTCTTCGGGGTGCATCCCCGAGTGCGCCGCGCGACCGTGGAATGTCACCGTGAGCGACTGCGAGAACGGCGCCCCGAGGATGATCGTCCCGACCGGTGCTGCCTGGTCGTAGACGTAGCCGAGCTTGGCCGAGAGGCGGGTGTGATCGAACGCCGCGGCACCGACCAGCCCGACCTCCTCCTTCGCGGTGAAGAGCAGCTCGATCCCGGCGTGACGGCGGTTCTCGGCCAGGACGCGCCGGACCGCGTCGAGCATGACCGCCACCGCGGCCTTGTTGTCGGCGCCGAGGATCGTTCCGGCAGCGTTGCGGACGACGCCGTCCTCGAACACGGGCTCGATCGCAGCGGTCGGCGGCACGGTGTCGAGATGGGCGCAGAGGAAGAGCGGCTCGCCGGCAGCCGTCGGCTCGAGCCGCGCGTAGAGATTGCCCATCGTCGAGCCCGTCTCGAGACCCGTTCCGTCTTCGTCCGCGGCGATGCCGCAGTCGGCGAGGTAGCGGAGGACGACGTCGGCAACCGCGCGCTCGACGCCCGATGGGCTCGGAAGCGCTGCGAGCTCGACGAAGAGGTCCAGCACATCGGGCGGCACAGGCGACGATCCTATGCGGGCGCGACAATGCGAAGGTGAGCTCCAGGATCGATCTCAACGCCGATCTCGGCGAAGGTGGGTCGAGCGACGCGGCGCTGCTGGCGATCGTCACCAGCGCGAACGTGGCGTGCGGCTTCCATGCAGGCGACCAGACGACGATGCGGGACGCCTGCGCTCGCGCTGCGGCCAACGGCGTGGCGATCGGCGCCCATGTCGGCTACCGGGATCGTGAGGGGTTCGGCCGGCGGCCGCTCGCCGTCCCGGCGGGCCTGGTCGAGCAGGAGACCGCCGAGCAGATCGAGGCACTGCGCAACTGCGCCCGCGCGGAGGGCACGGACGTCGCGTACATGAAGCCGCATGGCGCGCTCTACCACCGGGCGACGCTCGACGAGGAGTGTGCGCGAGCCCTCGTCGCCGCTACCAGGGCCGGCGGCCTGCGGGCCGTGCTCTGCCTCCCCGGCTCGGTCCTGCTGGCAGAGGCCGCCGCCGAGGGACTCGCAGCCGTGCCCGAGGGCTTCGCCGACCGCGGCTACCAGGCGGACGGCTCGCTCGTGCCGCGCGGCCACGCCGGTGACCTGCTCGGCGAGGAGGCCGCGGCCCGCCAGGCGGTGGCGCTCGCGACGGCGGGCGACGTTCGTTCGCTCTGCCTGCACGGCGATTCGTCGGCGGCGGTCCTGCTCGCGGAGCGGATCGTGCGCGAGCTCGCACGCGCACGGGTCGAATTGGCTCCATTCGTATGAGCGCGCCGATCGTCCGCCCCGCCGGCGATCGCGCCGCCCTGATCGAGGTTGCGGACTCGGGTCTGGCGATCACGATTGCCGACCGGCTCCGGGCCGAGCTGCCGCAGCTGATCGATGTGGTGCCCGGCCACTGCACCGTCCTCGCAACCTGGAGCGAGGATGCGCCCGAACTGGCGGCCGTCCTGGCGCGCGCGGTCAGCGCCCCGCCGGAGCCCGCTCCGGCAGCGTCGATCTCGATCCCGGTCACCTACGACGGGCCGGATCTGGCCTTCGTCGCGGAGCTCGCCGGGCTCTCGATCGCCGACACGGTCGAGCGTCACACGGGGGCCCTCTACACCGTCGGTTTCCTGGGCTTCGCGCCCGGCTTTGCCTACCTCTTCGGCACCGATCCCAGCCTGCAGGTGCCGCGCCGCAGCCAGCCCCGCACGCGGGTACCTGCGGGCAGCGTCGCGGTCGCCGGCCCGTACAGCGGCATCTATCCCCGCGAAGGGCCTGGCGGGTGGCAGCTGATCGGCCGGACGGCGTTCGTCCCGTTCGACCCGGCGCGTGCCAGACCGGCGGCATTCGCTCCCGGCGATCAGGTGCGGTTCGTAGCCCAATGAGCGCGATCGAGGTTCTCTCGCCCGGCATGCTGACGACGGTCCAGGATCTCGGCCGGCCCGGCCTGGCGCACCTCGGCGTCCCGCCTTCCGGCGCCGTCGATTCCCGTTCGCTCGAGCGCGGTAACCGCCTGGTCGGAAACGACCGGGACGCGGCTGCGCTCGAGGCGACGCTGATCGGCCCGAGGCTTCGCTTCCGACGCGCGGCATTGGTCGCGATCAGCGGCCCGGGCCGGGACGAGCGCGCGTTCGAGGTCGCCGCCGGCGACGAGTTGGACGTCGGCCGCCTCGAGCAGGGTGCGCGGGCGTACGTCTGTGTACGCGGTGGGATCGCCGTCGCGCCGGTGCTCGGGAGCCGCTCGACCGACCTGCTCACCGGGCTCGGCCCGGCACCGCTCCGGGCCGGCGACCTGCTCGCCGTGGGGGCGGAGCCGCGCACCGCGCCGAGACCGGTCGCCCCGCTGAGTCTCGACGTCGAGCCCGTCCTGCACGTCCACCCCGGCCCGCGTGACGACTGGTTCGCGCCCGATGCGATCGAGACCCTCGTCGGGACGGCGTGGCGCGTTTCTCCGGATTCGAATCGCGTCGGGATCCGACTGGAAGGCCCGGCGCTCCGTCGCGCCCGGACCGAGGAGCTGCTCTCCGAGGGCGTCGTCACAGGCGCACTGCAGGTGCCGCCCTCCGGCTTACCGATCCTGCTCCTGAACGACCATCCGACGACGGGCGGCTACCCAGTGCTGGCCGTCGTGTCGAGCGAAGACCTGCCTCTCGCCGGCCAGCTGCGGCCCGGCGACCGCGTCAGCTTCAGGCGTTGACGGGCGAGCCGCGACGGGCGCGGCCGCGAACGAGCGCAGCCACGACGAACTCACGGAAGAGCGGCGCCGGACGTGTCGGCCGCGACTTGAACTCGGGATGGAACTGCGAGGCGACGAACCACGGATGGTCGGGCAGCTCGACGATCTCGACCAGGCGGCCTTCCTGGAAGGTGCCGCTGACGACGAGCCCACCGTCGGTCAGCTGCTGGCGGTAGGCGTTGTTCACCTCGTAGCGGTGGCGATGCCGCTCGGAGATGACCGGCTCGTCGGCGTACACCGACCTCGTCTTCGTGCCCTCGCCGAGCTCGACTGCCTGGGCGCCGAGGCGCATCGTCCCGCCGAGATCCTCGACCTCTTTCTGCTCGGGCAGCAGGTCGATGACCGGAAACGGCGTCTCCGGGTCCATCTCGGTCGAGTTCGCGCCGTCGAGGCCGCACACGTGGCGCGCGTACTCGGAGACAGCAACGTGCATGCCGAGACAGATCCCGAGGTACGGGATCTCGTCCTCCCGGGCGACCCGGCAGGCGAGGATCTTCCCTTCCCAGCCTCGAGATCCGAAGCCGCCGGGAACGAGCACGCCGTCGGCGCTCGCGAGGTCGGCGCGCGCTTCGTCGAGCGTCATGTGCTCCGCGTCGACCCAGCGCACGTGGACGCGGCAGCCACTCGCGATCCCCGCATGCTTCAACGCCTCGTGCACCGAGAGATAAGCGTCGTGCAACTGGACGTACTTGCCGACGAGCGCGATCTCGACCAGCTCGTTTCGGCCACCGATGCGCTCGGTCAGCTCGAGCCATTCGCCGAGGTCGGCCTGCGGTGCGTCGATCCCGAGCTTGCGGCAGACCAGCTCGTCGAGGCCCTGCTCCTGCAGCGCGAGCGGGACGAGGTAGACGTCCGCGACGTCGGGATTGGTGATCACGGCGTCGACGTCGACGTCGGCGAAGAGGGCGATCTTCTCGCGGATCTCACGTGCCAGCGGCTCGGTCGAGCGGCAGACGAGGACGTCGGGGTGGATACCGATGCGCCGCAACTCGTTGACCGAGTGCTGGGTGGGCTTCGTCTTGAGCTCGCCGGCCGTGTCGATGTACGGCACGAGCGTCACGTGCAGGTAGACGACGTTCTCGGGGCCGACCTCGCGCCGGAACTGGCGGATCGCCTCCAGGAACGGCTGCGATTCGATGTCGCCGACGGTGCCGCCGACCTCGGTGATGACCACGTCGGTGTCCGTGGCATCGGCGACCGACCGGATCCGGGACTTGATCTCGTTCGTGATGTGCGGGATCACCTGCACGGTCGAGCCGAGGTACTCGCCCTTTCGCTCCTTGCGCAAGACGCGATCCCAGACAGCGCCGGCCGTGTGATTGGCGGCGCGCGAGAGGTTCTCGTCGACGAAGCGCTCGTAGTGGCCGATGTCCAGGTCGGTCTCGGCCCCGTCCTCCGTGACGAAGACCTCGCCGTGCTGGAACGGGCTCATCGTGCCCGGGTCGACGTTCAGGTACGGGTCGAACTTCTGCACCTGAACCTTCAGCCCGCGCGCCTTCAGGAGGCGGCCGAGCGATGCGGCCGTAATGCCCTTCCCGAGTGAGGAGACGACACCCCCGGTGACGAAGACGTACTTGGTCACCGTTTGTCGCCGTTTCCCGTGCAGGAGCTCACGGGCTTCGATCGTACCAGTCGCGCCGGTCAACGATCGAGCGACGCGAGGAACTCGGCGCCGCCGAGCATTCGCTCGACCTCGTCGCGACGCTCGTCGTCGGCGAGCTGCTCGATCTGCGTGTGCGTCGGGTCGCCGTCGATCTTCTCGACCCGGAAGTGGCGGTCGGCCACGCTGGCGATCTGCGGCAGGTGCGTGATCGTGACCACCTGGGCGCGCCCGGCAAGCCGGCGCAGCGTCTCAGCGACAGCGTGCGCCGTTGTGCCGCCGATGCCGGCGTCGATCTCGTCGAAGACCATTGTCTCGCCGCCGGCGACGGCGGCGATCGCGAGTGCGATGCGGGAAAGCTCGCCACCCGAGGCCGTCTCGGCAACCGGGCCGAACGGCAGGCCTGCGTTCGGCCTGATCGAGAAGCGAACGTCGTCCGCGCCTGTGGGCCCCGGCTCGCGACCCTCCAGGTCGACCCGGAACTCGCCGTCGCCGAGACCGATTCCGGCCAGCTCCGTTGCCACCGCCGCCGCGAACGGCTCGGCCGCCCGGGCGCGGGTGTCGTGCAACTCGGCGTGGCTGCGCCTCACCTCGGCCTCTGCGGCCTCGAGCGCCGCTTTCGCCGCCTCGACCGGATCCTGGCCGTCCTCGAGGGCGGCCAGCTCCAGCCTGGCAGCCGTGGCCCGCTCCAGTAGCTCGTTGAGGGACTGCGCGCGATAGCGCCGCCGCAGCTCGGCCAGGCGGTCGAGCTCCGCCTCGACGTGCTCGAGCCGACCTGGGTCGGCCTCCAGCGAGGCGAGGAAACCCCGGAGCTCAGATGCAGCCTCGCGCAACTGCAGCTCTGCCTGTCGGAGCACGTCCCCAACACCCGCAAGCTCGGGAGCGAGCCGCTCGAGCGGTGCGACTGCTCGCTCGGCCGCGGCGACCAGGTCGGTCGCGCCGTCGCCGTCGTCGGGCGCGAGCGCAGTGGCCGCGCCCGCTGCTCCCTGCACGAGCTCGGTCACGTGCCGGAGGCGTTCACGCTCGGCGCGCAGGTCATCTTCGTGCTCGGGAGTGATCCCGACCGTATCTTCGGTTAGAGCCTGGAGCTCGGCGAGACGGGCTCCGGCGTCGGCCGCGTTTTGCGTCAGCTCCTCGTAGGCACGACGTGCCGCTTGGAGCTCGCGCCACGCGTGCTGCGCCGCGCCGAGCTCGATTCCGGCGAACGAGTCGAGCACCCCGCGCTGGTACGCGGGCCGCGCGAGGCGCCGCTGCTCGAACTGGCCGCTCATCGCGAGCAGACCCTCGGCGACGGCGGCGACATCCTCCCGCGCAGCGCTCCGACCCCAGGCGTACGCACGCGTGCGCCCGTCGGCGAAGATCCGGCGCGCCAGCACGACCCCCTCCTCTCCGTCGGGCCGGAGCTCGGCCAGCGGCCCGAGCGACTCGTCGTCGACGTCGCCGAACTCGGCCTCGACGTACGCCTCGGGGGCTGTGGCACCGATCAGCCCCGCGTCGCCGCGGGCACCGAGCAGCAGGCCGATCGCGTTCGTGAAAATTGTCTTGCCGGCACCGGTCTCGCCGGTGATCGCGTTCAGCCCGGGCACCAGTTCGAGCTCTGCGTCGTGGATCAGGACGAGGTTGCTGATCCGCAGGCGCCGAAGCATCAGCTGTGTTCTAGCGGAGCACCACGGGGAACGAGCGCCTGCCGCATCAACCCCGGCCGAAGGTCGCGGCGTAGCGGCTGAAGAACGTCGCCTCGGGCAGCGTCGCGAGCAGGCTCCGCTGTTCGCCGAGCCGAACACCGGCCTCGTCGCCCGGGTCGAGCCGGCCGACGGCGTGCCCGTCGACGATCACCTCGGTCGACACGTCGACCGACCGGTTGCGCACGGTCACGTCGGCACCGCGCGGGACGACGAGCGGACGCACGTGCAAGGTGTGTGGCGCGACGAAGGTGAGCACCATCGCCTCGAGCCCCCAGACGAGGACGGGGCCGCCGTTCGAAAGGTTGTAGGCCGTCGAACCCTGCGGGGTGGCGCAGATCAGGCCGTCGCAGCGCTGCACGCCGAGATCCTCATCACCGATCGCATAGCCGAGCTCGATGATCCGGCCGATCGTTGCACTCGTCAGGACCGCGTCGTTGACGGCGCGATGCGTCTGGCCGTCGAGCGTCAGCTCGAGCGTCGGCAGCTCGACGACCCGGTAGTCGCCGGCGAAGACGCGCTCGAGGTCGCGCTCGAGCGCGTCGGGGGCGACCGCTGTCAGGAAGCCGACCCGCCCGAAGTTGACGCCGAGGACCGGCACGTCCGTCCCCAGGAACCGCTTCAGCGCCCGCAGCATCGTCCCGTCGCCGCCGAGGACGACCGCGAGGTCCGCGTCGGCGTCGTCGGCGACCAGCTCGACGCCGAGCCGGTCGGCAAGCAGGCGAACGCGTTCGAGCGCCGCCTCGACCAGGGCCGGAAGGCCGTGCGTGATCACGACGGCTCTAGTGATCCGCTGCCTCGGCGATCCACCGATCGAGGTCGGTGGGGAGCTCTGGTTGGGGTCGGTTGACGAGGTGGAGGACGTACTCATGGTTTCCCTTGGGGCCGGGCAGACCCGAGTCTATGACCCCGCGAGGCTCTCCCCCCGCCCCGGCCAGCGCTTCGGCCACCGCGCGGACGACGCGCCGCCGCACCGCGGGATCGCGGACGACGCCCTTCGGCGCTTCGGCGCGGCCGGCTTCGAACTGCGGCTTGACGAGCACGAGTGCCTGCCAGCCCGGGGCGGCGAGGCGTAGAGCCGGCGGCAGCGCGAGCGAGACGGAGATGAACGAGACGTCGCACGTGACGAGCTGCGGCGCGAACGGCAGCGCGGTCAGGGACCGGGCGTTGACGCGCTCGAGCACCGTCACGCGGGGGTCGTCGCGAATCTTCGAGTGCAGCTGGCCGTAGCCGACATCGAGTGCGATCACGCGCGCCGCGCCGCGCTGCAGGAGCACGTCGGTGAACCCGCCGGTCGACGCTCCCACGTCGAGACAGTCCAGCCCCGAGACGTCGAGCGAGAACGCGTCGAGCGCGTTCGCGAGCTTGTGTCCGGCTCGTGAGACGTACGGCGGCGGCGCCTCGACCTCGAGCTCCGCCGACTCGTCCACCTGCTCACCCGGCTTGGTGTGCCCGGGCACGCGGCCCGCCATGATCAGCGCCTGAGCCTGGGTGCGCGATTCTGCCAACCCGCGCTCGACGAGCAGCACGTCAAGTCGCTTCTTGGGCATTTCCACGAATCGGTGCGACGGCGAGGATGAAGTTGAGACTGGCGAACGTCGCCAGCGCAGCGACGACGACGTACGTGCCGTGCAGCCCGAACCGCACGAACAGCGTTCCTGCGACGAGGTACCCGAGCGGCCCGCTGATCTGGTTGATCGTCAGGAGCGACTGCAGGACCTTCGCCCGCAGGGCCCCGGGCACCCGGATCGTGAGCATGCCGATGTACGGAGCGTTGATCAGCGGGATCGACGCGCCGCAGATCGCGAGCGCGATCCCGACCACGGCCAGGGGCACATGTGGGACGAGGAGCCACAGCGGCGCGGCCGTCGCGATCACGGCGAGCGAAGCGAGGCGCATCGGCTGGACCTTCGTGACGAGCCTGAACGCAAGCAGTGAGCCGACCACCTGGCCGGCGCCGATCACCGCGAAGAGAACCCCGGCGACCCGGGGGTTGCCGTCGTACTGCTCGTAGGCGAGCACGGGGAACGAGGCCACGAGCATCGGGAACAGAAAGCCGAACGTGAGGCTCGAGAGTGAGGCGCGCGCGAGCAGGCGGTCGTGGCGCAGGTAGCGCAGACCGGCCCACACGCCCTGGGCGTCGTCCCGCTGCTCGTGCACCTGCCGCCCGACGCGCACGAACAGCCCGATCAGCACGACGGAGATGACGTACGAGCAGGCATCGACCCACATCACGTTCGCGGCCCCGATGGCGGCGATCAGAATCCCCGCCAGCACCGGGCCGAGGAGGTTGGTCACATTCGTCGTGCCCTCGACCAGGCTGTTCGCCTGCGCGAGCCGCTGCTCGTCCTCGCCGACGACCGCGGGCAGGATCAGCCGCTGCGACGCGAAGTACCCGCACGAGAAGACGCCGTGCAGGCCGCCGAGCAGCAGGATCGCCCCGTACGAGAGGTGGCCGACGGCGTGCAGGAGCGGCACGAGCGCGACGATCGGCGCGCGGATCGCGTCGTTCATCACCATCCAGCGCTTCGGGCCGAAACGCTCGACGAGCGCGGCCGACGGGATGCCGAGCACTGCGATCGGCGCGAGCTCGACGGCGAAGACGACGCTCATCTTCGCCGCCGAGCCGGTCGTGACGAGCACGAACCACGGCAACGCGAGCGCGGTGAACTGCGAGCCGAGCCGCGAGACGAACTCGCCGGAGAGCAGTGCTAGGAGCGACCGGTCGCGGATCACGCGAGCACCGGCTCGGAGGACGGCGTGGCTCGGATCGCCCAGACGCTCGGCTGGGCAATGATCACTGCGAAGCAGGCGAGCTCGATCGTGGTCGTCGCGATCAACGTCTCGCTGACTCCGATCACCGACGCGATCGGCCCCGCGACGATCGAGCCGAGCGGCATCAGGACGAACGACCCGAGCGCGTCATAGGAGCTGACCCGAGACAGCGCGGCTTTGGGCACGTTGCTCTGGAAGACGGTGAACCAGAGCGCGAGGTGGATCGCGAGCCCGACTCCCGCAAGCGCGGCCACCGCAACGAGCACCGCGACCGGCAGGTGCAGTGCGATCGCAAACGGCTGGAACGCGATCGGCACCGCGGCGACACATGACGCAAGCAACGGTCGCCCGGGATGGACATGCAGTGCGACGACGCCACCGATGATCGTGCCGGCGGCGAAGGAGCTGACGAGGAGCGCCCACGTCGACGCGCCGGAGTAATGCTCCTTGGCGACCAGCGGCCCGAGCACGAAGAGCGAGGTCGACGCGCAGTTGCCGATCCCGAAGAAGACGATGGTCGTCCAGATCCACGTCTGCCGCCGGAACTCGTTCCACCCCTCCCGCAACTCGGTCAGGAACGGCTCCGGCTCGACCGTCGCCTGGCTGCGTTGGAGCGAGACCCGGAAGAGCAGCGCGGCAGCGATCCCGAAGCTCGCGGCGTCGACGAGGAGCGCCCCGCCGGGGCTGCCGACCGCGACGAGGACACCGCCGAGCGCCGGCCCCAGCACCCCGACGATCGAACGGCTGAGCCCGAGCAGCGCGTTCGCCTGCTGCAGGCGGGTCGAGCTGACGATCGCCGGGATCAGTCCCTGCGACGTCGGGATCACGAACCCGTCGGCGAGGCCGTAGACGAGTGCGAGCACCGCGAGCGCCCACACTGTCGCGTGACCCGTGATGATCAGGCCTCCGGCGACCGCCTGCACCGAGCCTTGAACGAGCGCTGCCGCGACGAGCACCAGGTGGCGCGGCAGCCGGTCCGCCCAAACGCCTGCGGCGACGGTGATCGCGGCGGCTGCGGCTTGCCGCGCGGCGAGCACGATCCCGAGCGCCGAGGCCGAGTGCGTGATCTCGAGCACGGCGAACGCGAGCGCGATCGTCGTGACGCCATCGCCGACCGCCGAGATCGTCGTGCTCGAGAAGACCAGTCGGAAGTTGCGTTCGGCGAGTGCGCCGAGCCGACCCTGGAACGGCATGCGCCTCAGGCTACTCAGAGAGTGCGCGACGCAAGGCCGCCGACGATCTCCGCCAGCACGCTCGTGTCGGCGTCCAGATCGCCAAGCTCCTGCAGCGCGCGCTCCGCCGCCCCGTCGGCGAGGCTGCGGGCGCCGTCGACGCCCACATCGAGCACGAACCCGTCGCCGTCGAGAATGTCGTCGACGATCTGGAACAGGAGGCCGACGTCCGCGGCGAAGGCGCGCCAGGGGAGCTGCTCGGAGCGCGGCACGTCGAGAGCGGCGAGCGCACAGCCGACGGAAGCGGAGAAAAGCGCCCCGGTCTTCAGACGGTGCAACTCCTCCCGTGCGCCCTCACCGCGGATGTCGAGCCACTGACCGCCGATCATCGCGAGCGTGCTCTCGACGAGCTCGCGGGCGACGCCCGCGGTCCCGTAGGAGAGCGAGAGCCGAAACGCCTCGGCGAGAAGCGCGTCACCGGCGAGAATCGCGCTCGCCTCGCCGTGCAAGGCCCACACCGACGGCGCGCCCCGGCGCTCGCGGTCGTCGTCGAGCGCGGGCAGGTCGTCGTGGACGAGCGAGAACGAGTGGACGAGCTCGACCGCGGCGGCGGCAGGGAGCAAGTGCTCCGGGGACGCGCCGAGCGCCTCGCCGGTCGCGAGACAGAGCACTGGCCGGACTCGCTTGCCGCCGAGCGCGTGCCGCATCGGCTCGGTGAGCGTCCCGAGCTCGGGCGTCAGCTCGAGGTCGTCGAGGTACCGCTCGACGAGCGCGCGGAGCTCGTCAGGGGGCGTCGGCATCCGGGGTGGTCGCGGCCTCGGTCTCCGCCGCGCGCTTGGCGCGCTGCAACTCGGCCTCGACCTCCTTCGCGAGGTCGGCGAGCTCCTGCAGGATCTCGATCGCCTTGTCCGGATCGTCGGTCCCGTCGAGGCGCAGCCGCGCCTGCTCGAGCCGCGCCAGCAGGTTCTCTGCATTCGACAGCGATTCGTCGGCGCTCATCGGCTACGCCTCATTTGTCTGAACCTCCCGTTGGATTCGCCCAAGGATGCCGTTGACGAGCCTCGCGCCGTCGTCCGAGGCGTAGCGCTTGGTGAAACCGACCGCCTCGCTGATCGCGACCTCAGCCGGCACCTCGTCCGTCTCGAGCTCGTGCACCGCGACGCGGAGCGCGCTTCGCTCGACGGTACCGAGCCGGTCTGCAGTCCAATCGGCGGACGCCTCGGTGATCCGGGCGTCGAGCGCGGGCGCGCGCTCGGCGACCGCCTCGGCGACCCCGCGCGCCCAGGGGTCGATCTCCTCGGCGTACTGCGAGCCGATCGGCTGTCCGGAAAGGTCCCACTGGTACAGCAGGAAGAGCGCCTGCCGGCGTGCCTGTCGGCGCGAGATCGTCATGCCGCGACCTCGGCGCGAAGAGCGTCGAGCGTCGAGGTCGAATAGTCGCCCGAGCGGAACGGCTCGCTGGCGAGCACCTCGAGTGTCAGGTCGCGGGTGGTCGGCACACCTTCGACGAGCGTCTCGCGCAATGCACGCTCGGCGCGCGCGATCGCGGCGGGACGATCGGTGTCCCAGACGATCAGCTTGGCGATCATCGAGTCGTAGTACGGCGTGATCAAGGAGCCGGACTCGACGAAGGTGTCGACGCGCACTCCAGGCCCCTCGGGCGCCCGGAACCGTTCGATCCGGCCGGGCGAGGGACGGAAGTCGTGCTCGGGGTCTTCCGCGTTCAGCCGGATCTCGATCGAATGCCCGCGCCGCGCCGCGCGGCCCGTCGCGACCAGGCGCTCGCCCGCAGCGATGCGCAATTGCTGGCGCACGATGTCGATGCCGGTGACGAGCTCGCTCACCGGGTGCTCGACCTGCAGCCTCGCGTTCAGCTCGATGAAGTAGAAGTCGCCCTCGGGAGAGAGCAGAAACTCGAACGTGCCTGCGTTGCGGTAGCCGACGGCCCGACACGCGCGCTCGGCCGCGGCTTCCATCGCCTCTCGCGCTTCGGGTGTGAGCGCGGCCGAGGGCGACTCCTCGATCAGCTTCTGGTGGCGCCGCTGGATCGAGCATTCCCGCTCACCGAGCGTCAGCACGTCGCCGTGCTCGTCGCACAGGACCTGAATCTCCACGTGCCGGGCGGGCGAGAGTGCCTTCTCGACGTAGAGCCGTGGATCACCGAACGCGGCTTGCGCCTCGGCCGCGGCCGCGCCGAACGCATCCTCGACGTCCTCGGGCACGTGCACGAGCCGCATCCCCTTGCCGCCGCCGCCGGCGCTGGCCTTGAGCAGGATCGGGTAGCCCATCTCGTCGGCTGCCTGCCGGGCCGCCGCGACGGACGTCTCCCCTTCGGTGCCCGGGACCGTCGGCACGGCCGCGGCGCGCATCACTTGCTTGGCCGAGATCTTGTCGCCCATCGTCGCCATCACATCGGCGGGCGGGCCGACGAAGACGAGGTCGTTGTCGACGCAGGCCTCGACGAACGCCGGGTTCTCGGCGAGGAAGCCGTAGCCCGGATGGACGGCCTCGCAGCCGGAGGTCTCGGCGGCCGCGATCACGCTCGGGATGCGGAGGTAGCTCTCCGTCGCAGCCGGTGGGCCGACGCAGATCGCGTGATCGGCCAGCCGCACGTGCTGCGCGTCGCGGTCGGCGGTCGAGTAGATCGCCACCGCCTCGACGTCGAGCTCGTGCAGGGCGCGGATCACCCGCACGGCGATCTCGCCACGATTCGCGACCAGGACCCGCCGGAACATCAGGAGTGGTTGGTCCGGTGGCAGCAGTGCTTCATGGGCGAGTGAAAAGCAAGCGGTGCAAGGACGCAGGTCTCGTTCGTACGGGATCGTACGGACGAGACCGAGGACGCCGTAACGCGAAGTCTTTGCAGCCGTCCAGGAAGTGCTGCTGACGCCGGGCGAACCACTAAACAGCGTCTAAGGGTCGGCCGTTGATCGGCTCGAGCTCGAACAGCAGCTGGCCGAACTCGACGGGCTCGGCGTTTCCGACGTGGATCTTGCGGACGATCGCCTCGACCTCGGACTTGACCTCGTTCATCAGCTTCATCGCCTCGAGGATGCAGAGCGTCTCGCCGGCGGCGATCGGATCGCCGATCTCGACGAACGCGGCGGCTCCAGGCGCAGGCGACCGGTAGAAGGTGCCGACCATCGGGCTTTCGACGCGCACGAGCCCGTCGTCGCGCGGCTGAACGGGCTGCGACTCCGGCGGGACGCCACCCGGGTCTGCAGCAGGTGCTGCCTGGAGATACGTCGGCTCGGCAGTCCGGCGCACGCTCACGCGCATGCCGTCCTCCTCGATCGTGATCTCGCCCACACCCGTCTCCTGGACGATCCTGACCACTGCGCGAATTCGCTCCTGCCGCGCCTGGTCGACACCGCCGGCGGCCAGCGACTCGTCGCCACCGGAGCGCTCGCGGATTGCGCGCAACAGCGGCTCCGCCTCCTCGCCGAAGAGCGCGAGCAGCAGCAGCTCCTCCTCGCTCGAGGCAAGCCCGTCGGCGTCCTCCCTCAGCGCCTCCAGATCGACCGGCGGCTCGGACTCGCCGCCGAAGTTCTCGACTGCGCGTGCGAGTGCGGCGTCAACAGGCCCGGGCGTCCGGCCGAAACGCCCACTGACGAGGTCGCGCAGCTCGTCGACCATCGTCGAGTAGCGATTGGCGGTGAGCACGTTCAAGAGTGCCTGCGACGCGACGATCTGGCCGATCGGCGCGGCGAGCGGCGGCGAGCCGACCTCCTCACGGACGCGACCGACCTCGTCGATCACCTCGTCGAGACGGTCGCCGGCCGCTTGCGACCTGAGCTGGACGTCGAGAGCTGCGACGAGCCCCACCGGCAGCTTGTGCTGGGCCGCCCGAACGGCGACTCGCGGCGGCAGCGGCGAGACGGGCTCGTCGCCGATGTGCTCGTCGACGAGATCGGACGCGTCCCAGAGATGCTGCAGGTCGACGCCGGTGTCGAGCCCGACCCCGGCGAGCGCCTGGGCGACCGACTCGGCCGAGACACGGTGCATCGTCAGCGCGACCGGGTAGACGGCCGCGGCGATCACGTCCGCCCCGGCGCGCGAAGCCTCGATCGCAGCGGCGAGTGCGTTGCCCCCGGCTCCCTGGGCGTAGAGGCCGACCGGCAGTCCGGTCAGCTCGCGCAGCTCGTGCACGAGCTCGCCCGCCCGGTGCGGTTGCAACAGTGCCGCCGGGTCGTTCAGGAGCAGCCGGGTGGCCCCCATCTCGGGCAGCTTCTTCGCCGCCTCGAGCAGCGCCTCGTGTCGGCCGCTGCCGTAGAGCAGGCCGGCCTCGAACTCCTTGCCCGAGCCGACGATCGCCTCGGCGGCTTCGCGGAGGTTGTCGACGTCGTTGAGCGGGTCATGGAGCCGGAAGACGTCGATGCCGCTCTGCGCGGCGGAGGCGACGAACCGACGGGCGAAATCGCCCCCGACTGGCCTGGAGCCGACGAGAAAGCGGCCGCGGAGCGCGAGCGCGAGCGGTGTCGAGGTTCGCGACTTCAGCGCCCGGATGCGCTCCCAGGGGCTCTCGACGCCGCGCCGAACGGCATTGTCGAAGACGCCGCCGCCGGAGATCTCGAGGTAGGCAAAGCCGGCCAGGTCGAGGATCCCGGCCAGGCGCAGGATCTCGGCCGTCGGCATCCGCCCGGCGAGCGGCTCCTGGCTGAGAACGCGAATCGTGGTGTCGACGAGGCGTGGCATTCGAGGTGGGACATTACCCCGTGCCTTCCGAGCCTTTGCAGCGACGTCCGCGCGACCAGTTCCGCCCCGTTCCGAGGCTGGACGACCTAGGCGCCTACATTCGACGCCCAGACCGCCTATTGTGCCCGCGGTGGAACTGACGTTCCAGCATCGACGCTTGCTCGGGATGATCGGCCGATTCGGTGCCACCCGTGCACGGCTTGGACATCTGGCGGCGAGCCGCGCCCTGCTCGAGCTCGTCGACGCACGGCTCGTCACCCATGAGCCGAGGCACGCGCACCCGCTCGATGCGTGGTACCTGACCGTGTCCGGCTCCGAGGCGCTGGGCCTGACGCCGCCTCCGATCTCCACCCGACCGCGCAGCACCTCGCGGGGCAGCGCGGCGGACGCGGATCACGCTCGCTGGATGTAGCGCTTCTCGCGGGAACCGCACAGGTAGGCGGTTCCCGCGAACTTTCTACTGGAACTTTCTACCGGGCCGCTACTCGCCCTTGAGGATCTGGCTGGCAGGAGCATGGGCAAGATCATCTGACATGACGTGGGAGGAGTACCTGCCCGGCGCCAGGCGCAAGCCGCTCTACCTCGAGGATTTCCTCGTCGAGTGTTGGCGCTTTCAGTCAGTCGGCCGGGATGACGATGCGCGGAGGCTGCTTCTCGGTGTGTGGTCGTGGGCTATGGATGAGGCCGCCGACGAGGAGCACGTCCGCGTTGCGTTGCGTCTGCTCGATCGGCTTGGTTTTACGACTGACGATCCGGCCGCGTGGAGCAGCGTTCCTGACGAGATCGTGATCTATCGGGCTGAGTCGAGAGCGGATGGCTTCTGCTGGACTCTCGATCGCGAAGTGGCCGAGATGCACGCCTCACGTTACGGGCTCGCGGTTGTGCGCGGCACGACCAGGAAGGCCGACGTTCTCGCGTACATCACCCACTACGGCGAGGAGGAGATCGTGGTCCGGCGGAACCGCGTGAGGGGCTGATCAGCCGACCTCCAAGCACTCCGCGCGGCGGCGGCTCCTTGACAACTCCGCGATGCGATGCAGGTCACCCTTACGGTTGCGCCCGCCAAACCGGCCTCGCAGGATGACTCAGTGCTCGGGCGCTTCTTGGGAGTGGTCCCTGCGACGCATGGCCTCATAGACCGCTTCCCAATGGCCCGAAATCTCCGCGAGAGCCTGCGCCGTGGTCAAAGCAGCTTCTTCGAGCCGAGCGTTCACCCTTTCAACATCGCGCATCCGGAGCAAGAGATCCGAAACGCGGGTCTCGAGCGGGCCGACCTTCGCCCCGAGTTCGCTCACCTGCTCAGCGATCAACTCGTAGTCCTCCAAGAGGACGTTTAGTCTACGCCGCTCCAGGCAGACTGTGAGAGACCGGACCGGGAAGCAAGTCTCAACCGAGGGGGGTCGGTCGAGACCGCTGACGGCGCTTCCTGGTTCGGTTGGGCCGTTCAGCCATCAACTCGACGGACTTAACACGTCGCCGCCCGACGGGGGCGTACCGTGGTTCGTACTGGCCCTGCGTTGATGTTCCGGCCCTGGCCCGCACTCCACCGACGCGCCAAGGCGCGCGAGGCGATGAGGCTTTAGGTGAACGGGTTTCGATGCAGGGTCAGCGTTCTCGAGTGGCGGGCGGAAAGAGTCATCGCTGCGAGATGAGGTGAAGTGTGGCAACTCTGAACGAGAGCCTCTACGAAGAGGTCCGGAAGTTGATCCGTCCTTTCCAGGACCGACAGCTGCTGGCACAAACGATGGGAACACGTGCAGCGATCGGAGTACTCGACGAGCGTCTACAAGTCATCGAGGAGGCGCTCCGGGAACTCGGTCTCCAGGTTGAACGGCTCCTGCAGGAAAAGGACCACGACCGCGACGACTAAGTCAGCGGCGTAGGTCGTAAAGAGCCTGCGCCGTCTAGGCGGGATTTCGTCGCCTCTCCGTTGACAACCGGACGTCAGAGAAGCTGTCTCCGTTTCCGGAGCCGGACGGCGCCTTGAGCCTATCGACCAAACGGAGTATTCGATCAGCGTGTGTGTGGTCTCACCTTGCGTCCTCGCGGTCGCGCCGGGTGCTCCACGAGAAGCAGCCTGCGGTGCCGACTCAGCTGCAGGTCGTGGTGGCGATCCCACCGTTCTCGCGGGTGCCACTGGAGCTGCCGCCGTCGGCGAAGCAATCTCCCGTCAGCGCCTCACTACGCGCCTCGAAGCTGGCCGGATCGGTGAACGTCCAACCGTCGCACGTCCAGAGCCTCCCGGGCGCGCCTTGGCTGAAGATGCCCCCGTACGACTCGCACTGGGGCCGCGCGTCCCCCGGCTTCGAGGTGCTGGGGAGCGCCGGGGTGCCGCCCTTCGCGCCGTACGAAACACACGCTCCCTGATTGGCGAACGACGAGCCGTCCGCGCGGTGCAACGCTTGCCAGCCGTCCTTCTGGCAGAGCTTCGCGTTCGCGGAGTTGCCCGCGCCGGCGGGGGCAACCGCAAAGCAGGCCATCAGTCCAACTGCAGCGCAAAGCACGAATAGTGTCCGCCGTGTCATTGAGCTTCCTTCTTCCCGTTGGCTGGTCAACAACGTTTGGCCGACTCAGAGTGAGAAGCGCCGTGATTGCTGTCTATCCCCCAACGTGAGGAACGTTCTTCTCCCGGTCGGCCAGAGGAGGTAATCGCGGTGTGGTCCTCCATGCGATCTTCGACTCGGCGGAGCGGGAGGAGCTGATCGACTCGAACCCCGCGAAGCGGATCGAACGTCCGAGGACGCCGAAGCGCAACTGGCGACTGCTTGAGCCCGCCGAGGTGCCGACCGTCTCTAAGGGCTTCTCCGATGCGAGAGCCCGCAGGGTGTTCTTGACCCTCGCGTTGACGGGTCTGCGGCGCTCCGAGGCTGTGAGGCTCCGGTGGGGCCACGTGAACCTGCTCGAGGGAACCCTGCGGGTCGTCGAGTCGAAGTCAGAAGAGGGTGAGCGGCTGATCGCGATCTCCCCCACCCTGCTCCGTGAGCTCGGCGACCAGTACGCCGAGACACCGTTCAAGGCCGACACGGACTACGTGTTCGCTCACCCGCAACTCGGCACGCACTTCTGCGACAAGTGGTACCGCGCTCAGTTCCGCGCAGCGCTCAAGCAGGCGGGCATCGATCCGGAGTCGGTCCGCACGTTCCACGACCTCCGGCACACCGCGCTGACGAACCTGGACGCCACCGGGGCTTCGCCGATCGCGGTCATGGCGACAGCAGGTCATCGGTCGATGCAGACAACGAAGCGGTACCTGCACCTGGCCGGTGTCACGTTCCAGGCCGACGCGGACGCGCTCGAGCGGCGTCTGTTGGGCGAAACTTTCGCGCAACTTTCGCGCGAACTAGGAGAACCTGAGAGCACCTCACACGACCAGGGCGACGTAACCATGCGCCTTGCGACGTCAGCTACCTAGGCTCTTTGGATGTAGCGCTTCTCGCGCGGGTCGATCTTGATCCGGTCGCCGACGTTGACGAAGAGCGGCACCTGGATGATCGCTCCCGTCTCGAGCGTCGCCGGCTTCGTCACGTTGGAGACCGTGTCGCCCTTGACGCCTGGCTCGGTGTCGGTCACCCCGAGCACCACGGACGAGGGCAACTCGACACCGGTCGGCAAGCCGCCGACGAACATCACCTGCACGGAGGAAGACGGCTGCATGAACGGCAGCTCGTCTTCGAGATCGCCGTGCGGTAGCGACAGTTGCTCGAAGGTCGCCTCGTCCATGAAGACGACCTCGTCGCCCGAGTCGTAGAGGTACTGCATGTTCTTCTGCTCGGTCCGGACGCGCGCGAACTTCTCGCCTGCGCGGAAGGTCTTGTCGACGACCGATCCCGCGGAGAGCGACTTCAGCTTCGTGCGGACGAACGCGCCGCCCTTGCCGGGCTTCACGTGCTGGAACTCGACGATCCGCCACGTCTGCCCATCGAGCTCGATGTGCATGCCGTTACGGAACTGGTTGGTGGAGACGACCTCGGCCATCGGCGCGCCAGTCTAGCCGTGCCCGAAACGGACACGGACTCAGCGGACTTCGATCAACGCCTTCGGGAACGCGGACAGAAGCTCGGCGTGGTCCTCGCGCACGACGGCGAGATCCTCGATTCGCACGCCGCCGAGGCCGGGCAGGTAGATACCGGGCTCGATCGTGACGATGTGGCCCACCTCGAGCGTGTCCGTCGACTCCGTCGAGAGCCGCGGCGCCTCGTGCACCTGCACGCCCACCCCGTGGCCGAGACCGTGACCGAAGTTGCCACCGAAGCCGGCACTCTCGATCGGTTCGCGGGCGAGCGCGTCGGCCTCGATACCCGTGATGCCCGCGCGGATGCCCTCGCACGCGTTGATCTGAGCTGCGAGGCACACGTCGTACGCCTCGCGGAGCCGATCCGGCGGCGAGCCGGTCGAGAAGGTGCGGGTGCAGTCGCTGCAGTACCCGTCGACGCGCACACCCCAGTCGACCGTGACGAGCGTTCGTGGCTCGACGATGTGGTCGGTGGGATGAGCGTGTGGCAGCGCGCCGTTCGCTCCCGAGGCGACGATCGAGTCGAACGCGAGCTCGTCGGCGCCGTGTGCGTGCAGCAGCTCGCGGAGCCGCCAGGCCAGCTCGCGCTCCGAACGCCCGATCCACGTCTCAGCCGTGAGCGCCTCGATGCCTCGGTCGGCGACCTTCGCCGCGCGCGCGATCTTGGCGACCTCCTCCGCGCTCTTCACTGCCCGCAGCGCCCCGACCAGACCCTGTGACGCGACGAGCTTCGCGCCGCCCTTCTTGAGCCGCTGCCACTCGAGGTACGGCAGGACGTCGGCCTCGAACTGCACCTCGCCGCTCAGGCGCGCACCGATGTCGAGCAGCATCGCGCGCTTCGTGAGCACGACCTCGACGCCGTCGACGGCCTGGGCCTCTTCGACGTACCGGAAGTCGGTATAGAGCGTCGTGTCGCCGCCCGGCTGCACGAGCAGCGCCGCGTTCGAGCTGTCGAAGCCCGTCAGGTAGTAGACGTTCGTCAGGTTGGTGACGAGCAGCGGCTGCTCGAGCCGCGCGCCAAGCTCGCGCAGACGGTCGGTCATGTCTCCCCCTTTCCGGCGAGGAATTCGAGCGCGCGGCGGTAGCCGTCCGGGCCTTCGCCGATCACGCGGTAGGCGGCGAGATCCGCGACGACGCTGTACCGCCGCCACTCCTCCCGCTCCTCGATGTTCGACAGGTGCACCTCGACGATCGGTACCTGCAACGGCTCCAAGGCGTCGCGGATCGCGTAGCTGTAGTGACTCCACGCGCCGGGATTGACGATCAGCGCGTCGACGTCGTCGTAGGCGTCGTGGATCCAGCCGATGTACTCGCCTTCGCTGTTCGTCTGACGGCAGCGGGCGCTGATGTCGAACTCGTGCGCCCACTGGTAGATCTTGGTCTCGAGCTCGTTCAGGCTCAGGCCGCCGTACAGCCGCTTGTCGCGCCGCTCGAGGGTGTCGAGGTTGGCGCCGTTCAGAACCAGGACCTGTGTCACGCGATGAGCGTATCCAGAGCGGCACGTACCTCATCGGCCGGCCGTGCCTCGACGTACGGCCCGTCCTCGCCCAGCAGCACCAGGTTGATCTCGCCCCGCTCTCGTTTCTTGTCCCGCAGCAGCGCCTGCCACGCCCGCTCGCGGTCGACGCGAACGGGCTGCGGATCGAGCGCATCGACGACAGGGGCTGGATCGCGACCGCTCAACCGGAGCGCTGCGAGCAGGCCGAGGGCGACGGCGTCGCCGTGCGGCAGCTCGAAGCCCGCGGCGGTCTCGAGCGCGTGCGCGAACGTGTGGCCCAGGTTGAGCCATCTCCGCGCGCCGCGGTCATATGGATCGCGCACGCACAGTGCCGCCTTGTAGGCGGCCGCGCCCCGCACGTCGAGCGTCCGGCCGGCGAGCAGCTCGGTCTTGACGAGCTCGGCGACCCCCTGGCGGCGCTCGTGCTCGGGCAGGGTGGCCAGGAGTGTCTCGTCGATCACGACCCGGGCCGGCCAGTGAAACGCACCGACGAGATTCTTGCCTTCCGGCAAGTCGATCGCGGTCTTGCCGCCGATGCCGGCATCGACCTGCCCGACGAGTGTCGTCGGCACCGCGACCCACGGGATGCCGCGCAGGTATGTCGCGGCGGCGAAGGCGGCGAGGTCGGTCGTCGAGCCGCCGCCGAGCGCGACGACCGTGCCCTCCCGGTCGAGTGTCAGCTCCGACCAGAGCCGGCCGGCGACCGCGAGTTGCTTCGCGGCCTCGCCCGCGGGGATCTCGTGCGTCGAGACGAGCCGCGACCCGAGCGCCTTCGCCGCGGCCGCCCCGTGCAGGCCCAGCACGGTGGCGTCGGCGACCAGCGCCACCGGCCCGTCGCCGGGCACGAGGTCGCCGAGCCGCTCGAGCGCACCAGCCTCATGGCGCACACCTGCCGCGGCCAGTACGACACCGTCGGCGTCGCCGCTCGCCACGCGTGCGTTCGCTACCTCGTGGTAGACGGGCTGCCGCTCCTCGTAGAGGCGACGGAACGACGCCTCGTCCTGGGCGAGAGGTCGGTCGCCGCCGCGGACGCGCTGCCACGCGGTATCGACGTCGACCTCGACCAGGACGGTGAACGCAGCGTCCGCGAGCGAGGTGCGGACGGTCGGCGTCTTGACCGCTCCACCGCCGAGAGCCACCACTGCCGGGTCCTTTGCACCGAGCGACTGACGCACGAGCGCGGCCTCGGCGATCCGAAACTCGGTCTCACCCTGCTTGGCGAAGAACTCCGCGAGCCGAAGCTGCACGCGGCCCTCGAGGAGCCGGTCGGCATCGATCACCGGACGGGCCAGGCGGGCGGCAACCTCCTCGGCCAGCGTCGACTTGCCCGCGCCCATGAACCCGACCAGCGCCAGATGCCGGTCGAGAGCGTTCAGAGCTCTCACCACTCGATGCGTTCGAGATACGCGGTGTGCGCCGCGACGAAGTCGGTGAGGGCGTCGCCGCCGAACTTGTCCCGTGCTGCAACGGCGAGCTCGAAGGCCACCGCCGCCTCGGCGACGACGGCCAATGCCTCCACGGCCGCGACGTCCGAGCGCTCGACGAGCGCCGAAGCCGGTTCGCCCGTGGCCAGGTCGACCGAGGCGAGCGGCTTCATCAGGGTCGGCAGCGGCTTCATCGCCGCGCGCACGACGATCTCCTCGCCGTTCGAGACGCCGGCCTCGATCCCGCCGGCGTGGTTGGTGTCGCGACGGCGATCGGGACGGATCTCGTCGTGTGCCTGTGAACCGCGGAGCCGCGCCAGGGCGAAGCCGTCCCCGATCTCGACTCCTTTCACCGCCTGGATCCCCATCAGCGCGAACGCGAGCCGCGCGTCGAGGCGGTCTTCCTTGGTCGCGTACGAACCAAGGCCCGGCGGCACTCCCTGTGCGCGCACCTCGACGAGACCGCCGACCGTGTCGCGCTCGGCCCGGGCCTCGTCGACCGCAGCACGCAAGGCGTCCTCGTCGACGGGTCGGCCGGTAACCGAGATACCGATCGTCTCGAGCAGCGCTTTGGCGACCGCGCCGGCCGCGACGTGAACGGCGGTGTGCCGCGCCGACGCGCGCTCGAGCGCGTTCCGGACGTCGTCGTGGCCGTACTTGAGCACCCCCGCCAGGTCGGCGTGACCAGGCCGCGGCAGCGTCACGGGCTTCGTCCCCTTCCCGGCGGGTTCCCCCTCCGGCGGCCACGGCGCCATCCCCCACGTCCAGTTCTTGTGATCCACGTTCGCGACCACGAGCGCCAGCGGCGTGCCCAGCGTCCGACCGTGTCGGAGCCCGGCCAGCACCTCGACGCGATCCTGCTCGATCTGCTGCCGCGGCGAACGGCCGTACCCCGCCTGCCGCCGCCGTAGATCAGCGTCGATCGCGTCGCGATCGAGTACGAGCCCCGCCGGCAGCCCGGTGACGATCGCCACGAGCGCCGGGCCGTGCGACTCACCGGCGGTCTGCAGGCGAAGTGTCATCCGGGCAAGCTTAGGCCGCCGTGGCGGTCGTCCTCCAGATTCTCGCGAGCGGATTCGCGGCCGGCGCCGTCTACGGGCTCGTGGCCGTCGGGCAGTCGCTCATCTTCCAGCTGACCGGTGTCGTCCATTTCGCCTTCGGCGAGCTGATCGCGCTCGGAGTGTTCACGACGCTCGTGGTCGCGGCAGGCTCGGGACCCGTCTCGGAGACGAGCGTCGGTGGGGGCCGATTCGTCCTCGCCCTCGTGGTCGGGCTGCTCGTAACCGCGGCAGCGAGCACGGGCTCGTACTTCCTGGCGATCGAGCCCTACCGGGCGCGCGGCTCGGTGGTCGGGTGGGTCGCGGCGTCGCTCGCCGTCGCCTTCGCGATCCGCACGATGCTGCTCGTCTTCTTCGACCGGCCCGCCTACGTCTTTCCCGACCCGCTGCCGTTCCGGAAACTGGGCGACGACGGGTTCTGGCACGTCGGCGGCGCGACGATCGAGGCACGGTCGCTGTTCGTTGCCGCGGCTGCGCTACTCCTCGCCGCCGCCGGGGGACGACTGCTGGCCCGAACCCGGTTCGGCCGAGCGCTCGAGGCGATCGCCCAGGACTTCGACGCAGCCGTCCTGGTCGGCCTGCCCGTGAAGCTCCTCGTCGGCGCAGCCTTCGCCCTCGCCGGCGTCTGGGCCAGCCTCGCCGCCGTGCTCGCGGCCCCCTCGGCCGCGTTCGACCCGGACACGGCGGCGCGCTACGGGCTCTACGGGCTGCTCGCTGCTGTCGTGGCCTGGTTCGACGCGAAGCGCGCGCTCGTCGCCGGGCTCGCGCTCGGCCTGCTCCAGGCGACGATCACGTCTGCCCACTGGAACGCCGCGCCCGAGTACCGCGACGTGATCCCACTCGCTGTCGGACTGGTGCTGCTCGCCTGGCGGACCCGAGTACCGGCGGAGGCGCTCGAATGACCGCGGCTGCATTCACGGAGGCGGCACACGAGCTTCGGACCGCCTGGCGGCCCCGCACGTCGCTCTTCGTTGCAGCGTTCGCGGTCGCGGCGCTCGCCCCACTCGTCTTCGGCGACGCCCGGACCTCGGATCTCGCTGCGGGCGGGTATCTCGCGTGTGCGGCAATCGGGCTCGCGTTCGTCGTCGGAGTCGCAGGCCTGCCGTCGCTCGCGCAAGGGGGCCTGGTCGCCGTCGGGGCGATCGTCGGAGCGCATCTGCTCGAGCACGGCGTGCCGACCGTCGCAGCCGCTGCCGTTGCCGGTGGTGCGGGTTGTCTCGCGGGCGGCGCGATCGGCGTTGCGTTCTTGCGCCTGCCCCGCGCCGGGTTCGCCGCCGCGACCTGGATCGTCACCTGGCTGATCGCGCTGGCCGCGGAATCGATCGACTGGGTGCTCGGCGGGTCGCAGGGGATCGTGCTCTCCGGCGGTCCGACGCCCAGCGGTCACTACGAGCTCGCGCTTGTCTTGACGGCTCTGGCCGGAGCGGGCTACGCGGCGCTGGCGCGTGGGTCGATCGGCCTGCGCCTGTCGGCAGCGCGCGACCGAGGGCCGGCTGCAGCCGCACTCGGCGTCCCGGTCCGGCGGCTGCAGACGGTGGTGCTCGCCGCGTCAGGCGCGGTTGCCGGCGTCACGGGCGCGCTGGCCGTCCAGCTCGCCGGCGTTGCCGACCCCGCCTCGTACGGCCCTTTCCTGTCGTTCAAGCTGTTCGTCGTCGTGCTGCTCGGTGGCGCGCTCGCTCCGCTCGGCGCGCCCGCCGGCGTGCTCGTCCTCGCCGCCCTCTCCCTGCTGGCCGACGCGGCGGGCTCGCTGGAGCACGTTGCTGCCTCGCGGGCGCACGCGCTGCTGGCGTCGATCATGCTGCTGGCCGTGGTCTCACTCGGCTGGGACGGTGTCGTGCGCCCGGCCCGCGCCCGGCGGCACGGCGGTGGGCAAGCACCGCCACGGCCGCCTGCAAACGGCCTGACCGCGGCAGGCCTGACGAAAAGGTTCGGCCCGATCACCGCCGCCGACGAGGTCGCGCTCACCGCGGCGCCCGGTTCGATCACAGCGCTCGTCGGTCCGAACGGATCGGGGAAGACGACTGTCCTGCGCCTACTCGCCGGTGCGGACGAGCCAGACGCGGGCCGTGTCGACGCACCTGGCGGAGTCGTCCGGACCCTCCAGTCGACCGCTGTGTTTCCAACGCTGACCGGGCTCGAGCACGTGCTCGTCGGCTCCTCGGGCCGGCGTCGCCGCGCCGGCTTCTACCGCACCCTCTTCGCCACGCCGAAGACGCGTCACGAGGAGGCGGCGTTCGTCGGGGAAGCCGAGCGCATCCTGCAGCGATTCGGGCTCCCGACCGAGACGACAGCCGGTGAGCTCTCGTCGGGCGAACGACGCGTCCTGATGCTGGCGACGGCCTACGCCACCGGGGCGCCGGTCCTCCTCGTCGACGAGCCCACCGCCGGGGCGACGGCCGCGGAATCGGCGCGCCTCGGCGACCTCTTGCGCTCGCTCCGCGACGAGGGACTGGCGATCGTGGTCGTGGAGCACAACTTCTCGCTCGTCAAGCGACTCGCCGAACGGGTCGTCGTCCTCGACGGCGGCCGGGTGGTCGCCGAGGGTGAGCCGGCGGCGATCGCTGCGAATCCGCAGGTCAGAGTTGCGTACTTCGGCGGGCAGTCGGCATGAGGACGACGCCGCTCGCCGTCCTGTTGGCCTTGCTGCTCGCGGGCTGTGGCGGCACCCCGCAGCATCGCCGCACGCTGACGATCGCCGTCAACGCACCTTTCTCGCGCACGCCGTACCTCGGCCGCGCGATCGAGAACGGCTCGCGTCTCGCAGCCCGCGAGGTGAACGCGAAGGGCATCCGGATCGGCGATGCGACGTACGACCTGAGGATCGAGACGCTCGACAGCGCGCTCTCGCCCGCGCGCGCCGTCGCGAACGTGCGCCGGGCAGTCGACGACCATGCCGTCGCGATCGTCGACGAGGGAACGGGTGTCGACGCATCGTGGCCGGTCGCCGCGGGCCGGGGTGTTCCGATCGGCGTCGTGTTCGAGGGTGGCGAAGGAATCGTCGACCCGCAGGCACGGCCCAACGTCTTCAGGATCGCGCCGAGCGACCACGGGATCGCATTCCGGCTGGCCGAGTACCTGATTCCGAAGCACGTCAAGCTGGCGATCGTCCACGACGACTCCGACTACGGCGCGGCCGGAGCCGCCGCACTGGGGAAGGCGTTCGCCGAGAATCGGTCGTCGGTCGCGCTCGACGAGACGGTGCCCGCCGACGCACTCGACCTCGGTCCTCAGATGCTTCGCGCCCGTCGTGCCGGCGCAACGGCCGTGCTCGTCTGGGGTCGCCCCGCGACGATCGGTTCCGCGGTCGCAGCCGCACGCTCGGCCGACTGGCAGGTGCCGTTCTTCACCTCGCCGACCGGCGCCGATCCGTTCGTGCGACAGCAGCTTGCGAACCATCCGAACTGGGTCGACGGGCTCACCTTCGCGGGCGGCCGGTTGACGGCGGAGATCGGGACGGCGCCGTTCGAGCGGTTCGAGCAGAAACTCGAGGCCGCCTACGGGGTCGACCTGGTCGGCGTCCGTACGAGCGCCGGCAAGCAGGTGATCCAGCCGCCCGAAACCCCGATGTACGCCTACGACTTCGTCAACCTGGTGGCAGCGGCGATCGCTCGCGCCCAATCGATCGACCCCGCCAAGGTGACCACTGCCCTCGAGCAGGTGTCTGTCGAAGGGGCGAACGGCGACTCACGTGGTTTCAACGAGCGAAACCATGAGGGAGTCGTGGACGACGACGTCTACTTCGCACGCTTCCACGACATGACCTATTCCCCCGTGCGCGATGACCCGTTATCGTCGACGCTTCCGCCTGTCCCTCAGACAGGCTGACCAAGGGGAGATTGCGTTGAAACGACTCATGCTGATCGCAGGGCTCGCTGCTGCCGTGCTGGCACTGGCCGCCTGCGGCGAAGACAAGGACAAGGAAGCCCTGTCGAGTGCCTGCCCGGCCGCTCCGGCGGCACTGCAGCCGGCGCCGACGCTGCCAGGGCACTTTCCGAACGTCGAGGGCGTGACCTACACGAAGGTGACGAAGGACGGGCCGTCGACGATCGCGGTCGGGTACATGGGGTCGGATATCGGCGACGCCCACGACGCGTACGTGGCTGCCGTCTCCGGCGCTGACGGCTACGACGTCACGAAGGAAGAGCAGGACGCGGCCGACGCCGAGGTCAACTTCTCGGGTGCGGGCCAGAGCGGGCAGGTGAAACTGCTGCAGACGTGCAAGACGCGCACAACCGTGACGATCACCATCCGGCCGGCCTGATCCGCCTCGCCGCACTCGCGGCGGCTCTGCTCGCCGCGAGTGCGGCGCACGCAGCCGACACGAGATTCGTCGCGCTTCCGTCGCCTGTGATCCCGCTGACGGCGTCGCCTCCGATCGGAGGCGGCGCGTCCGCGGGCGGCGAGGGTCATGCGCACCGAGTGGTCGCGACGCTCCGCGTGCACGTCTCCCTCGACGCCGGCGGAGCACCGGTGGCGATCCGTGCCACGCAACGCCTCGACGTCAGGCGAATCGGCGACTTCGCGTTCACGATCGGCGCACCGCTGACGAACGTCACGACCGCCGCGGGTTCGAGTGCTTCGCCCGGTCTGCGCGCGGGCGCGTACCTCTGGCAAGGCTTCAATCCGAGCCGCCGCGTCCTGGCGGCGTCGATCACGCTGGCGCCGCGCGCGGCGGCTGGGTTGCCACTCCGCGTCGAGGTCGTCGGCGGGCGAGTTCGGCTGATCAACACAACGGCCACCACGGTCACGGCGCCGACGGCCGACGGGAACCCCGCCCAGTTGCTCTCCTACCTGGCGGCGTTGCGCTCCGCAGCAGCGCGCGGCGAGCCGGCGACGGGCGGCGGGACGACGATCTCGTCTGCGCTCGGCGAGGTGCGGTTGCGCATCTCGGCGCCGCTCGCGATCGTGGGAACCATCGGGCCGAGACGGATCGGGCTGACACTCGGCGGAGCGGCCGCTCCGGAGCGGGCGGTGTTCCCCGCGGGCGCGATCCACCTGACGGTGCGGCCGCGACCGCCCCTGGAGTTGCTCGACTCGCCTCCAGGGGAGTCAGGACGCGCGCTGTTCGCGCGCGCGACCCGAGCATCGCTCGAGATGGCGCGCTCGCGGCAATACGACACGCTCCTCGGCAACCCCGACCCGGCCGGGCCGAGTAGCGCCACGTACGTGTACGTCACCGCGCCGCGGGCGCAGCCGGTCGCGGTCACAACGACACCGCCGGCGCGCGGGCACGACTGGGCCCGCCTGCTGTTGATCGTCGCCGCTGTGCTCGCCGCGGCCCTCGTTGCCGCGGTGACGTGGGCTAGATCCTGACGGCGGCGCGCATCACAGCGAGCGGCGGCTCGAGCCCCGTCCAGAGACGGAAGCTCGCCGCCCCCTGACGCACGAGCGCCTCCCGGCCGTCCACGACGACGCACCCGGCGGCCCGCGCGGCGACGACCAGCGACGTCTCGACCGGCCCGTAGGCGAGATCGACGACGGTCTGCCCCGCTTCGAGCGAGACCAGCACCTCGTCGCGAACGGGTGTCGCGTTGACGATCAGATCGCACCCTGTCGCGTCCGGCGGCCAGCGCCCCGAGCGCGTGTAGGTGACGGTCGCCGCCGGCAGCACAGGTGCGAGCGCGCGCGCTGCGCCGCCACCGCCGATCACGCAGGCTCGCGTCGCCGCGATGCCGTGCAGGATCTCCCGGTCGGTGTTGTGTCCGGTCACGCGGCCGTCGCGGATCACGAGTGTGTTGACGGCGTCGCCGTCGCTCTCGTCACATGCGGCGACCACCGCCTGCTTGTGAGGGATCGTCACGTTCGCACCCACAAAGCCAAGCGAGACGAGCCCGCGCACGGCCGTGACCACATCGTCCACCTCGAACGCCTCGTAGCGCCAGTCGAGCTCACGGGCAGCGAACGCCGCGTTCTGCATCCGCGGCGAGAGCGAGCCCGCCACCGGCTTCCCCAGCAGAGCGACTAGCACCCGTAACCGTGCGCGCACTCGTACTGCGCGAACGCCGTGTCGCTCGCGGTGAAGAAGTGGTGCACCTTGTCCGGCTTGCGAACGAAGTAGAGGTAGTCGACCTTCGCCGGGTGCGCCGCAGCACGGATCGAAGCCAATCCGGGGTTCGCGATCGGGGTCGGGGGCAAGCCGGGGATCCGCCGCGAGTTGTACGGGTTGTCGCTCTGCAGCTGGGACTCCAGGATCGACTGCGTCGGCGCGATGTGGAGGCCGTACCTGAGCGTCGCGTCGATCCCGAGCGGCATGCGCGCGTGCAGCCGGTTGTAGATCACAGCGGCGACGAGCGGCCGTTCCGACGGGGCGAGCGTCTCCTTCTCGACCATCGACGCGATCTTGAGCACGTCGTAGGGGGTCAGGTTCTTGCTTCTCGCGTACGCGAAGTTGACGCTGCTCCAGTTCTGGCAGAACGCCTCGAGTTGGTCGGCGACGAGTTGGCGAGAGGTCGTCTTCGCGAGGAAGTCGTACGTCGCCGGAAACAGGAATCCCTCGAGGTTCGACTGCCGGCGAGGCGTGAAGCAGGGAAGCACGGCCGTGCGCGAGGCACGGAGATACGGACGCGACGCGAGTGCGACCGGAGCCCGCCGCTTCCGCTCGGCGATCTTCGCCACGACACGGACGCGGTCGGCCATCTGGGCCCGGGTGAAGCCTTCGGGAAAGACGACCCGAAATGGTTTCGGGGGCGGAGGCGGAGGGGGTGGCGCCGCCTTCGTCTTGTGGACATGCGGCAGGGCGACGGCGACAGCCGCCACGGCGAGTGCGACGCAGATGACGATCGCGCCGATCGCAAAGGCGCGGCGCCTCCGTGCTTGCTCGGGCGACGGCCCCTGCCGCCGCGAGGTCACGGGCGGTGTGTCTGCCACTCGAGAAACCCGGAGAGGAGATGGGCCGCGGCGCGCGCGTCGTCGCCACCGGCGAGCACCGACGTGAACCGCTCGTCGTACACCTCGACCGGCACCGTGCTCGCCTCACGCAACCGTTCCACGAACGCATCAGTCTCGCGCGCCTGCTCGCCTCGCTCGCCTCGCAAGGTGAGCGGCAGGCCGACGACGACGAGGACGGGCTCCTCCGCCTCGATCACAGCGAGGAGTCTGGCGAACCCGGCGTCGGTGGTCGCGCCTTCGACCGTCGTCAGCGGCCGCGCCACCGTCCCGGTCGGGTCCGAGACCGCCACGCCGGTACGCGCCGAGCCGAAGTCGAGCGCGAGGATCTTCAACTGTCGATGGCGGCGACCAGCCGGTCGCGGCCCAGCGCAAGTGCGTCGCGGAGCTTGTCGGGGTTCTTGCCGCCGGCCTCGGCGAGCGTCGGCCTGCCGCCGCCACCGCCGCCGATCAGCGGGCCGAGCTCGCGGATCAGCGTCACAGCGTCGATCTGGGTCACCGACGTATCGAGGTTGATCACGAGCGCAATCTTGCCGTCGTCGGCCGACGCCAGGACGACGGCCTTTGCATCCTCCTGCCGTCGCAGTCGATCCGACAGGTCGCGCAGCACCGCGCCGCGCGCGCCCTTCACCTCGGCGACGTAGACAGCCCCGCTGCGTTCCTGCCAGACGACATCGGGGCCGGCTTCGGGCTCCTTCGGACGCTTCGCCTCGCGACGCGCACGGTCGAGCTCTCCGCGCACCGCCTCGAGCTCGCGCGAGCGGCCCTGCAGGATCGTCCAGGCCTCGCCGGCGGTGACGGCCTCGATCCGACGGGCGCCCAGGCCCACCGATTGCTCGCTCAGGATCAGGAACGGGCCGATCTCGGCCGTCGAACGCACATGCGTGCCGCCGCAGAGCTCTCGCGAGAACCCGTCGATCTCGACCACCCGCACTTCCTCGCCGTACTTCTCGCCGAACAGCATCATCGCGCCCAGATGTCGGGCCTCTTCGATCGGCGTCACGAACGTGCGCACCGGGATCGCCTCGAACACCTTGTCGTTGACGATCCGCTCGACCTGTTCTCGCTGCTCGGGGGTGAGGGGCTCGCCGTGCGAGAAGTCGAAGCGCAGCTTGTCCGGCCGTACCGCCGAGCCGGCCTGCTTGACGTGGTCGCCGAGTACCTCGCGCAGCGCGGCGTGCAGAAGATGGGTGGCCGTGTGATTCGCCATCGTCGGAAAACGGTCGCCCCAGTTGACGACGGCGTCGACGCGCGTGCCTCGGTCGAGTGGCGGGTGCCCGTCGAGCGCCACGACGAGCACCTGGTCGTCGCCGAACTTGAGTACATCGGCCACCTCCAGGCGTTGCTCTTCACCGTCCACCTGGAGGTAGCCGGTGTCGGAGACCTGGCCGCCGCCCGCGGCATAGAACGGGCTTTGCTCGAGCTTCACGAACTGCCGCGAGCCGTCGACCGGCCCGCTCTCGATCACTGCGGTCAGAGCCGCTGTCTTCGCGTAGCCGACGAACTCCGACGGCCCGCGGCCAGGCTCGACGAGCTGCGCGGCCGCCTGCTGGGTGGACGCCTCGCCGCCGCCGCGCGAGATCTCCCGATGCTGCTCCATCAGCTCGCGGAAGCCGTCCATGTCGATCGCCTGGCCCCGCTCCTCGCCGAGCTCCTGCGCCAGTTCGATCGGAAAGCCGTACGTCGCGACGAGCGTGAAGGCATCGTCGGCGGTGATCGCCTCCTTGCCGGCCAGGTCGTCGAACACCTTCATTCCGCGAGCGAGCGTCTCCGAGAACTTCTCCTCCTCGGCTCGCACGATCCGCTCGATGTCGGCGCGCTGCTCGCGGAGCAACGGGTACGCGTCACCCATCTGCTCGACCACGACGCCGGGCAGCCGGTGGAGGCCGTCAAGACCGATCCGCCGCGCCTGGTAGATCGCCCGGCGAAGCAGGCGTCGGCAGATGTACCCCTGACCCTCGTTCGACGGCTCGATCCCCTCTGCGATCAAGAAGCTGACTGCGCGCGCGTGGTCGGCGAGCACACGATGGGCGCGGCGCGAGATGTCGCTCTCCTCGTAGGCGACTCCCGACTCCGCCGCAACCCAGTCCATGATCAACCGGAACCCGTCGGTGTCGAACACCGAGTCGACGCCCTGCAGCACGCAGGCGGTGCGCTCGAGACCGAGACCGGTATCGACGTTCTGGTTGGGGAGCGGCGTGAGCACGTTGCCGGGCTGGAGGTCGTACTCCATGAACACCAGGTTGTAGATCTCCATGTAGCGGTCGCAGTGGCCAGGCCCGCAGGCCGGATCGCCGCATGCGTAGCGCTCGCCGCGGTCGTAGAAGATCTCCGAGCACTGGCCGCAAGGCCCGGTCTCGCCCGCCTGCCAGAAGTTGTCCTTGCCGAGTCGCACGATCCGCTCCGGCGGGATCCCGACGCGCTGCCAGGCAGCGATCGCGACGGAGTCCTCCTCCAGCTCGAGCACCGGGTCGCCCTCGTGCACCGTCGCCCAGAGCAGGCTCGCATCGAGGCCCATCACCTGCGTGACGAAGTCCCACGCGTAGTCGACGGCCTCGTCCTTGAAGTAGTCGCCGAACGAGAAGTTGCCGAGCATCTCGAAGAACGAGCAGTGTCGTTCGGTGCGGCCCACCTCGTCCAGGTCGTTGTCCTTGCCCCCGGCGCGAAGGCACGGCTGCACGCTGACGACACGGTTCGAGGGCGGCTCTTTCGTACGCAGGAAGTACGGCTTGAACTGCTGCATGCCGGCGATGATGAACAGGGTCGACTGGTCGTCCGGCGGCGGGATCAGCGAGTGGCCCGGGACGCGAAGATGCCCGCGCTCCTCGTAGAACTGCTGGAACGCCTCGCGCAGCTGATTCGTCGTCATCGCCACGGCCGACAGTGTAGGCGCGGCGACGAGCGGCTCCTCTGCGCAGTGGTCAGCCGGCGCGGTCCGGATCGACGAGCTCGTCGATGTCGAGATCGACGTCGATCTCGTCGCGGATCTTCTCGAGCGAGCGCCGGATCAGCCGGGAGACGTGCATCTGCGAGATACCGACCTCACGTGCGATCTCGGACTGAGTCAGCCCCTCGAAGAAGCGAAGTCGCAGAATCTGCCGCTCGCGATCGTCGAGCACTTTGAAGCCGGGAGTGAGCAGCGCCCGGTCATCACTGATGGCGTACTCCGGGTCGATGTCACCCAGGGACTCGAGCGGGTCGAGCTCCTCGCCGTCCTCGGTCGTCCCGCCGGACGACAGCGAAACCGACGTGTAGGCACGGCGGGACTCGAGCGCCTCGAGGACCGCTTCCTCGTCGACACCGGCGCCTTGGGCGAGCTCGGCGATCGTCGGCGAGCGGCCGTTCTGCACGGTCAGCTCGTCGACGAGCTTGGACAGCTGGGCGTTCAGCTCCTGCAGCCCCCGCGGCACCCGCACCGCCCAACCGCGGTCGCGGAAATGCCGCTTGATCTCGCCGATGATGTTCGGAGTCGCGTAGGTGGTCAGCTCGACGCCGCGATCGAGATCGAAGCGATCGATCGCCTTGATCAGCCCGATCGAGCCGATCTGCACCAGGTCGTCGAACTGCTCTCCCCGGTAGCTGTACCGCCGGGCGAGTGACCGGACCAGCGACAGGTACTGCTCGATCAGCTGCTCGCGGGCCTGCAGGTCGCCTTGCTCGTGGTAGCGACGGAGCAGCTCCTTGTCGTTCTCACCCAAGCGCGACCTGCTTCGTCAGCCGCACCGAGTCTCCGTCGACGAGGATGTCGTCGACCGTCGACTCGAGGACTCGCCGGATGTCGAGCTCGTCGCGCGCGCCACGATCGACGGCGTCGAGGACCTTCCGGTCGAGCGGGCCGACGAGGATGTCGAGCGCGTCGTCGTGAATCGTCATGCGCACGGTCACGGCTGGGGCTGCGCTGCCGTCGCCGCGAGCGAGCAAGGCTGTCAGTGCGAGTTGGAGGTCCTCGAGGTTCTCGAGTGTCAGGTTGAGACGTGTCGCGAGCCCGCCGAGCACCAGGTGCGCAACACTCTGGTAGGCCGGCTCCCGTGGCAGCGTGAGCGTGATCTCATCAGCCATCGTTGGGCTTCAGCTCGTCTTCGAGGTCGCGCTCGCGCCGCGCTGCGGCCGCCTTGCCCTCGTCGACCGCCTCGCGCCAGTTGCGATCAGTCTTCAACGACGACCACCCGTGCGAGACGCCGGCCGTGAACCCGGTCAGCTTCTGCACCGGACGCTTGACCGCGAAGCTGACGGTTCGCACAGCTTCGTCCACCGCCACGACCGCGTCGACCGCGCTCGCAGTCGCGGTGTCCATCTTGTCCAGCTGCGTGTTCACACGGTCGACGGTGCCTCCGACCTTGTTGATCACCGGCAGCGCCTCGCGCTCGGTTCCCTTGATCAGCGACGAGAGCCGGTCGAACGTCACGGCGAGGCGCAGAAACGCCCAGCCGACTCCGACCCCGATCGCGATCAGGAAGAACGCCAGGGCGAGATGGGCGAGATCGCTGTAGCTGAATGCGAGCATCGGCACCACCCTAGATAACACCAGCGGACGTGATCAAACCCGAACCGACGACCACGTCACCGTCGTAGAGCACGGCGGCCTGTCCGACGGCGACCCCGTACGCGGGCTCGTCGAGCTCGAGCCGGAACCCGCGGGCCGTCGCCTCGGCGTTGGCGCCGACGGCCGGCGAGCGATAGCGGAGCTTTGCGTCCACATGGGGACCGGAACATGGAGGCGGCCGCGGGCGGCGACACGACGGCGAGCGAGCGCCTCGCGACCCCCGGCGACGACCGTGTTCGTGCGGGCGTCGGTACGGAGGGCGTAGAGCGGCTTGCTCGCAGCGATGCCGAGGCCGCGGCGCTGGCCCGGCGTGAACCGCCAGAACCCGTCGTGCGTTCCGATCTGCGTCCCGCCCTCGTCCACGATCGCGCCAGGTTCGGTCGCAAGGCCTTGCCGGCCCAGAAACGCGCGATAGTCGTCGCCGGCGAGGAAGCACGCCTCCTGGCTCTCGGCGCGCCCCGCAGCCGCAAGGCCCGCAGCCGCGGCCTCTGTACGCGTCTCCGTCTTTAGCTGCTCGCCGAGGGGGAACCAGATCCGATCGAGGAACCGCGGGTCGAGACGCCCGAGCATGTAGCTCTGATCCTTCGCCGGGTCTGCACCGCGCGCGAGCAGCAGCCGCCCTTCGTGCTCGACGATGCGGGCGTAGTGACCGGTTGCGAGCTTCGCCGCCCCGATGCGCTTCGCGAAGGCGAGCAGTTCGGCGAAGCGAAACCCGCCGTTGCACGCGATGCACGGGTTCGGGGTCTCGCCGCGCGCGTAGCCGCGTACGAACGGCGTGACGACTGCTCGCCGGAATGCTTCTCGCAGGTCGAGCGTCACGTGCGGCACGCCCCGCGCGTGACACGCCTCGCGGGCGGCGATCACCGCCGACGGCGAGCAGCACGCGCGCTCGGAGTCCGGGCCTTTCGGGTCGAGCCAGAGCCGAAGCGTCACGCCGACCGCCTGTGGACCGGCCCTGAGCAACGCCACAGCACTGTCGACGCCACCGCTCATCGCGACGGCGACCCGGCGTGTGTCGCGCGGCGCGCTGATGACAGGCCCGAGTGCGTTCGCGAGCGCGTCGACTGGCAGCAGATCGCCGCCGACCGCTGCCGCCTCGAGCAGCGACAGGCCCCGGAGGTCCTGCGCGATGCCCGGCGCGTCGGCGTCCACGATGCATGTGCCGGTGACCCGAAGTCGCACAGCCGCCCAGTCGGGACCGCGTGCCGAATCGCCGTACAGCTCGACCATCGGCCTCAGGGTACTCGGTGCCTGAAAGCGTGAGGGGAGCCGAAGCTCCCCTCACTGTGCTCCGACGACGCCGATTTCGCTGCGCCCGTGTGAACCTGGACAAGCCAGGTGGGTGCCTTGCAGGACGACGGGCCTAACGAGAGCCCGAGCCCTGACGCAGGCTCCCTTCCACATGGTGTTGGTTCTACATGGATGCGCAGCACACGAACGTCGTCGAGCACTCGTGCCGATGGTACTGGGAGAGCTAGGGGGCGCGCGCGTACGACCATTCGATCGTCTGCACACCGCGCAGGCCGAGCCTGCGGGCGAGTGCATCAGTGAGATCGAACTGCCGTCCTGTTTCGTAGGGGCCACGATCGACGACCTGCGTCAGGACGGTCGTCCCGTTGTAGGAGACGAAGATGCGGGCGCCGCACGGCAACGTCGGATGCGCGACGCCGACAGTGTCGGCGCGTAGAACGCCGCCGCACGCCGTGTGCCGTCCGAAGACCGCCGGCCCGCTCGAGCCAGCGAGCGCACGGTACGAGCCTTCCGGCTGCGGGTTGGTGTCGGTGTGGCTGCGGGTTCGTTCGGTGAAGGCGACTGCGCCGACGATCGCGAGCAGCGCGATCGCAGCGAGCGCGAGCTCGCGCAACGCGAAGCTCGGCCTCATGGCCGCGTCGACTGTCCCGGCAGGCGGCGCGGCCCGGCCGGCCGCGCAGGCACCTCGACGGTGCCGAGCTCTTCATCGCGGCGCCGTGCAAAGCGGCGTTTCGGCGGCGGCTCGGCGAGCGGGTCGAGGGTGTAGCGCGCGAGCGGACCCTCGTTCAGGCGCACCGGCGGCAAGACGACCGGCTTGGCCTCCACCGGCAGGTCGGGCAGGCGCACCGGGACCGGTTCCGGGCCGGCATCCGCCACCGGCGCCGGCACGGGCTTCGGCTCGGACTCGGGCGGTGCCTCCGGACCGGCCGCCGGCCACTCGCCGAGCACCTCCGCGCGGAGCGCCGCCGAGGCGATCCAGGTCGGTGCCTCGTCGCGGTGGGCCGCCGGATAGCCGACGTTGACCTGCTCGAGAGGCTGTGCGGGCGGCAGGTTGACCCTCGGCACGTAGTAGCGGGGTGGCAATCCGCTCCCGAAATGCGGCTGGCTGCGCCAGGCAGCCCATTCCAGTGCCGCGACGATCACCCAGCCGAGCGCCATCACACCGACGATCACGGTCGTCCGGACCTCGGCGAGCGTCAGGCCGACCGCGAGCGCGACGAGGAACAGCACCTCGAACGCGAAGCGAGAACCGCGGCGATCGACCATCATCCGCTCCCTTCGCTAGGAGGGCTCCGCAACCTGCTCGGCGACCACGTCGATTCCGAGCTCGGCAAGCTGCGGCGGCGTCACCTCGGTGGGCGCGCCCGTCATGGGGTCGACTCCGGCCTGGTTCTTGGGGAACGCGATCGTGTCGCGGATGAATGGCTCGTCGAGCAGGGCCATACAGAGACGGTCGATCCCCGAAGCGATGCCGCCGTGCGGTGGTGCGCCCATCGAGAGCGCTTCGAGCAGGAAGCCGAACTTCGCAACCTGTTCCTCGGGGGTGATCCGCAACAGGTCGAAGACCTTTCGCTGCAGCTCTGGCTCGTGGATCCGGAACGAGCCACCGGCAAGCTCGAGGCCGTTGCCGACGAGGTCGTAGGCGATCGCCTTCGCCGCGCCCGGGTCGCTGTCCAGGAGGGCCAGCGACTCATCGTTCGGGCGGGTGAACGGATGATGCTCCGCATCCCACCGCTCGAGCTCGGCATCCCACTTGAACATCGGGAAGTCCGTGATCCAGACGAACCGCCAGGCCGACTCGTCGACCAGACCGAGCTCGCGCCCGAGGTGCAGCCGCAGGAACCCGAGGATGCGCGCCACTTCGGCGGGCTCACCGGCCCCGAACAGCAGCGTTGTTCCGGGACGAGCGAGTGCCGCGAGCAGCTCTGGAGAGAGGAACTTCGCGATCGGCGAGCTCACCTCGCCGTCGGCGCGGAACACGATCGAGGCGAGGCCGCGGGCACCCCACCCCTTGACGAGCTCCTCGAGCTTCGCGATCTCGCCCCGTGACAACTCGCGCTCCACTCGGAGGTAGCGCACGGCCGCCGCACTCGCAAAAACCCCGAACTCGGAGCCGCGGGTCAACTCTGTCGCCTCTTCGATCTCGAGGTCGAAGCGCAGGTCGGGCTTGTCGGAGCCGTAACGGCTGTTCGCCTCCTCCCACAGCATGCGCCGAAACGGCGTCTCGAGGTCGACCCCACGGCATTCCCGCCAGATGCGAACAACGATGCGCTCGACCAGGCCGAACAGGAACTCGAGATCCGGGAAGGCGGTCTCGACGTCGAGCTGGGTCAGTTCCTGAAGCCGGTCGGCGCGGAGGTCTTCGTCGCGGAAGCAGCGGGCGATCTGGTAGTAGCGCTCGAAGCCGGAGACGACGAGCAGCTGCTTGTAGATCTGCGGGCTCTGCGGCAAAGCGAAGAACCGGCCCGGTTGCAGTCTCGTCGGGACCAGGAAGTCGCGCGCCCCCTCCGGCGTGGGTTTGCCCATGATCGGCGTCTCGATGTCGACGAAGTCGGCGGCCTCCATCTCCTGCCTGATGATCGAGACAGCCTGCGCACGCGTCCGGATATTTCGCTGCAGCCGCTCGCGCCGCAGGTCGAGCCAGCGATAGCGAATGCGCAGCGTCTCGTCGACGCCCTCTTCGTCGAGCTGGAACGGCAGCGGCGTCGACGTGCTGATCACGTCGAGCTCGTCCACCTGCACCTCGATCTCACCGGTCGACATGCGGGGGTTCACCGTCTCGGCACTCCGCCGGACAACCTCTCCTCGTGCGCGGACGACGAACTCGTTTCTGAGCTCGTGCGCGGCGGCGGCGGCCGTGGCGGTGCGCTCCGGGTTGAGGACGAGCTGCACGAGCCCGCCTTCGTCCCTCAGGTCGACGAAGATCAGCCCGCCGTGGTCGCGGCGGCGCGCCACCCAACCGGCGAGCGTGACCGTACGGCCGACATCGTCAGAGGTGAGCTTGCTGCCGATTGCGTCGCGCCACGTCACTTGCCGCTGAGGGTATCGGCCAGCTCAGCGAGAGCGACCGTCTCCACGTCCTTCCCGTCACGGCGAACGGTGACGCCATCGGCGCGGACGATCGCAACCGTCGGCGCGCCGGTCCGCCCGGCCTGCGTCATCTGGCCCTTGAACGACCTGCCGGCGTAGTCGAGATCGGTCGAGACGCCGCGGCGGCGCAACTCCGCTGCGACGGGGAGAACCGCAATGCGCTCGGCGTCGTCGGCCACGACGATGAAGACAGCGAGGGGTTTCGGCGAGGCGGCGATGCCCTCGTTCTCGAGCGCGAGCAGCAGTCGCTCCACGCCGGCGCCGAAGCCGATGCCGGGAGTCGGCGGACCGCCGATCGCCTCGACGAGGCCGTCGTACCGACCCCCACCGCAGATCGTCGAGTTGGCGTTCTCGTCTGGCCCGATGAATTCGAACGTCGTCCGCGTGTAGTAGTCGAGGCCACGCACGAGTGTCGGGTCGAGCGAGTACGGCACGCCGTACGCTTCGAGCGCGCGCTGCACCTGGTCGAAATGCTCGCGGCATTCCTCGCACAGCGACTCGCCGATCTTCGGGGCGTCCTCGAGCGCTGCGCGCACGGCCGGCGCCTTCACATCGAACACCTGCAGCGGGCTCGTCGCCCGTTTGTGACGAGCGTCGTCGTCGAGCACGTCGGCGTGCGCATCGAGCCACGCATTCAGCTCGGCGACGTAGGCCGGACGGCAGTTCTGATCGCCGATCGAGTTGAGCCGGAGCTCCCACTGCGTGACCCCGAGCCGTCGCAGCAGCTCGTGATAGAGCTGGATGATCTCGGCGTCGATCGCCGGATCGGCGGTGCCGATCGCCTCGACGGAAAGCTGGTAGTGCTCGCGATAGCGCCCGCGACCCGGCGCGCCGTAGCGATACATCGGCGCGACCGTGTACGCCTTGACGGGCTGCGGCTCGCGGTGCAGGCCATGCTCGACGTAGGCGCGCGCGATCGGCGCGGTGCCTTCAGGACGGAGCGTCAGCGAACGGTCGCTCCGATCCTTGAAGGTGTACATCTCCTTGTGCACGACATCGGAGGCCTCACCCGACGTGCGCGCGAAGAGGGCGGTGTCCTCGATGCCCGGGGTCTGGATCGGCCGCCAACCGTAGAGCGCGGTCACCTCCTGCATCACCTGGACGAGCTGCCACCAATTGTCGTCGCGCGGCAACACGTCGTGGGTGCCGCGCGGAGCCTGGAAGCGGCTGCTCACGCCCTGAGCTCGTCGCGCAACTCGCGCAGGAACGGGTTTGTCTGCAACTCGCTGCCGAGTGTCGTCGCCGGACCATGGCCGGGATAGACGACCGTCTCGGGCGGGAATCGCTCGACCAGCAAGCGCACCGAGGCGACGAGCGTGTCCCAGTCGCCGCCCTCGAGATCGACGCGGCCGACCGAGCCGGCGAACAGCAGGTCGCCCGAGAACAGCTCGCCGCCGTGCAGGAATGCGACGTGACCCGCCGAGTGACCGGGCACGTCGATCACCTCGAACGTGATCCCGGCGACCGTCACCTGGTCGCCGCCCGACACCGTGTGGGCGGGATCGTGTGGCGGGACCCGCAAGCCGCCGCGGGTCTCACCGGCCCGCAGCGCATCGGCCTCCAGGGCTGGAGCCCACACGTCGACCCCGGTCCCGTCGGCCAGCGCTGCCACCCCGCCGATGTGGTCGACATCCGTGTGCGTGACCAGAATCCCCGCGGCGCGCGAGCCTATCCGCGCGAGCTCGAGCCGCAGCTCAGTCGGGTCGTCGCCGGGGTCGATCACCGCCGCCTCGGGCGCGCCGCGCTCCAGCCGCACCACGTAGCAATTGGAGTGGAAAGGACCGAGCACGAACGGGTCGACGGCGAGCGGCATCGGCAAGCGTTTGAGTGTAGCCTGGCGCGGAAACGCCTTTTCCCTGCCGATGCAGACCTGGGACCTCCTTTCGGTACACGCGCCAGACGGAACTCGCGACCCGCTCGTGCTGCATTCAGACGACGGGGCCCGGGCGGTCCTGATCGTTCTCACGCCGGGGCAGTCACTCGGCGAGCACCAGGTGAAAGAGAACGCGTGGCTGACCGTCCTCGACGGCAGCGTCGAGCTCACCGCAGGCGGCCAGACGATCACCGCGGGGCCCGGGCTGACGGCGCGATTCGAGCCCGACGAGCGGCACGCGATCCGCAGCGACGACGGCGCCAGGGTGCTCCTCCTGCTCGCGCCGTGGCCGGGTGTCGGCCACTTCCGCGGCGGCGGCGGTGCGTAGCTCGAGCTAGCTCTTCGGCGCGTTGGCGCGCTCGAGCCGGCGCAGGTACGTGCGGTACGCGGTCCGGTCGACGAAGTACGTGAGCGGCACGAACGCGGCTGCATAGAAGAGGCCCCACGCGAGACGGATCCCGAGCGGCGCGCTCTTGAAGAGGAAGATGAACGCGAGCAGCATCAACGCGCCCATCACGCCGCCGCGGCGGAGCGCGCGATCCCAGGACGGCTTGGGCGGCTCCCGCAAGGTCTTGCCGCGGCGCGAGGTCTGGCCGCGGGCGGGCTTCGCCTTCGCGCGCTGCTCGACCTTGGCCTCACGTTCGCTGCGGCGCTCCTCCGGATCGACCGGCAGCTCGTTGCCCTCGGCGTCGACGAGCACGAGGTCGTACTCGTGCCGGAAGGCCTTGGCCCGCCGGCGGCGCTGTTTTTTCGAGGGCACGAACCCAGGTTAGCGCCGGTAGGCGACCTGTCCGCCCTTGACGACCGCCTCGACGATGTCGCCCGCGAGGTGGTAGGCGAGGTAGCGCCAGTCCGGCGCGTCGAGCAGGACGAGGTCGGCAGCCCAGCCGGGAGCGATCCGCCCGGCCCGGTCAGCAACGCCGAGCACGTGGGCAGCGTTCACCGTGACTGCGGTCAGCGCCTCTGCCGGTGAGAGATGAAGCTGTGTGCACGCGAGCGAGCAGATGAACGGCAGGCTCGTCGTGAAGGAGCTGCCGGGGTTGAAGTCGGTCGCGAGCGCGATCGCGGCGCCTGCATCGACGAGCGCGCGGGCCGGCGGCATCGGCCGGTCGAGAAAGAGCGCGCTCGCGGGCAACAGCACGCCGATGACGCCGCTCGCGGCCAGCACCCCGACTCCCGCCTCTCCGGTGGCCTCGAGGTGATCGACGGATCGAGCGCCCAACTCGACCGCCAGCGGAATCGCACCGGACTCCGTGAACTGGTCGCCGTGCAGGCGCAGGGAGAGCCCGGCGGCGGCGCACGCTTCGAGGAAGCGCCGTGCCTGGGCCACGTCGAACGCGCCTCGTTCGAGGAACACGTCCGCCGCGTCGGCGAGCGAGGCCGCCTGGGGCAGCACCTCGCCGAGCGCGAAGTCGAGGTACGCGTCGGCGTCCGCGAACTCGGGCGGCACCGCATGCGCGCCGAGCCAGGTCGGGGAGCCACCCGCGGCACGCACCGCACGCAGCGAGTCGAGCTCGGTCGCCAGATCGAGCCCGTAGCCGGATTTGCCCTCCCACGTCGTCGTGCCGTGTCGGAGCAGCCAGTTGGCATGGCGCGCCACCCGCTCTCGGAGCCCGTCGGCGCCGAGTGCCCGCGTCGCGGCGACGGTCGAGAGGATGCCGCCGCCCGCGGCATGGAGCTGCTCGTAGCCCGCGCCGACTGCCCGCAGGGAGAATTCCTCGACCCGGTCGCCGCCCCACGCCGGGTGGGTGTGACAGTCGACCAGGCCCGGGACCGCGCACAGGCCGGAGCCGTCGAGCTCCTCGACCCCGTCCAGGTCGCCGACGGTCTGCGCGAGCTCGCGCATCCGCCCGACCGCCTCGATCCGCCCGCCGTCGCAGAGGACGAATGCATCGTCCAGTACCTCGACGGCCGCAAGCTCGCGCCCGCGGCGCGGCAGCGTCCCATCCCCGGCCGGCGTGACGAGCTGGGCGAGCCCACGGACGAGGAGCCGACTCATGACCGCTAGGACGTCGCGTCGAACATAGGCGTGCTCAGGCCGTGCTCCCGCGCCGTCGACTCCGCCTCTTCGTAACCGGCGTCGAGGTGCCGGACGACGCCCATGCCCGGATCCGACGTCAACACGCGCTCGAGCCGCTCGGCCGCTGCCTCGGTTCCGTCGGCGACGACGACCATGCCGGCATGGATCGAGTTGCCGATGCCGACGCCACCGCCGTGATGGACGCTGACCCACGTCGCTCCGGCTGCGACGTTGACGAGCGCATTCAGGATCGGCCAGTCGGCGATCGCGTCCGAGCCGTCGAGCATCGCCTCGGTCTCGCGGTACGGCGACGCGACGGAGCCCGCGTCCAGATGATCACGCCCGATCACCACCGGCGCCTTGACCACACCGGTCCGGACGAGCTCGTTGATCGCGAGCCCGGCGCGCGCCCGGTCGCCGAAACCGAGCCAGCAGATGCGGGCCGGGAGCCCCTGGAACGCGACCCGTTCCGGTGCCAGCTCGAGCCAGCGCTGGAGCAGCTCGTCGTCCGGGAAGAGCTCGCGCAGTTCCTGGTCGATCGCAGTGATGTCGGCCGGGTCGCCCGACAGGGCGGCCCAGCGAAACGGGCCGATCCCCCGGCAGAACAGCGGCCGGATATAAGCCGGGACGAAGCCTGGGTACGCGAACGCATCGGTCACACCCGCTTCGAGTGCCTCACCCCGCAGGTTGTTGCCATAGTCGAAAACATGGGTGCCTGCTCGGAGGTACTCGAGCAGGCCCTCGACGTGTGCCGCGATCGAAGTGCGGGCGCGACGGAGGTACTCGTCGGGGTCAGACGTCCGGAGCACGGCGGCTTCGTCGACCGACAAGCCTTGCGGCACGTAGCCGGTCAGCGGGTCGTGCGCTGCCGTTTGGTCGGTGACGAGATCGAACTGCTCGCCGCGCCGCGCGAGCTCGGGCACGACGTCGGCCGCGTTGCCGAGCAAGCCAATCGAGAGCGCGCGGCCGTCAGCAGCTGCGGCGCGGACTCGCGCCAGCGCATCGTCGAGCGCCTCGGTCGCCTCGTCGAGGTAGCGGGTCTCGAGCCGCCGCTCGATCCGCGACGGATCGACCTCGACGCACAGGCACACCCCTCCAGCCAGCGTTGCCGCCAGCGGCTGGGCTCCGCCCATGCCGCCGAGCCCCGCAGTCAGCACCGTGCGGCCGGCAAGGGAGGACGTCCCGAAGTGCTTCTGCGCCGCGGCCGCGAACGTCTGGTACGTGCCCTGGAGAATCCCCTGCGAGCCGATGTAGATCCACGACCCGGCGGTCATCTGGCCGAACATCGTCAGACCTTCGGCCTCGAGCCGCCTGAACTCGTCCCACGTCGCCCATTTGGGCACGAGCAGCGAATTCGCGATCAGGACCCGGGGTGCGGCTGTCGTCGTGCGGAACACAGCGACGGGCTTGCCGGACTGGACGAGCAGCGTCTCGTCGTCGGCGAGCGAGAGCAGCGCCTTGACGATCGCCTTCAGCGCCTCGTGCGACCGCGCCGCCCGCCCGGTGCCGCCGTACACGACGAGGTCCTCCGGCCGCTCGGCCACCTCACTGTCCAGATTGTTCAGCAGCATCCGGAGCGGCGCCTCGGTCGACCACGAGCGGGCGTTCAGCTCACTCCCCCGTGGCGCCTTGATCGTGCGCAGGTCGCCGCAGAGCGACTCGACGGTCGCCTCGACCGACCGCGCGACGGTCACGTATCACCCTCCGCCCGCCGCGCTGCGTCACGGGCCTTGACGCGGAACCGGTACATCGTCCACCCCGAGGCGATCACGAAGAACACGGCCGCAACGAGCACCGCCTTGGCGACCGAGCCTCCGGTCAGCCACGCGACGATCAGGATCACGAGCGCCATGCCGCCGTACACGAGCAGCGTGTCGCGGTACGGATTCTTCGGCGGCGGCAGCTCGGGGATCCCGCCCCACTCCAGCTTCTTGCTCATACGAGCTCCCCCACTTCGCGCTCGACGGCCGCGAGCAGCGAGCCGTCCCTGATCGAGCCTGCGACCGCCTCGATGTCCGGGCCGAGCGGCCGGTCGTCGCGCAGGCGCTCCGACAGCGTGCGCACGTGATCGTGGGTCGCGCGCGCGCCGCGACCCGGCTCGAGCGGCGCGAGGAACTCGACCGCCTGGGCCGCAGCGAGCAGCTCGATCGCCAGCGCGTGCTCGGCGTTCGCGACGACCTGCCACGCCTTCAGCCCCGATGCGTTGCCCATCGACACATGATCCTCCTGTCCTGCGCTGGTCGGAATCGAGTCAACCGATGCAGGGTGACAGAGCGACTTGTTCTCCGAAACGAGTGATGCAGATACGTACTGCGCAATCATGAACCCCGAGTTGAGCCCGCCATCGGTGGTCAGGAACGCAGGCAGGCCGTCGCTCAGGTTGGGATTGACGAGCCGCTCGACCCGGCGCTCCGAGATGCTCGCAAGCTCGGCGACCGCCATCGCGAGCGCATCGAGCGCGAAGGCGAGCGGTTGGCCGTGGAAGTTCCCGGCCGAGACGAGTATCCCCTCCTCGACCAGCACCAGCGGGTTGTCGGTCGCCGCGTTCAGTTCCGTGCCGACCGTGTACTCGACGTAGTCCAGCAGGTCTCGCGACGCTCCGTGCACCTGTGGCGCGCAGCGCAGCGAGTACGCGTCCTGCACCTTGTCGCACCAGCGGTGCGACTCGATGATCGCCGAGCCCTCGAGCAGCCGCAGCAGGTTGGCTGCGGACACTCCCTGCCCCTTGAGGGGCCGCAGCGCGTGGATCTGCGGCAGGAACGAGTTGCGCGAACCTTGCAGCGCCTCGAGCGAGAGCGCGCACGCGCAGTCGGCAGCACGCGCGAGCCGCTGGGCTCGCACGAGCGCGAGCGCTCCCTGCGCAGCCATGAACTGCGTGCCGTTGATCAGCGAGAGACCCTCCTTCGCGACCAGCTGCAGTGGCTCCAGCCCCGCCCGTCGCAGCGCGGCGTCCCCGGCGAGCAGCTCGCCGTCGTGCCACGCGGACCCCTCGCCGACGAGTGGCAGAGCAAGGTGCGCGAGCGGCGCCAGGTCGCCCGAGGCGCCGACCGACCCACGCGCAGGCACACGCGGGAGCACACCGCGGTTCAGGCAGTCGAGCAGCAACTCGACCGTCTCGATGCGCGCTCCCGAGTTGCCCTTGGCGAGGGCGTTCGCGCGCAGCAACATGGCGGCGCGCACGACCTCGTCGGGGTACGGCGGGCCGACCCCGCACGCGTGTGAGCGCAGGAGGCGCAGTTGCAGTTCCTCGGTCTGCTCCTCGGGGATCTGCTTCGAAACGAACCGGCCGAAGCCGGTGTTCACCCCATACGTGTGCTCGCTCGACCCGTGCGCCGCCCGCTCGACGACCGCGCGGGCCGCCTGCATCCGCGCCCGGGCACTATCGGCGAGCGACGTGTCGCTCCGTCGTTCGACGGCGACCGCCCAGACGTCGGCGAGCGTCATGTCGTCGCCCGTCAGGGCAGTCGCAGTCACCCGTCCGAGTCTAGATGGCTGATCGTCAATTCAACGCCGCCGCGGCGGGGGGCCTGCACGCGGCACATTGCGCCCGCCTCGCCGGGCACCAAGGCCACCGGCCTTGGCACCCGTCGAGTCGACCGCATTGTTTGGTGCAGACCCTCCCCGCGACACCGGGAACTGTCGATCAGCCATCCAGAAGCCTCAGCTCGAGCACGTGGGACTCGTCGAAGTGGTCGATGTGGAGCGCCGCACCTGCCGCGGCGGCCGCGGCACCGGCCGGCAACAGGCCGACCAGCTCCGAGCCGGCGACCTCCGCACCCCGCGCTTCCGCTTCGAGCACCACGCGCGCGACGATCTCGTGCAGCGCCGCCGCCTCCCAGTCCTCCACGTTCATCGAGACCTGCACCAGCCCCGCGCTCGGCAGGGCCAGACCCAGCGCCCGGACGCCGGGAAAGCCACCACCGGTCTCCCGCACGACGCCGGCGACCGCTCGCGCGACGGCGATGTCACCCCGCAGGTTGACGTTGAACGCGATCAGCGGTCGCCGCGCGCCGACGATCACGCCACCTGCGGCCGGCGTCAGCTGGTTCGGCCCGAAGTCCGGGGCCAGTTCCGCCTCATCGATGCGCCGCTGCAGCTCCTCGAGGCCGCCGCGGCGGTAGAAGGCCGGCCCTCGCTCGGGCGGCGCGTAGAGGAACACCGGCAGGCCGAGCTCCGAGCCAAGCCGCTCCCCGACGATCTCGGCGACCGTTCGGGCTCGCTCGAAGTCGTCGGGCTCGAGCGGGACGATCGGGACGACGTCCGCCACGCCGATGCGCGGGTGTGCCCCGTCATGAGCACGAAGGTCGATGCGGTGCTTCGCGACCCAGACCGCCGAGACGAGTGCCTCGACGAGCTCCCGCTCGTCGCCGACGAGGGTGAAGACCGACCGGTTGTGATCGGGGTCGCTGTGGACGTCGAGCAGCCGCGCGTGCACCGACAGCGCGTCTGCGATCGCATCGATCGTCGACCGGTTACGACCTTCGCTGAAGTTGGGTACCGCCTCGAGCAGCCGCACGTGACTACTTTAGGAGTGTTGAAGGAGTACTACGACCAACGGGCGACCGAGTACGACGACTGGTACCTGGGACGGGGTCTCTTCGCCGAGCGCGAGCGTCCGGACTGGGAGGCCGAGGTGTCGCTCCTCGCGGACGTCGTTGCGGCTCTGCCCCCGGCCCGCACCCTCGACGTCGCCTGCGGCACCGGTTTCCTGACCCGGCACCTCCAGGGCGACGTGGTGGCGCTCGATCAGAGCGAGCGAATGCTCGAACAGACCGCCGCGCAGGCTCCACGGGCGACCGTGGTGCAAGGCGACGCGCTGGCGCTGCCGTTCCCGGACGCCACGTTCGATCGTGTCTTCACCGGGCACTTCTACGGACATCTGCGCGACGTCGAGCGGCTGCGCTTCCGGGCGGAGGCCGCGCGTGTCGCCCGCGGAGCTCGTCGTGGTCGACTCCGCTCGGGCGGCGGTCGACACCGACGAGGCGGTGCAGGAACGCGTGCTCAACGACGGCTCGCGCTGGGAGGTCTACAAGCGCTGGTTCACGGGCGCAGGACTCGCGGCGGAGCTTGGCGGCGGCGAGGTGCTGCACGACGGCCGCTGGTTCGTCGCCGTGCGCTTTCCGGTGTGAAGCGCTACCGGTCGCTGACGTCGCTGCAGCGTGACCAGGCGCGCTGCCGGGCCTGCGTCGACGCCGGGCATCCCCTCGCCTCGCTGCCGGTGCTGGCGCCGTTGCACCACCAGCGGGCGTACCTGTTCGGTCAGGCGCCTGGCATCGTCGAGGGCGAGGAACGGCGTCCCTGGCGAGGTCGCGCGGGCCGAACGCTACGGCGGTGGCTCGAGCTCGACGAGGAGACGTTCTACGAGACCTTCTACTGCGCGTCGGTCACCCGCTGCTATCCGGGTCGCGCAGCCTCGGGCCGGGGCGACCGCACGCCGACGCGCGAGGAACAAGACCTGTGCGCAGGCTGGCACCGCGAGGAGCTGCGCGTGCTCCAGCCTCGACTGATCGTCACCGTCGGCGGTCTCGCGGCCGGTCGGCTGCTCGGCGTGCGGAGCGTCACCGAGTCCGTCGGCCGCCGTTACCCACTCGGAGACGCGGTCGCGATTCCCCTGCCCCACCCCTCAGGCGCGAGCAGCTGGCTGAACGAGCCCGCAGAATCGCCGGCGCGTCGCGGCAGCGGTCCGGCTCGTGCACGCCGAGCTTGCCCGACGCTGACCCCGGGTACCCTTAACTAAGTGAACGATCCGACCACGCCGGCGTACCGCGCCACATTCCTACGGCTGGTCGCCTTCCTCCGGCCGTACAAGCTCTCGCTGATCATCTCGATCCTGCTGGCCGTCGGCTCTCAAGCCGCGGCGCTGGTCGCGATCCTCCTGACGCGAAGCGTCGTCACCGCGCTGCACGAGAACGAGCTCGGCCGGCTGAAATGGCTCGTCGCGATCGTGTTGCTGCTGGGCCTCGCGCGCGCCCTGATGATGTCGGGCCGCCGGCTGATCGCGGGCAAACAGGCGCTCGCGGTCGAGCTCGACATGCGGCAGGCCGTGTACGCGAAGCTCGTCCGCCTCTCGTTCGGCTTCTACGACCGACACCAGACGGGCCAGCTGATGAGTCGCGCGACGGTCGACCTCCAAGGCGTGCGGTTCTTCCTCGGCTACGGCCTGATCTTCTTCTTCCAGCACGTGTTCACGATCGTCGGCGTCGGGATCGTCGTCTTCATCATCTCGTGGAAGCTCGCGCTGATCTCGATCGCGATCGCGCCGTTGCTTGATCGCGATCGCGTACCGGTACAGCCACGTCGCCCATCCACTGCTCCGCGACGTGCAGCAGAGGATGGCCGACGTCGCCACCGTCGCCGAGGAGAACATCGTCGGCGTCCACGTCGTCAAGTCGTTCGCGCAGGAGAGCGCCGAGCAGGCGAAGTTCGAGCAGCGCTCGGAGCGGGTCTTCGTGCAGAGCGTCAAGGCGAACCGGCAGCGGGCGCTCTACGTTCCGTTGCTCAGCTTCCTGCCGCTGCTCGCCCAGGCGGCGATCCTGCTCGTCGGCGGCCGAATGGTGGCGCGCGGCGACCTCTCCCTCGGCGACTTCGTCGCGTTCAACCTCTTCCTCGCGCTACTCGTGGCGCCGCTGCGGCAACTCGGGATGTGGATCGGGCAGGCGCAACGAGCCACCGCATCGGGTGAGCGCATCTTCCAGGTGATCGACGAGCCCGAGGAGATCGCCGACGCCGACGGCGCGCCCGCACTCCCTCCGGGCCCGGCCGCGTGGTCTTCGATCGCGTCACCTTCGGCTACGACCCGGAGCGGCCGGTGCTCGTGGACGTCGACCTGGAGCTCGAGCCCGGGCGGGTCGTCGCACTGATCGGCCACACCGGCGCCGGCAAGACCTCGCTCGCGGCGCTCGTCCCGCGCTTCTACGACGTCCAGGCCGGCAGCGTGTCGGTCGACGGCAACGACGTTCGCGCCGTCAACCTCACGTCGCTGCGGCGCGAGATCGGCGTGATCGCGCAGGATCCGTTCCTCTTTTCGGCGACCGTGCGCGAGAACATCGCCTTCGGCCGGCCGGGCGCCACCGAGGAAGACGTCACCCAGGCGGCACAGCTGGCTCAGGCGCACGAGTTCATCGAGGCGTCTCCCCGACGGCTACGAGACGATCGTCGGCGAGCGCGGGATCACGCTCTCGGGCGGACAGCGGCAGCGGCTTGCGATCGCGCGCGCGCTCGTCGTCGATCCGCGGATCCTGATCCTCGACGACGCGACGGCCTCCGTCGATGCAACGACCGAGGCGCGGATCCGCGACGGGCTGCGCGGCGCGATGCGTGGCCGCACGACGATCATCATCGCCCACCGGCTGTCGACGATCGCCCTCGCCGACGAAATCGTCGTCCTCGAAGAGGGTCGCGTCGCCGCCCGCGGGAGCCACGACGAGCTCGCCGACTCGAGCCCCGTCTACCGCGAGATCTACCAGCACGGCCTGCTCGAGCGCGTGCTCAGCGAGGAAGTCGCGTGAGGGTTCACCAGCCCGGCGGGCACCTGATGCGCGGCGGCAGGCCGACGGTCGAGGACTGGTCGTGGCCGCAGACCAAGCGCCGCTTGCGCGCCCTCTACCGGCTCGCGCGTCCGTACCGCGCGCGCACGCTGATTGCGATCGTCTCGCTGCTCGCTGCGACGGCGGTGTCACTCGTCCCGCCGTACCTGGTCGGCCGGGCGGTCGACGAGGTGCGCAGCGGCGATACGCACCTGCTCGTCCTGATCGTGATCGCGTTCGTCGCCGCGGGCGTGCTTGGGGTGCTCTTCAGTTACGCCCAGACCTACTTCACCGGCTGGACCGGCGAACGCATGCTGGCCGACCTGCGGAACGACCTCTTCCGTCACCTGCAACGGCTGTCCCTCGGCTTCTACGAGCGAAACCGCGCCGGCGTGATCATCAGCCGCCTGACGAACGACGTCGAGGCACTCGACCAGCTCGTCACCGACGGGGTCAGCTCGCTGATCCAGAACACACTCACACTGGTCGGCACCGCGGTGCTGTTGTTCTTCCTCGACTGGCGGCTGGCGCTCGCGACGATGGGCGTGATGCCGCTGATGGCCGTCGCGACGGCGTGGTTCCGGAAACGTTCGGGTCGCGCGTATCGCTCGGTCCGGGAGACGCTCGGCCTGGTGACCGCGACGCTCGCGGAGGACATCGCCGGGATGCGAGTGCTCCAGTCGTTCACCCGGGAGGACGCCGCCCAGCAGAACTTCCGGCAGATCGGAGACGACTACCGCGTCGCGAACATGCGCACGGTCGTCCTGAGCGGCCTCTACTTCCCGTTCGTCGACTTCCTCTCGACGGCGGCAACCGCGGTGGTGCTCGGCTACGGCGGCTGGCTTGCCTACAACGGCGAGGTGTCGATCGGCATCGTCGTCGCGTTCCTCGGCTACCTCACGAACTTCTTCGACCCGGTCCAGCAGCTCTCACAGCTCTACAACACCTTCCTTTCCGCCGTCGCGGCGCTCGACAAGATCACTGACGTGCTCGACGAGGCGCCGGAGGTGGAGGACGCCCCCGGTGCGTTGCGAGCTGGACGAGATCGCTGGGCACGTCGCCTTCGAGGGCGTCCGCTTTGCGTACGGCCGAGGGCCCGAGGTGCTGCACGGCATCGATCTCGACGTGGTGGCAGGGACGACCGTCGCGCTCGTCGGGCACACGGGCGCCGGCAAGTCGACGATCGCCAAGTTGCTCGCACGCTTCTACGACCCGACCGAGGGCCGCATCACGATCGACGGCACCGACCTTCGTTCCGTCACGCAGCAGTCGCTGCGCCGACAGCTCGGGATCGTGCCGCAGGAGGGCTTCCTCTTCGCCGGCACCGTGTCCGAGAACATCGCGTTCGGCCGGCCCGACGCGACGCACGAGGAGATCGTGGAGGCGGCCCGGACCGTCGGCGCCGACGAGTTCATCGACCGGCTCGAGCAGGGCTTCGAGACGCAGCTCGGCGAGCGCGGCTCGCGGCTCTCACTCGGTCAGCGGCAGTTGATCGCGTTCGCGCGCGCGCTCCTCGCCGACCCGCGGATCCTGATCCTCGACGAGGCGACGAGCTCGGTCGACATCGGTACCGAGCGAAAGATCGAGCACGCTCTGCGCCTGCTGCTCGAGGGCCGCACGGCGTTCATCATCGCCCACCGACTCTCGACGATCCGCGACGCCGATCTGATCGTCGTGCTCGAACACGGTCTTGTCGTCGAGCAGGGCACACACGACGAATTACTCGCGCGCGGCGGCCTCTACCTCTCGCTGTACGGCGACTGGGCCGCGGAAGTCGCCTAGATCGTCAGCGCGCCGGGATGACGACGGAGCCCGCGACCTTGTCGTGCCACGTCTGCTTCTCGCTGTCCCAGAGCATCCAGAAGTAGCCGAGCAGCAGGGCCAGCGCGGAGACGATCGACATCAGTGCGCGGACGAGCGCGCGGCCGTAGCCGATCGGTTCGCCGGTGCCGTCGCGGAAGTCGACGACCCGGATCGACATCACCGCATCGCCTGGGGTCTGGCCGGTCTTGCCGTGGAAGTACGTGTAGTAGCCGAATGAGATCACGAGTCCGAGCCCCTCACCGCCGGCGTTGCCGAGGATCGCCCGGAGAATGCCGCTGACCACGCCGAGCGCGATCCCGTCGATCAGGGCGGCTGCGAAGCGGCGCCAGAAGCCCGACCGCTCACTGGTGAGAGCGCTGTGTGTCTCCTCGATCATCCGCGCTCATCCTGACAGCCCGGGCGGACGAATACACGGCCAACGCTGCAAGTCCCTCGTTCGAGTTCACCCTAACCGGGGATGGCGCTCCGCTCGCAGTTCTCCGACAACGTGAGAACCAACCGTTCAAGCGGAGCATGCGGTAGCCGCCGGATCCCGGGAGAGTCTCGACATGCGCATTCCCAACCGAATCTCAAGCAGGATCCGTGACGAACGCGGCCAGGTGATCGTGTTCGTCGTAATCGCGTTCGTGGTCCTGGTCGGAATGATCGGGATCGTGATCGACATCGGCTACGCGTACAAGACCCAGCGCGACCTGCAGGCAGCCGCCGACGCAGCGGCGCTCGCTGGTGCGCAGCAGCTTCCCGACAGCACCGCGGCCAAGACGACCGCGACCCAGTACGGCGCGTCGAGCGCGGGCGGCAACAAGATCACGAAGGTCCCGGTCACCGAGACGATCACCACCAGCTGCATCTCGACGATCCCCGGCTGCAACCCGGTGAACTCCGTCGCGGTCACCGAGACCGCGGACGTCCCCACCTTCTTCGCCAAGGTCTTCGGCCTCAACTCGTTCAGCGTGCACGTCAAGGCGACAGCGTGTTCGCCGTGCGGCTCGAAGCCGGTCGACGTGATGCTGGTCGTCGACCGCACCGGCTCGATGTGCCAGGACAGCGCCGGCAACAACGATCCGGCCTGCACCGACCTGAACAACGCCAAGGCCGGCGTGCGTACCTTCCTCAGCTTCTTCGACCCGACCATCGCCTACGTCGGGCTGGCCGTCTTGCCGCCGGCGACGAGCGTCACCAACCGCTGCGCGACACCGGCGACCGGGAACTACAACCTCGTGAACGCGGCGTACACGATCGTGCCGATGTCGCACGACTACAAGAACGCCGACGGCTCGCTGAACAACTCGTCGAACCTGCTCTCGACACTCAACTGCATCCAGGGCGCCGGTAGCACCTCCTACTCGAACGCGATCGAGGCCGCGCAGGCCGAGCTCGACGCGCACGGCCGCCCGAAGGTGCCGGACGTGATCGTCTTCATGTCGGACGGCGCGGCGAACACCGGGCCGACCTACTACGCGACGAACTCTCCGTACCGCACGCAGCCGTGCCACCAGGGCATCACCTCGTCGAATATCGAGAAGGCCAAGGGCACGACGGTCTACTCGATCGGCTACGCCGTCGACGACGACACCGGCGGCTGCAGGTCGTACACCGGAGCCGTCGAGTCGCCTGCGATCACGATCAGACAGGCGCTCCAGGGCATCGCGACCGTGCCCTCCAACTACTTCGAGAAGCCAGGCCCGGGCTCGCTGCAGGGGATCTACACCGCGATCGCCCAGGACATCTCGCACGGTTCGTCAAGCCTGATCGGCTGACAGACACTCCTCGTTCGCGGGCGCGGAGCCCCTCAGGCCCCGCGCCCGCGACGTAAGCTCTCGGGCATGCTCGACCGCGAGACCGAGAAGCGCATCGGGCAACCCGTTTCCGAGGAGGCCGAGCGGGAGACACGGCTGACGCCCGCCGAAGCGACCGCACAGATGCGGATCCGCGTTCCGGTCCGGGCGAACCGCAAGCTGCGCACGATCATCGATCGCGTCAACAAGGACCTGCAGCTGAAGGGCTGGTGGCACGTCTCGAATGTGAACGCGGTCGCCCGGATGGAGATCAACGACCACTCCTGGGTCCACGTCCAGATCGTCACGAACATCGCGCTCAAGCTGTTGCGCCAACTGACGAAGCACGGCGTCGAGCCGGCGATGGTCACCGACTACAGCATGACCCGCGACGACGCCGAGGTCGTGGTCGCCCTGACGGCGCTCACGCACTGCATCGGCATGTCGGTCCACCGGAAGGGCCACGAGGACTTCAGCCTCTTCCTGTCGGAGCCGAAACTGCGCGAGTTGCTCACCGGGCTCTACGACGAGCCCGAGCTGACGGTGATCGTCTCGGAGGTGCTGCAGGGCATCATCAGCCACCGCTCCGACGGGGAGCCGCTGACACTCGAGGCCGGGATCCTCCGGGTCGCCGATGCGCTCGACATGGAACAGGGGCGCTCGCGGATCGCATTCGAGCGCGGCCGGATCGGGATCCACTCGCTGTCGGCCGCCGCGATCGAGGAGGTCGAGATCTCGGACGGCGAGAAGAAGCCGATTCGCATCTCGATCCGGATGAACAACTCCTCCGGCATCTACCAGGTCGACGGGTTGTTGAAGGCGAAGCTCGTCGGCTCGGGGCTCGAGCCCTACGTCGAAGTGGTCGCCCACATCGACACCGAGGCCGAGAAGCGCCTCGTGCCGCTGTACGAGCTCGACCTCTAGCGGGAAGGGTTCGCCCGCGGGCCGCCCCGGCTACACTTCGGGCGCCCTGCGGGATCGTCTAATGGTAGGACGCCTGACTCTGGATCAGGTAGTCTAGGTTCGAGTCCTAGTCCCGCAGCCTCGCACAAAAGCCCCGCAAATCGGGGCTTTTCAGCCAAAGGGGAACGAGGGAGCATGACGTACGAGGAAGCAACGAGGCGCCTGGTCGACCTGGCCCGCGAGGGCGGCGGCAAGCTGACCGCAGCGCAGGTCGAGGAGGACCCGGATCTCTCCAGCGACCAGGCCACCGTCTCGGCGGCCGCGCGGGCACTCGGCGGCGGCACGAACGTCTTCTCGTACGAAGAGGACGACGGCCGTGAGTGGTTCCCGTTCGCCGGGCTCCTCTTCAGCGAGCTCGCCGCGCGCACGTAGGCGCCGCGTCGCCCCGCGACCGGCGGCGTCTGTAAATTGCGGGCTCTGCGGCGCGCTCTCCTGGTTTCCGTGTTCGTCGTCACTTCCCTCATGGGCGGCGTTGCCGTGTCCGCGGCCGGCGTACCCGGAGGGCTCAGCAATCGCACCGTCTCGGTCGGCTCGACATACACCATCGTCGGCCAGACCGGGACCCTCCACCCGGGCGCCGTGCGGGCGACCGGCCCCGTCACGTTGAGCGGTCGCTGGGACGGCGGTCGTGCCCAGGTGCTGGCGGAGACCTCGACGGCAGCCGACGGCCGTTTTCGCCTGACGATCGCGGTGCACCGGCGCGGGACGCTGGAGTTGCGGCTCGGCACCCCGGATCACCACGTCGAGCGCGTCGTCCTCAGAGTGGTCTAACACCTAAAGAACGGCGCCGGAGCGGCCGATGACTTGCTCGGCTCATGGTGTCGCTCGCAACTGCATTTTCGGCCTTGTCGCTCCTCGTCCATCCGGCGGTGGCGCTGCCGACGGCTGCCCCCACGCACGAGCATCTGCTCGCCCGGGTGCACGCAGCGGTTCCGGTACTCGCCCGGCCTGGCGGGGCACGCGTCGCGACCCTCGGCGCCACCACCGCCTTCGGCTCGGCGCGCGTTCTCTCGGTGCTGCGCCGGTCAGGTCACTGGCTGCGGGTCGCCACCGCCGACCTGCAGGACGGCCAGGACGGCTGGATCGACGAGAACGCGGCCGGCGTCACGATCTCCGCCACTCCGGTCGAGATCGTGATCAAGCTCGCGGCCAGAACGCTGGAGCTTCGCCGAGACGGACACGTGCTCCGTCGCTTCACCGTTGGCGTCGGTGCGCCGGGGTCGCCGACTCCGATCGGAAGGTTCGCGGTCACCGACGAGCTGTCGGGGCCCGCCTACAGCCCGGTCTACGGTTGCTGCATCCTCGCGCTCTCGGCCCGCCAGACACGGCTTCCGTCGGGCTGGACCGGCGGTGACCGGATCGCCATCCACGGCACGAACGTCCCGTCGACGATCGGACAGGCGCTGTCATCAGGCTGCGTTCACGCGGCGGACGACGACCTGCGTTTCCTGATGCGGCTCGTCCCGCTCGGGACGCCCGTCTCGATTTCCTAGGCCGAAGGCTCTGCAGAGACCTCGCGCGGAAGCGGCCTTGCGTTCAATAGGGCCGTCCGCCGAAGCCGGCGAAGCTGGTCGGGCGTCTCCGCGTTCGAGACGACTGAGATCGAGCCGGCAGCCGAGAGGAACGAGCCTGCTTCGGTGCCGCGGGAGCCGTCGCCGAGACCACCGAGCAGTGCGGCGCCGATCACGACCGCCGCCGCCACGATCCCGACGAACACGCGACGCGGCGAGGCCGGCAGGGAGACGGAGACGGGTGCATGCGCGACAAGTGGGACGGCCCGGATTGCCGCCGTCGACGCCGCCGCCCCTGTGGCAAATGCAGCGCAGTCGGCGCACCGTACGAGGTGCGCGTCGAGCAGGGCGCCCTCGAGCTCGGACAGCTCTCCGTCGAGGCGAAGCGACGCCCAGAAGCGCGCGCGGGCACACAGCTGTCCACCGGAGGCATCCATCGGATAGTCAGACGAACGCCGTCTCATTTAGTTAGCAAGGTTATCGATCAACCCGTACAATCCCTGTTTCGAATGATAGTCAGAACCTCGATGCGTTGGCTCCTCTCAGGTCTCGCAGTCGTAGTCGCCGCCGTCGCCGTCTCCGCAGCGCTCGCAGCGCCGGCCCCGTCCTACACGGTCACCTTCGCCGGCTCGGGCAGCGAGCACCAGCTCGACAACCTGAAGAACATCCAGGACAGTGGGCTCTGTGACTCTGCCGAGCACATCGACGTCAATGCGTCGATGACCTGGGCCGCATCCTGGAGCGCGTTCCGGCCCGGGAAGCGGCCGGTCGCCGGCCCTTCCCGGATCGACGGGTCGAGCGTCCAGGGCTCGGACGTCAAGGACGCCTGCGGCCTCGACCTCAGCCAGGCGCCGCCGGGCTGGGTCAACCAGACGGCGTGCTCCAGCGCACTCGTGGCCTCGGGCGGCCCGTCACTGGCGCTCGCGCGCAGTACGCCGAAGCTGCTCGTCCTTGCGGTCTCGGCGGCACCGGTCGCGGTGCCGGTCGGCGTCGGCTGTGGCCTGAACGTGCGGAACGACCAGTTGGCGGCTCACGTCTCGGTGTCGCGCGCGAAGCTGAGCGCGCTGAAGAAGCACGGCTCCCTGACCTTCGCGGTCGGCACCTCGCACCCCGGTCCCGGTGACTCCTACTCACCGACGCTCGACTGCTCGCAGCCGACGAAGCCCTACGAGGGCTACCGCACTGCCGACGACTGCCACGACACGCTCTCGTGGAGCGGCACCGTCAAGATCACGCGCGTTTCCTGAGCTGTTCGACGAGCGGGAACGAACGGTGCGCCCGCGGCGGCGTGACGAAGTTCTGGCGATGGGTTGCGTGGATGAACGAGTTGAACCCCAGCGCCGGTGCATTCGGGTCGAGCGGCAACGACGAGCCGTCCCCGAGCGCGCCGTCCATCGCGCGGCGCGTGCGGTTGAAGAGGTCGGACGTCGGCGCAAACGCAACGAAGTGGAGGCCGGCAGTCGGCGTCGACGATGCTTCAGCCGGGACCGCGCTGGAAGCGAACGAGTTGTCGAGCGTGTTGAAGTCGGCCCGCTGGATGATCGCCGTCCCCCGCGTTCGCGTCACGCCGTATGCGTCGCGCGTGTCCGCGCGCAGGCGAGAGACCGTCTGGAGCGTCGCGCTGTGACCAACGGCACCGAAGCGCGCCAGGTCGTTGTGCACGTCCGCCGCGCGCTCGACGCGCGAGATGTCCTCGGCGATCGTGTACGTCTTGTCGGGGACCGATAGTCCCGGCCGCGTCATCGCAGTCAACTGCTCGGGGAACGGCGCCTGCGACCACCAGCGCTCGAGATCCTCGTTCAGGTGCGACAGATGCATCGCGGCACCGCCGGCCCAGTAGCTCCGCGGTGTCTGATCGGTCAGCCCGTGGAGCGTCTCGAAGCTCGCGATCCGGTCGGGCGCCATCGCCGCCTTCTGCGTCGACGTGAACCCGAGGAACATCTGCACGCCGTCGACGATCAGGTCGGCGCCGGGCACTCCCGCCGCGACCGCCATCTGCTTCGCGAGGCCGGGCCCGGGCGCGAAGCCACCGCCGCCGAAGCCGTTTCGGACGCTACGAACGGCGAAGAGGTCACCGAGCGAGGTGAGCAGGGCGTGGTAGGCGTCGTCGAGGTGCGCGGCGTCGTCGCTGCGGAGGAGGAACGCCACGTCGTCCGCGCCGAGGACGACCTCTGCCGGGTCGCTGGCGAACCGTGCGGCGTCGAGCACGGCCGCGACCCGCTTGCGCCCTGCCTTCGACGCGCCACGATCGACGGGCAGGTAGTTCGGGTACCGACGCCCGTCGGCCAGCTTCGGGACGAGCCGCCGGAAGTACGGCAGGCCCCACGAGACGGTCACGCCGAGCCCAGCCGGTGTCGCCGGATAGCGACGCTCGAGGACGACGAGCGCCCGCTCGAGCCTGGTCTGGGCCTGGAGGAGCTTCATCCCGCCGCTGACCCGGACACGGGCGGTCACCACGCGGTGGTGAAGCGGCGGCAGGATCACGTCGATCCCGAGCTCGTTGACGACACGCAAGCCGCCGAGCAGGTACTGCTCGGGATGCGCGGCCGCCGCCGCTGCGGCGCGCGCCGGCGCGGCCGCGAGCCCGTCGATCAACGAGTAGACGTTGCCGGCCGCGAGTGCGACCAGGCCGCGCTGCAAGAGCTCGCGCCGCGAGAGGCCGCTCACTTGTGCTGCTCGACCAGTTTGCGGCGCTCGAGCCGCCGCATCAAATCGGCGTCGTCGCCGTACCGATCCGCCGGCTGTGCGAGCCCGGGCTTCGCCGGCGACGGCTTTGCGCTACCGCGCGAGGCGACGGCGATCCACGCTGCCGCGGAGATCGCGACAGCGATCACAAGTACGACCCCCCACGTCCGGCGCACATCGAAAAGCGTAGCGCGCTTGGCGGTGGCGTTCCCTTCTCTCTATGCTCTCCCGGAATTCCCCTGACCCCCCAGACAGGAGGACGAGTGAAGAAGCGCATCTACGCAGGTGTTGGCGCATCTGCGCTGATCGCAGTCGTCGCGCTAGCGGCGATGGTGAGCGGGGCGTTTGCCCGGAGCGGCGCCACGCCGCTACCGGCTGCGTCGTGCTCTGCGATCCAGAACGGAAGTGGCCAGTTCCTGATCGCATCGGACCTGCCGCTCGAGGGCTCAGGCCGGACCCAAACGTCGCAGATGACGCGTGCGATCAAGTACATCTTCAACCAGCACGGCTGGAAGGCGGGCAAGTACTCGCTCGCCTACCAGAGCTGCGACGACGCAACTGCCCAGGCCGGCAAGTGGGACTCGGGCAAGTGCTCGTCCAACGCGAACAACTACGCGCAGAACAGCAGCGTGGTCGGCGTGATCGGGACGTTCAACTCGGGTTGTGCCGAGATCATCGTTCCGGTTCTCAACCGTGCCGCAAACGGCCCGATCGCAATGGTCAGCCCGGCGAACACGTATGTCGGCCTGACGCACGGCGGCCCGGGAACGGTGGCCGGCGAACCAGGGAAGTACTACCCGACCGGGAAGCGGAACTACGCCCGCGTCGTGGCAGCTGACGACTACCAGGGTGCGGCCGACGCGCTGCTGGCCAAGTCGCTCAGCGTCAAGAAGGTGTACATCCTGAACGACAAGGAGGCCTACGGCCTCGGCGTCGCGTCGAACTTCCGGAACGCTGCGACGAAGCTCGGACTGACGATCGCCGGCTTCACCGCGTGGGACGGGAAGGCGTCGTCCTACGAGGCGCTCGGCGTCAAGATCAAGGCCTCCGGGGCGCAGGGCATCTTCCTCGGTGGACTGATCTGCGAGAACGGCGGCAAGCTGATCAAGGACCTGCGGAACGCCGTAGGCCCGAACATCAAGATCATGCTGCCGGACGGTTTCACCCCGGTTTCGGCCACCATTCAGCAGGGTGGCTCGGCAACCAACGGTGCAACCGTGTCGGTCGCGGGCCTGCCGAACAGTGCGCTCAAGGGCGCCGGCCAGTCGTTCGTGCGGTCGTTCACGAAGGCCGACAAGCGGCCACCGGATCCCTACTCGGTGTACGCAGCACAGGCGGCCGAGGTCATGGTCGCGGCGATCGCACAGTCGAACGGGACCCGTGCGGACATCGCGAAGCAGCTCTTCAAGATCAAGCTGAAGGGCAGCATCCTCGGTGATATGTCGTTCAACGCGAACGGCGACGTGACGTCGAACCCGGTCACGATCTACAAGATCAAGGGCAATGCGTATCCGCCTTTGACGGTGATCGTGCCTCCGAGGTCGCTCGTCAAGATCGCCTGAGCCGGGACCCCATCGTCGAATACCCCGGGGGAGAGCGAGAGCTCTCCCCCGGTCTTTGTGGAACGATTTCGTGGTGACGCCGCCACTTGCAGCAGTCCCGGACCTCGAGCACGAGCTCGACTGGCTCTACGGCCTGCCGCTGGATGAGTTCACGAAAGCCCGCAACGACCTGGTCGCACGTCTGAAGCGCGCGCATCAGGCCGAAGCGGCGGCGGCGATCCGCTCGCTCCGAAAGCCCGCCACCGTCGCCTGGGCGGCGAACCAGCTTGCCCGGCACAAGCCGGGACAGGTGGCGACGCTGCTCGAGACCGGGGAGCGGATCCGAGAGACGCAGCAGCGCACCCTGGCCGGCGACGCGAGCGCCGACGAGCTCGCCGACGCGATCACAGCCGAGCGAACGGCGATCAGAGCGCTGCTGACGTCGGCTCGCAGCGCGCTCGGAACCCGCGGCACCGCGGCGGTCCTCGATCGGCTCGGCCAGACGCTGCGCGCAGCGGCGATCGACGAGACCGGGCGCGAGCTGCTCGAACGCGGCCGCCTGACGGAGGAGCTGTCGGCGGTCGGCTTCGGGCCACTCGAGGCTGTCAAGCCTTCGCGCCGGCGCGGCGACGAGATCGCGCGCGCCGCCCGGGAGCGGGTCACCGCCCTGCGCGCCGCGGCAAGATCGCTCGCAGCCCAGGCGCGGGCGGCCGAGGATGCCGCGCGCGAGGCAGAGGCGGCGGCGCAGATCCTGCAGGAGGAAGCCGCACAGCACCGTCTGGCGGCCGACCGCGCCGCCCAGGAGCTGGCGGAGGCCGAGCAGGCGCTCAAGGACCGCCGTTAGAACAGAGGAGGGGCTGGCCGCGGTTGCGGCCAGCCCCTCCGGTGCTCTTCCTTCGCGTGGCGGTTACTTCTTGTGGCCGTGCTTGTTCGTGTGGTTCTGATGGTTCACGTACGAGACGCACTGGCCCTGGTTCTTGAACTTCGGGTCGGTGAAGTTCTTCCAGCCGCCCTTCTTGCAGTCGGCCTTGGTCGTCGGGCCCGGCGCCGGTACAACCGGCGACTCGGCGATGCCGTTGACCGAGATGTTGGTCAGGTCGGCAACGCCCTGAACGTCGATCAGCACGTCCGCCGAGCTGATCGTGCCGGTCGGCGTGGGAACCTGCTGGCCTCCAGCGAGCAGCGTCGCCGCCGTGAACGTGTAGGTCGCGGTGCCGTTGCCGTTCATGACCGGCGTCACGTTGTTGCAGCCGAGGAAGAACGTCCCGTCGCCGGTGACGATGTCGAACCGCGGCGAGCCGCCGTTGCACTGGGCGGCGCTGGCGAGCGTGAATGCCGCCGATGTGAACGCCTGCCCGCCAAGGCCGGTGATGTCTGCGCCGGCAGCCGCTTCCGTCGGGGTCGGGCAGTTCTTCTCGAGATGCAGGACGCCTCCCGACAAGGTTGCGACAGGGCAACCGGTCGTTCCTGGGTCGTAGATCCCCGGGACGAGCGCGGCACCCGCGGCGCTTGCCAGGGCGAGCGTGAGCACAAAGCTGAGCAGAGCAATCGTTTTCTTCATCAAAGAGACCCCCTGATTGATAGATCGCCATCGGACCGTAGTCCTGGTTGGCCCGGTCGGGCATCCCCGTTTCGGGGGTGGCGAAACCTGATTTGCCCCCTATTCGCCGTGCCTCGAATGTGCCATTCTCGAAGGGCGACGTATTTCTGTAGCCGTCGTTCGTGATCTGCCGGCGTGCACGTCCGTGCGACGGGTGCGCCGGCGGAGCCGCCCTCTCGAGGGACTAGCCCGCCCGGCGGTTGCCGATGCGCAGCTCGCCGCGCAGCATGTCGATCCGGCGATGCAGCCGGCGGCGCTCCTTCGAGATCTCTTGTTCCCGCTTCGCGGTGATCTCGTTCGGGAAGGTGTCGAGGCGGTCGTGCAGCTTGCGCCGCACCGCCGAGACCTCACGTTCCCGCAGCTCGAGCTGCTCGAGCTCGACGAGCATCTTGTTGAGGTCGAAGAAACTTTGGGACGCCACGAGTCCCTCATCGGCAGATCGCGCTTCGAACTTGAGGGGTAGCCAGACGGCCCGAAAGGTCGTACAAGAAGGAGATGAAGTCGATCGTCGCCATCCTGATCGCTGCCGCGCTGGCGATCGGCGCGGTCATCTGGTGGGCCGGCCGGAGCGCCGACCAGGTGACGAGCACGCTGCTCGCCCTGCCCGATCAGGCGTCGGTCGCGGTCGCGCGGGCCAACATGACGTCGGCTCTCCCGGCCCTGCAGGCGTTCGCGGCCGCGAACGGCGGCTACGCCGGCGCCACGGTGGCCGGCCTGCAGCAGATCAACGCCTCGATCGGCAGCGGCATCTCGCTGCACGACCTGTCGGCGACCGCCTACTGCGTACAGAGCACGATCGGCACCGCGACGGTCAGCGTGACCGGCCCCGGCGGACCGATCGTCGACGCGCCCTGCCCGTAGCGCTCGCCGCGGGAAAGCCGCACCAAACGTTCGGAGTTCCCGCCCAGGGTGCGCGGTTTCCCAACGGGACGTCCGACGACGACTGGGCCTAGGTTGAGTTGAGGCAACTGAACTCGACCTGAACCCGTGCGACGAGAGGACCGATCATGAGCAGCGGCTATGCCGGCAAGCGTGACGACGATGGGACGGGAGCCGCGCTCGCGGGAGCCGCAGCGATGCTCATGGGGATCCTGGTGGTCGTGCTCGGCACGGTCGCGATCCTGATGTGGAGCGACGCGCGGAACGCGCGGAACGACGCTGGCAACACTGCGAACGCCACGTCGACAATGCCCGGCATGGACATGAGCGGCGCTGCGAGCGGCAGCGGATCGCTCACGAGCTATGCGGACGCAGCGCCGGCGAACGCCGCCGACCTCGCTGCGGCGCACACGCCGTATCCGGCTGCGCTACCGGCTGCCGCAGCCGGTCCGGTCGCGAACGTCTCACTTACGCTGACCGACATCAACATTCAGATCGCGCCCGGCGTGCACTACGCGGCGTGGGCCTGGGCCGGCGGCGCGCCCGGACCGGTGATCCATGTTCGCCAAGGCCAGCAGGTCAAGATCACGCTGACGAACCGGGGTGCGATCCCGCATTCGGTCGATTTCCACGCCGCCCGGATCGCCCCGAACAAGGCCTTCACCGACGTACTGCCGGGCAAGTCCGTCAGCTACACCTTTACAGCGAACGACCCCGGGGTGTTCATGTACCACTGCGGCACCAAGCCGGTCCTGATGCACATCGCGAACGGGATGTACGGCGCCATCGTCGTCGAGCCCAAGCCGGGCGTCCTGCCGAAGGCGGACAAGAACTACGTCCTCGTCGCGAGCGAGTGGTACCTCTCGAGCGACGGGCTCTCGAAGCCGGCGACGTTCAACATGGCCAAGGCACATGCGCGGCAGCCGGACTGGATGACCTTCAACGGCTACGCGGGTCAGTATGTGAAGCATCCGCTGACCGCCGACCCGGGCCAGCTCGTCCGCTTCTGGGTCGTAGACGCCGGCCCGTCGCTCGACACCGATTTCCACATCGTCGGCACGATCCTGAACACCGCCTATGCGTTCGGCGACATGAACCCGGCCGACGCATTGCACAACGTCCAGACCGTCACGGTGCCCGCGGGTGGCGGCGGCGTCTTCGACGTGAAGATCGACCAGCCCGGCCTCTACCCCTTTGTCTCACACGCGTTCGCGGCCGTCGACCAGGGCCAGGTGGGTCTGTTGAACGTCGGCAACGTCAAGGGGACGATGTCGCATTGAGACAGCGCTAGACTCGCGCTGCCGTCCGGCCCCGGAAAGGCACCACGACCGAGCAGGGCCATCCACGGGCGGTTTTCCACCGGGCGATCGAGCGTCAGAACCTGCAGGTGGCCGAGACGACACTTCGCGCGCTCGGTCGGCCGACGCTGGCTGAGTTGCTCGAGCTGACGATTCTGATCGCCCAGCAACAGCCGCGGCGCCACGCGCGCGTCTCGGCGCGATGGCTCCAGCGCTATCTCGAGCTCCGCGATCAGGCGTCGATCGATGATGCGGCGTTCGTCACCTCGTGCCTCGTCGCTCTTGGCGGAGACCGGCACGCCGAGGCAGCAGCTGCCTTACGTGCCGTCGCACGCGTTGCCGGCTGACGGTTACGCCGAAGCGCTAGGACCGTGATTGCAGGGGATTCCTGGCGCGCCACGCACGGATCGTGGTTTGCCGACCGACCGATCGGTGAGACTCAACCTACGGGCGCCACTCGATCTCTCCCAAGTATCGAGGCACCCGCTCCCTACGGCACGGACTCGCCGCATGGATCCCCTCCCACGGCGAGTCCGCCGCGGGCCGAACCACCTAGGGACAGACCGTCCTCAGCGTCGGACGCGCCAGCGGCTTGGGCGGCGAGTGGCGGGCGGCGGCGAGGCCTTCTTGGGATCGAGCGCGTCGCCGAGCTCACCGGGTGGCGCTTCGATCGTCTCCGGCGGCGGCTCGGCGGCCGCGGGTTCACCGTGCCCGACGAACCGGTAGATGCCGAGCTCGACCTCTTGCCATCCCTCTCCGAGGTAGCGCTCGACCCACGTCTTGTGTTCCTCGCGGGCCCGATCCTCCTCGGTCGAGCGCGGCTCCGGCTCGTGTTGCTCCATCGCCAAGACTCCCTCTGTCGCCGCAGTTCCACCACAGTACTACCCGTCGGCGGCGTCCTCTAACAAGCTTTCCGCGCCAGCAGTCATGCTTTTGCCATGCGGGCCTTGAAAGTCGTCACGGTCGTGACTGCCGGTTGCCTCGGCGCCCTGTTCGCGATCGGCTTCCTGCTCGAGGCGTTGTTCGAGATTCAGGGCTTCGGAGGCCCGCGCGACCATCCCCCGCGCGCCAGTCATCTGATCGCGGCGGCTGTCGGCTTTGCGGCCTGCGTGATCGTGCCGGCCCTGCTCGCGCGTCGACTGCTCCACGCCGGCCCGACCGCTCTCGCAGCTGCAGGAATCGCAGTCGTGGGCTGGCTCGTGATTCTCGGGCTGTCGCTGTCGTCTTAGCTGTCACGGGACCCGCCGGTGGTGCAGAATCCGCGTTCCACCATGTCGGAGTCCGATTCTCGCCAGCTCACCCGTGACGAGCTGACGACGATGACCGCGAAGGAGATCGTCGCAGCCGAGCGAGCCGGTCGACTCGAGGCGCTGAAGCGCGGCGAGCCCGGTACGCCACCTCCGCCTCCGGCCGAGCCTGCTGAGGAGCCAACGGCAGCCGCTGGCGACTCGGTCGCCGGAGAGCCGGCCGCCGAGGGCACGGCCGTGTTCCGCACGATCGTTCCCAGCAGCGATACCGCGATCGCGACCGGTCCATTGCGGCTGGCGCCACCCGTCGACGACCAGGACGGTCACGGCCAGCTCACTCGAGCCGATCTGCAGACGATGACCGCGGAGGAGATCGTCGCCGCGGACCGAGCGGGCCGCCTCGACGACCTGAAACGCTCGGAAGCCGACCCGGCGCCTGGTTAGCGACCGGCTGGATCGACGAGCTTCAGTTCGCTCGCGTCCCAGCGCCAGGCGTTGTCGGCCGTGAGGTGGGTGCCGCCGATCCAGCGGTCGAGCCCGAGGAGCTCGACCCGGTCTGCCCCGCCGCGGAGCGTCTGCTCCCCGGTTGCTGTCAGCCGCAGCTGGAGTCGCGCGAAGGCCCGGCTGTCGCTGAGCGGAGGCGGCGGCGGAAGCGCTCCACCTTCGTCGGTCTCGACGAGTCTCGCCGCTCCCTGGCCGAGCACTGAGAGCCCTCGGTAGAACCAAGCGTCACCGAGGAAGGGCGCCGGCTCGAGCCGTTGCGCCGCGACAAACGCCGCGGGAGCCGAGTGCGCGCCGGCCGCGACCGCCTGGAGCGCGCGGCGTTCGGTTCCCGAGAGCCCGTCCCCAGGCGCAGGCAGCTCCTCGAGCAGCCGCAGCAAGGCGGCCGCCAGGAACGGCAGCTCCGCCGAGTCACGCGTGGCCCACTCCCCCAGCGCGGTGGGCTCCGGCGCCCGGAACGCGGCCCACGCGGTCGTCGCCGCGTCGAGCACGGCAGGTGTCGCGCGGCCGCGGGAGGGCCAGAGCGTCTCGAGCTCGGCCGCCGTCAACTCACCGAGACCGGCGAACGACGGCTTACCGGGGAAGGAGCCGATCACGATCAGCTCGGGCGCGCCGTCCTCGCTGTGGGCGAGCGCGAGCGCGTCGATCAGTTGGAGCTGGTCGTAGAGGTCGTGCTCGAACCAGAGCACGACCTGGACCTGATCGCGGAGCGCGTCGAGCAGCTGACGGTCGCGCCGCTCCAGAGACGAGAGAAGCTCCTGCTCAGCGCCCCAGCCGCAGTCGGCGAGGAACCGGGCGCGTGTGCGGAGCAGCTCGGGCCGTGGCAGCGCCGGCACCGGTCCCTCGTGCAGCACGTCCTGCCAGGGCAGGACCGCACCGCCGAGCGTCGTCTGCCGGAGCGTGGTGCCCGCGCTCTCGCCATTCGTGATGTGGAGCAGCAACGGCTTTGCTTCGGCATTCATTCGGTGCGACGGAGGCGGAAAAGGCCGCTCACCCGAGTCCTTGCCGGTCTGGTATCGAGGAGAGGGTCTGGAATGGGGCCGGCGTCGTCGTCGTGATCGTGGCTTCCAGGAGTTCGCGCAGCCGACGGACAGCGGGGTGTCGTTCGGCGGGAAGTGCGCGCTCGAGATCGCGGAGGGTGGCGTGGAGCCGACGCGCCACCTGTGGGGCGTCGGCTCCGTAGCGGATGATTTCGGTGAGCCCGAGGACGAGGAGGGCCTCGAAGCCTCGGAGTTGGCGCTTGACTCTGACGGTTCCCGCTTGGTCGACGCGTAAGCCCGTGGGATCGGGGTTCAGGCCCGCGGCCACAAGGAGGTCGCTGATCCGGTCGATTGCCTGCACGGCCGTCGTCGGGTCGTTGACGGCGGGCGAGAGCGCGCGGATGGCCGTGTCGGCGAGTTGACGGAACCCAAAACCGGGGTCCTGAACGAAACTCCGTTCGCCACCGATCAGAAGGAAGCGGGCGACCGCGGTCTCGTCGAGGCCCGACCCGTGCACGACCGCGAACCGAGTTCCCCGACCGACGTATTCGCCGACCCCGACCGTTAGCTCGAGCCAGCAGCCGTGCTGACGGCAAAGCTCGACGAGGCCGAAAAGGTCCGTCGCAGCGACCACCCCTGAACGACCGTCATACGACAGTTCGCGCGCGTGGGGATCGTCGACCGGTGGCTCCGCCTCGACATAGGCAGAGAGCGGTGGGAAGTTGCGGTCGATCGCCTCCCTGCCCTCGGTAGCGATCGTCTCGAGCAGGTATTGCACGCGCATTAGCCGCACCACTCCGTGGAGATACGCAAGGAATCCAAAAACCGTCGCCAGCGTGAGCAGCAACAGGAGGCTGACCGAGAGCACCGGAGCGAACTGCTTGGCCGAGGGGACCGAGCTCCGGTTGCTCGACCACGACCACCAGGGCGAACACGAACGTCGCGAGAAAGAGACCGAGCGTCAGCCTCGTCACGCGGGAGCGGATGAAGACTCGCACGGTGCGCGGCGAGTACTGGCTGGCAGCCAACTGGATCGCAACGAGCGTGGTCGCGAACACGACCGCCACGAAGGCCAGCGTCGCGGCCGCGATCATGCTGGCCAACGCCGCGGCCGTCGAGGGATCGCTCACGAACCCGAACCTCACGCCGATCGGCTCGTCGATCTGCTCGTCCAGCCAAACCGCGAAGTGAGCGACGATGAGGGCGGCTGCCGCGCAAATCGTCGGCACAAACCAGAGCGAGACGGCGATCCGCTGCCTGAAGTCGGTCCGCCAGAGCGGCTCGGGATGCACAGGCAGGGCTTTCACGATCAGCAACGTGGAGTCTCTCAGCAACGGAGCAGCCGCGAGGTTGGCGTAGAGTCGAACGCGATGGTCTGGTTGACGTCGCAGCCGGTCGCAGTGCTCGTCGTTGGCTGCCTCGCCGGGTCAGCGCTCGTCGCGGTCGGCAGCAGATTCACAGTAAGCGCCCTCGTTCCCCCGTCACAGCGAGACGAGAGCCATGCTATTGCAGCGCCGCTGATGCCGGCACTCGGCGCGGCGTTCGCGATCCTGACGGCGCTCACACTCGCGAACGAAGCCAGCTACCTCAGCTCCGCACAATCGATCGTGAGTAACGAAGCCGCGGACGCATCGCGACTCGCCTGGGCTGCCACGACACCCGGGGTTCAGGGAACGCCGATCAAGGACGCGCTCGGCAGGTACCTGGTCGCCACCCGTACAGATGAATGGCACGGCTCGAACGCCGCAAACGGAGACGACACCGATACGGCGACTACGCTCGCGACGCTTGAGCGCGCCGTCCGCTCCCAAGTCACCAGGCCGCAACTCAGCACCCCGACCAGCACGGAGCTCCTCGCCTCGCTCGATGCCCTCACCACCGACCGACGAGCCCGACTCGCTGCGGCATCGCGAGAACTTCCCGCCCTCTACGTGATCACGCTCGTGGTCAGTGCGATCGCTCTGATCGTGAATGCAAGCGCGCTCACCATCCGCGTCCGCTGGCCAGGCGCGCTTGTCATCGCCGGACTCGTGATCGTCGTCGGGTTGAGCATGGCGCTGCTGTTCGCTCTCGGCACTCCCTCGCGGGGTGCGATCGAGGTCAGCGGCCACCCGCTCGACGCCGTGATCCGTGATCTTGCGAACGGCTATTTTCGCCCGTGAGCGAGTCCGTTCGATCGATGGGTTCGATTCCCGCGCGGGGCGATCGAACCCGAAATAGCACCGATTGCGCAGGGTTTGCTTGAGAAGGCCCATACGGGATTCGAACCCGTGCCGCCGCCGTGAGAGGGCGGTGTCCTAGGCCACTAGACGAATGGGCCGCGCAGAACGCGCGCAGTCTAGCGAAGGGCTTCTAGTGGAGGCAGAGCCCGCCGCCAGGTCGAGCCCGTACACCGGCTGGTAGGTGACGCAGTCGACACGCTTGGACAGGAAAACGCGCGCGTTCAGGACGGCATAGGCGGCCAGTGGCGCGTCGGTCTTCTCGACGGCGAGGCCGAGGCGGCCGTAGGCGCGGTCCCGGGCGACGCCGGACAGGTGTTGTGCGTCGTCGATCGCGTGGTTGAGACTCGGGCTCGCGAAGTAGGAGAGGTTCGTGTTGCCGACGGAGCGGATCGCGCGGCTGTCGAGGAGCTTGTCGACGAGCGCATAGGGATCGCCGTAGTCGGGTCGCGTGATCACGTCGGTGATGTCGAAATGCGTGCCTCGCACTGCGGCCAGCGTGAGTTGGCTGCCGCCCGGCGACGTCTGCACGTCAACGTGCAGACCGATCTTGGCGAGGGCCTGAGCCACGACCAGCGCGCGGTCGACGCACGACTGCGAGCCGCACGCGAGGAACGTCGCGTGTGCGCCTCGGAGGTGGCCCTGTGCCAGTCGCTTCGCCGCCGACAGGTCCGGGCCGTCGATCGGATACATGTGTTTGGCCTCGTAGCCCGGGAAGCCCGGCGGCAGGTACTCGTCGTTCGGCTTGGCGCCGCCCAGACCGAAAAGCCCGGCCAGGGTCGGCCGATCGAGCGCGTAGTTGACGGCTTGCCGAAGCGACGGGTTGTTCTTGAAGAGCGGACGCTGTGTGTTCAATGCCAGGAAGGCGACGATCGGCTGCTGCACGACGAACAGATGGGTCTTGTCGCCCTTGAACTTCTGGGCAAGTTCTGCGAACGACGTCGGCGTGACGACGCCGTAGTCCGCCTCCCCACGCTCGAGCTGGAGCCGAATCTGGGAGGAGAACGCGCCGAAGCGGTAGACAATCTGACGCACATAGGTCTTGCGCGGCCCGTGGTAGTACGGGTTCCGGCGGAGCAGCAACGAGCGGCCGGGCGTGTAGCTGGCGATCGAGAACGGGCCGGCGGACGGAAGATTGTCGCGCTGCTCGTTCGGCGCCGTGCTCGGAACGGCGCAGAAGTACGGCAGCGCAAGCCGCTGGACGAAGTCCGGCGCGGGCGTGCTCAGGTGGATCGTCAGCGTCTGCCCAGAGGCGTCCCACGAGCGAACCTCACGCAGGTATGTGTCCGCCGGGGAGACGAGCTCCGGTGAGCGTGCCCGCTCGAACGTCCGCGCGAACGACGCGGCAGTGACCGCTGTGCCGTCACTGAACTGCCAGCCGGACCGGATGTGGAACGTGTACGTCAGCCGGTCCGGCGAGACGGTCGGCAACGCAGTCGCCACCTCGGGCTCGAGCTTCGTTCCCCGGTAGCCGGCCGTGGGCGGGTAGTTGAGCAGCTTGGCGCACGTCGCATACTCGAGCTCCCACGCGTCGGGTGTCTGCGCCAACGCAGGATCGAGAGTCGTGAAGTCCTGGCTCTGCGTCGACGACGACGGTGTCCGGTGGCGGCTTGCTCGCGCTGGGCGCCGCGTGGAGAACGACCCCGAGCAACGCGAGCGCAACGATCAAGATGACGACGCACGCACCGATCTCCATCGAGACGCGCAGGACCTGAGGCTGCCGCTTCGGCCGCGGCGGACGCTGCCGCTCAGGCGTCGGCTCCACTGTCAGTGGTGTATCAGACGCCGATTTCGTGCAGCAGCGGCGCCGTGTCGAACGGGTCGAAACCGAGGCGGCCGGCGATCTCTTCGCTCGTCGGCTTCGTGCCCTCACGGAACAGGTCGCGCAGGAGCTCGCCGGTAGCCGGGTTGCGCCACCAGTCCTCGCCCACGGTTCCGATCAGGTGCGCGCGGAGCTGGGCCGAGCGGATCCAGGCACGGAGATAGTCGGCCGAGTAGAAGCCGGCGTCCATGTCCGAGAGGTAGTTCTCCTTGCGGTAGCGAATGCCGGTGGCCTCGGTGAGCAGCCGCTCGTACACGTTCGCGTCGCCGCCGTCGCCGTTGAAGCGCGACCAGAAGTCGAGCTCGTAGCGCAGCTTCGCCTCGTAGCGGCGATAGAGCAGCGCTTCGAGGAATGTCGTCGCCTCGGCGTTCTCTCGCGCCTGCTCTGGTGTGAGGCCGAAGTAGAGCTCGTGCCACTCCGGCTCGCGCGAGATCGCCTCGACGATGTACGAGTAGATCTCCGTCAGCGCATGGTCGCGCGAGATGCGCCGGAAGGTGTACGGCAGCTCGGGGTCGCAGCCGGCGTAGTGCAGCGCGTGCCCGGCTTCGTGCAGGAAAGCCTGGTAGTCGTGCAGCCCGCCTTGCGCACGCGTGATCAGGTGCACCACAGTCGGTGGGTCGCTGGCGATCACGCACGCACGCGGCGACTTCTGGGGCCGGTCGTCGAGATCGAGCTTGATGTTCGGCTGTGCGTTCATGTCGAAGCCGAGCGCCTCGAGCGTCCGCAAGCAGATCTCCGTCGCGCGGTCCTTCGTGTAGGTCGACTCGAGCGGCGAGAGCCGCCGCATGTAGGCGGTGTGGTAGCTCGAAGGGACGTCGGGACGGTCGTCGCCGAGCAGCCGTGAGAACCAGCGCTCTCGAAGGCCGTCGAAGCTCTCGGTGCCGACGTCGCTCGCCTGCTTGAGCGCCTTCGACAGCTCGTGCAGCGAGATCGCTTTCTCCTCTTCGTTCCGCTCGATCGGATCGGCGATGCCGGAGTAGTCGGCGGCGAGGTCTTCGCCGGCGTGCATCAGCTCGAGGCGTTCGGCGTTGAACTGCGCGCTTGCCTCGGCCTGGATCTCGCCGAGCTCCTCGCGATCCGCGTATGACGGCAGCACCGCGAGCTGGGCCTGCGCGTTGCGGAGCGGCATCTCCTCACCCTTGAAGGTGACCCGCGCCGCGAGTTCGCGGTTCTCGAGCTCGTCCTCACGCTCGGCCAGCTCGGCCGAGACGAGGCCCGACTCGCAGGTCTTGCGCAGGCGATAGAGCTGTTCGCGCGTCTCCCCCGTTTCGCGCTCCTCGGCGTCGCGCAGCGAGTCGAGCTGCTCGCGGCTGAAGAGATCCGCGAACCGCCGGACGATCTCAGCCTGCTCCGACGTCTCCTTCTCGCCGACGCGAACGGCGCGCCACTCCTCGGACCGCTCGAAGAGGTACCGCTGGAGACGAGACTCGAACTCGGTCGCGCTGAGGATCGACTGTGTGCTCATGTCCCAACGCTAGCCAAACGGTGTGCGAGCGCGATGAGGGTATCCGGCTCGAACGGCTTCGCCAGCACGCCGTCGGCGACGTCCTCGTAGTCCTCGATGTCTGCCGACCCGGTCACCACCGCGACCGGGATACCGTCGGCGCGGAGCTCCGAGAGCAGCTCGGTGCTGTCCTCGGTTCCCAGGTGGACGTCGAGCAGCACGACCGACGGCCGCGCACGCTCGACCGCCGCCTCGGCCTCCGCCAGCGTCGCGGCTTCGCTCACCGCGAAGCCCTCGAGCTCGAGGTTGATCCGGACGAGGACGCGAATCGCCGCATCGTCGTCGACGACGAGCGCGCTGAGACCCCGTTTCACTGTGGCGATGCTAACGACTACGATCCACTTGGTGACGGCTCGGACCGCCGCGAACCAGGTCTACGCCGAGGAGCTCGGTGAGCTCTGGACGGCGTTGGTGCGCACACTCGCGCGGCTCGACCTCGCCGCCGCCGAGCCGGATGTCCTCGACGACGACGGGGCGGAACAGTCGCTTCGCCGCCTCCAATACTCGCTGCACGTGTCCTCCGAGCACGTTGTCGGCATCGTTCCGCCCACCGGCGAGGAGACGGCACACGCCGAGCTCGAGGCGGCGCTACTGGCCGCCCGCGACGCGACGGCTGAGGTCGCGGACGCCGTGTCCGTGTGGGGCGCGTCCGGCGTCGAGCCGCTGCTGCACGAGTGGCGAGGCGCGCTCTTCCGGGTGCGGCTGGCCCGATTGCGGCTGACGCCGCCGGGGGAGGTCGCCCAGGTCGCGGCCGCCGAGGACTACGAAGGCCCGGCGATGCCGCTGCTCGCCTTCCTGCTCGCGCTCTTCGGAGCAGTCGCGTTCGTCGGCGGCGCCGCGACGGGCACCTGGCCGGTGTGGACCGTCGGGATGCTGGCCGTCGGCGCATCGGTCGTCGCCTACCGGCCGTAGGCGGCGCGGAGCCGCGCGAGCGACTTCTCCTTGCCGAGCAGCTCGAGGCTCTCGAAGAGGCCCGGTGAGATCTTCGCGCCGGTGATCGCGAGGCGGATCGGCTGGAACGCGGTGCGCGGCTTCTCGCCCAGCTCGTCGGCGAGCGCCCGCAGCTCCTCCTCGAGCCGCGTCGCCTCCCACGGCTCAACCGGCTCGAGACGCTCGTATGCGGCCTGACAGATCCGCGGATCGGCGCCGTCGGCGCTCACGTCCTCGAACAGGAAGCGGACGAAGTCCGGGTACTGCGCGAACGTCTCGATCTTCTCCTCGACGAGCGGCACGGTCGCGTGCACCAGCTCCTTCGGCCAGTCGATTCCACGCTCGCCGAGCCACTTGCAGAGCCAGTGGGCGTACTCGTCCGGCTGCAGGTTGCGCAGGTAGACCCCGTTCAACCAGTCGAGCTTCTGGTAGTCGAACGTCGCCGGGCTGGGCACCACGCGGTCGAGGTCGAAGCGCTCGACCAGCTCGTGACGAGACATGATCGTCGTCTTGTCGTCGTAGCTCCAGCCGAGTAAGGCGAGGAAGTTGAACAGCGCCGCCGGGAGATAGCCGGCGGCGCGGAAGTCGTCGAGCGCGATCGCGTTGCGGCGCTTCGACAGCTTGCGGCCGTCATCACCGTTGATGTTGGGCACATGCGCATAGACCGGCAGCTCGGCGCCGAGCGCGCGCAGGATGTTGATCTGCGTCGGCGTGTTCGAGACGTGGTCCTCGCCGCGGATCACGTGCGTGATCTCGTCGAAGACGTCGTCGACCGGCGAAATGAAGTTGTAGGTCGGCCGCCCGTCGGAACGCACGATCACGAGGTCCGGCAGGAGCTCGTTCCTGAACTCGATCCGGCCGCGGACCGCGTCGTCCCACGAGACCGTCCCCTCCTTCGGCTGGCGGAACCGGATCGCGCCCTCGTCCTCGTACGCCTTGTCCTCGGCGACGAGCCGGTGTGCAAGCTCGCGCGCCTTGTCGGCGGTGTCGAGCTGGAAGCGAACGTCGCCGTCCCAGTCGATCCCGAGCCAGATCAGCGACTCCTTGATCTGATCGACGGCCTCGGCGACCTCCCGGTTCGTATCGGTGTTCTCGATCCGCAGCAGGAGCTCGCCGCCGTGCTTGCGGGCGTACAGCCAGTTGAAGAGGAACGTGCGGACACCTCCGATGTGGAGGAAGCCTGTGGGGCTCGGGGCCATGCGGACGCGGACCGACGACACGTCACTATCGTAGGGACGGGTGGAATTCGGCGCGCATGTCTCTTCTGCCGGCGGGATTCACACCGCCATCGATCGCATCGAGGCGATCGGCGGCGACTGCGTCCAGGTCTTCACCCAGAGCCCGCGCATGTGGCGGCCGACCGAGCACAAGCCGGAGGCGATTGCCCGGTTCCGCGAGCGGCGCGGCGAGGCCTGCATCGGCGGTGTGGTCTGCCACGCGCTCTACCTCTGCAATCTCGCCGCGCCCGACGATGTGATCTACGAGAAGTCGATCGCCACGATGCGAGCCACGATCGACGCCGCCTCGGCAATCGGTGCCGACGCCGTCATCTTTCATGTCGGGTCGCATCTCGGAGCGGGCTTCGAGAGCGGCCTCGAGCGCACGGTCGTCGCGCTCGGCCAGATCCTCGAGCGCTGCGACGGCGAGACGTGGCTGCTGCTCGAGAACTCCGCCGGTACTGGAGACACGATCGGCCGCTCGGTCGAGGAGCTGGCGACGATCATCGAGCGCGCCGGCGACCACCCGAGGCTCGGCATCTGCCTCGACTCGTGTCACTTGTATGCGTCGGGGTACGACGTCACCGATCCGAAGTTCGTCGACGCGCTCGTGACACAGGTCGACGAGACGATCGGCCTCGACCGCCTGCGTGCACTGCACATCAACGACAGCGCCACCCCACTGGGCTCGAACCGCGACCGACACGCGAACATCCTCGAAGGCGAGCTCGGCGAGGGCCTCGGCGCGTTCCTGGCTCACTCGGCGTTCCAGGAGCTGTCCGCGTACCTCGAAGTCCCCGGCGTCGATCGGCAGGGCGTCAGCGCCGAGGAGCTCGGGAAGGTGCGCGACCTGCACGCGCGCTGGACCCGCTGAGTCTGACTCCTGTCAGACACGAGTCAGACTCGTGTCTGACACATACGGGTGTGACAATTCGTCCCCAGGCGGCGTATGAGAGATGAGATGACGTTTGCGCAGGCTGCTGAGTCCCACCTCGACGACGTCTACGGCTACCTGGCCTGGTTCACGGGTGACAGGGCGGTCGCGGACGAGCTGACAGGTGCGACCTTCGAGCGGGCGCTGCGGCTGTGGCACCGCTTCGACCCGGTTCGCGGCTCTGCACAGACCTGGCTCTGCCAGGTCGCCCGCACCGTTGCGCTCGACCACTTCCGCTCCGAACGCCGCCGCACGAGACGCGAGCAGCTCGCTGCCCCGCACGAGCGCTTCGAGGAGCGCTTCGTCGAGGGCCTGTCCCCCGAGCTCGCTGCCGCCGTCGAGGCCCTGACCGCAGGCGAGCGCGAGGTGATCGCGCTCCGGGTCGTCCTCGACGTCGACGCCGCGACCGCGTCACGGGTGCTCGGCATCTCGGCCACCAATTGCACCACGCGACTCAACCGCGCACTCAAGAAGCTCGAGGAGGCTCTCAATGTCGCAGCGTGACCTCGTCGCCGAGTTGCGCGGCGCCCGCATCTCCGCCCCGGCCCACGTGCGCGAGCACGTCCGCCAGATCGTGGCCGGCGCCCCGGCTCCCCCACGGCGGTTCACCTGGCGGCGCACGCTGGTGCTCGCAGTGCCTGCGGTTGCGGCCGTCGCCGCGGCAGTGCTGATCACCCGCCCGAGCTCCGACCAGACCGCGACGCCTCCGGCACCTGTCGAGTTGCAGGCCGCCCAGGACCACGGTGCAGCTGCCAAGTCGTTCAACGGCGCGCGGACCGCGACCGTGACCGGGACACCCGATGCGCTCGCTCCTGCCCCCGCTGCCGGTCGGGTCAGCCGGTACGGCGCGTTCCTGTCGCTCCGCGTCGACACGGTCGACGGCGTCTCGAACGGCGTCAAGCGCGCGCTGCAGGTTGCAACGTCGCTCGGCGGCTTCTCGACCTCGGTTCACGCCTCGAGCGAAGGCAAGGCGGCGAGCGCCGATCTGACACTGAGGATCCCGCGAGCGCACGTCCAGGAAGCGATCACTCGTCTGTCCGCGCTCGGCACGATCACCGGTGAGCAGGTCGACGTGCAGGATCTGACGACCCAACTGAACGCCGGCGACCGGACGATCGCGCGTTTGCAGAAGCAGCTCGCCGCACTCCGCGCCGAGCCGGAGAGCGACCGCACTCGCGCGGCGATCGCGGCGGTCACCGCGCACATCGTGCGGCTCCAGCGCCAGCAGGCGGCGACCGAGCGCGCCGCACACTACGCCACCGTCCAGATGCACCTCGAGACACCGCCGGTCGCAGCGCCCTCGCAGCACAACGGGCCGCTGCACGGACTCGGCGTGGCGTTCCACTGGATCTGGATCGGCGCCGTCTACGTCCTCGCCCTCGGCGCACCGCTCGTCGTGCTCGTCGGCCTCGCCTGGTTCGTGACGCGATTGGTCCGCAGGCGGCGGGTCGACGCGCTGCTCAGCCGGCCGTGATCCGAGCGATCACCCGGAACGTCGGCTCGCCGACCGGAAGCTCCGAGAACTCCGGGTTCACGCAACCGAGATCGGGGTCGACCCGGCTCTCGTAGGTCTGCTCGATCTCGGCCTGGCACATCGGCAGCGGCTGCCTGACCGCGCGGATCGCACCGAAGCCCGCCGAGTGCGCCTCGGCCGCGCGCAGCATGTCGAGGTCGATCTCGACGGCGTACACCTTCTGCATGCAGCCGACGTACGTGTGCCCCCAGGCCTCGTACGAATAGACGAACGGGCACGCGCGCCGCAGGCACGCGCCGGGGTAGACAACCTTGTCGCAGTGCACACCGCAGCGGCGACACTCCATCTCGTCTTGCGGATGGAGTGGCAGCGCCGGTGCGGCGATCTGCTCGGGTTGCATGTCTGCATTGTCCGAACGCATGCGGACAGCCGCAAGACTTGACTTTCCGTGTTAACCGCGCTAGGAGGCGAGTCCTCCTAGTCGCCGAGGCGCCGCGCGATGTTCAAGACGTCCATCGGCGTGAACGCCATGAAGTCCGGCTCGACGCCGGCCGCCTCGTCGGCGTTGAACCAGAGCGCCTGGACGGTCGTCAAGCCGACGTCTGCTGCACCACGGATATCCGTGTCGAGTCGGTCACCGACGAACATCGCGTCGACGGGATCGAGACCGAGTTGTTCGAGCGCGCGCAGGAAGATCTCCGGCTGCGGTTTGCGCGCCCCCACCTCTTCCGACCAGACCTGGACGTCGAGCAGCTCCGACAACCCATGGGCCTCGACGTCGGCGCGCAGCAGGCGCGCGGGCTCCGGCCACGAGTTCGCGACGACGCCGGTCTTCACACCCCGGCCATGGAGTGCGTCGAGCAGCGCCTGGGCCGAGCCGAGGACCTGATGCGCCGGGCGCCAGACCTCGTGCTCGGCATCGATGAAGCGGTCGACGTCCGCGTCGGACAGGTCGCCGAGCAACTCGCGCAGAAGGAAGGAGTACTCGCGCCCCGCCGCGTCGTCGAGCAGCTCGCGGTAGCGAGCGGTGAACGCTGCCTGGTCGTCGTCGCGCCCGATCGCGGCGAGCGCCTCGCGGTGCCCGATGCCGAGCAGCTCGTCGTCCCAGGTGAACTGGACGAGCGTGTTGCTCCAATCGAAGAGAACGGCGCCGATCACAGGACCGTCTAGGCTAGCCGTCGTGCTGCGGAGGATCATGTGGGCGCTCCTGGCGCTCGCCCCGATCGCGCTGCTCGGCCGCTACGTCTTCTCACTCGGCGACACAGAGCTGTTCGTGCTCTCCGCGTGTGCCTTGATCCCGCTCGCCTGGCTGATCGGGGAAGCGACCGAGCACGCCGCCGAGCACACCGGCCCCGGCGTGGGCGCGTTCCTGAACGCGAGCTTCGGCAATGCACCCGAGCTGATCATCGCCCTGCTCGCCGTGGCCGACAACCTGCCGAACGTCGTCCGTGGCTCGCTGACCGGCTCAGTCGTCTCGAACATCCTGCTCGTGCTCGGCGCAGCGATGATCGCCGGCGGCGACGGACCGGTCGACGCCCGCTCGCTTCGCTGGCAACTGGCCACGGTCTTTGGCGCCGTCCTGTTGCTCCTGATCCCGTCCGTGCCCGCCTGGGCCGGCACCTCCTCCGAGGCCCACAGCCTCTATCTGATCTCGCTGCCGGTCTCGGTGGTGCTGCTGTGCGCCTACCTGATCATCACGGGCCGCAACCTGAGCATCCATCAGGCTGCCGCGCGCGAGGATCCGCGCGCCGGCGCCTGGTCGCTGAAGCGAGCGATCGCTCTGCTGACGGCAGCAACCATCGTGACCGCGTTTGTTTCGGAGATCCTCGTGCACTCGCTAGCTGCCTTCGGCAACGCGGTGGGGCTGAACGAGTTCTTCATCGCGGTCGTGATCGTCGCGATCGTCGGCAACGCTGCCGAGCACGGCGGCGCGATCGTGATTGCGCGGGGCGGCAATACGACTCTGGCGACCGAGATCGCCGTCACCTCGTCGATGCAGGTCGCGGTCTTCGTGACCCCGGTCGTGTGCCTGCTCTCGTTCATCGTCGGCCGCGGCCTGCCGCTCTCGTTCCGGGTGATCGAGATCGTGACTATGGCGGGCGCGGCGGCGTTCGCCACCCTCGTGATCTGGGACGGCCGCTCCCGCCGCTGGGAGGGCTTCCTACTCGCCGGCGTCTATGGGCTGTGCGTGGTCGCCTACGCGCTCGTCTAGGCCTTGAACGGCTCCTGCGCGCGCGTGAACGCGTAGCCCGCCCACACGAGCTGACCGTCGTCGACGCGAAGCCGTTCACCGCGCTCGCGGCCACGGGCGGCGCGCCAGCCGTCGCCGTCACGCTCGAACATCGTCTCGCCCGCGTCCCGGTTGGGTGCCGACGACCTTCGCGTGCAGGGTCCCGCCCTGCCACCAGAAGACGAACTCGTTGCCCTCCGACCACCAGCGGCCGAGCACCGCACGCGCGTCGGCGGGCGGCTCCGACTCCGGATGCCACGGCTCGATCGCGGGCGGTCGCAGCTCGGCGAACTCCGCCGCGAGCGAGATCGCGAACAGCTCCATGTCGCCACGCGTACCCGAGTTGGTCAGCGAGGCCGCGCCGGTCTTCGTCCGACGGTCGATGAACACACCTGCGAGGTGGCCGGCCATCGCACCGCCGTGACCGCCGTAGATCGCTCCGCGCTGGTTGTGCAGCTGCAAGCCGAGCCCCCAGCCGAGCACCCACTCGTGTGGGAAGTACATCACCTGCGGGAACCACATCTCCTCGACGACCGATGCGGCGAGCACGTCGTCGTGCCCGGCGGCGAGGAAGGTCGCCCAGCGACAGAGATCCTCGACCGTCGACCAGAGCTGGCCGGCCGGAGCCGTGCCGCCGAGATCGGTCTCGGGCTCGCTCCAGACGGTGCGTGCGTACTCGTCGACGAGGTAGCCCTGCGCCTTCGGCGCCTCGGGCCGCCAGGTCGTCCGTTCGAGTCCGAGCGGCCGGATGATCCGCTCGTCGACGACCTCCTCGTACGGCTGCTTGCGCTTACGGGCGACCAGCTGTCCGAGCAGCGCGAACGCGAGGTTCGAGTAATGGTGCTGCTCCGCCGGGCGAAGCACGAACTCGACCCGGGCCATCGACTCGATCGAGCTCCTCGGCCGTCGGCGATTCACCGGTGATGAACATCTCTCCCGCCTCGCGCTGCAGTCCGGAGAGGTGGCAGAGCAGGCGCCGGATCGTCGGCGAGCCGTTCGCAACCCCGTCCAGATGCTGCTCGAGCCGGTCGTCGAGGTCCAGCTGCCCTTCGGCGCGAAGCTGCATGACTGCCGTTGCGGTGAACGTCTTCGTGATCGAGCCGATGCGGTACTGCGTGTTCGGCTTCGCCTCGGTGCCGTGCTCGTAGTCCGCCGTCCCGACGGCGTTCGCCCAGACGATCTCGCCGTCGCGCACGACCGCGGCCGCGACGCTCGGCAGTCGGTCGGACTGCCGCTCGGCGAGCAGGCGGTCGAGCGACTCAAACCCGGACACGAGCCCCCAGCGCCTCAGGCACGAGCTCGAGCGCACGCTCGATGTCGTCGTCGGTCAGGTCGAGGTGCGTCACCGCACGGAGAACACCAGGTCGCATCGTCCGCGACAGGCCGACGCCGCGCTCGGCCAGCAGGTCGACCGCCTCCCACTCCCCGAGCCCGAGTGACTGCACGTCGATCTGCACGAAGTTCGACTGTACGCGCTCGAGCTCGATCGGCACGCCCTGTGCGGCCCACGCCTCGGCGAGCCTGCGGGCGCGTGCATGGTCGTCGGCAAGTCGCTCGACGTTGTGATCGAGCGCGAAGAGCCCGGCGGCGGCGACGATCCCGGCCTGGCGCATCGCCCCGCCGAAACGGTGCTTCTCCCGGCGCGCCGCGAGCATCAGGTCGGCGGAGCCCGCGATCAGCGCCCCGAGCGGGCAGCCGAGCCCCTTCGACAAGCACAGGCTGACGGTGTCGAACGGCGAGCCGAGCTTGCTCGCCGGCACCCCGCAGGCGATCGCGGCGTTCAGCAGCCGCGCCCCGTCAAGGTGCAGCTTCAAGCCGAGCTCGCGCGCCGTCGCGACGACCTGGAAGAGCTCGTCGACCGGCCAGACGGTTCCGCCGGCGTTGTTGTGCGTGTTTTCGAGCGCGACGACAGAGGTGCGCGGCGTGTGGAAGCTGCCGTCCTCGTGCATCGTCGCTCGGAGCTGCTCGACCGAGAGACGACCGTGCCTGCCGGGGAGCCCGCGCGTCTGCAGCCCGCCGTGCATCGCCGCGCCGCCGAGCTCCGAGACCATGATGTGAGCCGTCTCCTCGACGACGAGCTCGGTGCCCCGCTCGCCGAGGATCAAGAGCGCGATCTGATTCGCCATCGTCGCGGTCGGGAGGTAGACCGCTTCCTCTTGCCCGAGCAGCTCCGCCCCGCGCAGCTCCAGCTCGAGGACGGTCGGGTCCTCCCGGGCCTGCTCGTCCCCGACCTCGGCGCTCGCCATCGCGGCGCGCATCGCCGCCGAGGGCCGCGTCTGGGTGTCCGAGCGAAGATCGATCATTTCACCGCAATCTAACGAGCCGCTCACATCCCGCCTCGATGATCACGCCATGACACCGCTCGTCCCACCGTTCATCCAGCACGTGATCGAGCAGAAGGCCGGGCCGCTCGCCTACATCCCGACACGGGCGTCGCTCGGCTGGCGCTACTCGGGGTACAGCTGGAACCCCACGACGAAGCAGCTGACCGTGCGCGTCCACGACAAGCACTACAAGCTGTCGAACACGAACCACACGGTTGCGATCACGGCCAGAGTACTTCAACGGCCCGCTCGCGAGCTGCGGCGACGGCAACGAGAAGAGTTACCAGGTGGACGGCAACAAGGTCTGGAGCTCGGGTGACAACCTCGCCTGGCGCTGCGTCAAGGGCGCGAACGGCCGGATCGTCAAGATCGTGGCATCGGGCAAGCGGATGCCCGCGGTCGGGCTGGCGATCATGGCGTCCTCGGTCAAGCGCATCTAACTCGGCCGCCCGAGCCGGGTACCTTGGCCCGATGGACCTCGACCTCGTCGCCGAGACGCTCTCGGCCGAGCAGCCGTACCGCAGCCGTCAGGTCTGGGAGTGGGCCGCGCGCGGCGCAACCTCGTACGCCGAGATGACCAACGTCTCGACGGATACGCGGGCCTTGCTCGAAGAGCGCGTGCCGTTCTCCACGCTGACGCTCGCGCACGAAGCGACGTCGGTCGACCGGACCGTCAAGGCCCTCTTCCATACGAGCGACGGCCACCCGATCGAAGCGGTACTGATGCGCTTCCGCGACGGACGTCGGTCGGTCTGCCTCTCGTCGCAGTCCGGCTGTCCGCTCACGTGCACGTTCTGTGCGACCGGGCAGATGCGCTTCCGCCGCAACCTGACCACGTGGGAGATGCTCGACCAGGCGCTGCACTTCCGGCGCCTCGAGCCGATCGACCACGTCGTCTTCATGGGCATGGGCGAGCCGATGCTGAACTTCGACGCCGTCGCGGCAGCGGCGCGCCTGCTGCCGGACCTCGGCGTCACCCACCGCCGCACGACGATCTCCACGGTCGGCTGGCTCCCCGGCCTGACGCGCTTCGTCGACGAGGTGTCGGAACCGATCCGGCTCGCGCTCTCGCTCCACGCGCCGACCGACGCGCTGCGGAGCCAGATCATGCCGGTGAACGACCGCTACCCACTCGAGGACGTACTCGCAGAGTGCCGCCGCTACTTCGAGCTCCGGCGCCGCAAGGTGTTCGTCGAGTACGTGATGCTCGACGGCGTCAACGACTCGCGCGAGCAGGCCCGAGCCTTGGCTGAGCTGCTCGACCGCGACGCCTTCAAAGTGAACCTGATTCCGTACAACCCGACCGGGATGTACGCCGGCTCGTCGCGCGACCGGATCGGCGCCTTCAAGGCGGTGCTCGACGCCGCACGCCTGCCGTCGACGGTGCGGCTGACGCGAGGGCGGGATATCGCCGCCGCGTGCGGCCAGCTCGCCGCAACTGCGTGAGCACCCAGCTCGTCTTCGAGACCCATTCCACGAGTGTCGACAACGAGCGCGGCATCGCCACCGGGTGGCTGCCTGGCGAGCTGTCCGAGCTCGGCCGCGAGCAGGCGCTGCTGCTCGGCCAGCGTCGCCGGAACGACGGGATCGAGCTGGTCGTGACCTCGGACTTGCGCCGGGCGGTCGAGACGGCTGAGCTCGCGTTTGCGCGCTCGACCATCCCGGTCCGGCACGACCACCGGCTGCGCGAGTGCAACTACGGCGACTGGAACGGGATGCCGCGCGCCCGGCTGGAGGCGGAGCGGCCGCGGCGAATCGACGTGCCGTTCCCAGGTGGCGAGAGCTGGCGGGAGGCGGTGCAGCGGCACGCGGGATTCCTCGACGAGCTGGCCGCCGAGGGAAAGCAACGCGTGCTGTTGATCGGGCATGTCGCGACCCGCTGGTCACTCGACCATCTGCTGAACGGTGTCGCGCTGGAACAGCTCGCGGCCGAGGAGTTCGCGTGGCGCCAGGGCTGGGAGTACCGGCTCGATGAGAAGATGCGCTGACGACCGTCGAGAGGAAAGGAGCCGAGGATGCCCGTGAAACTCCACCGCTGCCCGAACATCTGGGCCAAGACCATGGGACACCCCTGCTGGCGCGTCCAGAAGGCACTCGACGACACCGGCATCGACTACGAACTCGTCCCAGGCCCGTGGCCGCGCCGCAAGACCCGCACCGCCGTGCGCGAAGGAACCGGGCAGACGCTCTACCCCGCGATCGAGTTCGAGAACGGAACGTGGTACCGCGAGCAGTCGAGCGAGATGGAGCGGACGATCCGCGAGGGACGGCTGCTGGAGAAGGCCGACGCCGGCGGCCAGGTCTAGGTCTTAGGCGCCCTTGCCGAAGTCGGGCGTGTCGTCCGAGGCGAGATACGACCCGTCGGGCGCGTAGATCACGAAATGGACGAGGAGCGGTGAGACGGCCTGCGAGAGCGGGATCTTCACCGACTCCGTGTGGGTGACGACCTTCTTCGTCGTCACGTAACGACGGACGAGGCGCTCCTCCTGCGACTGGTTTCCCTGCAGAGCGTCGACGAGGCCCCACTCCAGCGTCAGGTGCTTGCCCGGGACACCACCGATCTGCACCTTGGCGGTGGCGACCTCGTTGGTTCCCTGCACCGCGACCTTCGCGTCCGAGACGGTTGCAACCAGCCCGGAGCCGCCCTGCCCGCCCGAAGCCGAAGCGCCGCCGTCGCCGGCGTTCTTCGAGCCGCCGCACGCCGAGGCGGCGAGGACCAGCACAACGAGCACGACCAGACGAGGCGTGAGCACGCCTCCATTCTGCCGACAACGGCCCTCGGCACCGCCGGCGCTACCCTCCGGCAGTGCCGACATCACCTCTCAAGCAGCGCAACGACCTCCGCAACGTCGCGATCGTGGCGCACGTCGACCACGGCAAGACGACGCTCGTCGACGCGATGCTCTGGCAGTCCGGCTCCTTCCGCGAGAACCAGACGGTCAACGAGCGAGTGCTCGATTCGATGGATCTCGAGCGCGAGAAGGGGATCACGATCCTCGCCAAGAACACGGCCGTCCGGCTCGGCGACACGAAGATCAACATCGTCGACACGCCCGGGCCACGCCGACTTCGGCGGCGAGGTCGAGCGCGCGCTGACGATGGTCGACGGCGTGCTGCTGCTCGTCGACGCTTCCGAAGGCCCGCTGCCGCAGACGCGGTTCGTGCTGCGGAAGGCGCTCGAGTCGCGCCTGCCCGTCGTGCTCGTCGTCAACAAGGTCGATCGCCCGGACGCCCGCACCACGGAGGTGGTCGACGAGGTCTACGAGCTGTTCCTCGACCTCGACGCGAGCGCCGACCAGATCGAGTTCCCGATCGTGTACACGATCGCGCGCGACGGTCGCGCGGGGCTCGATCCGGACGACCTCGCAGCCGACCTGCAGCCGCTGTTCGACACGCTGCTCGCGACGATCCCCGCACCGTCCTTCGATCCCGACCACCCGCTGCAAGCGCTGGTGACGAATCTCGACGCGAGCCCGTACGTCGGCCGCCTAGGCCTACTGCGCATCCGTCACGGGCACCTGCGGAAGGGGCAACAGATCGCCTGGTGTCGTGCGAACGGCGAGATCGAGACTGCGCGGGTGACGGAGCTGTACGTCACGGAAGCACTCGATCGCGTGCCGGCCGATGAGGCCGGCCCGGGCGAGATCGTCGCGCTCGCGGGACTTCCCGAGGTGACGATCGGCGAGACGATCGCCGACCCCGACGATCCGCGTCCCCTGCCGGTCACCGTCGTCGACGAGCCGAGCCTGAGCGTGACGATCGGGATCAACACCTCCCCGCTCGCCGGAACCGAGGGAGACAAGGTGACCGCGAGCTCCGTCAAGCTGCGGCTCGACGCCGAGCTCGTCGGCAACGTCTCGCTGCGGGTGCTCCCGACCGGGCGGCCGGACGCGTGGGAGGTGCAGGGCCGCGGCGAGCTCCAGCTCGCGGTGCTCGTCGAGCTGATGCGCCGGGAGGGCTTCGAATTGACCGTCGGCAAGCCGGAGGTGCTCGTCGCGCGACATCGACGGCAAGCGGCACGAGCCCGTCGAGCGAGTCGCGATCGACGTGCCCGAGGAGTTCATCGGCGTCGTCACGCAGCTCCTCGCCCTGCGCAAGGGTCGCCTGCAGCAGATGGTCAATCACGGCACCGGCTGGGCGCGCATGGAGTACCTCGTTCCGGCGCGCGGCCTGATCGGCTTTCGCACCGAGTTCCTGACCGAGACGCGCGGCGCCGGGATCATGCACCACGTGTTCGACCGCTGGGAGCCATGGTTCGGCGAGCTCCGCACGCGCCCCACCGGCAGCCTCGTGGCCGACCGGCAGGGCGCCGCGACCGGCTTCGCGATCCAGAACCTCCAGGAGCGCGGCTCGCTCTTCATCGCGCCGACCGATCCGCTCTACGAAGGGATGATCGTCGGCGAGAACGCGCGCTCGGACGACCTCGACGTGAACGCGTCGAAGCCGAAGAAGCTGACGAACATGCGCGCCGCGAGCGCCGACGAGCTGATCCGGCTGATCCCGCCGCGGCCCCTGTCGCTCGAGCAGGCGCTCGAGTTCATCCGCAACGACGAGTGCGTCGAGGTGACACCGAAGGCGGTGCGGCTCCGCAAGGTCGAGCTGTCCGCTTCGAAGCGGTCGAGCCTTGCTTCGAAGCGGAAGCGCGAACGGGAAACAGCCGGCCAGGCCGGCTAGGTCCTAGGCGACGCCGGCGAGGCGAGGCGTGCAGCTCGAGAGGCCACGCTTCTCGAGGTACTGCTGGTGGTAGTCCTCGGCCTCCCAGAACGGCGGCGCGTCTTCGATCGTGGTCGCAACGGGGCGGCCGAGCCGCGCCTGCACCTGCGCGCGTGACGCCTCGGCGGCAGCGCGCTGCGCCTCGTCGTGCGTGAAGATCGCCGAGCGGTACTGGGAGCCGACGTCGGGACCCTGGCGGTTGACCTGCGTCGGGTCGTGCTCGGCCCAGAAGACCGCGAGCAGCTGCTCGTACGGCACCTTCTCGGCGTCGTACGTGACCTCGACGACCTCGGCGTGGCCGGTGTTGTCGCGGCAAACCTGCTCGTAGCTCGGATTGTCGACCTGGCCGCCGGCGTACCCGACACGCGTCTTCGTGACGCCGTCGATCCGCCGGAACGCGGCCTCGACGCCCCAGAAGCACCCTGCTCCGAATGTTGCCTTCTTCTCCATCACGCCTCCTCCAGCTTCAGCGATGCCGAGTTGATGCAGTAGCGCAGGCCCGTCGGGTCCGGCCCGTCCGGGAAGACGTGCCCGAGGTGCCCGCCGCAGGCGGCGCACATCACTTCGGTGCGCACCATGCCGTGTGAGGCGTCGGTCTCCTCGTCGATCGCGTCCCCGTCGGCCGGAGCGTAGAACGCCGGCCAGCCGCACCCCGAGTTGTACTTCGCATCGGACGTGAAGAGCTCGGCGCCGCAGCCGGCACATTGGTAGCGGCCAGGCTCGAAGACGTCATCGTATTCTCCGGTCCAGGGAGCCTCGGTGCCCTTCTCGCGCAGGACGCGGTACTGCTCGGGCGAGAGCTCGGCTCTCCATTCGGCTTCGGTCTTGACGACCTTGTTCGGCAAGCGATCTCCTTTGTTCGTGGTCGTATGTATAGACCGCCCAGAGGTCGATTCGTTACGTGCGTGCGGTCGGCTCCGGGAGCTCCGCGAACGCGTGTTTGACGACAGGCTGTTTGGCCGCCCGGACCTCGTCCAGGCGCCGCACCGGCCGGTCGTGGGGCGCCTCCTTGATCGTCTCCGGCTCGTCCGCAGCCTCGCGGACGATCGCCAGCATCGCGTCGCAGAACGCGTCCAGCGTCTCCTTCGCCTCCGACTCGGTCGGCTCGATCATCAGCGCCTCGGCGACGACGAGCGGGAAGTAGACGGTCGGCGGATGGAAGCCGTAGTCCATCAAACGCTTGGCAACGTCGAGCGCGCTGATCCCGTGCTCGCGCTTCAGGGTGCGCGCGCTCAGGACGAACTCGTGCATGCAGAGGCGGTCGAACGGCAGGTCGTAGGCCTCCTTCAACCGGGCGAGCATGTAGTTGGCGTTCAGCACGGCCACCTCGCTCATCTCGCGCAGCCCCGGGCCGTAGGCGCGCATGAACGCGTACGAGCGGACGAAGACGCCGAACGGACCCGAGAAGGCGCGCACCTTGCCGATCGACTGCGGCCGGTCGTACTCCAGATGGAAGCCGCCGTCGTCCTTGACGACGACCGGCACCGGCAGGTACGGCTCGAGGGCGGCGCGAACCGCGATCGGGCCTCCCCCCGGACCGCCTCCTCCATGAGGCTGCGAGAACGTCTTGTGCAGGTTGATGTGCACGACGTCGAACCCCATGTCGCCGGGGCGCGAGATGCCGCAGACCGCGTTCAGGTTCGCGCCGTCGTAGTACATCAGTGCACCGACGCCGTGGAAGATGTCGCGGATCTCCTCGATGTTCTCGTCGAAGAGGCCGAGCGTCGAGGGGTTCGTGAGCATCAGTCCGGCGGTGTGCGCGTCGACCTTGCCGCGGAGGTCGTCGACGTCGATGTTGCCGCGCGCGTCCGTCTTCACCGGCGTCAGCTCGTAGCCGGCCATCGTCACGCTGGCCGGGTTGGTGCCGTGTGCGGTGTCCGGAATGACGATCTTCCGGCGCTGCTCGCCTTCGCCGCGTTCGGCGAAGTAGGCACGGAACAGCATCAGGCCGGTCAGTTCGCCCTGGCTGCCGGCGGCCGGTTGCAGCGAGACCGCATCGAGGCCGGTCACCTCGCGCAGGATCTCCTGGAGCTCCCACTCGAGCTCGAGCGCGCCCTGGGCTGCGTCGTCGTCGACGAGCGGGTGCAAGTTCGCGAAGCCGGGCAGCGCGACGAGCCGCTCGTTGATCCGCGGGTTGTACTTCATCGTGCAGCTGCCGAGCGGGTAGAAGCCGGTGTCGATCCCGAAGTTCCGCGTCGACAGCTCGGTGAAGTGGCGCAGCACCTCCGGCTCGGCGAGCTCCGGTAGGCGAGGCGGACTCGCGCGCGCCAGCTCCGTCGGAACGGGCGGCACCGGGAGGCCTGGATCGGGCACGCCGATGCCGCGCCGACCGGACTGCGACTTCTCGTAGATCAGCTTCACGATGCCAGCGCCTCGACCAGCCGATCGATCTCCTCGACCGTTCGCTTCTCGGTGACCGCGACCAGGAGCGCGTCGTCCAGCCCCGGGTAGTCGCGCCCGAGCGGGTAACCCGCGTAGATGCCCATCGCCCGCGCGTCCGCCAAAGCCTCGCGGGCGTTCCGACCGGTCCGCACCGCGAACTCCTTGAACGTTGCCCGTTCGGGAAACAACAGCTCGAGCCCGGCCTCGACGAGCCGTTCCTTCGCGTAGCCGGCGAGGGCCATGCACGTCTCCCCGAGCTCGCGCAGCCCCTGCGGACCGAGCAGGCTCAGGTGCACGAGGCCGCCGAGCGCGAGCAGGGTCTGGTTGGTGGTGATGTTCGAGGTTGCCTTCTCGCGTCTGATGTGCTGCTCTCGCGTCTGCAGCGTCAGCACGTAGCCGCGCTCCCCTGCGGAGTCCACCGTCTCGCCGACGATCCGCCCAGGTAGCCGGCGGATGAACTCCGAGCGGGCTGCGAGGAACCCGTAGTGCGGGCCGCCGTAACACATCGGGTTGCCGGCGGGCTGCCCCTCCCCGATCGCCATTGCACAGCCGTAATTGCCAGGGGCCTCGAGCACACCCAACGAGATCGGGTCGACGTGCGCGATCGCCATCGCACCGGCGTCGTTGGCCGCTGCGGCGAGCTCGGGCGCCGCTTCGAGGCAGCCGAAGAAGTTCGGCGTCTGGAAGATGACTGCGGCGGCGTCGCCGGCCGCGTCGCGGAGACGCTGCGGGTCGGTGACACCACCCTCGTGCGGCACCTCGACGACCTCCAACCCGAAACCCGGCGCGTACGTCTTCACGACCTGCCGCACCTGGGGGTTGGTCGCCTCGGTGATCACGATCTTCGAGCGGCCCGTCGCATGCTTCGCGACGAAGCAGGCGTCGGCCGCCACCGTCGTCCCGTCGTAGCCGGAGGCGTTCGAGACGTCCATCCCGGTGAGCTCGCAGATCGCGGTCTGATACTCGAACACGGCTTGCAGGACGCCCTGGCTCATCTCCGGCTGGTACGGCGTGTAGGCGGTCAAGAGCTCGCCGCGCTGCAGCACGGCATCGACCAGCGCCGGCACGTGGTGGTCGTAGATGCCGGCACCGAGGAAGCACACCTCGCCGACGACGTTCCGGCTGGCTAGCTCCTCCAGATGCCGCTGCAGCTCGACCTCGGTGAGCGCCGGCGGCACGTCGAGCTCGCCGGCGAACCGGACCCCGGCGGGGATGTCACGAAACAACTCCTCGATCGTCTCGACACCGATCGTCGCGAGCATCGCCTCGCGATCGGCGTCCGTGAGCGAGAGGTAGCTCACTGCTCGGCGACGACCTTCTGGTAGTCGCCGACGGACAACAGCTCGTCGCGCTCGGCCGGATTCGACAGCCGGATGCGTACGAGCCAACCCTCGCCGTACGGGTCCTCGTTGACCGTCTCGGGAACGTCGACAACCTTCTGGTTGACCTCCAGCACCTCACCCGAGAGCGGCGAGATCAAATCCGAGACGGCCTTGACCGATTCGACCTCACCATAGGAGCTGTCCTTGGCGACGGTCGAGCCGATATCCGGCGGCTCGTAGTGCACGAGCTCGCCGAGCAGATCCTGAGCGTGCCACGTGACTCCCATCACGGCCTCGTCGCCGTCGATCCGCGCCCAGTCGTGCTCGGGGTGGTAGAGGAGGTCTTCCGGGTACGACTCGGCCACGACTCACTCCTTGCTGTAGATGGGCTTCTTGACGACCTGCGCCTTCCGCGGGCGGCCGCGGACGTCGATCACGAGCTCGTTGCCGCGGGCGGCCTGGGCGGCCGGAACGTAGCCGAGGCCGATCCCGACCTCGAGCATCGGCGACTGCGACCCGGAGGTGACGAGCCCGCCGCCCTCGATCGGCATGCCCTGGCGCGGGATCGCCTTCTCCGTCATCACGAAGGGCACGAGCTTCTGCGCCGGACCGCGCTCCTTGATCTCCCGCAGGCGCTCGGCCCCGGTGAACTCGGTGTCGAGCGCGCACGCCCAGCCGAGGCCGGAGGAGATCGCATCCCAGTCCGGGCCGATGTCGTTGCCGTGCAGCGGGTAGCAGACCTCGAGGCGGAGCGTGTCGCGGGCGCCGAGGCCGCAGGGGGTGACGCCGCGTCGGGTCACCGCGTCCCAGAGCGAAACCGTGTCCTCCTGCATGCACGCGAGCTCGACGCCCTCCTCCCCGGTGTAACCGGTGCGGTTGACCATCACCTCGACGCCGTCCAGCACCGCGAGCTCGAAGGTGAACGCCTTCCCGTGTGGCAGGCCGAGGCGCTCGAGGGCGTGCGGGCCCTGGACGGCGAGCAAGGCGAAATCGTCCGAGACGTCGCGCACGTCGGAGCCCCGCAGCTCGTGCTCCTTCAGCGATTCGTACGCCGCTTCCCGGTTGGAGGCGTTGACGACGAGCAGGTAGCGGTGGTCGTCGAGGCGGTAGACGATCAGGTCGTCGACGATCCCGCCTGCGTCCGTCGTCAGCAGCGTGTACTGCGCGTCGCCGGGCGCCAGCTTGTCGATGTCATTCGAGAGCGTCGCCTGCAGCAGCTCTCGGGCGGTCGGCCCTTCGACCTCGATCTCGCCCATGTGGGAGACGTCGAAGACTCCGGCATCCGTGCGCACGGCGCGATGCTCGGGGATCACGCCCTCGTACTGGACCGGCATCTCCCAGCCAGCGAAGGGCACCATCCGCGCCCCGGCCTCGACGTGGCGTTCGAAGAGCGGCGTGCGGCGCAGGGTCTGCATCGGGGCCGATGCTAGATGACCACTTCGTGACACTGCGCGCAGACATGGCTGTGGAGAACAACCCGTCCATAGCCACCCGTCCTGACCAGCCGCTCCGCCGGCGCGAAAGCCCGCTCGAACCGCCCGGCAGCCATGTCCTCCCGGTGGACGAAACGTCACGGTGTCTGACACCGGACGTGGCGCATCGACGCTGGTCCCGAAGGTGAGGTTCGTGCGCTTAGTCTTCGCGCAGGAAGGACGGCACGTCGAGGCTGTCGCCCGTGTCGAACCTCGGCGGGCGCTCGCCGATCGGGGCGCCCTCGGTTGCGACCGTGCGACCGCGCCGGCGGCGCTGCGCACCGAAGCCCGTGGCGATCACGGTCACCCGCACCTCGTCCTTCAACGTCTCGTCGATCACGGCGCCGAAGATCACGTTCGCGTTCTGATCCGCTGCCGACGTGACGACCTCGGCCGCCTCGTTGACCTCGAACAGGCCGAGATCGGCCGGGCCGCTGATGTTGAGCAGGATCCCCGTCGCCCCCTCGATCGACGACTCGAGCAGCGGTGAGCTGACCGCCGTGCGCGCCGCCTCGGTCGCGCGGTTCTCGCCGGTGCTGGTGCCGATGCCCATCAGCGCCGACCCGGCGTCGCGCATGATCGTGCGCACGTCCGCGAAGTCGAGGTTGACGATCCCCGGGACGGTGATCAGGTCGGTGATGCCCTGCACGCCCTGGCGCAGGATGTCGTCGGCGAGCGTGAACGCCTCCGACAGCGGTGTCTTCTTCTCGACCACCTGCAGCAGGCGGTCGTTCTCGATCACGATCAACGTGTCGACCTTGTCGGCGAGCTCGTTGATCCCCACTTCGGCCTGCTGCGAGCGCCGCCGCCCCTCGAACGCGAACGGGCGCGTCACGACACCGACCGTCAACGCCTCGAGCTCGCGCGCGATCTCCGCGACGATCGGCGCGCCACCCGTGCCGGTGCCCCCACCTTCGCCGGCCGTGACGAAGATCATGTCCGCGCCCTTGAGTGCCTCCTTCAACTCGTCGCGCGTCTCCATCGCTGCCTCGCGGCCGACGGCAGGATCGGCGCCCGCGCCGAGCCCCCGCGTCGCCTTGGCGCCGATGTGGATCTTGACGTCCGCCTCGCAGCCGAGCAGGGCCTGGGCGTCCGTGTTCACGGCGACGAACTCGACGCCGGTGACCCCGGCGTCGACCATGCGGTTGACCGCGTTCGTACCGCCGCCGCCGACGCCGACGACCTTGATGACAGCGAGATAGTTTCCGGAGCGATCTCTCATTGGATGTAGCTCGACCTCAAGCTCGAGTGCAGGGTGGGGCTGGTCGAGCGCCTCCTCTCTTCGGGAGAGTACGGGGGGTTTCCTGCCCTGTCAACGCGGATCGTCCGAGACTCGATCAGGCTAACCGTCAACCTCAACCTCCGACTTGAGAGTTTGTCGAGAGCACGGAACGCTCGGGCAGGCTGACGTCGAGGTACCCGCTGCCGGCCGTCACGGACGTGTCGAGCCGCAGGATCCGCCGTGCGATCGCCACCTTCAGGCGCAGGTCGGAGGCGTCGCCGAGCCGCAACTCGAAGGCCGTCCCGAGCCGCAGTGTGAGACTCCGCGGCCCCACGTCGACGAAGTGAACACCGCCCGGCAGGTGGGCGCCGCGGACGACGGCCACAGCGGCCGCAGCAGCTGCCACCCCAGCCGACGGCGTCGCGCCGACGGCGATCTTCACGTCCTTCGTCACGTAGACGCGCGGCAGGCTCGAGAGGTGCGGGTGCGCCAGCGGGCGCAGGACGCGGCCCCCCGCCGCGACCAGATACGCATCGACACCCTGCCGGAGGACGAGCACCGGCCGCTCGGGGCGCACGACGACGCGGAGGGTGTGCGGAAAGGCGCGGTCGTAGGTGAACGAGCGAACGCCGCTGAGCGTCGCCAGGCGACCGTCGAGCGCACGCGCATCGACGCGCAGTAGGCTCCGGCCCTCCTCGGTGCGAAGCGCGAGCCGGACCTCGCGTCGGAGCTGCGGAGTTCCACCGCGAACGTCGATCGTCCGAACGCCGAAGAGAGACGTGTCGCGCGCAGCGAAGTAGCCACTGACGGCGAGTGCCAGCAAGGCGACGCCGACCAGGATCGAGCGACCCGACGGCGCGAAGCGCGCCAACTCGAGCACGCCGCGGCGTGCGGGCAGTACCGCGGCACGAGCGGTCGACCTGCGGCGGGCGGCCACGCGGCCACTTTCGCCGCCCCGAGCGGGTTCCCTACGCCGGCAGGACGAGCGGCCCGAGGAACTGCACCTCGTGCTCGAGCTCGACGCCGAAGCGCTCTCGCACCCGCCGGCGTGCTTCGACCATCAGCGCGATGCAGTCGGCCGAGGTCGCGTCGCCGGCGTTCTCGATGAAGTTCGCGTGGCGCGGCGAGATCAGCGCGCCACCGATCTGGTGGCCCTTCAAGCCGCACTCCTCGATCAGCTGCCCCGCCCCCGCGGCGCCGGCCGGGTTCTTGAAGACGCTGCCGAACGTGCGCTTGTTCGTCGGCTGCGTCGCCTTACGCCGGGCCAGAAGCTCGGAGACCGTCGCCTTCACCGCCTCGCTCGTGCTCGCGACCAGCTGGAAGCGCGCGCGAGCCACGACCTGCCCCGGCCCGAGTGCCGAGTGGCGGTAGGAGAGAGCGAGCTCGTCGACCCCGAGCGTCCGTGCGCCCTCTGCGTCGACGACGACGGCGTCGATCAGCACGTCACGCCACTCGCGTCCGTACGCCCCGGCGTTCATCCGCACACCGCCGCCTGCGGTGCCCGGAATCGCCGAGGCGAACTCGAAGCCGCCCAGGCCCGCCGCGCGGCAGCGGTGGAGGCAGACGGCGTTCGGGGCACCACCGCCGGCGACGAGCACGCCGTCCTCGATCCGCGCTGCAGCGAGCTCGCCCGCCAGCTTGAGCACGAGCGCGTCGACACCGTCGTCGTGCACGAGCAGGTTGGAGCCGAGTCCGATCACCTCGACGGCGTGACCCTGGTCGGCCGCCCAGGCGAGCGTGGAGACCAGTTCCGGAACCGTCTCCGGCTCGGCGAACCACTGTGCCGGCCCGCCTGTGCCGATCGTGGTGTAGCGCGCGAGCGGGACGAGCTCCTTCACGCGGCTCCGAGCAAGCCGACGGCACGGTCGATGTCGCCTGCGCCGAGCAGCAGGAGAACGTCGCCGGGCTCGTGCCGGCGTCTGAGCCGCTCGACGCCCGACTCGACAGACGGCGTCCAGCCCGCGAGGAGGCCGCGGTCGCTCAACGCGTCGACGACGAGCTTGCCCGTGACACCGGGCACGGGCTGCTCGCGCGCGCCGTAGATCTCGGTCACCGTCACGTCGTCGGCCGCGCTGAGCGCCGCGGCGAGCTCCCACGCGAGGTGGCGCGTGCGGGAGTAGAGGTGCGGTTGGAACAGGACCCGCAGCGTCGCAGCCGGAAAGCGTTCGCGGGCCGCCGCGATCGTGCGCGCGATCTCGGTCGGATGATGGCCGTAGTCGTCGACGACGACCAGGTCGCCGAGCTGGTGCAGCTCGAAGCGGCGCCCGGTACCCGTGAAGCGCGCGAGCACGGGCGCAGCCTCCTCGCGCGAGACCCCGGCAGCGGCGAGGGCGGCCAGAGCCGAGCCGGCGTTCAGCCGGTTCAGCTCCCCGGGCACCGCGAGCTCTCCGTCGAACGGCGGCTCGTCGCGCACGACCGTGTCCGCCTGTGCGAGCCACGTCTCGAACTCTGCGACCAGCTCCGCGGTCGACGCAAACTCGGTGTGGTGGTCGAGCTCGAGGTTGGTCAGCACAGCGATGGCTGCCGACAGTGCGAAGACCGTGCGATCCGACTCGTCACCCTCGACGACGAGGTGCCCGGCCCCGAAGCCGGCGTTCGAGCCGAGCTGCGGGACCGGTGCGCCGATCAGCCAGGCCGGGTCACGCCCCGTCTCGCGCAGCACGAACGCGATCATCGCCGCGGTCGTGCCCTTGCCGTGTGTGCCGGCGACGACGATCGCCGGGCGCATCGAGACGAGCTCGCGCAGGAACTCGGCACGGCGAAGGCCGGGAACCGACGCGTAGGCCGACGAGACGACTGCCTCCCAACCGCCGCGCACGACCGGCTCCGGCGAGATCTCGACGTCCATGCCTTCGAGCGCGGCGAGGTACGGCGTCCGTACACGGTCCCAACCGCCGACGGTCGCGCCCCAGGCCTGCGCCAGCTGCGCGTAGGCGCTCAGGCCCGCGCCGCCGATGCCCACGAACCACAGGTTGCGCCCTTTCATCGTCGCGCCATCGTCACGAGCTCGTCAGCGATCTCGTCTGCGGCTTCCGGCTTGGCGGCCGCAAGCATCGCCGCTCCCATGCGCGCGAGCCGGTCCTCGTCGCCGAGGAGCGATTGGACGAGCTCGGGTACCCGCTCGAGCTCGATCTCGCGAACCATGATCGCACCGCCTGCCTGCACGAAGTGCTCCGCGTTCGCGGCCTGGTGATCGCCGGTGGCGTACGGGTACGGGACGAAGATCGCCGGCCGACCGGCGGCGGCGACCTCCCAGACGGTCGAGCCGGACCTGCCGAGCACGAGATCGACTGCCGAGAGCGCCGCGCCGAACTGATCCGTCTCGGCGACGACGCGATAGTCGTCACGCCGCACGGCCGTGCGGACGAGCTCGAAGTCGCGCCGGCCGGTGACGTGCAGGATCGGCGGACCGGCGTCTCCCCACGTCGTGGCGACGAACTCGTTCAGCGCCAGCGCCCCCGCCAGCGCGCCGAAGACGCCGAGGATCCGCCCCTCGGCGGGCAGCTCGAAGCGCGCGCGAGCCTCCGCCTGTGGGACGGCCACCGAGCGAGCCGGGATCGGCCGGCCGACCACCCGCACCTTCTCCCGATAGCGGGTGTCGATCGGGTAGGCAAGGAAGAGCCGCCGGGCGAACGGCGCCGCGAGCCTGTTCGGCGAGGCCGAGGTGCGCGTCCGCCTCGCTCAGCGCTGTCGGGATGCGCATCGACGCCGCGGCGAAGACCATCGGTCCCGCCACGTAGCCCCCGCCGCCGAGCACGACGTCGGGGCGCCGCGCGCGCAGGATGCGCCGGCACGCGCGCGGCGCAGCGCCGGCGAGTAGGAGCGCGCGGGCGAGCTCGAGCGACGGTCGCCGGGGTAGCCCGCTGATGCGAAAGGTGTCGAGCTCGAAGCCCGCTTCAGGAACCAGCTGCGCTTCGACGCGATCCGGCGACCCGGCGAACGTCACGTGCACGCCGCGCTGCTGGAGCGCTGCCGCGACGGCGAGTGCCGGTAGCACGTGTCCCGCTGTTCCCCCTGCTGCGATCAGACACCGCAGCTGCCGCTCGGTTCCCATGCTGAGCGATGTTAAGGAGGATTCCGACTCCGATGAGCATGACCACGAGGCTGGAGCCGCCGTAGGAGAGGAATGGCAGGGGGATTCCGGTCAGCGGTGCCACTCCCATCACGGCTGCAATGTTGATCGCTGCCTGGCCGGAGACGAGCACCGTCAGCCCGGCAGCGAGCCGTTTGCCGAACGGATCGCGGCACCGCAGCGCGATCGTGAAGCCTGCGTACGCAAAGGTCGCGTAGGCGGCGATCACGGCCGTGACGCCGATCAGCCCGAGCTCCTCACCGATCACCGCGAGCATCATGTCGGTGTGCGCCTCGGGGAGGTAGAAGATCTTGCCGACGCTTTGACCCAGGCCGACGCCGAAGATGCCGCCGGAGCCCATCGAGATCATCGCCTGCACGAGCTGGAAGCCGGTTCCCTGGGCGTCGTGCCAGGGATGGAGGAAGGCGAAGAAACGCGCGCGGCGGTAGGGCTCGAACCAGATCGCGACGGTGCCCGCAGCACAGGCGATCGCGAGCGCGGCGCCGAGCACGCGTGCGGGCGCTCCGGCCACCACGAGCATGCCGGTGAGCATCACGAGCAGCGCGATCGACGTGCCCATGTCGGGCTCGAGCATCAGCAGGACGCAAAAGACCGTGGCCAGCGCGCCGACCGGCTTCCAGAGCTCTCGCAGGTTGCGTGGGGCCGGCTGGCGCGCGAGGTAGCCGGCTGCCCAGATCGCGAGCGCGAGCTTCGCGAGCTCCGACGGCTGGAAGACGGCGGGACCGACCGAGATCCACCGGCGGGCACCGTTGATCGCCGGCCCGATCACCAGCACGGCCAGGAGCAGCCCGAGCGAGACGAGCACCAGCACCGGCGAGACGAGGCGCAGCCGCCGGTAGTCCCAGCGCTGCGCGACGATCATCAGCACGATTCCGAGCGCCGCGTAGATCCCCTGCCGCTTCAGGTAATAGACCGGGTCGCTGCCGCCGACCGTCGCCGACGCGGAGGTCGCGCTGTAGACCATCACCAGGCCGAACGCGACCAGCGCAAGCGTGACCAGGATCAAGAGCCTGGACTCGAGCTCTCCCCGCTTCATCAGCCCTCCTTCTAGGAGGGCGCGCGAAGTCCTAGTACGAGGCGTCGGAACGTCTCGCCACGATCCTCGAAGCTCTCGAACTGGTCGTAGCTCGCGCACGCCGGACTGAGCAGCACGACGTCACCGGCCCGCGCCAACGCAGCCGCGTGCGCGACTGCGCGCTCGAGTGTCTCGTCGCGCTCGCCGCCGACCAGGGCTGCGAGGCGGTCTGCCTCGGCTCCGATCAGGTGGATCGAGCGGACGTTCGGGCCGATCGCGGCCGCGAGCGGCGCGAAGTCCTCGCCCTTCGAGGAACCACCGAGGATCAGGTGGACCGGCTCGTCGGCGTACGTCGCGAGCGCGGGGAGCGCTGCCGCAACGTTCGTCGCCTTCGAGTCGTTCACGAAGCTCACTCCGTCCAGCTCGGCGACGAGCTCGAGCCGATGCGGCACACCGCGGAACGTGCGCAGCGCCTCGGCGATCGCCTCGTCGGAGATGCCTGCAGCGCGAGCGGTGGCGGTCGCGGCGGCGGCGTTCTCGCGATTGTGGCGTCCACGGAGCAGCGGCTCGGCCGGCAGCGGCTGATCGGCCGAGAACGCGATCCCGGGCAGTCCCAGCCCCTCAGGCACGACCATCGCCCGGGCGCGCTCGAAGATCCGCAGCTTCGCGGCTCGGTAGGCCTCGAACGTCCCGTGTCGGTCCAGATGGTCGGGCTCGAGGTTGAGCAGCACCGCTACCTCGCAGGAGAACTCGTGCACGTCCTCGAGCTGGAACGACGAGAGCTCGCAGACGACCCAGTCGGCCGAGCGAACCGAGGACGAGCGGCGTGCCGACGTTCCCCGCCACGACGACGTCGCGTTCGGCGGCACGGAAGATCGCCCCGAGCAGCTCGGCGGTCGTCGTCTTCCCGTTGGTGCCGGTGACGCCGACGAACCGTGTATCCGGCAGGAGCCGATACCCGAGCTCGATCTCCGACCAGACTGGAATGCCCCGTTCGCGCGCCTCGGTGACGAGCGGCCGCTCGCCCGGCACGCCGGGATTCTTGACGACGAGCTCGATGCCGTCGAGCAGCGACAGCTCGAGCTCATTCCCGAGCGTCCGGTCGACCGTGGTCACGTCGTCGCCGCGTTCGCGTAACCGCTCCGCCGCTGAGACACCCGACCGTGCGAGGCCGTAGACGAGGGCTTTCACCGGGGCCGGAACTGCGGCAGGTAGTACTTGTAGAAGAGCGCGAAACCGACGGCACAGAGGATCGCCGTGACGATCCAGAAGCGCACCATGATCTTCGTCTCGCTCCACGCCTTCATCTCGAAGTGGTGCTGGATCGGCGCAATCAGGAAGATGCGTCGCCCCCAGTACTTGAACGAGAGCACCTGCAAGATCACGGAGAGCGCCACGAGGGCGAAGATGCCGCCGACGAAGAGCAGCAGCAACTCGACCTTGAGCATGATCGCCATCGCGGCGATCGCGCCGCCGATCGCCATCGCTCCTGTGTCTCCCATGAACACCTCGGCCGGGAAGGCGTTGAACCAGAGGAACCCGACGCACGCCCCGATCAAGGCGGCGCCGATGAACGCGAGGTCGAGCCGGTTCTCGATCCGGCCGTGGGTCGGCGTCGCCGAGCGGATGAAGATCGTCACCGCCATCGCGGTGAACGTCGCGAGGGCGATCGTCCCGGTGCCCGCCGCGAGCCCATCGATCCCATCGGTCAGGTTCACGCCGTTGACGGCGCCGGCGATGATCAGGAACAGCAGCACGTACCAGAACGGTCCCAGCGGGAGCCACTTGTCGACCACCGGGATGAAGACGTCGTGCCTGAGTTGCTGATGGTGCGCGGCGAAGCCGACGGCGACGGTGACCCCGAGCAGGAGCAGCATCTTCCAGCGGCCTCTCAGCCCGAGTGACCGCTGGTGGCGCAGCTTGATGTAGTCGTCGAGGAAGCCGATGCCGCCGCACGCGAGCGCGGTGCCGAAGATCGTCAGCGCAGGCAGCGTGTAGTCCGAGAGCGGCAGGAAGGCGATCGTGGCCGCCGCCAGGATCAGCAGTCCGCCGGCCGTGGGCGTCCCCTGCTTGGCCGCGTGATGCTGCAGTCCCTCCTCGCGGATCTGCTGACCGAACTCGTGCTTGCGCAGGAACCGGATGAAGGCCGGGCCGCTGAGGATCGCGATGATCATCGCGACCAGGGCCGCTACGAGAACTCTGGCCATCAGTTGAGCAAGTTCTCCGCGACGACCTCGAGTCCCACCGAGCGCGAGCCCTTGACGAGCACGACATCTCCGGGCCGGAGCTCGTCGCGGAGCCTCGCCGCGGCTTCGGCGGCGGTTGCGACCCACTCGCCCCCGTACAACCGTCCGAGCTCGCCGACGGCGATCACCGACACGCCGAGCTCCCGGACGAGCTCGCCGACCTCGCGGTGGTACATGGGCGCGGTCTCGCCCAGCTCGGCCATCTCGCCGAGCACTGCAAGCCGCCTGCCCGCTCCCGCGCGCTCGACGAGATGCGTCAGCGCCGCGCGCATCGAAACCGGGTTCGCGTTGTAGCAGTCGTTCAGCAGCAGACCACCTCCAGGCAGCGGGTGCTCCTCCTCGCGCAGCTTGGAGAACTCGACGTTCAGCGTTGCCGGTCGGCAGTGGCACGCCGAGGCACCGCGCGGTGACGATCGCCGTGCGCGTGTTCGCGAGCTGGTGCTCGGACCGATAGCTCGTCGCGAACGGGATCTGCAGCTCCGGATCGACGCGCTCGACCGCGATGTCGGAGCGCGTCAGGTACGGCTCGAGCAGCGGCTCGTCGGGGACGACGGCGATGCCGCCCGCAGGCAGGGCAGCGATCAGCTCTGCCTTGGCGCGTGCGACGTTCTCGACCGTCTCGACCAGCTCGAGGTGGACCGGCCCGATGTTGGTGATCACGCCGATGTCGGGCCGGGCCGTCTCGGCCAGCTGCGCGATCTGCCCGAGTCCGCGCATCGCCCATTTCGCTGATGCAGATCTCGGTCTCCGGTTCGAGGCGGCAGAGTGTCAACGGGACTCCGAGCTCGTTGTTGAAGTTGCCCTCGTTCGCGATCGTGGCCGCGTGAGGCGCACAGAGCGCGAACAGGATGTCCTTGGTCGAGGTCTTGCCCGTCGACCCCGTGATGCCGACGATGCGGGCCTTCGAACGGCTGCGGACGGCCGCTGCGAGCTCGGCGAGCGCAGCGTGTGCGTCCCGCGGAACGAGCGCGGCCGACGCGCCGCGCGCGAGCGCATGCTCGACGAAGTCGGAGCCGCCGCCGACGGCGACGAACAGGTCTCCCTCGCGGATGCGCCGCGAGTCGATCTGCACGCCGGTCACGGCATCCGCCCAGGGGCGGGCGATCATCCGTCCGAGCGGCTCGACCACCTCGAGCTCGATCGCGATCACGCCAGCGCCTCGCGCGCGACACGACGATCGTCGAAGGGAACGCTGCCGCCGGCGATCTCCATCTCGGTGTCGGCGCCCTTGCCGGCGATCACGACGACGTCACCGGCCCGCGCGGCCGCCAGCGCGGCTTCGATCGCCTCGCGGCGGTCGAGCACGACCTCGAGCCGTCCGCCGGAGACCTCGGCCGCGATCGCAGCCGGGTCCTCCGAGCGCGGATTGTCTGTCGTGACGATCGCGCGATCCGCGAGGCGTCGGGCGATCTCGCCCATCAGCGGCCGCTTCTCGCGGTCGCGGTCGCCGCCCGCACCGAAGACGACCGTGAGCCGGTCGCCGAGCTCGCGGGCCGTCCTCAGCACGTTCTCGAGCGAGTCCGGTGTGTGTGCGTAGTCGACGATCACGTCGAACGGCTGACCCGCGTCGACCGACTCGAATCGTCCCGGCACGCCCGCGAGCGCCTCGATCCCGACGCGGATCGCAGCCTCCTCGATCCCGAGCTCACGGGCCGCCCAGATCGCCCCGAGCGCGTTCGCCCGGTTGAACCGGCCGCGCAGCTTGAGGTCGATGTCGCCGAGCTCGTCGTCCGGTGTGAACGTTCGTGCAGCCGGCAGCGTGGCAGCGAGCCGCCTCCCCCACTCGTCGCCGACGTTGATCACCGCGTGCTCCGCCTGCTCGAAGAGTGCCTCCTTCGCGGCGAAGTACGCGTCCATCGTCCGGTGGAAGTCGAGGTGATCCTGGGTCAGGTTCGTGAACACCAGCACGGCGAAGCGTGTCCCGGCCAGCCGCCCCATCGTGCTCGCGATCGACGTCGCCTCCATGGCGCACGAACGATCGCCCGCCGTCACCATCGCGCGGAAGAGACGCTGGAGGTCGATCGCCTCCGGCGTGTTCAGCCCGGTCGGCTGCGTGTGGCCGCCGACACGACGCTCGATGTTCGTCAGCAGGGCTGGCCGGCGATCTGCGGCATCGAGGATCGATGCGAGCAGAAATGCGGTCGTCGTCTTGCCGTTCGTGCCCGTGACCGCTGCGACGTCGAGCTCGTGCGACGGCTGCGAGAAGAACTCGTTCGCGGCCAGGGGCATCGCCGCGCGCACGCTCGGCACGACCAGCTGCGGCACTGGCACATCCACCGGATGCTCGACGACGAGTGCGACCGCGCCTGCGGCGACCGCATCGGCCGCCAGGTCATGGCCGTCGACCGTCGATCCCGGCACGCAGAAGAACAGCGCCCCCGGCACGACGGCGCGCGTGTCGTAGGCCAGATCCGTGATGTCGAGGGAAGCCGCGGGGGCGGTCTGCCCGAGCGCCGCGCTCAGGCGGTCGAGAAGCATGGGGCGAACCGTATGACCCTACTGCGAGGGGGTCACCGGCGCGTCGGGCTGTACTTCGAGGTACTGGAGATCGAACTTGGCGATCTGCGCGAAGGCCGGCGCGGCGACTTCACCGCCGAAGATCGAGCCGTGCGGCTCGTCGACGGTCACGAGCACGACCAGACGCGGCTTCGAGACCGGCACCATGCCGACGAACGAGGCGACGTACTTGCCGGTCGTGTACCCGTTCGGGCCCGGCTTCTGCGCGGTGCCGGTCTTGCCGGCCACCGTGTAGCCCGCGATCTGGCCTCGTTGCCCGTCGCGCCGTGCTCGTCGACCACGTTCGTCAGCATCGCCTTCAGCTCGGCGTCGATCGGACGGGAGACGATGCGGCGGTGCGCTCGGTGGTGGATGACCCGACCGCCGACCCGGTCGACGAGATGGGGCTCGACCCACACGCCGCCGTTGGCGATCGCGGCGTACGCGGCCGCCATCTGCATCGGCGTCACCGCGATGCCCTGCCCGATCGGCACGTTGCCGATCGTCGAGCCCGACCAGCGGTCGAGCGGGAGGACCTGCCCCGGGCTCTCGCCCGGAAAGTCGAGGCCCGTCGTCTTTCCGAACCCGAACCGCGCGATCCAGTCGGCGAGCTCGGTCGAGCCGAGCTTCTCGGCGATCGTCACTGCCCCGACGTTCGACGAGTGGGAGAGGATCTGCGCGACCGACAGTGTCTCGGTGCCGCGCGGCTCTGCATCGTGCACGACCCGGTCGGCGACGTGGATCGAGTAGGGCAGCCTGAAGGTGGTGCCCGGAGCGACCAGCCCGCCGGAGAGCGCACCCGCGATCGTGACGAGCTTGAAGGTCGAGCCAGGCTCGTACGTGTCGGTGACGGCTCGGTTCCGCTGCACGGCGAACGGGACGACGTTCGCCCGGTTCGCGTCGAAGCCCGGCGCCTGCGCCATCGCGAGCACCGCTCCGGTGCGCGGGTCGAGGACGACTGCTGTCGCGCCCTTCGCACCCCAGTGCGCGACGGTCTGGCGGAGCACCGTCTCGGCGTTCGCCTGGATCGTGTGGTCGATGGTCGTGAAGACATCGCTGCCTTCCCGCTCCGCGGTCGAGCTGATCACGTCGATCGCGCGTCCGAACGGGTCGCGAACGATCGTCTGCTCGCCCGTCTTGCCCGCCGAGGGCCTTGTCGTACTGGACCTCCAGGCCGGCGAGGCCCTTGTTGTCGGTGCCGGCGTAGCCGACGAGCTGCGAGCCGACCGTGCCCTGCGGGTAGACCCGCTTCTCCTCCGAGTACGAGTTGACGCCCGTGAACTTGCGCGTCAGGAACGTGGCCGCGGCCTTCGGGTCGGCGAAGCGCGCGACGTAGACGAAGCCGACCCGCCGGTTGAGCAGTTGCGGGTAGAGCTGGTTGGCGTTGACGCCGAGCAGCTTGTGCGCGGCGACGGCGATCTTCCTCGGCTCGGTCAGCTCGTGTGGGTCCGCGTAGATGGTCGTCGTCTGCTCGCCGATCGCGAGCTGCACCCCGGTGCGGTCGTAGATCGTCCCTCGTCCCGCCGGAATCTGGATCGACTCACGATGCTGGCGCTGCGCCATACGCCCGAGCGACGCGGAGCTCACGCCCTGCAGCCACGCGGCGCGCGCGAGCGTGCCGGCGAAGACGAGAACGAAGACCGCGAGCAGGAGGCGGATCCGGCGGTTCGCCTTCCGGTCGCCTTTCACTTCGCGAGGTCGACGTATCCGTACTCGGACGGATCCTGGAACACGAGCCCGAGCTGCTTCGAGGCCTGAGCCTGGATCTGGGCCGAACGGAGGCGGCTCGAGAGCTCGGACTGAAGCGCGGCGTTCTCGCCACGCAGCTTGACGCGGTCGGCGTTCGCGCCATCGAGCGCGAGGTTGAGCCGAAGAACTGCCACGTTCACGAATACGACACCTGCGAGCAGAATCCCGCTCATCGCGATCCAGAGGATCCCGCCGCGGGCCCGTGGCTGACGGCGCTTGCGGACGCGCGCCCCGACGCGTGTCCTGGGACGTGCGAGCGGCTCGGCGACAGCAGCGTGGGCGTGCGACGCGCTCGCCACGTCAGCCGGCCTTCGTGCCGACGCGCAGGCGCGCCGACTGAGCGCGTGGGTTGCGTGCGACCTCGGCTGCGGACGGCCGGATCGCGCGGCGCGGCGTGGCGCGCATCGTCGGTTCCGACCCGCACACACAGACGGGGAAGTCCGGCGGGCACGTACAGCCGTGCTCGGCTCGGCGCAGGAACCGCTTGACGATCCGGTCCTCGAGGGAATGGAAGCTGATCACGCCGAGCCTGCCCCCGGGGCGCAGCATCTGCAACGCGGCCGGTAGCGCCCGCTCGACGGCCCCGAGCTCGTCGTTGACCTCGATGCGCAACGCCTGGAAGACCCGCTTGGCCGGGTGCCCCTCGCCGAAACGGGCTGGCGCCGGAATCGCAGCCTTGATCACGTCCACCAGCTCGCCCGTGCGCTCGAAGGGCTCCTGCTTGCGCCGCCGGACGATCGCGCGCGCGATCTGCTTCGCATAGCGCTCCTCGCCGAAGCGCTTGAAGATGTCCGCGAGCTCGCGTTCGTCGGTCTCGTTGACGAGCTCGCGAGCCGAGTACGACGCGCTCGGATCCATGCGCATGTCGAGTGGCGCGTCCACCGCGTACGAGAACCCGCGTTCGGGGCGGTCGAGTTGCATCGACGAGACGCCGAGATCGAGCAAGATCACATCGGTCTGCGCGCCGTTCGCTGCCAGCTGCTCGAGCGTGGCGGAGAACTCGCCGTGCAGCAGACGGGCACGCACACCGGTCGAGCGGCGGAAACGCTCGAAGTACGGCGCGACCGTCGGATCGCGGTCGATCGCCGTCAGCTTGCCGTCGCCCTGCAGGCGCTTGGCGAGCAGGGACGCGTGGCCCCCGGCGCCGAACGTCGCGTCGACGATCGCCTCCCCCGGCCTTGGGTCGAGGGCGGCGACCACCTCATCGGCAAGAACTGGGACGTGGTCGGACTCAGTGGGCAAGACGCTCGGCAACATCTTCCACGCTCCCTTCACGCTCGTGCTCCTGACGGCGCCAGCTGGCGCGGTCCCAGATCTCGAGATGGTCGTGAACCCCGGCGACCGTCACCTCGCGCCCGAGCCCGGCGTACTCGAGCAGCGCGTTCGGGACGACGAGGCGTCCCTGCCGGTCGAGCTCGCCCTGGCTTGCGCCGGCGAAGTAGTGCCGCTTCATGCGCCGTCCGTCCTCGCTGAGCGAGTCGAGCGTAGCGATCCGCTCGACCAGTTTCTCCCACTCCGCACGCGGATAGGCCGCGAGGCAGCCATCGAGCTCGCGGGCGAGGACGACACCGTCTGCGAAGGCTGCGCGCAGCTTGGCCGGCAGCGTGAGGCGGTTCTTGTCGTCGAGAGAGTGCTCATGTTCACCGAGCAGCATGGTCCACTATCACCCACCATACCCCACTTTCTCCCACCTGTAAACCCCTGATCCTCCACGGGCTAGTGTCCGGTGGTGGCCGAACCATGGCGCTATGGCGGCGTGTTCGACACGGCCGCCGAGACATACGACGCGCGGCGCTCCGGCTATCCGCGCGAGCTCGTCGCTACCGCGGTCGAGCTCGCGGGTCTCAGCCCTGGCGCACGAGTGGTCGAGGTCGGCTCGGGCACGGGGAAACTCACCGAGGAGTTGGTCGCCTGCGGGCTGCGCGTCGACGCGGTCGAGCCCGGGTCGAACATGATCGAAGTCGCGCGGCGGCGCATCGACGACTCGGACCTCGTCCGCTTCCACCTCGCGCGGTTCGAGGACGTGTCACTCCCCGACGGGGGTTTCGCTGCGCTCTTCTCGGGATCGGCGTTCCACTGGGTCGACCCGAGCGTCGGGTGGGCGAAGGCTGCGGCGCTGCTCCGCCCGGGAGGAACCCTGGCCTTGCTGCAACCGGTCGGCGTGCGAGACGAGGCAGACGGGACTGCGGTCGACGGCTCCAGGAGGCGTTCGTCCGGTTGGCACCCGAGATCGCTCGTGAGCGTCCCGCGCTGCGCGACCTGGCAACGATCCGGGCGGGAGTCGAGGCGCGACGCGAGAATGTCTCGGAGGTCTGGGCCTGGCTCGCCCATCCCGGCTTCGCAGTACCTGAGGCGGGGAAGCTGTTCGGACCGACGACGTTCACGACTGTCCCCCGCAGAACACGGCTGACAGCCGCGGAGCTGTGGGCGATGTTCGAGACGACCGCGATCTACCATCGTCTGAGACCCGAAGTCCGGGTGGCGCTGCAAGCCGAAGATGAACGAATCATCGAGCGCGCCGGGGGTGTGTTGCGCTCGACGCAACTCGTCGCACTCGTCACGGCGGCGACGAGCTCGTGACTTGAGCGCCGGCTACAGCGGCGAGACCTGGTCGCCGAGCCGCACACGGCCGGGCTCGGCGACGGCGGCATGGATACCGAACGGCAGCGGCTCGGTCGTCGGCGCTTCGCTGCGGTAGCGGGCGAGCGCCTTCAACGTGTCCAGGTCGGGCCGACCTGTGTCGGGGTTCTGGCTCGTGATCGCACAACGCCCGACATTCCCCTGCGGCACGATCACCGCGTCGCCGAGCTGCACGCGCCGGCCGATCCAGGAGTCTTCGGCGTGTGGGTCGAGACCCTCGAGGCCGAAGTTCATCCGGAACCGACGGCCGTCGACCGAGTCGACGCCGAGCGCAGCTGCCATCGCCCCGAGTGACGCCTCCCCGACCAGCGACGCCGCGCCACCGCGGCCACGATCGACAGCGCCCAGCTCCGGTGCGACCAGCCGCACCGGTTCGCCGGCGACGTCTGAGAGCGCGTCGTCCCATGGCCCCGGCACGCGTCGCGCGACCCGTGGCAGCTTGTGGAACGTCGTGTCGACCGGCTCGCCGCGTGCGGCCTCGCCGGTGACCATCGTGCCGTCGACCAACCGCAGCGCCAGGACGTTCAGCTGCTCGTCGTAGTCGGCGTGCACCAACTGCAGCGGCCCGTGCCGACCCATGTCGTTGACGAGCCTGCCGTTTCGGTCGACCAGGTAGAAACGCCGATCACCTTGGAGGCCGTCCTCGCGCAGGTCAATCTCGTCGAGGTGCTCCAGCGCGAGTGCCTTCACCGGGGTGAGCGAGATCCACGAGACGCGTGCGGTCACTCCGGCAACGTTAGCTGCGTCGTATACGGGCCCCTGCCTGCGATCACCGACGCGCCGGCGCGCGAGGCCAGCTCGATCGCGGCGGGCAGCGCGTCACCTCGTGCGAGGGCGAAGCACAGCGCCGCTGCGAACGAGTCTCCTGCGCCGTACGTGTCGACGGCCGGTCCAGGCAACGGCGTCGCCGGAAATCGCTCGCCGTTCACGACGCTGCCCGCGGCGCCGTCGGTCTGCACGATCGTCGTCGCGTCGACTTCGCTGTCGACCTCCTCGCCGGGGTCGTTGAGGCTGCCAACCAGCAGGTCGACGTGGACTCCGGCGGCGCGCAGCGTCGGGGACTCGCGCGGTGTCGCGGCGAGAAACCGAGCCTTGCGCGCCGAGCGGAGCGCAGCGACGTCGCCGGCTGTGAAGAAGACAGCGTCGTACCCGTCCAGTGGGAGCGGCCCGTTCGGGTGCAGTTTCTCGCTGAGCAGCGTGATCGTGCGCTCACCCTTCGCGTCGACATGCGTCCAGGCTCGCCGCGAGGCGACGCCCGCAGCAGTCTGGACGTGCAGATCGACGCCGAGCTCGGCCAGGCGACGGGTGCTCTCGCGGCCGATCTCGTCGTCCCCGAGTGCGGTGAAGAACTCGCAGCGGCCGGCGAGCCTGGCGAGCTGGCGGGCGACGACCGAACCGCCGCCTGCCGGCTCCGCCCAGCTCTCGGCGGCATGCACGATGTCACCGGCTGCGGGCAGCCTCGGGACGCGCGCGAACTCGACCCATTCGACATGTCCGACGACGGCGCATCTCACGGTTCCGCACCCTGCCACGTTTCAGTCGATGATGGGGACGATGTCGCCGACCGAGCAGATCCCGCCGTTCGAACAGTTCTACGTCGCCCACCGGGACGAAGTGCTGGCCTATCTGCGACGGCTGCTCGGCAGCCGTGCGGACGACGCATGGCAGGAGACGTTCCTGAAGGCACTGCGGGCGTACGACCGGCTGGAGCACGGCCGGCACCTGCGCGCGTGGGTGTTCACGATCGCGACCAACACCGCCATGGACGTGCTCCGACCCGCGGCAAGTGCCAACTTGGCACAAGCTCCGGAGCCGGCCGTGGAGCTGCGGCGCGATGCCTTCAAGGAGCTCGAGCACCTGACCGAAGAGCTGCCGCCAACCGAACGAGCGGCGGTCGTGCTGCGGTACGGCTACGACCTCCCCTATGCCCAGATCGCCGACGCCCTCGGCTCGTCCGAGGAGGCCGCGCGCGCCGCGGCATCGTCCGGCGTCCGCAGACTGAGGAGGACACATGAACGTCTCGCCTGAGCTCGACGCCCAGTTCCGCACCGCCGCCCTCGCCGAGGGTCTCGTCGACGTCCGCTACGACATCGTCGCGACTCCGGTCGGCGACCTGCTGATCGCCGCGACGGATCGCGGCCTTGCGCGGATCCACTTCGACCCCGACGGCCAGGAGGAAGTGCTCGCGCGCATCTTCGGGAACCGCGTCCTACGCGCCCCGATCGACGAGGTCCGCCGCGAGCTCGACGAGTACTTCGAAGGCCGCCGGCGCGACTTCGACCTGTCGCTCGACCTGCGCGTGATCCCGTTCAACGCGGAGGTGCTCGGTCAGCTGGCGCAGGTTCCGTACGGTACGACCACCACCTACGGAGCGCTCGCGGCGAAGGTCGGACGGCCTGGCGCCGCACGCGCGATCGGCACCGTCATGAACCGAAACCCGATTCCGATCGTCCTTCCCTGCCACCGCGTGATCGGCGCGAACGGCTCGCTGACCGGTTACGGCGGCGGCCTCGACCGCAAGCTGCACCTGCTGCAACTCGAGGGCGCGATTCTGGCGTGACGCGGGTGGTCGTCGTCGGCGGCGGGTTCGCAGGGCTGCTCGCCGTGCGCGGCTTGCGCAAGGCGGACGTCGAGGTGACGCTCGTCGACCGCCAGAACTTCCATCTCTTCCAGCCGCTGGCGTACCAGGTCGCAACCGGGGCTCTCTCGGCTGCCGAGATCGCCACGCCGCTGCGTCAGATCCTCAGGCGGCAGGGGAACACGCGGGTGCTGCTCGCCGAGGTGACCGGCTTCGACCTCGCCGCACACACGGTCTCACTCGACTACATCCCGAGCGGCGAGCCCAATGCGACGCTCGAGTACGACCGGCTCGTCGTCGCCGGCGGGTCGGCGTACTCGTACTTCGGCCACGACGACTGGGCCGAGCACGCGCCCGAGCTGAAGTCGCTGACCGGTGCGCTCGACCTGCGCTCGCGGATCCTCTCGGCCTTCGAAGCAGCCGAGGTCGAGGACGACCCGGACGCCCGCGCCGCTTGGCTGACGTTCGTGGTCGTCGGCGGCGGCCCGACGGGCGTCGAGATGGCCGGGCAGATCGCGGAGCTCGCACGCGACACGTTGCACCGCGACTACCGCGTCGCCGACACGCGCAGCGCGAAGGTGCTGCTGGTCGAGGCGACCGACCGGCTGCTCGGCACGTTTCCGGAGACGCTCGCGCGCCGCGCCGAGAAGTCACTTGCCTCCCTGGGGGCGACGACGCTGCTGAACACGACGGTCGTCGGAGTCGACGCAGAGTCGGTCGAGGTCCGCACGGCCGCCGGCGAGACCTCGCGCATCCCGGCACGCAATGCTGTCTGGGCGGCGGGTGTCACGGCCTCCCCACTCGCCCGGCTGCTCGCGTCGGCGTCGGGCGGCGAGACCGATCGCGCCGGCCGCCTCCTTGTCGAGCCCGACCTGACGCTGCCGGGACATCCGGACGTCTTCGCGCTCGGCGACATGGTCGCGGTCCGCGACCAGCCGCTCCCCGGCGTCGCGCCGGTCGCGATGCAGGAGGGCCGCCACGTCGCCCGTTCGATCGCTCGCGACCGGACGACGCCGTTTCGCTACCGCGACAAGGGCAACCTCGCGACGATCGGGCGGTCGCGCGCGATCGCCGACATCAAGGGCCTGCATTTCTCGGGTTTGCCGGCGTGGCTGCTCTGGCTCGGCCTGCACCTCTTCTACCTGATCGGCTTCCAGAACCGGCTGCTCGTGCTGACACGGTGGACGTTCAGCTACGTCACCCGCGGCCGCGGCGCCCGCCTCATCCACGACTAGTCAGGCGGGTCGGCGCTGCGGGCGATCCACTCCGCGAAGAGCGGATCGACGACTTCGTGGCGGTCGCCGTGGCGCTCGATCAGCGCGGATGCCGCGAGCCGGGGCAAGGCCTTCCGCACCATGTCCTTCGTCAGTGCGAGCCGTCGCAGGATGTCGCCCCGGTACGGCGAGCCGTCACCCTCGAGCAGTGAGCGCAGCGTCTTCTGTGACGAGGTGTCGAGGTGGCGCCACTCGGCGTCGAACTCCGCCTCGAGCTCGGCGAGCGCCGCCTCGTGCGCGGCCGTCCAGTCCTCGAGCGTCGCCGCTTCGCCCGGGCCGACGACCGCCCAGAGCCGGTGCGCGAGCAGCATCGCGCGCTGGGGATGGCCGCCGGCGGCCTGCAGGAGCGGGCCGAGCGCGTCGCCTACGCTCCGCCCGGTCTCCTCGAACCGTGCGGCGACATACGCCCCAACGTCCTCGGCCGCGAGCCGCCCGAGCCTCATCGGCACCGCCGAGCCGTACAACGGCCGGTCGCGATCCTCGAACAGTTGCTCCATCAGACCCGGTTCCGAGCCCGCGAACACGTACGAGGCGACGTCACCGTGGTATTGGATGTGGCTGCGCAGCAGCCCATCGAGGTCCGGCACCTTCCCGACGTCCTGGAACTCGTCGAACGCGATCAGCGCGCGGTAGCCGCCGCTCTGCTCGAGGCGCAGTGGCAGATCGAGGAGCGCGTGGAGTGCCGGCAGCGGATCCGCCTTCGGGTCGAGCTGGATGCGGGCGCTGATTCCCGTCACGCCCAGCGAGAGCCCGATCCCGGTCCGCTGCAGGAACTGGTCGACCCGCGCGCGGATCGCGCCCTTCAGGTGGCGCGCGTAGGCACGCTCGAGGCGCACGGTCACGTCGGCGAGCGAGACCACGCGGTACAGGTCGACGAGCACCGGGACGAGCCCCTCGGCACGCTCACCGTCGCGGAGCGCCCGCTGCAACAGGCTCGTCTTCCCGTACTTGCGGGGCGCGTAGAGCCTGACGTAGTGGCCGCCGACGGCGTTGGCGAGCAGCTCGCGTGTCTCGCCCTCGCGGTCGATGATGTCGTCCGGGGAAAGCGGATGCGAGTAGACGAACGGGTTGATGTCGTCGATCATCTGCGTCTGGCAGACTACCAACCGGTCGTCCGCGAGACGATTCGGCGCCGTTAGTCCACCGGCAGCTCCCCGAGCAGGCGATAGCCGACGCCCCACACGTTGTCGACGAGCTCCATCCCCGCGCCGCACTCGCGCAGCTTGCGCCGGAGGCGTGAGGCGTGCGAGTCGAGCGTCCGAGTGCGGGCAGCCACGCGGTAGCCCCAGACATCTCTGAGCAGCTCGGCCTTCGTGAAGACGCGGTCCGGCTCGCGCGCGAGCGTCAGGAGGAGCTCGTACTCCTTCTGCGAGAGGTGCAATCGCCGACCGTCGACACAGGCGAGCCGGGTGCGAACGTCGATCCGGACCGGCGGCGCGTCGACCACCTCGGGATCGCGCGGCTGCGTCCGGCGCAGGACCGCGCGGATCCGCTCCACGAGCTCCTGGTACGAAAACGGCCGCTCGACGTAGTCGTCGCAGCCGCGGCGTAGCGCGTCGATGCAGTCGACCGCGTCGGCATCCTCGCGGCCGATCACGATCACCGGAGCTCGCTCGACCCAGCGATCGAGGGAGTCGAGATCGCCGGCCAGGACGAGATCGAACGGCGCCCCCGCCGTCGCGATCTCGAATCCGTCGCGTCTCAGATGCCGCTCGAGGAACCCGCGTGTCGCGGCCTCCGGCTCCGCGAGGAGCACTGCCTTCGTCATGACGACGACAGTAGAGCCGCCGGCAGCGAGCGCCTAGTTGTCCTTTGGCACGATTCTGGAGCGATCGATCCTCAGAGCCGTCCGGAGCGGACAAACACCGTCCGAACATTGCGCACACCACTCGGGGATACGCTCGCGCCAGATGCAGACGCGCCTGGCCGGGATCATGGGTGTCTCGTTGGTTGCCCTCGCCGCCGGCTGTGGTAGCACGAAGACGGTCGTCGAGACGACGACGGTCGCCAACGTCGTGCGACCCGCAATGAGCGCCACCGGTGATCAGCGTCTCTACGGCCGGATCGACTCGGTGCACCTGAAGGGCGGGCGCTACGAGCTGCGCTTCGACCCGGCCCTGTTGGTCGGTGGCGTGACCGCCAACACCGCTCAGGCCGAGGACCAGGGCACCGTTTGCGAACCGAGCGCTTGCCCACCCGTTGCCGAATGACAACTACGTGGTCGACGAGGGTCACCGGCTGCTCGTCTTCCTCCTCCCCATCGCGACGCGCGGCACCGTGCTGGCGAAGGGAGGGTCGAACGGCTTCTTCGAGACGAGGATCACGGCAACCCAGCTCGCGCAGCTCGCCGCCGGCAAGACCCCGGTCAAGCTGTACGAACCGCTGTCGAGCGGCGTCTGGATCCTCGTGCACTCGGACACGATCCGGACGTTCGCCCAGCAGTACCACCCCTAGCCGAGAATCAGAGGCGTCCGGAGCGGACGACGCTCCAGAGCAGCCACACGCCGAGCACGAACGAGAACGTGAAGCCGACGACCGAGACGACGTGGAGGCCGAGCAGGTGCGGGCCGGTCTTCGCGAAGATGCCGATCAGGCTGGAGCCGATCAGGCCGCCGGTGACGATCAATGCGATCACGAGCCGGTTGAAGAGCACGTCGAGCTTCGCCATGAACTCGTCCAGGCCCTTGTGCACGAAGCCGACCTCGATCTGGCCGTCGCGCACCTGCTCGAGCGTCTCGTGGATCTGGTACGGGAGGTCGGCGGCCATCTGCGTCAACTTCCACCCCTCGCGGCGTGCGCGCGCCGCGACCCGCCTCGGTGTGAACCGTTCGACCATCAGCGCACGCGCGTAGGGCTTCGCCACTTCGAAGACGTTGAAATCGGGATACAGCTCGACCCCGACCGAGCCGAGCGTGGCGATCGCCTTGTCGAGCATCACGAAGCGCGTCGGCAACCTCAGGTTCATCGAGTAGATGAGCGCGAACCCTTCGCGGATCACCTGGATCGGATCGATCTCCGAGAGGCTCGCGCCGTAGTAGCGGTAGAAGAGCTCGCGCAGCTCCCCGACGAACTCCTCCTCGCGCTCCTTCGGATAGCGCACCCCGAGATCGGACAGCCGCTTCGGGAGAAGCTCGATGTTCTCGGACGCCGCGTCGATGAACAGGCGCGTCAGCTTCGACATGTCGTCGTCGGTGAGCTTCCCCGAGAGACCGAAGTCGACGAGCCCGATCCGCTCGGGCGACAACACCATGATGTTCGCGGGATGCGGATCGGCGTGGAAGAACCCCTGCCGGAAGATCATCGTCATCCAGGTCTCGGCGATCAGGTACGCGAGCCGGCGACGCTGGTCGAGCGACCAGCTCTCCACGTCGATGTCCGCCAACTGGACGCCGTCGAGGTACTCGAGGGTCAACACGCGCGAGCGGGTGTACGACCAGTAGACCTTCGGCACGGCGACGTGTGGATGGCCCGCGAAGTTGTGGTGGAACGCGTCTGCGTTCCGCCCTTCGAGCCGGTAGTCGAGCTCCTGCCGGATCGAGCGTGAGAACTCGTCGACGATCTCATGAGCGTCGATGAAGTCGAGGGCGCGCACCCGTTCCTTGGCGAGTCGCGCAGCCTGGTACATCAGCGCGAGATCGGCCTCGATCTGCCGCGGGGCGTTCGGCCGCTGCACCTTCACCACCACGCGCTTGCCGTTCGGCAGCGTCGCACGGTGCACCTGACCGATCGAAGCGGCCGCGAGCGGCGCCTCCTCGAACTCGGTGAAGAGTCGTTCGACCGTCTGACCGAGCTCCTCCTGGATCGTTCGCTCGACGTCCGAGAACGGAAACGGGCGAACGTCGTCCTGCAGGCCACGCAGCTCGGCGATGATGTCCGGCGGAACGATGTCGGGCCGGGTCGACAGGAGCTGCCCGAACTTGACGAACGTCGGCCCGAGCTCGTCGAGCATCTCGCGGAGGTGTCGGCCGCGCGCCGTTCCCTCGATCGCGGCGTCGTGGTTGCGGCGGCCGTCGATCGCGTAGCCGAAGCCGTGCCTGACCGCGACCTGCGCGATCTCGCTCAGCCGGCCGAGGTTGCGCTGCTTCGGACGTGTCGCCACCGCGTCAAGTGTGCACGACGCAGGGGCGTTTCACGAGTTCTCTAGTCGATGCGCATGATCGTCGCCTGCCAGGCCCCTTTGGGAGCCTCGACCTGGACGGTCTGGCCGACCTTGCAGCCGAGCAGCGCAGAACCGAGCGGTGACGTCGGCGAAACGGTGCCGGCACCCCCGACGGCGCTCACTTCGAAGGTGATCGTGCGTCCGTTGCCTTCGACCTCGACGACCGACCCGACGCCGACCTCGCCGGCACCTGCAGCCGCGACGATCTCAGCACCGTCCAGACGCGCGCGCAGGGTGCGGATCCGCGCCTCGAGGAGGCCCTGCTCGTTCTTGGCCGCGTGGTACTCGAAATTCTCCGACAGGTCCCCGAACTCGCGCGCCTTCGCGATCGAGGCGACGACGTCGCGACGCCGCGGGCCTTCGAGCTCGGCCAGCTCGGTGCGGAGCGCTTCGGCCTGCCCCTCTGTCAGAAGCTCGTGCTCTACCACTTGGATCTGCCGCCACGACGGCGCGACGTGTAGACGACGCGCGGCTTCGCCACCTGCATGCCGGATTCGGAGAACCGATCGACCTGGCCCTGGAGGCGCGCGACGCGGGAGACGTCGGCCTGTTGCTCCGGCAGAACGAGCGTGATCCCGACTCCGCCTTTGCCGGCGCGCCCGGTCCGCCCGACGCGGTGCGTGTAGACGTCCGGCTCCTCGGGCGGGTCGAAGTTGATCACGTGCGTGATGTCGTCGACGTCGAGCCCGCGGGCGGCGACGTCGGTCGCGACGAGCGTGCGCACCTTGCCGGAGTCGAAGTGCGACAGGGCGCGCTCACGCTGAACCTGTCCCTTGTCACCGTGAATCGCGATCGCATCGACCTTGTGGCGGTGCAGCTTCTCGACGAGGCGGTCGGCCCCGGCCTTCGTGCGGACGAAGACGAGCGCGAGGCCGGTCTCCTCCGAGTTGAGCAGCTGGACGAGCGTCTCGACCTTGTCGCCGTGCGTCACCGGGACGAAGCGATGGTCGACGTCGCCGGAGCGACGATCGGCCGGCAGCTCACCCTCGAAGCGCGCGGCGAAATGGGTGTAGCGCCGTGCCAGCTCGCCGACCTCGCCGTCGAGCGTGGCCGAGAAGAACATCGTCTGGCGGTCGTCGCGCAGCTTGCGCAGCAGCTTGTCGACCTGCGGCTTGAACCCCATGTCGAGCATCCGGTCGGCCTCGTCGAGCACCAGCACCTCGACGGTGTCGAGCGAGACGAGCTTGCGGTCGACGAGATCCTGGAGCCGCCCCGGTGTCGCGACGATCACGTGAGCGGACTTGGCCTCCTGCGCCTGCGCCTTCAAGGGCACGCCGCCGTAGACCGAGGCGACCTTGAGGTCGTCGCCCGCGATCAGCGCGAACTCCTCGGTCACCTGCGCGCACAGCTCGCGGGTCGGCACGAGGATCAGCGCAAACGGCATGCTGCGGCCCGCGCGCTGCACGATCGGGATTGCAAATGCGAGCGTCTTGCCCGACCCCGTCGGGCTCTTCGCGAGCACGTCGCCGCCTCGCAGTGCCTCGGGGATGACGAGGGCCTGAATCTGGAACGGGGCTTCGATGCCGCGCGCGGCGAGCACGTCGCTCACGGCCTCGGACACCCCGAGGGAACGGAAATCTGTCACTTCTCTCAACTCCTTCGGACGTCGAGATCGCGTGTCCGAAGCAGGAAACGTGACCTCACGGGAAGGCGGCCCATCCGCATTCCGTGCGAACCACGGTAGCAGGGGTTACGGACGTTCGGTGTCTTCGAGCAGGCGGAGCCGGTGCTCCAGCTGTGCGACACGCAATTCGAGCTCGTCCCAATCCTCGCGCGTGACGAGCCCCAGCTCGCGGGCGAGCTCGTGCAGCCGCCGCTTCGTCTCCTCGCCGAGCCGGAGCGCGTCGCCGTGCCACCGGGAGGTGACGTCGCCGAAGATCGTGCGCACGTCGTCGACCCGTGGGCCGAAGGCGCTCAGCAGGCGCTCGAGCGAGTCGGCGCTGCTCGGCGGGCCGTTACCTGGCTCGTCCATGAGGCCGCGCCTTGCGACGCTGGCGCCGCCGCTCGCGCTTTTCGTCGGAGTCGCCGGTCTCGGCGCCGACAGCCGACTCGACCACGTCGACCGGCGTCGCCGGCGTCGGCTCCTCGGACGCCGCAACTTCCGCCTGCCTGAGCAGACGGGCGGCGACCGAGCCCTCGATCGACGTGTTGTCCTTGCGGCGCGCGAACTCGGGCTCACGCTCCTTCCAGATCGTCAGCAGCGGGGCAGCGATGAAGATCGACGAGTACGCACCCGAGGTGACGCCGATCAGGAGCGCGAACGCGAAGTCCTGCAGCGTCGAGCCGCCGAAGAAGAACAGTGCCGCGACCGGCAGCAGGGTGATGAACGTCGTCGCCAACGAGCGCCGGATCGTCTCCCACAGCGACACGTTGGCGATCGTCGCGAACGACGCCCGGCGCATGATCGGGATGTTCTCGCGGATCCGGTCGAAGATGATGATCGTGTCGTAGATCGAGTACCCGAGCACTGTCAGCACCGCGGCGACCGTCGATTCGGTCACCTCCCGCCCGGTCAGCGAGTAGACCCCGACGGTGACGACGATGTCGTGGACCAGCGCGACGATCACCGGCACGGCGAACGCGAGGCCGTGGAAGCGCACGGCGATGTACAGCGTGATGATCAACAGCGAGAAGATCACCGCGATCACGGCCGAGCGCGCGATCTGCTTGCCGAAGCTCGACGACACGTTCTTGACCCCCGGCGAGACTGCGTGCAGGTTGTCCCGCAAGGCCGTGTTGAGCCTGTCCTGCTCGCCGTTCGTCAGCTTCTTGAGCCTGATCTGGAAGCTCTTGTAGTCCTGGCCCGCCTGCGAATTGCCCCGTCCCTGGACGACGGCGTCCTTCTCGTGCCCGATCAGCTTCATCTGGGCCCGGACCTTCGAGAGTGGCGTGAAGTTCGTGGTCTTGAAGGTGATCTGGACGCCGCCCCGGAAGTCGATGCCGAGGTTCAGTCCACGCGTCGCGAGCGAGACCAGCCCGATCAGGACGATGGTGCCGGAGATCGCAAACCACAGCTTGCGCCGGCCCATGTAGTCGATCTGCAGGTACTTGATCATTCGCTCGCGCCCATGAAGCGCGGGTTCTGGAACCACCTGAATCCGGCGAGCAGGCCAAGCATCGCGCGCGTCGCAGCGACGGCCGTGATCAGCGAGATCACGGTGCCGATCAGCAGCATCAGCGCGAAGCCCTTGACGCCGGCGGTCGCGACGGCGAAGAGGATCAGCGCGGTGATCGCGGTGACGGCGTTGGCGTCGAGGATCGTGCGGAACCCCTTTGCGTACCCGGCGGAGATCGCCGCGCGCACGGACTTGCCTGCGCGCGACTCCTCCTTGATCCGTTCGAAGACGACGACGTTCGCGTCTGCGGCGACGCCGATCGTGAGGATCAACCCAGCGAAGCCTGGCAGCGTGAGCGTCACCCCCAAGAGCACGATCGCCGCGTACATGAACGCGCCGTAGATCGCGAGACCGATCACGGCCACGACGCCGAGGAAGCGGTAGAGCAGCAGCAGGAAGATCGCCACGGCGATCAGCCCGCCGATCGCGGCGTTCCGCGCCTGCTTCAGCGAGTCCTTGCCGAGCGTGGCGGACACATCGGTGCGCTCGAGCGGGACGAAGTTCACCGGGAGCGCGCCGGTCTGCAGCACGAGTGCGAGGTTGCTCGCCTCTTTGAAGCTGCCGAGCCCGGTGATCTGGGCGCCGCTCCCTGTCGGATCGATCCCGTCGGGGAGATCCTTGTACGAGATCGACGGCCAGGAGCGGATCGCGTTGTCGAGCACGATCGCGAAGTGCTGGTCGGCCTGCTGGATCGAGCCGCGTGTCGCCTCGTTCTTCGTCACCTTGTGGAACGCCTTGTTGCCCTTGCCGGTGAACTGCATCAAGACGACGGGGCCCTGCGTCTGATCGATGTCGGCCCGGGTGCCCGAGAGCTTCAACTCGGTGCCCTTCATGTTCGGATAGGGGCCGTAGCGGTCGTTCGGATACGGGCCGTGCTTGAAGAGGTAGTAGTCCGTGGTGCCGGTCGGCGGCAGGCCGTTCGGCTCGCCCGGGCAGACGGTGGTCGTCTTCGCCGAGCAGGTGATGAGCACGGTCCCGTTCGGGATCGGCAGCACCTTCCAGCCCTTCGGCACCTTGCCGTGGTAGTTGTCGAGCAGGCCGGCATTGCCGTTCGCAGCGCGATGCAGCGACCCGGTCGGGCCGGCCGCGCGGACGAAGGCCGTCGTCGGCTTCTTCGTCCCGTTCGCGATCTTGACCGGCCTGAAGAGCACGTACTGGCTCGGCGACCCGGGATGGGAGCCGGCGGGGACGTGCGAGAGCAACGCGTAGAGGCTGCGCGTCGCGACCGGACCGGACGTGCCCGTCGAGGGTGCCGAGAGCGCGGGCTCCAGGTCGTACAGCTCGAGCTGGGCCGTCGAGCCGATGATGTTCGCGGCCTGGTTGACGTCGTGGACGCCGGCGAGCTGGATCGAGATCTGATCCGAGCCCTGCTTCGTGATGATCGGCTCCGAGACGCCCAGCTTGTCGACCCGGTTCCGCATGATCGTCACCGAGCGGTCGAGGTCGGCGGCAGTCAGCTTCACTCCCTTGGGCGGCTGCGCCTTGAGGACGTATTCCAGCCCGCCCTGCAGATCGAGACCCTGCTTGACCGAGCGATGCGCCGGCGAGCTTGGAACGGCCAGGAACACCACGCCGATCAGGGCGAGGAAGATCAGCACCACCAGGATCAAATGGGATCGCCGCGACGACACGCGCCGGACAGGTTAGCCAGGTTTAGATGAGGGATCGGTAATCGCGGCGTGAAGCAACCGGTCACTCGGCCGGCGTCGCTCCCGGGTCGGGATCCGCCTCGACCTCGACCTCGACCTCGCGCGCGACCGCGGCGACCGCTCTCCGGTCGAGCGTCACCACGACGCCGGGGGCGATCTCGAGCCGGACCTCGTCGTCGTCGATCTCCCGCACGACGCCGTGCAAGCCCCCCGCCGTGATGATCTCGTCGTCGACCCCGACGGAGTCCTGCATCGAGGCGTGCGAGCGCTGGCGGCGCCGTGCCGGCAGCACGAGGAGCACCCAGACGGCGACCAGAATCACGATCAGGATCAGGAATGCGCCCATGCCAGCCTCTCCAGCCAGTCGCGTTTGTACGACGCGAACCCGCCGCGCTCGATCGCGTCGCGCGCGCCCCGGGTCAGCTCGAGCACGAAGCGTAGATTGTGGAGCGAGAGCAGCCGCAATCCGAGCAGCTCGTTCTGGTTGACCAGGTGGCGGATGTACCCGCGGGTGAACCGAGAGCAGGCGGGACAGTCACACGTCTCGTCGAGCGGGCCCGAGTCGCGCGCGAAGCGGGCATTCCGCAGGTTCAGGCGGCCCTGGCTCGTGAGCGCGGAGCCGGTGCGGGCGGTTCGGGTCGGCAAGACGCAGTCGAACATGTCGACGCCCGCCTCGACCGCTTCGAGGATGCCCTCGGGGTCGCCGATCCCCATGAAGTAGCGCGGACGGTCGGCCGGCAGCAGCGCGGCCGACCAGTCGGTGACCTCGAACATCGCCTCACGGTCCTCCCCGATCGCGAGGCCGCCGATCGCGTTCCCGTCGAATCCGAGCGCCGCGATCTCCTCGGTCGAGCGACGGCGAAGCTCGGGGTCGATCCCGCCCTGGGTGATCCCGAAGCGCAGCTGACCTTCAGCACGAGGCGCATCACGCTGACGCTCGGCCCACAGCGTCGTGCGCTGCACCGCCTCTGCCAGCTCACGCCGTGACACCCCGGCGGGCGGCACCTGATCGAGGCACATCGCGATGTCGCTGCCAAGGTCTGCCTGGATGCGGGCAGCGAGCTCAGGCGTGAACTGGGCCTCCGAGCCGTCGTAGACGTTCCGGAATGCGACACCGTCGTCGTCGACGCGCGCGATCGTGTCGCGCAGCGAGAAGACCTGAAACCCGCCGGAGTCGGTCAGGATCGGGGCGTCCCAGCTCATGAACGAGTGCAGGCCGCCGAGCTCGCGGATCACGTCCTCGCCCGGCCGGAAGTGCAGGTGGTACGTGTTGCCGAGCAGAATCTGCGCCCCGAGGTCGCGCACCTCGTCGGGGTGGAGCGACTTGACCGTCCCTTTCGTCCCGACCGGCATGAAGACCGGCGTCCGAACCTCCCCGTGCGCGGTGCGAAGCATCCCGGCGCGTGCAGCCCCGTCCACCGCTGACACCTCGAAGACGGGGCCTGGGGAGACGTGACCCGTCGCCAAACCAGCGTCACGAAAGTGCAACGTTTTCTCCACCGGCAGCACGTAACGACGCCGGTATCGGGAACCTGACGTGGCCCTTCGGGACCTCACCCGTCGCCAAACGAGTGTGACGAGAGTGCGACAACTCGTTCACAGGATCAGCATCGCATCGCCGAATGAATAGAACCGGTAGCGCTCTTCGATTGCGAGCTGATAGAGGCGGCGGACCTCGTCGATGCCAGCAAAGGCCATGACCAGGGCGAGCAGGGTCGAGCGAGGGAGATGGAAGTTCGTCAGCAGATGGTCGACCCGTTTGAACTCGAAGCCCGGCGTGATGAAGAGCTCGGTGCGGCCGGCGAGCGGGGCGCCGGCGGCGATCGTCTCGAGGACCCTGACCGATGTCGTGCCTACCGCGAGGATTTCCGGAGCCGATTCGATCCGCTGCCAGGCATCCGCCTCGACCGTGTAGCGCTCGCCGTGGATCGCGTGCTCCTCGACCCGCTCGCTCTGCAGCGGGCGGAACGTGTCGAGCCCGACGTGCAAGGTCACGTGCTCGACGCTCAGCCGAGCGAGCAGCTCCGGCGTGAAGTGGAGACCGGCCGTCGGAGCCGCCGCCGAGCCCTGTTCGCGCGCGTAGACCGTCTGGTAGCGCTCGGCATCGTCGAGCGGGCGCGTGATGTACGGCGGCAGCGGCACGCCGCCCGCCGGCTCGCCATGCAGCCGAACACGCCACCGGCCCTCGCCGAGATGCTCGACCAGCTCGACCTGCCCGTAACGCCCACCCGGCTGCAGGCGCCGCGTCGGGCGCGCGAGCGCCTCCCAGAACCCGTCGCCGACGTGCTCCAGCAGCAGCACCTCCCCACGCGGCCGCTCGATCGGGATCCGGGCCGCAACGACGCGCGTGTCGTTGACGACGCAGAGAGTCTCGGGCGGAAGCAGCTGCGGCAGCTCGCGAAACACGTGGTGCGAGACAGCGCCGGTCGCTCGCCGATAGACGAGCAGGCGGGAAGCGTCCCGCTGTTCCGAGGGCGCCTGTGCGATCAGGTCGGGCGGCAGTTCGTACTCGAGCTCGCGTGTCTCCATCCGGTGCGGACGGTAGCTTCGGCTCATGGACGAGATTCGCGAAGCGCTCCGAGACGGGTTGCGCGAAGAAGCGGCGCCGTTGTCGCGCCGTGTCGCCGAAGTGAAAGGTCTCTCGAACAATGCGATCCGCCGGCTAGCCGGGATCGAAGCGACGCTCGAGTCCGAGCGCACCGCCCGGCTCGACGATCTGACGTTGTTGCTCGACCTGCTCACCGAGGGCTGGCGCGCGATGAACACACGGCTCGACCGGATCGAGGCTGCGCTGCAAGCGGAGCCGTCGAACGTCGTGCCGCTGCGCGAATCGGCCTAGCTAGCTCGCCGGCAGGACGAGCTCGAAGCGAGAGCCCTTGCCGACCTCCGAGCGCAGCCCGAGGCTGCCGCCGAGCGCGGTCGAGAGTTCCTTCGCGATCGCCAGCCCGAGCCCCGTGCCGCCGCCGGTCTCCGAGATGAACGGCCGGAACAACCGCTCGCGTTTCTCCTCCGGAATCCCAGGCCCGGAGTCCTCGACCGAGACATACACCGAGCCGTTTCGCTGCGCGAGCTCGAGCGAGACCGTGCCGCCGTCGGGCGTGGCCTGGAACGCGTTCGAGATCAGGTTGCCGACCACCTGCAGCACCCGATCGCCGTCCGATGTGATCACCGGGCGGTCGACCGCGTCACGGCGGTAGTCGATGTTGCGCCGCCGCGCCTCGTCGCGGTATGTCTCGTACGCCTGGTCGAGCAGCGTCCCCATGTCGACCTCTTCGCGCGTGACCGTGAAGCGACGCCGGTCGAGCTTGGCGAGATCGAGGATGTCGCCGACGAGCCGCTCGAGCCGCGTCGCCTCGGCCTCGACCGTTTCGAGGGAAGCCTGCTGCTGCTCGGGATCCTCGACGACGCCCTCCAGCAACGCCGAGACGTGGCCGCGGATCGCCGTCAGTGGCGTGCGGAGCTCGTGCGAGACCGACATCAGGAAGTTTCGCTCCATCAACTCGACCTCCGCCAGCCGCCCGGCCATCTCCCGGAATCGCTCGCTCAGGTGCGCCAGCTCACCCGGCGCCTTCGTCGGCACCACCACGTCGTAATGACCCGCCGCCACCTGATCGGCGGCATCGGACAGCTGCAGTACGGGCCGCACGATGCGACGCGACAGGTACCAGGCGAGAATCGCCGCGACGAGCAAACCGACCAGGCCGGCGAGCGCCAGCCGCTTGATCAAGTCGTAGACCCGCTGGCTGACGTCGGTCTTCGGGGTCGCGACCACGATCGCCCCGACAGGCTGGCTGCCGAGGTAGATCGGGTTCGCCACTGCAAGGTGCACGCGGTGGGTCCCGGGCGGCACGAACTCGAAGGAGAGGGACTTGCCCGACGACCAGTCGATCGTCTTCAGCGGCAGCCGCTTGAGCCCGGTGATCTGGCCGGGGAACAGGCCGTTCCGGCCCCCAATGAAGTAGATCTTGTCGCCCGTCGCCTGCTCGAGCGTCTTCGCGACCGGCGGCGGAGGGAGGCGGTCGTTCGACTTGCCGGCCTTGTCGTTGTTCCCGTAGCTCGCCGGAATCGCCCGAGTGTAGAGCGCTGCGATCCCGTGGGCCTCGCGTTTCAGCCCGGTGAGGGCCTGGTCGTGCGCGAAGCTCTGGAAGAGCCTGACCGCGATCAGCGTCGTGACCACACCGGCGAGCACGAGCCCCGCCAGGAAGACGAGCGGTAGCCGGACGCGGAGGGAACGGAACATGGCTAGAGGTTTGACGTGAGGCGACGTGCCTCCGGGGAGGCATCAGACCAAGCGGATCGGCTGGAGCGGGCGCAGTTCGTAGTGGTGCCTACGGAGAAGCCCGATCCGGCGGAGCCGCGCAGCGTCTGATGCACCAACCGGAGGTGCGTGAGTCTCATGTCAAGCCTCTAAGTTTTCGTCGTTTCCTTGCGAGCGTCCTTCGCGGGCGAGACCTTGTACCCGACGCCCCACACGGTGACGATCGGCGACGCGTCGCCGAGCTTGCGGCGGAGTTGGCGGACGTGCACGTCGACGGTGCGCGTGTCGCCGGCGAACGTGTAGCCCCACACCCGCTCGAGCAACTGGTCGCGCGTCAACACCAGCCCGCGGTGGTCGAGCAGCTCCCAGAGCAGGTCGAACTCCTTCGGCGCGAGCTGGATCTCCTCGTCGCCGACGCGCGCCTCCCGGCGCCCGGCGTCGACGCGCAGATCGCCGTGGATGATCTGCTCGGTCTCGCGCTCACGGCGCTCGGGGGTAGTGCGGCGCAGGATCGACTTGACCCTGGCGACGAGCTCGCGCGGGTTGAAGGGCTTCGTCAGATAGTCGTCGGCGCCGACCTCGAGGCCGATGATCTTGTCGACATCCTCGTCCCGTGCGGTCAGCATCAGGATCGGGACGTCGCTCGTCTGCCGGATGCGCTTGCAGACCTCGATGCCGTCGATGTCCGGCAGCATCAGGTCGAGGACGATCAGGCCGGGCATCTGCGCTGCCACCTGCGAGAGCGCCTCGGATCCGGTGGCCGCCGTCCGCACGAGGTAGCCGGCATTCTTCAGGTACAGCGAGACGAACGACGCAATCGAGCTCTCGTCTTCGACAACCAGGATGCTTGGCGCCTGGGCGCTCACGCCTATTCCCGCTCCAGCGCCGGCAAAGCCGGCACCTGCGCTGCTTGTGAGCCTCCGTCGAGCCTACGGCTCATGGAGTCGCGACCGTAGGCTGCACGCCGAAGGTGATCAGCTTCTTCAGGAACGGCACGGCCTGCCATTTGCCGTCGTCGACCGCATAGTCGCCGTCGTCGAGCGAGCCCGCTCCGGTTAGCCACGCGCGCCCGACGCCGACCGCGGTCACGTCGATGCCGGAGCCACTGATGCTGAAGGTGTACTTGCCGCCGCTGAACCGAAAATGGATGTTCTTGCCGCTGTAGATGGTCACGTTCGGGTCGACCATGGACGGCGCCACGACCTCGGCGCCGCTGACGAGCGGGAATAGGTTGTCGTCCGGGTTCAGGTCGGAGACCCGCAGAGTTCCCTTGTCGAGCTGTCCCCAGATCGCCCCGCGGTTGCCCTGGACGACAGCCCGAGTGGCGTTGACGGCCTTCAACTCGAGCACGCCGTCGCCCGTCGCGCTCGGCGCGGCGAGCGCCGCCGGGACGGCGAGCAGACCGAAAAGCAGGATGAGTGGGAGGCGCATCGACACAGGTTCAGTGTTTCCGGTCGAATTATGCCGCGAATGAGCGAAAGGTAAGGACTTTCTTATGCTGGATTGATGCACGACGTCACCCAGTTCGGGCTGGACATCCTCCTGGTGGCGGGCGCGCTTTCGCTCGCGTTGCTCACCGCCAAGCTGAGCGCCCGGATCTCGGTGCCGTCGGCCGCCCTCTTCCTGGTCGCCGCGGCCCTCGCCTCGGAGGCGTTCTCGGCGCTCCGGTTGCCGATCGAGACGGTCGAGCGTCTCGCGACCGTGGCGTTGATCGTGATCCTCTTCGACGGCGGATCATCGATCGGCCTGCGGCGCTTCCGGGCATCGTCGGTCCCGATCGTCTCGCTCGGCGTGGTCGGCACGTTCGCGACGGCGGGACTCGTCGCGGTGTTCGTCCACTGGACGCTTGGGCTCGGCTGGCTGACGTCCGGCCTGCTCGGTGCCGCCGTCGCGCCCACCGACCCGGCGGTGATGTTCTCCGTGTTCGGCGACCGCGAGATCTCCGGCCGCACCGGCACGATCCTCGAAGGCGAGTCGGGCGCCAACGACCCGGTCGGGATCGCGCTGATGCTGGGGCTGATCGAGCTCGCGACCCACGCAGATGCCACGTTCTGGGTCGTCGTCCGCGTCTTCTGCGAGCAGATGGGCATCGGCCTCGCGATCGGGATCGCGGGCGGCCTGCTCGAAGCTCGGCTCCTGCGCCGGCTCGCGCTGCCGTCAGCCGGTCTCTACACGGTGCGCACCCTCGCCCTCGCGGGGATCGTCTACGGCGTCGCCACGATCGCGCACGGCTCGGGGTTCCTGGCGGTGTTCGTCGCGGGCCTGCTCGTCGGTGACGTGGAAGCGCCGTTCAAGGGCGAGATCGAGGTGTTCCAGGAAGGGCTCGCGGCACTCGCCGAGATCGTCGCCTTCGTCGCACTGGGGTTGACGATCGATCTCGGCGGCCTGAGCGCAGATCGGTGGGCGGACGGAATCGCGGTCGCGGCCTTCCTCGCCCTCGTCGCGCGACCGCTTCCCACCGGAGCGCTGCTCCTGCCGGTGCGGCTCCGAGCGGGTGAACGCCTCTTCGTGATGTGGGGTGGGCTGAAGGGCGCTGTCCCGATCCTGCTTGCTGCGTTCGCCGTGACGGCGCACGTCGCGCACGCGCAACGCATCTACGAGACGGTGTTCGTCGTCGTGCTTGTGTCGGTCGTCGTCCAGGGCGGTACCGTCGCCGCCGCGGCGAGGCGACTCGGCGTGCCGATGCGTCGGGTCGTGCCTACGCCACGCGCCGAACAGTCCGCGTCAGCCCCGTGACGCGCACGCGTTCGTACGAGTCGACGACACGTACCCAGCCGGCGTCGCTGACGATCGGCTCACACACCGCACAGACGGTCTGATCGCGCCGGCGGCCGCGCCACGTGCGGTACTGCTCGCCGGCCAGCAGGCTCCGGCGGCAGATGTGGCACATCGCCATCCAGCCAAGCTAGGACGCGGCCCGGACAGACACGGCCGGACTAGTACGTGTAGAAGCCCTCGCCGCTCTTCCGGCCGAGCTTGCCCGCCTGCAGCATCCGGACGAGACGCGGCGGCGGTGCCATCCGCGGCTCGCGCAGTTTGGCGTATAGGGCCTCGCTGGCGTGCACGTGCACATCGGCGCCGACCAGGTCGAGCAGCGCGCACGGGCCCATCGGCCAACCTGCCCCGTGCTGCATGCCCGCATCGAGGTCGGCAGGCGTGACGCCGGTCTCGTCGAGGATCCGGACACAGTCGTTGAGCAGCGGGATCAGCACCCGATTGACGACGAACCCTGGCGTATCCGTGCAGCGGATCGGGGTCTTGCCAAGCCGACCGCCGAGCGCGAACGCGGCCTCGAAGACGTCGTCTTCCGTGCGCTCGGCGCGCACGATCTCGACCAGCGGCATCAGCGGCGCCGGGTTGAAGAAGTGCATGCCGACGGCCCGGCCGGGCCGCTCGAGCACCGAGGCGATCTCGGTGACCGACAGTGCCGAGGTATTGGTGGCCAGGATCGCGTCGTGTGCGACGGTCTGCTCCAGCTGGCGGAACAACTGGTGCTTGACCTCGAGGTCTTCGAACGCGGCTTCGATCACGACGTCGCAGCCCGCAAGGTCGGCGAGGTCGGTCGTCAGGCGCAGGCGGCCGACGGCCGCGTCGCGCGCAGCCTGTTCGAGTTGGCCCTTGTCGACCTTGCGCGTCAAGAAGTGGCCGATCCGCTCGTGTGCCGCCTCGCCGCGCGACGCTTCGACCTCGTGGCCGATCGTGTCGAAGCCGGCCTCGATCGCAAGCTGCGCGATCCCGGCGCCCATCGCGCCGAGTCCGACCACCCCGACCGTCTCGATCGTCCGCGTCACGGCCACGATGCTAGATGGTCGATCTAGACCCGCTCGACGACACCCGCGATCGCCATGCCGAAGCCGACGCACATCGACGCGATCCCGTACCGCTCGCCGCGACGGTCGAGCTCGTTCAGCAGCGTCGCGGTGATGCGAGCTCCGGTCGCGCCGAGTGGATGGCCGAGGGAGATCCCGCCCCCGTTCGGATTGACGTCGGCGAGGCGATCCTCGAGGTGAAGGTCGCGCACGGTCTGCAGCACGACGGTCGCAAACGCCTCGTTGACCTCGATCACGGCGATGTCGTCCAGCGACAGACCCGCCTTCGCGAGCGCCCGCTGCATCGCGATCGGATTCCCGTGCAGCATGCGCGTCGGGTCGACACCGGCGAGACCGAACGACACGAACCGTCCGCGCGGCTCGAGGCCGAGCCGCGTCGCTGCTCCCTCGCTCGTGACCAGCACCGCCGCCGACCCGTCGACGATCTGCGACGAGTTCCCGGCGGTCACGACGCCCTCGGGGTCGAACGCCGGCCGCAGCGACGGCGAGTGCCTCCGCGCTCGTGTCGCGGCGCGGCGCCTCGTCGACCGCGAGCACGACGCCATCGAGGTCGATGGGCACGATCTCGCGTTCGAAGCGACCGGCGTCCGACGCCGCGATCGCCCGCCGGTGCGACTCGAGCGAGTACGCGTCGACCTCTTCGCGGGTGAGGTCCCACTCACGGGCAAGCAATTCGGCTGACGTGCCCTGCATGACGATCTCGTGCCGGTCGGTGACGCGCTGGGAGATCGAGCCGCCGTTCGAGCCCATCGGGACGCGCGACATCATCTCGACTCCGGCGGAGACGACGACGTCGAGCTGACCTGCCATCACTGCAGTGGCGGCGTTGAAGTTCGTCTGCATCGACGACCCGCACTGCCGGTCGACGGTCGTCGCGGCAACGTCGACCGGCCAGCCGGCCGCCAGCACGGCCATGCGACCCACGTTCCAGCCCTGCTCGCCGATCTGCGTCACACACCCCATCTGCACGTCCTCGATCTCCAGCGGATCGAGGTCGTGTCGTGCGATCAGGCCGTTCAGCACCTGCGCGGCGAGGTCGTCGCCGCGAATCCCGGATAGCGCGCCGTTCTTCCGCCCGATCGGCGAGCGAACGGCGTCGACGATCAGGGCGTCCATCAGTCGGCGAGAGCCGGCTCGTACTGCGGCACACGCTCCGCGCGGCGTTCGAATACCCAGTTGACCGCGAGGAAGGTCGTGACCGCATAGACCCAGCCCGCGAGACAGTCGACGACGTAGTGCTCGCCCGAGTAGACGAGCGCCAGCGCCATCGCCGGTGGATAGAGCGCGAGCAGCGGTCGCACGTAGATCGGTACGAGGCGCCACAGGTAGAGCGTGAAGAGCATTGCGAACGCAGCATGGAGCGACGGCATCGCGGCGACGTCGTTCGCGTAGCCCTTCCCGTGCTCGAAGACGGCGCCGCCGTTCGCGAACGGAAGGTGCTGCCAGACGAGCGCGATCATCCGGTTCGACTCGCCAAGGTTGCCGTGCCGGGCGGCCATCCACGGCGGTGCCGCCGGGTAGGCAACGTAGGTCGCAAACCCGGTGAGCGCCAGGACGCACACCATCGTCGCGTAGCGCGAGAACCGATCGTGTGCGAAGACCCAGATCACCGCGAGCGCGATGAACGTCGCGAAGAAATGCGTCAGGTGGAGGAACCAGGTGACGTAGTCCCACCAGTGCAGGTGGTTGCCGCCGTGCCAGAAGTGCTCCTGCAGCCAGACGGTCGGCACCGGTTTGCCGAACAGCTTCTCCTCCACTCGGATCTGCGGCGTCTCACGCGTTGCCACTCCGAGCCCGTCCGCAGCACCGCGCAGCACGTCGTACGCGAGGATGATCCCGACCAGCGGCAGCCAGTCGCGAATCATGCGGGAGACCTCGAGTGAGAAGGCCGCCATCCCGAGGCCGAGCCAGACGAAGAGGAGATCGTGCTTGGTCGGGATTCCCCACAGCACGATCAGCAGGACGCTGGCCACGCCCCAGCCGATGGGCGCACCGATCCGCACGTACCTCCGCCGCTCCACGGGGGAAGATTAGAGTGCTCGCGTGGCGACGACGTCGGTTGACCATCCGCTGCTGATCGACGGACAGCCCGTCGAGACGGGTGAGTGGACGGAGGTCCGGTCGCCGTTCTCCGGCGACGTGATCGGCCGGATCGCCCGCGGCGGAGCGGCAGAAGCGCGCCGGGCGCTCGACGCCGCCGCGACTGCGATGGAGACGCCCCTCCCCGCACACGAGCGCGCCCGGATCCTCGACACGGTCGCCCAGCTGCTCGACGAGCGCAGCGAGGAGGCGGCCCAGACGATCTCCGCCGAGGCGGGCAAGCCGCTGAAAGCGGCGAGGGTCGAGGCGCAACGGGCCGTGTCGACGTACACCTTTGCCGCGGTCGAGGCACGGCGCCTCGCCGGCGAGGTCGTGCCGATGGATGCGTCGCCGGCGGGCGAGGGCAAGCTCGCGCTGACGCTGCGGCTGCCGATCGGGATCGTCGGCGCGATCTCGCCCTTCAACTTCCCGCTCAACCTCGTCGCGCACAAGATCGCGCCCGCACTCGCGGCGGGCTGCGCTGTCGTGCTCAAGCCGGCGGCAGCGACCCCGTTCTCGGCGCTCTTCCTCGCCGAGCTCGAGCAGGAAGCCGGCCTCCCGCCCGGCTGGCTGAACGTCGTCTCCGGCGGTGCGGCGGCGATCGGCGACGAGCTGGTGGCGGACGAGCGCGTGAAGCTGATCACCTTCACCGGCTCGAGCGGCGTCGGCTGGTCGCTGGCCGAACGCGCACACCGCAAGCGCGTCAAGCTCGAGCTCGGGAATGCGACTCCCGCGATCGTCTGCGCCGACGCACCCGGCGACGCGGCGGCGAAGCTGGCCGCAAACGCGTTCTCGTTCGCCGGCCAGAGCTGCATCTCGGTGCAGCGGATCTTCGTGCTCGCCGAAGCCTGGGATCGGTTCCTCTCCGAGTTCGTGCCGAAGGTCGAGGCGCTCAAGGTCGGCGATCCCGCGGACGACGCAACCGACGTCGGGCCGGTGATCACAGCCGACGAGCGCGACCGCATCCTCAGCTGGATCCGCGACTCGAAGGGCAAAGTGCTGACGGGCGGGAAGACCAACGACGACGGCCTGATCATGCCGACGGTGATCGCGAACCCGGCCGGCGACGACAAGGTGCAGTGCGAGGAGGTGTTCGGGCCGGTTGTGACGCTGACGCGCGTCGACACGCTCGACGACGCGGTCGAGCAGGCCAACGCGACGAAGTACGGCCTTCAGGCAGCGATCTTCACGACCGACATCCAGGCGTCGCTGCACGCCGCGCGCCACCTCGACTTCGGCGGCGTGATCGTGAACGAGGCACCGACGTTCCGTGCTGACCAGATGCCGTACGGCGGCGTCAAGGAGTCCGGGAACACCAAGGAAGGTCCCGCCTGGGCGGTTCGCGAGATGACCGAAGAACGGCTCGTCGTCCTCCAGCTCTAAGCGACCGTCCAGCTGGTCGCATGAGTACATTGCGGACATGTCGCCGCTTCTCCGCCGGGGCGCCGATGCGAAGACAGGCGTCGCCCCGCGCCGTCCGCACGCCGGCCTTCTGAGGCGGGAACGCCGGGCCCTCGGCAAGGCACGCGAGGACGAGCTGCACGAGCTCGGCGGCTTGCTCGTCGAGATGTACCGGCGCGGCGCCTTCCGCGAGGACTTGCTCGCCGAGCGGGCGGCTCAGGTGGTCGGGATCGACGCCCGGCTCGCCGAGATCGAAGAGCTGCTGACGGGCGGCGGCAACGTCGTGCGTTGCGAGTGCGGCGCCCCGATCCTGCGTGGCTCTCATTTCTGCCCGAACTGCGGGCGGTCCCTGCCCGCAGCCGGCAGCGAGGCCGACGCCGTCTCCGAGGAGACCGTGATCGAGCCCGCACCCAAGCACTGATGGCGAGCGAGGCCGCCGAGCGCCGCACGGCGATCGCGGCCGCCGACACGACCTGCCCCCGCTGCGGCGCCGTTCGGAGCGCGACCGACCGCTATTGCCTGGATTGCGGGTTCAGGCTGCCGGTCGTCGCGGGGACGGTGCCCGGCTTGCGGCGCGGCTGGCTGCGGCGGTTCGGCTGGTATCCCGGAGATTGGGTCTGGCTGTCGCTCCTGACGCTGCTCGTCGCCGCCGGCGGGGCCGCCGCCGCGATCGCGATCACGACCAGCAAGCGCGCGAGCAAGCCGATCGTGCTCACCGCCGCGCCGGGACTCGCCGTCGGCGAGCCAAGGTCGGCCCAGTCGACCGTGCAGGTGACCGTGAACACCGCAACGCTCCCCGCCGCACCCGAGCCGGGAGTGGGCGTGCGCCCCAACGGCCGCACCGAATGGCCGGCCGGCGTCAGTGGCTGGACGATCGTCCTCGTCTCGTACCCGAAGACCAACGGCCGCTCGACCGCGCTCTCGTCCGCGACCCGCGCCGCAAAGGCCAACCTCCGCCAGGTGGGGATCATCGACTCGGGTGGGTTCGCGAGCCTGCAGCCGGGCTACTTCGTCGTCTTCAGCGGCATCTACGGCTCGAAGCTCGACGCCGATGCTGCAGTCTCGACCGCCCGTCAGGCAGGGTTCGGCGGCGCCTACAGCCGTCAGATCACGCGCTGAGCCGAGAGGTGTAAGCCGAACGGATAGCGGGTATGCACGGTCCGGCTCGCTCGGTTGTCGCGTTTACTGAACTGAAAACATTTGTAACAGCGTCGGGCCGCGTGTTAGAGTCGTCGCGGGTCTGGCGAATCGGAAGATTTTTCCCGTCTGAAACAGGCGTTACAGTCACTGTCAAGGGAGAAATGCGAGGGCGAATGGACGAACGGATCCTGCACATCCAGCACTGCATGTATCAGTACTCGCGAGCGATCTACCGCTCGATCAAGGATCTGATCGACCCCTATGTGGACGGCGAGACCCATCTCGAGTACCGCCGTGAGGTGCTGGCGGCATGTGAGGGGACGATGGAGCGACTCGCGGCAGATCCGCACTATTTCGCGAAGCCGGACCGCACCCTCTTCCAGGACATTCGGCGCTACTTCCCGATCACCGTGCAGGAGCAGGTCGCCTGGGCGGTCTCCCAGGGCGTCGATGCCGCCGTCGGGTTCGTCGAGGACCAGATCGAGGCCGGCGCGTTCGACGGAGGGATCGCCCGCTGCCGCGCGACGACGCGCAAGGGGAAGGCCTGTCAGCGCACCCCGCTGCCGAACCGGGACTACTGTCCCTCGCACCAGCATCTCGAGCGCAGCAAAGCCGCTGCCTGATGCGCTGCGCTAGGCTCGCCACGCCGGCCTAGGCTCGACGGAGCCGGCGGGGAACCAGTTGAGCCATGACACCGACAAACTAATCCGGCAGCTCTCGCTGGTCGCGTTCCTGATGGCGGAACGGCGACCGCTGACCGCGCGCGACATCAAGTCGAACGTCGAGGGGTACCAGGAGATGAGCGACGAGGCGTTCGCACGTCGCTTCTACTCCGACCGCGCAGAGCTGGTCGCACTCGGCGTACCGCTCGACTCGCAGCGCGACGAGTTCACCGGCGAGGAGCTGTACACGCTGCGCTCCGAGCGCTACTTCCTGCCCGAGCTCGAGCTCGACGACGAGGAGCTTGCAGCCCTCCAGACCTGTTTCTTCCTGCTCGAAGGCCGTTTTGCGTACGCCGAGCCGCTGCGGCTCGCCCTTCAGAACCTCGCGCTCGGCCGCTCGGCCGGAGCGCTCGCGGCGGCCCCGACCCGCACTGCTGTGCGCGTCGAGGTGCGCGATCCGGACTACTCGCCCGAGCTGCAGGGTCGGCTCGGCAAGCTCGAGGGCGCGATCTCGAAACAACGCACGGTCAAGTTCCGCTATTGGTCGATCTACCGCGACGAGGAAGAGGAGCGGACGCTCAATCCGTACGCGTTGCTGCCAGAGAACGGGTCGTGGTACGTGATCGGGCACGACCTCGAACGCGACGACATTCGCACCTTCCGCGTCTCGCGCATCCGCTCCGACATCCGGTTCGCGACACGCCGCGAGCGCGATTTCCGCCTACCTGCCGAGTTCGACATCGAGCTGTATCGCGGACGGACCGAGTGGCAGTTCGGCGACATCGTCGCCGAGGCGAAGATCGAGGTCGCGCCGGACACCGCGTGGTGGGTCGCCCGGGCGTACGGCGGCACGCGCAACCACATCGAGGACGACGTCTTCACGACGCAGTACGCGTCGGTCGACCTGCTGGCCCGCTGGATCCTGCGCCAGGACGGACGCGCCGTGCCGCTCCAGCCGTCGGAGTTGCGGCGCCTGGTCGTCGAGGGCGCGCGCGCAGCGCGCGCCGCGCACGAGGGTGCTCCGGCGACACCGGCCGGCCTGGCCGCGGAGGGAGTTGCCGCCGTCGTGCCCGATCGCCTCGCAGGCCCCGTGGCCCCCGAACGGTTCGGCGTCCTGCAGTCGCTGCTCGCCTACTTGCTGACCGCCTGCGGCGAGGAGCGCGAAGGCGTGATCCCCGCGCAGGAGCTCGTCGACCGGTTCTCGATTCCGGCCGAGCAGCTGGAGGAGCACCTCTCGTTGCTCAACCTCGTCAACTTCGGCGGTGGCTGCTACGCCGTCTACGCCGAGCTGCAAGGCGACGAGGTCCACGTCGACAAGGAGCTCTTCGGCGACACCTTCCGCCGCCCCCCGCGGTTGACTCCGCTCGAAGCTCGCGCGATCCGGCTCGCGCTCGAGTTCGTTGGCCCGATGATCGCCTCGAGCGCGCACTCGCCACTCGATCGCGTCCGCGCGAAGCTCGAAGAGACGTTCGGCGCGTTCGACCTCGCCCAGACCCCCGCGCCGCACATCGGCGAGGAGGAGGGGCTCGTCGACACCCTCACCCGGGCGATCGACAGTCACAAGCTCGTGGAGCTCGAGTACCTCAAGCCCGAGGAGCAGGAGGTCGTCACCCGCACGGTCGAGCCGTATGCGATCGAGCGGCGGCTGCCGCACTGGTATGTCCACACCTGGGACGTGGAGCGCGACCAGCCGCGGTCGTATCGCCTCGATCGCATGCGCAAGGCCAAGCTGCTTCGCAAGGGGTTCGTGCCGCGCGAGGGCTTCGATCCGTCCGAGCTGCACACCGCGACGACGGCCCGGATCTGGTACTCGCCTGCCGTGGCCCGCTGGGAGGTCGAGAAGGGCGCCCGGCCGCTCGTCGACGGCTCGGCCCTCGCGGAGAAGTCGGTCGGGAGCGCCGAGTGGCTGGTCGGCGAGGTCGTCTCGTACCGCGGCGAGGCGATCGTGCTCGAACCGCAGGAGCTTCGAGCACGGGTCGCGGAACGCGCTCGCGCGCTCGCAGCCGAGCTGCGCCCCTCCCGCGCGAAGACCTAGCGAGGAGGTCTACGCCCCGTCGACGACGGGCACGGTCAGTCGGAACGTCGCGCCGTGTCCCGGATCCGACGAGACGTCGACGGTGCCGCCGTGCGCCTCGGCGATCGAGCGGGCGATGTAGAGCCCGAGGCCGGTGCCGGGCTTCGAGCTGCCGCCCGATGCCCGGCCGAACTTCTCGAAGATCAGGCGTTGGTCGTCGAGCGGGATCCCTGGGCCGTGATCGGAGACGGCGACGACGACCGAGCCGTTCAGCTGTCTGACGTCGACGTCGACGGCGGTGCCCGTCGGCGAGTACTTGACCGCGTTGTCGATCAGGTTCCCGACCACCTGGCGGAGGCGGCCGGGGTCGCCGCGCACGAGCGGGACCTCGCGGACCATCGCGTTCAGCGGCACCTCATCCTGACCGACCGCGGCGGTCGCGATCGAGTCGCGCACGAGTGCGGCGATGTCGATGTCCGAGAACCGGTAGGAGAAGGTCCCGGCCTCGATGCGGGAGGTGTCGAGAACGTCTCCGATCAGCGTCGCAAGACGCGTCGACTCGTCGCCGATCAGCGCCAAGAACGCCTCTCGCTGTTCCGACGAGAGCTCGCGCCAGCGCTGCTGCAGCGTGCGGGACGCACCGATCACCGCGGCCATCGGGCTGCGCAGCTCGTGCGAGACGAGCGAGACGAAGTCGGCCCGCATCATCGACAGCCGCTGCAGCTCCTCGACCGTGCGGCGCTCGCTCTCGTAGGCGCGGATGTTCTGGACCGCAGAGGCGACCAGGCTGCCGAGCAGGCTCATCAGCTCGATCTCGTGCTCGGAGAACGCGTCGCGCTCTGCGCCGACCGACCGAGATGAGGCCGATCGTGCGGCCGCCGACATTCAGCGGCGCCGCGACGCGCGAGTTGATGCCGAGCGCGCGCAGCCGCGGCTCCTCGGCGTACTCGGCCAGCTCGAGATCGGGCCTGACGATCGTCTTCCCGCTCGACACGACGTCGGCCAGCAGGCTGCGGTCGAGGGTCAACACCGTTCCGGGCGGCATCACCTCGGCGGCGAAGACGCCCGCCGTCGCGATCACCCTGCCGGTGCCTTCGTCCGCGAGGACGATCGCCATCCGCTCGAACGGCACGAGGCTGCGCAGCTCGTCGACGAAGGCGCCGGTCGCCTCGTCGAGGTCGAGCGACGAGCTCAGAGCACGCGCGCAGCGGTTGGCCGCATCGAGTAGATCGGCGCGGCGGGACAGCTCGTCGCGGAGCGCCTCGGCTTCCTCGACGCGGCGCTGCACGTTCCGCCGCTCGGTCTCCACCCGGTTGACGAGCCAGCCGACGAGCAACGCCATGACCAGTCCCGAGAAGACCTGGAAGACGAAGAAGTCGACGCGGAAGTGGCCGTGCACCGTGGCGGCGCGCCGCTGCTCGAACCAGGCGGCGACGGGGATCGCCGCGATCGCCGTCAGGACGCCGCCGCGCATGCCGTAGCGCACAGCACCCGCGAGGATCGCGATCAAGAGCAGTTCGCGCGTCGGGGTTCCCGGCTCGAACGCGAACAGCAGGACGAAGCTGGAGACGATCAGGAAGTCGAAGGCCATCGCGAGCGGCGTCAGCCGACGCGCATCCGGGCGGCGACTCAACGCGAACAGCAGGGCACCACCGACCGCGAGCAGCACGGTCGCCGCCCACGCGACCGGGCGGTCGCGCGATGGGATCCCTGCCGTCAGCGACACCTGGAGCAGCGCGAACGGAACCGCTCCGAGGCGGATGATGCTGATCCACCACTCGAGCGGCCGTTGCGGTCTCATGCTCGGGCGCCGATCCGCTCGAGAGCCCACTCGGCGTGCTCGCGCTCGAGCTCGTCGTCCCCGGCGGCGATCGCCGAGAGGACCGGCTCGTGCTCGGGGCCGCCGACGTTGCCGAGAGCGATGAGCGCGTTACGCCGGAGCCAGCGCGGGTCGTTGCGCGGCACGTAGAGCCGCTCGTAGGCGTCGATCAACTGCTGGCCGTCCTGCTCGAGCCATGCGACGAGGTCGACGTGCCCCGCATCCGACGCCTTCCCGTCACGCCGCTTGCGGACGCCACGGTTCCAGGGACAGACGTCCTGGCAGATGTCGCAGCCATAGACCTGGGCCCCGACCGCCGCGCGGTACTCCTCCGGGATCGCGGCCGGTGCCTGCAGCCAGTACGAGAGGCACTTGGTCGCATCGAGCGTTCCCGGCTCGTCGAGCGCCGCGGTCGGGCAGGCATCGATGCAGAGCCGGCACTCGCCGCAATTTGCGTCGAGTGGCGCGGTCGCGGCCAGCTCACGGTCGCTGATGAGCGTGCCGAGGACGACCCACGATCCGTGTCGGCGTGTGATCAGCATCGTGTTCTTCCCGTAGAACCCCACTCCACTCCGTGCCGCTGCCTCGCGATCGACGTGCTGGTTCGCATCGACGAGCACACGGTAAGCGCCGCCGAGGCGACGTCCAAGCGCGTCGAGCGTCTCGCGCAGCTCGGCGTAGGCATCGTTCCAGGTGTAGCGCGCCAGTCGGCCATGCCCCGCCTGTATCGGCGTTTCCGGCGTCCAGTAACAGAGTGCGGCCGAGATGACCGTGCGCGCTCCCTCGAGCAGCGTCTCCGGATGGCACGACCGCTCGGGCTGGGCCATCGTGAACTTCATCCCCGCGAACAGGCCCCGCCGCCGGCGGTCGCGGATGTGCCGTTCGGTCTCGACGTAGGCCTCGGCGCGGGTGATTCCCACGGCGTCGAGCCCGAGCGCCTGACCGAGCGAGACGACCTCGGCGGCGTTCATGCGAGGATTCTGCCTCCGTGAAGGCAATCCGAATCCATGAGGACGGCGGCCCGGAGGTCCTGCGCTACGAGGACGCCCCGGATCCAGAGCCCGCCGAGGGCGAGGTGCTCGTCGAATTGCGGGCGGCGTCGCTCAATCATCTCGATGTCTGGATTCGCAAAGGACTTCCTTCTGTGCCGAAGCCGCGCATCCTCGGCGCCGACGGCGCCGGCGTGCTGGCGGGCACGGACGAGCGCGTTGTCATCAACCCGGCGATCGTACGCAACGGCAAGATGCACATTCTCGGTGAGACGACCGACGGCACGCATGCCGAGCTGGTCGCAGTGCCCCGGGACGCCGTTCATCCGATTCCTCACGATCTGTCGTTCGAGGAGGCTGCGGCGTTTCCCCTCGTCTTCGAGACCGCGTACCGCATGCTCGTACCCCGGGCCCGCCTGCAGGCGGGTGAGTGGGTGTTGATCTGGGGCATCGGGGGCGGAGTCGCGCTCGCAGCAATGTCCCTCGCGAAGGCGCTCGGGGCGAACGTCGTCGTCACGTCGTCGAGCGACGCGAAGCTGGAGCGCGCCCGCGCGCTCGGCGCCGACGCCGTGGTCAACCATACGACCGGAGACGTGGTCGCTTTCGTCAAGGAGGTGACCGCCGGCGGCGCCCACATCGTCGTCGACGACGTCGGCGAGGCGACCTGGCGGCGGTCGCTGGACGCCGCACGGCCGGAGGGACGCATCGTCGTCTGCGGCGCCACCACCGGGCCAAACCCGCCGGCGGCTTTGCACCGCGTGTGGTGGAAGCAGCTCTCGATTCTCGGCTCGACGATGGGGACGCCGGACGACTTCAGGGGTGTCTACGACCTGATCGCCGCCGGCAAGGTGCGGCCGGTCGTCGACAGCGTGTTCCCGCTCGCCGAAGCGCGCGCAGCGCACGACCGGATGGAAGCCGGCGAGCAGCTCGGCAAGATCGTCCTGTCGATCTAGGACGATCTAGGACTCAGGCGTACGGCGGATCGGCAGCAGCAGTGCGTCCAGCTCGACGATCCGGTCGATCATCGACTGCCGCTCGAGCCGAAGCCGCTGCAACTCCCGCTGCCCGAACGGGCTCGGGAACGAGACCTGGCGGCGCTCGGCCAGCTCGAGCCGCCGGATCACCTCGGGCTCGCGGGCCCTCAGCCGCACGAGCTCGACCGAGAGCTCATCGAAGTCTGGGAGTTTGTCGGCAGCCATAGCTCTCTCAGATTAGCGCGGCCGTCGGGTGATTACGAGTCTCCCGGCCGGATCCGAGTCCGCTCAGAGCGCTCCCGCTGCCGGGCAGTTGCCCGCGACGTCCTCCTGCACGGCGCCGGCGGCCGTGGCCCGGAGCCCGCGGACGGCCAGCGACGTGTGGCCCTTGACGGCCTTCTGCAGGCAGTATGTCGTGAAGTCGGTCGAGACCACGACGTTGTCGAGCCTGACGCCAGGGTCCATCGCGAGCAGCGCGGGCACGGTCAGGTTCTTGTAGGACAGCGCGCCCTTGGTCGGATCGGTGTAGTAGAGCTCGGCGGTGGAGATCGCGTTTCGTACGTCGGACGACGCCGCACGCTTGTCGGCGCGCGCCTCCAGGCCGAGGTAGTTCGGAACTGCGACCGCAAGCGCGATCGCGAGGATCTGCATCACGATCATCAGCTCGATCAGCGTGTAGCCGGCCTCGGCAGCGCTCCTGCGCTCGACGCGCACGGCGAGGGCGCGGAGCTGTCGGATGGCGTTGGTCAGCAGATTCATGGCCGCAGGCCGATCGTCTCGCGTCCAGCCGGGGGGCACCCCCCACGGACGATGTGGCTTGGTCCCTACTATCGGCAAGGGATGCAGATCTCTTGAAGCCGCGGGTCACCCATGTGGGGCACGCGACCTGGGCCGGAGCCGTTACCCGAAGCCCAGGATGAACTTGGCGTCGTCGGACATCTTCTCGGGCGTCCACGGCGGCTCGAACACCAATTCGCTCTCCACTGTCCCGACGCCTGGGATCTCCTGGACGACACGGTCGATGTCCTCCTGGATCATCTGACCCGCGGGGCAGCCCATCGAGGTGAGCGTGTACGTGACCTTGACGTTCGGGCCGTCGATCTCCGCGTCGTAGAACAGACCGAGCTCGACGATGTCCATCCCGAGCTCGGGATCCTCGACGCCTCGCAGCGCCTCGACGACCTCTTCCTTGCTTGGCATGACGTGAGTTCTAGCTGAGCCGGACCTCTTCGCGGCGCTCACGGGCGAAGAAGTGGATGCCGTCGACGAACCGCACCCAGTTGCAGCGGGTGCACATGACGAGTGAATGCGTGCGCGCGGAGTCGGCGAGGAAGCGGACGCCGCGCAGCAGATCGCCGTTCGAGACGCCGGTGGCAGCGACGATCACCTCCTGAGGTGCCAGGTCGTCGATCGTGAAGATCCGTTCGACATCGTCGATCCCGTGCACGCGGGCTTCCTCGATCTCGGCGCGTCGGGTCGGCCAGAGCTGCGCCTGCAGCTCGCCGCCGAGGCAGCGGAGCGCGGCCGCCGCGAGCACCGCCTGGCGCGCGCCGCCGATCCCGATCGCGAGATGGTCGTTCGTGCCGCGGATCGCGGCGCTGATCGATGCCGTCACGTCACCGTCCTGGATCAGCTTGATGCGCGCGCCGGCGGCACGGATCTCCTCGATCAGGTCGTGGTGCCTCGGCCGGTCGAGCACGATCGCCGTGATGTCGTTGACCATCCGCCCGAACGCATCCGCAATCGCCCGCACGTTGTCGTCGATCGGATCGGAGAGCGAGATGCGCCCGCGCGCGACAGGCCCGACCGCCATCTTCCGCATGTACATGTCGGGCAGCGACGGCATCGATCCGCGCGGCGACGCGGCGATCATCGAGACCGCGTTGGTGCCGCCCCGTGCGACGACCGCCCGGCCTTCGAGCGGATCGAGCGCGAGGTCGTACTCCTCCCCGCCCGCGCCGATCGACGACCCCGTCGCCAGCTGTTCGGCCTCCTCGTGCCCCCCGATCACCACCTGCCCGCTGATCGGCATCTGCTCGAGAGCGATGCGCGCGCCCGAGAACGCTGCCTCCTCGGCTGCCTCCTGGTCGGCGCGGCCGAGCCAGCGTGCGCCGGCGAGAGCCGAGCGCTCGGTGACGCGCGCAAACGATTCGCAGAGGCACTGCCGCCGCCCCTCGCCGTCCGTCACACGGGGTCCCGAAGCCGTTCGGCGGAGCGCATGACGATCTCGATCACCTCGTCGACCGTGCGGTCGACGTTCGCGTTCTCGACCACCGGCACGCTCTCACGGCGCGCGCGCCCGACCACGTACGTCTGAATGCGACGGATGTCGTCGATCCGGGCGAGGTACTTGTCCATCGCCCGGATGCCGCCGGTGTTCACGTCCCTGACGTGGAAGTGGACGCGATGGACGTCGGGATCGGCGATTTCGACGACGACGTGGACGACGAGTGCGCCTGCCAGCTCGGCCGGGAGGATGCCGGGAACGAGGTGTACGCCTTCGAGCACCATCGACCACCCCTCGGCGAGAGCTCGCTCCATCGCGGCCTCGACGCCGACGCAGACGTGACGGCACTGATCGACGAACCCCACGATCGTCGGGTCGCCGGTCACATCCCCGTCGACGCCCTCCCCAGCCTCGAAGCTCGAGTAGTGGATCGTCGGCATGAACTCCTTCGAGAAGAACGCTCGCATCGTCTGCCTGATGAAGTCCGTCGACGCAACGCGGGTGATCCCCAGCCGGTGTGCGACCTCGGCGGCGAGCGTCGACTTGCCGGTGCCGGTCGAGCCACCGATCAGCACGATGATCGGAATGTCGAGCGACTGCAGGTCCGCGAGTCGGCGCAGCCGCCCGACGGCCCGTTCGCCTTCTTCCTCGCCAAGCGTCTCCTGGGCGAGGATCCGCAGACGCTCCGGGTCGACGGTGCGCTCACTGCGTTCGGCGAGATCGACTTCGACGCGTCGCGCGAGCTCGTAGGCGCGATCGGCGGGAACGCCGACCGCGATCAAGGCCCTGGCCATGACCCCTTTCGAGTACGGCAACCCGCTGTTACCCAGCGGCAGAGGCTCGCCGCGGCGGCGCTGGCTCATCCCGCGACCCGCTCGGGTACGAGCGCCAGCAACGCCTCGTCGAGACCGTCGGCGACGACGTCGTTCGCGGCGAGCACGACGCGCTTGCCATGCCGGTCCGCGTGCTCGGCGACGACGTCGATCGCAGCCGCCTTGAGCTCGATCAGGTACGTGTCGGCCTGCACGCGCTCGAGCTCGAGCCGCAACGCCTGCCGGTCGGCGAGACGGGGCGAGACGTGCACGACGTCGGCGTCGAGGTGGCCCACGTCCGTCGAGCCGGCGGTGAAGACGGCGACCCGGCCCTCGAGCGGCGCCGTCGCACGAAGTCGCAGCTCGGCACGAAGCGCACCGGGTGCGTCGCAGCCGACCGCGAGCACGACGTCGGAGATCAGCCGCCGATAGGTGTTCAGGTACGCATCCGGCTCCGCCCCCGGGCCGACCACGAGCACCCGCCGGTCGACCGCGATCGGTGGGATCGCCGCGCCGCTCCCGTCGAAGACGACCACGTCAGGTCTGCGCTCCGCTGCGAGCCGCGCCCCGGCAGCGACGTTCGATGTGAACACCGCTCCCGCGAGCCCTCCGCCCGCGCGGCGGCAGCCGATCGTCGGCACGCCGCAGAGCGCGGCGATCTCCAGGTGGTCGGAGGCGGCATGCCGACCGCTCCGCGAGAGAGCGACGAGCTCCCCGACGCCGGGAGGCGTCTCCACCACTTCGGGCTCGGCGGGACCGCCACGCCCCATCGCGACCACGACCACCTCGCGGTCCCGGGCGAGCAGCCGCGCCAGGTGCGCTGTCACGGCTGTCTTGCCGACGCGCTTGCCGGTGCCGATGACGGCGAGCGACGCCAGCTCGAACGGCTCGAACACAGGCGGCTCGAAGCGAAAATCGGCGCCGACGTACGGCAGCCCTGCGGCCAGCGCCCGCGACACCCAGCGGAACCGCTCGGCAGGGCCAAGGACCGGCTCGTCGGACAGGTCGACCACGACCTCCGCCGAACCGAAATCGTCGACCAGCGGCACGCCGTAGTCGGCGCCCGGACGCAGCTTCTCGCTCCCGCCGACCAGGATCGCGCCGACCCACTCGTACGGAAGTGCAGCCAGCGCGTCGCGCACGACCGGGGCGTAATGCTCCCCGTCAATCAGCGCGACGGCTCTCACGCCGCTAACCGGTTCATCGTTTGGTGGTCACCTCACGCTCGATACGGCCGGTGTACTTCTCGTACTCGCCCGTGGCCGTGTCGAACTGGATGATCCGCTCCTGCCCATGGAATGGGTACCGGCGCCAGACCGAGACATGTGTCCCCTCGACCTCGACGACGTTGTAACAGGGTCGCGTGTGCCCCCGGAGCCGCAGCGTCGAGACGGTTCCCGTGTTGACCACGAACAGGTTCTCGAGCTTCCAGGCGTACGGCACGTGCTTGTGCCCTGAGAGGACGAGGTGCACGTCTGCACGCTGCAGGCACTCGATCGCGTCGCCGGCGTCGTAGACGACGTTCCGCTCGCGTCCGGTCCCTGGAATCGGCAAGAGGTGGTGATGCAGGACGAAGACGCGAAGCTCCGAGGGTTCGCGTGCGAACTCGGCCTCGATCCACCCGTAACGGCCCCGGCCGATCTGTCCGTGGTCGAGATCGGGCTCGGTCGAATCGACTGCGACGACGGTGACGCCCTTCCGGCGGAGCACGGAGTTGCGGTCACCGAACAGCTCCTCGAAGTGCACGTAGCCGACGTTCCGCGAGTCGTGGTTGCCGGGGATGACAACGAACGCGTCGCACTCGATCCGGTCGAGATAGCGTTTCGCGGCGGCGTACTCCTCCTTGAAGCCGAACGTCGTCAGATCGCCCGAGCAGACCACGATGTCGGGTGTCAGGTCGTTGATCTCGGCGATCGCCCGCTCCATCAGATCCGGCACGAAGTGCGGCGAGCCGCAGTGCAGATCCGACAGTTGGGCGATTGTCAGCGGCACGCCGCTGACAATAGATGGTTGTCCCGGTCAACCATCCACATCCGAGGCGGGTGCTACTCTGGTCGCAGTGGTGCCGGAAACGCCCGTTTTCCAGGCATATTGCGGCTCGGAACAGCCGCGGTTCGCCAACCCCGCCGAGCTCGAGTACGCAAAGGTCCTCGACTGGTATGGGATTCCGTGGGCCTACGAGCCGACGACGTTCGTGCTCGAGCGCGATGCGCAGGGACGCGTGATCGAGGCGTTCACGCCCGACTTCTACCTGCCGGACCAGGATCTCTATCTCGAGGTGACGGTGATGAAGCAGTCGCTCGTCACGCGCAAGAACCGCAAGTTGCGCAAACTGCGCGCGCAGTATCCGCACATCAAGATCAAGCTGTTCTACGAGCGCGACTTCGCGCGCCTGGCGGCCCGGTACGGCCTCCAGAAGGCATCCTGAGCGCCCTGGCTGCGAGCGCGTGGAGCGACGCCGACGCGCGGGTCGGCGAGATCTTCCTCGAAGAGGACGAGATTCAGGGCCGCGTCCGCGAGATCGGCGCCTCGATCACCCAGGACTACGCCGACCGCGAGCCTCTGCTGGTCGGCTCGCTCAAGTCGTGCATCCCGTTCGTCTGCGACCTCTCCCGCGCCACGCGGTCGCTGCATGCGCTCGACTTCGTCGAGATCGCCGGCTACGGCGATGGTGACGAGGGGATCAGGTTCCTGAAGGATCTCGACACGGAGATCGTCGACCGCGACATCCTGCTGGTCGACGCCGTGATCGACACCGGCCTGACCATGCACTACCTCGTGCGCTCGCTGGCACTCCGGCAGCCTCGCTCGCTGCACATCGCGACGCTCTTCGACCGCCCGTACCGCCGGCTCGTCGACGACCTGCCGGTGCGCTACGTCGGCTTCACGATCCCGGACGAGTTCTTCGTCGGGTATGGCTTCGAGCTCGAAGAGCGGTATCGCAACCTGCCCGACCTGCGGCTCGTCCGCCCAGCCGCCTAGGTCCGGGCGCCGCTCGGCGCAGGATTTTTAGGTCCGGCTAAACTCGGGCCATGCTCGGAACGAAACAGCAAGAGCTGCCGGAAGGGCTGCGCACGGTCGACGAGGCCCTGCACCGCACCCGCTTCCGGATCCTGCCGTTCCTCGGCCCCGCCTTCATCGCCTGCGTCGCCTACATCGACCCTGGCAACTTCGCGACCAACATCGCCGGCGGCTCGAAGTTCGGCTACCGCCTCGTGTGGGTGATCGTCGCCGCCAACCTGCTCGCGATGCTGATCCAGACGCTGTCGGCGAAGCTCGGCATCGCGACCCAGCGCAACCTGCCCGAGGTCTGCCGCGAGCAATTCCCGAGACGCGTCTCGTTCTTCCTCTGGCTCCAGGCCGAGGCGATCGCGATGGCAACAGACCTGGCCGAGTTCCTCGGCGCCGCGATCGGCATCCACCTGCTGACCGGGATGGCGCTGTTTCCCGCCGCAGTGATCTCCGGTATCGCGTCGTTCGCAATCCTCGGGATGCAGCGCTTCGGCTTCCGTGCGCTCGAGTCTGTGATCGCCGCGTTCGTCGGCGTGATCGGCGTCTGTTACATCATCGAGCTCGGCTTTGCGAAGCCCGACTGGAGCCAGGTGCTGGCGCACGCCGTCACGCCGCAGTTCGGCAGCGGCGAGGCGGTGTTGCTGTCGGTCGGGATCCTTGGTGCGACCGTGATGCCACACGTCATCTACCTGCACTCCGCGCTCACTCAGGACCGGATCGTCCCCGAGAGCGACGAGGACGCCCGCACGCTGCTCCGCTACACGCGCATCGACGTGTTGATCGCGATGTCGATCGCCGGTCTGATCAACGTCGCGATGCTGGTGGTCGCGGCGGCGACGTTCTACAAGACCGGCCTGCTCGGCGTCGACTCGCTGGAGGTGGCGCACAAGACGCTCGAGCCGATTCTGGGCGGCGCGTCGAGCGCCCTCTTCGCGCTCGCTCTGATCGCGTCCGGTCTTTCGAGCTCGGCGGTCGGCACCCTCGCCGGACAGGTCGTGATGCAGGGCTTCATCCGCCGGCGCATACCGGTGACCCTGCGGCGGCTCGTGACGATGCTCCCGGCGTTCATCGTGATCGCGATCGGCGTCGATCCGTCGCGGACGCTCGTCATCTCGCAGGTCGTGCTGTCCTTCGGGATCCCATTCGCGTTGATTCCGCTCGTCTACTTCACGGCCCGCAAGGACCTGATGGGTGTGCTCGTCAACCGGAAGATCACGACCGTCGTCGCCAGCATCGTCGCGACCGGGATCGTCGCCCTCAACATCTTCCTGCTGGTGCAGACCTTCGGCGCCTAGAGATAGCCCATCGGATCGACGGGGCTGCCGTTCACGCGGACCTCGAAGTGCAGATGTGGACCGGTGGAATGACCCGTTGAACCGACGTAGCCGATCACGTCGCCCTGCGTGACGTGCTGGCCGCAGCTGACCGCGATCGAGCTTTGATGGCCGTACGCGGTTGCGAGGTTGCCGCCATGGTCGAGGACGGTCAGATTCCCGTAGCCCGATTCCCAGCCGCAGTAGATGACCGTGCCGGACGCCGCCGCGTGGATCGGCGTTCCGTAGGAAACGCCGATGTCGATGCCTTCGTGCATCCGCCCCCACCGCCAGCCGAACGGGCTCGTCACCGGCCCGGAGACCGGCCAGACCAGCCCGGCCGACGATACGGTCGTCGACGAGCTCTGGCCCTGCGCGGCCCGGATCCGCTCGGTGAGCGCCGCGCTCGCCGCCTGGAGCGCGTCGATCTCCTCCGCGTCGGCGCGATCCTGGCTCGAGAGCTGCGAGAGGTCGGTCAGCCGCCGTCGGCGCGAGCCGGCGAGATCGTCGCGCGCGCCGACGAGCTCGTCGCGGACGTCGCGGGCCTGCCTGGCGCGCGCCTCGATCACGGCCGTCTCGCCGTGGACCCTCACACGTAGCTTCTTCGTCTTGGCTCGGGCTGCGGCTGCCTGCACCTTTGCGTCGGCGACCTCGGCTGCGATGCGCCGGTCCTGCACTCCGATATCTGTCAGGTAAGCGACCTGGTCGAGTGCGTCCTGGACGTTGTTCGCGCCGAGGAACACGTCGAGCGACGAGGGCGGGTCTGACTCGTAGATGTCGACGAGGCGGTGGTTGAGCGCCTGCACCGCGGCCGCGTACTGCCCCTGCAGGAAGGTGAGGCGATCCGACTGCAGCTTGAAGAGCTCGTTCAGCGCGTCCAGCCGGCGCTGGTGGAGCGAGAGGTCGCTCTCGAGCGTCTGCAGGCGGAGCGACACGTCCCCGACCCGTGCCTCGAGCGCCCGGATGCGATTCGTGTAGCCGGCGACCTCGTCGCGGAGCTCGGTCTCGCGCCTGCGATGAGCCGCCGTCCGAGCCTGCAAGGACGAGATCCTGGCGTCGACGGCATGCTTCTTGGTCGCGTCATCGCCGAGCGCCGGCGTCGCGGCCGCGAGCAGCACGAGGACGACGAGCGCTGCGGAGCGCATACCCGATCCTCTTCGCCGTGCGGCGCAGCTACTCCTGCGCGTCCAACGCCCTCAGCGCGGCCGCGGCCGCCTGCCGTAGCGGGCCGAGCTCGCGGCGGTAATCGTCATCGGTGATCTTGCCGGTGCGATGGTCGAACTCGAGCTCCTTGAGCGCGGCGAGCGCGCGGTCACGCTCCTCGACGAGCGACAACCTGGCTTCCTCGTCCGCGCTCGGCGCATCGAGGCGATCATCGGTGGCGGTCGGCTCGCGAAGAAAAGGCAGCGCAACGAGCAGGACGGCGAGGGCCGCGAGCGCGACCCCGGCAGCCAGTGCCAGCGCGGTCACGCCCGCGCTGGCGCGAGTCTCGTCACGAGCCGGCGCTGCTCACGCGCGTCGGGCCAGATCGCAACGGCCGACCCGAGCAGGAAGACGATCCCCGCGATCCAGATCAGATTGACCAGCGGCTTCACCAGCACCTTCACGTACACCGCGTGCTGCTGCTGGTTGAAGCCGCTGGCGATCACGTAGAGATCTTCGCCGCGCAGCCAGTTCGTCTTGATCCCGACCTCGTTCGACGGCTCGGGCGGGTTGCGGTACTGGTTGGCGCCCGAGGAGATCGTGCCGCGCCAGCGGCCGTTCACTCCGAGCACGGCGCGGGTCTCGGTCGCATTGCTCGTGTTGCGTACGGTCAGGCCTCGCAACGTGAGCGTGTAGCCGGGCACGTGCATGCTCTGACCGACGACGAGCTTGCGCTCGGTCGTGCTGCCATACGCACTCGAGCCGGCAACGCCGATCGCCAGCAGCACCACGGCCGCGTGAACGATGTAGCCGCCGTAGCGCCGACGGTTCCTCGACACCAGGAGGAAGAGCGAGCCGGCCGCGCGCGTGCCGCGCACCAACTCGACCGCGATCGTGCCCAGCACGAAGGCGGAGAACGTGTAGGCGATCAAACCCGGCGTCGAGGAGCCGGCACCGGCGGCCACGAGTGCCAGGCCGGCCACGATCGCACCGCCGAGGGGCCACGCGACCGCGCGTGCGAGCGCACGCACACTCGTCCGGCGCCAGGCGATCAGCGGCCCGATCCCCATCAGCAACAGCAGCGGCAGGCCGAAGGAGCGCAGGAAGAAGTCGTAGTACGGTCGTCCGATCGTGCGGGTTTCGCCCTTGACGAGCTGCGTCACGATCGGGAACAGGACGCCCCAGAGAATCGTCAGGCTCAGGGCGACCAGGAGCAGGTTGTTGTAGAGGAAGACAGCCTCGCGCGAAAGCGCCGACTCGAGCTTGGTGCGCGCCTTCAGCAGCGGCAGTCGGTAGAGGATCAGACCGAGCGAGAAGAGCGACGACATGACGACGAACGCCAAGAACCAGCCGCCAATCGAGCTTTGGGCGAACGAGTGGATCGAGTTGACGACGCCCGACCGCGTCAGGAACGTTCCGAACACGGACAGCTCGAACGCCAGCGCGACGAGCACCATGTTCCAGACCTTCAGCATTCCCTTCCGTTCCTGCACCATCACGCTGTGCAGGAACGCCGTGGCTGCGAGCCACGGCATCAGCGCAGCGTTCTCGACCGGGTCCCAGGCGTAGTAGCCGCCCCACCCGACCTCGACGTACGCCCAGTGCGCGCCGAGCAGCTGGCCGAAGCCGAGGAACGTCCAGGCGACGAGCGTCCAGCGCCGGGTGGCGACGATCCAGCGCTCGTCAGTACGTCCCGACAGAAGCGCACCCGCGGCGAACGCAAAGGGGATCGAGAGACCGACGTAGCCGAGGTACAGCATCGGCGGGTGGGCGACCATGTACGGGTTCTGCAGGCTCGGCGTCAGGCCCGCGCCGTCCACCGGCGCCGTCTGCGTATCGAACGGGCTCGCAACCGCAACGAGCACGAACCCGAAGAACGTGGCGATGCCGCCGAGTACGGGCACGACCCACGCGACGAGGTCGCGGAGCAAGCGGCGATTGACCATCACCGCGAGCGCGCCGAAGCCGGTGAGCACGAGCAGCCAGAGCAGCAACGAGCCCTCCTGGCCGCCCCAAAAGGCGCTCAGCGAGTACGCCGTCGGGAGTGTCCGGTTCGTGTGCGCGGCCACGTACGAGAACGAAAAGTCGTGCCGCACCAGCGCCGTCGCGAGCACTGCAGCGGCGACAGCGGTCGCGCCAAACGCGCAGACGAGCGCGTTGCGGGCCGAGTCGGCGAGGCGACGACGGTTCGACCAGGCGGCGTAGCCGCCCGCGATCAGGGCGTAGGCCGACAGCCCGAGGCTGACGACGAGCGCCGCGCGACCGAGGTCAGCCACTTACGCGCTCGGGCTCGCGGCTTGGTACTTCGACGGGCACTTCGTCAGGATTCCGTTGCCCGCGAGGCGGCCGTTCGCGTAGCTGCCGCTGACGACGACGTCGCGGCCGACGGTGAAGAGCTCAGGCGGCGTCTCGCCGCGGTAGACGACCGGGACGACGGAGCTCGTGCCCTTGATGTTCTCGAGACCGAACCGCAAACCCTGGGCAGAATGCGAGTCGCCGCGAATCGGGCCGACGACCTTGCCGACGGCCGACACCTTGCCGACGTGCCCGGGCAGCTCGTTCGGTGTCAGCTGTGGTGTCGAGTTACCGGCAACCGCCGTGTAGACGAGGAAGACGGCCAGCACTGCCGCAACGGACAGCGCGATGATCAGCCGCGCGGGGCTGCGTCCGGACACGGCGAAAGTCTACCCCGCCGCGGTCGGCGAACTAGACGTGCTCGCGCTTACGGCCCGGAACGCGATAGCCGTGGTCGGCGCAGAGCGCGCCGGGCGAGTCTTCGGTCAGCGCGTCGCAGTAGCCCTTGCCGTAGGCGGCCCGCATGAACGCTGCGACCACGTCGAGCGACCAGTCCGAGATCGCGGCGGCCTCCCGCCACAGGTCGGCGAGCCGGAGGTCGATATCGAGCTCGAGCAAATCGATACGAGTGGGCTGGTCTGACATCGGAAATCAGGGTAGGAGCCCGATCGGACGGACCCCGGTACGCTCGGCGTCGTATGGCTCGGAAGCTCCATTACGGCCCGGCGCGCGTGCCTGCGCGGGAGTCGCCGCAGGCAGCGGTCGAGGCGCTGCTCGAGCGCGGTCTCTCGGCCTGCGAGATCGATTTTGAGGGCCGCTTCTGGATGGACTACGCCTTCGCGGAGAAGTTCGGCGAGCTCGCGAGGGAGCACGACATCGTCCTCTCGGTGCACGCGCCGATCGCCGGTTTCATGGGGCACGCCGAGCGAGGGAAGAAGCTGAACATGGCAGTCGGGATGCTCGACCACTCGGCCGGGATCGCGAAAGCGGCGGGCGCCGAGGTCGTGGTCTTCCACCCCGGCTTCCTGCTCAAGCGAACCCGTGAGGAGGCAATCGACTCGGTCGTCGAGCAGCTCGGCGAGCTGCGGGAGCGCCTCGAGGGCAAGGACCGCGGCGTGCCGTTCGGGATCGAGGTGATGGGGCGCGTGCGCGAGCTCGGCTCGATCGACGACGTGGTCGAGATCTCGGCCCGCCTCGATTGGGTGCGTCCGGTGATCGATTTCGCCCACATGCACGCCACGACCGACGGCGCGTTCACCGACGTCGAGCCGTTCGCAGCGGCGCTCGCGCAGGCGGACGCCGTGATTCCGGCCGGCGCCCCGTTCCACATCCATTTCTCCGACATTCAGTTCGCGAACCGCAACGAGACGAAGCACCTCCCCTATGGCGAGGGCACGCTGCGCGCCGAGCCGCTGCGCGAAGCCCTCGCGCGCTTCGAGCGGCCGGCGACGGTCATCTCGGAGTCGCCGACGCCGGAATCGACCGATGCGATCAAGGCGATTCTGGAAGCGTAGGCTGCGACGGTGCTCGACCCGAAGGCCTTCAAGGCGTACGACGTCCGCGGCGTCTACCCCACCGAGATCGACGAAGACGGTGCCTATCGGATCGGTCGTGCCTACGTCGAACAGTTCGCGCCGGCGACGATCGCCGTCGGCCGGGACATGCGTACGTCGTCGCCGTCGATCGCGACCGCGGTGCGTGAAGGTGCCGCGGATGGCGGCGCGGATGTGCTCGACCTCGGCCTGGTCGGCACCGAGATGGTCTATTTCGCCGTTGGCGAGCTCGGGCTGGACGGCGGTATCGCAGTCACCGCGTCGCACAACCCGAAGCAGTACACAGGCATGAAGATCGTGCGCCGCGGTGCGCTTCCGGTCGGCGGCGAGTCAGGACTGCTCGACGTCCGCGACCGCGCGGTAGCGGGCTCGTGGGGCGATGCGGCGCGTGGTGAGATCCGCGAGCAGGACATCTGGAGTGGCTTCGTCGACCGGGTGCTCTCGTTCATCGACGTCGGGTCGCTGAAACCGCTGAGGGTGGTGATCGACGCGGCGAACGGGATGGCGGGGACGATGCTGCCGCCCGTTCTCGACCGGCTGCCGATGATCGAGGTCGTCCGCTGTTACTTCGAGCCTGACGGGATGTTTCCGAACCACGAGCCGAACCCGCTCCTGCCGCAGAACCGCGAGTTCATCATCCAGAAGACGCGCGACGAGCACGCGGACTTCGGGGTCGCCTTCGACGGCGACGCCGACCGGTGTTTCTTCGTCGACGACGGCGGCGAGTTCGTCCCGGGCGACTTCATCACGGCGCTCTTTGCCGAGTCGATCCTGGCAAAGGAGCCCGGCGGCAAGGTGATCTACGACGTGCGGGCGTCGTGGGCCGTTCCCGAGGCGATCGAGCGGGCAGGCGGCGAGGCACTCGTCAACCGGGTCGGCCACGCGTTCATCAAGGCGAGGATGCGCGAGGTCGATGCGGTCTTCGCCGGGGAGGTCTCGGCGCACTACTACTTCCGTGACTTCTCGCAGGCCGACTCGGGGACGGTTCCGTTCCTCCTGATGTGCGAGCTGGTCGCCCGTCACGGCAGCCTCCACAAGGCGCTGGAGCCGCTGCGCGCGCGGTACTTCATCACCGGTGAGATCAACACCCCGGTCGCCGACGTCCCGGGCAAGCTCCAGGAGCTCGAGCAGCGCTTCGGCCCGGAGGGCACGGTCACGCACCTCGACGGCCTGTCGGTGCTGAGCGACGACTGGCACTTCAACGTCCGCCCCTCGAACACGGAGCCGCTCCTGCGCCTGAACCTGGAGGCGCGGTCGCAGGAGCTGATGGAACGCAAACGCGACGAAGTCCTCGGCGTCATTCGCGAGTAGCACCCTCGCCGAGCGGAAACGCCAGGTCCGCGCAAGCCACCTCAGACGTGGCACCGAATCCGTGACGCACCTGTAACGGAGGCGCAACGAGGTTCGGCGATTCCGCTGCACACCGCCCGACCGCAGTCTGGACACGCTCCAGTGTCAGACACCGGGTGTGCGGGCCGCCGCGAGGTGCCGAGGCTAGGATCGCCCGCGTGATCGAGCTTGGCCACGAGACCGCGCGCAAGGCTCCCTTTCGGTACGCCGCGTACACACGCGTCGGGTTCTCCGAGACCGACGCTCAGGGGGTCGTGTACTACGGGCGCTACCTCCCCTACTTCGACCTCGCACGCACCGAGTACCACCGGCACCTCGGCCGCGTGGCGCTCGGCGGGGTCGACTTCGCCATGCGGGCGACGACGGTCGAGTACCACGCCGGCGCGCGGTTCGACGATCTGCTCGAGGTGTTCGTGCGCGTCGCGCGGATCGGCACGACGAGCATCACCTACGAGCACGCTGCCTACCGGATCGACGAGGACGACTCCGACCTGTTGATGTGCACCTCGACCGCGACGCTCGTCTGCATCGCCCTCGACGAGCGCAAGGCGGTTCCGGTTCCGGACGCATTTCGCGAGCGGATCGCGGCGTTCGAGGACCGCTGAGACACGCCGGGGCGCTCCGCCCGCCCGGCCCTCTCCCGACCGAGCGGGCGGGCGGCCAACCGCCGCTCCCCCCACTCTCGTTGTAGAGAAGCCCGGCGACCCACGCCATCCCTCATTCGAGGTACCCCCCTCGCCCGCGCCGCGATCACTCGTTCGAGTGATCGGGGGCTAAGACGGGGTGACGCGGTACGCGTCGAAGACGGCTTCGAGGTTCCGGAGCGCCGTCAAGAGCGTTCGGAGGCTCTTCAGGTCGCCGACCTCGGCCGTGTAGCGGTTCTTCGCCAGCTGATCCTCGACCACACCGCCGTACGTGACGATGTTGGCGCCGTGCTCGGCGAAGGTGCGCGCGACGTCCTCGAGCAACCGCGGCCGGTCCCACGAGTCGACGGCGATCTGCACCCGGAAGCTCTTGGCCGCGACTGCGCCGTCCCACGCTACGTCGGTGAACCGCTCCGGGCTGCGCTTGAGCGCCTTCACGTTCGGGCAGTCGCCACGGTGGATTGTGATGCCCTTACCCAGTGAGATGTAGCCGACGATCTCGTCGCCGGGTACGGGCGTGCAGCACTTCGCCAGTCGCACGAGCACATCCGTGACGCCGGGGACGACGACTCCGAGGTCGCTGCCGGACACGGTCTCGCGAGCGCGCGGCGCCTTCGTGACGACCGGCGCCTCTTCGGCCACCTGCTCCGTCTTCAGCCGCTGGACGACCTTGTTGACGATCGCGCCCGCCTGCAACTTGCCCGAGCCGAGCGCGAGGTAGAAATCCTCCGCCTTCTTGAACCCGCTGTCGCGGATCACCTCGGCGAGCGTCGCCGACCCGCGCAGTTTCGCGTACGGCAGGTTCTGCGCCTTCAGGGCGTGCTCGAGCGCCTCGCGGCCTTTGTGCTCGGACTCCTCTCGCGTCTCGCGCGAGAACCACTGCCTGATCTTGTTGCGCGCCCGTGAGCTCTTCGCGACCGACATCCAGTCGCGCGAGGGACCGCGGCCCTGCTTCGACGTCAGGATCTCGACGAAGTCGCCGTTCTTGAGCGTGTAGTGCAGCGGGACGATCCGGCCGTTGATCTTCGCGCCGACGGTCCGGTGACCGACGTCGGTGTGGACGGCATATGCGAAATCGATCGGCGTCGAGCCGGCGGGCAGCGTCTTCACCTGGCCCTTCGGCGTGAAGACGTGGACCTCTTCGCCGAAGAGATCGGTCCGGAACGACTTCATGAACTCGCGCGGGTCGGCCTCGTCGGTCGTCCCTTCGTCCATCAGCTGCTTCACCCAGGCGGTCCACTCGGCGTCCTTGTCCTTCTTGCCGCGCTTGTAGAGCCAGTGCGCGGCGACGCCGAACTCGGCCGTCTCGTGCATCTCGCGAGTCCGCACCTGGATCTCGAGCGGCCGTCCTTGCGGGCCGATCACGGTCGTGTGCAACGCCTGGTAGGCGTTGAACTTCGGCATCGCGATGAAGTCCTTGAACCGTCCGGGCATGGGCTTCCAGAGCGAATGGATCAGCCCGAGTGCGCCATAGCAGTCGCGCGTCCCTTCGTCGCCCGAACGCTCGGCGATCACCCTCATCGCCGTCAGGTCGTAGATCTCGTTGAACTCGCGGCCCTTCTTCGCCATCTTGTCGTAGATCGAGTAGAAGTGCTTCGCGCGCCCCGAGATCTCGGCGGGGATGTCGACCTTGTCGAGCTCCTTCTGCAGCACCATCGCCGCTTCGCGCACGTGTTCCTCGCGGTCGGTGCGGCGCTCGGCGACCATCTGCTTGATCTCCTCGTACTTGCGCGGATGCAGCGTCTGGAACGAGAGGTCCTCGAGCTCCCACTTGAGCGCGTGGATACCGAGGCGGTGCGCGAGCGGCGCGTAGACCTCGAGTGTCTCCCTGGCCTTCTGCACCTGCTTCTGCTTGCCGAGGTACTCGATCGTGCGCAGGTTGTGGAGGCGGTCGGCGAGCTTGATCAGGATCACGCGCACGTCCTCTGCCATCGCCACGATCAGCTTGCGGTAGTTCTCCGCCTCGGCGTGCTCCCTGCTCTGGAACTGGACGCGGGTCAGCTTGGTCACGCCCTCGACGAGCGTGGCGATCTCGTCACCGAACTCGGCGCGGAGCTCCTCGATGTCGATTCCGGTGTCCTCGACGACGTCGTGCAGCAGAGCGGCAGCGAGCGTCGGCTCGTCGAGCTGGAGGCTCGCAACGATCCTGGCCACACCCCACGGGTGATAGATGAACTCCTGCCCCGACTGGCGCACCTGGCCGGCGTGCGCGGCGGCGGCGTACTGGAACGCGCGAGTCAGGAGCTCCCGGTCGACGTCGGGTTTATAGGCCTCGACTTCGGTGATCAGCTCGTCGACGAGGTCTTGATGTCGCTCGAGTACAGCCATGTGTCCAGTGTACCCCGGTCATTTCTCGTCATATCCCTCGCCCGAGGGGACTCGTTCAGGAGGAAACGACGTGCGGCCGATGAACGAATGGAGCCCATGCTGAGACGGCGGCGCGAGACCAAGAGACTGCTGCGAGTGGCGCGCGTGCTGCGCGAGCTCGACGCCGCGTCGACGCGGCCTAGGCAGCCTCAGAAAGCGCGGGCTTCTCTTCGAGCAACGTCCTGAACGCCGCTGATTCGAGCAGACTGCGCCTGGCGCCGTCGGCAAGCTCGAGCTCGGCGAAGATCGCGCGCGCCTCGGGCGTCCAGGCAGGCTCGCCCGCCCGCCACTGAGCGGCGAGCCAGTCGCGAAGCTCGTCGAAGCCGTCGACCGCGTCGAAGATCCGCCGGACGACGAGCTGCGGGGCGATCGTCCCGTTCCACCGGTTCTCCTGCAACCGGAACGCGACGTCGTAGCGGCCCTCCCGCCTGAGGCGGTCGAGGTGGCTGCCCATCCCGAATGCGATTGCCGAGCCAGAGTCCCGCCCGTGCTGACGGACGCGGAACCGCAGGTGCTTGCCGTCGCCGACGGTGTTGAGGTCGGCGAGCTCGCACCCGTCGACGAGCAACGTCACACCCGGGTTGCCGAGACCGAACGGGGCGAGCCGTCCGAGCTCCGCGGCCAGAGCGAGATGCAGCTTCGCGCCGGGGACGATCGCATCGACCCGCGTCACCGGCTGCAGGTCGTCGTCGCTCAGAACGGCGTCGCAGTGCGCAGCGAACGCTGACGCGAACGCCTCGATCCGGTCGCCTTCGATCGTCAGCCCGGCCGCGGCCCGGTGGCCACCGAAGCGCACGAGGTGCGTGGCCGACGCAGCCAGCCCTGCGTGCAGGTCGAACGCCGCGACCGACCTGCCCGAGCCCTTCCACTCACCCTCCGTGCCGGCGATCACGACCACCGGCCGGTTGAAGCGCTCGACCAGACGTGAGGCGACGATCCCGATCACGCCTTCGTGCCAGCCCTCGCCGACGACGACGTAGCCACGGCGCCGCCGATGCGCCTCGGGCCAGCCTGCGATCTGGTCGATCGCCTCGCGCGAGATCCGCTCCTCGACGATCTGCCGCTCGCGGTTCAGCGTCTCGAGCTCCTCCGCCAGCGCCTTCGCCTCGGTGGGATCGTCGGTGAGCAGCAGCGCGAGCGCGGCCTCGGGCCGCCCGAGCCGACCGGACGCGTTGATCCGCGGGGCCAGGCGAAAGCCGATCGACGACTCGTCGAGCGCCGCGGCATCGACGCCGGCGACGCGCATCAGCGCCTGCAGACCCGGCCTCTGCGTCTGGGCCAGACGGCGCAGGCCGCTCAGTGCAAGGGCGCGGTTCTCGTCGATCAGCGGAACGACGTCCGCGACGGTCGCGAGCGCCACGATGTCGAGCTGGCGCTCGAGGAAGACGTGCTCCGGCCCGAGCAGCGCCTCGGCCAGCTTCCAGACGACGGCGGTACCGCAGAGGCCCGTGAACGGATAGTCACCCTTCAGCGTCGCCACGACCGGGCAGTCGGGGAACGCCTCGGCCGGACGATGGTGGTCGGTGACGACGACCTGGAGACCGAGTGCCGCGGCGTGGGCCACCTCGTCGACCGCAGTGATCCCGCAATCGACGGTGAGGACGAGCTCGAAACCCTCGTCTGCTAGCCGCGTCAAGGTCTGCGCGTTCAGCCCGTACCCCTCGTCGAACCGCGACGGGAGGTGCCACGCTGGATCCGCGCCGAGCTCCCGCAGGAGGAGCACGGCAAGCGCGGTTGCACAGATCCCGTCGGCGTCGTAGTCGCCGTGCACACAGATGCGCGCTCCCGACTCGACTGCGGCCGTGATCGTCGCGACCGCCTCGCGCATGTCGCCGAGCAGGAACGGGTCGTGGCCCGGAAGCTCGCCGGCGAGGAAACGTGCAGCCGCCACCGGATCGCCGTAGCCGCGTCTGACGAGCACACCTGCCGTCACTTCATCGACCCCGAGCGCAGTTGCGAGCGACTCGACTTCACGGTGCGAACAAGCTGTGAGCTCCCAGGTTCCGGCTGTCATCAGGGCTGTCGAGGGTACGGCCGCCGTCGGACGGAGCACGGCCGGAAAAACCTCGCAACCAGCGCACAAACGTGGTTGAATGCTCGCCCTTGCTGAGAACGCTCTTCGCGATCGTCGCCGCCGCGGGTCTCGCGTGTGCTGCAGCGCCTGCGTCGACGCCGACTCGCACGATCCCGGCAGGCGTCTCGGTTGGCGGTATCGCAGTCGGTGGGCTGAGCGCCGAGCCCGCGCGCGCGGTCGTCGAGCGTGCATTCGGCCGCCCCGTCCGCGTTCGCTCGAGCGACGCCATCGTTTCCGTTCGGCCCGAGGCGCTCGGGGCGGGACTCAGCGTCGACACGGCCGTCGGTGCCGCGCTCGCGGCAACGCCCCACAGCCGGATCGCGCTACCGGTGCGCTCGTCACACGCCAAGATCGCAGCCGTCGTCGCTTCGCTCGCGAAGCGTTACGACCGGCCGGCTATCGACGCGACGGTCGTCGGGGCGACAACCGGCGGCCCGCGTTTCTCACCCGCCAAAGCCGGTCTGGCAGTCGACGCGAAGACGATGCGAACCGCTCTCGCACAGGTGCTGCAAGACGGTGGACGTGCGCCACTCACGCTGCTCACGCACCCGGTCGCACCAGAGCGCACAGCTGCGACGTTCGGCCCGGTGATCGTCATCTCACGCGGCACGAACACGCTGCGGCTCTTCCGTGGCACCGCACTCGTACGGACGTTCCGAGTCGCGACCGGCCAGGCGATCTACCCGACGCCGACCGGCATCTGGCACATCGTCGACAAACAGCGGAACCCGTGGTGGTACCCGCCCACCGCCGATGAATGGGCAAAGGGACTAAAGCCGGTCCCGCCCGGGCCGTCGAACCCGCTTGGCACCCGCTGGATGGGACTCAACGCGCCGGGTGTCGGCATCCACGGGACCGACGCGCCTACCTCGATCGGCTACAGCGCCTCACACGGCTGCGTCCGGATGCAGGTGCCGGAGGCCGAATGGCTGTTCGAGCGCGTCCAGGTCGGGACGCCCGTCGTCATTCTCTAGCTCACTCTCTCGGCAGTGAGACGCCGAGGTAGGTGAGCAGCACGATCGCGCCGACGAGCGCGACGAGGCCGCCGAGGATCAGTCGCGGATGACTCGACTCGCGCACCGTCTCTGCGAATGCACGCCCGAGCAGGATCAGAATCCCGCCCACCAGACCGAAGCCGACGATCAGCGCCGGCAAGAGGACGACGTAGTGCGAGGCACTGGAGGCGACGAGGAAGGCGTTCACTACCATTGGATCGTGCCTGACGCGCTGCCGACACCGGACGCCAACTACACCTCGGGCGACGATTACGTCGTCGAGTTCCTCGGGTACCGCTTTTCGTTCGGGTCGACCGATTTCGAGGGACGCGTGGTTGCAGCGGCCGTGAAACTGGGTGTCGTCCCCACACCCGAGCTCGACGACGAGGCCGTCGCGGATCTCGTCACGCTCGCTGCGCAGGGTGTGATCGACGAGCCGGCCTCCCGCCTCGGCCGCTATCTCGTCCGCAACTGGGAACGGGTCGCGCTGGTCGGGAACGAGTCGCTCGTCTACTGGCTGCGCAAGCTGATCTTCCGCGGCGCCTGGCTCGACCACCAGGTGAAGCGAGGCTCGCTGGAAGTCGTGTGGGACGAAGGCGACGACGAGTTCGCCTACCAGCATCCCGGCGGCGGCCGGCCATTGCTCGAGCTCGCCCCGGTCCCGTCGTGGCACGAGCTTCAGTTCAAGCAGCAGTAGCGGCGGCTGCGGGCGCGGCCTACCTCGCCGCGCTGCTCGCGCTCGACCACTATGCGACCTACCACGGGCAGCTCGCCCTCGGGGTCGTGACGTGGCTGGTGCTCCTGGTGGCCCTCGCGCGCGTCTCCGGCGAGCGGCGGGCCCAGACGCTCGCGGTCGTCTGCTTCGCGACGATCGGCGAGGTCACGGGCTCGCTGATCTGGGGCGTCTACCACTACCGGCTGCACAACCTCCCCCTCTTCGTCCCGCCCGCGCACGGGATCGTCTACCTGACCGGACTGTCGGTTGCGGCGGCGTTTCGCGGCTACGTACGTGCGCTCGTCGTCGGCGCGGCAGCACTCGCGTTCGGCTGGGGCTTCGCCGGACTGCTCCTGCTCCCGCAGCGTGACGTCGCGGGAGCAGTCGGCGTCCCACTGCTGCTCCTCTTCCTCTGGCGCGGCCGAAACCGCGCGATCTACGCCGGAGTCTTCGTGGTGGTCGCGGCACTCGAGTTGTACGGCACAGCGATCGGCACCTGGCACTGGTCGCGCACCCTGCCGGGTCTCGGGATCCCCGACGGCAATCCACCGAGCGGCGTCGCATCCGGCTACGTGTGGTTCGACGTGATGGCACTCCTCACCGCGCCGCTCGCGATCGCGGTCGTGCGGCGCGGACGAGGCGCTGCGATGAGTTTGCGCCGGCTTCCCGGTCCAATCTGACAATCCACGCCGAGCAGGAGGCTCCCATGTCCAAGTTGCAAGCAACCACGTCCAGGCTCAACCTCCAGCAGGTCGGCCGCGTCTGCGTCACGGTGGCCGACACCGATCGCGCGATCGACTTCTACACCGGTGCACTGGGCTTCGAGAAGGTCGTCGACATCCCGATGGGCGATGCGATGCGCTGGGTCGAGGTGGCACTGCCCGGAACCGCGACGACGATCGCACTCGCACCGCCGCCGCAGGGCAGCGAAGCGGGCGGAAGCCAGACCGGCATCTGCCTCGACACGTCGGATGTCGACGCCGACCACGCGGCGTTGCAGGCAGCGGGCGTCGACGTCGACCCCGAGGTCACTCGCTGGGGCGGTCCGGTCCCGCCGATGTTCTGGCTGCGCGACCCCGACGGCAACTCGCTGATCATCGTGCAGCCGTCGACGTAGTCGCGACGAACCTCAGCTCGAGTCGACGTGCCAGAGCGCCGGGATCGACGTCGACGCCCAGTGCGGGGTCGACGGCCCGTAGCCCTGCGAGACGGAGGTCAACGGCCGCGGTGTGATCCCGAGCCAGAGCAGCTGCCCTTCGCTCCAGCGCCCCGGAAAGCGTGCCCATGAGACGGTAGCCGGGTCGAGTGGGACGATCGCCAACGGGGTCAGGCCGGGCAGGCCCGCGGGGCCGAGCGGATGCGCGGTGCCCGTGCGATCGACGATCTTCTCCTGGGCGAGTTGAGCGATGCGCGTCACCGTCGCGCCGCCGGTTCCGGACTTGAGGCACTCCGTGAACCTCGTCGAGCTCGGCGCGTTCGTGAAGTAATTCGCGTGCGAGCCGAGCGCGACGTACGCGACCGGATGCGTCGCGCTCCGCTTCTCGACCGTCGTCCAGGGGCGTACGGTGCCCGAGCAGTGCTGGCTGTAGGCCGCGAACTGCGGCTTGCCATCAGCGCCGATCGCGACGGAGATGCTCTCCCAGTCGGCTTCGTGGGCCTGCCAGAGCCGCTTGTGCAGCGTGTGGTAGTCGTCGAACTCGTAGAAGAGCCAGTAGCGAACGAGCAGCTTCGGTGGCGCTGCAAAGCCGGGCGCCGGAGGCTGGCCGGCCGGCACCGCGACGACCCGCCCGTACACGACCGGGCGCTGCCACTGGCCCGCCCGCACGGCCATCCGCGAGTAGCAGGCCGCACCACTGTGCAGGGGGCACGGCAGGTTCAGCCGGTAGCACGGGGCGAGGGCGCAACCGGCGTTCGAGGTCGGCAGCGGAGCACCGGTCGCCTGCCACGATCCCGTTTCGACCTGCTTCTCGACGCGCGCGTCGGCGAGGAACGATTCGACAGGCTCCGGCGCCCACTCCTCGCCCGGGTGGAAGAGCAGCACCGGTTCGTATGCCTGCAGCAGGTCGACCGCACCGTTCGAGGGGCCTGCAGGCAGCACTCCGACGCAGAGCAGGGCCAGGACGAGAATGAGCGTGCCGCGGCGCACGCCAGCGTTCTACCCGGCTTTCGCCAGGGGATGCGTCAGTCCGAACCGCTCACAGAGCCCGGGAACCGACGTGGGATCCATCTCGAGCCCGTAGCGACGGCACAGATCGACGAACCGGTCGATGTCGGGCTCGCCGTCGGCGGCGTAGACCAACGGCAACTCGCGGAAGAAGTTCTCGAAGCCGGCGGGCGAGATGATCTCGATGATCTCGCAGGGCGTCTCCCCCGCGTTCCAGAAGGTGTGCCACTGGTTGCGGGGCTTGAAGACCCAGGTGCCGGGCTGTGCGGTCACGACCTCGTCGCCGAGCAGCGCTCCGAGCGTCCCCGTCAACACGTACGAATACTCGTCCTCGCGCGAGTGCCGGTGAAGCGGTGCGGCAAGCGCTCGCGGTGCGAGTGGATGGTGAACGACCGAGAACCTGTCGCCGGCGTCCGAGCCTTCGATCTTCCAGACGATGCCGAGCCCACCAAGGTCGACGCGCGCTCCCTCGTCCGCCGCGATCGCGAGTGTGCCGAGTTCCGTCGTCATGGTCCCTCCCATTTTCGTTATACAGTGTTGTTCACTGTAATATCGAACCTACCAGGTTCGCCGATCACGTCAACCCGGAGAGCGAAGTGACGGAATGGCGCGGAAGTACGAACTGAGGGAGCGGGCCGAGAGCGTCGCCGCGACGCGCGAGCGGATCGTCGAGGCGACGGTCGCCCTGCACGAGCAACTCGGACCGGCCAGGACGACGATCAGCGCAATCGCCGGCCGCGCCGACGTGCAGCGACTGACCGTCTACCGTCATTTCCCCGACGAGCGGTCGTTGTTCACGGCCTGTTCCGCCCACTGGACGGCGCGCCACCCGCGGCCCGACGCCGCGACATGGGAGTCGATCGGCGATCCTCGAGAGCGGCTGTCCACGGCCCTGCTCGACATCTACGCGTTCTTCCGCCGGACCGAGGCGATGACCGGCCACGTGCTCCGAGATCTGCGCGAGTCGCCCGCCCTCCGCGAGGTCGCCGAGCCACTCGTGCAGTACTGGCTCCACGTGCGCGAAGTGCTCGACGAGGACTGGCAGGCCCGTGGCCGCAAGCGACAGGTGGTGCGTGCGGCCATCGGCCACGCGATCGCATTCGACACCTGGCGCTCGCTCACCGGGCGCGAAGGTCTCAGCGACGCGGCAGCGGCCGCCGCGATGGTCGAATTCGTCTGCGCTGTCGGCGAGCCGTAACCCTCGAACCTCGTTCGAACCACGTTCGAACGAGGTTCGAACGTGGTTCGAGCGGAGCCGTTACGGCGAGGAGTACGACGACGGGGCCGAGCTTCGCCGCGGCCGGCGGTGCCGCAGCCGGAGCACCAGCAGCACCTGCACCGGGAGCGCCACGACACAGGCGAGCTCCCTCACGAGCACTGGCACCCGCAGCGGACCCGGCGTCGGCGCTGTTCGGACGGCGATCCCGCTGCCGCGCAACGCCACTCGCACGAGCGTCCGGGCTCGTAGCACGTGCCAGTCGGAGGTGACGACGACCAGCTCGTCGGCGGACAGCTCCTCGGAGGCCGCGGCCACAGCGACGGCGTTCTCGACCGTCGAGCGGGCGGTGGTGTCGCAGAGCAGCGGCACCTCGGGGCCTCGCCAGGCGGCACGCATCAGCTCGGCTTCGCTGCGGCCGCTCGGCCGCCGAGCCCAGCCCGAGAGAACGACCGCGCGAGCACCGGAAGCGAGTTGCTCGCCTCGGCGTAGGCGGGCTGCACAGATCGGATCGAGAACATCGGATCGCCGCCCGGAGTACCCGAGGACGGCGACGACGCGAACCGGATCAGCCACGACCGAAGCGGTGCCGCACACGATCGAACGCGAACAGCGTCGCGATCACCGTGACCACGAGCATGACTGCCTTTTTCCCTTGCAGCTTCGACTCGCCGCTCGCACGTTGACGCATGTGCACCGGCACTTCGTCGACGCGCAGCCCGGCATCGTGCAGACGCAGAATCGCTTGCACCTCGGGTGCCTCGCTCGTGTACGGGAGCGCCAGGATCGGCAGCGCTTGCTCGTTCGCCGCGTACATCCCGCTGGTCGCATCGAGGAACGGCCTCCGCAAGAGGACTCCCATCGAACGGCGGAGCAGCGATGTGCCGAAGCGGCGCGCCGGGCTCGATGTGTAGCGCCGAGCTTCGAAGCCGTCACCCGTCGCGAACCGAGAGCCGATCGCAACGTCACAGGTGCCTGCACGCACACGGTCGAGCAGCCGCTTCAGCTCGCCGGCCGGGTGCTGCCCATCCGAGTCGACTCGACCGCAGAACGTGTATCCCTGCTCGACCGCATGGCTGTAGCCGGCCGCGATCGCGGCCGGCAGGCCGAGGTTGCTCTCGAACGAGAGGACCTTGGCGTCGCGGGCGGCCGCAACGCCGGCCGTCCCGTCGGTCGATCCGTCGTCGACGACGAGGACGTCGACGTCCGGGAGCTCGGAATGCAGCTCGTCGAGGACGGCCGGCAGGTTCTCCTCCTCGTTCCACGCCGGCAGGAAGACAAGCGTGTCGTTCCGGAGGCCCTCCACGGACCCAAGGTAAGCAGCTTTCAGAACAAGGTGCTGCCGTCGGCGACCTCGCCGAGGTGCGCTCGGCCGAGATCGGTGACGATCCGGCCCCGCGGCGTGCGCTGCAGGAACCCGAGCTGGAGCAGGAACGGCTCGTAGACGTCTTCGATCGTCTCGGCTTCCTCGCCAAGCGCGACGGCGAGCGTCGACAAGCCGACGGGGCCGCCGCCGAACCGCTCGACGACGCAACGCAGGAGCTCGCGGTCGAACCGCTCGAGGCCGACGGCGTCGACTTCGAGGAGGGCGAGTGCCTCCTCGGCGATCTCCGTGGTGACAACGCCTTCATGCCGCACCTCGGCAACGTCCCGGACGCGCCTGAGGATGCGGTTCGCGATCCGCGGGGTGCCGCGTGAGCGGCCTGCCACGAGCTCGGCCGCGTCTTCGGCGAGCTCGACGTCGAGAATCCTTGCCGAGCGGCGGACGATCTGCGCGAGCTCGTCGGCGGCGTAGAGGTCGAGCCTGAACGTGAGGCCGAACCGGTCGCGCAGCGGCGTGGTCAGCAGGCCCGTTCGTGTCGTCGCTCCGACGAGCGTGAACTGCGGCAGGTCGAGAGTCAGCGTTCGCGCGGCCGGCCCCTGCCCCATCACGATGTCGAGACGGAAGTCTTCGAGCGCCGGGTAGAGGATCTCTTCCGCCGCGCGGCTGATGCGGTGGATCTCGTCGATGAACAGGACGTCGCGCGGCTCGAGCGACGTCAGGATCGCGGCGATGTCCTTGCGCTCCAGCCCCGGCCCGGCGATCTGCCGGATCCCGACGCCGAGCTCGTTGCGGACGATCTGCGCCAGCGACGTCTTGCCCAGGCCAGGCGGCCCTGCGAGCAGCAGATGGTCGAGGGCCTCGCCGCGCGCCTTGGCCGCAGCGAGTGCGATCTCGAGCTGCTCCTTGACGCGCTCCTGCCCGACGAAGTCGGCCAGCGAGCGCGGGCGAAGCGTGCGCTCGACCTCTTCCTCTGCGTCGGCGAGCGCGGGTGCGAGGAACTGGCTCACGCCGCCATCCGAAGCGCCGCTCTCACCTGCTCGGCAACCGGCAGCGACGGGTCGACGTCGGCAAGCACGTGATCGGCATCGACGAGCGTCCACCCCAGCTCGACCAGTGCATCGCGGGCAGCGAAGTCCGTGCTCTCGGTCGCTACGTCAGCGACCGCAGCCTTCAGCTCGAGGACGACCCGCTGGGCAGTCTTGAGCCCGATGCCGGGGATCGCCTGGAACCGCTTCACGTCGTCGCGCGCGATCGCGCGCCGGAGCTCGGCGGGCGTCGACCCCGAGAGAATTGCGAGCGCAACCTTCGGCCCGACGCCCGAGACACCGAGCAGCAGCTCGAACAGCTCGCGCTCGTCGGCCGTCGCGAAGCCGAACAGCTGCAGGGCGTCCTCCCGCACCACGGTGTGGATCTCGATCGTCACCTCTCCATCGCCGAGCCGTTGCACCGACGGCGTGGCGTTGACGAGGTAGCCGACGCCGTTGACGTCGACGATCAGCCCGGACCCCGCGCGTCCGCTGATCCGGCCGCGAAGCCGGGCGATCATCGACTCGACCTCATGGCGTCAGGGTACGCAGCCGAACGGACGTTCCTACTCGGTTGCCGGGCCGGCGAGGATCTCGTCCTCGATCTCCACGAAATCGTCGCCGAAGTGGGTATCCCCCTTCACGACGACGGTGTGTACGACCCAGCCGATGATCGCGCCCAGCGGCGGTGCGATCATGTAGATCCAGATCCCGTCCCACGTGTTCCCGACGATCGCCGGGCCGAGGCTTCGGGCCGGGTTGAGCGACGAGCCGCTGAACGGGATCGCCGCGAAGTGGATGGCGAGCAGCGTCAACGGAATCGCGATCAGCGCGCTGCCCGAGTAGAGGTTGCTGCTGCTCGCCGCGAGGATCACCGCCACGAAGATCGCCGTGAACGCGACCTCCATCACGATCGCCGTCCCGTTCGACGACGGCACCGTCGCGGTCAGCGCGACGTCGTGTCGCGAGGTGGCGAGGGCGAGGAGCAACGAGGCGAGGATCGCGCCGAAGAACTGGAAGATCCAGTAGCCGAAGAGATCCGTGATCGTCAGGCGCCGGTCGAGGAAGAGCCCGAGTGAGACGGCGGGATTGAAGTGGCCGCCCGAGACCTCACCGAACGCATAGAGGCCGGCGAGCAGGGCAAGGCCGAAGGCGAACGGCGCGATCAGCAGGACTGGCAACGGCGTGCGGGCGGCGCCAACGATCGCTGTCGTGCCGACGAACACGAGAATGAACGTGCCGAGAAGCTCGGCGGAGTACTTCTGCCACTGTTGCACTCGGACCACCTCCGGTCGCCGTGTGTCTTGAACGGCTGTAGTTCGCAGACCGCGGGTGGACTCCTTCGTCGTTACCGGGCGAGCGCTGCGAGCAGCGGCGGCGCGAGCGCGTGGCAGATCGCCACCGCCAAGGCGTCGGCGGCGTGACTCGGCGATGGCACTTCGTCGAGGGCGAGGATCGCCTTCACCATCTTCCCGACCTGCTCCTTGTCGGCGCGGCCGTAGCCGCAGACCGATTGCTTGACGCGGGCCGGTGCGTATTCAGCGCACGCGACGCCGACGGACGACGCGGCGACGAGCACGGCTCCCCGCGCCTGCCCGACGGAGAGTGCGATGCGGGCGTCTGCGCCGACGAACGACTCTTCCAGCGCGACCGCATCCGGAGCGTGCAGCGCGATCAGTTCCTGGACGCCCGTGAAGATCGTGAGGAGGCGTGCCTCCGGTCGCTCCTTTGCGGACGTTCGCCACCACCCGTGGCACGTGGCCCTGAGGCGCCCGCCGCTTTCGTGGACGATTCCGTACCCGCATGCAGCCGTCCCTGGATCGATGCCGAGGACCTTCACGTGGACACGTTAGGCGCGGCTTCGGATGTTCCTATGTGCGCCTGAGGTCGGGCCGCTCAGCCCGCGACGGCCTCGAGCACGCGCTCGGGGATGTCGAAGTTCGCGTAGACGTCCTGGACGTCATCGTTGTCCTCGAGCGCGTCGATCAGCCGCATCACCTGCCGTGCCTTCGCCTCGTCGTCGATCGACACGGTCGTCTTGGGCACGAGCTGGAGCTCGGCCGACTCGACCGTGAGACCGGCTGCCTCGATCGCCTGGCGGACGGCGGAGAGCTGCTCGGGCGGCGAGGTGACCTGGAACACGTCCCCGTCACGCGCGACGTCCTCCGCCCCGCCGTCGGCCGAGACGAGCAGCAACTCGTCCTCGTCGACACCGTCGGCAGGCACCACAACGACGCCGAGGCGCTCGAACTGCCAGGCGACGGCACCCGTGGCGCCGAGATTCCCGCCGTGCTTCGCGAACATGTGCCGGACGTCCGCGGCCGTCCGGTTTCGGTTGTCGGTGAGCGCCTCGACGATCACGGCCACGCCTTCGGGCCCGTAGCCCTCGTACACGATCGTCTCGAACGATTCGGCGTCGGCGTCGGCGCCGGACCCCTTTGCGATCGCGCGGTCGATGTTGTCCTTGGGCATCGAGTAGGACTTCGCCTTCTCGATCGCGTTCTGCAGCGAGAGGTTGTTGGCGGGGTCGCCGCCGCCCTCTTTGGCCGCGACGATGATTCCACGCGAGAGCTTCGAGAAGAGCTTGCCGCGCTTCGCGTCGGCTGCGCCCTTCTTGTGCTTGATCGACGACCACTTGCTATGCCCGGACAACTTGCTCCTCCCTGACGAGTTCGAGAAAGCGCTCGTGGAGCCGCGTGTCGTCGGTCAGCTCGGGATGGAACGCGGCGACGAGGTAGCGCCCGTCGCGCGCCAGTACCGGCCTGCCGTCGACGGCGGCGAGCACCTCGACGTCCGGACCGATCTCCTCGACCCAGGGTGCGCGGATGAAGACGGCGCGCATCGGCTCGTCCTCCCCGGCGACGTCGAGATCGGTCTCGAACGACGCGACCTGCCTGCCGAAAGCGTTCCGGAGCACCGACACGTCGACGAGTCCGAGATGGTTCCGGTCGAGCACGATCATGCCGGCGCAGGTGCCGAACACGGGCCTCTCGAACCGTTGGATGGCCTCGTCGAGCCCATACAGCCGCATCAACCGCATGAACGTCGTCGACTCCCCGCCAGGGATGATCAGGCCGTCGAGACCGGCGAGCTGCTCGGGCTTCCGAACCTCGACCGGCTCCGCACCGACACGCCGCAGCATCGTCGCGTGCTCGCGAAAGTTGCCCTGCAGGGCGAGAACACCGATCCGAAGCGGCTCCACGACCCGGAATGGTAGAGAGAACGAAGCGAGCAGGGCCGCCCTCGCGGGCGGCCCTGCAGGGGGGATTGCGTGCCGACGCTTACGGAAGCGTCAGCTGGTAGGCCCCGCGGCCGTGGGTTGCGGCGATCAGCTGCCGCGATCCTGGGTTGATCGTGAGCCCTGCCACCGTGACGACCGGCAGATTGTCCGCCGCCATGACCCAGCCGCTCGCCGTGTCGTCGGCTGCGAGGCGCAGCACGCCGAAATCGGTTGCGGCATACAGGTCACCGGTGTTCTGGTCGAAGACGACGCCGTTGATCGGCTGGTCGCCGATGAAGCCGTCTCCGGAACCGTCGAGCAGTGTCCACGTGGCGGTCGCCGGTGCGGTTCCCGCAGCCGGTGTGTAGGTGACCGAGAAGACGTGGCCCTGCGTCGTCGGGGTGATCGAGTTGTAACTGAGGTAGGAGATCCAGGCGTGGTTCGCGTTCGCCGGATCGATGAAGATGCTGCTGATCGCGCGCCCGGGGCTGTTCGCCGCGAGCCCGTCGATCCGCGTGAACGAGACAGCGTTCGCATCGGCGTTGTCGGCGTTGTGCGACACGAAGACGCGGCCGGTGGTCGTCGCCGCCCAGAGCGTGCTCGTGTCCGACGAGGTGCGCGCCACCCAGCCGACGTTGCCGCCAGCCCGGGTCCCGGCCGCTGAGCCCGTCAGGGACGAGCCGAGCGGCACCCAGTCACCGCAGACCGCATCCGGGTCAGGCGGGTTCGGGTTGACGTCCGGCCCATCGCCCGTGAACTCGTTGCAGTGCTGCTCGAGGTACGCCTGCGGGCCACCGTCGTCCAGCGTGCGCCAGACGTGGTTGAGACCCGAGTACAACGTTCCCGAGACCACCGGGTCGGAGATGATCGGGAAGTAGAACAACGCCGACTCAGCGAACAGCGGGTCGCCGATGAAGTTCCAGGACGACGGTGCGCCGTCGCGGAAGCTGACTTCCGGCTGCTGCGAGAAGTAGGTGTGGAACCGGAAGTGATCGTTCGTCGCGTCGAAGCCCGAGAGGCCTCCGTCGCCGAAGATCGTCTGCGGCCAGTTCGAGACCGAGCCTTGCGTCTCGAACGTTCCGTTGTCCTGCGTTCCGCCCTGGATGTTCTTCGAGTTGCGCGGGTTCACCGACAAGCTCTGGAACTGCAGCGTCTGCAGCCCCTGGTTGAGGCTCTGGTAGCTGCCCGGCACTGCCGAAAGCAGCTGCCGACAACGAGTCAGATCGTCCCCGGTCAGACCGCGGACGTCGCAGCGCGAGGAGATGTTCTGGAGCGTCCCGTCGGAGAGCATGAGCCCGCCGTCCGAACCCTCGAAGAACTGCAGCGGGTTCCCCGGAACGGTGATCAGGGCGTGCTGGTCCGGGTGGAGGCCCTGCGGCTTCGTCGTCGACGAAGCATCCTCGGTGAGGTCGGTGAACGTGTTGCCGCCGTCCTGCGACAGCAGCACCGCGCGGCCGTTGGAGACCCCGCCCTGGGTGTGGAATCCATCCTGTCCGAGGTCTGGCGCCTCGGCGTAGACGAACGAGCCGTACACATAGACCATGTTCGGCTGGCCCGGCGGGCTGTAGACGCCCTGGTCGTACCAGCACTGGCCCGTGCAGAAGTTGTAGGTCGCATAGCCCGGATCGGCCGTGCTCGGGCTCGTCTTGTCGACGAACGTCGGGGCACCCGCCTCGACGCCCTGCGCAATGAACAACCTGCTGTACGGAGCACCGCTGTCGCCTTCGGTCTGGTACATCCGCGTGTGTCCATCCGGCGTGGTCGCCAGGTCGAACTCGCTGCGGTCAGCACCCGTTCCGAACCCGACGTGGATATTCGTCCACGTCGCTCCGTTGTCTGTCGACCGCCAGACGCCCTTCTGGTACGCGGTCGCGTACACGACGCCCGGGTGGGTCGGATCGACGGCGACGTTCGTGGCGCCGCGCGTCGAGCCGAAGCTCGACGGGAAGGTCTGGCCCGGTAGCGGACCGAGCACGACCGTCGTCGGCTGCAGCAACGTGAACGTCGCTCCACCGTCGGTGGACTTCCACACGCCGACTCCGGGTCCGCCCGGGATCTGAGAGACGACGCCTGCGGTCGTCGAAGAAATGCCGTGCACCGCACGGCCGTCGGCGACGTAGATGGTCTTACCCGTCGGATCGTTCTTGTCGATCGTGACCACGCGGACTGCGCGATTCACGAAGTTCGCGTTGCCACCGAGCGGCGTCCAGGTGTCCCCGCCGTCGGTCGACTTGTAGATCCCGACGCCGGCTTCGGCGTCGCCGGCAGCGGCGTCCTCGCCCGTTCCGGCATAGAGGGTGTTGTGAGCGGCGTCATAGGTCAGCGAGCCGATCGCCCCAGAGGCGAAGAAACCGTCGGAGACGTTGACCCACTTCTGGTTGTTGCCAAGCGCCTTGTCAGTCCGCCAGATGCCGCCGCCGGCCGCACCCACCCAAACGGTGCAGTGCGACTTTGCGCAATTCGGGCCGATGGCGAGGGCGGTGATGCGCCCCGAAGCCGGATAGTCGCTGCCGTGTCGGTTCAGCGAGGCGGGGTACACGGAGTTGGTCGGGCCGAGCGAATACCACGAGGTCGTCGAATGCTTCCCGTGGCCCTTCCCATGTCCCTTGTTGTGGGCGAAGGCTGCCTGCGCGCCGGCGATCTGAGCGGCTGTGACGCCGTCTCCCGGATACGCGTTCAGCGCCTCCATCTGATCGGCGTAGGTCGCCGGGCCTTCCTTGTTGGAAATGCTCAGCAGGTCTTGATGGCGCTGGGTCGCGGGACCCTGGCCCTCACTCTTGTCACGCGCGAGCGGGCTCGTATTCGTCGAGCCCGCAATGAGTGCGATTGCCGTCGCCACAGCGGCAACGAGAACCGCCGCCGCGATGATGCGAAGTCTTTTCGACACGGTGTATCTCCCCTGATCGATTCACGCTGATATCACCGCACGAACGCGGCCGATATCGGTTTATCCACCTTTTCGCTGTCTCCTGTCAAGTCGGAACCGTCGAGGTTTAGGACTCCGCGCCATGTGACACAATCGTGCTATGCGAGCCCTGCTGCCGATCGTGCTCCTTCTGGCCCTCCTGCTACCCGCGGCGGCTGTCGCGACGGCACCGCGCCTGGCCGTCGCCGACGCGTCGCCGCTGACTGTCAGGGGCAGCGGTTTCGGAGCCAGGGAGCACATCCGCGTGGTCGTCTCGTTGCCAGGATCGAGTGTGCACTGGACGACCGCGAGCGCGACGGGTGGATTCACGGTGCGGTTCTCGGCGATGGCGCCGGACTCGTGCACCGCCTATGTCGTGCACGCAGCGGGCGTGCGTGGCGATACGGCTGTCCTGCGCGTCAGGCCGCCGGAGTGCCCGCAGCCGCTGACCCCTTGAGGTAGCGCGTCCCGGAGCGGACGGCGCGGCCCACGCGGGCCAGGCGCTCGAGGTGGGCAAGCGACTCGGCCGTCGCGAAGCGGCGCAGCGGCGTCGGTAGGTCACCCGGAAACAGGTCGAGCGAGACCGCGTACGCGCTCCTCGGACCGCCGTCGAGCGCTGCCTCGGTCCGCGCAAGACGCTCGTGATGGTGCGCTGCGATCTCGCGTGCACGTGCGGCGGGCGCCATGATCACGTCCTTGTGGCCGGCGTATGCGACCCGCGGCGCCAGCGCTTCGATCCGGGCCAACGTCTCGAAGTAGTCGCCGAGCGGGTCTGGCCGCGACCGCGGATAGAGCCCGATCGCCGGCGTGATCCCGCTGAGGATCGTGTCGCCCGCGATCAGCACTCCGTCGCGTAGCAGCACGATGTGCCCGTCTGCGTGTCCACGCAGGACGATGACCTGCCAGCCATCGAGCTCGTCGCCGTCGTCGAGCAGCCGCGGGTCGCGCACCCAGTGGACGGCATCGACGAGCCGCTCCGAGTCCCGCAGCAGGCCGTCGACCTCGTGCTGCGGCACGCCGTGCGAGACCCAGTAGTCGACGAACTGCCTCGGATTGTGCTCGCCCCAGGCCCTGACGCACTGCTGATAGTCCTCGCGACCCTGGAGCACCGGCGCGCCCGTGAGTCCCGCGATGTCGCGCGCACCGCCGACGTGATCGGGATGCATGTGCGTGACGACGATCAGCTCGACCGGCGCATCGAGCTCGTCGAGCACCGGCCGCCAGCGCTCCTCCGGTGTGCGCGAGCCAAGTCCCGTATCGACCAGGATCCAACCGCCGGTCGAGGAGCGAAGGAAGTAGCAGTGGACGTGATCGATGCCGAACGGCAGCGAAAAGGTGGCGCGGCGGATCCCTTCCTCCAGCTCAATCACCCATGAGAAGCTATCGCCCGCCATGGCGCCGTTGCTCGAACTGAACGACGTCTCTGCCCGCTACGGGCAGATCGTCGCGCTGCAAGGTGTGACGCTCACCGTCGGCGAGGGCGAGATCGTGGCGCTGCTCGGTGCGAACGGAGCCGGCAAGACGACGACCCTGCGCGCAGTCTCCGGCACCGTCCGGCGAAGCGGCGAGATCGTGCTCGCCGGGCGCAAGCTGATGCGAAGCGGCCCAGAGGCGGTTGCCCGCGCAGGCATCGCCCACGTGCCCGAAGGGCGCGGCATCTTCGCCGAGCTGACCGTCTGGGAGAACCTCCGCATGGGCGCGTACATGCGCCGGGGCCGGCCCGACTTCAACACCGTGCTCGACTACTTCCCCTGGCTCGAGGCGCGGCGGAACCAGCAGGCGGGAACGCTGTCGGGCGGTGAGCAGCAGATGCTCGCGCTCGCCCGCGCGTTCCTGCAACGGCCGCGGCTCTTGATGCTCGACGAACCGTCGCTCGGGCTCGCCCCGCTCGTCACGCGTGAAGTGTTCAAGGTCGTCGGCGACCTGAACCAGAAAGAAGGCCTCGCGGTGCTCGTCGTCGAGCAGAACGCCGCGATCGCGCTCGCCGCCGCATCGCGCGCCTACGTGCTCGAGACCGGCTCCCTGACCCTCTCCGGCACGGCTGAAGAGCTGAAAGCCGACGACGCCGTGCGCTCGGCATACCTGGGTTACTGACGATGCAGCAGTTCTTCCAGACGCTCGTCTCGGGCCTCGCCCAGGGGTCGATCTACAGCTCGCTCGCCCTCGCGCTCGTCCTGATCTACAAGGCGACCGAGGTGATCAACTTCGCCCAGGGCGAGATGGCGATGTTCACGACGTACATCAGCTGGTCGCTGATCACGCATCACGGGTTCTCGTACTGGCCGGCGTTCTTCGCGACGCTCGGGCTTGCGTTCGTCGGCGGTGTCGCGCTGCAGCGCACGGTCATCCGCCCGCTCGAGCGGGCGAGTGTGTTGACGATGGTGATGGCGACGATCGCACTGCTCGTGATCCTGAACGGCCTGGCCGCCTGGATCTGGTCACCGCAGATCCAGTTCTTCCCGAGCCCGTTCCCGACGTCGTCGTGGGTGATCGGCGGCGTCCACATCGCCAAACAGGACCTCGGCACCTTCGCGGTGACGATCGGCTGTGTCGTGGTGCTCGGGGCGTTCTTCCGGTTCACCAAGCTCGGGCTTGCGATGCGTGCCGGCGCCCTGAACCGCGACGCGGCACGCCTGCTCGGCGTTCGCACCGGCTGGCTGCTCGCACTCGGCTGGGGCTTCGCCGCGGCGCTCGGCGCAGTGAGCGGGATGATGGTCGCGCCGACCGTCTTCCTGACGCCGAACATGATGCAGGCGGTGCTGATCTATGCCTTCGCGGCAGCGGTGCTCGGAGGGCTGGAGAGCCCCGTCGGAGCGGTCGTCGGCGGCCTGGCGCTCGGTGTGCTGCTCTCCATGCTGGGGCAGTACGTCGGCTTCGTGACGAGCGAGTTGCAGCTTCCGGTCGCGCTCGGCGTCCTGCTGCTCGTTCTCCTGATCCGCCCGGCTGGACTGCTCGGGCGCGCCGTCGTGAGGCGCGTGTGAAGCGGTTCATCGGCACCTCTCGCCTTCGCCGCGCTCGTCGTCGCCGTCATCGGTGCGCCGGCCGTCTTCTCCCACTACCGCACGTTCCAGTTCGGTTTCGTTGCGATCTACCTGATCGCCCTGCTCGGTCTCGACATGCTCACCGGCTTCACCGGCCAGATCTCGCTTGGTCACGGCGCGTTCATGGGGATCGGTGCGTACACGGCGACGATCCTGGTCGTCGACCACGGCTGGCGCGACCTGTGGACGATCCCGGTCGCCGGCCTGATCGCCGGAGCCTTCGGTCTGGCGTTCGGACTGCCGGCGACGCGCTTCGCCGGCCCGTACCTCGCCCTGGCAACGTTCGCGATCCCGCTCTCGTTCATCGGGATCCTCAAGCGCTTCCCGCACTTCACCGGCGGCAACGTCGGCAAGAACCTCCCCCAGCTCCACTCCGAGTTCGGGCTCGACACGAATCCGTCGATCTGGTTCTACAGCGTCAGCTGGGTGGTCGCCCTGATCATGCTGCCGCTCGCGTATCTGATCGTCCGGGGCCGGTTCGGGCGGTCGCTGCGCGCCGTCCGGGACAGCGAGATCGCGTCGACTGCGAACGGCGTCTCGACCGCGTCGGTCAAGACCTGGGCGTTCGGGATCTCCGCCTTCTACTGCGGCGTCGCAGGGTCGCTGTACGGGATCGGGATCACCTACGTCAACCCGGACACGTTCCCGATCGAGCTCTCGATCCTGCTGCTCGTGGGCATCGTGATCGGCGGTGCAGGCTCGCTCTACGGGATGCTCTTCGGCGCCATCTTCGTCGAGTTCATCCAGATCAGCTGGGGCCCGGCGCTGCTCGAGCAGGTCTCGCACGTCCACCACATCAACACGCGCGCGCCGGGTTCCGGGCTGGTCGTCTACGGGGTCGTCCTGCTGGTGGTTCTCTACGTCGCCCCTGCAGGGGCCGCCGGGCTCCTGCACCGCGTTGCCGCTCGGTTACGGGCGTAGAAACCGGCTTCTCTTTCGGGCCGGAGCCTCGTATAGTCGACCCGCACACGCGCGTTCCCCCCAGGCCATTCCGCGACAAGGAGAGAAGACGCATGAGAAAGACGTTCCTGCTGCTCGCCGCAGCGCTCGCCGTCTCGGCAGTCATAGTCGTGACGGCCGGAGCGACGTCGACGGCGACGCCGGGCGTTACGGCGAGATCGATCCTGCTCGAGGGCACGTTCCCGCTCAGCGGGCCGGCCTCGGGCTACGCGCCCATCCCGGCAGCCATGGCCGCCTACTTCTCGTATGCGAACGCGAGGCACGGCCTGTTCGGCCGGCAAGTCGTGTTCAAGTACTCGGATGACGGCTACAACCCGGCGAACACCGTCCAGATCACCCACAAGTTCGTCGAGCAGGACCATGCGTTCGCGCTCGTTGGTGGGCTCGGGACGGAACCGCAGACCGCGGTGCGCGACTACCTGAACCAGATGAAGGTCCCGCAGCTGTTCGTGTCGACCGGTGCGACGACCTTCGACCGCGACTACGTGACGTACCCATGGACGCTCGGGTGGCAGCCCGACTATGAGGCCGAAGGCTCGATCTACGGCAAGTACATCGGGAAGAACCTCCCGACCGCCAAGCTCGGGGTGCTCTACCAGAACGACGATTACGGCAACGACTATCTCCGCGGGTTGAAGGCCGGCCTCACCGCCGCGCATCAGCCGCAGATCGTCGACGCCGAGCCGTACGACCTGAGCGCAACGACTCCGCCGTCGGTGCAGACGGCGAAGCTGAAGGCCTCGGGCGCCGACACGTTCATTATCTTCGCGACGCCGACGCCGACGATCCAGGCCTACGTCATCTCGACGAAGCTCGGGTGGCACCCGGCGCACGTGATCACGAACTCGGTCTCCGCGACCGACACGTTCCTGACCCTCGCGACGAAGTCGGGTTCTGACAACACCGCGGGGACGCTGACCACCAACTACGTCCTCGACCCGGCGAACCCGAAGTACGACAACACGCCGGGCATCAAGCTCTACAAGAAGATCATGGCCAAGTACGACCCGAAGGGGAACGTCAGCGACGGGCTGAACGTCTACGGCATGGCCAAGGCGTGGACGATCATGCAGGTCCTCCAGGCAGCCGGGAAGAACCTGACCCGCGCCGGCCTGATGAAGGCCGCCCGCAACATGGCCTACACGGCCAAGCTGAGGAATGCGAACCCGTTCTTGTTGCCGGGTGTCGACATTCACACGAAGGGCAACTACCAGTTCCCGATCTCGCAGGTGACACTGGTGCAGTACCAGAACAACGTGTTCCAGCCGATCGGCTCGTTGATCAACGGCCGCGGCAAGTAGAGCGTCGGTTGCTGGAGGGAGGCCTTCGGGTCTCCCTCCAGCAACTCTAAGATGGACGCAATGCGCGAAGCTGTCATCGTCGCCGCTGCGCGCACACCGATCGGGCGTGCGGCGAAGGGAGCACTCGTCGATGCCCGTCCCGACGACCTCGCGGCGTTCGCGATCCGCTCGGCGCTGGCGAAGGTGCCGGAGCTGCCGCACGAGGAGCTGGTCGACGTGATCGTCGGCTGTGGCTTTCCGGAGGCGAAGCAGGGCATGAACCTCGGCCGGCGGGTGGCGCTGCTCGCCGAGCTGCCTGCGTCGGTGCCGGGAGTGACCGTCAACCGCTTCTGCGCGTCGAGCCTGCAGACGATCCGCATGGCGTTCCACGCGATCCGCGCCGGCGAGGGAGATGCCTTCGTCGCCGCCGGTGTCGAGTCGATCAGCCAGGTCAACGGCTACCCGAAGACGGACGACGAGCTCCACCCCGCGCTGTTCGGCGACAACGCGCCGATCGCGAACGTCTACATCCCGATGGGTCTGACCGCCGAGAACGTGGCCGAGCGCTGGGACGTCTCGCGTGAAGAGATGGACCAGTTCGCGCAGCGCTCCCAGGAGCGCGCGGTGGCGGCGCAGGACTCCGGCTTCTTCGCACGCGAGGTCACGCCCTACGAGGGCGTCGAGCTCGACGACGGCCCGCGCCGCTCGTCGACGCTCGAGAAGCTGGCCAGCCTCGAGCCCGCATTCAAGCCGGGCGGCAAGGTGACGGCCGGGAACTCGTGCCCGCTGAATGACGGCGCAGCGGCAGTGATCGTGATGTCGGCCGATCGCGCGCGAGAGCTGGGCCTCAAGCCACGCGCGCGGATCATCGCGTCGAGCGTGTCGGGTGTGGAACCGGAGATCATGGGCGTCGGGCCGATCGAGGCGGTGCGGAAGGTTTTGGCCGCGGCGGGAATGACGATCGACGACGTCGACGTGATGGAGCTGAACGAAGCGTTCGCGGCCCAGGTGATTCCCGTCTGCCGTGAGGTCGGCATCGACCCGTTCGGCGACAAGCTGAACCCGCATGGCGGAGCGATCGCGCTCGGGCACCCGTATGGGATGACCGGCGCGCGGATCATGAACACGCTCCTGAACGATCTCGACACGCTTGACGGGACGATCGGCCTCGAGACGATGTGCGTCGGCGGCGGCCAGGGAATGGCCATGCTCGTCGAGCGGCTCTGAACCTCCTCGCGCTCTCACTCGCCCTCGCCTCGTCGATCGTCTGGGGCGCCGCCGACTTCGCCGGCGGCTCGCTGACGAAGCGCCTCCCTGCGTTCGCCGTCACCGTCGTGTCGCAGGCGGCCGGGTTCGTCGTGCTGCTCGTCGCCGTCGGCGTGCGCGGCACCGTCGACGGTCGGTCCTTCGCCCTCGGCACGCTCGCCGGCGTCGGCGGCGGGGTTGGTCTCGCAGCGTTCTACCGGGCGCTGTCGCTCGGCACGATGAGCGTCGTCTCACCACTCGTCGCCTGTGGCGCAGTCGTGCCGTTCGCGATCGCAATCGCCACTGGCGAGCGACCCTCTCGCCTGGCAGTCGCAGGAGCGTGCGTCGCGCTGGTCGGCGCCGTGCTCGCCTCCGTCGAAGAGCGCCGGGCCGCGTCGCCGGAACGGGCGCGCGCGATCGGACTCGCGCTCGTGGCGGCGCTGGCCCTGGGGCTGTTCGTCTACTTCCTCGGCCTCGGCAGCCGCGAGGGCGATGCGCTCTCCACGCTGGTCGGCGCCCGAGTCGGGTCACTGGCCGTATTGCTCGGCGCTGCGCTGGTCGTGCGCGCGACGCTTCGGCTGCCGCGCTCGGCCCTGTGGCCCGTGGCCGCGGTCGGGCTTGCAGACGTCACCGCGAACGCGCTTTTCGCATTCGCGAGCGGCCGTGGGCTCCTGTCGCTGGTCTCGGTGCTCGGCTCGCTCTACCCGGTCGTGACGGTGGTGCTCGCACACCTGCTGCTCGGCGAACGGCTGACGCGTGTGCAACGCATCGGGATCGCGCTCGCAGTGGGCGGGGTCGCCGCGATCGCGGGCGCCTAGGATCGGTGGATGACCGAGCTGCCGCCGTTGCTCGTGGAGGACCGCGTCGAAGGGTTTCTCGACGCGCGCAGGCTCGGCGCCGGCGCGGTCCGGGCCTCGCGGATCGGGGATGGCGGGGGCTCGAACTTCACCTTCCTCGTCGAGCGGGGCGGCGAGCGCTTCGTGCTTCGCCGGCCGCCACGTCCGCCGCTGCCGCCGTCGGCGCACGACATGGTGCGTGAGGCGGGCCTCCAGACAGCGATCCGCGCCGCCGGCTTCGGTCGGCTCGCGGAGATCGTCGCCGTGTGCGAGGACGTGGACGTGATCGGCGTGCCGTTCTACGTGATGCGCTTCCTCGAGGGTGACGTGATCACGACCGAGCTGCCTGCGGGGCTCGAGACCGGAGAGGCACGGCGTCGGCTCGGGCTCGACCTGGTGGACACGCTGGTCGAGATCCACGCCGCTGACGTGACGCGGCCGGAGCTGGCGGCGTTCGCACGGCCGGGGAGCTATCTCGAGCGCCAGGTGCGCCGCTTCGCGCAGCTCTGGGAGATCAACAAGACGCGCGAGCTGCCGGACGTCGAACAGGTCGGCGCCTGGCTTGCTGCACGCGTCCCCGAGCCGCTCGCACCGACGGTCGTCCACGGCGACTTCCGGCTCGGGAACATGATGGTCGCCCCGGGCGAGCCGACCCGGATCCTGGCCGTGCTCGACTGGGAGATGGGCGCGATCGGCGATCCGCGCGCCGACGTCGGCTACCTGCTCGCGACGTACAGCGAGCCGAACGGCCGTGTCAGCGCGCTCGGCTCGTCGCCGGTCACGGCAGAGCCGGGCTTCCCGTCGCGAGCGGAGCTCGTCGAGCACTACGTATCGGCCAGCGGCAGGACCGTCGAGCCGCTCGCGTGGTTCGAAGCACTCGCACTCTGGAAGGCAGCCGTCTTCTGCGAAGCGATCTACGGCCGCTACATCCGTGGCGAGCTCGGAGCGGAAGACACGAGGGCCGCGATCTTCGAGACCGGCGTCCCCCTCCTGGCAGCGACCGCGCTCGAGACGATCGCCGCGTGACCCGTCGAGTCTGACTCGTGTCAGACACGTGTCTGACACACGAGTTGGCAACGACTTCGTGCCGAGAGTGTGACGCCGGGCCCGCGATCGTAGGTGCCGTCCCGGCTCGCACCGACCGTGACTGACACCCCGCTCGTGTCAGACACGAGTCAGACCAAGCGGGTCACCGCGCCAGGCAGCGACCGCGCTCGAGACCACCGGCTTAGTGCCAACTTGGCACTAACTCGCGGCCTCGGCGACCGCGCGCAGCGTCTTCACGTCCCGGGTGGACACGAGCAGCGTCGTTGCGCCGGACTCGCGCCACGCAGCCAGGCGGTCGGCGATCCGGTCGACCGAACCGACGAGCGCGACCTCGTCGACGAACGCGTCCGGGACCTTCGTCGCGGCATCGCGCTGATGACCGCCAAGGAACAGCTCCTGGATCTCCCGCGCCTCCGCCTCGTAGCCGTAGCGCGTGAACAGGTCGTTGTAGAAGTTCGTGCCGCGCGCACCCATGCCGCCGATGTAGAACGAGTAGTACTCCTTGAGTGCCGCTCGCCCTGAGTCGATGTCGTCCGTGAGCACAGCGGGCACCGAGGGCGCGATGTCGAATCCCTCGCGTGCGCGCTCCAGCGGAAAAACATCGCGGGCCCGCTCCGGGGACCAGAAGATCGGCAGCCAGCCGTCGGCGATCTCGAACGCCTGCTCGACGGCCTTCGGCCCGATCGCGGCGAGATAGATCGGGATCTCCGAACGCAGCGGGCGCGCCATCAGCTTGAGCGGTTTGCCGAGCCCGGTCCCGCCGCTGAGCGGAATGTCGTAGTGCGCGCCGTGATGCTCGAGGCGCTCGCGCCGCAACACGCTGCGCACGATCTCGACGTACTCGCGTGTCTTGCCCAGCGGCTTCCCCCACTCCTGCCCGTGCCAGCCCTCGACGACCTGCGGCCCCGACGTGCCGAGCCCCATCAGGAACCGCCCACCGGAGAGCATGTCCAGCGTCGCCGCCGTCATCGCCGCGTTCGCAGGCGAGCGCCCGGGCAGCTGCATGATCGCGGTGCCCAGCTTCAGCGTCGTCGTCGTCGCCCCCAGCCAGGCCAACGGTGTGATCGCGTCGACGCCCCACGCCTCGGCGGCCCACGCGGAGTCGTAGCCGAGCCGCTCCGCCTCGCGCGCGAGCTCGAGCAGCTCGAGCGGATTCGTGCCCGGTGGGGCATAGCCCATGTAGAAGCCAAGACGCATGACGTGCGATGCTAACCGGGTGACCACGACCGCATGGGCACCCCCGACCGAACGGCTCGAGCAGGTCCGAGCGTTCATGGCGGAACGGGTGCTGCCGAACGAAGCCGCGATCGAGCGTCAGGACGCAGCCGGCGAGGATCTGCTGCGGCAGCTCCAGGACGAGGTGCGGGCGGCAGGCCTCTGGGCTCCACACGTGCCACCGGACGCAGGCGGCACAGGCACCGGCTTTCTCGACTACGCGTATCTGAACGAGCACATCGGGCGCTCGATGTGGGGCCAGCGTGTGTTCGGCTGCCAGGCGCCCGACGCCGGCAACGCGGAGATCCTGCACCTCTACGGCACGGACGAGCAGAAGGCCGACTGGCTCTCGCCGCTCGTCGCCGGAACGATCAGGTCGTTCTTCTCGATGACCGAGCCTGAGGTGCCGGGCTCCGACCCGACGACGCTGCGAACACGCGCCGTCCGGGACGAAGACGACTGGGTGATCGACGGCCACAAGTGGTTCTCGTCCGGTGCCGAGGGAGCCGCCTTCGGGATCGTGATGGCGGTCACCGACCCCGATGCCGCGCCGCACGCGCGCGCCACGCAGATCATCGTTCCCGCCGACACACCGGGCGTCGAGATCGTGCGCCCGATCGTGGTCATGGGTCACACCGGCAAGGGCTGGTCGACCCACTGCGAGGTGCGGTACACCGGCGTCCGCGTCCCGGTCACGAACACGCTCGGGGAGATCGGCGCCGGGTTCCTGATCGCGCAGAAGCGCCTTGGCCCCGGTCGGATCCATCACGTCATGCGCTGGCTCGGCCAGATGCAGCGGGCGTTCGAGCTGATGTGCACCTACGCTCTCGCCCGAGAGACCTCGGCGGCCCGCTCGCCGACAAGCAGACGGTGCAGAACTGGATCGCCGACAGCTATGCCGAGATCCAGGCTTGCCGCCTGATGACGCTCGACGCAGCACACAAGATCGACGGTGGCGACGAGGCGCGCGTCGAGGTCTCGGCCATCAAGTTCTTCGCAGCGAAGGTGCTGCAGGACGTGATCG
>CAWJZZ010000001.1:0-86878 GCA_963847475.1 uncultured Actinomycetes bacterium | reverse complement strand
ATTTTCTCTCAGTTCCAGCAGAGCAAGGAGGAGAAACCACGTGGCAAAGACGATCGGTATCGACCTCGGCACGACGAACTCGTGCATGGCCGTCCTCGAGGGCGGCGAGCCGACCGTGATCCCGAACGCGGAGGGCGGGCGGACGACGCCGTCCGTCGTCGCGTTCACGAAGGACGGCCAGCGGCTCGTCGGCGCTCCCGCACGGCGGCAGCAGGTCACGAACCCCGAGAACACGGTCTTCTCGATCAAGCGGTTCATGGGGCGGAAGTTCGACGAGGTCACCGAGGAGATGACCATCGTCCCGTACAAGGTCGAGAAGGGCCCGAACGACGACGTGCGCGTCGAGGCCGGCGGCAAGGAGTACGCGCCGCCGGAGATCAGCGCGATGATCCTGCAGAAGCTGAAGGCGGACGCCGAGGCCTATCTCGGCGAGTCGGTCACCGACGCGGTGATCACCGTCCCCGCCTACTTCAACAACGCGCAGCGCGAGGCGACGAAGGACGCCGGCAAGATCGCCGGCCTCAACGTGCTGCGCATCATCAACGAGCCGACCGCGGCGGCACTCGCCTACGGGCTCGACAAGGAAGGCGCCGACCAGACGATCCTCGTCTTCGACCTCGGCGGCGGCACGTTCGACGTGTCCGTGCTCGAGCTCGGCGACGGCGTCTTCGAGGTGAAGTCGACGAACGGCGACAACCACCTCGGCGGCGACAACTTCGACAAGGCGGTCGTCGACTGGATGGTCGCGGAGTTCAAGCGCGACCAGGGCATCGACCTCGGCGATCGACCCGATGGCGCTCCAGCGCCTCTACGAGGCCGCCGAGAAGGCGAAGATCGAGCTGTCGCTCGACGATGACGACGCAGATCAACCTGCCGTTCATCACCGCGACGCAGGACGGGCCGAAGCACCTCGACCTGCAGCTCACGCGCGCGAAGCTCGAGGAGCTCGCGCACGACCTGCTCGAGCGGACCGTCGGCCCGACGAAGCAGGCGCTCACCGACGCCGGCCTCGACGCGTCGACGATCGACCACGTCGTGCTCGTCGGCGGCATGACCCGCATGCCGGCGGTGCAGGCGAAGGTCAAGGAGCTGATCGGCAAGGACCCGCACAAGGGCGTCAACCCGGACGAGGTCGTCGCAGTCGGCGCCGCCATCCAGGGCGGCGTGCTGAAGGGCGAGGTCAAGGACGTGCTCCTGCTCGACGTCACTCCGCTGTCGCTCGGCATCGAGACGAAGGGCGGCGTGATGACGCAGCCTGATCGAGCGCAACACGACGATCCCGACGCGCAAGTCGGAGATCTTCTCGACCGCCGAGGACAACCAGCCGTCGGTGCTCGTGCACGTGCTCCAGGGCGAGTCGGAGATGGCGACCTACAACAAGACGCTCGGCAAGTTCGAGCTCGTCGGCATCCCGCCGGCGCCGCGCGGCATGCCGCAGATCGAGGTGTCGTTCGACATCGACGCGAACGGGATCATCAACGTCTCGGCCAAGGACCTCGGCACCGGAAACGAGCAGCAGATCCGCATCGAAGGCGGCTCGGGCCTGAAGCAGGACGAGATCGAGCGGATGATCCAGCGAGGCCGAGGCGCACAGCGACGAGGCGCACCGCCTGCGCGAGCTCGCGGACACGCGCAACACACGCGAGTCGCTCGCCTACCAGATCGAGAAGTCGCTGAACGAGAATCGCGAGAAGCTCGACGAGCTCGCTCGCCTCGACGGTCGAGGGGCGGATCATGGAGCTCCGCGGCGTGCTCGAGTCGAGCGACGTCGCCGAGATCAAGGCGAAGACCGACGCGCTGCAGGAGGCGTGGACGCAGGCCGCGTCGGCGCTCTACGCGCAGGCCTCCGCGAGCAGCCGTCCGGCAACGGCGGCGACGGTCCGCGACGTCGACGACGAGGTCGTCGAGGACGCCGAGTACGAGGTGGTCGACGAGTAAGTGAGCGAGTCGAGCACGTCGAAGAGACGGAGTCCGGCCGGCCGAGGAGGCCGTCGAGTCGAGGACCAGCTCGTCGCGCTCGCCAAGCGAGCGCGACGAGTACCTCGACGCGCTCCAGCGGCTGAAGGCCGAGTTCGACAACTACCGCAAGCGGGTGGCGCGCGACCAGCGGGAGCTGGCCGCGCGCGCCCACGAGCGGCTGGTGACGGAGCTCGTGCCCGTGCTCGACGACCTCGAGCGCGCGCTCGAGGCGGCGACCGAGCACGAGGAGGCGAAGCTCGAGGAGGGCGTCCGCGCTCGTGCACCGCGCGCTCGCCGACGCGCTCGGCAGCGAAGGGCTGGCGGAGATCGCGACCGACGGCAAGTTCGACCCGCACACGCAGGAGGCGCTGCTCTCGCAGCCGTCCGAGGCGGAGGAGGGCACCGTCATCCAGGTGCTGCAGAAGGGCTACACGCTCGGCGACCGCGTGCTGCGGCCGGCGCGCGTCGTGATCTCCGAGCTCGTGGCGCGCGCCGGAGCTGATGGCTAAGAGCCTGTACGAGACGCTCGGCGTCCCGAAGAACGCGTCGCCGGACGAGCTGAAGAAGGCCTACCGCAAGCTCGTCCGCGAGGTCCACCCGGACAGGAACCCGGGCAACGCGAGGGAGGCGCGCTTCAAAGAGGTGCAGTCGGCGTACGACGTCCTCTCCGATCCCGAGAAGCGCAAGCAGTACGACGCGGTCGGGTCGACGAACGGCCGCCCCGGCGGGGCCGGGCCCGGCGGCACGACGTTCGACTTCGGCGACTTCGACCTCGGCGACATCTTCGGCGGCCTCTTCGGCCGCGGCGCGCGGCGAGCAGCAGCCGCAGCGCGGCCAGCGCGGCAACGACGTCGAGGTCGAGGTGCGCGTGTCGTTCGAGGACGCGCTGCGCGGCGTGCAGGTCGACGGTGCCGGTGCAGCTCGAGCTCGCCTGTCACACCTGCCACGGCACGGGCGCGGCGCCCGGGACGGCGCCGATGCGCTGCCCGCAGTGCAACGGCACGCGGCGTCGTCGCGACGTCGCAGGGGCTGTTCGCGCTGCAGCAGCCGTGCCCGCGCTGCCACGGCATGGGCTCGATCGTCGAGACGCCGTGCCCGACGTGCACGGCGCGGGCCGCGAGCGCCGGACGAAGCGGTACACGGTGAAGATCCCGGCCGGCGTCAAGGACGGCACGCGCATCAAGCTGAAGGGCAAGGGCGAGGCGGGCTACGGCGGCGCGCCGGCGGGCGATCTCTACGTGGTCACGCGCGTCGAGCCGTCGAAGGTCTACGAGCGCCGAGGCGACGACCTGGTCGTCGCAGGTGCCCGTCTCGTTCGCGACCGCGGCGCTCGGCGGCGTCGGTCGAGGTGCCGACGCCCGACGGTCCCGTCTCGCTGAAGGTCCCGCCGGCACCGAGGACGGCAAGCTGCTGCGGATCAAGGGCCGCGGCGCGCCGCAGCCTGAAGGGCTCCGGCAAGGGCGACGTGCTCGCACGGGTCAGGATCGAGGTGCCGAAGCAGTCTCGAAGAAGACGGAACGCGAGCTGCTCGAGCAGCTGCAGAAGCGCGACGGAAGTGATGAGTCCGACCGCCCGCGCTACATGATCTCCGTCGCGGCCGAGCTCGTCGGCATGCATCCGCAGACGCTGCGCATCTACGAGCAGCGCGGCCTCGTGCGCCCGCAGCGCACCGCCGGCAACACCCGCCTCTACTCCGACGCCGACATCGAGCGGCTGCGGCTGATCCAGCGCTCACCTCCGAGCTCGGCCTGAACCTCGCCGGCGTCGAGCGCGTGCTCCAGATCGAGGACGAGCTGCAGCCGCATGCGCCGCCGCCTCGAGCGGATGGAGGCAGGAGATGCGGCGCGCACTCGACGAGGTGCACCGCTCCTACCGGCGCGACCTCGTGCTCTACCGGCCGGCGCAAGCCGCCGGCCCCGAGAAGGAGAACTGAACATGGATTTCAACAAGCTGACGATCAAGAGCCAGGAAGCGGTCGCGCGCCGCGCAGGACGCTGCGCGCCGGCGCGGCAACCCGGAGATCACGCCCGAGCACCTGCTGCTGGCGCTGCTCGACCAGGAGCTCTTCGCCGACTGGCAGGGCCTCCGCGCCGACGCCGAGCGAAGGTCGCCGCGCTGCCCGCCGTGCAGGGCGGCCAGCAGCAGCCGCAGGTCTCGGCCGCGTTCTCGCGCGTGCTCGACCGCGCCGACGACGAGCGGCAGCAGCTCGAGCGACGACTACGTCTCGACCGAGCATCTGTTCCTCGCGCTCGAGCCGGTGCCGCGCGGCGAGATCGTCGCGTGGATCGAGCAGGTGCGCGGCGGCCAGCGCGTCACGTCGCAGGATCCGGAAGGGAGCTACCAGGCGCTCGAGAAGTTCGGCGCGACCTGACCGAGGCGGCCGAGGACGGCAAGCTCGACCCGGTGATCGGCCGCGACGAGGAGATCCGCCGCGTGATCCAGATCCTCTCGCGGCGCACGAAGAACAACCCGGTGCTGATCGGCGAGCCCGGCGTCGGGAAGACGGCGATCGCCGAGGGGCTTGCGCAGCGGATCGTCGCGCGGCGACGTGCCCGAGGGCTTGAAGGACCGGCGCGTCTGGGCGCTCGACATCGGCTCGCTGCTCGCCGGCTCGAAGTACCGCGGCGAGTTCGAGGAGCGGCTGAAGGCGGTGCTGACCGAGATCAAGAACTCGGAGGGCCGGATCGTCCTGTTCATCGACGAGCTGCACACGATCGTCGGCGCCGGCGCGGCCGAGGGCGCGGTCGACGCGGCGAACCTGCTGAAGCCGATGCTCGCCCGCGGCGAGCTGCGCTGCATCGGCGCGACGACGCTCGACGAGTACCGCAAGCACATCGAGAAGGACGCCGCGCTCGAGCGGCGCTTCGCACCCGTCTTCGTCGGCGAGCCGTCCGTCGCCGACACGATCGCGATCCTGCGCGGGCTGAAGGAGCGCTACGAGGCGCACCACGGTGTGCGCATCCGCGACGCGGCACTCGTCGCCGCGGCCGTGCTCTAGCCACCGCTACATCGCCGACCGCTTCCTGCCCGACAAGGCGATCGACCTGGTCGACGAGGCGGCGTCGCGGCTGCGGATCGAGATCGACTCGAGCCCGCTCGAGCTCGACGAGGCGAACCGCCGCGTGATGCAGCTCGAGATCGAGCTCGCCGCGATGGCCAAGGAGTCGACCGGCGTCCGCGAGCCGGTCGAGCGCGCGCTCGCCGAGGCGAAGGAGGAGCGCGACGCGCTCGCCGCTCGCTGGGCGAAGGAGAAGGAGGTCGCTCGAGCGGGTCAAGGAGGCGACGCGGAAGATCGACGAGCTGCGCATGGAGGCCGAGCGCGCCGAGCGCGAGGGCAACCTGCAGCGCGTCGCCGAGATCCGCTACGGCGAGATCCCCGAGCTCGAGCAGGAGCTCGCGGCGAAGCGACACGACGATCGACGAATCCCGATGGTGAAGGAAGAGGTCGACGAGGACGACATCGCGATGACGGTCGCGCGCTGGACGGGCATTCCCGTCGACCGTCTGCTCGAAGGCGAGACCGAGAAGCTGATCCACATGGAGGAGCGGCTGCACCAGCGCGTGATCGGCCAGGACGAGGCGGTCTCCGCGGTCGCGAACGCGCTCCGGCGCGCGCGCACCGGGCTGCAGGACCCGAACCGGCCGATCGGCTCGTTCGTCTTCCTCGGCCCGACCGGCGTCGGCAAGACCGAGCTCGCGCGCGCGCTCGCCGAGTTCATGTTCGACGACGAGCACGCGATGGTGCGGCTCGACATGAGCGAGTACCAGGAGCGGCACACCGTCGCGCGGCTGATCGGCGCGCCGCCCGGCTACGTCGGCTACGACGAGGGCGGCCAGCTGACCGAGGCGGTCCGCCGCCGGCCGTACTCGGTCGTCCTGCTCGACGAGATCGAGAAGGCGCACGCCGAGGTCTTCGACGTGCTGCTGCAGGTGCTCGACGACGGCCGGCTGACCGACGGCCAGGGCCGCACGGTCGACTTCCGCAACGCGGTGCTGATCATGACGTCGAACATCCGCAGCGCCGAGGCGATGCGCGACCACTTCCGGCCCGAGTTCCTGAACCGGATCGACGAGATCGTCGAGTTCAAGCCGCTCTCACGCGAGCAGATCGGCGAGATCGTCGAGCTGCAGCTCGGGCGGCTGCGCGAGCGGCTCGCCGAGCGCGGGCTCGCGCTCGAGCTGACCGACGCGGCGAAGGAGGTGCTCGCCGAGGCCGGGTGGGACCCGGCCTACGGCGCCCGGCCGCTGAAGCGTGCGATCCAGCGGCTGCTCGAGAACCCGCTCGCGCTGCGGCTGCTCGAGGGCGACTTCGTCGCCGGCGACACGATCCGCGTCGACGCGCAGCGACGGCGACCTCGTCTTCGAGCGCAGGCGCCTGCCGTCGCAGCCGTCTGACCTGTTCGACCGTCGAACGAGGTCTCGAGGGCTTCAGCGCCGCGGCGGCAGCTCGACGTCGTCCAGGAAGTCGGCGCCCTCGTGGAGCGGCGGCGCGCCGTAGACGAAGACGACGACTTCCTCGTCGGTCTCGTTGCGCATCTGCAGCGGCGTCATCGGCTCGACCGCGACGACGCCCCCGGGCCGAGGTCGACGCGCTCGGGCTCGTCGCCGAGCAGCATCGTCAGCGTGCCCGAGAGGACGACGAACACCTCTTCCTGCGCGTGATCCTGGTGCCGCCGCCCGGTCGTGTGCGGCGGGTAGCGCCAGACCCGCGCGCGCGACTGCTGCAGGCCGACCGGCGTCGTGAGGTCGGCGGCGCAGGCGCGGCCCCTCGCCGGCCTTCGGTCGGCGCGCTCGTCCCACTCGAGTCGGTCGACGGCGGCGATGCGATAGGCCATGACGCTGATCCTACGACGCGATACGGTGCCGCGGTGATCCTCGTCGTCGCCGCGACCGAGCGAGAGCTCGACTCGTCGAGGGTGCGGCGCCGTCGTCTGCGGCGTCGGCCCGGTCGAGGCGGCGGCGCGCGACCGCGCCGCGCGCTCGCCGGCGCGACGCCGCGACGCGGTGCTGCACGTCGGGCTCGCCGGCGCAGCGGACTTCGACCGCGGTCGAGGCTCGTGATCGGTGAGCGAGGCCGTCTACTGCGACGCCGATTGCGCCGACCTCGTGCCGGCTACGCGCGCGACCGGACGCCAGCGCTGCTCGCCGCGCGCGCGGCGCGCTGCCGGACGCCCGCGTGCTGCCGATCGGCACGACGCGCGCGCGTCGGCGGCGCGACCGGGCTGCGAGGTCGAGGCGATGGAGGGCTTCGCGCGTCCTGCGCGCCTGCGCGCTCGCGGGCGTGCCCGCGCTCGAGGTGCGCGTCGATCGTCGAACGACGATCGCCGAGCCGGACCGCGCGCGCTGGCGGATCGACGAGGCGCTCGACGCTGCTCGCGGCGACGCTGCCCCGCCTGCTCGAGGAGCTCGCGTGCCTGAGCTGCCGCCGCCGCTGCCGCCCGCGCGAGCGCACGGTCGGGCAGCTCGTCGCCGAGTCGATCCGCGCCTACGGCGACAACTTCTGGCGCGCGCTGCCGCTCGGGATCCCGCTCGCGCGTCGCCGACCAGATCTCGATCTCGGACAGTCCGCGGACGTGCAGACGCTCGTGCTGCTGGCGTTCGACGCCGCTCTTCGTCGCCGCGCTACGTCTGGGCGTGCCAGCTCGTGCTCGACGGCACGGCCGACGCTGACGGCGCTCCTCGTCGCGCTGCTCGTCTCCTGCCGTTCCCGGCCGTTCCGGGTCGTCTGATCGTCCTGCCGGCGCGTCGCGTGGCTCGCGCTCTCGGGCTCGCGGTGCCGGCCGCGCTGCGTCGAGCGACCTCGGCTTCCGCGAGGCGCTCGTGCGCGGGCCGCCGGCTCGGCGACGGCCGACTACGTGCATGCGCTCGGCTCGCTCGCGCGCGCTCGTCATCGTCGTCGGCGTCGCCGAGCTGACGCTGATCGCGCTGCTGCACTCGCAGGGCGACAGCGGCCAGCGCGTCGCGCTCGTTCCTCGCCGACCTCGTGCTGACCCGCTCCTCTACCTCGGCGGCGCGCTGCTGTATGTCGATCAGGCGGCCAGGATAGGCTCCCGCCGACCCAATCGAAGGAGCAGACGCGATGCCGATCTTCATCCTCCTGTCGACGCTGACCCAGCAGGGCGTCCAGACCCTCAAATCGAACCCTGAGCGCCTCCGCGCAGGTGAACCAGGACGTCGAGGAGCTCGGCTGCAAGGTCCTGCACCAGTGGGCGACGCTCGGCGAGTTCGACTTCGTGAACGTCGTCGAGGCGCCCGACATCGCGACGTGTCGCGAAGGTCTCGGTCGCGCTCGCGGCGCGCGGCTCGACGCAGATCGAGACGCTGCCGGCGCTCGAGATCGAGGACTTCCTGCGCACGCTCGAATAGCTCGAATCGTCCGAAAGGACAGTTGTCACTGCGGCACCCTGCGGCTAGAATCAACGGCTCGTGCGCGATCCTCGCGGATCGACGAGTACGCGCGGCTGCTCGTCGAGCGGTCCGTTGCCGTGCAGCCGGGCTGGCAGGTGCTCGTTCCGGGCGACCCCGCTCGCGCGCCCGCTGATCGAGGCGGTGTCCGAGCAGATCGCACGCACGGCGCGTATCCGCTCCTGCAGCTCGTCTTCGAGCTGATCGGCGGCCCGTTCGCGCGCGAGGCGCCGCTCGAGCTGCTCCGCGAGACCGCGCCGCTCCAGCAGCGCATCTGGCGGGAGTGCGACGCGATGATCACGATCTGGGCGCCCGAGAACGCGCGCGAGGGCTCCGATCTCTCCGAGGAGCGGCGGCGGCGCTGCGCAGCAGATGACCGCGCCGCTGCGCGAGCGGACGATGGCGATGCAGATCCCGTGGGTGATCGCCGAGTACCCGGCCAGGCGACGGCCGAAGAGGCGGGGATGACGCTCGCCGAGTCGAGGAGTTCATCTTCGGCGCCGTGCTGCTCGACTGGGACGCCGAGGCGCGAGCGGATGCGCCGGATCGCCGACGTCTTCGACGCCGCCGACGAGGTGCGCATCGTCGGCGCCGGCACCGATCTGACGCTCTCGCTCGCCGGCCGCACCGGCGCGGTCGACGACGGGCACATGAACATGCCGGGCGGCGAGGTCTTCTACTCGCCGGTCGAGGACTCCGCCGAGGGCGTGATCGACGTTCTGCGAGTTCCCGGCCGTCGTACTTCGGCAACGAGGTCGCGGGCGCGCGGTTCGTCTTCGAGGGCGGGCCGGATCGTCGACGCGTCGGCGCGCGAGCGGTGAGGCGTTCCTGATCCAGACGCTCGACACCGACGACGGCGCGCGCCGGCTCGGCGAGCTCGGGATCGGCTGCAACCCGGGCATCCAGCGCTTCATGAAGAACGTCGGCTTCGACGAGAAGATCGACGGCACGATCCACCTCGCGGTCGGCAACTCGTACACCTTCACCGGCGGCAAGAACGAGAGCGCGATCCACTGGGACATCGTCAAGGACCTGCGGCCGGAGGGCCAGATCTACGCCGACGGCCGGCTCGTGCAGGAGAACGGCCGCTGGTCGCTCTAGGAGTCGCTCCACGCCGGCAGTTCGAGCGCCCGCTCGAAGGCCGCGCGATCGTGCACCGGCTCGCCATGCGACACGATCACACGCTCGAACGGCAGCTCGAGCAGCGCCCGTAGCGCCGGCCGCGCGCGCTCCTCGAGGAACGGCGTGGCCCAGATTCGGAGCTCGCCGCCGCCCTGGGCGGTCATCCCGTCGGCGAACACGATCGTTCGCTGTTCGGGCAGCCAGACCGGCGTCTCGTTGCGTCCGCGGCCGTCGTACAACGCGAGCAGCCCCCCGGGCAGGGGGCTGCCCGGCTCGATCGGCTCGAGCTCGCTCTCGGGGATGTTGCTGCGCCAGAAGAGCCACGGGCCGTAGGCGCGCGCGCCGTACCGCCGGACGAAGAGGTCGACGTCGCGCACGTGATCCGGCTTCAGGATCACGACCGCGGTCGGCGGCCGCGCGTCGAAGCGCGCCCAGACCTCGTCGGCGTCGTCCGGCGGCGCTAGCGGATCGAGCAGCACGACCTCGCCGCCGGACTCGACGCAGGTCGAGCTGACCTGCGGCTCCCAGCCGGCCGCAGGCCGCCAGTCCGGGTACTCGCGCCGCCAGAGCCAGAGGCCGGGCGCTACATCGCGGAGCTCGACGTCAGGCGAGCGCGGCTCCTGGAGTCGGCTCGGCCGGCGTCTCGCGTCGTAGCTGCACGAAGAGCCAGGCAAACAGGCCGAGTATGAGAATTGCATTGACCGGATGCAGCGCCGCGACCCAGCGGCCAAGCCCCGGCAGGATCATCTGGATGAAGAGCAGGAACGGGAGCACGATCGAGACCGTGCGGATGCGCTTGTTCCCGTGCCAGGCGAGCAGGGCGACGATGAGGAAGAGCAGCGCGCCGGGAAGCGTCAGGAAGAACCCGAGCGCGCGATGAGGATCGAGCGTCTTCGAGTTCCCGAGGCACTCGTTGGCGATCTTCGTCGTCGTGCAGTCGTGCTTGATGTTGTTCAGTCCGAAGATGCCTTCACCGGCCAGGAACACCTGCACGATGATCAGGATCACATACAAGCCCGCGAACCACTTCATCACCGACCGTGCACCAGCTCTCATGCCGCAGCTCCTTCTCGAGGTTTCGCTGCGAACGTACTAGACGTTGCGGCTGGTTACAACGGCCGCGATCCGGCCGGCGAGCCGCGCATTTCCGACGATCAGGTCACGGTTCGCTCGGAGCGTGCGCCCGTCGCTCTCGCGGTGCAGATAGGAGAGCACGAACGGGGTCACCGCCTGGCCGTGAACCTCGTTGGCAGCCGCCTCGGCGAGGGCGCGCTCGATCAGCGGCTCCACGTCGTCAAGGCTTTCGTCCGGTGGGCGGCCGAGTAGCAGCCCGCCGCCGTCGAGTTGCCAGTGCGCGGTCGCGATGCTTGCGGCTTCCTCGGCCGACTCGACGCGCGCCGAGACGCCGGGCCCACCGTGGGCGGAGTAGAAGAGCGGGAGGGTGTCGGTGCGCCAGCCGAGCACGGGCACGCCGAGCGTCTCGAGCAGCTCCGAGGTCGCTGCGACGTCGAGTAGCGACTTGACCCCGGAGGAGACGACCAGCACCTGCGCCTCGGAGAGCGCGCGCAGGTCGGCCGAGACGTCCGGCGGGGTCGGCCAGCCGCGGTGCACCCCGCCGAGCCCGCCCGTCGCCATGAACCTGATCCGAGCGACCTTGCAGGCGGCGAGCGTTCCACCGACCGTCGTCGCCCCGACGACGCCCTGCACGACCGAGGCCGCGAGGTCGCGCGGGCCGAGCTTTCGTGCGGTCGCGTCGAACCGGCCGAGCTCCGCCGGCGTGAGCCCGATCACGAGCTCGCCGTCGAGCACACCGACCGTTGCCGGCACGGCGCCCGCCTCGCGCACGGCGCTCTCCGAGGCGAGCCCGACCTCGACGCCTTCGCCCGGTGGGAAGCCGTGGGCTACGAGCGTCGTCTCGAGCGCCACCACACCACGGCCCTCGTCGAGTGCGGTCGCCACCTCGTCGGCGAACCGGATCACGGCATCGCCCCGAGCCGGGCGCAGCAACGCGCGGCGGCCGCGAGCCCCAGCTCCGCGCCACCGACGAGAAAACCGGCTGCCAGTGCGTCCCCGGCGCCCGTGGTGTCGACCACCGTCGCCGCGTCGGCGGGATGATCGCGGCCGTCGACCGACAGCCCGCGTGCGCCTCGCTTCAGCACCCAACGCGTCTCGACCGCGCCAACCGCATCGCGCTCCCGCTCGGTTGCGAAGACGACCTCGGGCTCGAGCTCGCGCAATCTCGTGCGGAACCCGTCGTCGACGAGCGTCCAGGTCGAGACGTCGACCGAGACCTGCGCGCCGCGCGAGCGCGCCAGGCGAGCCGCCGCCGCCGCCGTGTCGGCGAGCGGCGGACGGAGGAGCGAGTAGCCGGAGATGTGCAGCACGTCGCAATCGAACCACGCGCCTTCCAGCTCGTGTGGCGCCAGATCGACAGCTGCGCCGCGGTCGGACGCCATCGTGCGGTCGCCGTCCGAGGCGATCGAGACGACGACACCCGTACGGCCGCCGACCGGACCGACGACCTCGACGCCTCGCTCGACGAGCTCCCGCGTCACGAGCTCTCCCGCCGCGTCGCTGCCGCGTTTGCCGACGAACCGAGCCTCGGCGCCGAGCTCGCGGGCCCAGGCCGCAACGTTCGCGGCCTGCCCGCCGGCGCCGGTTCGGGTCGTCGCAACCTGGTCGTCACCGGGGACGAGCGGGTGCGCGAGCTCGACGATCACGTCGAGCAGCAGGTCGCCGAGCGTGGTCAGCCGCACGAGTACGATCGTCGCATGGACGGCACGTCGCGCGGGGGGAGGATTCGCTCGTTCGCAATCGGCGGGCTCGTGGGCGCGGCCGGGGCAGTGGCAGCCGTTCGCCGCTCACCACGGCGACCGAGCCGGCGCGACGCACCTGGCGGACTCGTCGCCTTCGAGGACGCGCCCTGCTTCCTGGAGCTCCTCGGCGAGCAGGCGCAGCGCTACCGCGAGGGTGGGGAGACGACGACGGGGTCGCCGAACCCGACGTAGCGCTCGGTCATGAAGTGAGCGGCCGCGGTCATGTGGATCACGCGCGGCAGCCGTTCGCCGACCCGCATCCGGAACCACGCCGGCACGCTCCGGTCGAGGAACGTGAGCACACCGGGGCTCACCTCGTGCACGTTCGACACGGTTGTCCAGTAGGGCTGCAGGACGTCGAGCGGTGTCTGTGGCGACTCGACGAACGGCTTCCCCGGGCCGCTCTGGTCCCAGCGGTGTCCGCCGATCACGATCGCCGAGGCCCCGCCGCTCGTGTGGTACTCGAGCCGGTTCGGGCCGACGAGCGTGAAGCGCGTGTCGATTCCGCCTGTCGCCGACGAGGAGAGGTGCTCGTCGAAGACCACCGTCCGCGAGTTGCGGAACGACCGCGTCACTTCGCGCAAGAGCGCCGTACCGTCCGGAGCGCGGCTCGGCACCGTGAAGGTCACCGTCTGCGGGCCGACACCGACGGTCACAGGGCCGGCGCCGGCGGCTCCCCGGTAGCAGCCGCTGCCGCAAGCGGTTGCTGCGTGACCGTCGATCCGCACGTTGCGGCCGTTCGCACCCGTGCCGTCCTGGCCGAGCAGCGTGACGGTCGCGCGACCGGGCGTCCGCCCGATCGCGACCGCCAGCCCGCCCACGGCTCGCGCGTCGACCACAGCGTCCCTTGGTGGCAGCACCGGCGGCTGCGCGGCCTGGAGTGGCGGCGTGGCCGCCGCGGCGCTGGTCGGGCGCGACACGCCGGGACGTAGCTCGGTCAGGACGGCGACCGCGACCACGATCGCAAGCAACAGCACCGATTCGAGCATCGCCGAGCGGCGGAGCCGCTTGAAGGCGTCGAGCAAGAGCGTCCGGTTCAGCCAGCCCAGGCCGAGGAGTGGCACGAAGATCGCCGTCTTCACGATCAGCGCCCGGCCGTAGGACGTCGACCACACCTGGGAGATGCTGTGCAGCTCGGTGAGGGCGCGCCCGAGCCCGGACAACGCCAGCACCGCCACCGTGATCCCCGCGACCTTCGAGAAACGGCGCACGATCCGCGACCGCTCGGCCGCGTCGCTGGTCGCGCTCGGCACGACGAAGACGAGCGAGACGAGCCCTCCGAGCCAGACGGCCGCCGACGCCACGTGGGCGAGGTCGATCGGCACGGCCAGCCAGCTCCGCTGGTCGCGGTCGAGTGCGTGCCCGGCGAGGGTCGGCGCCATGAGCAGCGCGATCGCGCACGCGCCCGTCACGTAGAGCAAGCGGTTGTAGAGCGGTGACAGCGCTGCCGCGACACCGCCCGCCAGCGCGACGATCACGGCGATCCGCACGACGAGCGCGAAGCGCGTGCCGGGGACCGCACCGTGGACCATCCCGCTGGCGCCCAGGAACGTCGCGAGCAGCGCGAAGAACAGCAGGTGCGCGAGCGGCCGGAGTAGGCGCTCCCCGAGTTCGGAGCGAGCCAGGAGCCCGAAGACGGCAGCGCCGCCGCCGACCAGGATCCCGAGGAAGTAGAGCGTCCGGAGTAGCAGGTCGATCCCGCTCAGCGGTGCGCTCGCCCCGAGCACCGCATGCGGCGGGGCCCGCCCCTGGCCGACTGCGAACGCAAGCACGCCCTGCTCGCGGTGCCCGTCGTCGGAGACGATGCTCCAGCGGACCGTGTAGTCACCGTCCCGGAGATCGGTGCGCAGCGGCAACGTGACGACGTGCCCGCGCGCAGCGGCCTTCCCTGCGAGCACGGATGCTCGCGAGCCGTTGTCGACGACTGCGTTGCCGCTTGCCAGGCGGACGGTGTCGTCGAAGACGACGCGGACGCGGCGCGGCGCGTGGTCGAGTACCGCCCCGTTGGCGGGGACTGTTCGCAGCAGCGTCGCGTGTGCGGAGGCAAGCGCCGGGAAGGCGAGCGACGCGACGATGACGGCAACCGCCGCGGCCAGGCTCCGGCGGCGCGGGCGCCGCTGGGACCCGGTGCTAGCCTTGCCGCTCCCATGCCGATCTACGAGTACAAATGCCCGAACGGGCACCTGTTCGATGCGTTTCACGGCATGACCGAGGCCGGCCCGACGGTCTGCACCGTGTGCGGCGAGGGGCCACTCCAGGTCGTCCTGCATCCGGTCGCAGTCCACTACAAGGGCTCGGGCTTCTACTCGACCGACTACGGGCGCAAGTCGAAGCAGCCGGCGAAGGACAGCGGCTCGGGCGAGTCCTCTTCCGGTTCGTCCGGGGGCGAGTCCGGGAGCGGCTCCGGCGGGGACTCCGGCGGCTCGAGCGGCAAGGGCGAGAGCAGCGGCGGCGAGAGCAAGAAGGCCGCGGAGGCCTGACCGGTCCGCCGGCTCGCTTCGGGCGACCGATGAAGTTTGCGAAGTCGCCACGTTCACGTCACCCATCTGTGACGTATTCGGTGCGAAACTGCGGCCGGTTCCCCGGGTGGGTGGGGGCTAGGGATGGCACGTAGGCGCTGGGAAAAACAGTAAGCGGAATGTGAGCCGCCGCGCCGCTGCGGCTACTTGAGCGCATGGCCCGTCACGCAGCCGGGCCCGAACGGGTCGGTCGGAGGCTGCGGCGCGGAGCGTCCGAGGAACATCGCGATCGTCGCCGGGTTGTCCTCGCTCGGGCTGCCGGTCCCGCTGCCGCCGAGGTCGCCGCCGAGCCGGCAGTGGACCGAGCCGGCGTTCGAGGCTCGGAACTTGATCCAGCCGAGTTGCACGAGCTGCGCCGCGGTCAGATCGGTCGTCAACGGCTTCGCGAACGAGTCGCCCGAGAACGGCATCTTGCTCAGGACGCCGAGCGACGTGAACTTCTGGGCGACCGCGTTCAGCACGTCCTGCTGCCGGGCACCGCGGGTCACGTCCGTCTCGGCCGGGTTGAGCATGTTCTCGCGGATGCGCGAATAGATGAGCGCCCGGCTCCCGCTCATGTGCTGGACGCCCTTCTGGAAGCGCCACCCCGGCCAGGCGTCGCAGCGCGCCTGCGACGCGTACGGGCAGTCGAACCGGTTCGAGCGGATCGGTTCCGGCACGTTCACGTCGATCCCGCCGAGCGCGTCGATCAGATCCTTGAAGTCGGCGAAGTTGATCACCATCACGTGGTCGATCTCGAGCCCGGTGAACTGGCGAATCGTCCGGATCGCGAGCGCCGGCCCGCCGATCTGGAACGCCGCGTTGATCTTCTGCGTGCCGGCGCCCGGGATCGGCACCTGGATGTCGCGCGGGATCGAGAGGTAGTAGAGACGATGGTGCGCAGGATCCGTGCGCAGCAGCATGATCGAGTCGGAGTGCATGTCGCCCTCGCGGCCTCCGACGCGAGCGTTGTCGGTGCCGAGCATCAGGATCGTCGTCGGGTGCGAGAGAACGAGACCGCCTTGCGAGGTCAGCGCGAGCTTCGCGTTCTGGTCGAGTCGCTTGTTGGCATCCGAGACGCCGCCTGAGAATGAGAGCCAGCTCGCGACTGCCCAGACGAGCACGAGCACGAGCAGGACGAGGATCCCGAGCGAGATCCGTCTTCCCCAGCGTGGCTTCCGCTGGCCCGTCGGCGCTCCCGGGCCACGGTATTCGGCCTGTGCTGCGGCGCCTTCGGCACCGCGCCGTCTGAGGCCGCGGCGTTCGACGCGCGGTGGGCGTAGCCCCGGCGTCGGCACCTTCCCCTTGGTGCGGCCGCCCCGGTAGACGCGGTACGGCTTCTCTTCGCGCGCCATCCGGCGGGTTAGGTTACCCACCGGGTATGAGCACCAACCGCGTGATCGGTGTCGACGTCGGCGGGACGAAGGTCCTTGCGGGCCTGATCGATGCGGACGGAACCGTGCACCAGACGGTCGAACGGGCGACCGTCGCGACGTCGGAGGAGTCGATCCTCGATGAGCTCGCCGAGGTCGTCTCGGCATTGCCTCAGGACGGCGTCGTTGCTGTCGGTTTTGGGGTGCCCGCACGGGTCGACCAGCTGAGCGGGGTCGTGCTCGGAGCCGTCAACATCCCGATCCACGAGCTCGACCTGAGATCCGAGATGACCCGCCGTCTCGGCCTGCCGGTGGGGATCGAGAACGACGCCAACGCGGCCGCCTATGCCGAGTTCCGGCTCGGCGCCGGGCGCGACGTCCAGAGCCTCGTCACGTTGACCCTCGGCACGGGCGTCGGCGGCGGCGTCGTCTTCGCCGGCAAGCTCTTCCGCGGCTGGGCCGAGCTCGGCCACATCGTGATCGTCGAGGACGGCGACCCGTGCAACGGCGCGTGCACCGGTCGCGGCCACGTCGAGTCGTACTGCTCGGGAACCGCCGTCGACCGGCTCGCCCGGCGGGTGCTCGGCGAGGCGGCGACCGCGCGCGACCTGGTCGCCTCGCGACATCCAGCGCTCGACGAGACCGGACACCACCTCGGCGTTGCGATCGGCTCGCTGATCAACATCTTCAATCCGGAGCTCGTCGTGATCGGCGGTGGCTTCGGGGTGGCGGCGTTCGACCTGCTCATGCCGGCAGCAAGGCCGGCCGTCGAGCGTGAGGCCCTCGCCCCCGGCGGTCGGGTGCAGATCCGAACGGCCGAGCTCGGCGCCGAGGCCGGCCTGATCGGTGCCGGCCTGGTCGCCTTCGAGGCGGTCCCCGCGTAGTGCCGCTCGCGGTCTGCGCGACGCCGATCGGAAACCTCGACGATGTGACGCTGCGCGTGCTCGCGGAGTTACGGGCCGCTGACGTCGTCCTCGCTGAGGACACGCGCCACACTCGCATCCTGCTCGAGCGGCACGGCATCGCCGCGCGGCTCCTTTCGTACCACGAGCACAACGAGGCTGCGCGCGTCGCCGAGCTGCTGCCACGCCTCGCGGCCGGCGAGCGCGTTGCGCTCGTCTCCGACGCGGGGCTGCCGTCGATTTCCGACCCGGGGGCACGACTGGTGCGTGCCGCGCGCGGAGCCGGCATCGAGGTCTCCGTGCTTCCCGGTCCCTCCGCCGTCGAGACCGCGCTGGTGACGAGCGGCCTGGCCGACGCGCGCTATCTCTTTCTCGGTTTCCTACCGCGGCGTGCCGGCGAGCTCGCCGCCCTCTGGCAGGAACTGGCGGGGTGGCGGTGGCCGGCAGTCGCATTCGAGTCGCCGCAGCGGCTGCCGAAGACCCTGCGCTCGCTCGCGACCGTCGACCCGACCCGCGAGACGGCGGTGTGCCGCGAACTGACGAAGCGGTTCGAGGAGGTGGCGACCGGCTCCGCCGCCGAGCTCGCCGAGCGCTTTGCGCTGCCCGTCAAGGGCGAGGTGACGCTCGTCATCGGGCCCGCGCAGGTGGGCGAGGATCGGCAGCCCGCTCGGGACGCAGTCGCCGAGCTCGTCGCCGCCGGCACACCCCGCCGGGTCGCCGCCGACGTCGTCGCACGGCTGACGGACACGCCCCGAAACGACCTCTATCGAACAACACTGTGACAACTTTGTAATCTCGTTTGACAACGGCACCACTCCGCCCCTACCGTCGACGGGAACACACGTTCTCGTACCTGACGTGATCGCACGCGGCAGGTCACACCAAGGGGTGAGCACATGCAACAGACGTCCAGACGTCGAGTCCTCCTCGCGGCCTTTTCAGCCGCCCTTGCTCTCGCACCCGCGGCCGGCGCCTGGAGCTGGCCCGCCGACGGCCCCGTCCTGCAGCCGTTCGTCTTCGACCCAGCGCACCCGTACGCCGCGGGACAGCATCGCGGGATCGACCTCGGCGCGGAGGCGGGGACGATCGTCGTTGCGCCCGCGGCCGGAACGGTGACCTTTGCCGGCACCGTGCCGGCCTCGGGCAAGAGCCTCACGATCACGACCGCCGACGGGTACGCCGTCACCCTCACTCATCTGGGCTCGTTCTCCGTTGCGGCAGGCGCGTCGCTCGCCGAGGGCGATCCTGTCGGGACGGTTGGGCCATCGGGTGAGCCGGAACTCGCCCAGCCGTATGTCCATCTCGGGATCCGGCTCGCCGCGGCGCCCGAGGGCTACGTCGATCCGCTCACGATGCTGCCGCCGCGGCCGGTCGCAGGCCCGCCGGCTCCGCCGCCTGCAGCCGGGCTCGCGCCGGTGCCCGGCGTGCCTGCGGTGCCCGCCACCGATCCCGCTCCGTCGGCGGCGCCGACGGGCGGCCCGGTGCAGACCGAACCGACAGCGGCGGGCGCCGCCTCTCCGGCCGTCGGCGAGCCGGCCGGGCTGTCCGTGCCGCCGACGCCACACACTGCCGCTGCTGCCGCCTCGAACCTGACGCTCGTCGGCCGTAGGCCGGCGCCGAGCGAAGCTCGCCGCGAACGTCGGCCGGGCGGCAAGCAGCCCGGTGCGCCTGCGTCTGCGGCTCGGCTGCCACTGCGTCTGGTCGCGCGCCCGTCCGGGCGGGCGGGTGGCGTGGAGCCGGTCGCCGCGGCACGCCGGCGGCAGGCCTCGAGCCACGCGGGCCACGTGACCGCGACGCCACCGCGTGTCCCGATCGCGCTCGCGACGGCCGGCCGGCTGACCGTTCACCCCGCCAGAGGCGGCCGCTCCGAGCTCCGGGGCGCTGCTCCGTCACGGCTCGGGACCCGCACCGCGCCCGCTGGTCACTGCGCCCGCCGCGGAGCGTCGCGGTCCAGCCCACCGCACGTTCGTCGTCAGCGTGCTCGGCGGTGCGGCGCTGCTCGTTGCGCTGCTCGTCGCACTGATCGCGCGCACAGGTCGCCGGGAGCGGCCCGAAGAGCGTTCGTATGATGGGTCGCGATGAGCGCCACGACTCCGAGGAAGATCCTGGTCGCACCGGCCTGGCCCTATGCGGCGGGTCACCGTCACCTGGGGCACGTGGCGGGCTTCGGAGTCCCGTCCGACGCCTACGCCCGCTACCACCGCTTGAAAGGCAACGACGTGCTGATGGTGAGTGGCACCGACGAGCACGGCACGCCGGTGATGGTCGCCGCCGATCGCGAGGGGAAGTCCTATCGTGAGATCGCCGACTACTACAACGCGGCGTTTCGCGACGACTTCCGCCGCCTGGGGCTCTCCTACGACTGCTTCTCACGCACGACGACCCGCAACCACGAGTACGTCACCCAGGACCTCTTCAAGACGCTCTACGAGCACGGCGCCATCATCGAGCAGTCGATGCTGGTCTCGTTCTCACCGACGACCGGCCACACGCTCCCCGACCGTTACATCGAGGGCACCTGCCCGATCTGCGGCTACCCGGAGGCACGCGGCGACCAGTGCGACAACTGCGGCAACCAGCTTGACCCGTCCGAGCTGATCGACCCCCGCTCGAAGATCGACGGATCGACGCCGGAGTTCCGGGAGACGAAGCATCTCTTCCTCGACCTGCCGAAGTTCAAGGCTGCGCTTCGTCTGTGGATGAACGGTCACGAGGACTGGCGGCCGAATGTCCGCAACTTCTCGCTCCACCTCCTGGACGAGATTCGGCCGCGCCCGATCACCCGCGACCTCGACTGGGGCGTCCGCATCCCGGTGCCCGGCTACGCCGAGGACGAGAACAAGCGCATCTACGTCTGGTTCGACGCGGTCATCGGCTACCTCTCGGCCAGCGTCGAATGGGCGGCGCTGACCGGCAACCCCGACGCCTGGCGCGACTGGTGGCAGACGAGTGATGCCGAGCACGCCTACTTCCAGGGCAAGGACAACGTCGTCTTCCACACCGTCATCTGGCCGGCGATCCTGCTCGGCTACGGCGGCGGGGGTGAGCTCGGGGGCGGCGGAGGCGCACAGTTGCACCTGCCGGACCGGGTCTTCGCGACCGAATTCCTGACCATGGAAGGCAAGCAGTTCTCGACCAGCCGCCAGCACTCGATCTACCTCCGCGACTTCCTCGACCGCTACGACCCCGATCCGCTCCGCTACTACCTGATCGCCGCCGGCCCCGAGACCCAGGATGCGGACTTCACCTGGGCGGAGTTCGTCCGCCGCAACAACGACGAACTGCTCGCGAACTGGGGCAACCTGGTCAACCGCACGCTCACGAGCGCGCACCGCAACTTCGGCGTCGTGCCAGAGCCGGGAACGCTCACCGACGTCGATGAGGCGTTGCTCGCAGGCGTCGCCTCAGGGTTCGACATCGTCGGTGCGCAGATCGAGGGCGGGCGGTTTCGTGCGGCGCTCGGCGAGACGATGCGGCTCGCCTCGACCGTCAACCAGTACGTCAGCGACCAGGCGCCGTGGGCGCTCGTCAAGAAGGACGCGGCACGGGCGGCGACCGTCCACTTCGTGGCGCTGTCCGCCGTCGACAGCCTGAAGACGCTGTTCACGCCGTTCCTCCCACACACCTCGCAGGTCGTGCACGAACTGCTCGGCTACGACGGGTACATCGCCGGCCCGCTCGAGTTCCGCACCGCCGGCGAGGGGGACGACCAGCACGAAGTGCTGACCGGCGACTACACCGCGTGGGTCGGTCGGTGGGAGCCGAGCGACCTCCGATCCGGGCAGAAGCTGCAGGAGCCACGGCCGCTCTTCCGCAAGCTCGATGACTCCGTCGTCGACGATGAGCTCGAGCGAATGCGCAACGCCGACGCGGCGTGATCGATACGCATGCGCACCTCGGCGACGACGCGGCCGAGGTTCTCGAACGCGCGGCCGAGGCAGGGGTCTCCCGCGTCGTCGATGTTGCGACCACGATCGCAGGGGCGCGCGTGTCGCTCGTCAGGGCCGAGGTGCACGAAGGGGTCTATGCATGTCTCGGGATCCATCCGCACGAGGCCGCCGCCACGTTCGACCTCGGCGAGCTTCGCGAGCTCCTGCAGCATCCGCGCGCGGTGGCCGTCGGCGAGACCGGTCTCGACTACTTCCGGGACTACGCGCCGCATGACGCGCAGCAGCGCCTCTTCGAGGCTCAGCTGGCGCTGGCCCGCGACGTGGGGAAGCCTGTCGTCATCCACACCCGCGCAGCCGACGCAGACACGCTCGCTCGGCTGAGCGAGCACGACGGCCCGGTCGTTCTCCACTGCTTCTCGTCCCAGCCGCTGCTCGCGCCCGCCCTTGCGCACCGTTGGTACGTCTCCTTCGCGGGCAACCTCACCTACAAGAACGCCTACGACCTACGCGCCGCCGCTCGTCGTGTGCCGGACGACCGCCTGCTTGTCGAAACCGACAGCCCCTACCTCGCTCCGCAGCCGGTCCGCGGCCGGCGCAACGAGCCTGCTTTCGTCCGCCACACGCTCGACGCGCTCGCCGAGGCGCGCGGCGTCGACGCCGACGCACTCGAGCTCCAGATCGACGAAAACGCGACCGGGCTGTTCTCACTATGAGCGTCGCGCCACGTAAGAGCCTCGGCCAGCACTTTCTCGTCGACGAGAACCTGCTCGGCGTGATCGGACGGCTCGCCGACCTCGCCCCGGACGACGTGGTCCTGGAGGTCGGGCCAGGCCTCGGCGTGCTGACCCGCTACCTCGCCGAGCGGGTCGCACACGTGCACGCGGCCGAGGTCGATCGCCGCCTCGAGCCGCAGCTCGCCGGCATCCCGAACACCGACCTGCACTGGGGCGACGCTCTGCACCTCGACGTGTCAGCCCTGTCACCCGCACCGAGCAAGCTCGTCGCGAACCTGCCGTACAACATCGCGACGCCGCTGGTCGTCGAGAGCCTCGCCTTCGAGCAACTCACGTCGTGGTGCGTGATGGTCCAGCGCGAGGTCGCCGAGCGCTTCTTCGCCGTGCCTTCGACGAAGGCGTACGGAGCCGTTTCCGTGCTGCTGCAGCTCGCGACCCGACGCACCGGCTTCCATCCCGTGTCGCGAGAGGTCTTCCGCCCGCGTCCGAACGTCGAGTCGTCGCTGGTCGCGTTCGCGCGGACCGGGCCGGCATGCCAGCCTGATCTGAAGCGGCTGATCGAGGCTGCGTTCGCCCACCGTCGCAAGACGCTCGCCAACTCGCTCTCGCTCTCCGGCGTCGCCCCGCGCGAGCGGGCCGTCGCCGCTCTCGGCGCGATCGGGCGTGAGCCGAACGTCCGCGCCGAGGCCCTTTCCCCACCCGAGTTTCCCGCGCTCGCGGAGGCACTGCTCTGAGCGAGGTACTGCGCTGATCGGCCCGGCACCGGCCAAGCTCAATCTCGGGCTCGTCGTCGGGCCGCTGCGTTCCGACGGCAAGCACGAGCTGGTCACGCGTCTACCAGCGGATCGACCTGTGCGATCGCATCACGGTCGAGCCGGCCGCCGAAACCTCGGTTCGCGGCTTCGCAGGCGACACGATCGTGCAGGGCGCGTTGGCCGCGCTCGCTCCGACCCGCCACTGGCGGATCACGATCAAGAAGGAGATCCCGCTCGCGGCCGGTCTGGGCGGCGGCAGCTCCGATGCTGCGACCGCGCTGCGGCTGGCGAACGCGCAGCTCGCCCGCCCGTTGCCGGCGGACGAGCTGCACGAGCTCGCCGCCCGGGTCGGCGCTGACGTGCCGTTCTTCCTCGTCGACGGCCCACAGCTCGGACGGGGCGACGGGAGCGAGCTCGAGCCGCTCGCGCTGCCGCAGGACTTCATCGTCCTGCTCTTCCTGCCGCGCGGCGCCGCGAAGCCGTCGACCGCCGCGGTGTATGCGGACTTCGACGCGCGGGCCGGCGCCAAAGGATTCGCCGCGCGCGCGGCTGCGCTTGCGGACCTCGCTCGCGTCGGTCACCCGCCCGCGCGACCTGGCGTCTCTGCCGCCGAACGACCTCGCGTCGTCACCGTTCGCCGACCGGCTCCGCGCGCTCGGCGCGTTCCGCGCCGACGTCACCGGCGCCGGTCCGGTCGTCTACGGGCTCTTCACCCGGCGCACCGAGGCGCGGGCCGCGGCGCGAGCGCTGCGCGGGCTCGGACGGGCCTGGATCACCGTGCCTGTGTGGTACGGCTAGTGCCGGTCCGAGGCACGCCGTTCGCCTCGTCGCTCAACGCTCGCTGATCCGGAGCGCCAGCTTCGGGCAAGCCTTGACCGCTTGGCGCGCCTGCGGCTCGAGCCCGGCCGGCACTGGACGCGGGTCGAGGATCGGGAAGCCCCAGTCGTCGAGGCGGATCAGCTCCGGCAGCAGCTCGGCGCACAGGCCGTGCCCGTCGCAGGCAATCGGGTCGACGCGAAGCGACCTAGCCAACGGGAAGGACTCCCCGGTCGCGGCGACGGCAACGGCCGCGAAGGTGGTCGTCGGTCTCGTGCTCGAAGACCGACAACGTGCTCGAGACGAACGCTGCGGCGCCGTCGGGGTGACGGCATGCACCGCGTCCTGCAGCGTCGCGAGCCCAGCGCGCGAGCTGCCCTCGGCTGGTGTTGTCTCCCCCTGCGAGCTGCTCGAGCCCGTGGGCCAGGGCGGCCAGGCCGTGGAGACACGGGCCGCACTGCCCCGCGCTCTCGCCGGCGAGGTAGCGGGCGACACGCGCGCTTTCGCGAAGCGCGCAGGCCGAGTCGGGAAACGCGACCACGACACCGGCGCCGAGACCGGACTCTGCCGTCAACGCCAGGCCGCTGTCCCGCGTCCAGCCGCCGAAGTAGCCACCGACGAGAAACGCGCCCACCGGCTCGGTCACCCCCCCGGCCCCCGCGACCAGCTGGTCGATCGTCGAGCCGAGCTCGATCTCGTAGACGCCGGGTCGCGCGACCGCACCGGAGAGCGTGACGAGCGCCGTGCCGGGGTCTGCCTCGGTGCCGAGCGAGCGGAACCAGCCGGAACCGTGACGGGCGACGAGGGCGAGTTGGGCGAGCGTCTCGGCGTTCTGCACGAGCGTCGGCGCACCGCCGAGGCCGTGCTCGAAGGGATGGGGCGGTTTGACGGCGGGCTTCGGAGCGCGACCGGCGAGTGCGCTCAGCAGCGCGGTCTCCTCGCCCGACACGAAGCCGTCCGGGACGACGGCCAACCGCCAGCGCAGTGAGTCGCGCCGCTCCTTCAGCGCCGAGGCGAGGATCGCCCGCTCCCGGCGCGCCGCCCGGCCGACCGCGATGACGACCTCGTGCGCTCCGAGCGTTGCAGCTGCAACTGCCGCGCCGTCGAGTGCGAGGTGTGGCACCGCGCCCAGCAGCGCCTTGTCCTTCCGGCTCGCCGGCTCCCCCTCGGCACCATTCAGGACGACGATGGGACGACCGCGCTGCCCGGCGACGGCGCGCAGCTTCTCGCCGGTCGGAAAGGCGCCACCGCCGCGTCCCTTGAGTCCGCTCGTGATCGTGCTCGCGATCAAGTCGGTGTCGAGCCGAAGCGGTCCATACCGGGCGACGTGCTCGGTCAGGAAGACGGGCTGCCCGTCTGTACGAACGCCGGCGAGCAGACGGCCGCTCGTCATTCGCTCGCCGCCGGGGTACCGCGAACCGAGCCGCTGACCGTGCCCGCCGTCACGTCGATGTTCAGGTTGAACAGCAATCGCAGCTGGCTCGATCCCGCCGCGACCTCTGCGACGACGTCCTGGCCGTCGAGCGTCGTGACGCTGCCGTCGTAGACAGTGCGCGTGCCGGCCGGTACGAATGACACACCGCTCGCGGTCATCGACACGCCGCCCTGCAACGGCTGGCCACGGAGATCGAGTCGAACGGCGCCGATCCGACCGCGGTTCAACTTGCCCGTGATCACGACGTCGACCAGGCCGTTCGCGTCGGTCGACTCGCTGATGTGGCCGGCGAGCGCCGCCGAGAAGGACGCCCCGACCGGTTTGACGACCGCGACCCTCCGGGTCGTTGTGTGTCGCGCAGCCAGCAGCGACCGCGGCGTACCGGCGCGCTTCGCCCAACCCTGCTGCGACGGGCCACTCTGGTACCACCAGCCGATTGCGAGTGGGGTGACCAGCGCCGCGACGGTCGCCGCCGCGCGCACGGGCAGTTGCCGGCCCGGGGTGACAGAGACGCGCACGAGAACGGCGAGGGCGACGACGACGAGCGAACCGAAGCCCGCGAACAGCATGAAGCCGCGACGGGCATCGCTGCCAGTGCCGAGCGCATGGATCAGCGCCACCGGCCACGAGGCGTACGCGAGCCAGTGGATTTGCCGCCAGAGCCGGTAGCCGAGCCGAGCCCGCAGCAAGCTCGTCACGACAAGGGCAAGCAGCAGGTCGAACGCGACCGCTCCGAGCCCGAGCCACACCGGGCGGTAAGCGGAGACGAACGGAACGACCGCATCGACGAGGCGGATCGGCGCATAGCCGTCGAGCACCGTGGTGACGACGTGCACGACGATGAAGACGAGCGTCAACAGCGTCAGGTTTCGATGAACGGCGCTCAGGGCGAAGCGAGGCCAACGCGGGGTGCGCCAACGAGACGTCGTCAGCACGCCGAGGACGATCGACGCCGTGAGCAGCAGCAGCGCGACGATCCCGGTCCCGCGGGTCAGGTACCAGAACGTCTTCGCGTTGCCTGCGGCCGCGATCACGCTGCCACCCGGTCGGCGGGCCAGCCGCCGACGACCTCGACTTCGCCGCCGGCACCGACCAGACGCGCCGGCAGCTGTCGCGCTTCGAGCCAGGCCGCGGCCGCGTGCGAGAGCACGATCGCTGCTGTCGCCGCGACGTTGGCGTCGAGGCAGGTCGCGGCCGCAACGCTCGCGGTGCGCCAAAAGCTCTCCGCAGGTCGGCCCGTCGACGGATCGAGCACGTGATGCGCTTCGCCTCTGTCAGTGCGCCAGCGCCGAACGGTCGTGCTCGAGGTCGCGAGCCCTCCGGACTCGATCGACACGACCGGGCCTGGGCCGTCGAGTGGCGCCGTGTGATCCTCTGCGATCCGGATCGGCCAGGCGGTGCCGCCGGCGACTGCGATGTCGCCGCCGAGCGAGACGAGCACGCCACACCCTGTTTGCGCGGCGATCGTGCAGGCGGCGTGATCGGACGCCCAGGCCTTGGCGGTCGCGCCGAGGTCAAGCTCGACCCCCGGCGGTGTGCGCAAGGTGAGCTGGTCGCTGTCGAGCTCGACCCGGCGCCACTGCTCGCGCGGGACGCGACGCTCCGCGAACGCCCAGGAGTCGCGCTCGCGGACGAGCGAGAAGGTGCGGTCGTAACCGGCTGCGCGCAGCGGGCCACCGAGCGTTGGATCGACGCTCCCACCGGTCGTCTCGGCGGCCGCGAGCGCCACTCCGACCAGTTCGGCGAGTTGTTGCGAGACGACGATCGTCGTGCCGGCCCGTGCGTTCGCCCGCTCGAGTTCCGAGTCGGAGCGAAAACGACTGCACGTCCGGTCGAGGTGCTGGAGCTGGTCGGCGAGGATCGCGCACGCCTCGCCAAGCGCACGTTCCTCGGAGACGGCGACGACTGCCGTCGTGCCGAGGGCCGCGAAGGCCATCGTGCGCATCGGGCTCAGGAGCCGCCGGACGACACGACGGGCTGCTGATACGACGGCGTCGGGGCGGATGCGGGCGCCGGCGACACGCTCGAGGCGCCGGACGACGGCGAGCCATCCCCCGACTGCACCTCGACCAGGGGCGCCGCCGGCGCCGAGGTCAGCGCGGACACCTTCTTGCCGCTTGTCGTCGGCACGACCGTCTTCTTCGGATGGGTCGCGCCGGCCGCCAGGGCCGCAAACACGCCGCCGAGGGCGACCGCGACCGCCACCGCGCCGCTGGTTGCGCGACGAAGGCGCGCCCGCGCGGCCTCACGCTCGCCGATGGCTTGCCGCAGTTCACCGCGGCCGTCCGTGGATCTCATCCCGGCACGGTCGCAAGCCGAGATGAGACAGTCATGAGCGGAGGCTAGGAGGTTGCTAAGAGTCGGACCGGCAGTTCGAACCAGACGTCGGCGCCGCCACCGGGGCGATTCGCGGCGTGGGCCGTCCCGCCGTGGGCCTCGGCGATCAGGCCGACGATCGAGAGGCCGAGGCCGGCCCCGCCCTCGCTCCGCGCCTCGTCGGCGCGGCTGAAGCGATCAAACGCGCGCTCGAGGAAGTCGGGTGGAAAGCCCGGCCCACGATCGGCCACGTGAAGCTCGACGGTCCCGTTGCTGCGCGCGGCGAACAACTCGACGTCGCCGGAGCCGTAGAGAAGCGCGTTCTCGACGAGGTTCGCGAGCGCTTGGTCGATGCGCGCCTCGTCGAGTTCGATCACGAACGCGGCGTCGGCGTTCGCGCGAACCGTCCGTTGCAACTGGGCCGCGCGGAGGCGATAACGCCCGGCCACGCCGCGCAGCAGCTCGGATGTGTCGAACGGGCGCCGGCGGAGAGGCAGCGATCCCTGATCCGCGCGCGCGATCGTCAGCAAGTCCTCCGCGAGCTCCGACAGCCGCTCCGTCTCCTCTGCAGCCGAGCGGATCGCCGCCTCGAGCTCCTGCGGCGAGCGAGGCCGCCGCAGCGCCAGCTCGAGCTCGGTTCGAAGCAGTGCGAGCGGCGTTCGCAGCTCGTGGCTCGCGTCGGCGACGAAGCGACGCTCGTGCTCGAACGCGGCGTGCAGCCGACCGAGCATGTCGTTGAGGGTGACGGCGAGCCGCGAGATCTCGTCATGCGCACGCGGAACGGGTAGATGTGCCGGAACGCTTGCGGTCACCCCTTCGGCTCGCGCGCGCATCGCCTCGACGGGCCGGAGCGCGGCGGCCGCGAGTCCATACCCGGCGAGCGAGGCGAGAAGCAAGGCGAGTGGGCCTGCGATCAGCAACTCACGCAGCAGGTTGTCGAGGGTCTCGTCGCGCTGGTTCAGCGAACGCGCGACCGCCACGGCGCCGGTTCCGTTGGCGCTCGGCACGGCCAACACCCGCCACTGGCCCTTGTACCCCGGCAACCTGAGCGTCGTGCGGACCGAGCCCTTGGCCGCGCGCGCCGCCTGCGCGGGATCGAGCAGCGGGGTGAGGTTCGCCGGCGTCGAGCGGATCGGAGCCCCTTGGGCGTCGAGCGTCTGGGCGAGCGTCGTGCCTGCGGCCGTATCCGGGTCGACGAGCCCGTGCTCATCGCGGGCATGCGTCACAGCCTCGCGCGCCTGCGCCTGCAACGTCTGATCGACCGAGGCCAGGAGGGCGTCGCCGACCCGCACATAGACGAGCAGGCTCATTCCGGTGAGGACGAGGGCCATTGCGACCGCAAAGGCGAGTGTCAGCCTGAGGCGGATCGGCAGCCGGCTCATCCGCCGGCACGCAGCCGATACCCGACGCCGCGAACGGTCTCGAGCGACTCGCAGTCGAACGGCCGGTCGATCTTCTCGCGGAGGTAGCGCACGTAGACGTCGACGACGTTCGAGCGTGTCTCGAAGGCCATGTCCCACGCGCCTCCGAGCAGTTGCTCACGCGTCAAGACCGCGCCCGCGTTGCGCATGAACAGCTCCAGCAGCCCGAATTCCTTCGCCGACAGGCCAAGCTCGCTCTCGCCCCGCCACGCGCGGTGAGCGGCGGGGTCGAGGCGAAGGTCGCCGACCGTCAGCACCACAGGCCGCTCGCCTGGCGCCCGGCGAGCGAGTGCGCGCAGACGTGCGAGCAGCTCCTCGAATGAGAATGGCTTCATCAGGTAATCGTCGGCGCCGGCGTCGAGTCCTTCGATGCGGTCCTCGACCGCGTCGCGCGCGGTCAGCATCAGGACCGGCGTCCAAACACCCGCGTTGCGCAGCGCCCGGCAGACGTCGAAGCCGGTCAGGCCCGGGAGCATCACGTCGAGGACGATCGCATCGTACGGCGTCGCCTTGGCCATCCAGAGGCCCTCCTCGCCGCGGCCCGCCGCGTCGGCGACGTGACCTTCCTCGCGCAGCCCCCGGACGAGCAGCTTCGCGAGCTTCGACTCGTCCTCTACGACCAGTACGCGCATGTCCGCATTGTGCTCGCGACCAGTCAGCCGCGAGCGTCGCGCATCCAGTGCACCCACGGGGAGACGAGCGGGAGGGTCGCGATCGCGAGCACCGCTCCGGCGACGACCACCCCCGCGAGCACGCCGACCCGCAGCCGGCTCCCGCCGGGTCCGTCGCCCCGCAGGTCGCTCGTGGCGAGCGCGGGTAGCTCGAGCACGTGTGCGAGAACGTGGACCGACATCGCCGCCACCCAGACGGCGAAGCTCGCCTTGTGCAGGAGCAGGACGGTTGGTGCGCCAGGCCCGAGCACGGCGAGCGCCACGCCCGTCGCGAAGAGCCCGACCGTAGCCAGGACGACGACCGGCCCGAGCAGGCGGAGCAGCATGCTGGGTGGTCCCGCCTCGACGTACTCGGGACGGTGCGTGTAGTAGCGAACGAAGCGGTACCCGACCGTCGCGAGCTTCAGCGCGACGATCGGTACGAGCAGCATGCCGACGACGATGTGCCACGACAGGAACGTCTGCAGCGAGAGCAGCGTCCCGCCTTCGATCGCGAGCAGGACGAGCAGCACGATCGCCGTCAGCGCCGTCAGGCGCGAGTTACCGCCGGAACCGCCGAGGTACGTGGGCACCGGTGCAGGGAATCAGCGCGAGATGAGGCGACCGTGAGACGTGTCTCGCGGCAGCTGCGTGGTACGGTTGAAACGCATGTCCGGGGGCCAGGTGATCGAACATGGCTCGACCAATTCGGGCCGCTGGCTGCGCGAACGGCGCCTGCGGATCACGCTCTGGATCGCTGCCGTCGAGGGGCTGCTCTACATCGCGCACGTCCTGCACTGGTGGCAGGCCGTCACCCTGGCGGTGATCGGCGTCGCCCTGTTCTGGCTCGCCCGTCGCACCCGCCGTTCCGCCTTCGTTCAGGACGTGACCTGGATCCTCGCCGCGTCGCAGCTCCTGGTCCTCTGCGTGCCGATCGCGCTCTCGATCGTCGAGGCGTTCGCGATCGGGATCATCGCGGTGCTGGCGATCGTCGGGCTCGTTCTGCTCTTCACCCGGAAGCCCGCCTAGCACCACTACTAGACTGTCGGCCCGTCCGTTCGATGGGGCGTAGCCAAGCGGTAAGGCAGCGGGTTTTGGTCCCGCGATCCCAGGTTCGAATCCTGGCGCCCCAGCCATCCACGCGAGACCACCATGCCCGACACCACCGTTGCAGCCATCGTGATGGCCGGAGGCCTTGGCACCCGGATGCGCTCCGCCGTGCCGAAGCACTTCCATCCGATCCTCGGCCGCCGGATGGTCGACTGGGTGATCGAGGCCGGGCACGAGGCGGCCGCGAGTCCGCTGGTGGTCGTCGCTTCGCCCGCTGCGCGCGACGAGTTCGGCTCGAGCGGCGTGATCGTCGCCGTGCAGGAGCAGCCACTTGGCACCGGCGACGCGGTGCGTGCTGCCGAGTCCGCCCTGTCCGGTCACGAAGGAGACGTGCTCGTGCTCTCAGGCGACACACCGCTCCTGACGGCCGAGCTCCTGCTCGAGCTGATCGCCACCCATCGCTGGGAAGGAGCCGCGGCGACGATCCTCAGCGCCGAGCCTCCCGACCCGCGGCTCTATGGACGGATCGTCCGCGATGCGAGAGGCGCCGTCCTGCGGATCGCCGAAGGCACCGACGCGAGCGCCGAGGAGCAGCAGATCCGCGAGATCAACTCGTCGATCTACGCCTTCCGCTCCGACGCGCTCTGGCCGGCGATCGCCCAGCTACAACCGAAGAACGTTCAGGGCGAGCTCTACCTCACCGATGTGATCGAGATCCTCGTGGCCGGAGGCGCCAAGGTCGCGGCGCACATCGCCGACGACCATCGCGAGACCGACGGCGTCAACACACGCGTGGAACTTGCCCGCGCGGGGGCGGTGCTGCGCGACCGGATCAACGAGCAGCACATGCTCGCGGGCGTCACGATCGTCGACCCGGCTAGCACCTGGATCGAGCCCACGGTCGAGCTCGAGGCCGACGTGACGCTGCACCCGTTCACGATCCTGCGCGGCGCGACGAGCGTCGCCGCCGGCGCCGAGATCCACGCGAACACGGTCGCGATCGATGCCCGGATCGGCCGGCACGCGAACGTGGGACCGTTCTGTTACCTTCGCCCCGGAACGATCCTCGGCGACTCCTCCAAGGCGGGCACCTACGTGGAGATCAAAAACTCGAGGCTCGGCGACCGGAGCAAGGTTCCGCACCTGTCGTACATCGGCGACTCCGACATCGGCGAAGACACGAATATCGGCGCCGGTGCGATCACGGCCAACTACGCGCACAAGCCGGGCGAGCCGAAGAAGCGGACGACGATCGGGCGCAACGTCAGGACCGCGATCCACAATAGTTTCATCGCGCCCGTCGAGGTAGGAGACGGAGCATGGATCGCTGCAGGGTCGGTGATAACCAAGGATGTGCCACCAGACGCTCTCGGCATCGCCCGGGCGCGCCAGGAGAACAAGGAGGGGTATGCAGCCCGGCAGCGCGGCGACTGAGCTCGTTCTCCCCGGCCTCGAGACGCCGGAAGCTGTGACCCAGCCCGCGACCGGCCACTGGCTCGAACGCGGCCCGCAGAAGAAGTTGATGGTGTTTTCCGGCCGCTCGCACACGGCGCTCGCCCAGCGCATCGCCGAGCAACTGGGCGTCGGGCTGGGGGAGATCGAGCTGCACACGTTCGACAACGGCGAGACCTACTGCCGCTACTGCGAGTCGATCCGTGGCGCCGACCTCTTCCTCGTGCAGACGGGCTGCCACCCCGTGGATCAGAACCTGATGGAGCTGCTGCTGATGGTGCAGGCGGCGAAGCTCGCCTCCGCCAAGCGCATCACGGCCGTGATCCCGTGGTTCCCGTACGCCCGACAGGATCGCAAGGCAAAGCCGCGCGAGCCGATCTCGGCCCGCCTCGTCGCCGACATGCTGCAGCTCGCCGGTGCCGACCGCCTCTTGACGATGGACCTGCACGCCGGGCAGATCCAGGGCTTCTTCACGATCCCGGTCGACCACATGACGAGCCTGCCGCTCTTCGCCCGTCATTTCCGCGATCTCGGCCTGCACGGCGAAGGTGTCGTCTCGGTCGCACCCGACGCGGGCCGGGCCAAGCAGGCGGTGCGTTTCGCCGAGATGATCGACGCGGACTTCGCGATCATGCACAAGACCCGAACCGCGCACGACAAGGTCTCGGTGACGGAGGTCACCGGCCGCGTCCGCGACAAGATCGCGATCATCGGCGACGACAGCACCATGACCGGCGGCACGCTGATCGCCGGGGCGAACGCGCTCAAGGAACACGGTGTCCGCGAGGTCTACGTCTTCGTCACCCACGCGCTGCTCTCGAGCGAGGGGTTGCAGAGACTGAGCGAAGCCGATCTCGCCGGGATCGTGGTCACCGACACGGTACCGATCGACCCGATCGCGATGCCCGACAACATGACCGTGTTGACGGTCGCACCGCTGCTCGCCGAGACGATCATGAACGTCTTCGCCGACGACTCGGTCTCCGCGATCTTCGGCGGCGAGAACCAGCTCTTCTGACCGCCGCCACGCGGAAGCCAAAGCCTCCCTCTAGAGGGCCGGATTGACGAAGTTCGCGTGGGAGATCGCGACGAGCACGATTGCGAATGCGAGGACGAAGGTCAGGCCCGCCGCGCCGATCGAGGCACCGACGATCTGCTGGCTCGTCATCTTGGCGCGGGTTCCGACGACGAAGGCGAGCACAGCAGGCACGCCGGCGAGGACCAGGAGATCCAACGCCACGATGCTGTCGCCGGCGACCTTGTCCAGAGCGAAGGTGGCGATGACGACCGCGACCAGGCCGCAGGGTGGGCACGCAACGAACGCGAAGAGGAAATACCGGGAAGCTCTCAGCTGCTGATCCTTTCGTCGCCTCGTCCGCTTCTCATACACGAGTACGTCTCAGCGGTCGACTTCTCGGCGTCGGTGAAGTAGAACCCGCACCGATATGAGCGACCTGGAGGTCAGGCTCGCACGCCTGGTCGTCGGGCTGATGGCCGCGTTCGCGGTGTTCGTCCAGCTGGCTGTGTGGGGTGCGACGAAGATCCGAGCGGACGGCGCGCTGCTGCAATCGTGGCAGGCCTACTTCGGCTGGCTCTACGGGCTGGCCTTCGGCGCGTTCCAGCTCTGGGTCTGCCGCTGGTTGCAGATCGAACGCGGTCCGGTGTGGCTCTTCCGCACGTGGGTGATCGGCGGCGCCCTGGCCGTGGTCGCCGCGTGGATCGGCGGTCGAGGTCTCGGAGCGGTCGATTCCGGCGTCGCCCTGGTCTCCGGGCTCGGAGCGCTCGTGCTCGCCGCCGGCCTGTACGACGGAAAGCTCGTCCCTGCGTGGTTCGAGAGCTAACGCGCGGCGGCGGCGACGCGCTCTGCTGCCAGCCGCTGGGCAGCAGCCGCCGGCGTGATCCCGTCGGCGTCGGCGTCGCGGAAGAGGCCGCGCAGCGTCTCGCCGACCGCCGCGAGGGCGTGTTGGAGCTCGTCCTCACCCCAGCCGTGGTCGACGAGCCCGAGGAGCTGAATCACGCCGCCCGCACTCGCAACGTAGTCGGGTGCGTACAAAATCCCCGCGGCCTTCAGGCGCTCGGCGTCCTCCGGCTCGGCCAGCTGGTTGTTCGCCGAGCCGGCAATCACCGCACAACGCAGGTGCGGAATCGAGCTCGCCGTCAGCGAGCCACCGACCGCGCAGGGCGAATACACGTCGCACTCGGTCATGAGTGCACTCTCCGCCGGGACGGCCGCGCCGCCGACCTCGGCCGCGACCCCCGCCGCTCGTTCCGGATCGATGTCGGAGACGAGCACGTCCGCGTGCTCGGCCGCGAGCAGGGCCGCGAGGGTATGCCCGACCGAGCCCACGCCCTGCACCAGCACCCGGCGCCCGGCGAGGTCCGGTGAGCCGAAACGGTGCTCGACGCTCGCCTGGATCGCGTGCAGCACGCCGATCGCCGTGCCGCGCCCACTGTTGCCGCCCGCGCCGGTCGTCCCGTACACCCATGGGCAGACCTCCGCGACCACGTCGAGGTCGGCGGGTGTGATGTTCATGTCGCCGGCCGTTCGGTACGTGCCGCCGAGAGAGGTGACGAGCTTTGCGTAGCGCAGCAGCAGCCCGCGGCGCTCCGCTCCCTCCGGCAGTGCCGGCACTGCAAGCACCGCCTTGCCGCCGCCGCGATCGGCGTCCGCGACAGCCATCTTCACGGTCATCGCCTGCGACAGCCGCATCGCATCGGCGAGGCCGTCGGCGGGCGTCGGGTAGACGCGCAGTCGTGTGCCGCCACACGCCGGACCGCGGGCCGTCGAGTGGACGCAGACGAACATCCAGGCGCCGCTCTCGCGGTCGAACCGGACCACTGCCTCCTCGCCGTCCCAGTCGCGCAGCAGCTGCTCGAACACGCCCGGAAGTGTGCAGCACGCGGCGAAGGTCGCGCTGCACCCGGTACACTCCTGCGCCGTGGCTGGCGAGCGCGTCAAACTGATGGTCCAGGACCGTGCGATTCTCGGTTCCGCCGAGGCACGCCGCTTGCGCCGGCAGGGCATCGTGCCCGGCGTCCTCTACGGTCGCGAAGAGCCAGTTTCGATCTCGATCGCCGAGCGTGACCTCCGTGCCGCTCTGACGACGCGCGGCGGCCTGAACGCGGTGCTCGACGTCGTCGTCGACGGCGGCAAGGTGCACTCGTCGGTGCTCAAGGACTACCAGCAGGATCCCGTTCGCGGCCTGATCACGCACGTCGATCTGCAAGAGGTGCGGCTCGACCAGCCGATCCACGCCACGGTCCCGGTGACGCTGCACGGCGAGCCAGTCGGGGTGAAGGAGGGCGGCGTGCTCACGCAGGTGACGAACGAGTTGAACGTCGAGGCGTTGCCGATGGAAGTGCCCGAGCATCTCGAGGTCGACGTCTCGGAGCTGCAGATCGGCGACACACTCCGCCTCTCCGCGCTGCCGGCGACGCCCGGTGTGACCCTGCTCGACGATCCCGAGCAGACCGTGCTTGCGACCGTCACGCAGCCGAGGACCGAGGAGGAGCCCGAGACCGTCGAGGCTGCTGCCGAGGGCGAAGAGGCTGCAGCCGACGGCGAAGGCGACGAGGCCGAGTCGCAGGGCGAGCCGGAGGCTGCGGCCGACGGCGACGCCGAGTAACGGAGCGATGCGGCGTGCGGCTGTGGCCGCGCAGACACGGCACCACCCTCGACCTGCTCGTGGTCGGCCTGGGCAACCCGGGACGCGAGTACGCACGCACGAGGCACAACGCCGGCTGGCTCGTCGTCGAAGAGCTCGCGCGGCGTCACGACGGGTCGTGGCGCACGAAGTTCGACGGCCGGCTCGCCGAGGTACGGATCGACGGTCACAAGGTCGCCCTGCTCAAGCCCGAGACGTTCATGAACGACTCCGGCCGCTCGGTGCAGGCGGCGGCCCGCTTCTTCAAGCTCGAGCCCGACTCGATCCTCGTCGTACACGACGAGGGAGACCTCGAACTGGGTCGGCTCCAGGCTCGGCTCGGCGGCGGGCTCGCCGGCCACAACGGCCTGCGTTCGGTCGCGCAGCACCTTGGGACACCCGACTTCCTCCGGCTCCGCATCGGCGTCGGCAGGCCCGGTCGCGGCGACCCACGGCCGCTCGCCGACTACCTGCTTGCGAACTTCGAGCCGTATGACGATCCGGATGCCCTGGTCGCTGCCGCCGCCGATGCCGTCGAGCGCCTCGATGCCGAAGGGCTCGAGGCGGCGCAGCGGACGATCAACAACCGCTGACGAAGGCGTACGATGACCCCCGGCCGAACGCCTCGTTCGGCCCAAAGTCATGGACCGGCCAGTTCTCTACAGCCTCGTCGAGCGCGTCCGCGCTCAGGAACGCCTCCAGGAATTCGCGGCGGCGCTGCCGACGCGTGCCCGTGTCTCCGAGCCTGTGCTGCCGCTCGTGCTCGCCTCGCTCTACGACGAGCTCGGCCGTGGGCTCGTCGTCGCGCTCGCTGAGGACACAGATGCGCGCGACCTGGCCGAGGCGGCCGGCTGGTTCCTCGGCGACGAGTCCGTGGCCCTGTTTCCGTCGCGTGGCGTGCGCTGGGAATCGGGCCTCTCACCGACGCCGCACCTAATCGGCGAGCGCGCCCGCGCGCTCGACGTGCTCGAGCGTGGTGGGCTCGTGTGCGTCTCTGCGGCGGCGCTCGCCGAGGGCATGCCGCCGGTGGATGCTCGCCCCGCCGCGCTCCGCCTGGCGCAAGGCGACGAGCCGGGGATCGACGCCATCGCCGGGCAGCTCGCGGACGCAGGCTACGCGCGCGTCGAGCGGGTCGAGGAGCGCGGCCACTTCGCCGTCCGGGGTGGCCTCGTCGATGTCTATCCGACGACCGGCCGCGAGCCCCTTCGGATCGAGTTGTTCGGCGACGAGATCGAGCAGATCCGGGCGTTCTCGCCGTTCACTCAGCGCGCCCTGCGCCAGGTCGAGTCAGCGACGATCTATCCCGCCGCCGAGCGGCGTGGTGAGCTCGTGGAAATTGAGCTTCCCGACGACGACGAGCCGATCCGCGTGCCGGCCGACCTCGTCGCGCCGTTCACGAAGCCACCCGATCTCGTCTGGGCACCCGACGAGGTGCTGGCCGTCTGGGACGAGGAGGCATTGACGCCGGTCTCGCTCGAGGGTGCGACCGAGCTGTCCGGGCTGCCCCAGGGCCAGCCGTTCTCGTTCGACGCCCAGCGACCGGCGCTCGCCGCGCGCGGGCTGTCGGAGGCCGAGAACGAGTTGAACGGCCTGTTGCGGCAGGAACTCGACATTTCGTCGCCTTCCCGCATCGGGGAGAGGCGCTGCGGCAGCAAGCGCTGCTCCGCCGCTCCCAGGCGCGTCTGCTCGAGCCTGGCGAGGCGCCCGAGGGTCTGACATTCGCGGTCGCGCCGGCCCGCCGCGGCTTCGTCTGGCGCGAGCTCGGGCTCGCGCTGCTCCCCGACACGCAGGTCTTTCGGAAACGCCCCGCGCGTGCGACGACGTCGCCCGGGCGGGCGTTGCAGAGCTTCTCCGACTTGCGGACGGGCGACTACGTCGTGCACGAGGACCACGGGATCGCGCAGCTCAAGGGTTTCGAGACGAAGGAAGTAGCGGGCGTCACGCGCGACTACCTGCTGCTCGCCTTCCGCGGTGACGACCGTGTCTATGTCCCGCACGAGCAGATCGGAAAGGTCAGCCGCTACATCGGCTCCGACGCGAAGTCGCCCACGCTCTCGAAGCTCGGCGGCAAGGCGTGGGACAACCTCAAGACTCGCGCCCGGACGCATCTGCGCGAGCTGGCGGGTGAGCTGCTGCAGCTCTACGCCCAGCGCCAGACGCAGCCCGGTGTGGCGTACAACGTCGAGCACGAATGGGTCGAACGCCTCGAGAGCGAGTTCCCGTACCGCGAGACCGACGACCAGCGAACCGCGATCGAAGCCGTGATGGAGGATCTCGAGTCGCCGCATCCGATGGACCGCCTGGTGTGCGGCGACGTCGGTTTCGGCAAGACGGAGATCGCCATCCGCGCGGCGTTCGCCGTCGCCGTCAACGACAAACAGGTGCTGATGCTCGTCCCGACCACGGTGCTCGCGCAACAGCACTGGAACACCTTCCGCACCCGCTACCGCGACTTCCCCGTCCGCGTCGAGATGGTCTCGCGATTCCGGAAGCCGGCCGACGTGAAGAAGGTCCTCGCGGACTTCTCCGAGGGCAAGGTCGACGTCCTGATCGGCACGCACCGGGTGCTCTCACGCGACGTGATCTCGAAGGAGCTGGGCCTCGTGATCGTCGACGAGGAGCAGCGGTTCGGCGTCGCGCAGAAGGAGCTCTTGCGTCAGTTGCGCCTCGAGGTCGACGTGCTCGCGCTGAGCGCGACGCCGATCCCACGCTCACTGCACATGTCGCTGGCCGGCCTCCGCGACATCTCCGTGATCGAGACGCCGCCGGAAGGCCGCCGGCCGATCCGCACCTTCGTCGGGGAATACGACGACGAGCTGATCAGTCTCGCGCTGCAGCGCGAGGTTGCGCGAGGCGGGCAGAGCTTCTACCTGCACAACCGGGTCGAGACGATCGAGGAGGCCGCGGCCAAGCTCGCCCAACTCCAGCCGGACCTGCGCTACATCGTCGCGCACGGACAGATGCCGGAACGGGAGCTCGAGGACAAGATGCTGAGCTTCCTGTCGGGCGATGCCGATGTGCTCGTGTCGACGACGATCATCGAGTCGGGACTCGACATCCCGCAGGCGAACACGTTGATCGTCGAGCGCGCCGACCAGCTCGGCTTGAGCCAGCTCTACCAGATCCGCGGCCGCGTCGGCCGCAGCGACGTGCTCGCGCACGCGTACCTGTTCTATCCGGAGGCGCGTGAGCTGACGCCCGAGGCGCGCGCCCGCCTGGCGACCCTCGCCGACCACACCGAGCTCGGCTCCGGGTTCGCGATTGCGATGCGCGACCTCGAGATCCGCGGCGCCGGCGACCTGCTCGGCTCGGAGCAGTCGGGGCACGTCGCGGCGCTCGGGTTCGAGCTCTACGTCGAGATGCTGCACGAGGCCGTCGCCGAGCTGTCCGGCCAGCGCAGGCTCGTCGCGCGACCCGTTCGGGTCGACGCGCGCATCGACGCCTACGTGCCGGCTGCCTACATCGGAGCCGAGGCGCTCAAGATCGACCTGCATCGCCGCATCGCGCTCGTCGAGTCGGACGACGAGCTCCACGAGCTCCGGATCGCGACCGAGGACAGGTACGGCCCGCTGCCGGAACCCGTCGAGAACCTGTTCTCGATCCAGGACGCGAAGCTGAAGCTGGCGCGTCTCGGCGCCGACTACCTCGTCTTCCGGGGCGGCCGCGCGACGGTCGGACCGGTCGTGCTCGGCTCGGCCGAGCTGCGCGACTTGCGCACCTCGATCGAGACCGCGGTCTACTCGTCAGGGAACCGTGAAGTGTCATTAAGGCACGGCGAATTCGCGGGAGCGCTCGATCTGGTCGCTGCTATGCTGGCCGCGCGCCAGGCCGCGTAAGCCGGCGCTTTCTTATGCGGTCCTTTGCCAAGTACATCCTTCCGATTCTGCTCGCCGTGGCGCTTGTCGCCGGGTGCGGTTCGAGCAGCGACTCCGGCAGCGTCGGGAGCGATGACGTCGCCGTCGTCGGCAACACGCACATCACGAAGACCGACTACGACCAGCTGATCGCGCAGGCGAAGCAGAGCCTCGGCAAGACCTTCCCGAAACAGGGGACGGCCGAGTACCAGGCACTGAAGAGCAAGGCCGTGACGGTGTTGCTGCAGCAGGCCGAGCGCTCCGAGAGCGCCTCGTCCGACGGCATCAAGGTCACCGACAAGCAGCTCGAGGCGCGGCTGACACAGATCAAGAAGCAGTATTTCGGCGGCAGCGACACGAAGTACAAGGCGCAGCTGGCACAGCAGCACCTGACCGACGCCCAGGTCCGCAAGGACATCAAGTCGCAGCTGATCTACGAGGCGCTCGTTGCGAAGGTGACCAAAGGCGTGGTCGTCTCGGACAGCGAGGCGCACGATTACTACATCGCGCACCCGCAGCTCTACTCGAAGGCCCAGACGCGCGACCTGCGCCACATCCTCGTCAAGAACAAGCAGCAGGCCGACTCGATCTACGCCCAGCTGAAGGCCGGCAACGACAAGACGTGGTGCACCCTGGCCAAGAAGTTCTCGCAGGACCCGGGCTCCAAGGACAACTGCGGCAAGCTGACCGTGTCGAAGGGGCAGACCGTGCCGGAGTTCGACAAGGTCGCCTTCTCCGAGAAGACCAACACGATCCATGCGCCGATCCACGACGCGACCTATGGCTGGTTCGTGATCGAGCCGCTCTCGATCGTCCACCCGCGGTCGACGACGCCGGAGAAGCAGGTCGCCCCGACGATCAAGCAGCAGCTCTTGCAGCAGAAGAAGAACCAGGCGATCACGACGTGGTTCAACGGTCTGACGAAGACCTTCTGCAAGGGCGGCAAGATCAAGTACCAGGTCGGCTATACACCGTCGCCTGATCCGTGCCAGTCGACGACGTCGACGAACACCTCGACCTAACCCGCTGGTGTCGCTCGCGGATGCGCTCGTCGAGCTCCAGGAGCTGACCGAGCGACTTCGTACCGAGTGCCCCTGGGACCGCGAGCAGACCGCCCGCACGATCGTTCCGCACACGGTCGAGGAGGCGTACGAGGTGGCCGACGCCGCGCTCGCCGGCGACGACGCGAAGCTACTCGACGAGATCGGCGATCTGCTCTTCCAGTGCGTTTTCCTGGCGCTGACGCTTCAGGAAAGCGGCGACGGCGACCTCGAGCAGGCAGCCCGGCTGGTCACGGCGAAGCTCGTCCGGCGACATCCACATGTCTTCGGCGCGGCTGAAGCGGCCAGCGCCGGCGCGGTGCGCAAGCGCTGGGAGGAGATCAAGCGGGACGACGAGGGCCGCGTCGGAGTCTTCCACGATGTACCGGAGGGCCTGCCCGCACTGCTCTACGCCCGCAAGGTGCAGCTGCGCGCGCGCTCGGTCGGGTTCGAGTATCCGGATCTGGCGGGTGCCGTCGCCGACTTCGACGACGAGGTGCGCGAGCTCCGCGAGGAGCTTCCCGCGTCGGACCCTGCGACCGACACCGAGCCAGACCCGCGTGTCGCCGCCGAGCTCGGCGACGTCCTGTTCGCGGCCGTCAACGTGGCTCGGCGGCTGAACGTCGATCCCGAGCTCGAGCTGCGAGCCGCGTCGAAGCGCTTTCGCGCGCGCGTCGAGGTCGCCGTCGAGCTCGCGCGGGCCGCGGGCAAGGATTGGGCGACACTTCCGCTCGACGAACAGGACGCGTACTACGACGAGGCAAAGGAGCGCTAGGTGCCGACGAGGATCGCAAGCGTGCACGGACGGCAGGTACTCGACTCGCGGGGGAACCCGACGGTCGAGGTGGACATCACCGTCGAGTCGGGCGCCGTCGGGCGGGCGATCGTGCCGTCGGGGGCGTCGACGGGCGTGCACGAGGCGGTCGAGCTTCGCGACGGCGGCGCGCCGTGGGGCGGGAAGGGCGTCTCGAAGGCCGTCGGGCACGTGAACGGCGAGATCGCGGGTGTGCTGCGCGGTCTCGACGCAGCCGACCAGGAGGCAGTCGATCGGGCGCTGATCGATCTCGACGGGACCCCGAACAAGGGGCGCCTCGGCGCGAACGCCATTCTGGGCGCGTCGCTCGCCGCCGCCAAGGCGTCGGCCGCGGATGCGGGGATCTCCCTCTTCCGCTGGCTCGGCAGCGAGCAGGCGACGCTCCCGGTGCCGATGCTGAATGTGATCAACGGCGGTGCGCACGCTGCCAACTCGATCGACCTGCAGGAGTTCATGGTCGTGCCGGCCGGGGCCGAGAGCTTCTCCGACGCCCTCCGGATCGGGGCCGAGGTCTACCACGCCCTGAAGAAGGTGCTGACCGAGCGCGGCCTCGCGACCGGCGTCGGCGACGAAGGTGGGTTCGCGCCGGACCTCGAGTCGAGCGAGGCCGCGATCGAGGCGATTCTCGAGGCAGCCGAGCGGGCCGGGCACCTCGATCGCGTCGCAATCGCCCTCGATCCCGCCACGAGCGAGGTCTTCCGCGACGGGGTCTACCGCTTCGAGGGCCGGGAGAAGACGAGCGGGGAGCTGCCGGCCTTCTGGGCGGGCATCGTCGCCGCCTACCCGGTCGTCTCGATCGAGGACGGCGCCGCCGAGGACGACTGGGAATGCTGGCGGCTGCTGACGGAACAGCTCGGCAACACCGTCCAGCTCGTCGGCGACGACCTCTTCGTGACCAGTCCGGCACGTCTCCAGGAGGGAATCGAACGAGGTGTCGCCAACTCGATCCTGGTCAAGGTGAATCAGATCGGGACGCTCACCGAGACGATCGAAGCGGTACGAGCCGCTCACGCGGCCGGCTACACGGCGGTCATGTCCCACCGGTCCGGCGAGACGGAGGACGCGACGATCGCCGACCTCGCCGTCGCGCTCGGTACCGGTCAGATCAAGACGGGGGCCCCGGCGCGCAGCGACCGCGTCGCGAAGTACAACCAACTGCTGCGAATCGAAGAGGAGCTAGGCGCCCGTGCGCACTATCCGGGCTGGGAAGCGTTTCCGAGAAGATCGTGACGCACGAACCTGGCTCGTCCCCTCGCGGGCCAGATCCGTGCGTCACGCGGCGAGGCGCGCCTTCCCCCCACGGATGAGCGCCTCCAGCAACGCGAGCGACTCGCGCGCGCTTCGGTCGAGCCCGATCAGGCGCAGTACGCCCCACGGATCGACGAAGAGTGTCAAGCGACGCGATTCCGCGACGCCGGTCAGGATCGGGAATCGCACCGGCGTTCCCGAGTAGGTGAAGGCGGCCGAGTACCAGTCGTCCGCGGTCGCGGCGACGACGATCGCCCCGGTGGCCGCGAACGCCTCCTCGAGCTCTGCCAGCGCGAGCACGTCCGCGCGGCGGGCTGCGAGTGAGACGACCGCCCAGCTGCCGCGGAACTCGCTCAGCGCGATCTCGCGACGCCGCTCGCCGCGGATGAACGCCTCGGCGACGAGTTGCGGTGCGGCGGCGTCGATCAGGTAGCTCATGAAGCGAGAGTACGCCCGACGGTTCGGCCCGTCGTCGTCGCCGCGGATGATTTCCCGTCGTCCGTTCGGAGGATCAGTACTCTGGGCGGCATGGCAGCTATCCGCCGCAGAACGAAGATCGTCGCGACAATCGGGCCGGTTTCGTCGACCCACGAGATGGTTCGCGCCCTCGTCGACGCCGGCGTCGACGCGATCCGCCTCAACCTCTCGCACGGCAACCACGAGGATCACGCGGCCCGCGCCACGGTTGTCCGCGAGGTGCAGGCGGAGACCGGGAAGCCGCTCGCGCTGATCGCCGACCTGCAGGGGCCGAAGCTGCGCATCGGCGACCTGCTGGCGCCGCGTCTGCTGACGAAAGACGAGGAGATTGTCATCGTCGGCGAGCAGACGGCGAACGGAGACGAGCTGCCGGTGGCCCCGGCGGTGATCGGCGACGTCCTACGGCCGGGCCACGACATCCTGATCGACGACGGTCTCGTTCGACTGACGGTCGAGGAGATCGAGCACGGCCGCGCAAGGTGCCGGGTCGTCGTCGGCGGCCCGGTGAGCTCGCACAAGGGGGTCAACCTGCCGGGCGTGCCGATCCCGATCCCGTCGCTGACGAAGAAGGACCTCGATGATCTTGGCTTCGCACTCGGGATGGGAGCCGATTTCGTCGCGCTGTCGTTTGTGCGCGCAGCCGCCGACGTGCGCGACCTGCAGGCGATCATCCGGCAGCACGGCTCGCCGGCGCGCGTGATCGCCAAGATCGAGAAGGCAGAGGCTGTCGCGGCGCTCGAGGAGATCCTGCTCGAAGCCGACGCGATCATGGTCGCCCGCGGCGACCTCGGGGTCGAGATCGGCGCCGCGACGGTGCCGCTCCTCCAAAAGCGGATCATCCTGCGCTGTCTCGAGGTCGGTAAGCCGGTGATCACTGCGACGCAGATGCTCGAGTCGATGATCGAGCACGCCGAACCGACGAGGGCCGAGGCGAGTGACGTCGCGAATGCGATTCTCGACGGCACATCCGCCGTGATGCTCTCCGCCGAGACTGCGACCGGGAACTATCCGATCGAGGCGGTCGAGACGATGGACCGGATCGCACGCGCGGTCGAGCCCTCGATGGGCTATCGCCACCAGATGCCGGAGCCCGGCGAGGAGACGACGGTCGGTCGCGCGATGTCGAACGCCGCATGCGACCTGGCAGAGACGCTCGGCGCGAGCGCGATCATCGTCCCGACCTTCACGGGTCGGACCGCATCGGCCGTCGCACGGCTCCGTCCCCGGCGCCCGATCGTTGGGCTTTCGCACCACCAGACCGCGGTGCAGCAGATGGCGCTCGAGTGGGGGGTGACCTCGGTGATGATGCCCCAGACGGACGATGTCGAGGATCTCTGGTCGCGCGCGCTCGAGTCGGCGCTCCATTCGGGCGTCGTCGAGTCGGGCGATCGTGTGGTCACGACGGCGGGCACGGCGGTCAACCTGCCGGGCTCGACGAACGTGATCAAAGTCGACATCGCGTGACCGCGGGCGCCTACTCGATCCCGGAGGTGCAGCGCCTGGTGGCGACGCTCGTGGCCTCCAAGCCCGGTGGGCGGATCGCCGAGATCGGCACCTCGTACGGCGATGGCGCGAAAGCGATCGCTGCCGCCCTCCAGGAGGGTGCGACGTTCGTCACGGTGGAGCTCGACCCGGAGCGTGCGGCGCGCGCCCGCGAGGCGCTCGCCGGGACGCAGGCGGAGGTGTTGCAGGGCGACTGGCGCGAGTTGTTGGCCCCGCGCGCGCCGTTCGACATGCTGTTCGCCGACGGTGGTGGCTCGTACGGCGACGTCGCCGATCTGCTCGGCCCGGGCGGCATCCTCGTCAAGGACGATCTGACGCCGGGGCGCGCGGTCGCGGGCGACCCCACGCGGGAGGCGCTCCTGCTCGACCCACGGCTCGAGGCGACGGAGATCCGCGTCACGGACGAGATGGCGTGCATCGTCGCCGTCCGCCGCGCGGGGGCCTGAACCCTCGAACCTCGTTCGAACCTCGTTCGAACGAGGTTCAGGTGTGAAAGTTCTGTGCCAGCCGGGGCCGGCCGGTGGCACAGCGGCTCCGGCATCGCCATCCTCGTTGAGATGGGCAGCACGCCGCGCGAACAGGTCGAGGGGCTCTATCACGTCGCGGCGCGTTCCAACGCCGAGGAGCACATCTTCTGCGACGAGCGCGACTACATCGCCGGCATCACGATCCTGGGCCAGCTCGTCGGCGACGGCGCCCTCGAGTGCCACGAGTTCTGCTTCATGCCGACGCACTACCACCTGCTCGCGTCGTTCGAAGCAGGCGGTATCTCGAAAGCGCTGCACCGCCTGAACCGCCGTTACGCGAGCGGCTTCAATCGGCGCCACGGCCGCCGCGGCCGGGTGTTCGACTCGCCGTACGCCTCGGTGCTGGTCGACGACGACCGGCACCTGCTGTGGTTGGCGCGGTACCTCGCGAACAATCCGTCCACGAGGCCGTGGCCGTACTCGAGCCACGATTCGTACTTCTCCTTCGTCGACCCGGCGCCGCTGGTCGAGGCGTTCGGCTCGGAGCGTCGCTGGCGCGAGTTCGCCGCACACTCGTGAACCTCGTTCGAACGAGGTTCAAGGGTTTGCGGCGCGTCCCGCGAAACCGTCCGCGTCGATTCGCATCCGGCCGACTCGGTTGCTGGCGCTCGGGGGCCTCGTGCTCGTCGGCTTCCTCTACTGGAAGCCCGCGGGGACGTATCTGCACACGAAGCAGCAGCTCGACGTCCGCCAGGCGGAGGTGCGGTCGCTGCGCGCGGAGAAGGATCAGCTCGAGCGGCGGCTCGCCCAGGCAGGGACGACCGACCAGCTCGTCCGGGAGGCGCGGCGGCTTGGACTCGTGAAACCGGGCGAGCGGCTGTTTATCGTCAAGGGCATTCCCACCTGGCGCAAACGTCACTGATGGACCCGCGCCGACCGCGAGGTCGTCACGCGGCAGCTCGGCAGAAGCCCGCGCGCGGTGCGGCGCGTCGCCGTCCGCTGTCCCTTCGGCCGGCCTGCCGTCACCGAGCAGGCCCCGTTCGACGAGGACGGACGGCCCTTCCCGACCCAGTTCTACGTCACCTGCCGCCATCTCGTGGCTGCGATCTCGCGGCTCGAAGCAGCGGGCGGGGTGGAGAGATGGACCCGCGCCGCCACCGACGACCCGGCGCTCGCCGCGAGCCTCGCAGCCGCTGAAGCCGAACAGCGAGCGCTCCGGCCCGAGCTCGACGCCGGCATCGGCGGCTCCACGCGCACCGGCAGCCTCAAGTGCCTGCACGCCCACGCGGCGTACGCGCTCGCGCGACCGGGCTACGAGCTCGGCGAGCGCATGCTCGAGGAGCTGCCGTCGCTCTGGCCCGACTCCTGCTGTACTGCCTGACGTGGACGTCGAGCTCGCGCGCCAGCAGTGGGAGGACGGCCTCCGCCGTGTCGAGAACCGTGCGGGCGACGGTGTGCGCTACGACCGCCTTCTGTCGCAGGTCGACGTCGTCTCGAAGGGATTGCGCCAGCGCGTCGGGCAGGTCTTCACGCTCGCCGAGCTCGCCGACGCCTACGACGGCGCCGACGAATGGGCTCGCGGCCTCATCGACGACGCCGATCCGGAGGCGGCGCCGGCCGAGGAGCCGGGGACGGTGGCCGACGCGGCGTTCCATCTCTACGCGCGCGGGGCGGCCGACTACCAGCCGTGAAACGTGTGCTGCTCGCGATCGGGCTGCTCGTCGTCGTCTTCGTGGTCGGCGTGGCGGTCGGCGAATCGCTCGACGACGGGTCGCAGCCCGCCGGCACCCAGACGCTCGTGCGCACGCTGCAACCGCTGCCCCTGGCGCCCGCAGCGCACGAAACGGTCACGGTTACCGTTTCGAATCCATAAACACGGTTTAGGTAGCTGCAAGTTTGGCTACGTTTTGGGGCGTGACCTATTCAGGTAGACGCGCCCCCACCAGCGAGCCCGACTGGCTGACGCTCGGCCAGGCGGCCAAGTTCCTCGGCGTCGCCCAGTCGACGATCCGTAAATGGTCGGACCAGGGTCGGGTGCCCGCGTTCTACACCCCGGGCGGCCACCGGCGCTATCGCCGCCGCGATCTCGAAGCGTTTCTCGACCGTTCAGGCCCGGGCGGCCGGACCGAGGGGCCGCTCGTGCTCGTCGTCGACGACGACCCCGGCCTGCGCGAACTGATCCGGGTCAGCCTCTCGCTCGACGGCTACACCGTGCGTGAAGCGGCCAGCGCCGAAGAGGCGCTCGCGGCGATCGAGGACACCGCTCCGGACCTCGTCCTGCTCGACGTGGTGATGCCGGGCGTCGACGGCTGGCAGATGTTGCAGCGCATGCAGGAGCGTCACGGTTCGATCCCGGTGATCATGTTCTCGGGCAAGGTCGACGAACAATCCGCCGCCGAGGCCGAGCAGCGCGGCGCACGCGGGTTCATCGGCAAGCCGTTCGACCCGCAGCAGCTGATCGAGCGCGCGAAGCAGCTTGTGCCGGCCTGAGCGACGGCGTCTAGAGCTCTTCTGCGGCCCGCAAGAGGCCGCCCAGCACGACGCCGAGGGCTGCCAGCAGGCTGATGAAGATGCCGATCCCGCGCCCGTCCGCGGGCAGAACTGCATCCGGGATCGAGATCAGCCGGATCAGCACGAAGATCAGGCCGAGCGCGCCGAGCGCGACGACGACGAGGCTCTCGGGGATCGTGGGCGGCAGCTCGAACCCGGCTTCCCGCAGCGCCACCAGTGCCAGGACGGCAAGCCCGATGAAGAAGACCAGCTTGCCCAGGACGCCTGTATGCCAGCCGATCACCGCCAGGCGCACGCCGACGCCGGAACCGGCGTACCAGCCCATGAAGCTCGACAGCGCGAGCACGAGGCCGGCGACCCACGTGATCCGGTCGCCGAGCGCCCAGATCCCACCGGGTGCAGGCCGCGGATAGCCGCCCGCGGCGGGAGCGGTCCCGGCCGGCGCGTCGACGTCGAAGAAGTCGGGGCGTTCCACGGCTCGTAGTATGGGCCAGAGGGCGGTCGGCCGTCCGGCTAAACGCCGAAGAGCATCCCGACCTCGTGCCACGCCGCAAGGATCACGAAGGCGGCGAAGAACGCCAGCACGAGGAGCGTCACCCAGAAACGGACGTCGGACCGGCGCGCTGCGCTTCGCCGTTCGACCCGTGCGCGGCGCCGGGCGCGCTCGCGGCGGTAGGCCCGTTCGATCGCCAGGGGGTCGAGCGACGGTGTGTCGTCGTCGAACACCGGTTGTTGCCGTGCTGTCTCGGGCATGGGTGGATTGTAAAGGGTTGGGAGGCCCGAACGGGGTATCGTCGGGCGCGATGCGCTCGTGAACCTGCGCCGCGGCGACGGGCCACCGCTCGTGATCGGCCATCGCGGGGCAGCGGCGGTCGCGCCCGAAAATACGCTCGAAGCCCTACAAGCGGCGGTCGCTGCCGGAGCGCAGCTCGTCGAGTTCGACATCGGCCCGGATCTCCGCCTCGCGCATTCCGACCGGGAGGTGCCCGTGGGGGCGATCACGCTCGACGCCGCCCTCGAGTTCCTCCGGGAGCATTCGCTCGGGGTTCACCTCGACCTGAAGCAACCGGGCTACGAGGCGGAGGTGGTCGAGACGCTCCGCCGGCACGGGATGCACGAGCGGGCTCTCGTCTCGACCACCTTCTCGGTCACGACTCGCCGCCTCGCGCTCTTGGCGCCGTCGCTGCCGCGCGCGATCGGGTACCCACGTGACCGGTACGGCGTCGCACGCGTTCGTTGGCCCGCACCGCTGACCCGCCTCGGCGCGGCCGCCCTGCGCCAGGCAATGCCGCTCCGCGTGCCGCTGCTGCTTCGCACCGCGCGCGCCGACACGATCTCGCTGCACCACACGCTCTGCTCGCCGGCCGCAGTTCGGGCGGCCCACCGGGCGGGCGCACCTGTGCTCGCCTGGACGGCGAACGATGCCCCGACGGTGCGTCGGTTGAGCTCGGCCGGTGTCGACGGGATCGTCTCGGACGACCCGGGGATGGCGTTGCAGACGCTGGCTACACTCCCGGCGCAGTGAAACGCCTGCTCGCCGCCGGTCTCTTCGTGATCGGGCTGGCGGTCGCGGGGGGATTTTCGGGCCCTGTGATCGCCGACATCACGACCTCGACGTCGTCGACGACGACGGCGACGAGCACCGCTGTCACGACGACCTCCGTCACGACGACGACCGTGATGACCACGACCGCGCTGCCCTCGACGATCCCGCGCGGCGTTCGTGTCGCGGGGGTGAGGGTCGGCGGCCTGACCGCTGCCGACGCCGTTGCCGCCGTGCAGGGGGCGTTCGCGAGGCCGCTGACGGTCGTGGTCGACCGCAACAAGCTCGTGCTCGACCCGCGCGCCTATTCCTCCGCGTACATCCCGACCGCGGTTGCGAAGGCCCGCATCGCCGAGCCGGGGACGAATGTCAAGCTGGTCGTCGCCGTCCGCGGCCCGCACTTGCGCACCTGGGTCGACCGGGTGCTGCGCCGGTTCGCGCGCCCCGCCGTCGACGCACGGCTCGTCTTCCGCTCCGACCGGCCGCTGATCACGAAGGACCGGGTCGGCCGCAGCCTCGACCGTGCCGGTGCGACGCGCCGTGTCGTGGCTGCGCTCGCGGCCAACTCGCGCCTGCCCGTGCGCCTGCACACCGTTCGCGTCGCGCCGACAGTCACCGCCGAGTCGTTCAAGGACGTGATCGTGATCAACCGGTCGGCGAACCGGCTCTACCTGTACGACAGCGCGAAGCTGCACCGCACGTTCGCGGTCGCGACCGGTCAGGCGATCTACCCGACGCCCCGCGGGACCTTCCACATCGTCGTCAAGTGGAAGAACCCGTGGTGGTACCCGCCCACGCAGGACTCCTGGGCGAAGGGGCTGAAGCCGGTGCCGCCGGGGCCGGACAACCCGCTCGGAACCCGCTGGATGGGCCTGTCGGTGCCGGGCGTCGGGATCCACGGCACTGACGCGCCATCCTCGATCGGGTACAGCCTCTCGCACGGCTGTATCCGGATGCAGGTCCCCGACGCCGAATGGCTCTTCGACCACGTCGAGATCGGGACGACGGTCCACATCGTCTGATGAGCGCTGTCCGCGTCGCCGCGGTCGCCGTCGTGCTCGCACTGCTCGGGCTGCTCGTCTGGGACGTCGCCCACCAGAAGAACAAGGGCATCGCCACCAAGGTTGACCGCGGCGAAACCGTGGCCGCGCCCGACCTGCGGCTGCCTCGCCTCGGCGGCGGGCCCGCCTTCGACCTGGCCGCCTATCGCGGCAAGGTCGTGGTCGTCAACTTCTGGGCCTCCTGGTGTGTCGACTGCAAGCTCGAGGCCAAGACGCTCCGCGACGCAGCGGCTCGCTGGCGCGGCAAGGCGGTCGTGATCGGCGTCGACACGAAGGATCTGACGTTTGCGGCGAAGCGCTACATGAGCCACTACGGGGTCAACTACGGCGTCGTGCGCGATGTGGACGGCACCGAGAGCAACCGCTGGGGCGTGACCGGCTACCCCGAGACCTTCTTCGTCACGGCGGCCGGGAAGGTGGTTCCGCCGCACATCATCGGGCCGATCCCGGCCGCTCGGCTGAACGCCGCGATCCGGGCAGGCGATTCGCTCGTGAGCGCCCGCATCGCGCTGCGCGCAGTGGCGGGTGCGACGGTCGCCGTGCTCGCCGGCGTGCTCGTGTGGCACCTGACCCACCAGGCGCCGTCGGTCGCCCCGCAGGTCGCACGGCACCAGATCGTGCGCGCGCCGAACTTCACGCTCCAGCGGCTCGTCGGGGACGGTTCGCTCTCGCTTGCGTCACTGCGCGGCAAAGCGGTCGTGATCAACTTCTGGGCGTCCGACTGCGCTCCCTGCAAGCAGGAGATGCCGCGCCTCGTCTCGTTCGCCGACACTTGGTCGTCGCGCGGCGTCGTCGTCGTCGGCGTCGACGTGCTGGAGTACCGCAAGGGGCCGGCGCAGGCGTTCACCCGGCGTTACCGAGCCACCTACCCGATGGTCTTCGACCCGACGGGCTCGACCGTCGGGCCGTGGGGCGTCGCCGCGACGCCGCAGACGTTCTTCGTCGACCGCCGCGGGCGCATCGTCGACCACGTGCTCGGCCCGGTCACGGACCGGTCGCTCGCCGCCGGCGTCCAGCGCGCGTTGCAGGCATGAGAGTCCTCGCGGCGGTGACGCTCGCGCTCGCCCTGGCCGGGCCGGCGCTTGCCGCGTCCCGTCCGAGCGAGTCCGCTCTCGAGACGAAGCTCGTGTGCCCGGTCTGTCATGAGACGCTCGACCAGTCGAACGCTCCGGTCGCCGAGCAGATGAAGACCGAGATCCGCCGGCGAATCGCCCAAGGCTGGAGCGAGCGTCAGATCCTCGACGAGATGGTGGCGAACTACGGCCCGGGCGTCCTCTCGACCCCGGCGACCCACGGGTTCGACCTGCTGGCGTGGGTCTTGCCGATCGGCGGCATCCTGATCGGCGCGGCGGGGCTCGGCGCAGCCGCCTGGTACTGGTCACGGAGCCGCCCCTCGGACCCGGGCGGGCCGGTGGCCGAGCTGGCACCCGAGGAAGAGGCACGACTGGACGCGGAGTTGGCGCGGTTCGATGCTTGAGAAGCTGCCGGTCGCGTTTCTCGCAGGCCTGGTCTCGGTGATCACGCCGTGCGTCCTGCCGCTCGTCCCCGGCTACCTCTCGGCGCTCTCCTCGGTCGAGGTCGACCGGCTCGGCGAGCGCCGGCTCGCCCGCCAGGTCGTGCTCGCGAGCGTTCCGTTCATCATCGGGTTCACGGTCGTCTTCGTCGCGCTCGGCGCCGCCGCGGCTGCGATCGGCAGCACTGTCGACCAGCGGTCGCAGCTCGAGATCGCGGGCTTCGTCCTGATCGTCCTCGGACTCGCGTTCATGGGAGTGCTGCCGTGGCCAGAACGTGCGGTCGCGCCGGGGCTGCTCCAGCATGCGCGAGGCTCCGGCTCTCGGCTTCCTGCTCGGCGGCGCCTTCGCCGTCTGCGCGGCCCCGTGCATCGGCACGGTGCTCGCGTCGATCCTCGTGCTTGCGTCGTCGTCGGGATCGATCCTCCGCGGCGTCGGCCTGCTCGTCGCCTACTCGCTCGGTCTCGGCGCGGCCTTCGTCGCGGCCGGCGTCGCGTTCGCGCACGCCATGCGGACCTTCCGCTGGGTGCGCGATCACTACTACATCGTCCGCGTCGTCTCAGGAGGGACGCTGGTCGTCCTCGGCCTGCTGCTCTTCTTCAACCGCGACTGGTGGTTGCGGGTCGCGCTCGACCAGGTGTTCACGCGGATCGGCCTCGGCACGGTCTAGCTTCGCGCGCAGCAGCTCGACGTCCAGCCCCCGGTGCACCGGTTCGAAGGCCGCCAGCCGGCGCAGCGCTTTCAGCCGCTGCCGTTCGGCGGCGACCGGTTTGCCCCGTCCGCTCTGGTAGGCCGAGACGACGACGTGGACGAGACCCTGGAAGAAATCACGCTCCTCGGGCTCGCAGGCACGCCAGGCCCGCTCGAACTCCTCGTGTGCTTCGAAGTAGGCGCCCGCGCGGGCGAGTTCGAGACCACGTTCGTAGCCACCGGTCACGCTGCTAACGTCGGCGTCAGCCATGGCAACGATCCTGTTGTGTGGGGTCGATCTCTTCATCCGGGGCAAGCTCGAGGGGCTCCTGCCGGAGCATCGTTTCGAGACGTCGGACGGAGTCGAGCCGCCCGATCTGGTGATCGCGGACATCGCGCGGATCGATGCCGTCGACGTCGCCGACAGCTATCCCGACGTGCCGATTCTCGGCTACACGAACCACACGGACACCGCTGGATTGCGTCGCGCGCACGCGGCCGGATTCGACCAGGTGGTGGCGAAATCCGCGCTCTTCGAGCGCACTCGTGAGCTGATCGACCAACTTCTCGCGTCGGTAGAGTAGGCCGCCGTGACGTACGTCATCGCCGAGCCGTGCATCGACATCAAGGATCGCTCGTGCGTCGACGTCTGCCCTGTCGACTGCATCCATGAGGCCGGCCGAATCCTCGTGATCGACCCGGAGGAGTGCATCGACTGCGGCGCCTGCGAGCCAGAATGCCCGGTCGAGGCGATCTTCCCGGAGGACGCCCTGCCGGACAAATGGGAGCCGTTCGTCCGCATCAATGCAGCGTACGGCGAGGGCATGGATGTCGTGAATACGCTCACCGACGAGTACGCCACCGCCCACAACGTCCAGAATCAGCCGCTCGAGTAACGAACCGTCCCCGGCTTCGGGGCGAATATGAGTTCGGATCGATATGCCCGACGACCTCAACGAGCTTTCCGCCCTCTACGCCCTCGACCTGCTGGACGCCGACGAGCGTGCCCGCTTCGAGGCGCACCTCGCCGAATGCAGCGAGCTCCCGGGCCTCCAGGACGCGGCGACGGCCCTGGCCTTCGTCGACGGCCCGCCGCCGCCTGCCGACCTGCGGTCGCGCATCCTCGCGAACGCCAGGGCCGAGCCGTCGAACGTCGTCCCCTTGCGCCCGCGGCGCTCTGTGGCGACCTCCGCAGCGGTGGCGATCGCCGTGGCGGCGAGTGCCGCAGCAGTGGGGCTCGGCATCTGGGCGGCAACGCTCCATCACTCGCTCGCGACGGAACGCTCGGCGACGAGCGTGCTTCGCGACCCGCTCTCGCGGCACATCGCGGTGAACGGGAAGCCGGGTCAGCTCGTCGTCGCGCCCTCGGGCGACGCCGTGCTCACCGTCTCGCTGCCGTCGCCTCCGAAGGGCAGCACGTACGAAGCGTGGGTCGCGACACCGACCGTGCAGCCGGCCGGCGTGTTCAAGGGCGGCCTGGTCAAACTTTCGCGACCGGTGCCTCCCGGTGCGCTCGTGATGGTGACGCTCGAGCGGAGTGGAGGCGTCGATGCACCGACGCAACAACCGCTGCTGCGCGCGCGTGCGTGACGCGTAAGCGGTTCGTTCGCGCGCGCGTTTTCCTTTCCAGCAACGTGCACACGAAGTTGTCCGTCCGCGTTGCACGTTACAAACCAACGTGGTAGGGAATCGTGCACGCAGCAATCCGACCGCAGGAGGTCATTGATGACCCAAGAGGATTGGAGCGGGATCGGCGAGACGGTTGAGCCGTTGAGCGTCGACTCGCTAAGCGAATCGTCAACTGCAGTAGCAGCGGACGAGACGTGGGGCGACGCCGCAATCGGCGACGTGACGAATGACGAGAGTGCTGAAGTCGCACGCGCAGTTCCGGCGACGACCCGGTCCTCGTCACGTTCTGGCTCGCGTAGTTCCAGCTCCCGCTCGGGGTCTTCCCGGAGCAAGTCGGGCGCCAAGAAGAAGGCGACGGCTCGTAAGTCGACGGCCAAGAAGTCGACCGCTCGTAAGTCGACCGCGAAGAAGGCGACGGCTCGTAAGTCGACGGCCAAGAAGGCGACGGCTCGCAAGTCGACCGCCAAGAAGTCGACCGCTCGCAAGTCGACCGCGAAGAGGGCGCCGGCTCGCAAGTCGACGGCCAAGAAGAAGTCGACGGCTCGTAAGTCGACGGCCAAGAAGTCGACTGCGCGGAAGGCGACGGCCCGGAAGTCGACAGCTCGCAAGTCGACCGCCCGGAAGTCGACCGCGAAGAGGGCGCCGGCTCGCAAGTCGACGGCCAAGAAGAAGTCGACGGCTCGTAAGTCGACGGCCAAGAAGACGACGGCTCGCAAGTCGACCGCCAAGAAGAAGTCGACGGCTCGTAAGTCGACGGCCAAGAAGTCGACCGCCCGCAAGTCGACCGCCAAGAAGACGGCGGCGCGGAAGACAACGGGTCGCAAGACCGCCGCTCGGAAGGCCACAGGCCGGAAGACAGCGGCGAGCAAGACACGCTCGTCGGGTGGGACGCGCTCTCGCAGTGCTTCCCGCTCTCGCTCGACGAGACGCAGCTCGCGCTGAACTGCTCCGCTCGGGTCCCGGGGGAGTTGTCCCGGGGCCCGAGCGCGACAGCGCCGGCACTCGCTCTGCCAGCCTGCATCCAGCCGCTAACGTGGCGAATTCGTGCAGCCGAAGACGCTCGATCACGTTGCGTTCTGGGTCGCCGAGCGGTCAGGTCCCGCCGGCTTTCTCGAGCGTCATCTAGGGATGCACGTGATCACCAGCGAGAGCAATTTCACGCTCCTGGGCAGCGATGCGCGGCGAGGCAAGCTGACGCTGTTCGACGCCGAAGGTCCTCGTGAGCCAGGGGCGTTCGAGCATGTCGCGCTTCGGGTCTCGGACCTGGCGAGCGCACGCGCTGCGCTTCCCGCTGGCACCCCGGAGATCTTCGACATCGGTGAGGGGATCAGGTTGACGCTGGTCGAGGCGCCGACCGACGTCGAGTACGACCTGGATCACGTCGCGCTACGGGCCGCCGATCCGGGGGCGACGGCCCGGGCCTACGAGCGGTACGGCTTCAAGCCGGCGGCTGCGGACAAGGTCGAGGTCGGTGGGGCGTTCGTCGAGTTCCACCCGGGCTCGCCAGGCGAGCCGGAGCGCCCGCTGCTGAACCATCTCGCCGTCCTCGTCGACTCAGCACAGGCGGTGATCGACGACGCCGGCGACGAGGGCATCGAGGTCGAGTCGGTCGTCGATGCGGCGAACACATACGCGGCATTTCTCTGGGGGCCGGATCGGGTGCGCATCGAGTACGTCGAGCACAAGCCGACGTTCTCGCTTACGTGATCGACGTCGCGGGCGGCGGCATGGCCGGACTCGTCGCCGCGGCCCGGCTGCGCGAGCTCGGGAAGGCGGCGGTCGTCCGGGAGAAGGGAACGCGTTTGGGCGGCTCGATGCTGCTGTCGTCGTGCGTGATCTGGCGCTACCGCAGCTGGGAGGGCGTCCGGCGTGAGTGTCCCGGCGGCGACGAGACGCTGCAGCGTCTCGTCTACGAGCGCCTCGACGACGCGCTCGCCTGGCTGCGGGGCATCGGGGCACCGGTCGTCTGGGAAGAGACTGGTAACCCGCTCACCGTCGGTCAGCGCTTCGATCCACGCGGCCTGACCGAGGTGCTCGCGGCGCGCTGCGGGGAGATCGTGCTCGGGGCGGGTGGCTTCCGAGACGAGCCCACCATCCTCTGCACGGGCGGGTTCGGTGCGTCATCGGAGCTCGTGACGCGCTACATCGCGCCGGCGTCGTCGCTTCGGCTGCGCGCGAACCCATGGTCGACCGGCGACGGCCTGGCTGCTGCGCTCGACCGTGGCGCCGCACTGAGCGGCGGGATGGACGAGTTCTACGGTCGAAACATGCCCGACGCAGCCTGGGACGAGAGCGAGTTCGTCTCCTCATCGCAACTCTACGGCCGTTATGCGCGCATCTTCGACGTGGACGGCACCGAGTTCTTCCAAGCCCCGGATGTGTCGTGGTCGGAGACGAACGTCGTGCAGGCGACTGCACGCCGCCCGGGAGCGCGGGCGTTCTACCTCCTCGATGACGAGGCGCTCTCCCGGCCGTTACGGGACCGCACGGTTGCCGACGTGGTCGGAGCCGCTCCGTCTGAGGCGCGCGTGGCACCTGCCGACCTGCCGTTCGAGGCCCCGCCGGGGACACTCGAGGCGGTGCGCGTGATCGCCTCGATCACCCACACGGTCGGTGGCCTGCGTGTCGACCAGCAGGCTCGGGTGGTGCGCCTGGACGGTTTGCCGGTCGACGGCCTCTGGGCCGCCGGCGTCGATGTCGGTGGGCTGGCGACAGGCGGCTACGCGAGCGGCCTCGCCCAGGCGCTCGTCCTTGGCCTGGTGGCGGCCGAGAGCGTCTGACCGGTCGGGCGGCGCGCCGCTAGTTCTTGCCGAACGAGTAGGCGCAGGGGCGCGGGTCGCCGGGCAGCGGCGAGCGGCCGATCTTGTTGATCACGATCGTGCGGCCGTCGTCGTCGAACTCTTCGCCGATGTGCGGCAACTCACCGTCGAGCTCGCGGAGCGAATAGCCGGTCGGGGACCAGACGAAGAGGAGGTAGGCGTCGGACACGGGCGCACAATCTATCGCCGTGTGGCGTACGCGGGAAGTACGACGGTGACTGTCGTGCTCTCCTGCTCGACGTTCATCGCGATCGTGCCGTGGAGCTGGCTGACGCGCTCCTCGATCGCCTCGAACGTCCGGCGCCTGCGCTCGGGCTCGGCATTGTCGGTGACACGGGTCTCGATGCCGCCGTCGGCGGCCGCCGTCATCGACACGGTCACCCGCGAGGGAGGGCCTCTTCGGATGGCCTGGTCGAGCAGCTCGCGGATGATCGTGTACAAGGCGACCTGGGCCGTCTCGCCCAACTGCTCCGATTCGGCGACGTCCAGGTCGATCCGGAGGCGGTTCGTCGCACCGACCTGCTCGGCGAGCGCCTGCAACGCCGCCGCGAACCCCTGGTCGCGCAGCACGACGGGCTCGAGTGCAAACGAGAGGTCGCGTAGCTCGCGAATTGTCATCCGCTGCCGGTCGAGTGCGCTCGACAACACCTTCTTCGCGTCCTCGAGCTTGCCGGTCTCGATCGAATGCAGGGTCGCGTCGAGCATCAGCGCGATCCCGGCGAGGTTCTGAACCGGTCCGTCGTGGAGGAAGAGGGCGATCCGCCGCCGCTCGTCCTGCTCGGCGGCGATCAGCCGGTCGAGGCGCTCGGCGGCCATCAATCGATGATCGCCTCACGCAGCGCGATCGCGACGGCGTGGGTGCGCGTGTCGGCCTCGAGCTTCGTGAGGATGTGGCGAACATGGCTCTTGACCGTCTCCTGGGAGATGAAGAGGCGGCCGGCGACGTCGGCGTTCGACATGCCGTCGGCGAGGAGCTGCAGGATCTCGCGCTCGCGGCCCGTCAGCATGTCGGTCTGGTCCTTGCCGGCGAGGAACGCCGGCATCAGCGCCGGATCGACGTAGCCCTCGCCCGCTGCCACCTTCTCGATCGCCCGGACGAGTGTCTGGTGCGGAGCTTCCTTCAGGATGTAGCCCTTCGCGCCGGATTCGAGTCCACGGCTGAGCAGCGAGCGCTCCGAGTAAGCCGTGAAGATCAGGACCTTCGAGTCGGGAACCTGCTGGGTGAGGAGCTTCGTCGCCTCGAGCCCGTCCATGCCGGGCATCCGCACGTCCATGATCACGACATCGGGCTTGCGACGGGCCGCGAGCGTGACCGCGGAGGCACCGTCGGCCGCTTCTCCGATGACGCGAATGTGCGGCGCCCTGGAGAGGGAGAGCCGCAGTCCTTCGCGTACGACCTCGTGGTCGTCGACGATCAACGCCGTGATCTCGTCTGCCATGCGCGCGCATCCTACGCGGAGGACAGGAGGGACAACTGCTCGGGCCTTGGCGGCGGCCGCAACGGCTCGGGGCGCCGGTCCCGAATCCCGTGCGCTCGCGCCAGCCCACGCGACCGCGGCGCGGGTGTGCTCGGTGTCCGCCGCCGCGAGATACGCACGGCGGTCGTAGAGCTGCTCGTAGTCTGCGACGAGCTCCGGCCAGTCGCGGGCCAGACACTCCATGAAGTGCTCCTTCGTCCCCGGCTTGAGATAGAGGAGATTGGCCCAGATCCCGCAGGCGCCAGCCGCGCGAGCAGCCTCGACGACGCGCCGGATCTGATCGGGCCCGTCCGAGAGACCCGGGAGGAGCGGCGCCATCCCCACCGACGCCCGCACGCCATGCTCGACGAGCACCCCGAGGGCGCGGAGCCTCTGGGCCGGAGGCGAGGTACCAGGCTCGGTCGTCCGCCACACGTCGGTGTCGAGCGTCGGCACCGAGAACGTCACCGACACGTCTGCGCGCCGCGAGGCCTCGGCAAGCAGTTCGGCATCGCGCACGATCAATGGGCCGCGGGTGATGATCGAGAACGCCTGGCTCGCGTTCCGCAGCACCTGGAGGCAGCCGCGGGTCAGCCGATAGCGGCCCTCCGCCGGCTGGTACGGGTCGGTGGCGGCGCCGATCGCGATCGGCTCGCCGGCCCAGCTCGCCCGCGCGAGTTGCCCGTGCAAGACCTCGGCGATGTTCGTCTTCACCCGGATCGACGAGCCGTACCGATCGTCGGAGGGGCGGTCCGCGCGCTGCTCGAAGGCGCGGACGTAACAGAACGTGCAGCGGTGAACGCATCCCATGTACGGGTTGAGCGACCAGTCGAACGGCATGCCCTTGACCCGGTTCAGCGCCGTCTTGCACGGCTCCTCGCGGTACTCGACCCGCATCTGCCGAGTATAGAACATACGTTCGTATCGTCGGCAGCCTCGATATACTCGCTTGACTGATTCGCGTGGACGACGAACTGCCGCCCAGTACGCACGCGCCGGAGAGCGGCGCATGACTTTTCTTCTCGAGTTGCTGGCCCTGGCGGGCCTGCTGCTTCTGAACGCGTTCTTCGTCGCGGCCGAGTACGGATTGGTCACCTCGCGGCGGACGCGGATCATGGAGCTGGAGCACGAGGGCAACCGTCGCGCTCGCGCCGTACTGCGGATCACCGCCGACCCCCCGCGCTTCATCTCGGCGATGCAACTCGGCGTCACGATCTCCTCACTCGCCATCGGTGCTCTGGGCGAGCAGGTGCTCTCCCGCAAGTTCGATGCCGTGATGGCCTCGTTCCTGGCCGTCATCCTCGCGCTGCTGGTCGTCACCTACCTGCACGTGGTGATCGGCGAGTTGGTGCCGAAGGGGATCGCGCTCGGTCATCCGGAACGCACCGCGCTCGCCGTGTCGACCGCGGTGCGGGCGTTCTTCATCCTCTTCAAGCCGCTGATCTGGCTGCTGCAGTCGTCGACGAACGTGATCCTGCGCGTCCTCAACCTCGAGCCGCCCGGCGCCGAGCACGAGGCCCACTCGGAGGCCGAGTTGCGCATGCTGCTCTCGAGCTCGGCCGATCAGGGTGAGATCGAGCACGACGAGCAGGAGATGCTCTACAAGGTCTTCGACTTCGCCGACAAGGAAGTCTCCGACGTGATGGTCCCGCGCCCCGAGGTGGTCGCGATCTCGATCGCCCTGCCGCCCGACGAGGTGCTGAAGGCGGTGCTCGAGTCGCCGTTCACCCGCTACCCGGTGTACCGGGAGTCGCTCGACGACATCGTCGGCATCCTCCATATCCGCGATCTGATCGAGGCGATGCACGATCGTGGCATCGTCGCGGTCGACGTCGAGTCGATCGTCCGGGCGGCTTACATGGTTCCCGAGACGAAAGACCTCGGTGCGCTGCTGACCGAGTTCCGGCGTACGAACCAGCACCTGGCGGTCGTGATCGACGAGTACGGCTCGATGGAGGGCATCGTCACGCTCGAGGACCTCCTGGAGGAGATCGTCGGCGAGATCGAGGACGAGTTCGACCTGCCGGACGAGACCGTCGAGCGCATCGACGACGCCACCGTCCGGATCGACGGCACGTTCCCGATCGACGACTTCAACGAGCGGTTCAAATGCGACCTGCCGAGCGAGGACTACCACACGGTCGCCGGCTTCGTCTTCGGCCTGCTCGGCCGCGGTGCCGAGCCGGGGGACGAGGTGTCGCACGACGGGTTGCACTTCAAGGTCGACTCGCTCGAGGGCCAACGCATCCATCGGCTGATCGTCACGTTCCAGCCGTGGCACCACCGCGAAGCGCCGACGACCGCCACCGGTATCTAGGATCGACGCGATGAGCGAGCCCATTGACGAACTGCGCGCTGTGGTCGCCGCAACCGAGCCGGCCGGTCCGGAGCTGATGGGCTACCTCGCCCTGGTTCGGCAACGCGCCTACGCGATCACCGACGCCGAGGTGGAGGCGCTCAAGACGGCCGGCATCTCCGAGGACGAGATCTTCGAGCAGACGGTGGCTGCGGCGATCGACGAAGGGCTGCGCCGACTCGACGCCGCGGCGCGGGTGATCGGATGAGACTCGCGGTCGTCGACCACGGCCACGCTCCCGGCGAGGCGGCCATGCTGGCCGAGATCCGCGAACGGAGCGGACGCGAGCCGCTCGGCGTCGTCAAGACGCTGCTCTACCGGCCCGAGCTCTTCGGCCTGCCGTTCTCGGATGCGCTCGACACGGTGATGCGCGGCCCGTCGGACTGGAGTGCCGGGGAGCGCGAGCTTTTCGCAGGGTTCACGTCCCTGCTCAACCAGTGCCTCTTCTGAACGGGTTCCCACGGCGCAGTTGCGTCGTACGCGCTCGGTGAGGAGGTCTGGAACGCGGTGGTCGCCGACTGGCGGACCGCGCCCGTCGGGTTGGAGCTCGCTGCGACGCTCGTCTTCCTCGAGAAGCTGACGCTGCGGCCCGACGAGCTCGAGCCGGCCGACGCCGACGCCGTGCGGGCCGCCGGCGTCTCGACAGCGGCGCTCCGTGACGCGGCCACCGTCTCGGCGCTGTTCAACATGATCGTCCGCCTCGCCGACTCGTTCGGCTGGGACGTACCGACCTGGGAGAGCCTGCAGGCCCGGGCAGGCGCCATGCTCGAAGGCGGCTACCAGATCGGCGCGATCCGAAAGCGCTAGCCCCAGGCCGCCTCGGACATCGGGCGGAGTGCCGCTTCGAGCATTCGGAAGCGGCGAGGTCGTTCGAGCACGAAGAGAACGACCTCGGCGACGTCCTCGGCGGTCATCATCCCCGGCAGCACGTCAGGCGTCCGTCCGCGACCTTCGTCCAGCGCGAAATCGGTCGCGACGCCGCCCGGGCAGACGTTCGAGCAGCGGATTCCCTGCTCGCGCAGCTCGTGGTCGAGCGCGCGCGTCAGCCCCACCTGTCCGAACTTCGATGCGCAGTAGACCGCCTCGTTCGGGAGTCCGCGCCTGCCCGCCTCCGAGGCCAGGGTGACGATGTCGCCCTCGCGGCCCCGCATGTGTGGCAGCGCAGCTCGGATTGCGTACACGGTGCCCTTGAGGTTGACGTCGAGCATCTCGTCGAGGTGCTCGCGCGACAGCTCGAGGAACGGGCCGTATGCGCCGACCCCGGCGTTCGGGACGACGATGTCGATGCCGCCGAACCGCTCCGCCGTCGCATCGCACAGCGACGTCAGCGCGTCCAGGTCGCGCACGTCGCACGGCTGGGCGACCACACGCTCGAGCCCGAGGTCGTCGCCGCTGCGGGACGCCAGCCCGAGGTTCGCACCACGTTCGTGCAGCATCCGCGCGACGGCGGCTCCGATGCCTCGGCTCGCGCCCGTGATCACCGCTGTCTTGCCCTCGAGGCTCATCTCGTCTCCTTGAGTCGGTTGAGAGTGGGGTAGAGCAACCGGTAGCGCGCGTAACCGTGCTCGTACGCCTCGACCCAGTCCGGCTCCGGCGCAATGCGCTCGCGGACGTGGACGCAGCGTCGCACCGCGTCGTGCGCATCCGAGAACGTGCCGGCGCGAACCCCGGCGAGCAGGGCGGCCCCGAATGCAGAACCCTCCTCCGAAGCGGTGCGCTCGAGCGGTAGGTCGAGTACCGAGGCGACGACACGCAGCCAGATCTCGCTCCGCGCGCCGCCGCCCGACACTCGGCCGACCTCGGGTCGCGCGCCGAGCGTGCGGAGCAGTTCGAGCGAGTCGCGCAGGCCGTAGGCGACGCCTTCGAGCATCGCCCGCCAGAGCGCGCCGCGGTCGTGGCGCAGCGTCAGTCCCGTGAAGGCGCCGCGCGCGTCCGGATCGGGGTAAGGGGTACGTTCGCCGGCGAGGTAGGGCGCGAAGAGCAGGCCCTCGGTTCCCGGAGCCCAGTGCGCGGCCTCCGCGTCGAGCGCAGCGAGGTCGCCGGTCAATGCGCCCCGCAGCCACGCTGCCGAGCCGGCGGCGCTCAACATCACGCCCATCGCCTGCCACGTCTCGGGCACGGCATGGCAGAAGACGTGGACGCGCGCCTCGGCATCGGGTGCGTATGCAGGCAGGACGGCCAGCACGACACCCGACGTGCCGAGCACGACGGAGACGGGTCCCGGCGCGTCGATCCCGACTCCGAGCGCGGCGGCTGCCTGGTCGCCCGCACCCGCCACGTCCGTCGACTCGTGCGCCGCCGGGAGCCACTCGAGCGGCACCTCCAGCGCCGAGCACACCTCGTCCGACCAGCGGCGCCGGCCGACGTCGAACAGCAGCGTGCCCGAGGCGTCGGCGGCGTCGATCGCACGCTCTCCGGTCATTCGGAAGCGGACGTAGTCCTTCGGCAGCAGCACATGACGGATCTGCGCGTAGGTCTCCGGTTCGTGCGTGCGCAGCCAGAGCAGCTTCGGCGCGGTGAACCCGGTGAGCGCGCGGTTACCGGTCAGCTCGATCAGCCGCTCGAGCCCGATGCGTCGCTCGATCTCCGCGCACTCCGCGGCCGTCCGTTGGTCGTTCCAGAGGATCGCGGGCCGCAGGACGCGGTCGGCGCTGTCGAGCACGACGAGGCCGTGCATCTGACCGGAGAGGCCGACCGGCCCGTCCGGGAGGCGTGCGAGGCAGGCCTGCGCCGCGCGCCACCAGTCTTCCGGATCCTGCTCCGCCCAGCCGGGCCGCGGAATCGAGAGCGGGTACGACTCGTCGGCGGTTGCGACCACGTCGCCGTCGGGCGAGATCGCGACTCCTTTGACCCCCGACGTGCCGACGTCGAGCCCGATTAGGAGGTCAGGCACCCAGCGCGGCGTAGACGAGCTCGTAGGCGCGTACGGCGTCCTTCTCCTGTTGCGCTTCCCTCAGCGCCGCATCGTCGATGCGCGACGCGACGCCGTCGATGAACCGCCATTGCAAGACGGAGCGCTTGACCGCGCCGACGGCGTCCTCGGTGTAGGGGTAGAGGTCGAAGCCGAGGCGCTCGCCGTTGTCGCCGTACCCGACGCGGCGGAGCTCGAGTGCGAGCTCCAGGGTCTCCATGAACGCGGTCGCACCCACCATGTTGTCGTCGTCGAACGTCCCCCAGCCGGAGTTCGCATGCAGGTGGCCGAGCAGGCCGTCCGCGGCGAGCAGCGCCGCGTACTCGGCGAGGTTCTCGCCGTTCATGATCAGGTGCTGCCAGTCCATGTTGACGCTGACGTTGTCGATCCCCTGGCGCCGAAGCGTGTGGATGACGTGCAGCGTCATGCCGACGTTACGCATCAGGATCTTCATCGCCGGCTCGGAGTTCTTGTGCTCGAGGAAGACCGTGACGCCGCGGTCGCGGGCGTGCTGGGCCGCCTCGCCGACGCCGTCGATGAACCGCGCCCACGACGTCGCGTACGGCGTCTGGAACGGATAGTTGTAGCCCTCGATCCCGGGCCAGATGATCATGTGCGCGCCGACCTCGCCGGCGAGGTCGATCGCCTCGCGGGTCAGGCGCAGCGCCTCGGCGCGCGTAGCGTCGTCGGGTGACGAGAAGCCGCCCTTCGCGAACCGTGGGTCGAGGTGCAGGCCGCTGGCGACGCAGTAGATGCCGTGGCCGTCGAGCGCCGCTCGGACAGCGTCCAGGTTCTCGGTCGAGAGCTCCTGCGGGTAGTGGAATTCGTAGTCGTCGATCAGGTCGCCGAGCCCTGAGACAGCGGTCTCGACCTTGCTGACGGTCGAGGCGCCGGCGAGCTCGGGCTTGTAGCCGCCCGGGTTGAAGCGGGTGGCCATGGCGCCGAAAGCCCAGATCCCCAGTGATGTCTTCATCGGCGCGAGCCTATCCGACGGCACTTCCTTGCAGTCACAAACCTGACTTCCTTGCAGTCACAAACTTGACTTGCAGCGTCGGATTCGGCAACTTGGCGTCTACTGGCCCCCCGTAGAGCCCAACGAAGGAGACTATCTTGAAGAGAGCTTTCCGCAGGCCGACGGTCCTTGCGCTGATTGCGCTTGCGATCGCGAGCCTTGCTGTGCTCGTCGTGGCGAGCGCCTCGGCGAGCACCAAGAAGAAGACGGCGAGCGTCCAGGTCTGCGTGTTGCTCCCGGACACGAAGTCCTCCGTCCGCTGGGTGCAGTTCGACGCGCCCGACCTGAAGGCGGCCTTCAAGGCGGCCGGCGTCAGTGCTTCGATCAACAACGCCCTCAACGACCCGCTCAAGCAGAAGGCACAGGCGCAGGCCTGTATCGCCGCGGGCGCCACGGTCGTGATCGAGACCGCGCTCGACAACGGCTCTGCCGCGTCGATCGAGAAGCTCTTCACCTCGAAGGGCGGCAAGGCGATCGACTACGACCGCCAGGTGACCGGCGGGACCGCCTCGGTGTACGTGACCTTCGACGGCGTTGCGGTCGGCAAGGCCCAGGCCGCCGGCGTGATCAGCGCGATGAAGGCGAACGGAAGCTACCCGGGCGGTACGGTCGCCCAGCTCTGGGGCGGTCAGACTGACCAGAACGCGTTCTGGTTCCAGGCCGGCAACAACAAGGTCTTCAACCCGCTCTTCGCAACCAAGAAGATCAAGCGGGGCCCGCAGCGGTTCGTGCCCGACTGGGATGCGAACAATGCAGCGACCATCTTCAACCAGATGCTCGTGAAGACGAACAACAACATCCAGGGCGTGCTGGCGGCGAACGACAACATCGCCGGCGCGGTCATCGCCGATCTGAAGGCGAAGCACCTCAAGCCGCTCCCGCTCTCCGGGCAGGACGCGTCGGTGGCTGGTGTCCAGAACATCATCTCCGGCTGGCAGACGGGCACGGTGTACAAGTACGTGCCTGACGAGGCGAACGCTGTCGCAGCTGCCGCGATCGCGCTCCTCAAGGGCAAGAAGCCGGTGACGAACGGGACCCGGCCGAACGGCAAGCATCCGGAGCCGACGAACGCGCTGCCGGTGGTCTGGATCACCAAGGCCAACTACAAGCGCCTCTTCAAGGACAAGTTCCTGAAGGCGACCGACGTGTGCGTCGGCGAGTTCAAGCAGTACTGCAAGTAGCAAGTAAGTAGGATCACGCACGATCCGTGGTGGAGGCGCCTCTCGGGGCGCCTCCACCACGACTAAACGCCGATGAGCGAGAGCCCCCTTCTTCAACTCCGCGGAATCACGAAGACCTTCGGTTCGGTCGAGGCGCTGACCGACGTCGACTTCCAGGTCAACAATGGCGAAGTGATGGCGCTGGTCGGCGACAACGGCGCCGGCAAGTCGACGCTGATCAAGTGCATCGCCGGCACGCACGCCTACGACAGTGGGCAGATCTTCTTCGAGGGCCAGGAGGTCAACATCCACGGCCCGAAGGACGCGGCGCGCCTCGGGATCGAGGTCGTCTACCAGGACCTCGCCCTCTGCGACAACCTCGACGTCGTCCAGAACATGTATCTCGGGCGCGAGGTGAATCGCTGGCAGATCCTGAACGAGGCGGCGATGGAGCACACCACCGCCTCGACCCTCAAAGGCCTCGCGGTGACGACGATCTCGTCGATCCGGCAGCCGGTAGCGACGCTCTCCGGCGGCCAGCGCCAGTCCGTCGCGGTCGCGAAAGCCGTGCAATGGAATTCGAAGCTCGTCATCCTCGACGAACCGACCGCGGCTCTCGGCGTGGCGCAGACGGAACAGGTACTCGCGCTCGTCCGCCGTCTCGGCGAGCAGGGACTCGCAGTCGTGATCATCTCGCACAACCTCCACGACATCTTCGAGACCGCCGACCGGATCACAGTGCTCCGTCTCGGCCGGAACGTCGGCATCTTCGACCGCCGCTCGACGACGCAGCAGGCCGTCGTCGAGGCGATCACTGCCGGCGTGCCGACGAAGGTCTCGGGGATCCCGGCCGCACCGGCAGTCGGAGGCGAGGCATGACGTCCGCAGACGTCGTCGGCCCCGACCGCCCGAAGCCGCTCGAGGAAGAACAGCTCCCCGGCGGCCTCGCAGGTCTCTACCACCGGGCCTGGTTCAACGTCAGGACGGGCAACCTCGGCTCGGGGCCGATCATCGTCGGCGAGATCCTCGTCGTCATCCTCTTCGGCCTGACAGCGACGAACTTCTTCACGGCCGTCAACTTCACCAACCTGATCAATCAGATGGCCGGCACGGCGATGCTCGCCTTCGGCGTCGTCTTCGTCCTGCTGCTCGGCGAGATCGACCTCTCGATCGGGTACCTCGCGGGCATCGGCGCACTCGTCGTCGCGGAGCTCCAGCTGCCGGGGAGCGGGCACCAGCTGAACGGCATCCTCGCGATGGTGATCGCGGTCGCCGTCTGCGCCGGAATCGGCGGCATCCAGGGGTCGATCGTCGCGTTCGTGGGCGTGCCGTCATTCGTGGTCACGCTCGGTGGCTTCCTGATCTGGCAGGGCGTGATCCTGAACACGCTCGAGCAGCGAGGCACGATCATCATCCAGGACCGCTGGATCAACTACACCGACAGCTACGCGTTCTCGCATGTTGGTGGCTATCTGGTCGCGCTGATCATCACGGCGCTCTACCCGCTCAGCATCCTCTACAAGCGAATCGCAGCTCGAGGCACGGAGATCGCCAAGGTCAACTGGACCGGCTTCGTGGTGAAGACCGTGGGGATCGCCGTCGCTGCGTTCGGCACGGTGGCGATTGCCAACCACGGCAAGGTGATCGCGACGTCGCTCGGCCTGCCCCTCTCGGGCGTGATCGTGATCGTCTTCTTCATCCTGCTCACGTTCCTGGCGAAGTGGACGACGTTCGGACGTCACGTCTACGCGGTCGGCGGGAACGCCGAGGCCGCCCGTCGCGCCGGCATCAACGTGCCGCGCATTCGCGTGCTCGTCTTCATGCTCTCCGGCGCCATGGCGGCGATGGGCGGGATCATCTTCGCCTCGCAGGTGAACTCGGTGGCGCTGACGTTCCCGCCGGGCAACCTGCTGCTGAACGCGATCGCCTCGGCGGTGATCGGCGGCGTCAGCCTCTTCGGCGGCCGCGGCGAAGTGCGCGGCGCGCTGCTCGGTGCCGTGCTGATCGGCACGCTCCAGAACGGCCTCAACACGCTCAGCGTGTCGAACGGCTGGATCTACATCATCACCGGCCTCGTGCTACTCGGCGCCGTGACGCTCGACACGGTCGCCGTTCGCCTCCAGGCCCGCTCCGGCCGCTAGCTCACCGCGCGCAACGCGCCGGCGACGGCTACTTGTTGCGCGCGCGGCGTGCGGGCAGCACGCGGTACTTCAGGACCAGCCCGAAGCCGGCGAGGGAGAGGAACGTGCCGACGGACGGGGATCCGCTCACGTAGACGATCCCGCCGAGCAGGATGAGCAGCGCACCCGCCACGGTGCCTGCGGTGGGTGTCTGGAGCCGCTGGAGCAAGGCTGCAAGCATGTCAGCCGGCGAGCTTCCGCCGCACGAGCTCGCCGACCTTCGTGCCGAGCGTGCGGCCCGCCGCGACGTCGGTCGAGAGCTCGGTGCCGTTGCCGGCGCCCTGCGCCGCAGCGCGGGCGGCCGGTCCGGCGAACGAACGGCCGGTGAGCGCGGTGAGCACCTCATTCGCAGCAGAGGCGAACGCGCTGTCGCCGGAGGCCCAGCCGGGTGAGGCGGGGGTCGGGGCGAGCGCTGTCCAACCCTCGCCGGGCACCCAGCGGCCCGCGCGCAGGACGAGCTGCTTTCCCCCGACGCTCTTGATCAGACCGGGGACGAGCGGGAGCTGGTTGTTGAAGGCGAGGTAGCGGATCATCGAGATCGGTCGCGGCGACTGGTAGGCGCGCTTCGCACCCCACGCGGCGATCGCTGCGTCGTGGAGCGCGCCGTTGAGCGTGAAGTCGAGCCGTACGTCGTGCGCGCAGCCGGGCGGCTGGGTTCGCGGGGGACGGCAGCGAGTCGGCGACGGCATTCCAGCCGGCTGGCGACGCGTCGAGGCTCGACGGCCGGCTCCGGACCGAGGTCGCGCGGATCGCCGCCACCGCCGCCTGCTTGTACGACGCGCTCGACGGCATTCCCGAGCGGCGGTGGCCCGGGATCGATCGGAAGGCCCTTGGCCGACGACGGGAGCGCGAACCCGTGGACGTGGCCCCACTGACTGCGCCGTCGAACTCTGGACCTTAGCGGGGACGGCGCCGCCCTGCGCGCGCTCTCGCGAGTGCGAGCGGCTGCCAGAACGTCGCGTCGTGCACCGTCGAGCCGGGCTGGCTCGACGATGAGTGGCTGCGTTCACCGGCGTGAACTCGGGTCGGCGTAGTGGAGCGCCTCCCGCGAGCCGTCGTGCGACCGTACGGCGATCGCGGCAGCGGCGATGCGGTTCCCGAGCGCAGCCGGCGAGTCGCCGGCGGCTGCTCGTGAAATCCGGCGAGTAGCAGAGCGCCGCGCAGTTGCTTGGTCAGCAGCGCGAACGTGGTGTCGAGGTTCGCGTTGAACGACGCACGCCAGACCAGCAGCCGGTAGGCCGCGTAGCTGATCGCGGCGTCGCGGGCCGACTGCAGATCCGTCGCGTGCGCCTTCTCGGTACGAAGTAGCCGCGCGCCTTCGGGTCGTACGCAGCCCAGGCGTCCCACATCGCGGCCGAAGGTCGAAGAGGTCGCGCGCCTCATCGGCTCGGCGCGTTGCCCGCCCTGAGCTCGGCGACCGCCGCGTTGTCCCAGCACCCGGCGACCGACCGTCCGTCGGTCGCCGCAGGCGTGCAGTTCGCCAGCGAGAGGAGGTCGTGGCTCGACGCGCGTGCGACGGCACGGCTGCCGGCACGGCGACGCTTGACGATCCGGTCGGCGCGGACGTCGGCGGACGCGGCTCTCGCCGCCCCACGGGTAGCGCACGGTCACCGCGCGACCTTCGTCGCCTTGCCGAGCCCGAAGTGCACGCGCGGATCCTCGGACGAGAGGTAGCTGCTCCCGGCCTGCACCTCTCGCGACGAGCCGCTGCGCCGTCGGGCAGGACGACCGTGACGACCGCGCCCGGGCGAGAACCTCGACAGCGCGACGTCGAGCCAGTGGCCGGTCGGGCCGGTGGGGCGGAGCAGCAGCGAGCTTGCCGCCGATCGTGTTGATCGCGATCTCCATCCGGCCGTTGTTGTTCACGTCAGCGGCGGCGAGACCGCGTCCGTTCAGCCGGAGGGCACCGGCCCCGAACACACCCGCGGCGTCGCCGAAGCGGGCTGCGTCCCGTGCGCCGTCACCGGGCCGAGCACGCGGACCTGCTCGGCGTCGCTCGTGAGGCTTCGTGACCGGGATCGCGCCGGCCGCGAGCACGAGGTGGGCGTGCCGCGAGTTCGAGAGGTCGACCCAGGAGGCGCCCCAGCCGGCGAAGTCGCTGCCGAGCGCCGGATCGAAGGTCGGCCGCGCGTTCGCGAACGCCGGCGACGCTACGCCGCCAACCGCACGGAAGGCGGCCGACGGCTCGTTGCGCGAGTTGGTGACGAACAGGCCGCGACGGCCGTTCGCACCGCGCGCGTCGCGATGCCCATGCCGGCATAACGGTCTGCGACGCCTCGGCCGCGCCGCGCGCTCCTCGAAGCGGAACCCGAGCCCTGCCGGATCCGCCGCTGGCCCTCCGGGCCATGGGACGTTCTTGTAGAGCTGGTTCGGGTCCTCGTCGTTCGCGACGTAGAGGTCCGGGCGGCCGTCGCCGTTGTAGTCCGTGAACACAGCGCCGAGGCCATGACGCGGCGTGGCCGACTCGAGGCCGGCCTGGACGCCGACCTCACGGAACCGTGCGCGCCGTCGGCGTCGTTGCCCTCGTTGAGGTAGAGCAGATCCCGCACCGCCGGCGAGATTCGTCGGGAAGCCGGCGAGGGAGTTCGGGAACCGGGTCGTTCGGATCGGCGTATCCGGCGACGAACACGTCAGGCCGGCCGTCCCCGTTGACGTCGGCGATCGCCGCACCCGTGTACCAGCCGGAGGCGGTCATGCCGGCGGCGCTGCGCCTTCGCTGAACGTGTCGTGGCCCGTGTTCCAGAGCAACTTGACGCCGGTCGTCGTCGTGACCACCAGATCGGTGTGGCCGTCGCCGTTCAGGTCGCCCGCCACGCAACCGTCGCCCTGGACCTGCAGATCGGCGTGAGCCTCTCCGCTCACGTCCGTGAACGTGCCGTGCGTGTTCTCGAACAGGGCTGTCGCGGGCAGCCCGCCGTGCGTCTCCCAGCCGCGCAGTGTCGGCGCTCGCGTAGGAGTTGACGGCGAACAGGTCGATCCAGCCGTCCTCGTTGTAGTCGAGCCAGCAGAGGCCGCCGCCCATCATCGCCCGGTCGTCGTTGGACATCCCGAACCTGAACGAGCCTTGCTGGAAGTCGAGGCCGACCTCGCCGCCACGTTCGTCAGCCGGTTGCCGGGCGAGCCCGGGGCGCTGCGGCGACCGCCTCGATCGCCGCGCGCCTGCGTCGCTGTGCCGAGCGCCCACCCGCCGTTCACCTGGTGCGAGGCGATACGTGCTGCCGGCGAGCTGCGCGACGGCGATTGGCGGACTCTGATCCTTGCCCGGCTCGAGCCAGATCCTGACGCGGTCGCCGGCGCGACGTGGTGCCGGCGCTCGCCACGAGATCGTGGGCGATCTGCTCGCGCCGTGCTTCGGTCAGCTGCGTCTGCACGCCGCGGGAGGGCAGCACGTCGACGGCGGGCAGCGCTCCCGGCACGCAGCGATCGGTGCGGCGAGCGACGGCCCCGGTGCGTTGAGTACGAGCAGCAGCGCCGACGAAGCAGCCAGTGCCACCGGCGCGGCGACCAGCGCGGCCGCGGGCGGTGATGCGCGCCCGGGCACGCGCTGCGACGGCACCGAGGCTGCGCCAGGCAGACGAGCGCGAGTGAGCTGAGCAGCGCGACCTTCGTCCAATACTCCGTCGCAGCGGCGCGATCAGCACCGTGGCGAGCAGCCCGAGCGAGGCGCGCGTAGACGATTCGGGCGCGTGGTCCACGCGGCGCCGTCTTCGGGTCGGTGATCATGAAGAAGAGGAAGACGAGCACCTCCGGCGACGTGACGAGCACGAGCCAGAAATGGATGCCAGTGATCGGGCCGAGGTGCCAGCGGGCCGTCATCTCGTGGCCCGCGAGTGCGAGCACCCCGATGCCGGCCGCGAAGGCGAGCCAGAACGAGACGGCCACGCGCAGCAACTAGAGCCGCGAGAGGATCGTGAAACCGCCGGCGACGATGACCGCGAGCGCGAGCACCAGCCAGACGACATCGGCCCCCACCAGAAGTCGAGCGGCTCGGCCCGGGTCGCCGAGGATCAGGAAACAGAGGACGAGGCCGATGTTCGACGGGTTGAAGATGTGATTGCCCCGCCAGGCGATCAGGTGCTTGGAGAGCAGCGAGACGGCGGCGGTTCCGGCGAAGATCCACCAGCCGCGCAGGCGACCACCAGTCGCCGTGCTGCGTTCCCGGAACCCGCAGCACGAACGCGACGCCGTTGCCGGTGAGCATCGCGCTCGCCGGCCACATCAGCACGTGCTGGGTTCGCGCAGCGATCCCGATCTCCAGGACCGCGCAGGTGAGGATGGCGATCAGGATCTGGGCGATCGAGACCCGGAAGTCGAACCCGACCTGCCCGATCACCTGCAGCGAGATGATCGTCGCGGCCAGGTGCAGGCGGGGGTCGCGGAGCTTCGGGAGCACCACCGGATAGGGCGTCCCCCGGATCACGACCGCAGTCATCGGCGGGATGGTAGCTGCGACCTCTACGATCGTCGCGTGAAACTTTCCCGGGCCCAGGCGATCGTCGATTTCGTGGTCGCCGAGGCGTCCGCGCCCGTCTCGGTGTTCGTCGCCGATTCGCACGGTGAGCTGGTTGCCGCGGCGACGATGGACGGCGCGGCACCCGACACGCGCCTGAACGCTCAGCGGAAGGCCTATACGGCTGCGCGCAGCGACGCCCGCACCACTCGCGAGCTGGCGGAGAAGGCGCGCGCCGATGCCGTCGAACGGGCGAGCTTCGATCCGTTCTTCACGTTCTTCCTCGGCGGCGTCGCCGTCTTCGAGGGCGAACAGCGGATCGGCGCCGTCGGTGTCAGCGGTCTCCCCGGCGAGGTCGACGAGAGTCTCGCGCTGCGCGCTATCGAACGATCTGCGGATCGCTGAAGACGTCGAACTCGTCGCGGCTCCGCGTCGAGAACTCCGAGACGACCGCTCCGTCGGCGCCTGCCTGGAACCAGTGCAGCGTGTCCGGCTCGATCGTGAACTGCTCGCCCGGTGAGAGCACGATCTCGCCGTGGCCGGCGACGTGGAGGTGCACCGTCCCGTGCCGGCAGCGGAACGTCTCTTCCTTGCCGGGGTCGCTCCCGACCGGCGGGTGACGGTGCTCGGGGCACACCTGCCCGGGAAAGAGGACGAGCTCCTTGGCGCACACGCGCTCGGTGTTCACGTAGACGACCAGCTGCAGGCCGATCTCCTCGAGACGGCCGAGGCCGAAGTCGGCCACCTCGATGCCGGCACGTTCGGCCGGCGTCAGGGACGATGCCGGCGTCGCTCGAGCATCGCCGCGGCGCGCTCGCGCGCCTCGGCGTCGGTCACAGCGTGACGGGCGTGCCGCTCGTCGCCGACTCGTGCAGCGCCTCGAGCGTGCGCGCCTGCCCCATGGCGTCGTCGCGTCCGAGCAGCAGCTCGCGCCTCGCCGCGGATCGCGTCGCTCAGATTCTCGAGCTCGAGCCGGTAGGAGTCCTCGGGCGTCGAGCTCGATCAGCTCGACGCTCGCCGTCGCGTCGTAGCTCGATCACCGGGTTCGTGCAGTGCCACGGGTCGTCGAGAAACAATGAGCCCTCGCTGCCGACCGCCTCGAGCTCGTCGCGGTTGGCGAGCGCCGTGCCGCAGTCGAACGTCGCGAGCACGTCCCCCGGGAAGCGAAGCACGCCGGTGAACACCCAGTCGGTGCTCGACGGGCCGTACCACGCCTCGCCGAACACGCGCTCGGCCTCGCCGCCGAGCAGCCGCGAGCCGCTGACGTTGTAACAACCGACGTCCATCAGAGCGCCGCCTTCCACATCGGTGCGCAGCCTGATGTTCGACTCGTCGTACAGGCCGTAGCCGAACGCAGAGCGAATCAGGCGAAGCTCGCCGATCGCGCCACTCGCGACCAGCTCGACCAGCCGGGCGGTCTGCGGGTTGTGGCGGTACATGAACGCCTCGGTGAGCAGGCGCCCGGTCCGGTCGGCCGCGTCGAACGCCTCGGCGACCTCGTCCGGGTGCCGCGACAGCGGCTTCTCGCAGAGCACGTGCTTGCCGGCTTCGAGCGCTCGGATCGACCACTCGCAATGCATGGTGTTCGGCAGGGAGATGTAGACGGCCTCGATCGTCGGGGTCGTCGAGGAGCGCGTCGTACGTGCCGTAGGCGCGCTCGATCGACCACTCCCTCGCGTAGTCCTCGGCGCGCGACTGCTCGCGGCTCGCGACGGCGACGAGGTCGACCTTGGCCGAGGCGTGCGCGCCCGGGATCACCTTCCGGTTGATGTCGGCGGTCGAGATGATTCCCCACTTCACCGGGTCGGCCATACGCTTACTATCGCGGAATGGGTGAGATCGGCGTTGGCATGCTCGGCTACGCGTTCATGGGCAAGGCTCACTCGAACGCGTTCAAGAAGCTCGCGTACATCACGTGGCCACCTCCGCTCGAGCCGAAGCTCGTCGGGATCGCCGGCCGCAACACCGAGGCCGTCGAGGAGGCCGCGCGCCGGTACGGCTACGAGTACGCGACCGGCGACTGGCGCGAGTTGATCGAGGACGACCGGATCGGCCTGTTCGACAACGGCGGGCCGAACTCGCTGCACGCCGAGCCGACGATTGCGGCCGCGCAGGCGGGCAAGCACGTGATCTGCGAGAAGCCGCTCGGGCGCGACGCGGCCGAGAGCTACGACATCTGGCAGCAGGTGGCTGCGACGGGCGTCAAGCACCTCTGCGGCTTCAACTACCGCTTCGTGCCTGCGGTGCGGCTCGCGCGCGAGCTGATCGACGCCGGCGAGCTGGGGGAGATCCGCCACTTCCGCGGCCGCTACCTGCAGGACTGGGGCGACGACGCGACGCTCGACACCTGGCGCTTCCAGCCCGGCGAGGCCGGCTCGGGCGCCCTCGGCGACCTCGGCACGCACGTGGTCGACCTGGCGCGCTTCCTGGTCGGTGAGATCGACACGGTCGCGGGCTTCGCGAAGACGTTCGTGGCCGGACGCACCGTCGACGACGCGATCGAGGCGGCGGTGGAGTTCGGGAGCGGCGCGGTGGGCACGATCGAGGCGACGAGGCTCGCGCTCGGCCGTCGTAACGCGTTCCAGTGGGAGATCAACGGCTCGAAGGGCTCGCTCGCCTTCGACATGGAGCGCCTGAACGAGCTGCAGGTCTTCCGCGCCGACGGCGACCGCGCCCGCGGCTTCAAGACGGTGCTCGTCTCGGAGACGGACCACCCGTTCTGGGAGCACTGGTGGCCGCCCGGGCACATCATCGGCTGGGGCGACACGTTCGTGCACGAGGTGCACCACTTCCTCCAGGCGATCGTCGACGACTCGGACGTGGCTCCGTACGGCGCGACGTTCGAGGACGGTTACCGCGCCGCCGAGGTCTGCGACGCGATCGTGCGCTCGGGCGAGACCGGCACGCGCGATCCGCGTCGAGTACCGGAAGCTCTAGACCAGCGCCTGCCCGTTCGTGGCACGGCTGCGCTGGACGTGGCCGCCACCCATCGAACCTCGTTCGAACCTCGTTCGAACGAGGTTCCGGCGTTTGCGGCTCGGGGTGGGCTGGGGCTGGGCGTGGCCGCTACCTCAGGAACCTCGTTCGAACCACGTTCGAACGAGGTTCGAGAGTTGCGCTAGTCCGAGAGCACGAGCGTGGCCTTGCCGGACGCGTGGGCGAACGCCTCGGCGAAGCGGTCGAGCGGGACGCGCAGGCCGACCACCTGCTCGAGCGCGTCCTGCCAGCGTTCGCGCGCACGGTCGAGCGCCTCCAGGCCGGCGAGCCAGTCCTGGCGCTGCGCGCTGACGCTCCCGAAGACGACACGGTTCTCGAGCACCGCGTCGACCCCGAGCACCGGCCCGTCGAGCGTCAACGTCTGCTCGCGCCCGTCGATGCCGATCAGGCACGCGACGCCTCCTCGCCGGAGCAGCGCGAGGCTGTCCGCCATCAGCTGCGCATCGCCAACCGCCTCGACGACCAGATCGAAGCTGCCGAGCTCGGCGAGCGGCGTGTCGCGCGTCGAGACGTACCTCGCGCCGCACGCCTCGGCGACCGCGTTGCGCCGGCTCGAGGGACGCCGTCCACACCTCGACGCCCTCCAGCCGGAGCAGGAGCGTCGTCAGCATCCCGATCGCGCCGCCGCCGATCACGAGCGCGCGTTCCAGCCGCCAGGGCTGCCTGCCGCCGATCACGTGGGCGTGACGCAGCGCTCGTGCGCAGACCGACGTCGGCTCGCCGAGCACACCGAGCCGGCCGAGCGCGGGTGGCACCCGGATCAGCTCGCCGGCCGACTCGGCGACCGCCTCACGCGCGAACCCATCCAGCCGGGTGATCCCGCGCTCGCTGTAGTCGCCGGTGAAGCAGGCGTCGGGAGAGCCCTCGGCGCAGGCGTGGCAGTGGCCGCAGGAGCGTCGCACGGTTGCGGCGACCAGATCGCCGCGCGAGAAGCCGTGCCCGTCACGCGTCGACGATCGCGAGCACTTCGTGGCCGAGCACGAGACTGCGCCGCGCCTTCCGGCGGGACGCCGAAGAGCCCGTGAGCGATCTCGCGGTCGGTCCCGCACACGCCGACCTCGAGCACCCGCAGCGGCACCTCGCCCGCGCGCGGCTTGACCTCCGGCACGTCTTCGACGCGAGCCGAATCTGCGACGCCGGGCTGTGTGACGAGCGCCTGCACTAGGCGGCTGTCAGGCCGCCGTCGATCACCAGCACGCTGCCGGTGACGAACGCGGCCCGGTCGGAGGCGAGGTACGCGACGGACTCGGCGATCTCGTCGGGTGTGCCGAGCCGGCCCATCGGCTGGCGTTGCCGAAGGGCGTCGATCGACTCGCCCGACTCCTCGACCAGCCGGCGCACCCAGGGCGAGTCGACGGTGCCGGGACAGACGGCGTTGACGCGGATCCCGTCGCCGCACATGGTCGATGGCGAGCGCCCGGGTGAGCGACACGACAGCGCCCTTCGACGCGGAGTAGGCGGCCCGGTTCCGTAGTCCGACCAGCGCTGCGACCGACGCGACGTTGACGATCGAGCCGCCGCCGCGCGCGATCATGCCGGGGATCGCGTGCTTGCAGCAGAGGAACGTGCCGCGGGCGTTGACCGCGAACACGTTCTCCCACACGTCGAGCGGCGTTTCCGGTGCGTTCGTCGTCGAGCCGATCCCGGCGACGTTGATCAGCACATCGACGTTCGCCATCGCAGGCGCCACCTGCTGCTCATCGCGCACGTCGAGTTCGAGCACCTGTGCGCCGAGCTCGGACGCGACCGCGGCAGCTGCTTCGAGCGACGCATCGCTGACCACGACCTCGAAGCCGTCGGCGGCCAGCCGGCGGGCGACCGCAGCCCCGATGCCGAACCACCGCCTGTCACCAAGGCTCTCGTCATCGTGCAAGCTTCGCCGAATGAGCGTCGACGTGGCGATCGATGTGCGGGCGAAGCTCGGAGAGGGGCCACGCTGGGACGCGCGCACGCAGCGTCTGCTCTGGGTCGACATCGAAGGACGCGCGCTGCACATCTGGGATCCTGCCCGACGCAGCGACCGCGCGATCGGGCTCGACAACCGACCCGGCTCGGTGGCGCCGATGACAGACGGTCGCATCCTGGTCGCGCTGGCCGACCGGTTGGTCGCACTCGACCTCGAGGACGAGTCGCTCGAGACCCTGTGCCTCGTTCCCCACGAAGCCGACATGCGGCTGAACGACGGCGCGTGCGATCCCGCGGGTCGGTTCTGGGTCGGCAGCATGGAGCTGGCCGAAGGCCCCGACCGGGCGTCGCTGTACCGCTTCGCTGGCGGCGCGCTCGAGGTCGTCCTCGACCGCGTCTCCCTCTCGAACGGCCTTGCCTGGTCGTCCGACGCCCGGCTTCTCTACTACGTCGACTCGCTCACGTACCGCATCGATGTCTTCGACTTCGACCTGGAGACCGGGACGGCAAGCGACAGGCGGCCGTTCGCGGTGATCGAGCGCGGCGCCGGCGTGCCGGACGGGCTCGCGATCGACGACGAGGGCGGCGTCTGGGTCGGCCTCTGGGCCGGCTCGGCCGTTCGGCGCTACGCCGCCGACGGCCGGCTCGAGCGCGTGATCGAGGTTCCGGCCAAACACGTCACCGCCTGTGCGTTCGGCGGCGCCGACCGCCGCTCGCTCTTCATCACCACGGCGGCACCCGACGGCCGCGTCTATGTGACCGATGCCGAGATCGCCGGCCCGCCGGCCAACGTCTTTCACACAGGTCCCGAGCGCAGGACGGCGCCCTCCGACGCCGAGCCGACGAGCGCGCGGTAGCGCGCGAAGACACCGCCCGCAAGCGGCGAGTCCGGCGCCTCCCAAGTTGCGCGCCGCGCGGCGAGCTCATCGTCGGCGAGCCCGAGCGAGAGTGTCTTCGCGTCGATGTCGATCGAGATCGTGTCGCCGTCCTGCACGAGCGCGATCGGCCCGCCTCGTGCCGCCTCGGGCGACACGTGTCCGATCATCAGCCCCCGAGTCGCGCCCGAGAAGCGCCCGTCCGTCACCAGCGCCACCGAATCGCCGAGCCCGGCGCCGACCACGGACGCGGTGACGCTCAGCATCTCGCGCATCCCGGGGCCGCCGGCGGGGCCCTCGTACCGGACGACCAGCACGTCGCCCGCTGTCGCCGAGCCCGACCTGACCGCGTCCGCACATGCCTCCTCGCTGTCGAACACGCGTGCCGGGCCCGAATGCCGGCGACGCGTCGTGCCGGAGACCTTGACGAGGCTCCCGTCCGGGGCGAGGTTCCCGCGCAGCGCGTACAGCGCACCGCTCGTCCGAAACGGCTGGCCCGCGTCGAAGAGCACCTCACCGTCGGGTTCGGCGGCCTGGGCGGTCGATTCGGCGAGCGAGGCTCCCGTCACCGTCGGCGCGCCGCCGTCGATATGGCCGCTTCGGATGAGCTCCCGGATCAGGGTGGCGCTGCCGCCGGCGCGGCTGAACTCCTCGGCGGTGTGCGTGCCCGACGGCGTCAGGCTTGCGAGGACGGGTGTCCGCTCGCCGATCTCGGCCAGCTCGTCGAGGCTCAGCGGCACGCCTGCCTCGTTTGCGATCGCGAGCAGGTGGAGCACTCCGTTGGTCGAGCCGCCGCTCGCGGCCACGCCGGCCATCGCGTTCAGCAGCGAGCGGTGGGTCAGGAAGCGGCGGGCAGTGACACCGTCGCGCACGAGCCTCACGGCGAGTGCGGCCGCTGCCTCGGCGGCCGCGCCCTTCGCCTCGTCGTCGTCGGCCGGGATCAGTCCGTCGCCGATCCGCGCGAGGCCGAGACAGTCGAGCGCGACCGCCATCGTGTTGGCGGTGAAGTGGCCGGCGCACGTGCCGAACCCCGGGCACGCGGCGTGCTCCAACTCGTCTAGCTCGGCCCGCGAGAGCAGTCCGCGTTCCTCGGCCCCCACCGCCTCCCAGACGTCGCCGATCGTGACCGACGCGCCGTGGAGGCGGCCCGCACGCATCGGCCCGCTGTAGAGCACGACGGCCGGCTTGTCGACGCGCGCGAGCGCCATCAGCGCTGCCGGAGTCGTCTTGTCGCAGCCGACGAGACAGACCAGCCCGTCGAAGTCGTGGGCGTGCACCATCAACTCGATCGAGTCGGCGATCACCTCGCGCGAGACGAGGGAGGCGCGCATCCCTGGCGTCCCTTGCGACTGGTTGTCGGAGACGGCGATCGTGTTGAACTCGAGTGCGACGCCGCCTGCGGCGGTGACTGCGTCGCCGACGCGTCGCGCGAGCTCGCGCTGATTGAGATTGCAAGGCATCGTCTGCGTCCACGTCGACGCGATGCCGATGATCGGCCCGACGAGACGCGCGGGATCGATGCCCATCGCCCGGAAATGGGCCCGTGCGCCCGCGCGGTCAGGCCCGGCCGCGAGCGCGGCGCGGGCGCGGCGGCGGAGCGCGTCCTGCGACGTCGGAGTCACGCGAATCGAGTGTACGTTGGCCCGGCGCATGCGTCTCGGCCTGCTCTCGACCGCGCACATCAACGGGGCGATCCTCGGGGCTCGCGCCGACGATGCGCCCTTCGACGTCGTCGCCGTCGGCTCGCGCGACCTCGGCCGCGCACAGCGCTATGCGCATGAGCACGCGATCGAGCGCGCCCACGGCTCGTACGAGGAGCTGCTAGCCGACCCTGACCTCGATGCCGTCTACATCGCGCTGCCCGCCGCGCTGCATCACACCTGGACGATGGGTGCGCTGGCGGCGGGGAAGCACGTGCTTGTCGAGAAGCCCTACACGCGTCACACGGCCGACGTCGCCGAGGCGCAGGACGAAGCCGAGCGGCGTGGCCTGGTGCTCAGCGAGGGCTACATGTGGCGCCACTCCGGCCAGACCCAGCTCCTCTCCGAGCTGCTGCCGCGCGTGGGGGAGATCCAGGCGGTTCGAGCGTCGTTCTTCGGGATCCTGCCGCGCGTCGACGACGTGCGGTTCGTGCCGGAGCTGGGTGGAGGCGCGCTGCTCGACCTCGGCTGCTACTGCTGCAGTGCCGCACGCCTTGTGCTCGGGGAGCCGGACCGCGTCTACGGCGAGGCGTGGCTCGGCCGCGGTGGTGTCGACGAGCGGTTCGCCGCCACGCTTCGGTTCGGCGACGTGGTCGCGACGTTCCAGTGCGGCTTCACCGCGCGCACGAACCAGATCGAGGTGGTGGGCAGCGAGGGAGTGCTGCTCGTTCCGCAGGCGTTCGTGAACCCACCGGGTGTGGTGCTGCTCGACGGCGAGGAGCACCGCGTCGAGCCCGGCAACCATTACCGCGCCGAGCTCGACGACTTCGTCGCTGCGGTGCGCGGCGAGCATCAACCGCTGATCGGCCGTGCGGAGATGCTCGGTCAGGCGCGTGTGCTCGACGCGCTGCTGCGCTCGGCGGAGACCGGGCTCAGCGTTTCTTGCCCGGATTGAGCAGGCCCTTCGGATCGAAGGTCTGCTTCAGCCGCAGGTGCAGGTCGTAGGCCGCCGGCCCGAGCTGGGGCTCCAGCTGGCCGCGTTTCAGCCAGCCGATCCCGTGCTCGCCGGTGACCGTCCCGCCGAGCCGCAGGGCGAGCTCGAACAGCTCATGACAGGCAGCGTCGGCGCGCTGCTCCTGCTCGGGCTCGTCGGGTGAGAAGAGGAACGTCGAGTGGATGTTGCCGTCGCCCGCGTGCCCGAACGACAGCGCGGGCACATCGTGCCGTGCACCGATCTCGAGCGTCTCGTGAGCGACGTCGCGCAGCCGGTCGAGTGGCACGGCGATGTCCTCGCTGAACGCTCCGCCGCGCTGGGCGAGAATCGCGAAGGCGACGCCGCCTCGCCACCGCCACAGCTCGGCGACCTCGGCCGGATCCTCCGGCGCGTGCACCGCGACGGCATCTTCCGCGAGCGCCTCGCGCAACTCGCCGGCGACGCGGCGCGCCTCGGCGTGCGAGCCGTCGGCTTCCGTGATCACCATGAAGTTGCCGCCGTCGGGAACGCCGAACGGGTAGGCATCGCCCGAGTAGGAGAGCGTCACGGCGTCCAGATATTCGACCGCCGCGGGGACGACGCCTGACGCGAGCACGCGCTCGATCGCCGAGACACCGTCGTCAGCGTTTCGGTAGAGGCCGATCACGGGCAATTCGAGCTCGGGGGCTGGCACGAGCTTCAGCCAGGCGGCGGTGACGAGGCCAAGCGTGCCCTCCGAGCCGACCAGCAGGTTCTTCACGTCGTAGCCGGCGACGTCTTTTCGGATCGGGCCGCCCACATGGATGATCTCGCCGGGTGGAATCACCGCTTCGATCCCCGTCACCCAGTTCCCGGTGACGCCGTACTTGAAGGCGTGCGGCCCGCCTGCGTTACAGGCGATGTTGCCGCCGATCTGCGAGATCTCGGCTGCGCCGGGATCTGGCGGAAACCGCAGGCCGTTCTCGCGCGCGAGGCGCTGGATGTCTCCCGTCGTCACGCCGGCCTCGACGTGCATGCGCCACAACAGCGGGTCGAACTGGCGCACCTTGTTCAGGCGCTCGAAGCCGATCACGACGCCGCCTTCAACCGGAATCGCCCCGCCGGCGAGCCCGGTGCCGCCGCCGCGCGCGGTCAGCGGCGTGCCGGTCTCGTAGCACCAGCGCATGACCGCGGCGACCTCCTCGACGCTCGACGGGAAGACGACGGCGTCGGCGGTCCCGACGACGCCGCGGCCCATCAGGTCCGTCAGGTAGCGACCTTGCGGCTCGGCCAGCGACTCGGGTGCGACGACGTCGGCGAGACCCATGCGTAGGAGCGTACTCTGGAGCCTGTAAGCGTTCCCGACTGTCTGAGGAGTCTCATGAAATTCGTTGCAGTTGCCGCGATCGTCGCCGCGCTGTCCGTACCGTCCGCTCTTGCCGCGACCCCGACGCTGACGGGCACCGTCGGCCCCGGGTTCACGATCACCCTCAAGCAGGGCTCAGCGAAGGTGACCAAGCTCAAGGCCGGGAAGTACGTGTTCAAGATCTCCGACAAGTCGTCGATCCACAACTTCCACCTCAAAGGCCCGGGAGTGAACAAGTCGACCTCGGTCGGCTCGACGGGCAGCTCCTCGTGGACGTTGACGCTCAAGAAGGGCAAGTACACGTACGTATGCGACCCGCACGCGTCGTTCATGAACGGCAGCTTCACCGTCTCGTAGCGCCGTGTCCCTCGAACCTGGTTCGAACCTCGTTCGAACCAGGTTCGAGCGTGGTTCGCGGAGTTACGCGAGCGGGATCTCGACGGCGTCCTTGCGGGTGACCCGCCAGGCCCGCAGCTGGTCGAGCTTGAGGCCGTAGATGACGAACGGCCGCCCGGCCCAGAGGCCCGCGAGCTCCCGGTCGGTGCGCGACGGGATCGGCGCCGTCTCGGGGTGCGAATGGAAGACCGCGAGCTCGTAGCCCTCGTCCTCGAGGAACCACACCGAAGGATCGATCTCGAGCTCGTAGCGGTAGGGAGACGCGAGCTTGTTGCGGCCACGGATGTACCGCTCGGCGACGCCGTCGCGCAGCACGATCAGCCCGCACGCCTCGTTGGGCGCCTCTTCGGCGGCATGCACGCGCAGGTCTGTCTGCACCTCGTCCGGGATCACCACCAGAGCACCGACTCGTCGAGCTCGGCACCGGCCCAGAACGGGGCCGAGAGGTATTTCCAGCCACCGTCGGCGAGGATCGCGACGACGACCGAGCCTTCCGGCAGCTCCTCGGCGATGCGGCGCGCGACATGCACGACCGCGCCCGACGAGACTCCCGCGAACACGCCTTCACGGTCGAGCAGCACGCGCGCGGCGGCGGCCGCCTCGTCGTTCGAGACGAGCAGCTTGCGGTCGAGCCGTGACACGTCGAGGATCGGCGGCACGTAGCCGTCATCGAGCGAGCGGAGGCCCATCACCGGATCTCCAGGCAGCGGCTCGGCGGCAACCACCTGCGCGTCCGGAAACGCCTCCTTCACCCGTGCCCCGGCACCCATCAGCGTGCCGCCGGTGCCGAGGCCGGCGACCAGTGCGTCGATCCGGGGAAGCGCTGCGACGATCTCGGCGCCGGTGCCTTCGTAGTGGGCGCGTGGGTTCCCCTCGTTCCCGTACTGGAACAGCATCACGTAGCGCTCGTCCCCCGAGGCGACTTCCTGCGCGAGGCGCACGGCCCCGTTCGAGCCCTCCTCGCCGGGCGAGTCGATGATCGATGCGCCGTACAGCTCGAGCAGGCGGCGCCGCTCGGGCGTTGCGTTCGCCGGCATCACGCAGGTCAGCTTGAGCCCGCGCAGCTTGGCGACGAGTGCCAGCGAGATGCCGGTATTGCCGCTGGTCGGCTCGAGCAGCTCCTGGCCGGGAGCCAGGTCGGCGGCGTCGACCATCGCGAGTGCGACGCGATCCTTGATCGAGCCTGTCGGGTTCTGTCCTTCGAGCTTCGCGAAGATGCGCCGCCCGGGAGGTGAGAGCCGTGGCAACTCGACCAGCGGCGTCGAGCCGATCAGGTCGAGCAGAGACGAACTAGCAGCCACCGGCCATCGCCGGCAGCAGGATCACGGTCGAGCTGTCGGCGACCGCCGTGTCGAGGCCGTCGCGGGTGCGGACGTCCTCGCCGTCGACGTAGACGTTGACGTACGGGTGGATCGCGCCTGCGTCGTAGACGCGCGAGCCGAGTGCGGGCAGCTTGGCCGCCAGATCCTCGAGCAGCTCGCGCACCGTCGCCCCTACGGCGCTGACCTCGCGCACACCTCCGGCCTCGGCACGCAGGACCGGCGGCACCCGGACGACCGTCACCGGGCGCAGAACTCGACGTAGTCGATGTACTCGGTGATCGTCGGGTGCTCGCCGCAGACCGGGCAGTCGGGCCGGCGCTCGATCTTGACCTCGTTGAACTCGGTCGAGAGCGCGTCGAACAGCAGCAGGCGGCCGATCAGCGGTTCCCCGACTCCGGCTGCGAGCTTGATCGCCTCGCTCGTCTGCAGTGATCCGACGATGCCCGGCAACACGCCGAGCACACCTCCCTCTGCACACGACGGTGCGAGCTCGGGCGGCGGCGGCTCGGGGAAGAGGCAGCGGTAGCACGGGCCGACGTGCGGCGAGAAGACGGTGACCTGCCCCTCGAACCGGTAGATGGAGCCGTGCACGACCGGAATGTCACGCCAGACCGAGGCGTCGTTCACCAGGTAACGGGTCGGGAAGTTGTCGGCGCCGTCGACGATCAGGTCCCAGCCGTCGTCGAGAATCCGGTCGATGTTCTCGGAAGTGAGGCGCTCCCGATACGTGCGCACGTCGACGTCCGGGTTGAGCGCTTCGATCGCGCGCTTCGCGGAGTCGACCTTCGGCGAGCCGAGCGTCTCGAGCGAGTGTGCGATCTGTCGTTGCAGGTTCGTCTCGTCGACGATGTCGGCGTCGACGATGCCGATCGTGCCGATTCCAGCGGCTGCAAGGTAGAGGGCCGCGGGCGAGCCGAGCCCACCGGCGCCGATCAGCAGGATGCGCGAGTCGAGCAGCTTGAACTGTCCTTCCTCGCCGATCTCCGGGATCAAGAGGTGCCGCGAGTAGCGGGTGCGCTTCTCGGGCGACAGGGTGCGGGGCGTCAGCACATCCCCACCGTTTCGCTTCCAGTCGGTGAAGCCGCCGGCGAGGGAGTAGACGGACTCGTAGCCGAGCTCGGCGAGGGTCTTCGCGGCGAAGACGGAGCGGTTGCCGACGGCGCAGTAGAGGACGATCTGTGCTGCGCGGTCCGGGGCAACGCCTTCGATGCGCGATTCGAGGTTGCCGCGCGGCACGTGGACGGCGCCGGGAATGTGGCCCTGCTCCCACTCGTCCAGTTCACGCACGTCCACCCACAGTGCGTCCGGCAGCGCCTGGGCGCCGCGGGCGTCGACCTCGGAAATCTGGGCGCGCGTCGCCTGGAGCAGCTCGCGATAGGTGCTCATGGCTGTACTAACGGTAGCCGCACCCGTTTGCATTCCCGGTACCGTGGCCGCCGATGTCGCCGGCTGCCCGTGTGCGCGTGCTCGTCGGCGTCGCGGCTCTGGCCGCCGCGGGTGTGGTCGCCGGTGTCGTCCTCGCCACGCGGCAGAACCCGGCTCAGCCGAAGGCGGAGTGCGGGAGTGGGGCGCAGGCGCTGCTCGTTCCCGGAGTGGCCACGGCGCATGCGGCCGCGATCAGGGCGGCGATGGCCCAGCCGGCGAAGCGAGCGGCGCTCGCGCTCGAACCCGTCGAGCAGGGCGCACCGAAGGATCCCGCCGTCCAGTTCAACTACGGCGTTGCACTCTTCTGCGCCGGCTACCTGAACGAGGCAGGCCAGGCGTTCAGGGCCGCAAAGACAACCGGGCGGAACACGCTGTACGAGATGCGCGCCGACGAGATCCTGCACCCGCAGTACTTCACACCGCAGGACGGTCTCTATCCGGTCTTCCAGCCGACCCGCGCCGACCCGCTCCTCATCCAGGGTGTGCTGCAACAGCGGCAGGGCCACCAGCACTCGGCGGAGCGGTTGTACCGACAAGCGGCTCGACAGCGGCCGGGCGACGACGAGGCTCAGGTCGCAGCCGCGATGGGGCGGTTCGACGAGGACGATCTGTCGGCCTCGTTCTCCCGTCTCGGCCCGCTCGTCAAACGGTTTCCCGCCAGCCAGAGCGTCCGCTATCACCTGGGGCTGCTCCTCGCCTGGACCGGGCAGCGCGACCAGGCGGTCGTGGAGTTTCGCAAGGCACGGGCGCTGGGCGCCGCGACGCCGCTCGGCAAGCAGGCCGGTGTCTTCCTGAAAGGCCTTGTGGCGAACGGGACTAAAGGCCAGCCAAAATGAGCCGGACGGCCTATGGCGTCCATCCGCTCCTGATGCGAGAGTTCCGCATCCGCGAGGCAGGGGGAGCAGTTGGCCGCGATCGAGCACGAGCTGAGCGTTGAGACCGAGCCTGCCGACGACGAGCCGGCAGCTGCGCTGGTCGAGCTGGCAGATGAGGACGACGAAGCCGAGGCGGAAACCCCGGACGAATTGAGCGCGGAGGCTGCGGCCGACTTCTACGCGGCGGTCGAAGTCGCGGCGGACGAGGTCGTCGAAACCCCGGCGCTCGAGTTCACGGCCGACTCGCTGCAGCTCTTCCTGAAGGACGTCGGCAAGGTCAGCCTGCTGACCGCAGCGCAGGAGGTCGAGCTCGCGAAACGCATCGAGAGCGGCGACCATCGCGCGAAACAGGAGATGGTCGAGGCGAATCTGCGGCTGGTCGTCTCGATCGCGAAGCGCTACCGCAACCAGGGTCTGCCGTTCCTCGATCTGATCCAGGAAGGGACGATCGGGCTCGTCCGCGCAGCAGAGAAGTTCGACTGGCGGAAGGGCTACAAGTTTTCGACCTACGCCACCTGGTGGATCCGCCAGGCGGTGGCGCGTGCGCTCGCCGACAAGGCGCGCACGATCCGCATGCCGGTGCACGTCGTCGAGAAGCTGAACAAGATCATGCGGACTGAGCGGAAGCTGCGTGCCGAGCGGGGTCGCGAGCCGACGAACGAGGAGATCGCGCAAGAGCTCGAGCTGACGGTCGAAGAGGTCGAGTCGATTCGCCGGACCGCGCAGACACCCGTGTCGCTCGAGAAGCCGGTCGGTGACGAAGAGGAGTCGGAGTTCGGCCAGTTCCTCGAGGACGAGTCGACACCGCTGCCGGACGAGGCGGCCGACACGGCGTTCCGTGCGGCGGCGCTGACGAAGTGTCTGGGCGCGCTCAGCTACCGCGAACGGCGCGTGCTCGAGCTTCGCTACGGCCTGAACGGCGAACAGCCGTGCACGCTCGACGAGGTCGGCCGTGCGTTCCAGGTGACACGCGAGCGGATCCGCCAGATCGAGAATCAGGGTCTGAAGAAGCTGCGCGCGCTGGCCGAGTCGCAGAAGCTCCGCGACGTCGCTTAGGCCTGCCAGCTCAGCTAGGCTCGCGCGGGTGTCCGAGCCTTGGTTCGACGAGCTCGCTGAGTTCCTCCGCATCCCTTCGATCTCCGCCGACCCGGCGCATGCGGCGGACGTCGTGCGCGCCGGCGAGTGGGTACGCGA